>CAURSM010000004.1:0-250013 GCA_963528005.1 uncultured Eubacteriales bacterium
AAGCAGGAGTTCCAGTTTTTGACCTGATACCGGATAGGGATCTAAATCCCCAGTTGTCAGAACTTACCTTAAAGGTCGTAGTAAGCCAGTCCTAGTTGATAGCAGAGGATTGGCAGTTATCATGTAATATCAGAACATGTATACAAAATAAGCTTCTATGTAATGAGCAGGTTTGATGCTGATACAAAGAAGCTTTTTTTGTGCTCTTTTTACCACTATTATCATTAGAGTTAAGGCTAGGTCATAAAATGCTAATTAGATAGAGAGATAGGTACAAGACAAATATTTCCCATAAAGAAATATAATGACTGTAATCATGTGGAAATCTATGATAGAATTATCATAGATTTGCTTCAAAGTGTAATCGGATTCGTAAGACGGAGGAAAACCATGATTCAAATAGATTTTGCAGAATATGATGCCAGCCATTCTGAGGATTTTGTATTTGATATACCAAATGGACATGACTGTTGGTTGTTATTGCTGACTCAGACACCTGCAATCTTCTTAGTAGACGGTGAAAACAGGAAATATCCTCCCAATTGTGCCATCCTCTACCGGCCAGGGCAGAGGATTTATTATCGTGCGTGCGGGGAAAGCTATGCAAATGACTGGATTCGTTTTTATACCGATGAATCTTATGTGACCACAGCCCCACTTCCCTGCGGAGTGCCGTTTGTCATTCACGACCCTTCCTATTGTCATAATATTTACAGACTCCTTGTGACGGAGCATGTCTTAAACAATAACTTTAAAGATATATCTGTAGATCACTTGTTACGGATTTTATTTAACAAGCTGCTGGAATCTTATAATTATAAAGCGGTATCCCCGTTGTTTCTTGATTTAAATCAGTTGAAATTAGATATCTATCATAATCCAAACAAAGAATGGACTGTCTCTAAAATGGCTGAAAGGCTAAATATCAGCGTCGGGTATTTAGAGGATATCTATAAAAATACCTTTGGCGTTTCCTGTATGAATGATGTGATTAACAGTCGGATCAATTTAGCCAAAAAATATTTGGTGTATCATAATTATACCATAGCGGAAATCGTAACCTTGTGCGGTTATAGCAATATGGAACATTTTTTTCGCCAATTTAAGAAAATCACCGGATTAACGCCCAATCAGTTTCGAAAAAGTCCCTATCAGTTAGGTAAGAAAAGTTAGAAGACTGAAATATTAGCATTTTAGTGGATAAACTATAGGATATAAAAGAAAGTAATTGGATTCCCCATTGATATTCTGTCTTCTACAAGAATAGAATGATTACTGCTGTACCAATGATTGAAAATGGCCAAAAGGTATGAATAAGACAGCCATAATGAGTCGATTGTTTTTCCTGTGACATATTATGAAATAAGTCAGATGATTGGGCGTAATATTAGAGAGGTACTTTGTAAAAAAAGTATTTACAGGGAAAAAAATCCGGTGTATAATTATGTCTTACATACGTAGTATTTTAGACATTGGTAAGGCAAATGGGGGAGCTGTCATCAGGGAATCCCTGTTTTTTTATGAGTCAAATATTACAAACGTAAGATTAAAGGAGAATAACGTGCGCAAACATAGATCATTTCGTAATAATCAACCATCCGAAGTTCCGTTCATAGAAAGAATCCCCAGACTTCTTATCCTAGGTATGTTCTTTGGATTTCTATTTTTAACCCTGATTTTCCGCCTGTATCGCTTTCAGATTATGGAGGGAGCGACCAATCAGGAAGCTTTCATGAGCTCAATTGTAAAAACCCAAAAGCTGTCCGGCAGCAGAGGCAACATCTATGACAGGAATGGAAAACTGTTGGCTTCCAACCGTTTGTCCTACGATGTTACCTTAGAAGATTCCAAGAATTATAAGACAAAAAAAGAACGGCAGAGATCACTCAATGGAATCGCCTACCGTTTGATTCAAATGGTACAAGATGATAAAAAATTAAATGTAGTCCTTCCAATTGATGCAAATGAAGATGGAACCTATGAATTTACAGCAGATGGCTGGAAGCTAAGCCGCTTTAAGGCCGACTTCTACGGAAAGATGGAAGTAGGAGAGTTGTCCGAGAAAGAAAAGGCGGTCACAGCCGATGAGCTCATGACAGAATTAACTGGAAAAGGTAAGTTTTTGATTGATTCTTCCTACACGGAAGAAGAACAAAAGCAGTTTGGACTTCCAAAGGAACTGACTCCCAAAGAGGTGTTACAGATTGCCAATGTCCGTTACGGTTTATCCCTTAATTCCTATCGGAAGTACCTGCCTTATATGGTGGCTTCTGATGTGTCAAATGAGACTATGGCAGCCGTATTAGAGAATAAAGCAGATCTTCCTGGAGCAGATGTTCAGGAAAGCAGCATCAGAACTTACGCCGGTGGAGAAAGCATGGCCTCCATCTTAGGTTATACCGGTGGAATCTCTTCCGAAGAATTGAGCACGTTGAATCAGCAAGAAGCCATCTATACCAATCAGTCTGTAGTCGGGAAAAGTGGAATTGAAAAATCCATGGAAAGCTTACTGAGGGGAGAGGACGGTACGGAACAGTTTTACACCGACGTAGTGGGAAATAAAAAGACGGAGCCAGTCATCATAAAAGCCCCAGGAACCGGAAAAGATTTATATTTAACCATTGATAAGGATTTACAGGAAGCAGTTTATAAAATGCTGGAACAGCAGATTGCAGGTATCCTATTATCTAACATGGTGGATACGAAGCGAGCTGATATGCCAAAAGCAGAAAACGCAGCTCAGATTCGTATTTCCTCTGATGAAGTATATTTTGCCCTTTTAAAAAATCATGTCATTGATATCAATCGTTTAAAGGATGAATCGGCTACTGATTTGGAGAAATCCGTATTCGGAATATTTTCCCAAAAGAAGGATAATGTATATTCCCGGTTTTCAGCCGCCTTTGATGCGTCAGGTACAGAGTATGACGGTTTAAGCAGTGAGATGAAAGGATACCTTGATTATCTGGTGAGTGAAGCCAAGAAAACCAAGCTGATTACAGGAAATGCAGGTTCTCCGGATTGGAAAAATAAAAGTTTCCGTCAGTATCTGACGGACTGCATTGCCGCCGGATTAGTAGATTTAAGTAAGGTTCAAAACAATGAGGCTTATGTGGCGATCGAAGAGGAAGTGCGTCTTGTAGAAGAAAAGATGCTTACTGATTTAAAAGGCAGCCAGGAATTTGATCTAAAAATATTTGAGGCAATGATTGGAGAAGGCTCTTTAAAAGGGGAGACCATAGAAAATCTACTCTACGATCAGGGAGCACTTCCATTGGAAGACCCAGACCGGGTGCTTTTAAATAGTGGACAGCTTAGTTCATGGGCATTTATTCAAAAGAAAATCAAAAATCTGGAAATCACTCCAGCACAACTGGCTCTCAATCCTTGCTCTGGGTCTGCCGTGATTGTAGATCCCCAGGATGGTGAGGTATTAGCCTGTGTCAGCTACCCAGGATATGACAATAACCGATTAGCCAATCAGATGGACGCCCAGTATTATATGCAGCTTTCTAACGATCTTTCTCTGCCATTGTTTAACCGTGCAACCAGCCAGTTAACCGCACCTGGTTCCACCTTTAAGCCAGTAACTGTCATTGCAGGAATGAGCGAAGGTGTTATCAACTCAGATACCAGCATCGTATGTACCGGTATCTTTGATAAAGTGCAGCCAGCGCTCCGTTGCTGGAAGAGAAATGGTCATGGGATTATCAATTCACCAGCGGATGCTCTTAAAAATTCCTGTAACGTGTATCTGTCCGAAATCACATACCGCATGGGAACCCAAAAGGACGGGACTTATTCCGAGGCAGATGGCTTACAGAAACTGCAAAAGTATGCTAATTTAATGGATCTTGATAAGAATACGGGAATTGAAATCGGAGAGGCCCAGCCTCATGTTACAGATCAGTTCTCCATTCCTTCCTCCATTGGACAGGGAACCCATAACTATACCACCACTCAGCTTGCAAGATATACCACCATGCTGGCGAATCACGGAAAGAGCTTTGATTTATCTCTTGTATACAAGATTACAGATTCCGAAGGAACTCTGGAGAAATCCTTTACACCCGTGTTAAAAGATACGGCGGAGCTTCCAGAAGCCATCTGGTCGGAAGTGGCTAAGGGAATGAATGAACTGGCAACCTCCAATGCTGGCCTTAAGGACCTAGGAGTGAGTGCAGCCGGAAAGACAGGTACCGCAGAGGAAGCAAAGAATAAACCAAACCACGGACTCTTTATCGGGTATGCACCTCTGGAAAATCCAAAGGTAGCAATTGCAGTAAGAATTGCCAATGGATATAGTTCCGGTAATGTAGTAGGAGTTGGAAGAGGAATTTTTGATTACTACTTCCAGTTAAAAGAAAAAGAAGCCATTATTACAAATACAGCTTCCAAAGTATCAAATAACCTTAGAACAGATTAAAGGAGGAAATTATGAACCGTGCCAGAAAAAGAATTTTATTTCGCATTATGGTAACCCTACTGATTTTGCTTGCGGCTCTGGCCGGTGCTTTCCTCTTTTTCCAGATACAAAAAAAGCTGACATCAAAAAAGAAACCGGATGTCTTGTTTTCCGAGTATGTGGACCGAATCAAACAAAATGATTATCAAACCATGTACACAATGCTTTCCGACCAAAGTCGGCTTAATATCAGCGAAGAAGATTTCACAACCAGAAATAAAAATATTTATGAGGGTCTAGAAGTATCCGATATATCGGTGGAAATCACAACGGTGGAGTACGAAGATAAAAAGGCCACCTTGTCCTATCGTATGGATCTAAAGACCATGGCAGGTGATATCAGCTTTAAAAACAAAGCAGAATATATAAAAGATAAGAAAAATGGCTACCAGCTTTCCTGGAGCGACAGCCTGATTTTCCCGGAGCTTCAAAAATCAGACAAAGTAAGGATATCCGTAGATAAGGCGGTAAGAGGAAATATCTTTGACCGCAACGGAATTCTACTGGCCGGAAAAGGAACGGCATCAGCCATAGGCCTGGTTCCGGGGAAAATGAGCGAGGATGCAACCAGTGACCTGGAAACACTTTCAGGCCTTTTGGGTGTATCCGCAGATGGAATCAAAAAGAAGCTGGAAGCCAAATGGGTAAAGGATGACTCCTTTGTCCCATTAAAAACCTTAAAAAAGGTAGACGAGATTAACTTAAATTCCTCTCAGCCCAGAGAAGATAATATAAAAAACAAAGAGCTTCAGGATAAACTGTTAAACATTCCCGGAGTCCTTATCTCTGATACTCCAGTCCGCTATTATCCTCTGATGGAAAGTGGAGCCCATCTGGTGGGGTACGTTCAGAATGTAACGGCAGAAGACATCAAAGAACACCCAGAAGAAGATTACTTAACAGACAGTGTAATTGGAAGAAGTGGAATGGAAGCTTTATATGAAAAGGAATTAAAAGGAACCAACGGCAGAACGGTTTCTATTGTGGATGCCAATGGAGTTGAGAAGAAAATTCTGGCGGCCAAATCCAGAATGGATGGGGTCAATATAACCCTGACCATTGACAGCAATCTTCAATCCAGTATTTACAATGCCTTTTTGGAAGACAAAAGCAGTACCGTTGCTATGAATCCAGTTACCGGAGAAATTCTTGCCCTTGTAAGCACTCCTTCCTTTGATGACAACGACTTTATCTTAGGTATGTCAAACGAGAAGTGGGATGCTCTCAATACGGATGAAAGAAAGCCAATGTACAACCGCTTTCGTCAGAAATTCGCTCCCGGATCATCTCTAAAGCCAATCACCGCGACCATAGGACTAACAACCGGAGCCATTGATGCCAATGAGGATTTTGGAAGTAGCGGACTTAAGTGGAGAAAGGATGAAAGCTGGGGCAATTATTATGTGACCACCCTTCATGACAGCAGTCCCTTGAATCTGGAAAACGCCTTAATCTATTCTAATAACATCTATTTTGCCAAAGCTGCCTTAAAAATCGGTTCCAAGGATTTTATGTCAGGACTTGATAAGCTTGGCTTTAACCAGCAGCTCCCCTTTGAGATTACCCTGGCAAAATCCCAGTACTCCAATGAGGGAAAAATAGAATCAGAGGTCCAATTGGCAGACAGCGGATACGGACAGGGACAGGTCTTAATGAACCCAGTCCATTTAGCTTCCCTTTATACCATGTTTACCAATGAGGGAAATGTGCTTAAGCCTTATCTTTTATACAAGGAACAGCCATCTCCTGAGATATGGATCAGCAATGCCTCTTCTCCTGAGACAGCAGAAATCGTGAAATCTGGTCTATTGAAGGTAATCAGCTCTGAACATGGAACGGGCCATGCCATCAACCGGGCAGATATAGCCTTAGCGGGGAAAACAGGTACGGCTGAAATAAAAGCCTCCAAATCAGACACCACAGGAACAGAGCTTGGCTGGTTTGTGGTAACCACCACAGATAAGGGTATGAAGAATCCCATTCTTCTTGTCAGTATGGTAGAAGACGTAAAGAACCGGGGAGCAAGTGGATATGTAGTGAGAAAAGATAAAGATATCTTAGATACATATTTTTCTCCAGAATAAATCATAGACGAAACTATATTAGATACTAATTAGTAAAAAAAGTAAAAAAATACTTCATACAATCCTTTTATTACTGCTATTTATACATAATGCACAAAAAATCAATCGTAAAGTATTACATTACACTATTGTTATAAGATGTCGTTTTATGTTATAATAAGAAAAAATAACTGGATTGTAACTGTTTGGCAGGCAACACCTAGATTAATGGATACATGTTAACGCATGTATGTATTAATTTGGGTGTTTTTTTTAGGAGGATAATCAAAAGATGTGTTATCAAGTTAAAAAAATATATAACAACAATATTATTTTAGCGGAAGATGATAAATTGTCCGAGGTTATTTTGCTGGGAAAAGGGATTGCTTTTCAAAAGAAACCAGGAGATGCCATTGACGAAACCAAAATCGACAAGAAATTCGTATTTGAATCCGCAGAATCATCTTCCAAGTTTCTAACTTTATTAAAGGAAGTTCCTTTTAATCAAGTAGAACTAAGCAGTAAAATAATCGCCCAGGCTCAGGAAGAATTAAAGGTAAAATTTCATGACAGCATTTATATTGGATTAACCGATCATATCAGTTACACCATATCCAGATATAAAGCAGGCATGATGATGAAAAATGCCTTGCTTTGGGAAATTCAAAATTATTATCCCAAGGAATACGCAGCTGCGAAAAATGCCTTAAGTCTCATTGAGTATTATGAGCGGATTCATCTGTCTGAGGATGAAATAGGATTTATTGCCCTTCATTTTGTCAATGCGCAGCAAGAGGGAGAGGAATTACAGCTTACGATGATTGTAACAGAAATCGTAAATGATATTTTAAGCATTGTAAAATACCACTATCAAATTGAGTTAGACGAGGACTCCTTAAATTACAATCGTTTTGTCACTCATATTCGATTTTTCGCAAGAAGGTTGCTGCAAGAGGAGATACACGCATCAGACGACGAGTTTCTATATGAACAAATAAGAAATAAGATTCCACAAGCAAAGCTATGTGCCGATAAAGTGAAAGATTATTTTATAAAGAAATTTAATGTTACCATCTCGCAGGAAGAAATGATTTATTTTATGCTTCATATAAACAGAGTTGCAGAGAGAGAAATCAAAGGGAAGTCGACACCTTAACTATAAATACAAACTTAAAGATGGGAGAAAAAATATGAATCATCATGATTTAGCTCAGGCAATCGTAGAGCAAGTAGGCGGCATCAAAAACATCACATATTTAGTAAACTGTGCAACACGTTTGAGAATGAATTTTAAAGATGAATCTTTGGTAGATTTAGAAAAACTAAAAAAGATCAATGGAGTATTAGGCGCTGTAAAAAAATCAGGCCAATACCAGATTATAATCGGCACAGATGTGGCAAATGTGTGCAATGAAATAAAAAGTATGGGATTAGAGGAATCTACACAGCCTTCCCAGAAAAAAGGTGGAATCATAGATAACTTAATGGATATCTTTGCCTCCATTTTCACCCCAATCATACCAACGATTACAGCGGCAGGTATGATTAAAGCGATTTTAGTTATCTGTGTTTTATTAGGAATGCAAAAAGAGTCACAGGTTTATGTGGTATTAAGCTTTATCGCAGATGCAGGTTTTTATTTCTTACCAATCATGCTGGCAATTTCATCTGCTAAGAAGCTGGGCTGCAATCCATATTTAGCAGCAATGGTTGGCGGTGCTTTGCTCCATCCTTCCTTTACTAAAATAGTAACGGCTGGAGACCCTCTCTTTTTCTTAGGAATGCCGATAAAGTTAATTAATTACGGTTCCAGTGTCATTCCAATCATACTAGCTGTGTGGTTAATGACTTACGTAGAACGCTTTGCGGATAAAGTATCTCCAAAGCCAGTGAAGTTCTTCTTAAAACCAACGCTTACCATACTCATTGTAGTTCCTATCGTACTCATTGTTTTAGGACCTTTAGGCTCCTATATTGGTACTGGAATTGCCTTTGTTACAGATTTTTTAAATGCTCGCGTAAGCTGGCTCGTACCTACCTTAATGGGAGCATTTATGCCACTATTGGTACTGACCGGAATGCACTGGAGTTTTCTTCCTGTTCTTATGACTTCTTACACCACTTACGGATATGAAGCAGTCATGGGGCCTGGAAGCTTGGTTTCTAACGTATGTCAGGGTGCTGCCGCATTATGTGTATCCATTAAGACGAAAAATAAAGAATTAAAGCAGTTGGCTTCCTCGGCAGGTATCACCGCATTAATGGGTATTACAGAACCTGCTATGTACGGAGTAACGATTAAATTTAAAAAGATATTGCTATCGGTTATGATCGGTGGTGGTGTGGGAGGTTTCTACGCAGGTTTAATGGGAGTGGTACGTTATACTTCTGGTACTCCTGGACTTCTCTCCCTGCCAATCTTTATCGGTGAAAATCCTATGAACGTAGTTCATGCTTTAATTGCATGTGCCATTGGATTTGTAGTAACCTTTGTATTAACCTGGTTTTATGGATTTAATGAACCAGATGGAGCTTTGGATCAGGCAGAAACAAAAGAGGCAGAAGGAAGTAAAAAAGAATCCTTTATGAAAAAAATAGTGATTACCAGTCCTGTGAAAGGAAAGAAGGTAAACATATCTAAAATAAATGATGAAACCTTTGCGAAAGAAATTATTGGAAAAGGAATTGCAGTTGAATCCGTTGACGGAAGAGTGGTAGCCCCATTTGACGGAACCGTGGCAACTGTTTTCCGGACAAAACATGTGATTGGTCTTCGCAGTGAAGAAGGCGTGGAATTACTGATTCATATTGGGATCGATACTGTGGAATTAGACGGGAAGTTTTTCACCTCTCATGTTCAGGACGGGGATATCATTAAAAAAGGTGATTTGCTGCTTGAATTTGATAAAAAAGCCATTGAAGAAGCTGGATATGAAACCATCATTCCTGTGCTTGTAACCAATACATCTGCCTATCTTGAAATTGTAGCAAGCGAAGAAGGTAATGTTGAGATTGGAGAAACCCTGCTGACCATACTGTAAGGAGCTGTTTATGAGAAAGAAAGACTTTTTATGGGGAGGAGCCATGGCTGCGAACCAATGTGAAGGAGCTTATTTAGAAGATGGAAAAGGAATGTCTCCTATGGACATCCTTCCTTCTGTGCAGCATGGAAGAAAAGAGGCAATGTATCATCCGGAAATTGCCATGAACGCAAACTATGGTTTTTATCCAAGCCACCAGTCCATTGATTTCTATCACAGATATAAAGAAGATCTGGCTTTACTGGCTGAAATGGGATTTAAGGCCTTTCGCACCTCCATTAGCTGGGCTAGAATTTTCCCAAATGGAGATGATGAGACACCAAATGAGGCAGGTTTGGCATTTTATGATAACTTATTTGATGAGTGCCAGAAATATCATATGGAGCCGGTGGTCACTATCTGCCATTTTGATACTCCCCTTTCTCTGACGAAAAGATATGGTGGCTGGTCTGATCGAAGGTTAATTGATTTATATCTGAAATACTGCAAGGTATTGTTTCAGCGGTATGGTAAGAAAGTGAAGTACTGGATTACCTTTAATGAAATTAATATGATCACTCACATTCCTTTTTTCGGAGGAGGAATGGTTGTAAAAGATGACGAGCATATGGACCAGATCGTATATCAGGCAGCTCATCACCAGTTGGTTGCAAGTGCATTAGCAACAAAGATGGCCAAAGGCATAAACCCTGAGATCAAGATGGGCTGCATGCTTGCTGCCGGTTCCTTTTACCCTTATAGCTGTAACCCTGTGGATGTGTGGGCGGCAGTAGAAAAAAATCAAGAGGTTTATTTGTTCATTGATGTACAAGTAAAAGGAAAATATCCCAGCTATGCGAAAAAAATCTGGAGTGAGAAAAAGATTTCACTTCATATGGAAGAAGGGGATGAAACCATACTAAGCCAGTACCCTGTGGACTATATCGCTTTTAGCTATTACTCCAGCCGACTGGCAGGTGTAAGTCCTGAGATTAAGGGAAATGTAGCGGATGGCAATGCCATCACAACCTTAAGAAATCCCCATCTTGATATCACTCCATGGGGAAGGCAAATCGATCCACTTGGACTTCGGATCACAATGAATGATCTATATGACCGATATGAAAAGCCACTGTTTGTGGTGGAGAATGGTCTGGGAGTAGAGGATATCATAGAAGAAGATGGAAACATTGTGGATGATTACAGAATCGAATATATGAAGAAACATATAGACGCTATGATAGAAGCAATGAACGATGGCGTGGAATGCCTTGGCTATTTATCCTGGGGCTGTATTGATTTAGTCAGTGCAGGAACGGGAGAGATGGAAAAACGATATGGTTTTATTTACGTAGACAGAGACAATGAAGGAAATGGAACCCTTGAGCGCAAGAAGAAAAAGTCCTTTTATTGGTACAAAGATTTCATAAAGAGCATGGAAGAAACAACGAAATAATGGGCGAATAAGTCTCTGAGTGTTCTAAAATTTATTCCCCTGATGATTTATAATTTCAGCAATAGTGAATGTTATAAATCATCAGGGGAATTTTCTATTCTGTATAAATGTTTTTATCTTTTAGTATATCCAGCGTGATCTTTGCAGCAGCACTCCCGCTTGCAGAATCCATATCCTGAATGTTGGTGGCGAACACATAGGTTTCATCTTTGGTTTCAACAAATCCGATAAACCACCCATTCACCTGCTTTCCGTTTATGGCTCCGGTTCCGGTCTTGCCATAAAGAAATGCTCCGTTTGAAGAAGAGACAAACAAAGAATCCTTTACCGCTCTTTGATTTTCAGGAGCAAAGCCTAGATTTCCCTGATAGAACTTGGTGAGTAACTCCACCTGTTCAACGGGAGAAATCTTTAAGGTAGATTCTGCCCAGAAACGCCCAAGCCCTCCAGACACATCACTATTACCATACCCCATGGTCTGTAAATATTTCCTTAGAGAAGAAAGTCCGGTTTCTTTGTCCAATTCAGTAAAATACCAGTTGGCCGAGCATTTCATTGCGCTGTCAAGAGTCTGATTTTTGTTCCATTCCTTGAATGGATATGTATTCCCATTCCATAAAAGACTAGAGGAAGTTGGAGCAATGACTCCTTCTTCTAATGCCACCAGTGCACTGTAAATCTTATAGGTGGAATCCGGGGATATTCTCTTCGTCCCCTGGGACTCGTTGTATATAGAGTACTGACCAGAATTTAATTCATAAAGTACAAAGCTTCCCTTATGGCCTTGAAAGGCTGAATCAAGTTCTAATTTGTTAATATTGCCACCGTGAAATTTATAGTTCCCATCGTAGTCAGCACCTGCGGAGAGGAAAGGGGAAACGAAAGCCGCCACCAAGGCGCAAGCAGTTACAATGATACCACTTTTCATCTTGTGCCATCTGGATTCTCCCTTATAACCAGCAATGCTTATAATACGGTTTCGAATCTCTTTTTTTGATCCTCCCATTCCCGTGGTGCAGTATGGAAAGCGGGAGAGCGTTTCTGCAAAATTGATTAAAGTATTGCCGTAGTCCCAATATTGATCCGATGGAAGCATGGAAAGAACCGAACAATCGCAGGCGATCTCTCTGTCGTTTTGCATCCTCTTAAGTGCCATCCAGACCACAGGGTGAAACCAATAGAGAATCTGGGCAAGGGCCATGAGTTGATTTATGAAAAGATCCTTATGTTTGCAATGGATCAGCTCATGAAGCAGAATATAGCGCAGATCTTTTTCCGGCATTTCGGAGAGTATGTGGATTGGGACTATGATGGAAGGAGATAAAAAGCCCATAGCAATAGGAGATGTCACATAGGCACTGCTGTAAATAGGAATGGTTTTTCGAATATTAGCTTCCTTTAAGCAGGATTCATATAAAACACGCACCCTTTCATTTTGAAGCAAAAGAGAGGATTTCTTTCTCTGCCCAATCTTATAGTGGGTAAATAACGTAAGTATTGCCATAAATACCATCCCAGTAATCCACAAAATTAAGAGAATGGTGGGCAAGATGGCAGGAGTTTTGCAGATGACTGAAATTGAAAAATCCGTAAATAAATTACTTCCTGAGGCCGCAGTTTCATATGCCTTCTCTGGCAGGGAAACCTTTGTTTGGGAAAAGAGGGGACCAAGAAGGTTCCGGGAGTAATTCCGTAATTTGGTCCCAGTTTGTAAGACTTGCAGGAAGGGAACCGCCAGAACAAACAGGAAAACAAACCATAAGTGATACCTTGCCCGACTAGTCAGATGATTCCCAAGACATTTCCCAATCATAAGAATCAGAAAATAGAAAAAAGGGATCACCAGGCTGACTAACAAGAGGTGTGATAAAAGAGCATAAGGCATGGTCAGCGGGCCTCCTTATTTCCCTTTAATAAGAGTCTTCTAAGTTCGTTTAGCTCATCCGGTTCCATATGATCGCTGTTCATATAATTGGTCACCATACTGGATATCTTGCCATTGTAAAATTGGTTCAAAAAGTGATCATTGGCTTTCATTAAATATTCGTCTTCCTTTACCACGGGAGTGTATACAAAAACGCGGCCTTCTTTTTGATAAGTAATGGCTCCCTTTTGAGCCAGCCTTTTTAACAAGGTGTGAACGGTCTTTGGATTCCAGCCAATGGTTTTAGTAAGCATATCGGTCACTTCGTTGGTGTTTATGGGGGCGTGTTTCCACAAGACCTTCATCACTTCATATTCAGCTTCCGAAATCTGAGGCAGATGATTCATATAAATCTCCTGTTCTTACAACTGTAATACATACATTATACAAATAGGGGGAGCGGTATGTCAATAGTATTTACACACAGGAAATGGTATGATATAATGTGAAGAAAGTTCAGAAGGGTCTGATTGATATGTCATATTTCATTTTCATCTTAAATAATCCCACGTAGAAAAAAAGTATATGCTTTTTTAGGAAAGCGCTGGTAAGCAGGGCTTATTTTTTGTACGAGAAATTAGGAGATTATAAGAGAAAATGAAATCAAGACGAAATATATATATTATGTTTGCCATTGCCTTTTTACAGGGAATGGTGTTTTATGGACCGGTTGCCACCTTATATCGTCAGGCAGTAGGATTGACGATCGTTCAGATTACCATAATTGAAAGCCTTAGTTTGGCTCTCTGCATCGGATTTGAATTGCCTTGGGGTTTGGTAGCAGACCGGATTGGATATAGAAAAACACTAATTTTATGTTCAGGCATCTATTTTATATCGAAAATTGTATTTTGGAGAGCGGAAGGTTTTGCTGATTTTTTACTGGAACGAATTCTTCTTAGTGTGGTATTAGCAGGTTTTTCTGGATGTGACGTGAGCATCTTGTATCTTTCTTGTAAGGAAGAGGAGAGTCAAAAGGTTTTTGGAATTTATCAGTTTTTGGGAATGGCAGGGCTTTTGGGATCGTCTCTTTTGTATTCTGTATTCATTGGAGAAAACTATCGTTTGGCGGGATTTCTAACCATAATATCCTATGGAATAGCTGGAGTATTATCTCTCGGTATTCAGGAAGTGAAATTACCCAAAAGGGAAAAAGGAAGTACACATAATTTTTTCCATGTATTTCGCTTGACCATAAGAGATAAGAGGTTTTTGGTAGCAGTAATCGGTATGGGGCTTTTGGCTGAAACGAACCAGACTATAACTATATTTT
The DNA here is from genome assembly GCA_963528005.1 of uncultured Eubacteriales bacterium. Taxonomy (GTDB): domain Bacteria; phylum Bacillota; class Clostridia; order Lachnospirales; family Lachnospiraceae; genus Lacrimispora. The sequence continues at coordinate 14,202 of CAURSM010000004.1, forward strand.
TAAATCAGATACAGTATGTAAAGGCTGGAATGGATGTAAAAACCATTGGGCTTGTTTATATTCTTGTCACACTAGTTGGTATGGCTGGAATGTGGTCTCACTGGTTTACGAAACGGATGGGTGGTTTTTCATTTGGGCTTAGTATGTTTGTTGGCGGAGCGGTATCTTGCGTAGTTCTTGCTTTTACGAATCAAGCCGTGATATCCGTAGTGGCAATTCTGCTTCTTCGCCTATTTGCCAGTCTGTTTGCACCTTTTTCCACACAGATGCAAAACTGCCGAATTAAGACAGAGGACCGTGCCACGGCCCTTAGTATGTATGCAGTTCTTATTGAGGGAACGGGAGTGGTTACTAATGTAATATTTGGACAGGCGGCTAATAAAAATATCTCATATGCCATGGGTTGCGGAGCTTTTTTATGTGCTTTAGGAGCTGTTTTCTTTTATCTTTTTTACCTCAAAGAGGGGAAAAGACTGCAGATCTAAGTTAGCCATTGATTATAATAAGATTTCCTGTGTTTTTTGTATCGTAGCCTTTAAAGTGAAGAAGACCATTTTTAAAATCTTCCGAATTTACCTCATGATAGATGGACTGAAACCCAGGGTGTTCCAAATCGGATTTTAAGAAAACAAAATTAAGATACGCAAAAGCAAAGGGGATGGATTCCAGTTGGGGGTAAGAGGCCAACAGGGAGATATCCCCTATACTTATGTCTGCGGCTCCGGAAGCGACTGCATTTGCAGCAGACATATGAGAGAGGCAGTCGTTTTCATACCCTCTTATGGCAGATTTTTTTATCTTTTCGTCCAGCAAAGCGGAATCCAAACACATGCGCAGGCCACTTCCTAATTCCCTGTTTAAGAAACGTATCTCAGGACGAATCAGATCGTGGATGGAATGAAATTTCAAGGGATTTCCCCTCTTTACATAAAAGCCCCATGAGAGGCGGCAAACGGAAAGAACTGCGATTTCCTTACCAGGCATAAGGTTTTTAATCTGTTTCCCAGCTTCCTCTTTTTCCTGGGAGAAAAAGCAGGTAAGGGCAAGGTGTGTCTTTTCATAATACAAAGAGTACAGGCTGTTATAGTCATTCATATAGGAATGAAGTATGGGAAGATTCCCCTGTTCTTTGCTCAAATGACTTCGAAGCAGTTCTACAACTCTTGATTCCTGGCTGCTTATAATGAGACCGCTGGTATTTAACAGATAATCGGTCTGTTGTCCCCCAGATACAGCAGTAAAGCGTGGAATATCAGTGACCGGAGGCAGAGACTCCTCAACCGTTGTGCTTATATCTTGTCCTGTGGAACCTTTTAAATAGACATCTAATTGTTCTTGACTCACCCGAATCTGCCTGCCAATCTTAGTGGCCTTTAATTCTCCTCGCTTTATGAGTTCATAAACCGTAGCCTTTTTTATCTGTAGCCGATCTGCCACTTCTTGTGGCGTATATATTTTTTCCATAGAATACCCTCATGATTGAAATGGTTTTTATTATTTATAAATAGTTATATCATATTTTGATTCATTGTCAATGAAAGGTTGTTGACACTGATTATTGTGACATATAGATAAAAAATGTCTGATTTTATATCCATATACTGTAAAAATATGAACATTGATTTTGTGATCAATATTTCATAAAATGGACGAAACACAATAAGACAGAACAAAACACAATAAGAATGAACAACATACCTATGTTATTCAAATAAAAATCCAGGAGGATAAGCTATGAAACGAGGAAAGAAGTTACTTGCATTTTTAATGGCATCATTTGCCGTCATTTCATCCGTGGGCTGTCAGGCGACGGGAGCGTCTACAACTCAGGCGGTTGAAACCCAAAAGGTTGAAGCAGAAACAAAAGCCTTAGAACAAGCAGAACTTTATGTTTTCATTGCAGCGAGTCTGAAAAATACCATGGAAACCGTGAAAAAAGAGTATGAGAGTGAGCATCCAGAAGTTACGGTGATTTACAATGCGGACAGTTCTGGTACCTTAAAGACTCAGATTGAAGAAGGAGCAAGATGTGATATTTTCTTTTCTGCCGCAACCAAGCAGATGGATGAGTTAGAGAAAGGCGGATTTGTAAAGGAAGGTTCCGTTCAAAATCTGCTGATGAATCAGATGGTGCTTATTAAACCCAAAGGCAAAGAGACGACGGTGACTGGCTTTGATACTATTACAAATGCATCCAGCTTAGCCCTCGCAGGAGAAGATGTACCGGTGGGGCAGTATGCCAGAAAGCTCTTTGAAAAAATGGGGATTCTTGATAAGGTCATGTCCATGGAAATCAACCAAGGGCCCAATGTAACCGCAGTATTAACGGCTGTTTCAGAAGGAAGCAATGAAGTGGGAATCGTGTATGCCACTGATGCGGCCTCCATGTCTGATCAGGTGGAAGTAATTGCTAAGGTAGACAAAGAGATGCTTGATCCAGCACTATACCCAGTGGGACTAATTGATAACAAAGAGGCTTCCGATGTGGAAAAGGTGGCAGCGTCTGATTTTATGAAATATCTAACTGGTTCAGAAGAGGTGAAAAAGCAGTTCTTAGATGCAGGATTTGAATTATATAAGAAGTGATATTCGGATAAAAAAGGAGGAGAAATACCATGTGGGAGATAATAAGAACCATTGATTTTAGTCCGCTTTTTCTTTCCATGAAAACGGGAATACTGGCAACGATTTTCACTTTTTTCCTTGGAACGGGAGCGGCAAGAGGCGTGATGAAATTAAATCACAGGGCAAAATCCACTGTTGATGGGATTCTCACTCTTCCTCTGGTGCTTCCTCCCACTGTGGCTGGCTTCTTTCTTTTACTGATTTTCAGCCTGCGTCGGCCGTTTGGTGCGTTTCTTTGGGAGAATTATCATGTGAAGATGGTTCAGACATGGTCAGGGTGTGTTATGGCTGCGTTTGTTATTGCGTTTCCGCTCATGTACCGGAATGCAAGAGCTGCCTTTGAACAGGTGGATGTGACTATGATTTATGCTGGAAGGACTTTGGGGCTTTCGGAACGGAAGATATTTTGGAAGATTATTGTTCCCATGGCCGCCCCAGGACTTGCTTCTGGCATTGTGCTTTCTTTTTCAAGAGCCATTGGAGAATATGGGGCAACTACCATGCTGGCTGGTAATATCCTTGGAAAGACACGAACCATGCCTGTTGCAATTGCCTCTGAAGTATCGGCTGGGAATTGGGAGATTGCTGGATTTTGGGTACTGGTCATCGTTACGATTTCTTTTATTATGGTTGTGTTTATTAATTTGGTGTCTGGTAAAAGCAATCAGGATGTGAGTGGGTGGTGATCATATGGCATTACAGGCGAGAATCCGAAAGAAGTTTTCCGGCTTTGAATTAGATGTGGAATTTGAAACAGAGGGAGGCTGCACGGGAATCTTAGGCGCCTCTGGAAGCGGTAAGAGCATGATACTAAAATGTGTAGCAGGAATTGAAACTCCAGATGAGGGGCGCATCGTGTTAAATGGAAACGTACTTTTTGATTCTAAGACAGGAATCAATCAGCCTGCCAGACAACGTCACGTAGGATATTTGTTTCAAAGCTATGCCCTATTTCCAACCATGACAGTGGAAGAAAATTTAGGAATCGTACTTCCAGGAAAGAGAAATCAGAAACAGGCGGCAATCTATGAGATGCTAAGGCGGTTTCAGCTTTCCGGGTTAGAAAAGAGGTTCCCTTCCCAACTCTCTGGAGGACAGCAGCAAAGAGTAGCACTGGCAAGAATGCTCTTAAGTGCACCGGAAGTCATTCTTCTTGATGAACCATTTTCCGCACTGGATGGATTTTTAAAGGATGCGCTTCAGACAGAAATGCTGGAATTTATCAAAGAATATGGAAAGGATGTATTCCTGGTATCCCATTCCAGAGACGAGATTTATAAATTCAGCAGTCAGATGGTGGTGATCTCAGAAGGAAAGAGCTTGTTACAGGGGGGGACCAGAGATATTTTTAAAAATCCAGGCTTGATGGAGGCGGCGAGACTTACTGGATGCAAGAATATCTCAGCCATTCAAAGACTGGGGGATCATGAGCTTTATGCCAGTGACTGGAACATAAGGTTAATGACCAAAGATAAGATCGGGAATTCCATTCAGTACATAGGCATCAGGGGCCATACCTTAATTCCTGCCAGTCAGCCAGGAGAAAATATTATGAAGGTCAGGTTATGGGGCGTAACGGATACTCCCTTTGAACGACAGGTGTTGTTTCACAATGCAGAGGGGGAGAATTCGGACCGTATCTGGCTCATTCAAGACAAAAACGAAAATATTCCATTATTTATCCAGTTTCCGAAAGAAGAAATCCTGCTTTTGTCTTAATATTATTAAGTAATTGCCATATAGATTGACATTGATTATGGAAATGCGTAATATGTTTCAAAAGGAATACGTAAGAATCTATTACTGGAAAGATAAATGGAGGAGACGGTGCCCATGAGACTTAGTGCGAGAAATCAGTTAAAAGGAAAAATAATAGGAATCGAAGCCGGAGCTGTTAATGCAATGGTGACTCTCGACGTGGGAGGTGGCAATATCGTATCGGCGACCGTTTCCATGGCGGCGGTAAAAGATTTGGAACTGGAAGTGGGAAAGGATGCTTATGCTGTAATTAAAGCGACCTCTGTCATGATTGGCGTTACATAAACTGCGAAAGAAGGAGCTGGATAACCAGCTCTTTTTTCGAAGGGAAAAGAGAGTAAAAGTTATATTTGCATAGAATGATGAGAAAAAAACTCATTTCATTTGTACATAGTGCTGTATTGAATTCATGGTTGAAACCAGATATAGTATTAGCAACCTAAGTGGTCGACAAAACTTAGTAACGTTTTCATTTTCTATTCACAAAGAGGTGGAATGGCAGGATACCCTATGTATCTGCCTTCTGCCTCTTTTCTTATGTAAGGAGGAATTGGTTATGAGACAGGTTGCAATCTATGGAAAAGGCGGTATTGGTAAATCTACTACAACCCAGAATTTAACGGCTGGCCTTGCCGAGATGGGAAAGCACATTATGATCGTAGGATGCGATCCAAAGGCAGACTCCACCAGATTAGTTCTTGGTGGTCTGGCTCAGAAAACGGTTCTTGACACACTTCGAGATGAAGGAGATGACATTGAACTGGAAGCAGTTATGAAAGAAGGTTACGCCGGGATTAAGGGTGTGGAATCTGGTGGTCCTGAGCCAGGAGTCGGCTGTGCCGGACGTGGAATCATTACTTCTATTAATTTACTAGAACAGCTTGGTGCCTACACCGATGATTTGGATTACGTATTTTATGACGTACTTGGAGACGTTGTATGCGGTGGATTTGCAATGCCAATCAGAGAAGGAAAAGCACAGGAGATTTACATTGTATGTTCTGGTGAAATGATGGCCCTTTACGCAGCCAACAATATCTCGAAAGGTATTTCCAAATATGCAAAGACCGGAGGGGTAAGGCTTGGTGGACTGATCTGTAATTCCAGAAAGGTTGATAAGGAGCAGGATCTGGTGGAAGCGGTGGCAGCAAAAATTGGAACCCAGATGATTCATTTTGTTCCTCGTGACAATGCAGTACAAAGAGCCGAGATCAGAAAAAGAACGGTCATTGATTATTCTCCAGAAGAAGCTCAGGCAGATGAATATCGTAACCTGGCAAGAAAAGTAGATAACAATGAGCTGTTCGTAATTCCAAATCCAATGAACATAGATGAATTGGAAGAGATACTGATGCAGTATGGCGTTATGGACTGACCCGGAAGGAAGAGGAGAAGAGCATATGATATTGGTGAGAGCGATTGTCCGGCCAGAAAAGGCGGATCATGTAATGAAAGAGGCATCAGAAGCAGGATTTCAGGCAGTGACAAAAATGGATGTATATGGACGCGGAAAACAAAAAGGAATTACAGTGGGAGAAATTCACTACGATGAGATTCCAAAGGAAATGCTCTTATTCTTTTGCAATGATGAAGATAAAGACGATCTGGTAAAGGTGATATTAAGAACTGCTAGAACTGGGGAAGGCAATTATGGAGACGGACGTATCTTCATTTCCCCCATAGAGGATGCGTATACCGTCAGCACAGGTAAAAAGGGGCTTTAAGTAGGGCTTTTATGGAAAGGAATGATTATGATGAAAGAGGTAATGGCATTTATCCGGGTCAATAAAATCAATCCCACGAAGAAGGCTTTGGCAGAAGGCGGTTTTCCCGCTTTTACCTGTAGATCCGTGTTAGGCAGAGGGAAGAAACGGATTGATCCTGAGCTTCTAAGCCTGGTGATGGAAAGCGGAGAGCTTCCTATGTCATCAAAGGGAGAGCATTTGACGGAGTCCTTTCGGTGGATACCAAAGCGGCTGATCACATTAATTGTGGAAGATGAGCAGGTGCAAGCGGTAGTGGACATTTTAATTAAGACGAATCAGACAGGGAATCCAGGGGATGGGAAAATATTTGTCCTCCCCATAAACGAGGCGTATACCGTAAGAAGCGGCGAGCACACAATCGATGCTTACTGATGGGAGGTGAAGGCTATGGCAAAAGAACGAGATATGGTGCTGGATCAATATTCATCCAGGATATATAAGAATCGAAAGAGTCATTTGACACAGTTGGAATTTGCAGAAAAACCAGATGAAGTTGCTGCAAATACCAGAGCAATACCAGGAATCATAACGGCAAGGGGATGTTGCTACGCTGGATGTAAGGGAGTTGTGGTAGGCCCCATGAAGGACTCTGTGGTCATCACCCACGGTCCCATTGGATGTGCATTTTATTCCTGGTCAACCAGAAGAAATAAGGCAAAGCCTTCCTATGAAGGAGAACCAAATTTTGTTCCGTACTCATTTTGTACCGATATGCGTGCTTCCGATATCGTGTTTGGAGGAGAGAAGAAGCTGGAAGAAGGAATTGACGAGATTATGCGGCTTTTCAATCCTAAGTGTATCTTTATCTGTTCCACCTGTCCCATTGGTTTAATTGGAGACGATGTGCAGGCGGTAGCAAAACGAGTGGAAGAAAAATATGGAGTGACTGCAATCGGGTACTCTTGCGAGGGTTATAAGGGAGTGTCTCAGTCGGCTGGTCATCACATCGCAAACAACGGCTTGATGCGCCATGTCATTGGTAAAGGGGAAGAAGCACCAAAGGGAAAATTTAGCGTAAACCTTCTTGGAGAATACAACATCGGCGGTGATGGTTGGGAACAGGAACGTATCTTAAAGAAGATTGGCTATGAAGTGGTTTCCGTCTTTACTGGTGATGGCTCCTATGAGACCATTAAAAATTCCCATCTGGCAGACTTAAATTTAGTTATGTGCCATCGGTCTATTAACTACATAGCAGAAATGATGAAAACCAAATACGGGGTGGATTGGATTAAAGTTAATTTCATTGGAGTCGGGGCGACTTCCAAATCCCTTCGTATGATGGCAAGATATTTTAACGATCCAGAACTTACCATGCGGACCGAGGAAGTGATTGCAGAAGAACTGGCGGAAATTAATGAGGATATGGAATATTACAAGTCCAAATTAAAGGGGAAAACTGCCGGTATCTTTGTAGGAGGTTCCAGATCCCATCATTATCAGATGTTATTACGTGATTTTGGCATGGAGACCACCATTGCAGGTTACGAGTTTGCTCACCGGGATGATTACGAAGGCCGTGAAATCATTCCACAAATCAAAGCAGATGCAGACTCCAAGAATATTGAAGAGATTACGGTAGAGCGAGAATCAGGCTATGAGGACCGTTATTCCGAAGAAGTAATGAATCAGATGCGTGCAGAAGGCGTGGAGCTTGATACCTATGATGGCATGTTAAAGGATATGAAAAAGGGTTATATGGTGGTGGATGACTATAACATGTTTGAAACCGATCAGTTGATTGAGGAATACAAACCTGACATTTTCTTTTCTGGTATCAAAGATAAATACGCGATACAGCACGGTGGAGTGGTATCCAGACAGATGCATTCCTATGATTATTCCGGACCTTATGCTGGATTTCGCGGAGCTGTGAATTTTGGAAGAGATGTATCCATGAGTTTGTATACCAATGCCTGGGCACTGGTAAAACCGCCATGGAAGGTAACACCAATGATTGAAGGCACGTTAGGAGGTGTAGGCTGATGCTTGAATTAACCCCAAAAGAGATTATGGAAAACCGTCATATGACCATTAATCCGTGTAAAACCTGTGAGCCGGTCGGAGCCATGTTCTGTGCCCTTGGAGCAGAAAAATGTATGCCTCATTCCCATGGGTCTCAGGGCTGCTGTTCGTATCACAGAACCGTATTAAGCCGCCATTTCAAAGAACCAGCCATTGCATCCAGCAGTTCCTTTACAGAGGGTGCCTCTGTATTTGGAGGGCGCAGCAACATCACCACATCAGTAAAGAATGTATTTGATATCTATAAGCCAGATATTATGGCCATACATACCACCTGTCTATCAGAGACCATTGGAGATGATGTTGGTTCCTATATTTACGACGTGGAGATTCCAGAGGGCAAAACGGTTTTATATGCCAGCACTCCTTCCTATGAGGGATCTCATATTCAGGGCTTTGCCAACATGATGATTGGCTTCATGAAATATATGACGAAGAAAACGGGAGAATCAAACGGGAAAGTGGCCATCTTCCCAGGCTGGGTCAATCCAGGAGATGATCGGGAGTTAAAACGGATTGCCCGTCTTATGGAAGCGGATTTTATCTATTTCCCGGATCATGATGGAACCCTGGATCACCCCATGGATGGGAAAAATGAGTATTTTCATAGCAATGCAGGTACCTCTGCAGAAGATATTGCGGCACTTGGTGACTGTGAAAAACTTATTTCTATGGGCACTTATTGCAGCGCGGAACCCTCCGATTATTTAAAGAAAGAATATAAGGTTCCTTATTCCAATATCCCCGTGCCGGTAGGAGTAAAGCTTACAGATCAATATCTATTAGAACTCCAGAAAATCACAAAGAAAGAGGTACCAGCAGAGCTTGAAGATGAGAGAGGCCGTTTGGTGGATCTCATGCTGGATGCCCACCAGTATGTATATAAGAAGAAGGTAGCTATTTATGGCGATCCTGACATTGTATATGGCTTTACCTCCCTTTGTCTGGAACTGGGAATGAGTCCGAAGTACATCATCACCGGAACACCAAAGGATCGTTGGGAAAAGGAAATCAAGGCGCTCATGGATCAGTATGGTGTGGATGAAAGCGAATATGTGGTAAAGGCGGATACGGATTTATTTTACCTTCACCAGCTCATTAAAAACGAAACTGTTGATCTGCTTGTTGGCTCCAGCTATGGAAAGCAGATTGCAAAGGCAGAGGATATTCCAATTGTGCGGATGGGATTCCCTGTACTGGACCGGTATGGCAATCCCATTCAGGCTACCGTTGGTTATGCAGGCGGAATCCGCTACGTGGAAAAGATTGTAGATACCATGATGGACCGGATAGACAGAGACGTGGAAGATGAAGACTTTGAGGTTGTAATGTAATTTAGAAAACAAAGGAACCAGGGAGGGAGCCGTACCCTCCCTATTGTGGTATTTTACGGGTTTTAGTCTGAAAGGAGCAGGGTCATGGAAGCGGAAAACTATAATAAAAACATATTGGATGCCAGAAAGAGTTCCATTGTCATAACGCAAGGTTGTGATGGCAAAAAAGGCGGAATCTGCTGTGACAGCAACAGTGTATCCGGTTCCGTGTCTCAAAGGGCTTGTGTCTATTGCGGAGCCAGAGTTGTCTTAAATCCCATTACGGATGCGTACCACATCGTCCACGGTCCCATTGGCTGTTCCAGCTATACCTGGGATATTAGAGGATCACTGACAAGTGGGGAAGATATTTACCGAAACAGTTTTTCTACGGATTTACAGGAAACAGATATTATTTTCGGGGGAATTAAAAAGCTGGAGGCAGCAGTGGATGAATTAATGGAGAAGGAAGAGAATGTAAAACTAATCTTCATTTACGCCACCTGTATCGTAGGAGTCATTGGGGATGATGTGGATGCTCTTTGCAACATGAAATCCAGCCAATATAACATACCAGTCATTCCGGTAAAATCACCTGGCTTTTCCGGGAATAAGTCTACTGGCTACCGGATGGCCTGTGATGCAATTATGAAGGTTCTTCTTCCCCATAAGGGAAAGGAAAAGAGAAAAGCCATTAATATATTAGGAGACTTTAACCTGGCAGGAGAGATGTGGATTATAAAGAATTATTTTAAGGAAATGGGGATTGATGTGATATCAGGCTTTACTGGAGATACCAGCTATGAGCAGATGATGGAAGCCCCTAGAGCCTCCCTAAACATCGTCCAGTGCGCAGGCTCCAGCACCTACCTGGCAAACCGAATGGAGGAAGAGTTTGATATTCCCTTTCTTAAAGTAAGCTTTTTCGGAATTGAAGACACCACCGCCTCCCTAATCCGTGTGGCGGAAGCTCTTAATGATGAGGAGGCAAGAAAAAAGGCAGTGTTATTCTGCTCAAAAAAAGCGGCAGAGCTAACTGAATTTTTGTCCTTATACCGTAAAAACCTGGAAGGAAAAAAAGCGGCTATTTATGTAGGGGGAGGCTTTAAGGCGATCTCTTTGATCCGTCAGTTTAAAGCTATGGGTATCGAAACCGTTGTTGTAGGGACCCAGACCGGAAAGAAAGAAGACTATGAAATAATGGAAGGCCTTGTTGAGCCAGATACCATTATCCTTGATGATGCTAATCCTGCAGAGCTTGAGACCTTTATGCGGGAGAAGGGGGCGGATATTCTGGTAGGAGGCGTAAAAGAACGGCCTCTTGCCTATAAGCTGGGAATTGCTTTTTGTGACCACAACCATGAGAGAAAGTTTCCTTTGGCAGGGTTTGAAGGGATTTATAACTTTACCATGGAGATCAATAAAAGCATAAACAATCCGGTATGGGAATTTGTAAGCTGACAGAAGGGAGGAATGATGATGAAAAGTAAGGTAGAACCTCTGGTTAATCTAAATATCAATCCATGTAAGATGTGTATGCCCATGGGAAGTGCGACTGCATTTTATGGCCTGAAAAATGCCATGACCATTCTTCATGGTTCTCAGGGGTGTGCAACTTACATCCGCAGGCATATGGCTACCCACTATAATGAACCCGTTGACATCGCCTCCTCTTCCTTAACAGAGGAAGGAACTGTTTACGGTGGTAGTGGGAATCTAAAAAAAGGGTTAAAGAATTTAATCGAACTTTACCATCCAGATATCATTGGTGTAATGACCACCTGTCTGGCAGAGACCATAGGAGAAGACGTGCCTGGAATCTTAAATGAGTTTCAGGAAGAAAATCCCCAGTATAAGGATATCACCCTCATCCCCTGTTCCTCTCCTGGATATGGAGGAAGCCAGTATGATGGATACTTTTCTGCCTTACATGCCATCGTTTCTTCTATAGAAATGGATGAGATAAAAAACAATCTGGTAAATGTAGTGACTGCCCCCATTAGTCCGGCAGATACCAGATACATAAAAGCAATGTTAAAGCTCTTTGGAATCCAGGCCATACTTCTTCCTGATCTGTCGGAAAATCTGGATGGAGAGCATGATAAGGAATATAACCGTCTCCCCCACCACGGAACCCATATATCCCAGTTAAAGAAAATGGGAGGGGCAAAGCTTACTCTGGAATTGTGTAGTTTTGAACGGAAGAATTCGGTAGCAGAGTATTTACAAAATACTTATGGAGTTCCCTATATAAGATGTTCCCTTCCTGTAGGACTTAGAGATACGGATGCCTTTTTAAAAGCCTTATCAGACATTTCTAAGCTTCCTATTCCGGAAGAACTAAATAAGGAAAGAGGAAGGTATTTGGATTCCATGATTGATTCTCATAAATACAATGCCAGCGGCAGAGCGGCAGTATTTGGAGAACCAGATCAAGTTTATTCCACCGTCCGTCTCATGTGTGAATGCGGGATTTTGCCGGTGGTATGTGCCACTGGAGCCGCCTGCCCGGAGCTTTTAACGAAAGTAGCTCCTGAGATAGAAAAATTAAGTAACCTCTACCTGACGGAAACTTATAAGATTGCTGACAAAGCAGATTTTAAAGACATTGAGGCTATGATTATAGAATGTAAGGCAAATGTCATGGTAGGAAATTCTGATGGAAGAAGAATTGCAGAGGATTTAAAGCTTCCCCTGGTAAGAAGGGGCTTCCCCATTCATGACCACGTAGGAGGTCAGAGATTAAAAATGCTTGGGTATGAAGGCTCCATGGAATATATGGATGAGATCACTAATGATCTTATTGATACCATTGAGACCAGCTTCCGTGAAACTCTATACAATTCCTATTATAAAGACACCTTAATAGACACAAAAGAAATGGAAGTGAAACCTATGATAGACAGCCGCGAAGAGGAAATGAAGAGAAAGACATTAGAGCATCCGTGTTACAACTGTAAGGGCCATAAATTTGCCAGGATTCATCTCCCTGTAGCCCCTGCCTGCAACGTTCAGTGTAAATACTGCGTAAGGAAATTTGACTGTCCCAATGAGAGCCGCCCAGGCGTGACCTCTGTAATCCTCACGCCAGAGGAGGGCCTAAGCCGTTATTTGGCAGTGAAAGAAAAGATGCCAAACTTAACCGTGGTAGGCATAGCAGGACCGGGTGAGGCATTGGAAAACTGGGAGAGTGTAAAGTCCTTATTTGAACAAATCAGGGCACATGATCCTAAGGTCACCTTTTGCTTATCCACCAACGGACTAAAGCTTCCCCTTTATGCAGAGGAGCTGGCAAAACTCTCCGTATCTCATGTGACGGTAACCTTAAATGCCGTAGACCCTCACATCAGCGGTCAGATGTATCAGTACATACGGTTTATGGGAAAAGAATATACCGGAGATGCAGCAGGAGCCATTATGGTGGCAAATCAGCTTGCGGGAATAAGGCTTTTAATTGCCAGCGGCATACTTGTAAAGGTAAATATCGTTACGGTGAAGGGAATCAATGACAGCCATGTACCAGAAGTGGTGAAGGTAGTGAAATCCCTTGGATGCTTTATCACAAACATCATGCAGATGATTCCCGTAGAGGGAAGCGCATTTGAACAGGTGGAACCCATATCCAATAAGCGCCTTACAGAGATAAGGAAAGAGTGTGAGGAAATCATGCCTCAGATGTATCACTGCCAGCACTGCCGGGCAGATGCAGTAGGAACCTTAACCGATGACAAATCCATAGAGTTAAAAGGGTTTTTACAAGAGGAACCAAAATATACTCAGCCTCTTAAAACTCATTATCGGTTTGCAGTTGCTTCCAAAAGTGGAGTCATTGTAGACACTCATTTTGGTCATGCGAAAGAGTTCTATCTATATGATTACTTAAATGGAGAAGTCCGTTTCGCCGGAAAAAAGAAGGTAGAGCAGTATTGTATGGGAGAAGAATACTGCGAAGAGAAAGAAGATAAGATGGAAAGCATTATGAATGCCATCAAAGGCTGCAACGGAGTCATTGCTATGCGGATTGGTATGGAGCCAACGAAAAAGCTGGCAGAGCTGGGAATCAAACCAGTCAATACCTATGACATGATTGAAGATGCGGTGAAAAAAGCAGCAGCCGCCATGTAAAGAGGAGGAGTCAAATGGTACAGCCAAAATATCATGTTCTTATTTGCACGAGCTGCAGAATCAACGGAACACAAAAGGGGTTATGTTATCAAAAAGGCAGCGTGGACTTAATCCAAAGTTTTATGCAAGAGATTGAAGACAGGGAGCTGTCAGGGGATGTGGTCATCAGCAATACGGGATGCTTTGGCATCTGTGACAAAGGACCAGTGGTCGTGGTATATCCAGAGGGAGTCTGGTATGGCAACGTGTCTGAAGATGATGTGGAACGTATTTTTGATGAACATTTTGAGGGGGGTACACCAGTAAAAGATTTGATGATTTAGTCGGTTCACACGCAAAAGGAGGGGCTGTGGGATGATGAAGATGATTGATGCAACACTGACAATGCTTGATGAATATTCACTGACGAAGGAACTGGTTCTGGGATTTTTAGAAGGGTTAGAAAACCTGTCTGTCTCTGGGGCAGTTATATCCCCCAAAGTATATCACTTATTAAAGGGGCAACTGCCAGAGGGTCTGGTCTATTATATGGAGCTTCCCAGCCTGGCAGAAAGCATGAAGTATTCTGGAATTCAGTTCTTTTTGTCCTCCTTCTGCGACGGTACGGGAAAGAGCATTCGAAATATACAGGTCAATGACTTATGGGAACTAAAAGGTTTAGAGGGTATGGAGGGGGATAAAAAATTAAGACTTACCGGGCTTGATGACCTGCTGATCTATGAGAGCCGGGATATCTACGAACGAGGGATGAAGCTGCTTATGGGGGTGTCGCCCATTCTTTATCCTGAGGATTCTTATTACTGCGCGTCCGCCATTGCGGCTGATTACCTTCAGTATCACCATAACGGTACCGTCATGACCACCTTTACCGGCATCGGAAACAAGGCCGCCACAGAGCAGGTGCTTTTGGCTATGAGAGTGGTGGAGAGATATAAGCCAAACCACAACTTTGAAAAACTGTCCCAGCTTAGAGACTTATTTGAGGAAATGACAAAAACCGAAATTTCTGCTCATACCCCAATTATTGGAAGAAAGATATTTTACATTGAATCAGGCATTCATGTGGATGGCGTATTAAAAAAACCATCCAATTATGAATCCTTTCCACCAGAACTTGTAGGTGCCTCCAGAAAGGTGGTGTTAGGAAAACATTCTGGCGGTACATCCATCCGCTATAAGCTGAAAGAATTTCACTGCGAAGGAAACTATAACGTAGAACAGCTTTTGGATATGGTGAAACGAAGGAGTATGAAAAAGGGCGGAGAAGTAACTGATGAGGAATTTCTAACCATATTGAGCGAGTGTGATGAATATGAAAAGACGAATCAAAATTGTTGATACCACCCTTCGTGACGGAGAGCAGTGTCCTGGCATCGTATTTTCTCCATCGGATAAGATCAGATTGGCTCTTTATTTAGACAGAATTGGTATTTATGAAATCGAAGCTGGCATATTTGATACCGGAACAGAAGGTTGTAATTACATTGGTGAGATTATGAAACGAAAAAAGAAGTCCATCATATCGGTGTGGTCCAGACTCAATGCAGGTGATATCGAAGAATCTGCCAGACAAAAGCCCGACCTGATTCACATTGGAACCCCAGTTTCCTACTCTCAGATTTATAACAAGCTGGGAAAGAACAAAAAGTGGATTGAAAAGACGCTGCAGGAATGTATCAAAGTGGCGAAGGATTATAACATTCCAATTACCGTTGGACTAGAAGATGCTTCACGAGCTGACGTTGCATTTTTAACCTCCTTAATTCGCCTGATTAAGCAGCAAGGTGTGGAGGTCATCCGACTGGCAGATACGGTGGGAGTTTTATTTCCAAGGAGAGCAAGAACCTTGATTCAGGAGATCAAGCAAACTGGCATCCAGGTAGAGGTTCATGAGCACAATGATTTTGGTATGGCAGTTGCAAATTCTATGGTCATGGCACTTGCCGGTGCGGATATGGTAGATGGAACCTTATTAGGAATCGGGGAGCGGGCAGGTAACTGCAATCTCTATGAATTTGTCCATGGAGCCAATCGAAAGCTAGAGTTAGGAGTGACTAGTCAGGACATTCGAAAAGCAGAGGATCTATTAAAATCCATTATGGCAGGAGGTGTAAGAGATGATACGTCAGATTAAGTATGAAGACGGAAGAGAGAAAATAGCAGATGGCATCCACAGCCTTTGCCACACCCTTTCCCTGGAAGGTGGAATTTTAGTAAAAGGCAGTTACACCTTTTCCGCCAGTGAGGTGGCAAAGGAACTGGAAGGAGATGATTCTTACGTTAATCAGGGAATCCGTCTTGCCTCCGCTGCAATTGGTGAAATCAATTTCTTAACGGGATGTGGCACCAGGGAAACTGCAACCGTTATGGATTGCCTGCTCTCTGTTTGTATCAAAAAGGCCGCCACAGGATTAAATCCTATTAAGTTAGCCAGGAATTTAAAGCTGGCTTCGGAAACATTGGAAAAATCTATTATGGAAGATTCCCATTCTTCTCCTCATTTAAAAGCAGATTTAATTGGTCAGATAACAAAGGATCCTCAGATTACTGACCTGGTTCTACAGGGGAGTAAAGCTGGAGAACTGGTGGTAAAAGAGTCCATGTATGCCAAGACAAAACTGGAAATAACAAAGGGAATGAGCCTTGATGGTCCCCTGTCCGTAGGTGGAGCTGGAACCATGGCAGACGTTTTGGTCCTGGTGACTAATCGTGCCCTTTCTTCCTTTTCAGAGATTTATCCCCTTCTTGCCAAATTAGGGGAGAATCATTTATTTATTCTTGCAGATGAGATTGAGGGGGAAGCACTCACCCTTTTAACTGCCAATGCAAAACAAAACCGTCTTCATGTTTGGGCCATGAAAGGGCCTGGAATGGGACGGAGAAAAGCGGATATCATGGAAGATGCGGCGGCTTTAACAGGCACAAGAGTATTTGATGGGATTTATCCTTGCGAGATGAAGGACATTACTCCGAAGATGCTTGGAAGAGCAAAGACAATTACCATGGAAGGATCCTATGCAATGATAGCTGGTAATCCAGATTCCAATGATATCTCCATGAGAATAGCAGGAATCAATCAAAAAATAGAAGCCCCAGAAACAAACTATTACGATAAGCAAAAATTAAGAGAGAGAATTGCGGGCCTCTCAAAAAGTGCTCCTGTCATCTATGCCGGAGGAGATACTCTGGTTCAAGCTAGAGAGGAAAAGAGAAGAATTGAGTGTGCAGTGGCATATGCACAGACCATTGAACGATACGGTATCTATAAAATAGAGAATCTTCAAACCCTTAATTTAAAGACTGAGGCGGAGGTTATCCTTGCTAACGTCATAAACCAAAGCATAAAAGAGCCTGAAATCAGCGCATGGCTCCTGGCTTTAATCATACGAAAGTCCTGTAGCCTTTTATATTTGTGGCTGACAACTGGGGCCGTATTGGTAAGCTCGGGTTATGACAGAGAGGATATGGAACTGATAAAAAGCGGGATTGATGTGGAAAGGCTAAGAGGTTGAAATGATAATAAAACATGTGAAGCTAAAACCTGGTTTTGTATTAAAAGAGCTTGGAGGAGAATTTTGTATCTTTGATGAACGGGACAGTCAAAATGGCTCTTTAAACGGATTACCATCCGTAAATGAAACCTGTATCTTTCTCTGGAACAGCTTAGAGAGAGGAACTAAGGTAACTGAGCTGGTATCTCTTTTGTCAGCAGAAAAGGATATTGATGAAGAAGATGCCACTTTGGAACTAGAAGAATTTCTTGCAAAGCTGATTCATGGAAATGTAATAGAGATTGAGGAGTATGGGAAAGGGGATTGTTAAATGAATAAAATTGCAGTGTATAGCAGGGAAGAAGAACTGGCGCCCTTTTCAGATTGCAATCGGGCTACCATATACGAAAAGCAAGAGGATACCTGGAAACCCATCAAAGCTGCTGTCTTTCCCTCCATAAAAGGAACTAACATAAAGGAACTGAGAGAAGCCACAGAAAAAGCAGCCTTCTTTGCAGAAGATGCCAGAGCTGTTATCTGTAAGGAAATGAATGGAATTCCATTTACCGTATTTAATAAGAAGGGATACGGTATTTTCTGTACAGAAAAAGCAGATGAAATGACCTTTGAAGGAGTCATTGCCGATATGGAAGAAGGCGATGAAAAAAGAAGAATGAGAGAAGAGATGCTTTTAAATCCTGGACCAGTAGAAACCAGCACTCCAGGAATTTATTATTTGAATTTAATAGAATTACAAAAAGAGTGTCCTGATATTTCTTCAAAAAAGGCGCTTATTTCGTTTCTTTCTGATACCCCATTTTTAGAACTTCAACTAATATGTGCCCATATTCCTCCTTGGCTTTTGATGGATCCTTCCTATGAAAAGAAGATACGTTCCCAGGATGGTGTGGAGCATATAACTGTAACCAGGAAACATTGTTAACCGGAGGTGAGTCTTATGCAAAATTATATGGTTTTAGATCGGCGTACCATTCAAACTCCTTACGGCATTCTTGGAGGAGTGGATTCCTTTACCTGTCATCCAAAGGGAGAGCTATTAGGAGTAAAACTCTCAGAAAAAAATATGATCGTCACCCAGGCAGGGGAGATGATCCCTGCTTATACAGAGAATGCAAGAAGGAAAAAGAAACCGTCTGTGGAGTTTGACAAACAGGGAATGATAATTAGTGTGGCATTAGAAAAACAGCAAGAGGTTCTCACGCCCATTGGAGAGCTTCCAGCCGAACTGGTAAAGTTCTATTCCACAGGAGAGCTGCACCGGGTATTTATTTTAGATGGGCAGTTAAGTGGATTCTGGTCAGAAGAAGATGAAAAGAAGCTTAACATCTCGTTGACCTTTGATCTTGGATTTGCAGAATTTCAAGGGATGATAAATGGCATTTGTTTTTATAAAAGTGGAGACATCAAAAGCATTACCCTGTTTCCAGGAGAAAAAGCAAAGATAAAGACTCCAATGGGAATGGTGGAGACAAAGGTGGGAGTTTCTTTATATGAATCGGGAAATCTAAAATCCGTGGAGCCAGCTGACCCGGTGTTATTACCCACCCCCATCGGTAGATTAACCGCCTACGATCCCGATCAGAATGGAATCAATGCAGACAGCAATTCTCTTTCCTTTACAGAGAGTGGAGAGATAAAAAGCCTGATCACCTGCGATCACTCCATCTACGTCCAGACCGATGACGAAGAAATGAAAAAGTATTCTCCTCATGTAAAAGTTCACCCTCTCTATGATGAGCTCCTTGCCGTATCCGGTATTCAGATAGAATTTCTTATGGAAACAGGAGAGGTGATGATTGATCATGACAAATATGATATGGAATTATGCGGTTTTACCATTGAACCCTTTGTAAGACCAGGATTGCACTGTTCTCCCTCCGATTGCGCAAACTGCTCCTTGTGCAACAAATCTATGACGGAATAAAGATGGCGGCATTTTATTGCCGCCTTTTTCCCATTCTTCTTATTATAATTGCAATCAATTCCGTTTTAATTAATGTCCTGAAAGATAAAGCAGCACCGCTGTTAAAGTAGCACTAAGTCCAATAATTGCTTCATAACCAATTAATTTGGTTCTCTGCTTAATGGTTAAGTTCACCGGCTCGCAGGACGCATGAAAGAAGGAACCGTGTGGCAGGGAATCAATGACAATTGCGCCGCAGTGCACCATGGCTCCGGCAGAAAGGGCTGAAATTCCCACACCAGTAAGCACACCCGCAAAGGTCTGTGATGCAACGGTAGAACCTGCTGTCGTAGAAGCGGTAGCAGCAGCCATTAATATACCAGAGACCGGAGCAAGGAGGAATGTTGGCAGATTCATCATCTGGAGCCAGCCAAGGACATCAGAGGGCAGAGATGATGCTTTGATAATACCTGCAATGGCGCCGGTTCCTAACAAAAGAATGGAAACTCCCATTACCTTGTTTAATCCAAATTCCGCATATGTTAAAAACTTTTTACTGTGACCGCATGCGATGGTACATATCAGCCCCCCAATTGGCAGAGCGATTAAAGGATCAACGGTGATTTGAAACAATGGTCTCATAGCCAGTAAGAAGATAACAACAGCGGGACCACTTAATGCGGCCCAAATGGACGGCAGAGCTGTGTTATGGCTTGCACCATGCTCCAAGTCAGCATCTGTGATGGGGATGCCCGGTTTCTTTGAAAGGAGAGCAGCTAACATAGCTGTAACAATGACAGCAACAATAGCAGGAATCATATTTTTCATCATGAGGGAGGTTAAGTTTACCTGAAAGGCTTCTGCCACAGCAATGGTATTGGAATTTGGAGAAATAATGTTTCCCGCCTTTCCTCCCCCAATAATAGCAAGGACAATAGCTTCCTTTGGAAAACCAGCTTTTTTACCAATAGCAAGAGCAATGGGAGCAACTGTAATTACGGTAACGGTAATAAAAACGCCTACCCCACATATAATCATAGCCGCCAAACCAATGGCAAGGAAAGCACGTTTCGACCCAAGTCTATTTACGATTTCATCCGCAATTTTTTCTGCCGAGCCAGTTAGAATGAGAGCTCCAGCTAAAATTCCTGACGTCAATATCCGTAAAACAGCAGATACCATTCCCTGGCATCCCGTAATCATTGCAGCAATGGTCATGTCCAGTCCACCGCCTCCAATGATACCTCCAATCAAAGCTCCCAGAATTAAACTATAAGCTGGCTGAACCTTTAAGTTTATGAGTGCAATGGCTGTGATCAGCCCAAGTAAAGCCCCTATGGTTGTAAATGTAACTGTCATTTATTCTTCCGTCCCTTTCCTGTATAGCCTGAAAACCTGTTCTACGGTATCGGAAAGGTTTCTTTTGGCATTCTCTGAATTCATAGCATCCTCTAGTGTTGTGATGGTGCGCAAGATTGGAAAATATGCATCAATTCCATACTGGTTGCATTCCCTCGCATCTCTGGTTACACTTCCTGCAAAGGCAATAACGGTTTTTCCATATTGTTTGGCAAGCTTTGCAACACCGATGGGTGCTTTTCCCATGGCAGTCTGCCCGTCCAAACGTCCTTCCCCTGTAATTACAAGGTCAGCGTCTTTTATCTTATCTTCCAGTTTGGTTTCTTCCAATACAATTTTTATTCCCGATTCCAGCACTGCATTGGTATAGGTTAAAAATGCAAATCCCATGCCCCCAGCT
Organism: uncultured Eubacteriales bacterium; assembly: GCA_963528005.1. Taxonomy (GTDB): domain Bacteria; phylum Bacillota; class Clostridia; order Lachnospirales; family Lachnospiraceae; genus Lacrimispora. The sequence goes on from CAURSM010000004.1 coordinate 34,988, forward strand.
GCCCCTGTGCCGGGGTGGTTTGCATCTGCCTCCCCATAAGATTTCTTTGACAAGGCGGCATACTGTTCCAGCCATAGATCCATGTCTGCTATCATTTCAGGAGTCGCCCCTTTTTGTGGTCCATAAATTGCACTGCATCCAAGCTCACCACAAAGAGGATTTGTCACATCACAGGCAACATAAAAGGTACATTCCTTTAGCTCTGGAATTACATTCGTATCAGTAATGGTTTCAAGTGTTGAAAGACCAATGGCTCCAAATGGAATCTCGTTCCCTTTGGAATCCAAAAACTCATATCCCAAAGCCTGCAGCATTCCAGTGCCTCCATCGTTGGTAGCACTTCCACCGATTCCAATGATAAATCTGCGGCATCCCCTTGAAATGGCATCTTTAATGACCTCTCCAACCCCGTAGGTGGTGGTATGCAGTGGATTTTTCTCTGTTTCCGGAACCAGTGTGATTCCCGCAGCTCCAGACATCTCAATAATAGCAGTCTTAGTATGCTCTATAATTCCATAGGCACAGGTCACTGGCTTCCCTAAGGGACCAGTTACCTGGATAGAAAGCAGCGTTCCTTTCATCCCATGGACCAAGGCTTCAACCGTTCCTTCTCCTCCATCTGCCAAAGGACAGATTGTGATAGATTCTTCTGGATTGACTCGTCTTATCCCTTCCCCAATGGCTTCCCCTGCTTCCATGGAAGAAAGGCTGCCTTTAAAGGAATCTATGGCAATTACTATATTCATGTTAAACCTCCAAACGACTATTTCATCAAGATTCATGTTTATTTTATTATAATCGTAATTATACAGAATTTACATCAGAATTATATAGTTTGCATAACATATATTTGTTCCATACATTGTGGAATTATGTTACACTTAACAGATAGGACAGGCTATTATCTATCTCTATAGAAATGATTTCAGATTGGAGCGGTATGATTACAAAAATAAGCAAAAAGCTGGCTCAGCAAATCGTAGATACAGTGAAAGACGTGAGCGGCTATCATATTAATTTTATCGATGGGAGCGGAATTATTTTTGCCAGTACCAATCATCAAAGGATCGGTGATTTTCACGAAATTGGCTACCAGGCGGCAATGACGGGAGAAGTGATTGAGACAACGGGGGAACAACAATTTCAAGGGTCGCAAAAAGGGGTTAACATACCCATATTTCATAATGCTCTTTTCGTAGCGGTCATTGGAATCACTGGGGAACCAGATGAAGTCCGCAAGTACGCCCATCTTGCCATTCGCATCACACAGCTTTTGATACGTGAGCAGGAGATGGACGCTGCTATATTTACTCAGAAAGAAAAAGTGAATTATATCGTACGAAGCCTTATTACCGGAGATTTTTCAAACAGAGCGTACTTAAATCAATGCTTAAATGAAGTAAAGGTAGATGCCACAGAGAACATGCGGACAGTCGTCCTCCTTTTAAATAACAGATATAATGTGGTTAATATATCCCTGATTGAGCAAAAACTATTCCGCACCCTGGAATCCATTCAGGCTCCACTTTTTTCTTATACCTATCCCAATGAATTTATTGCAGTGGTTTACGAAAAAAATCTGCCGCAAACGGTTCCTATATTAAAACAGCTAGCGGCAGATTATGAGCAGATATTATCCATTGGAGTAGGAAGCTCTCAGGAGATGAATCAGCTTAAGCTTTCCTATGACAATAGTTATATTGCCCTAAAAAGTCTGCAAGTGGCAAAAAGCAACTATGCAGAGTTCGATTTACTTGACATAGAGATAATTCTTGGAAGTATTGACATGAAATCACGGGAGGAATATTTAAAAAAGACACTTTCCGCACTTAGTGACGAAGATATCAATCTGCTTCGAACCTATTACGAACAGGGAATGTCCCTGACGAAAACCTGTGAGATTTTATTTCTCCACAAGAATACACTTCAATATAAATTGGATCGCATCCACCGATTATCTGGATATAATCCCCGTGAATTCAGGCAAGGAGTTATTTTGTATGTTGCCCTATGGTTGAATGTGAACCTATTATAAATCTTTGCTTAGAAAATAGTAACATGGTTTCATTTTGTGGAAGGTACAGTACCTGTGAAATCCCAGAGAAAGAAGTTCACGCTTGGTATCTGTAATATAGGCACCAAGGTGCTTCTTTTCATGGCTGTCACTACCAATGGTAAGTATAGTCCCTCCCAGCTCCTGGTATAACTTCAAGATGTCTCTGGAGGGAGTCAGATCTTTTAAGCCATACCGGTGACTGGAGGTGTTAACTTCAATTCCTTTTCCATCCCGAATTACTATTTTTAGAATTTCAGTAATAATGGGACGTACCTTTTCAAAGGGATAAATTCCATTTGGATCGTAACGAGTGATTAAATCCAAATGGCCTAACACGCTATAATTTTTATATTTCTTCACCAGCTCATATAGTTCCAGATAATACCGTTCATTATACTCTTTTTGCGTTCGGCCTTTTTGAAACTCTTGTGTCCAGAACTCTTGATTCTCCACCTGATGAACCGATAGAATAATAAAATCAAATGCATACTGCTTAAAAAGTGCTTCATATTGAGGGATGGTATGGGTTTGCATACCAAATTCCATCCCCATTCGTATGGTTATTTGCTTTCCATAGATATACTGGAATTGTCGAATGGTTTCTGCATAGAGTGGGAAATCAACATTTGCCAGCAATTTACCATCTCGATAAGGAATCCCGGGACCAGAATCCCAGTCAGATTTGATCCCATAATCCACATGATCGGTAAAGCAAATCTCGTCCATTCCCATCTCAATCGCATCCTCAATAACCATCTCCATGGGATAATTTGAATCATCACTAAAATCAGTGTGCACATGATAATCTGCGAACATTTTTAACCCTCCCTTTCTTTTCCGATACAAGAACCAGTTTTACGTGTTAACAATTCATGCATGAGGATCATAATAAGTAAAACACCCAGCAAATACAGTGGCAATAATGCAACTGTTATCTTATTTGCCAAGATTCCAAACAATGGCGGCATGAGACAGGTACCAATATAGGCACTTGCCATTTGCACCCCAATAATGGCTTGAGAACGTTCCGCTCCAAAATGTGCCGGAGTTGAATGTATGATGCAAGGATAAATGGGGGCACACCCAAGACCAATTAAAATCAGGCCAATAAGTGAAAAAATCTCCATGGCAGGAAGTAACATTGTAAAAATGCCTACCGCAATAAAAACTTGACCCAGTCGTATCATCTGAACATTACTCAGTTTCATGGTAATAAATCCACTTAGTGCCCGGCCAGTGGTGATTCCAATAAAGAACAAACTGGCAAAACTAGCAGCGGTTTCAGGGGCAATGCCCTTGTACAGGGTCAAATAACTACTGGCCCAAAGACCCGTCGTCTGCTCTAAGGCGCAGTAACAAAAAAAGCAAAGCATAACTTCTTTTGCTCCCGGAATGCCAATGATCTCTGAAAGCGTAAGTGGCTTACTACTTGTATCCGTAACATCCAAAGTATGACTTTTGGAATTTTTCCATAGTGGAAGGCTGAAAACCAGTACCGCCGTCAACACGATTTGCAAAATAGCAATATACCGATAGCCCATATTCCAGCCATTTCCCCCTGTTAATGCAAAGCCCATAATATAAGGCCCCAGAGTGGCACCCAATCCCCACATACAATGCAACCAGCTCATGTGCTTGCTTTCGTAATGCAAGGCAACGTAATTGTTCAGGGAAGCATCAACACTACCTGCACCCAAACCATAAGGGATGGCCCAGAGGCAAAGCATAACAAAAGAGTGGGAAGTAGAAAAACCAAATAGTGCAAGAGCAGTCAAAACAACACTGATTGCAGTTACCTTGCCGGTCCCTAATTTGCGTGTCAATCGATCACTTTGCAGACTGGAAATAATGGTTCCAAGTGCAATAATCATGGAAATAATTCCCGCATAGGAAAGTGGAACACCAAATTGTGTATACATGGACGGCCATGCAGAACCCAGTAAAGAATCAGGCAGTCCAAGACTAATAAAAGCAATATAGATAATGGCTAAAAGTAAATGTGTCATCTTGTATTCCTCCTTGTTTGCTGATATGATTATATCAACGTAAAGATAAGAAATATAGAATAAAATCGTCGATATCCTATGATTATATCTTCATTTTCATTAAAAATGGAAAGGTGGTCGTGAATGTGGCATTATCTGCTTGTGAAGTTACCATTGATAAAACCAGAAAAGAGCTTGTAAGACATGGACTTGTTATGTTTCCCATTGCTTGCTATGAAGACGATTTGTCATTAACTGCGATCCCATGGCATTGGCACGATGAGTTTGAATTTATCATGATTATAGAAGGGGTTGCTCCTATACAGGTGGAAGAAACAACCATTCAGTTAAAGGCGGGAGATGCTATCTTTATTAATTCTGGTGTGCTCCACAATATTGATAATGGAAAAGTCATAGAAGCCAAATACAACTCCCTGGTGTTTCATGCCAGACTAATAGGCGGCAGTATTGACAGCGTTTTTTGGCAGAAGCTCATTACCCCCATTATGCAAGATAAAGCCTTTCGATATCTGCATCTGGTTCATTCTATTTCCTGGCAAGCAGAACTGATTAAAGACATGGCAACGGCATGGAAGGCTGTTGCAGAAGAGATTGATGATTATGAAAATCTTGTTCGTTATCATTTGTCAAAAGCATTTCGGTTTTTAAATAATAATCGGCAAGTGCCAGATGTTAAAACCAATCACAAGGAAAGATTATCCGTTGAGCGGACTAAAGTTATGATACAGTACATGGAAGAACATTATTCAGAGGAACTTTCTCTGAACAACATTGCTGATAGTGCATACGTCAGCAAAAGCGTTTGTCTGCGCTGTTTTCGTCAGGTAATTGGAACGACACCGATACGATACTTAGTTCAATACCGCATTGAAAAAGCAGCCGAACGATTAACAACCTCCGATGAAAAGGCCAATGAGATTGCCATAAGCTGCGGATTTTCAGATATTAGTTATTTTTCGAAGTGCTTTCGTGAATTAAAAGGACTTTCCCCATTAGAATATAGAAAATCATTTACAAAGAAATGCGGGCCAGCTTAATGTTATCATGAGGCCGTTGGTGGTGACTTATGAGCCATCCATCTTAAATAATCTGTTGCGTCATAAGGATTAGATATCAGTATCAATACTTGAACGGCAGACTTTTATAATAACAAAAATGGCTTGAATCGGAGATGAATTCAAGCCATTTTATTTTATTTAGATAGATTTATATTTATACAGATTTATATTTATATAGATTTATATTTATACAGATTTATATCCATACAGAATTATAATCACAACACAGTAGTTAATATTTTACGCCTTTCCAGTAAATAGGCTTATAAACATCAGCCTCCTCTGGCAATGAAACATCTTTCATGGCCCACTTATAAAACTCTTCAAAGCCAGTTCGGTCCACGATATATCCGATGTGTTCCTTTCCACCAGGAGCGGTAAGGTCGATATATTTTGCTACATAGTCATAGGTATTCAGCATGATTTTAAGAATACTTTCTTCATCCGCCCATTTGATAAAGTCCTCACCCAGACGGGGATTTTTCTTACCGGTACGTCCAAGGAGCGTTAAGCGGTAGAACTTCTCCCTGCTTCTGGTCCAGGCTCGAGTCGGACAGGCAAGTACACATTCCCCACATCCGATGCAGGACTCATGATTTCTGGCAACCTTACCATTTACGGAGGTAAGAGCACCGGTTGACTTTCTCTTACAAGCCTTGACACAAGCACCACAATTGACACAACGGTCTGCGTCATAGTGGGGGAGTGTCATTCCCATAATGCCAAAATCGTGCATTCTTACCTTGGCACAATCATTGGGGCAGCCGGTTAAGGCAACCTTAAAATGGAGATTGTTTGGAAAGATGGCCTTTTCAATTCTTTTGGCAAAGTCGGTTGTGTTATAGCAGGCATAAGGGCATACATTGTTGCCGATACAAGCGGTAACATTTCTAGTGCCGGCAGCGCTGTATCCCTGCCCTTTTTCCGCCTGGTTAATATCCAATTCTTCAATAATAGGCTGTAACAGGGCATTGACCTTTGGAATATCGGCAAATGGTATGCCAGGTATTTCAAAGCCCTGTCTGGAGGTGATTTGTACCGTACCGTTACCGTAGGTTTCAGCAATGTTTTGAATCATAGTCAGTAATTTGGCATCTAGGTAACCACCGGGGACCCGGATTCGGGAAGCAGTAAGACCTCTGTGCTTGGTGATTCGGAATGCATTTTTTTTCAGTTCCTTTGTGTTAATGTCCATTCGTCATTCCCCTTTCTAGTCCAGAAGTTTACGGCCTTTGGTATATGGAAAGACAGGTCCGTCCAAACACACATAGGTATCATCAATTTTACAGTGTCCGCATTTGCCGATTCCACAGCACATTTTCCGCTCGTGAGAGATCCAGATATTCTCTTCCCTAAGTCCGATGTCAAGGAGTCCCTGAGTGGTAAAACGCATCATAGCAGGAGGTCCTACTACGATTGCAGTGGTTTCTTCCTTATTCTTAAGCTTTAAGCCTGGAATGTACTGAGTGACCAGTCCGATCTGGCAGGCAGTATCATCATCGGCACAGTCAACGGTCAGAATAACTTCCATGGCCTGTTTCCATTTGCCAAAATCCTCTAAAAAGAGAATATCCTTTGGAGTTTTAAATCCGGCAACCAGTGTCATTCCATTTGTTTCTTCAATATGATCGGAAAAATAGTCAACCACGGCTTTGACTGGAGAAAGTCCGGTACCTCCGGCAATGATAAGCAGTTCTTTTCCACGATAATTTTCTACATCAAATCCATTGCCGTAAGGACCCCTTAAAAATAAACTGTCTCCCTGATACCGTTCAAAAATCTCCCCGGTAACCGTTCCTACCCGGCGAATGGTTAAGTCTACAAAATCTTCACCAATGCCGCTGACCGATATGGGGGCCTCTCCAAACTTTGGAATGGAGACTTCGAAAAACTGACCCGGTTTTACGTCTCCTTCATAGGCCATACGAAATGTGTATTCAATGTCTGTATGCTTAATCACTTCTTTGATTTCAGACCGGAAGGGAAGATATTCATTATGATTCATGTTCCGTTACCTCCTTCATACCATGTTCCAACTGATTGATGCAGTGAGAAAATGAGATGTACTCCGGGCAGACATCGTCGCAGCGGCCACAGCCTACGCACATATGTATCCCATTGCGTTTTTTATAATCGTATACCTTGTGAAGCACCTTAAAGCGCATGCGCTGTCCGTTATTTTTACGGTAGCTTCCGCCTCCGGCTACGTCTGTAAAGCCATCTGTCATACAAGAAGCCCATACTCGGCGGCGTTCTCCGGCTTTTCCATTATCCGTATAGAATACATCCTGCATGGTAAAGCAAGTACAGGTAGGGCATACAAAATTACATCGTCCACAGCCAATGCAGCGGCTGTCATATTGATTCCACATGGTTGATTTCATGATATCTAAGGAAAGAGACTTAGGAATATTCACACGTGTCTCAGTTTCCGTTACATAAGAAGGGGTTACATCAGCCTGCTTTGTGCAGTTGGCGGTAAGGAGCTCATCCCACTCTGGATTTTTGTTATCAATCTTTACTCCTTCTTCCGTAAGATCCATGGAAGCATGGTAGTCCTCAGACCGATTGGTCTCCATATCCACGCAAAAACAGCTTTCATAGGACTCTTCGCAGCCCATAAGTATAAATTTCACTCGATCCCGAAGTCTCTTATAATAAGGATCTTCGGCACCATTATGCAAATACATGGTATCCAGCCGTTTCACCGCATGAAGATCACAGCTTCGTAAAAAGATAATGGCCTGTTTTTCTGGCGCAGCCGGTTCCATAACGGAATCCTCTGTAAAATAAAATAAGGTTTCAGAGATGGGAAGTAAGATTTCCTTAAAAGAGAAGTCTGACTTTCTGTCAAAGACAATTTCTTCTATAGAAGTGATCTCACCGTAATGAACTGAGTCTGTGTCAGAAAATGCGCCTCCATCTGGGATCAACTTTGGTGCGTAGATTACAAAATTCTTGCTCCACTGACGTAGCACCTCATTGATTTCTTTCAGTCCTAATAGGTAACCCATGTTAGACCTCCTTCTGTTTGGATATGAGATGGTAAGGAACTGCTATGAATAAGATTCCCCCCACCATATTGCCAATAATTGCTACCAGAAGATTGTAAAAATATCCGGATAAGGAAACCGCAGCGCCGTTTGGACTTAAAATTCCTACGGTTAACAGCGTCATGTTAGCAATGCTGTGTTCGTAACCACTGGTAATAAAAGCAAAGAGACACCAGAAAACCATAATCAGCTTACCGCTTTCTGATTTGCAGCGGAAACCGCACCAGATAGCAAGGCAGACTAAGGTATTGCAGAGAATCGCTCTGAAAAAGAGAGGTGCCAAAGGGATAGCCATTTTCGCAGCAGCCGCATTTGCCATGAATTCCCCAACAGGACCCTTTGCAAGACCAGCACCCCAGAATACAAGGGCAATGACAATGGAACCAACCCAGTTTCCAATTAAGCAGATCACCCATACTTTCATGGTCTCAGACAGTGTGACAGTACCCCGAAACAGTCCTCCCGCCATAACTAAATTATTTCCAGTAAACAGTTCCGCACCTGCCATGATAACAAGGCTGAGTGCGATACCAAAGGATATGCCCATAATAATCTTGACGTAAGGCTGATTGGAAATCATTCCTCCCGCAGAAAAAATGAGCAGTACGCCGAACCCCACATAAATGCCGGCCAGCATAGATGCAATCAAATAACCAATTGGATTGCTCTTTAATAAATTTGATTTGCTTTTGGCAGCGTTTGCTAACGTTGAATATTCCTCCTGAAACATAAATTACCTCCTTTGTTTATTTTTTATCAATCTTCCTGTAAGAACAGTATAATCAATAAAATAAAAAATCACCGTGATTTATATCACGGTGATTTGAAAAAAACAGATAAGGCATTCCGGTCAGGAATGACGATTCTTCCCTTTTGAACCTGTATCAGACCTTGTTCGGTTAGATGTTTTAGCTGACGAGATACGGTTTCACGCCTGGACCCCAGCATATCCGCCAGATAAGTAACACTGATTTCCATATTAATTAAGGTACCATCGTTATCTGCAATGCCATAATCCTTAGACAACCTCCAAAGCTTTGCAGCGATTCGTTTTTCTCCATGTAAGGAATTGGAGGTGTTTTTAAGCTGACGATAGAGGCGGCGGTTTTTTAAAGCCAGGGAATCAAAAATAGCTTTTGTCAGAGTAAAGTCATGGCGCATCACCGATAAAAGCTCCATCTTTTGAAAGCAGAGAAGAAGAGAAGGTTCAAAGGCCTCGCAGTTAATGGAGGCAGGCATATTCTGAAGAACTTCCTCATTGACCACATCTCCCTTTCCAAGAAGAAATATGGTTTTTCTCTCACCCTGGGAATTGATTTTATAAAGGGATACAAATCCGCTTATAACAATATAAAGGGTTTGGTTCATTTCCTTATCCCAAAAGAGGTGGGTCCCTTTTGGAATACGCCGAAGGCTTCCGCAGGCCTCCAAAGCGGCGATTGATTTTTCTGAAATCGATTGAAAGATTTCAATTTTGGAACATGCTTCTTTCACATCCATGAGATTGACCCTCTCCTTTTGTATCATTATATCAGCCAGGAGCCTTAAGTCAAGACAGGGATATCATTTTTTAAAAAGCTTCTCCCTCCGGATCTTTTTTCATCATATGAACGCCTAAAAGCAATACCAGGTAGAAGATACTTAAGATTCCAATATGTAGCGCTGTTTTAAAGAACAGGGAAAGACCAGCAAAGGGATCAAAAAGAGCGAAAGCAGCATAATACATCCCAATCGCCAGTATCATAAGCATCGATGGTTTCACAATCATATCCCATGCGTTCCATACAAAATCCACAATTTTTTTTAAGGTAAGAACATGCATAAGAGCCAGTAAAAGTTCACTAACCAGGGTCCCCACAAGGTATGCCATGATACCAAACTTTGGAATCCCAAAGAGTACAAAGAAAAGGCGGACCATCATGCTAATTACATTCTGGATAAAGGTAACGGAGGTTTTTCCTAATCCATTTAGAATGCTTCCCATGGTGGTAACCAAATAGATAAACGGACATAACCAGGCAAGGATGGTCATATAGCTTCCAGCGGTATTATCTTTAAATACACTGACGCCTAAATCATCACCAAATAAGGTAAAGATACCAATGCATAAGATGCCAACATACAAACAGTAACGAAGAGACATGGAGATGGCCAATCCGATTCTGCGATCATTCCCTTCTGACTGAGCTTCTGCAACTGTAGGCAGTAAAAGAACAGCAAGTGAATTAAATACTGTAGAGGGGAAAAGAATAAAAGGCAGAGCCATTCCGGTCAAAACACCGTATACAGAAAGTGCCGCTGAGTCAGAAAGACCTGACATCTGTAGTCTGCTTGGAATTAAGATTGCTTCTGCGCTAAAGAGGATATTCAAAATCAAACGGTTTCCCATAAGGGGAAGTGCAACCTGCATCAGCTCTGGCGCAGTCTCTTGAAAGCCAGAATGAACGTGAGTGACACCCGGAGCCATCTTAGGAGGAAAGAAACGGTAAGCAGTAATCGTAAAGAGAGAAGACGCAATCTCTCCTATTAAATGGCCTAAAACAGCAAGCTGTACGGTAATGGTAATTCCAGACCGAATCATAATATCTGCGATCAGGAAAACGGCTCCAATCCGGATGGACTGTTCGATAATCTGTGCTAAAGCCGGAACCTGTGGTTTTTGCATACCATAATAGTAACCGTTGATGCAAGCATGAACGGCAGCGCAAGGAACGGATACGGCAACAAAGATAAGAAGCGGGGCACATCTGGGTTCCATGAGTATGTTATTGGCAATAATATCTTTAAACTGTACGATTGCATATGCCAAAACCACAGAAATCCCCATGGAAATCATTAGGCCTGACCGAAAAACGGATCGCCCTTTTCTTGCATTGGCGGCGACAGACTGGGAAATGGCAGTTTGTATGGAGCCTGCGCATAAGGCAAAACAGATGCCAAAGACTGGGTGAATCAGATTAAAGACTCCAAGACCCTCAGCACCAATGGTTCTGGAAAGAAAGATCCGGTAAAAAAAGCCCAGGACTCTGGTAATAAGTCCGGCGGAGGTGAGAAGAATCGTACCGGTCAGTAGTGCATATTTCGTAGGAGAGAGTTTTCGGGGGATCTTTAAGGATTCATTCATAAAATCTCCTGTAAATGAGAATTGTTATAATATATGGAAGGGATTCTTTCTTAATGACAGTTTCATATTCACATAATTATAATGAGAATCATTCCTATTGAAATTCTAGGAAATGTGTGTATAATAGAATTTGTAGATGAAGCTTTTAACTTTAGAACTACAGAAAGGCGGAACTAACAATTATGAAGCAAGTGATTTATCTTGACAACGCAGCAACGACAAAAACGCGACCAGAGGTCGTGGAAGCCATGCTGCCTTATTTTACGGAATTTTACGGCAATCCATCTTCCGTATATGAGTTTTCCGGGATCTCGAAAAAGGCCATTACAGGAGCCAGAGAGACCATAGCAAATGCTCTGGGTGCAAAATCCAATGAGATTTATTTTACAGCAGGAGGCTCTGAAGCCGATAACTGGGCGCTGATTGCAACCGCAGAGGCTTATGAATCAAAGGGAAAACACATCATCACAAGCAAGATTGAACACCATGCGGTTCTTCATACCTGTGAATATTTAGAAAAACGTGGCTTTGAAGTTACCTATTTAGATGTGGATGAGAACGGTGTGATAAAACTGGAGGAGCTTAAAAAAGCCATACGTCCAGATACCATTCTTATTTCCATTATGTTTGCAAATAATGAGATTGGTACTATTGAACCAATTAAGGAAATCGGCCAGATTGCAAAAGAGAATGGAATTTTCTTCCATACGGATGCTGTCCAGGCTTTTGGTCATGTACCAATTAATGTAGATGAATATAATATCGATATGCTCAGTACCAGCGCCCACAAGGTGAATGGTCCAAAGGGCATTGGCTGTTTATATATTAGAACTGGAATCAAATCCCGTTCCTTTGTACACGGAGGCGGACAGGAGCGTAAGCGCCGTGCAGGAACAGAGAATGTGCCAGGAATCGTAGGCTTTGGGAAGGCTGTTGAGCTTGCCATTACCGAGATGGATCAGAGAATCCAGAAGGAAACAGAGCTTAGAGAATATTTGATGAAACGTGTTATGGATGAGATTCCATATACCAGAATTAATGGACATAGAAAGAACAGACTCTCAAACAATGTAAACTTTGCATTCCAGTTTATTGAAGGAGAATCCCTTCTTATTATGCTGGATATGAAGGGCATCTGCGGCTCCAGCGGTTCCGCTTGTACTTCCGGGTCATTAGATCCATCCCATGTACTCTTAGCTATCGGGCTGCCTCATGAGATTGCTCATGGATCCCTTCGCCTTTCTCTGGATCATGTCAATACCAAAGAAGAGATGGATTATGTGGTGGATTCTACGAAAGAGATCGTAGCAAAGCTGCGTAGTATGTCACCTCTTTATGAAGATTATTTAAAACATCAGGCAAAATAAACAGATACGGCTGACTAGTTATCATTGGGAATCATTACCTGGAAATGGAGAATATAGAATATGTATACAGATAAAGTAATGGATCATTTTGAGCATCCAAGAAATGTTGGAGAAATAGAGAATGCAAGCGGTATGGGTACCGTTGGTAATGCAAAGTGCGGAGATATCATGAGAATGTATCTGGACATTGATGAGAATCAGATCATTCAGGATGTAAAGTTTAAAACCTTTGGATGCGGCGCGGCTGTAGCTACCAGCAGTATGGCAACCGAGCTTGTAAAGGGTAAGACAGTAAAAGAAGCCATGGAGATTACCAACAAGGCTGTATGTGAGGCGCTCGACGGACTTCCACCAGTAAAGGTACACTGTTCTTTATTGGCAGAAGAAGCCATTCATGCCGCATTGTGGGATTATGCAAATAAGAACGGGATCATGATTGATGGCCTTAAGAAACCAAAGTCTGATATTGGTGAAGAAGAGGTTGAGGAAGAATATTAAGATGCCGGGCTTTTGCTTACCCTGCGGAAGAGATGAAAAACACCCTTCGGGTATACCTCTATGCCCAAGAGCATGGGCGGAAAGTGGAAGCGTGAAGCTATGAATAAAGAAAAAGTAGTAGTTGGAATGTCAGGAGGCGTGGATTCTTCAGTCGCCGCCTGGCTTTTAAAAGAGCAGGGATACGATGTAATCGGAGTCACCATGCAGATATGGCAGGATGAGGATACCACTTCCCAGGAAGAAAACGGAGGCTGTTGCGGACTTAGTGCCGTAGACGACGCCAGACGTGTTGCCTGGGATCTTGGTATTCCTTATTATGTTATGAATTTCAAAGAAGAATTTAAATCAAATGTCATTGATTATTTTGTAGAAGAGTACCAGAAGGGAAGAACGCCTAATCCATGTATCGCCTGCAACCGGTATGTAAAATGGGAGTCTCTTTTAAAGCGAAGCCTGGATATAGGAGCGGATTACATTGCAACCGGTCATTACGCCCAGATAGACAAGCTTCCAAACGGACGTTTTGCCTTAAAGAAATCAGTGACTGCAGCTAAGGATCAAACCTATGCCCTTTATAATTTAACTCAAGAGCAGCTTTCCCGTACGCTGATGCCGGTAGGCGCTTATTCCAAAGACCAGATTAGGGAGATTGCAACCCAGATCAGCCTTCGGGTAGCCCATAAGCCAGACAGCCAGGAGATCTGCTTTATTCCTGATAATGATTATGCAGGATTCATTGAAGAGAATGCAGGTGAAAAGGCGCCAGAAGGTAATTTTGTAGATTTAGACGGCAAGGTAATTGGCCGCCATAAAGGAATTACTCATTATACGGTAGGTCAGAGAAAAGGTCTTAACTTATCCATGGGATATCCTGTTTTTGTAGTTGAGATTCGGCCTGAATCCAACGAAGTGGTTATTGGAAAGGGAGAAGATGTTTTTTCTACCACTCTCCGTGCTGGTCATATCAACTGGATGTCAATTGACGGAATCCATGGAGAACCCATGACTGTAACAGCCAAAATCCGTTACAGCCACAAAGGTGCTACCTGTACCATACAGGAAGTGGAAGATGGACTTATCGAGTGCCGTTTCGAAGAACCGCAAAGGGCCATCACCCCAGGACAGGCAGTGGTATTTTATGATGGAGATTACGTTGTGGGAGGAGGAACCATACTGTGATACAAGCAAAAAAAGGAAAAGTCTGGTTTCTCTTATTCATGATTCTAATTTGTGCCTTCCTTCTTATGGGATGCCAGAAAAAATATGCCTCTATGGAAGCTCCCACGGTGGAAGAAGCTCAGGGAGGTCTTCCTCAGGATGAAAAAGAGTCTGCTCCTGTTACCATTGAAGATAGTTCAGGGAAAGCGGAAACAAGTTCAAGAGAGGCAGCGGTCACCAAAGAGACAGCTCCCGCCTTTCAGGGGGCAGATGAGACGGTATACGTTACAGCTACTTCTGTTAATGTAAGAAAATCCCCTTCTTCTGACGGTCAAGTCCTTACAAAGCTTAATAAAGGGACCTCCCTAAAACGCACCGGGTATAGCAGTACCTGGAGCCGGGTGGTATATGATGGCAAGATAAGCTATATTTCTTCTCAGTTTCTATCTAAGGACAAACCTGTGGTAGAAGAAATGAGCAAAGCCGCATCTGGAACCTCAACAGGAGCTGGAAAGATTATAGCAATTGATGCAGGTCATCAGGCAAAGGGAAACTCAGAGAAAGAACCAGTTGCCCCAGGCTCTTCTCAGATGAAGGCAAAGGTAGCCTCTGGAGCAACCGGCGTAAAGACGGGAATACCAGAATATAAGCTTACCCTGGCTGTATCCTTAAAACTAAAAAAAGAGCTGACAGACCGTGGGTATCAGGTTTATATGATTCGGGAAACCAATGATGTAAACATCAGCAATGCAGAGCGAGCCGAGATGGCAAACAAAAGCGGAGCCGATATTTTTATCCGGGTACATGCCAACTCCTTAAACGATAGCAGTGTCCATGGAGTTCTTAACATGTGTCAGACCTCTAAGAATCCATACAATGGCAATCTCTACGACAAGAGCCATGCTCTTTCAAAGTCAGTGGTAGATGGCATTGTGGGACAGACAGGATTTAAAAACAAAGGAATCCAAGAGACCGACTCCATGAGCGGTATCAACTGGTGCAAGATTCCAGTGACCATTGTTGAGATGGGCTTTCTGAGCAATCCAGAGGAAGACCAAAAGATGGCTACGGAAGAATACCGGGATAAGCTTGCTAAGGGAATTGCGGACGGAGTTGACGCTTATTATTCAAAATAGTCCATTGCGATAGATTACATTTCACAATGCAAAATTAATAAAAGAACAGTTTTTAAGAAAATAACTCAAATAAGAGGATTGTCTTAAATTCTGTTCTTCTTTGTATCCGTAGGACAGTTATATATTCGATCTGATGGGCATAAATTTTTCTAAAACCTAGCTGAAAAGCGAGGAGAGAAATATGGCAGATTACGGACTGGCGCTGGCAGGGGGCGGTACCAGAGGGGCTGCCCATGTGGGAGTTTTAACAGCCCTGGAAGAAGAGGGACTTCTTCCAAATCAGATCGCAGGAGCTAGTGCAGGAAGCATTGTGGCGGGGCTTTACGCATCGGGTATGGGCATTGGGGAAATGAGGGATACTGTGCGGTGGTTAGCAAAGCATGGAAAGAACCTGATTGATCCTGATGTTTTTGGAATTGCGCTGTTTCTACCTCAAATCATTTTAGGAAAACAGACATCACTTCGAGGACTGATTAAAGGAAACCGGCTACAAAATTTTCTCTGTGATTTAACCATGAATGTGGATATACAGGGAAAATGTAAAGGGATACTGATCCCGGCAGTGGATATTAACAGTGGGGATACTGTGGTATTTACCAATCTGTTTCACGAACAGATCCCACTTTCTGCTTTAAGGCTTGAACATGTAAAATGGGAGAGAAGTGGATCTCTGTGTGAGATTATGATGGCAAGTTCCTCAGTGCCTGCAATCTTTCGCCCAAGACCAATGAAAAACTTCCTTTTGGTAGATGGAGGCGTAACCAATAACCTTCCCGTAGATTTACTCATTGCAGCCGGAGTTCCCAAAGTCTTAGGGGTTGATATTGGGGAAAAGTATGAAAAACCTCATGATGATTCCATCATTGAAATTGCCTATCATTCCTTTTCCGTTATGAGCAGAGATTTAAAAGATTGCGGAAGTGGGGGTGAGGTCTTGCTCTTAAAACCTACCCTTCCTAAGGAAGCAGGACTTCTTACCTTTGACTGTATGGAGGAATGCATGGAAAGCGGCTACGTTTACACAAAACAGATGATTCCCCGAATTAGAAAAGTGCTGGAAAAGCATTCTTAGATAAAAATAAAAGATATTACATTAGGAGGAAAACATGGAAATTACCTTTCGTTATGCGAAAAAACAGGACCTTGCTTTGATTCTTGGTTATATTAAGGAATTGGCAGAATACGAGAACTTAGAAAATGAAGTAGTTGCAACTGAGGAAATCCTGGAGGAATGGATTTTCAATCAGAAAAAGGCTGAGGTCATCTTGGCACAGGCAGATGGAGAGGAAGCTGGTTTTATCTTATTTTTCCATAACTTCTCTACCTTCCTTGGAAGAGCCGGGATTTATCTGGAAGACCTTTACGTAAGACCGGAATTTAGAGGTTCTGGAGTAGGGAAAGCGCTTCTTAAAAAGCTGGGTGCCATAACTGTGGAGCGTGGCTGTGGAAGACTTGAGTGGTCCTGTCTTGACTGGAATAAAAAAAGTATTGATTTTTACCGTTCGTTAGGGGCTGTTCCAATGGATGAGTGGACGGTTTACCGGGTGACTGGAGATACGTTAAAGAAATTAGCAGAATAAGAAGAATAGTTTTTATTCAAAAAATGTCATTATACTGCATAATAAAAAACACCGTGCTCCTCGTTATGATGTGAGAGTAGCATGGTGTTTTTTTGCAGTAAGTATTATGATTTAATAGAAATTATTTTATAATCTTAAGCTCCAATTGCATTGTTTAAAGTTGCATTTGAAATATCTCTACTTAAGGTTATATTTGCTCAAAAAGCTAAAAGCAAAAGGCTGATTATATTACTGGCAGAGAATTTCAAGGTACAGAGTTGAACACGGAAAAAAATCAACCCATTGATTTTAAATTATCTTGACAATGTACACCATGCTCAATATACTGAATATATATTCAATGAAATGAGGTTCAATACATGGGCGTTCGAGATGATCAAAGAGAAAAAAGGTATTGGGAGATTCTTTCGGCAGCACTTGATTTGTTCATAACAAAAGGCTATGCTGCTACAAAAGTCACGGACATTGCCAAGACGGTTGGCATGAGCACCGGACTTTTGTTTCATTATTTTAAGTCTAAGGAAACGCTTTATGAGGAACTGATTAAAATAGGAATTTCTGGCCCGACTAACAATCTGCCGACAGAAGATGACGAGCCGTTATCCTATTTGCGAGACACTGCCGAATCCATATTCAATGGTTTAAAAGAACACCCTTTTGCAGCAAAGATGTTTGTTTTGATGGGTCAAGCATATTATACGGAATCTGCGCCCCAATCGCTAAAAGACGATGTTATGGCACTGGATCTTTACACTTCCACCATAGAGTTAATGAGTCGCGGTCAGCAACAAGGTGTGATTCGCGATGGTGATCCTTATGCATTGAGTATTGCCTATTGGAGCTCTATTCAAGGCATCTGTGAACAAATGGCAGTGTTGCCGGACGCACCCTGCCCTAAAGGTGAGTGGGTTGCGGATATGTTTAGGAATAGAGTAGGGAATTGATGAAAGCATGTGCTTGGCTATAGCCACCATCTTCCCAGCAAGTAAGGTATAACACGCGATCCTCGATGTATTTAGAAAATTAAAATATGGAGGCAAATTTATGCAAGTGATTAATTTACTAGATGAGGTCAATAAAAATTCAGCACTATATGTCTATAATAAAATAGGGCTGTTAAATGAGAATGTTCTTAGTGTTGTACAAGTAGAAAATCGCACGTTGGACTTTCATGTGCACGAGTATTCGGATGAATTATTCTACGTCATCGAGGGCAGTTTTTATCTAGAAACCGAGGAGAAGCAAATGAAAGTCAATGCGGGGGAGTTTGTGATTGTCCCTAAGGGAACGAGGCATCGCCCTGTAGTCAGCGGATTGACTAAATTCCTAATGATTGAACTGTCCGGCACGCTAAACAAAGAAAATAGTGGTGAACTATATGAGAACTAACTTCATGTTCTTAGAAATATAGGAACAAAAAATATTAGAATATTTGGTCAAATGCTTAACGCTAGTGCGTTGGAAATCGTCCATAACAAGTATTGCATATCTCTACTTATAGTATTGCTTATTAATGAGTCCCTTGTCATGAAAGGAAGGTAAAATGGCGTATTTAACAAAAAATATTCAAAGCAAATCCACACTCGCGAAGCTTATTAAACATGCTTTTCCAAAAAAACAGCTTGAAAGTCTCCATGAGTTGACAGAAGGATATTTTAATATAGCTTACGAAGTCTCTTTTGAGGATGGGACTAAAAGTATACTGAAAGTAGCACCTGATCTTAAAGTAACAGTTATGACTTATGAACAGAATATCATGGAAGCGGAAGTACGTTCCATGCAATTAGCAGCACAAAAGACCAAGGTTCCATTACCGGAAGTAGAGTTTTATGATCCATCCTGTACACTTTGCAGTGCTCCATATTTTTTTATGACAAAGATAGGCGGAAAAAGTCTATCTTCTCAAAAATCTTTGTTGACTTACGAGCAAGTAAGCCATATTAATTTATTGGTGGGTTCCATCAATAAATTAATTAACCAAATTACCAATGATTTCTTTGGTTATCCTGGTCAAAAGGCACTTCAAGGTAAAGAATGGTTTTATGTTTTTACTGCAATGATAAAAGCCGTAATACTGGATGCTGAGAAAGAAAACATTGACCTTACCATCTCTTCCAATGACCTATTAGATTTGCTCAAAAAAGATAGAAGAATCTTTCAAAGCATATTGACGCCTCGTTTGGTTCACTGGGACATATGGGATGGCAATATCTTTATTGAAGATGGGGAGCTTACAGGTATAATCGATTGGGAACGTTGCCTGTGGGGCGATCCGCTTATGGAAGTAGGATTCAGGTCCTATTCCCAATCCACTGATTTTTTAAGGGGATACGGAATTGAGGAATTTACGGAAGAGGAAAAACGGAAGATTCTTTGGTACGATCTCTATTTGCTTATGATTGTTGCACAGGAACATGTTTATCGAGGATACGAAACAGCAGATTCATATAACTGGGCAACTACATTATTACGTGAGAAATATACAGAGTTATTGAAAACACCATATTGTCTAGGAGAATGATCCATGCTCAAGGAACTTCAAAGAGTACATAACTCCTTTCTACAAATGATGGAAGCAGAACAAGGCACAGGGGTGGGTACTGATGGAGGCATTCGTACCTGTAAAGATAAAAAACAATTATTCGGTAGAGAAACAGTGAGTTTATAATAAATTAATCACCTGCCATATTGGTAAGTGATTGATGTTTGAATTGACCGATATTTCGCTGTTTTCCGATATGGAAAAGCTGTTGCAGATAAAGCACATACCGAATAAATAAATTGTTACATTAAGTATTCTCTTTTGCATGATAAATGGCTCTGACAGGTATCCATATATCTTATTAAGTGGAAATATACAATAAAACGGGGGAAGTTGCATGAAAGCATGGGAAAATTATGTTAATACATTTTATTCGAAAATAAGCGATGAAGACAAGGCGGTTATGCAGCCAATTATATGCATGCTGATTGAACTGGGGTACACTCCAATGAGAAAGCAGACAAAGGGATATATACTTTCCTTTTCCAACCTTTGTCATAATCGAGTTCTAGCTCGATTCGGAATACGTGAAGGTAGTGAAAACGCCTTTTTTGGACTGCGATTTTCGTCATGCTCCACTTACTCCGATAAATTCGCAGAAGTTGTGCGCAATCGAATTTTGTCCAAAAACAGCCGTCTTGCAAAATGCGGGGAATGTGGGTTTTGTAAGGGTGATAAATTTGTATATACATATAGATTTCCCAATGGAGAAACAATAGCAGCGTGTGGTGCATTTGTCTTGGAAGTACCAAATATTTCAGCAGATGATTTTGAGGAAATCAAAAGTCTTATCAATGAACAGCACTCATATTTCATGAAATACGCAGTAGACGCTTGATCGAAATAATAATTACCATTCATTATTAACAGTTGTATTGCCCTCTGCTCCAACAGGACGTTTTCTGCAAAAAATCTCCATCAGCGCTCTTATTGGTTGATCCTCGCTGTGATATGGCAAAGATTAATAGAACCACTCATTCAGATTCTATATTGTGGTGTTGCAAAATGGAACCTTCATTTTGTAACACCGCTTTTGTGTCATAGAAAAGTAAATTCCTATCTGTAGAGATTCAAATCGTAAAAGAGGTAAATGAAATTTCTTGTTGATGGCGGAAAACTGTATCTAAAAATAAGAAAAGAAAAACTCCCTTCCCACTCATTTTGAGTGGAAAGGAAGTTGAGAGTGTCAAAGACACTAATTATTATTTCTTTTCTGCTTCCTGCATCTTCATAGCACGAACCTTCAATGGCAGGCCAAAGAGTGTAATAAATCCCTCTGCATCGTGGTGATCGTAAAGATCTCCAGTAGTAAAGGAAGCAAGTGATTCGCTGTATAAAGAATAAGGAGAGGTAGTTCCAGCTTTAATGATATTTCCCTTATAAAGCTTAAACTTCACTTCACCAGTCACATACTCCTGAGTAGAAGTGATAAATGCCTGTACAGCTTCACGAAGAGGGGTAAACCACTTTCCTTCATAAACGATCTGAGCAAATTTATTACCCATATCTTTTTTCACTTCCATGGTAGCACGGTCTAATACAAGCTCCTCTATCTGCTGATGAGCTTCCATAAGAATGGTACCGCCTGGGGTTTCATAAACACCTCTTGATTTCATTCCAACCACACGGTTTTCTACAATATCAATAATACCAATTCCATGCTTTCCACCCAGTTCATTTAAGGTGGTTATGATATCAGAAACTTTCATCTCTTTTCCATTAACACTTATTGGAACACCCTTTTCAAAGGTCATGGTTACATATTCGCCCTGGTCTGGTGCCTGTTCTGGGGAAACACCAAGAACTAAGAGGTGATCATAATTTGGCTCGTTAGCAGGATCTTCTAATTCCAGACCTTCATGGCTGATGTGCCATAAGTTGCGATCACGGCTGTAGCTGCTGTCTGCGGAGAAAGGAAGATCAATTCCATGCTGTTTGCAGTATTCAATCTCATCTTCCCTGGACTGCATGGTCCAAACATCTGTCATACGCCATGGAGCGATGATCTTTAAATCAGGAGCAAGTGCTTTGATTCCAAGCTCAAAACGAATCTGGTCATTTCCTTTTCCGGTAGCTCCGTGGCAGATGGCAGTAGCGCCTTCAATTCTTGCGATCTCTACCAAACGTTTTGCGATAGCCGGACGAGCCATGGAAGTACCCAGCAGGTATTTATTTTCATAGACAGCATTCGCTTGAACACAAGGAACGATGTAATTATCGCTGAAATCATCAACCAGATCTTCAATATATAATTTGGCAGCCCCAGATAACTTGGCTCTCTCTTCCAAACCGTCTAATTCATTTCCCTGGCCGCAGTCGATGCAGCAGCAGATAACGTCATAATCAAAATGTTCCTTTAACCATGGGATAATTGCTGTGGTATCCAGTCCTCCGGAATAAGCTAAAATAACTTTTTCTTTCATTCTATGTTTCTCCTCTGCTTAATTGTGTTTTCATTAATTGAACTTACATAAATATACACCAAAACAATCAATAATGCAAGCATTAATATAAAATATAAAAAGAACTTGCATAATATACAATGTGGATGTATAATTATGAACTAATAAAACCTGAAGCATAAAACGTGCTTTTGCAACAAAGAATGAGAGTATTATAATAGGTATAAAAAGGAGAGATGGATATGATAAAGGCAGGTATCATCGGTTCCACCGGATATGCAGGCGGAGAACTTGCAAGACTCTTGCTACAAAGAGATGATGTAGAGATCATATGGTACGGTTCTAAAAGCTATGTGGATCAAAAATACGCATCGGTCTATCAGAACATGTACGAGATTGTAGAAGACAGTTGCCTTGATGATAATATAGAAGAATTAGCAGATAAAGCAGATGTAATCTTTACCGCAACACCTCAGGGATTTTTAGCCTCCCTTTTAAGTGATACCATATTGTCAAAAACAAAGGTCATAGATTTAAGTGCTGATTACCGAATTAAAGATGTGGCAGTTTATGAAGCGTGGTATAAAATGGTGCATAAAACACCTCAATATATAGAAGAAGCGGTCTACGGACTTCCTGAACTCAACCGGGAGAAAATTAAGGACGCAAGATTAATTGCAAACCCCGGCTGTTACCCCACTTGTTCTATTCTAAGCATTTATCCTCTTATAAAAGAAGGGCTAGTGGATCCGTCAAGCATTATCATCGATGCCAAATCAGGAACTTCTGGTGCTGGAAGAGGCGCTAAGACAGATAACCTTTACTGTGAAGTCAATGAAAACATCAAAGCTTATGGCGTAGGTGTTCACAGACACATACCAGAAATAGAAGAACAGCTCTCTTACGGAGCAAATCATCCGGTGACCATCAGCTTTACTCCTCATCTGGTTCCCATGAACCGTGGTATTTTGGTGACGGCTTATGGAACTCTTAAAAAAGAGGTTTCAAACAAAGAAATCAAGGCTATCTATGATAAATATTATAAAGATGAATATTTTGTCCGGGTATTAAAAGATGATATCACTCCACAGACCAAATGGGTGGAAGGCAGCAATTTCGTTGATGTAAACGCTATCGTGGATAAGAGAACCAATCGTGTGGTTATGATGGGAGCTATGGATAACCTGGTAAAAGGAGCGGCAGGGCAGGCAGTTCAAAATATGAATCTCCTTTTCGGACTTCCCGAACAAAAAGGGCTTAAGCTGGTTCCTATGTTTCCATAATAATAAGTACATTTAATAAGGAGCAAAAGATGATCATTCGAACCATGACACTTAAAGATTATGATAAGGTCTATGAGCTTTGGTCTGGGATTAAAGGATTTGCACTCCGCAGCTTAGATGATTCCAGAGAAGGTGTAGAGAAGTTTCTAAAAAGAAACCCAGATACCAGTGTGGTTGCGGAGGAAAACGGCAGAATCATTGGTACCATACTAAGTGGTCATGATGGGAGATCAGCAAGCTTTTATCACGTTTGTGTGGCCAGTGATTACAGAGGCAAAGGCGTAGGTCATCAGATGGTATCAGAAGCTCTTTTAAAATTGAAAGAAGAGCAGATCAGTAAGGTAAGCCTGATAGCCTTTTGCTCCAATGAAATAGGAAATAAGTTCTGGCAGGATTTAGGCTTTACTTTGCGGGAAGATATTAATTCCTATGACTGTGTGCTAAATGAAGAAAACAAATACAATATAAATTCATAGGAGGAGCAAGATGAAATTAAAACAAATTTCAGGAGATTATACCGTATGCAAGCTGTTCGGACTTTCAGAGCTGACGAAAGAGATTCAGTCGTCACCGTTTTGGTTCTTTGGAAAGACTGATGAAGAGTTCTCCCTGGTATGCGAAACCTCTTTTGCTCCAGAAAATCCAGTGGAACGTGAAGATGGATTTCGAGCATTTCGTATTGAAGGGGTTCTGGATTTCTCCTTGATTGGTATTTTATCCAAGTTATCCACTGTATTGGCAGATCAGGGCATCGGAATCTTTGCTGTATCCACCTTTCAAACGGATTACATACTGGTGAAAAAGGAATCTTATCATAAGGCAATGGAAGCACTGCAAGAAGCAGGATATACAATTATATAGATGAGAGAGGATAATCAAATGAAGGAAATTATCGGCGGAGTAACAGCGGCACAGGGATTTAAAGCATCTTGCACAGCAGCAGGAATTAAATATAAAGATCGAAAAGACATGGCTATGATCTACAGCGAGGTGCCATGTAAGGCAGCAGGAACCTATACGACCAATATTGTAAAGGCAGCCCCAGTAAAATGGGATAAGGAGATGGTAGATCATTCCCCATTTATTCAAGCAATTGTGGTCAATGCAGGAATTGCCAATGCTTGTACTGGTCAGGAGGGCTACTCTTACTGTCAGGAGACAGCAAAGGAAGCAGCTGAGTGTCTGTCCATTCCAGAAGATTCTGTATTAGTCGCTTCTACCGGAGTTATCGGCATGCAGCTTCCTATGGACCGCATCCGTGCTGGAATCAAAGTCATGACACCAGTTCTCTCACCTACCATTGAGAGCGGAACCAATGCAGCAACCGCCATTATGACCACAGATACGGTGAAAAAGGAAGTGGCAGTTCAAATCGAGCTTGGAGGTAAGATCGTGTCAATCGGCGGTATGTGTAAAGGCTCTGGCATGATTCACCCAGATATGTGCACCATGTTAAGCTTCATCACCACAGACGCTGCTATCTCAAAGGAACTTCTTGTGGAAGCTTTAAGAGCAGACATAAAAGATACGTACAACATGATTTCCGTCGATGGAGATACCTCCACCAATGACACCGTCCTCCTCCTTTCAAACGGCCTGGCAGGCAATAAAGAGATTACGGAAAAGAACGAAGATTATGATACCTTTTTCAATGCGCTTCATTTTGTCAATGAAACACTGGCAAAGAAGATGGCAGGAGACGGAGAAGGTTGTACCGCTTTATTTGAAGTAAAGATCATCGGCGCAGAATCAAAGGAACAGGCAGTGACTCTTTCAAAGTCAGTCATCACCTCCAGCCTGACCAAAGCAGCAATCTTTGGACACGATGCAAACTGGGGCAGAATTCTTTGTGCCATGGGTTACTCCGGAGCACAGTTTGATCCAGAAAAGGTGGACCTGTATTTTGAAAGTGCCGCAGGAAAACTTAAGATCATAGAAGACGGCGTAGCTCTTCCCTACAGCGAAGAAGAAGCCACAAAGATATTATCAGAACCAGAAGTGACAGCAACCGCAGATATTAAAATGGGTGAGGCAAAAGCCACAGCATGGGGCTGTGATTTAACCTTTGACTATGTAAAAATAAACGCAGATTACCGCTCATAACCGGAAATAAGGAAGGAAAACATTATGGAATTAGATCAAAGCATCATGCAAAAGGCAGAAGTACTCATAGAGGCCCTACCTTATATCCAAAGATTCAACAAAAAGATTATTGTAGTAAAATACGGCGGCAGTGCCATGGTAGATGAAGAACTGAAACGACAGGTTATCCAGGATGTTGTATTATTAAGGCTGGTAGGATTTAAACCGATTATTGTCCACGGAGGTGGTAAGGAAATCAGCCGATGGGTAGAAATGGCTGGCATGGAACCTGAGTTTAAAGGAGGTCTTCGAGTCACCGATGAGCCCACCATGGAGATTGCTGAAATGGTCCTTAACCGTGTAAATAAAAGCTTGGTGCAGCTTGTCAATGAGTTGGGAACCAAGGCGGTTGGAATCAGCGGGAAAGACGGCATGATGTTAAAATGCAAAAAGCGTTTCTCTAACGGTGAAGACATCGGATACGTGGGAGAAATTACTCAGGTGGATCCCCAGATCATTTATGACTTACTGGAAAAGGATTTTCTTCCAATTATCTGTCCAATCGGTTTTGATGAGGATTTTAAGACCTATAACATCAATGCCGATGATGCAGCCTGTGCCATAGCAACTGCAGTAAAAGCGGAGAAACTGGCTTTTTTGACAGATGTGGAGGGGGTTTACCGGGATTTTAAAGATAAAGAATCCCTGATCTCTGAAATGCACATTGAGGAAGCAGAAGAATTTGTAAGCGGTGGAACGCTTGGAGGTGGCATGCTCCCAAAGTTGCAAAACTGCATCGATGCCATGAAGGAAGGCGTATCCAGAGTACATATCATGGATGGACGTATCCCCCACTGCCTTCTTCTTGAAATATTCACCAACAAAGGAATCGGAACTGCTATCATTAGTCCAGGAGAGGAGCGTTTCTATCATGCTGAATAAACAAGAGTATATTGATAAATCAGAAGAAAACATCTATAAGACTTATAACCGTTTTCCCGTGGTATTCCATCACGGAGAAGGGGTTTCCCTTTACGATACCGACGGCAATCAGTATCTTGACTTTGCGGCAGGAATTGCAGTTATGGGTCTTGGATACCATGACAAAGAGTTTGACGATGCCTTAAAATCCCAGGTAGATCAGTTGCTTCACACCTCAAACCTCTTTTATAACGTTCCAGTGGTAGAGGCCGGAGAGCGTCTTTTAAAGGTATCTCAGATGGATAAGGTGTTTTTCACCAACAGCGGAACAGAAGCCATTGAAGGGGCTTTAAAAATCGCCAGAAGGTATGCTTACAACAAGGATAACAGTCATGACCATGAAATCATAGCCATGAACCATTCCTTCCACGGAAGAAGCCTTGGCGCTCTTTCCGTTACGGGAAACGATAAATACCAGGAGCCATTTAAGCCTCTTATACCAGGAATTAAGTTTGCAGATTATAATGATCTGGAAAGTGTGAAAGCGCAGGTCAATGAAAAGACTTGTGCTATTATCATGGAGACGGTTCAGGGAGAGGGTGGAATTTATCCTGCTACAGAAGAATTTTTAAAAGGCATAAGAGAATTATGTGATAAGCACGATATGCTTCTTATACTAGATGAGATTCAATGCGGCATGGGACGGACCGGAGTCATGTTTGCCTGGCAGAAATACGGGGTAAAACCGGATGTGATGACAACGGCAAAAGCCCTTGGAAACGGTGTTCCCATTGGAGCCTTTTTAGCATCTGGTAAGGCAGCTACTGCCATGGCCCCAGGTGACCACGGAACCACCTATGGCGGCAACCCCTTTGTGACGGCAGCCGCAGCAAAAGTTTTACAACTGTTTGAGACTCGTAATATCGTGGAGCACGTGAAAGAGATTGGAGAATATCTTTGGGATAAGATAGAAGAACTTGCTTCTAAATATCCTGTTATAACCGAACATAGGGGAGCTGGTTTAATCCAGGGAATTGAGTTTTCGATACCGGTGGCTCCAATTGTGGAGAAAGCCATTTTTCAGGAAAAACTTGTTATCATCAGCGCAGGAGCCAATGTTATCCGACTGGTGCCACCTCTTGTGATAGAGAAAGAGCATGTAGATGATATGATTCTAAAACTGGAATCAGTATTAAAAACTTGTGAGTAATAGTTCATCTTTTCTCCATATATATTAAAATTAAAATATCACGTTATCTTAATTATAATTTCATTCTAAAAATCTATTTATTCTAAATAAGCATATTTGGAGCAGCGAACCATGTTTCATTCTGCTATAATCAGGTTACCACGTGGGAAACCAATAACAGGAGGCAGCGGAATGAAACATGGAGAATGGGCAGTTTTATGTACCCTGTATATCAATGAGCATTTAAAAGAGGATTTGTCAGTAGAGGCCTTGAGCGCATGGGCTGGATACTCTCCCTGGTATTTTTCCAGATGTTTTAAGGAAAAGGTGGGAGTATCTCCTATGGAATATATCAAACAGAGGCGTCTGCTGGCAGCAGCCGGAGAGATTGCCAAAGGCTCTCGGATCTTAGATGTAGCTCTTGATTACGGCTGGGAAACTCATGGTGGATTTGCCAAAGCTTTTATCAGTCAATTCGGCTATTCTCCCGTATTTTTAAGGGCGTTTCCTATCCGTGATGTCTTATTGAAAGGAGAAGCAATGGGATTATCGATCAAACAAACAGAACTTAATCAGGAACCAGAAGAGCTTTTTGCAATGCTTTTAAATATATTAAAAGAGAATGGTACAGAATATGAAGCGGAAAAACTGAGAAACCTATACGTGAAAGCATCTGAGTACCATCACAATCAAAAACGGTATTCTGGAGAAGAATATATTACCCATCCGATCAATGTCTCTATTATTTTAGCTGACATGGGAGCAGACTTTGAAACTGTTTGCGCCGGACTTATTCACGATGCAGTGGACTTGGAAGTAGAGGGAAGAATCAAAGAAATCTTGGATTCCTACAAGGAATTTAAGAAAACAGGCAAATGTACCGATGACAATGGTGCGCTGGTTGCGCTGGCAGATCGGCTTCATAATATGCGGACCATAGAGTTTGTAGATCCATCCACCTGGAAGAAGAGAGCAGAAGAGACCGTTAGAATCTTTTCCCCTCTTGCGGCAAAGTACGCAGATCTCAGACTGCGGGCAGAGCTTGATGATCTTTCTTTCAAACACCTTTCAAGTTAAACTTGTGTTTTTTCAAAAAGCCTTATATAATGTTAAATAAATTTTCAGTCTGAAAGGCGGTATAAACAAATGATACAGGATTTTACGGTTTCTTCCTTCTTAGAAGAACTATCCTCGAAAAAACCGACTCCAGGAGGCGGTGGAGCGGCTGGCCTTGCAGGTGCAGTTGGAACGGCTCTTGGTGAGATGGTAGTGAACTTAACCCTGGGGAAAAAGAAGTATGCTGATGTGGAAGAAGAGATGCAGTCCATTCTTATAACTCTTACCCAGATGAGAGAGGAATTTTTAAGACTTGCTGATGAAGATGCCGTTGTGTTCGCGCCTCTTGCTGCCGCCTATTCACTTCCAGCCACTACGGAAGAGGAAAAGAAAAAGAAAGAAGTTATCTTGGAAGACCTACTCGTATCAGCGGCACTGGTGCCCCTTTCTGTTATGGAGCTTTGCTTAAAAACCTTAAATCAGTTAGAGTTTTTGGGTGAAAAAGGAAGTCGTCTGGCAGTCAGTGATGTGGGAGTAGGAGTTCAGATGATCCGTGCGTCCATTCTGGGAGCTAAGATGAATGTGTATATCAACACGAAAACCATGGTTCAGAGGGAAAAGGCCAGAGAATTAAATGCCAGGGCGCAGTCTGTTTCAGAAGAAGGAATCCGTTTGGCAGATAGTATTTATACGCAGGTAGAAGCGGCGTTAAAGACAGAATAAAGGAGGCATAAAGGCCGTGATAACATTAAAGGGAGCAGAAGTTTCTGCTAAAATCAAAGAACAGGTGGATGAACTTTGTAAGGGAATTACCGGGAGTAAGCCTAAGCTTGCGATCGTAAGAGTAGGAGAACGACCTGATGATCTTTCCTATGAGCGGGGAGCATTAAAAAAGATGGAGGCATTCGGCCTTTTGGCAGAAAGCTTTTCATTTCCCTGTGATATCTCTGATGAAGACTTTAAAAGAGAATTTTCAAAGATAAACGAAAATCCAGAGATTCAGGGAATCCTTTTGTTACGTCCCCTGCCAAGTCAGATCCTGGAAAAAGATATCGAGCAGATGATTGATCCCCAAAAGGATTTAGACGGCATATCTCCTTATAATATTGCAAAGATTTTTGCTGGAGAAGAATCTGGATTTGCACCTTGTACGGCAGAAGCAGTGGTAGAGGTTTTAAAAACCAATGACATTGATCTGACTGGAAAAAAGGTTATCATCGTTGGCAGGAGCATGGTGGTTGGACGCCCACTTTCTATGTTATTGTTAAAAGAGAATGCCACAGTCACCATTTGCCACACCCGTACGGAGAATTTAAAGGATACCTGTAAAAATGGAGATATCATAATTGCAGCCGTAGGCCGGGCAAAGATGCTTGATGGCTCCTATATAGGAAAAGATGGAATTGTCATTGATGTAGGAATTAATGTAGATGACAATGGGAAGCTTTGCGGGGATGTGGATTTTGATTCCCTGGACGGAATTGCTTCTATGGCTACGCCTGTTCCTGGTGGTGTAGGCGCAGTGACGACCGCTGTGCTTGCAAAACACCTTGTTATGGCGGCATTGTCACAGGTATGATATTAAGATAGAAATATAGAAGAAGAGTTTGTTTTGGTTTGAAATAGAAACCAGAACAAACTCTTTTTTCTTGCCAACTTTTTGACATGAACCCATTTCATCTTGACACTGTTTTGATTTTATTTTTGATAAAATTGCAAATGTAAGGAAGTTAATTCAATTAAAAATATTAAAAGAGGTGAGAGCGATGGACTTGTTTGGACTAATTCTTTTAATTCTAGTCATTGTTTTATCCATGCTTTGCATGGTTCAGTGGTGGATCAATATCCATCGTTGAAGATTAGGAGTCAACAAAGGACATAACAGGGAGATGATAGGATGGGAGTTATTTTAATGGCAGCAGGCATAATTGGGCTTGCCTTGCTGATTTATTTGTTCTACGTGTTATTTCGAGGTGATGAATGATGAAATATATGATGATGCAGGATGTTTTTTATATGATTGTTTTGATTGGATTATCCATTCCACTGGGCAATTATATTTACAAGGTAATGAGCGGACATAAGGTCTTTTTAAGTCCTTTGCTGGTTCCGGTGGAAAGAAAGATTTATAAACTCATGGGAACCGATGATAAGGAGGAAATGAGCGCAAGGAAGTACGCTTATTCCGTTATTCTATTTAGTGTGTCAGGTTTTTTGTTCCTGTTTCTTTTGCTAATGTTACAAGGTTTTCTGCCATTGAATCCCCAGAATATGAAGGGAACCAGCTGGCATTTGGCTTTTAATACGGCAGCAAGCTTTGTATCCAATACAAATTGGCAAGCGTATTCAGGAGAAACTACCTTGTCGTATCTGACTCAGTTTTTAGGGCTTACGGTTCAGAATTTTGTATCGGCAGCGACTGGGATTGCGGTCCTTTTTGCTCTGATTCGAGGTTTTACGGCTAAACAGAAAAATACCCTGGGAAACTTTTGGGCGGACTTAACGAGGATTGTAATCTATGTTTTGATTCCTCTGTCTATGGTAATCGCTTTCCTTTTAGTTTCTCAGGGAGTTGTTCAGACTTTTAGTCATTATAAAGAAGTTGCCTCTTATGAAAGTGGGGCGACCCAGGTGATTCCTTTAGGACCTGTGGCTAGTCAGGTTGCAATTAAGCAGCTTGGCACCAATGGAGGTGGATTCTTTGGTATGAACTCGGCATACCCCTTGGAGAATCCCACCATCTTATCAAACTTAATTCAGGTCTTATCCATCCTCCTGATTCCAGCGTCTCTTTGTGTCAGTTTTGGGAAGGCAGTTAAGAATGGGAAGCAGGGGCGCACCGTTTATGTGGCGATGTTGATTTTCTTCGTGGGCGCTTTGATGGCTGCAACCATAAGTGAACAAATGGCTGGTCCTGTGTTTCAGGGGGCTGTTTCCTCTGGCAGCATGGAAGGAAAAGAAGTGATACACGGTGTTGGTGGATCAACCCTGTGGGCCGTGGTAACGACGGCGGCTTCAAATGGCTCTGTAAACGCAATGCATGACAGCCTTACGCCTATGGCAGGACTGGTCACCATGTTTCTCATGCAGCTTGGTGAAATCGTTTTTGGAGGCGTAGGAAGCGGCTTGTATGGAATGCTTGCCTTCGTGCTCCTGACGGTATTTATCGCAGGATTAATGGTTGGCCGCACGCCCGAGTATTTGGGAAAGAAAGTGGAGCCATTTGATATGAAGATGGTGTGCTTACTGGTTTTAACTCCTCCCCTTTTAACCTTGCTTGGAACAGCAGCAGCCGTCACTATGCCAAATGCAGATTCCTGGCTGACAAACTCAGGTGCCCATGGATTTTCTGAAATCCTGTATGCCTTTTCTTCTATGGCAAATAACAACGGAAGCGCATTTGCCGGGTTTCATGCAAATACGGTATTTACCAATGTGACAGGCGGGATCATCATGCTATTGGTTCGATTTATTCCCATGGGAGCCGCTATATTCCTTGCTGGAAATATGGCAAAGAAAAAGACCATTGCCGCCAGTGAAGGAACCTTGTCCACAAGCAATCCAACCTTTATTGGGCTTTTGATCGGAGTGATCCTGATCGTAGGAGCACTTAGCTTCTTACCTGCTTTGGCCCTTGGTCCCATTGCTGATTTCGTTACTTCAAGATAACAGAAGGTGATAACATGGAAAAGAAACGTATCAACAAAAATATATTTGCAGATGCGGTGGGGCAGTCTTTTAAAAAGCTGTCACCCCGTATCCAGGTGAAAAATCCAGTCATGCTGGTGGTTTACTTAGGTGCCATATTAACGACGACATTTTATATACTCTCATTTTTAGGAATCAAAGACGAAAGAGCCGGCTATACCCTTGCGATTGCGCTCATCCTTTGGTTTACCGTATTGTTTGCTAACTTTGCGGAATCCATTGCAGAGGGACGTGGGCGAGCACAGGCGGCCAGCCTGCGCAGTGCAAGAAAAGATGTGAAAGCCAAAAAGTTAAAAACCGCATCGAATATTGAGGACTATACAGAGGTGCTTTCAAGTGCACTCAAAAAAGGGGATCTTGTCTACGTGAAAGCAAATGAGCAGGTTCCCATGGATGGAGAAGTCATAGAAGGGGCTGCGTCCGTTGATGAGAGTGCCATCACCGGAGAATCGGCTCCTGTCATCCGGGAATCTGGTGGGGATAGAAGCGCAGTTACCGGAGGAACCACTTTGGTCTCAGACTGGCTGGTGATTAAGGTCACGGCAGAAGCGGGGGAAAGTTTTCTTGATAAGATGATTTCTATGGTAGAAGGAGCAGCCAGAAAGAAAACGCTAAATGAGATTGCCTTGCAGATTCTTTTAATCACCCTGACCATTATCTTTCTTGTGGTAACAGCTTCTTTGCTGCCCTTTACTGATTTTGCCAGTAAGCAGGTAGGTTCTGGTACGGCTATCTCTCTTACAAATGTGATTGCCCTGCTGGTCTGCCTTGCGCCTACCACAATTGGAGCCCTGCTGTCTTCCATTGGAATTGCTGGAATGAGCCGTTTGAATCAGGCCAATGTTCTGGCTATGAGTGGTCGTGCCATAGAAGCGGCTGGAGATGTGGATGTCTTATTGTTAGATAAAACAGGCACGATTACATTAGGAAATCGTCAGGCCAGTGAGTTTCTTCCGGTCCCTGGCGTGACAGAACAAGAACTGGCAGACGCAGCCCAGCTTTCCTCTCTTGCAGATGAGACGGCAGAAGGAAGGAGCATCGTGGTGCTGGCAAAAGAACGGTTTGGCTTGCGGGGGAGAGAACTTTCAAAGCTTGATGCCATATTTGTTGAATTCTCTGCTAAAACAAGAATGAGTGGAATCGACTTTCAGGGAAATGAAATCCGCAAAGGAGCAGCAGATACCGTAAAAGAGTACGCAATAAAAAAGGGTGGCAAGTACCCAAAAGAATGTGAGGAGATTGTAACACAGGTGGCTAATGCAGGTGGAACCCCTCTGGTGGTGGTAAAAAACAGCCAGGTGCTTGGTGTAATCCATCTAAAGGATATTGTGAAAAATGGGGTAAAGGAACGTTTTGAAGATCTGAGGAAAATGGGAATCAAGACCATTATGATTACAGGAGATAATCCAATGACTGCAGCGGCCATTGCAGCAGAGGCAGGAGTGGACGATTTCCTGGCAGAGGCAACTCCAGAAGCAAAGCTGGCTCTCATTCGAGAGTATCAGGCCAAGGGTCATTTAGTAGCCATGACAGGAGATGGAACAAACGATGCTCCCGCACTGGCTCAGGCAGATGTTGCCGTTGCCATGAATACAGGGACTCAAGCGGCGAAAGAAGCTGGTAATATGGTTGATTTAGACTCCAGTCCAACAAAGCTGATAGACATTGTGCGGATTGGAAAACAGTTATTAATGACCAGAGGCTCCTTGACCACCTTTAGCGTGGCAAATGACGTGGCAAAGTACTTTGCTATTATTCCGGTGCTGTTCTTTGGCATCTATCCACAGCTTTCCACTCTTAATTTTATGAGACTGACCAGTGCGTCAAGTGCTATGCTTTCAGCCATCATTTACAATGCAGTCATTATAATAGCATTGATTCCACTTGCATTAAAAGGAGTAAAATATCGTGAACTGCCTGCTGGCAAGCTGTTAAAAAGAAATCTCCTGGTCTATGGGCTTGGCGGAATTGCCGCTCCTTTCCTGGCAATTAAGATGATCGATATGCTTCTGACTGCCAGCGGTCTGGTATAAGGAGGAACAAACTATGAA
The DNA here is from genome assembly GCA_963528005.1 of uncultured Eubacteriales bacterium. Classification (GTDB taxonomy): domain Bacteria; phylum Bacillota; class Clostridia; order Lachnospirales; family Lachnospiraceae; genus Lacrimispora. Next base: position 69,258 of record CAURSM010000004.1, read on the forward strand.
ACGAATGAAAGAATTAAAACCCCCGCTTGTCTGTTTTGCCATTATGACCATATTGTGCGGCATCCTTTACACCGCCGTTATAACTGGGGTATCCCAGTTGGTGTTTCCAGTGCAGGCCAATGGCAGTATGATATCCGTTCTTCAAAAGGATGGAACGAAAAAGATCTATGGATCTAAGCTGCTTGCCCAGGACTTTATAGGGGCGAAATATCTAATCGGACGGCCAGCCGGAGTCACCAATCTATCTCCTGTTAGCAAGGAGGAGAAAAGCATGGTTCAGGAACGAATTGACTGGTGGCATTCCTTTGATCCAAAGAATCAGAAAGAGATTCCAATGGATTTAGTCACTGCTTCAGCAAGTGGTGTTGATCCTCATATCTCGCCACAGGCAGCAGAATACCAGGTAGAACGCATTGCAAAGGCCAGAGGGATAACAGAGGATGAGGTGCGCCATATTATAAAGGAAAATACAAGCAACCGGCTCATGGGATTTATAGGAGAACCTGGCGTTTCTGTGTTAATGGTAAATTTAGCTTTGGATGGATTGCTATAATTTAAAAAAGTGGTATGATTCATAAATAAAGGTGGTGATGATGCAATGGATAGGAATGATGAGAGGCCAGATCCCGATGAGATTTTAGAAAATATTCAGGCCCAAAAAGCAAAGCCAGTAGGAAAGCTTAAAATATTTTTTGGTTATGCCGCTGGGGTCGGAAAAACGTATGCCATGCTTGATGATGCTCAGGATCGTTTCCGAAGTGGAATGGATGTGCTGGTTGGTTATATTGAACCTCACACCCGCCCAGAGACAATGGATAAGCTTCAGGGACTTCCTATGCTATTGCCTAAAATCATCTCATACCGAAATATAGAATTAAAAGAATTTGACCTTGATGAAGCCCTGAGACGGAAACCGGAGCTGATCTTGGTTGATGAACTGGCTCACACCAATGGGGAGAGCGGAAGAAATAAAAAGCGGTATCAAGATATTGAGGAGCTTTTAGCGGCCGGAATTGATGTTTATACCACAGTAAACGTTCAACACATGGAAAGTCTGAACGACGTCATCGAAAACATTACAACAATCAGGGTTCAAGAAACGGTTCCAGATCATATTTTTGACCGTGCAGAGGAAATAAAACTGGTAGATATTGAACCAGAGGAGCTATTACGCCGCCTGGAAGGAGGAAAGATTTACCGACCTGAAAGGGCTAAAACGGCTACCCAAAACTTCTTCACCAAGGAAAATTTAAGACTTCTTCGGGAAATAGCGCTTAGATGTACGGCAGATAAGATCAGTCTGGACAATCAAAGCCAAAAAAGCTTATCAAATAAGATGGCAAATACTAAAATGCTTGTCTGCATCGGTCCGTCTCCCTCCTCTGCCAAATGTATCAGGTGGACGGCCAGGGCAGCAGATGCCTTTCACGCAAGCTTTACGGCTCTTTATGTGGAAGATACAAAAAGGGAAAGCCTGACAAAAGAACAGCAGAAGTCAATTCAGGAAAACATCGAACTGGCAGAAACACTTGGAGCAGAAATCGTAAACCTGACAGGGCACGACCTGGCGGTTGTCATAACGGAATATGCAAAGCTTTCAGGAATAACAAATATTGTGGTGGGCAAGAGCAGGAACAAAAGGTCATTAAAAAGCCTGTTTGAGACAGATCTTGAAGATAAGCTGATCTCACTTTTGCCAACTATTGAAGTTCATATCATACCTGGGGACGCCGGGAAACGAAGTTATAAAAAGCCTCGTAAAACTCTAAACCCTGAAACCTTTCATTTATCCTGGCAGGATTTGTGGAAGACACTCGCTATATTACTGTCGGCGACGCTGTTGTCCTATGGATTTCAGCAGCTTAACATTATGAACCAGAATATCATTATGGTTTATATTTTTTCCGTTTTATTGATTTCAAGGGTCACGGAAGGGTATGTGTATGGGATTGTTTCCTCGTTCATCAGTGTCTTAACCTTTAATTTCTTTTTCACGGAGCCATATTTTACCCTGGCAGCCATTCAATCTGGCTACCCCATTACCTTCCTTATTATGCTGTTGGTGGCCTTTATCACAAGTGCCATGACAGTAAGAATCAAGTCAGAAGCAAAGTTGGCTGTAAAACGGGAGCATCGGACGGAGGTGCTATATGAGATTAACAAAGGACTTCTAGCCACAAGAGGACTTGAAAAAATAGTCGCCCTTACCAATGATTATATCCTCCGGCTCTTTGACTGCTCCATTGTGTTTTTTGCTACGGATCCAGAGCATGGAGAGGATGGATTTGTAGTGCAGGCTCCGGCTGACATTGACGCTTCCATCTTAAACTCACCTGATGAAAAGGCAGTGGCTCATTGGGTATTTCTCAATCAAAAACGTGCAGGAGCAGGAACAGACACCTTAATGGGAGCGGCTGCATTTTACATGCCAGTCATCTCTCAAGGAAAGGTTCTTGCTGTATGGGGCATATCCAGTCAAAAAGGAAAGTTGGATCACGATACCCGTCTGTTTCTACGCATGATCGCATCACAGGCTGCTATGGCCTTGGAAAGACAGAAGCTTTCTGATGAACAGAACAAAATTATGGTGGATTCAGAAAAAGAGAGAATGCGAAGTACTCTGTTACGAGCCATTTCCCACGATCTGCGTACTCCCCTTGCAGGTATTCTTGGATCTAGTTCCGCCATCTTAGAAAACAATCACCCACTTGATGAAGCCACAAGAAACAGTTTGATTGTCAATATTCAAGAGGAGTCCCAGTGGCTGATTCGTATGGTGGAGAACTTACTTTCAGTTACAAGAATTAATGAAAGCGCATCAAATCTGGTAACTAAGCCAGAAGCGGCAGAAGAAGTGGTAGGGGAAGCGGTGAGCAGAATAAAACACAGATTCCCACATCGGGAAATCAAGGTAATCGTTCCGGAAGAATATTTAGAGGTTCCCATGGACGGTACGCTCATTGTACAGGTTCTAATTAATCTTTTAGAAAATGCAATCAAATATTCTTCTGATGACACCTCTGTGGAACTTCATTTAAAGAAAAATGGAGAATGGGCAGAATTTTACGTGATGGATCAAGGAAACGGGATTTCAAATGAGGAGTTTCCTTATTTGTTCTCAGGCAATAAACCAAGTGAGACCAAGAGTTCTGATTCTGCAAGAGGTCTTGGAATTGGCCTTTCCATCTGCAAAACAATCGTAAACGCCCATGGAGGAGAGCTAACTGCCAAAAACAGAGACGACAAAGGAGCCGTATTTTGTCTCACGCTGCCATTGAAAGGAAGTGAATGAAAATGGATAGTAAACCAACGGTTTTAATCATAGAGGATGAAGAAGCAATCAGCAACTTCATTTCGGCTGTATTAACTTCCAATCAATACCAGGTCATAAAAGCCAAAACAGGGAAGGAAGGCCTGTCCCTATTTACCTCCCATATTCCAGATATCATTCTTTTGGATCTTGGTCTTCCGGATATGGACGGAGTAGAAATACTAAAAAACATTCGAAGCTGGTCCAAGATTCCAATCATTGTTGTGTCAGCCAGAGGTCATGAGCGGGAGAAGGTAGCTGCTCTTGATTTGGGAGCAGATGACTATATTGTTAAACCCTTTGGCACACCAGAACTCCTTGCCCGGATACGAACTGCTATGCGCCACAGCTTGGAGGCAGCTAGCTTAAGAGGCAAGGAAGTGGATCGATTTACAGTAGGAAATCTGGAAATTAATTATAGTAAACGTCTCGTCTTTCGGGAAGGAGAGCCCATTCATCTCACTCCCATTGAATATAAGATTTTGGTACTGCTCTCCAGGAATGCCGGTAAGGTATTAACTCATGATTTTATCATTCGTGAGATTTGGGGGATCTATACGGATGAAAGTCATACCCTGCGTGTGAACATGGCAAACATTCGAAGGAAACTAGAAGCCAATCCAGGAAATCCTCAATATATACTAACTGAGATGGGGGTTGGATACCGGATGGTAGAGGAACTGGGAGAATAAGATAAGGGTGCATTGCAACCTGACGATAAAACGTTAGCCTTGCAATGCGCCCTTATTGTTATATTAAAGAAATCTATCTTTTGGCCTTTACCAGGTACTGGTATGCAAGAAATGCATCTGTCTGGCTGGTGCTCAAAGCACATAGCTTATTAATTAAGTGCATCTGATCATCACTGACCCAAACCCTTGTATTGCCCACATCAAGAATCTCATACCCAGCACGGGAAAACATCTTAATGATTTCCCCTTTCGTGAAGAAGCGAAGATGAGTCCGGTCTAAGATTCCGCTGTCTTGATAGGTAAAAGCTCCGTTTAGCAAATCACCAATTACGGAAATGTGCATGATGTTTGGAATGCTTGCAAGAATCATGCCACCTGGTTTTAAATATCGTTTCATATTAACCAGAACTGCTTCCGGCTGATTTAGATGCTCTAGCACATCTCCAAAGATAATATAATCAAAATATTCCTTGGGATAGTCTAAATCCTGCTCCACATTCCCCTGTGTCACCGGAAATAGCTTAGAGGCAATATTCCATGAGCCTGGGTCCAGTTCAATGCCATGAGGCTCTGATGCCGGGAACTTATTTTTTATGGCTAGAAGAGAAGCTCCGCAGGCGCAGCCCACATCTAAAACCTTTAAGGGAGTGTCAGTAGGATCTGTGATAAGCGCAAGAATTTCGGGGCGGCTAAACATGGAGTAATTCAGACGCACATCCCATTTAACATAAAAGTAGTTGTAGTCTAAAAGCCTGGCTGGATTATTCTGAGGTTGAACCAACGTATAGACATAGCCGTGGTGACATACATAGATCAGCTTTTTGATAGAAATAAGCTGAAAACTAAGATCTTTTTCCGCCACTTCCAAAGTCAGAAAGGAAGGGTCAAAGCCATTGATCTCATCCCAACAGGTTCGTTTGATTAGAATGCTTCCGCAGGAAGGAACAAGCAATGGATCCATGTGTTCATCCCCTGGCAGATTATGTTCGATGGCATATCCGTCAGCTCTTTTAATTGGAGTTTCAAACTCCGTAAGATCATAGGCAGGTCCGTTGGTAACGGCATTGACTGCACCGATTTCGTCATTTCGATAAAGTGATATACGAAGATGATACAAGGCATGGTTTAATAAGGCGGAGCCTTTATCCAGTATGAGGAGATCATCTCCATCTTCTGTTAAGCTTACCGCCTTTTCATAAGCCTTATGGAGAGGGAGTCCTTTTACGGATAATAAGGTGATGTCTTTTACTTCCTTAAGCCAGTCGGTGACTTCCTTTGATTCCTCCCAGTCAAGAAGGACAATTACATTGGAGTCCTCTTTTAAAGCAAGAGTAGCAGATAATATGGCTTTCATCTGTGCCAGCACGGGAACCGATGGGATGAGAATGGAAACCTGAGGGGCATATTCCGGCGTCTTTTTCTTTATAGCATCAATTTCCTTTGATACATGAGTGACATCTTCCTTCTCATTACCAAGGTACAAGCTGTGGATATAGCTTAAATAAGCCCTCCTTACATTTCCCTGCTCTTTGTAATAGTCTCCTAATTTATAATAAACCTTATGATCACGGCTGTCTTTGGCTGCTTCTTCCTGAAGTGCTTTCAAATCGATTAAGGATTCCACCTGGTTGTTCATACAATCTCCTTTTTTGCTTTTTATTTCATTATATTCAAGAGGTACTTGCTGATGTGATACAGACATGCTTCTTGTAAATATGGTTGACTTATCAACTATATTGGATTATAATATCCAACGTATGATTTCCAGGATACTTAGGGGGAGAGAAGATGAAAGAAGAATACCGAAAGCTAAGTAAGTACACTGGAGGCATTTATCGCTGCACTCAGGCGTATATGAATGATATATTAAAGCCCCACGGACTTAGCAGCGCAAGCTGTCCCTATCTGCTGTCTTTGTACCATGAAGATGGGGTCAATCAAAATCAACTGAGCAAAGAGTTAAGCGTGGATAAAGCCATGTCAGCCAGAGAATTGAAAAAACTTATGGATCAGGGATATGTAAAGAAAGAGATAGACAAAAAAGACATAAGAGCCTATAAGCTTTACCTGACCGAAGAGGGAAAATCGTTGGTGCCAGACATTCGAAAGGAAATGATTCACTGGAATCAAACCATCACTCAGGGCCTTGATGAAGAAGAAAAAGATGAGCTTATAAGAATGTTAGATGTGGTATTATTAAAAGCAAAACAAATTCGCAGTCTCAAAAAAGACGAGGAATAAAAGAGGCAAAAAAAAGAGAGAATTTATGATAGGAATCTAGAAATGGAGAAATTAATGGAACAAACAATTGAAAAAGTATACAAAAATCGTATGCTTATTTTAATTAATGTGGTGTTGCTCACTCTTATGGCGACCCTAGACAGCAGCATTGTAAACGTAGCTCTTCCCCAAATGTCTGAGCTGTTACACGTAAGTTCCGAGGCAATCGCCTGGGTAGTGACTATTTATCTTTTAGTAGTGGTTGGAACTATTTTGATCTTTGGCCGTTTGGGCGATATATTTGGAAAGACTCGAATATTCCTATACGGAGTTTTGGTCTTTACTGCCGGATCATTGCTTTGCGGCATATCCCATAGCTTTTTACAGCTTATTATTTCCAGGGCAATCCAGGCTCTTGGAGCAGCGGCAGCTATGGGTACCAATCAGGGAATCATTACCCAGGTCTTTCCAGCAAATGAGAGGGGAAAAGCCCTTGGAATTTCCGGTACTGCGGTAGCACTTGGGTCCATGGCAGGTCCACCCCTGGGCGGTTTTATAATACATTCCTTTGCCTGGGAATATATATTTTTAATTAATGTACCAATCGGAATTTTTGTCTATTTTCTAGGAATGAGGATTCTACCTAGGTCCAAAAAGGCATCTCAACAGCCATTTGATAAAAAAGGCAGTGTTTTGTTTCTGTTTTCCGTTGTCTCCTTGTTCCTGTCTCTCACGTTAGGAAAGAACTACGGATATACAAGCCCTCTGATTGTGGGAGGATTTATCTTCTTCTTCGTATCCTTCCTTTTATTTCTTTATTTGGAGAGCCGGACAGAAGTTCCCCTTTTGCCTCTGAGTCTCTTTCGGAACAGCTTGTTTTCCATCAGCATTTTATGTGCCTTTTTATCCTTTGTGGCGCTGAGCAGTTCTTCCATCATACTGCCCTTTTATCTTCAAGATACCCTTAAGTACTCTCCGGCATTTACAGGAATCATACTTATGGTATCTCCAGTGATTTTAGCAGTGGTAGCCCCGGTCAGCGGGTATTTATCGGATAAGATAGGTTCGGAGATTCTTACCTTTGCAGGACTTTGCTTGTCAGGATTAGGACTTTGTCTTATGGCTACCTTAACGGAAACCTCAGAAATCAAGGTTTTGGTGGTGTACCTGGCAATCATGTCAGTAGGAAACGGATTATTTCAGTCTCCCAATAACTCCATTACCATGTCTACGGCTCCGAAAAATATGTTGGGAATCTGCGGCGGTGTTAATGCGTTGATTCGAAATCTGGGTATCATCAGTGGAGTGTCCTTTGCTGTTACTATTCTCTACAGCCAGATGAGCCAAAAGGTTGGTTATAATGTATCCGATTATATCAGGGGACGGGATGATGTATTTATCTATGGAATGAGAATCGTCTATCTGATAGCCGCAGTGGTTTGTGGAATTGGTGCTTTACTAACCGCAGTCAGATTGTACGGTCAAAAGCGGAAGAAAGAGTCTCATGTTACGGTAGAAACGAATTAAAACAAGAGGCTGTCGCAAAATAGACATACTGAATCATATGGAATAAAAAATGCGTCTTGACTAGCTTTAAAAGCTGTTTCAAGGCGCATTTTTGTGCTATAAATAAGATTTTTTATTTTGCGGCAGCCCCTGTTGGTAAATTTATTCGCTTACTGCCTGCCGTTTCACCTGCGTGATTGCTTTCAGTACAGGTGGCATATAAAGAACGATAATGGTGACAATTAACTCTGGAAGGATATAAGTAGCATTGTATACCAGAGTATAGATCATGGAATTGGTTCCTTCCGGAGCATAAGAAGCAAAAAATATGTAACCGGAGATCACATGAAAGAGATAGCGGCCGATTACGCCAGTGATATACCCGGCTACCAGTCCATGTTTTTTATTGCGGAACAGGCCGGAAAGTCCAAGTGCTCCAAAAGCCAGGGGATAATCAAGAAGAACCTGTATTGGAGCGAAAATATAAGGATTCATAATAAACTGCAAAATTCCGTAGGCAACACCAGTCATAATTCCTGTCCTTACCCCAAACACATAGCCAATCAAACAGATAAACAGCATAGAGAAAAGGGTGATGGAACCTCCAAAGGGAAGAGAGGCGAACTTAATAAAGGAAGTTACCAGGGAAAGAGCCATAGCACCTGCACAGTATACCAAGCGCTGTGTTTTCATATGAGGTGTTGTTTGACTAGTTTTTGTAAAAAATTGGAATCCCAGAAAAACAACGACTAAAAGCAAGATAACAGCAATGTATCCGGCTGTTGTTAACATATATTCCGCTTTCTCAGCGGAGTAATTTAGAAAAAAAGACATAAAAATACCTCCTTTTTATACGCAGGAGGGGACTACTAATGCTTCCTTACGCCGGTATTAGCCGGTTCAAGTAGTGAGGGTTAGGTAATTACCATTCTCAGCCTGTGGCTCCCCTAGCGCGTGAATACTTATTGGTTTGAGCTGAGTATAACTTAATTGCAAAGGCTTGTCAAGTTGTGTCAAATGATAATATTTGTATAAAAAAACAAATAAGGCACAACCTAAGATATAACAGAAAAAGAAAACAGGATCAATGGAGGTTATTTATGACAGGCTTTGTAATCGCTCTCATATCGGGAGCACTTATGAGCATCCAGGGAGTTTTAAATACAGGTGTGACCAAACAATCCAGTATGTGGGTGGCGACAGGCTGGGTACAGCTCACTGCATTTTTAACCTGTATGATTTTATGGTATTTCTCAGGCCGGGAAAATATTGCGGACCTTTTTAATGTACACCCCAAATACATGCTGGTTGGAGGTGTAATCGGAGCATTCATCACCTATACGGTAGTAAAAAGCATGAGCAGCTTAGGTCCTGCAAAGGCGGCCCTTGTCATTGTGGTTTCCCAGATCATAGTGGCATACGGTGTGGAGCTTTTTGGCTTATTTGGTGTAGAAAAAATAGGATTTGAGTGGAAAAAGCTGATTGGCGCCGTAGTTGCAATCATTGGCATCATGATATTTAACTAATTTGGAAATAGTGCTTGTATTTACGTATTTCTTTCGGTAGAATAATAACATAGGCTGAAGATGGTATCCTTTTTATCCAATATTTGTAACAGGAGGGATATCATGAAATTCCAGAAAGCGAAGATTGCATTCATCGTTTTATGTATTTTGATCTCAGGCATATGCTACAGCGTAAGCAGATTTTACGTCAACCGGACAGGTGAAACTAATATTTCTCAGGCAAGCACTGTTTCCCCTTTCGAGAGCCAAACGGAAGAATCTCCGGGCAGCAGTTCCTTAGATTCGCAAAAAGAGGAAAGTCTGCCCTGCTATGTACATATATGCGGAGAAGTGGTTTTTCCTGGCGTATACCAGCTTTCCAAAGGAAGCAGAGTATTTGAGGCTGTGGAAAAAGCCGGAGGCTTCACGCAGCAGGCATCACCAGAATATTTAAATATGGCACAACAGATCGAAGACGGCATGAAAATCGTGGTTTTAAGCATGGAAGAAGCTAACGCAGCAGAGGACCAGGCTTTAAAACAAACCGGGCAGAAAGGATCAAAGATAAATCTGAACACTGCCCCAAAGGAAGAACTGATGACTCTTAGAGGAATCGGAGAGGCCAGAGCCGAAGACATCATAAAGTACCGGGATAGTCACGGTGCTTTTAAGAAGATTGAGGATATTATGAATGTATCCGGGATCAAGGATGCGGCATTCCAAAAGATAAAAGACGATATAACGATTTAAGATAGAAGACAGAGGTGTGAGATGGCAAGTGTTTTAGTAGTGGATGATGAAAAATTAATTGTGAAAGGCATGAGATTTAGCCTGGAACAAGATGGTATGGATGTGGATTGCGCTTATGACGGTGAGGAAGCCATAAGTCTGGCAAAACAGAAGGAGTATGACGTGGTTTTATTAGATGTCATGCTTCCAAAGTTTGATGGTTATGAAGTCTGCCAGGCCATTCGGGAATTTTCTGAGATGCCGATCATTATGCTGACAGCAAAGGGCAATGATATGGATAAGATTCTTGGACTGGAATACGGAGCCGATGATTATATTACAAAGCCCTTTAACATTTTGGAAGTTAAGGCTAGAATCAAGGCAATCATGCGCCGCAATGCCAAGAAAGGCAAGAGGGACCGTCAAGACGAAGGCCGCCTTATTACTGCTGGAGATTTAAAACTTGATCGGGATAGCAGACGGGTCTTTATCGGTGAAAAAGAGATTAATCTGACAGCAAAGGAATTTGATTTATTAGAGCTTCTTACCTGCAATCCTTCCAAGGTTTACAGCAGGGAACAGTTACTTACGTTTGTTTGGGGGAATAAGGCAATGGACACAGGAGATGTCCGCACCGTGGATGTTCATGTGCGCCGATTGAGAGAGAAGATAGAGCCTAGCCCAAGCGATCCAAAGTACGTGCATACAAAGTGGGGCGTTGGTTATTATTTCCGCGTCTAGGAAAGAAACATAAGACGGATTTCCTGCCGCATGCGGGGAAATCCGTCTTTTTCAAACAAGTGAATGAAACATTACCTATTATATACCGTCCATATGGTAAGAGAAGAGAGGCACAAACTGGATGAAGCGAGGTCCCCAGGGAGACAGATGGAGAAGGCTTGATAATACAGCAAAGATATTTCCGGTTATCGCAAGCAAAAGCTTAAGCAGCGTGTTCCGTATTTCCGCCACACTAAAGGAAGAGATCGATCCAGGAACTCTTCAAACAGCCTTAGAGGAAGTTCTGCCTCAGTTTGAGGGGTTTTCCGTAAGGCTTGGGAGAGGTTTTTTCTGGTATTATTTTGAGCACAATAAACGAATGCCTGTGATTGAACGAGAAACCACCTACCCTTGTAAATATATTGATCCCAGAAGCAGCCACCAGTTTTTATTCCGGGTCAGTTATTTTGACAGAAGAATCAACTTAGAGGTATTTCATGCCGTCACAGATGGGCTTGGAGCGGTTAACTTTTTAAAGGCCCTGGTATATCGGTATCTGGATTTAAAGAAGGGATGGCAATCCCAGCATACATTTACCCAGAAGATATCGTCGGATATCTCCATGAATGTTGAGGACAGCTATGTAAGAAATTATAAAAAGACAGAAAAGCGCAAATACAGCTCAAAAAAAGCCTATTACCTGTCAGGAGAACATCTCCCTCTGGATGAAGAGAATATTCTTCATGGTTATGTGGGGTTAAAGGAATTAAAAGAAGCTGGCAAACGCTACGATGCCAGCGTAACCAGGTTTCTTACAGCAGCATTAATCTGGGCCATCTATTTGGAATATCTTGAGAAAAAGCCTTGTGAGGCGCCCATAGGAATCAGTATACCAATTAACCTGCGCACCTTCTTTGGTTCCAAGACCATGGCTAACTTTTTTGCTGTCACCTTGATTGAGTATCTCTCCGATGGAAAAGAGCACACTTTTTCAGAGATACTAAAGGCAGTCAGCTCCCAGATGGATAAGAATATTACAAAGGAAAAGATGGAGGAAGTCATCTCCTATAATGTATCCAATGAGAAAAAGTGGTATCTGCGCATAGTTCCTCTCTTTGTAAAGTGGTGCGCCATCAATCTGGTGTTTCGTAAGAATGATAGAGCATATACCATGACACTTTCTAACATTGGCTCCATCGATGTGTTAGAGGAATACAAAGAAGATGTGGAGCGATTCCACATGATTATTGGAGTTTCTAAAAGACAGCCTGTAAAATGTGCCGTATGCTCCTATGACAATGAATTGGTATTTACTTTTTCCACAGTCTTTCAGGATACCAGGCTCCAGGACCGTTTTTTTGCTTTCCTACAATCTGAGGGAATTCCAGTGGAAACAGAAAGCAATGGAGTTCCCGGAACACGTGACAATAAAGGAATGTATCCTCAGATCCGTTACGATAAAGAGAAAATGAAAAAGCTGGCCAATGTGTTTTATGGATTGATGATCTTGATGGCCTTCGTTTTGGGAATTATAAATTATGCCACTTATTCCGGCTCCACCTGGTCTGTTATCGCCATTGGATTAATGGCATATGCCGTGATTACAGTCCGGTACTCCCTGATGCACCATTCCAATTTAGGTGCGAAGATATTGCTTCAAACAGCCGCCGCTGAAGCCCTATGGGTGGCGATCGATCATTCCAGTGGCTATAGCGGCTGGTCTGTAAATTACGGCATACCAAGTACGATCCTTTTTGCGGATCTATCAGTCGTATTTTTGATTTTAGTTAACCGGATGAACTGGCAGAGCTACTTTATGTATCAGATTGCCATAACGGTATTTAGCTTTATTCCCTTGATATTCTGGGCGGCAGGCTTGATTACCAGACCGCCTCTTACCATAGTCACTGTGACATTGACGGTGATATTACTCATTGTCACCATCCTACTTGGTGATTGGAGCGTTAAAAATGAGCTGAAACGGCGGTTTCATATATAAAGGCGGGAAGGAGTTGGCATTTCATTGAGAAGAAAAAAAGTAAGTGTAAGAGGAAATCTGGTGAGGGAAATGATGCAAAACGTGATGGAAACATCTTTAAAAGAACCCATACGAACCGGGGAATTAAGACGCAATCCCGTAGAACCTGCCTGGGTTTGTCCAGCGGGTTATGAGTATGAAATTATAGAGAATGAGCATTTTAATATGGAATATTTAAGGCCTGTTGGAGTTTTCACTGGCCGGGTAATCTTACAGCTTCATGGCGGAGGCTATATTGGCCCTATGAAGAATATCTATCGAAGATTTGCCGTCCGCTATTCCAAGATCAGTTATGGAGGGGACGTGCTGACCCCAGATTACCGGGTAGCACCAGAAAATCCTTATCCAGCCGCTCTTAACGATGCCCTATTTGCATATGAATGGCTAATTCATGAGAAGAAATACGATCCGGCTAATATCGTAATTGCAGGAGATTCTGCGGGAGGTGGCTTAGGCCTCGCCCTTGGTCTTTATTTAAAGGATCATAACATTCCACTTCCCGGCGGTTTTATCGCCATGTCTGCCTGGACGGATCTGACAAACAGCGGGGAAAGCTATAAAACCAACTACGAGATTGATCCATTGTTTGGAAACTCCACCAACAATATGCTTTATGATTCTTCCTATGTGGGGGAAGGTGATCCAAGAGATCCATATATATCCCCTCTATTTGGTGATTTCAAGCAATTTCCTTTTGTTCTTTTACAGGCTGGAAGCTATGAAGTTTTATTAAGCGATACCCAATCTATGGCAGAAAAGCTAAAGGCAGCCGGAGTCAAGCACCGTCTTTCTGTATACGATGGCATGTTCCATGTATTCCAGATGGGCCTTGATTTGATTCCAGAGAGTCAGGAAGCCTGGGAAGAAGCAGAGGAATTTCTAAGGATTATATACCATATTAATGTAAAGCCAGATGGCAAGGTAGTCCGTAAAGTACAAAACGGGCAGAAAAAAACAGTAAGAGACGTAACAAAGCTTCTAATTGCTATGATGAAAAAGGAGCTTGATGGATAGGAGATTTACATGAAGATAACTTTGGTAACCGTGGGAAAGATTAAGGAAAAGTTCTTTGCCGACGCCATTGCAGAATATACAAAAAGACTGAGCCGCTACTGTAAACTGGATATCGTTCAGCTTCCTGATGAAAAGACACCGGATAACGCTGGTGAGGTGATGGAACGGCAGATTAAGGAAAAGGAGGGGGAGCGAATCCTTGCTTCCATTAAGGACGGCACTTACGTGATTGCCCTTGCCATTGAAGGAGATATGCTGGATTCGGTAAAGCTTTCTGAAAAGATTGATTCCCTGGGAATAGGAGGCACTAGCCAGATTGCATTTGTGATTGGTGGTTCCCTGGGATTGTCGGATGCCGTTTTAAAGCGGGCAGATTATAAACTTAGCTTCTCCCGTATGACATTTCCTCATCAGTTGATGCGGGTAATACTGCTGGAACAGATATACCGCAGTTACCGGATTATTTATGGGGAGCCGTATCATAAATGATGTGGGCATTTATTAAAAACTCTTACCTAAGAAATAATGGTAAGAGTTTTTTTATTTCTTCCTTGGATTGATATTATAAGAAAATATTATAAAACAGTATTGACCGTAACTTTCATTTTCAGTTCTCTCTCTTTAAGAGGAACGGCTGGATAACCTAATGCTACAACTGACATAGGCTCAAAGTCTTCTGGTAACTGCAAATCTTTTACAAGCTGTGGATCTGCTTTGAATCCCAATACAGGTGCCATTAAATATACACTTCCTATACCTAAATTAGTTGCAGCTAATAACATATTTTCAATCAGGCAACCTACATTAGCAAGTTCACTACCTTGAAACCTAGGTTCTATTTTAGCTGAAACGACTACAAGTGTAGGTGCACCATATGTTGGGTTTGGATTTTTCACTGCTTTTTCATCTAGATTGCTTAGTCCATTTGAGGTAGCTATATTAATCTTTTCAATTATCTCCGCATTTTGGATAACAGTAAAATGGTAATTTCTGTACGCATTATCTCCAACAGGTGCAGCACTTCCAGCCAATAATATGGTGTCTAATTCTTTCGCAGAAATCTGTGTTGGTTCATATTTACGAGTTGATTTTCTTGTAGCAATTGTGTTTGAAAATTCCATTCACTTTACCATCCTTTTTTATTGTTTTTTAATTGTTAAACCTTTTTACTTTTTAGTAGTAGTAGCACCGATATTAGTTTTTTTGCACCCCCTGACTCGAAACATTTGTAGCCGATTGAACTACAATAAAGATAATAGCACTTTTGATTTGTAGTGTCAATAGCTACAATTGACATTTGAGCAGAAGTACATTATAATATGAACTAGAGGTGAATTTAAAATGAAAATGAGTTCAAAATTTACAGTCTCTGTACAAATGCTTATGCTAATATCCGTTTCCGAAAGCAAGAAGGTAACCAGTGAGATGATTTCCGAAAGTACCGGATGTAATCCAGTGATGGTAAGGCAATTGTTTGGCAAATTGAAAAAAGCTGGCATATTAAACGTTACTACAGGCAGAGGGGTAACGATGCTAATGAAATCACCTTCTGATATTTCTTTGTGGGATATTTATATGGCTGTTGAAGAATATAGTTCTAAGGAATTATTTAAGTTTCATCCCCAAATTTCAGATGGATGTGAAGTGGGACGATTTTTTGAGAATATATTAAGCGTACATTTGGACGAGGCAGTACAAGCAATGGGCGAAAGGATGTCTAAGACTTCGCTCACACAACTGATTAATGAATGCCGGCATGCCAATCCAGATAAGGTGGACAAGTGTATACATCTTGATATGCCAGAGGTGTAGGAAAAGAACAGGATTTCTTTGTAAAAGAGAATCCTGTTCTTTTTTTGTGGGATTGGTTGTCTATTCTAGCTGGGAACAAGTGAATTGGACAGAGAATAATCTAAAGTAATAGCAATTAAGGCCTTCTGCGGCCAAAATCAACGTAAGTATCCCTTGTTCTGGGATCAAAGGGGAATGAATATGATTAAAAAATTAAATCTGTCACGAAAGCTGTCTCTGATTTTGGGAATCATACTTCTAGCTGTTTTTGTGCTTCTAATCAGTATGACAGCCATATTATCCCGAAAAGCCATCGTACAAACTGTAAACGGAGAGTTAACCACCAAGGCAAAGATGAACGGCATTCAGATTCAGCAAATTTTTGATGAAGCCGATCAATCAGCTGGTAACGTAAAACAATACATGGAACGAGCATATCAAACAGCAGAAGATAGTCCCATGCTTAACCTTGTTCCGACCGGGCCGGAAACATACGTAAGCCAGCTTCAGAGCCAGTTCTATCATAAGACTCTGACTCCAATCGGAAGAGATGCAGAAAAATACTTAAGTGAATCCATCAAAAATATCGTATCCACCAATCAGGACATAGAAAGTATGCTTGTTCTGTTTGAGCCATATCAGTTTCAACCCAATCTAAGAGATTACGGACTCTATGTTAATAAAAAAAGTGAATCCGGTCTGGTGGAGGCTTACGGCGAATACGACCAGTACTCAAGTCAGGAGTATTACCATACTCCAGCCGTCTACGGAACTCCTCATGTAACAGAACCAATGGATGAAAATGGTACCATTGTAGTTGCTTATGGGGTGCCTTTTTATTATAAAAATCGGTTAAAAGGAGTCAGTGTTGCAGAGATTAACATTGAAAATTTCAATAAAGTAGATGCATCCACCGACCGGTATCCCTCCATGTATGCCTCTATCTTTGACAGCAATCAAACCATTGTGTATCACAGTAAGGATCCTGCTAATCGTGGAAAGAGTCTCAAAGAATTTATTCCACGTGATGAGGATTATTCCAGGGTTCAATCCATGCTTTCCAATGGAAATGCGTTTCAAATGAAGACTGTCAGACAAGATGGAGTGGATGTCATGCGGTTTTTCTACCCCATCAAGGCAGGAGATGAAACATGGTGGTCGTTGTCTACCATAACGGTGAAAGAAATGAACCAATCTGTAAATACCACCGTATTGATTTTAAGTCTTGTTTGTGCCGCCGCACTGGTTATGCTTCTCATTGTTTTTCCTATGGTGCTTAGAAGGCTCCTTGACCCGTTAAAAACCGTGGTGGATGCGGCTCAGGGAATTTATGAAGGAAATCTTGAAGTGCAGGTGGAATACCGTTCTGGAGATGAGATAGGAACTCTTGCAGAGACCTTTGATATGATGTCTAATAATCTAAAGCGGATGATGTCAGACATTCAGTACCTTTTGGGAGAAATGGCAGACGGTAATTTTGACCTGGATACCTTGGCAGAAGATAGTTACGCTGGAGAATTTCAAGAGATTCTTGGTTCCATCCGAAAATTAAATATGAAGTTAACGAATTCCTTAAAAGAGATCAGCCATTCTTCCGAGAAGCTTTATGCAGGTTCAGAGCAGGTATCTGCAGGCGCCCAGGCACTGGCACAAGGAGCAGCAGAACAGGCGGCCTCCATGGAAGAGCAAGCAGCTAGTATCGCTGAAATATCACTTCAATCAGAAACCAATGCCTTAAATGCAAACGAGGCCATACAAATAGCCTCAGAAACTGGAATTCAGATGATGAAAGGAAGCAAACAAATGGAGGAGATGTTAGAAGCGATGGAAGAAATCAAGGCCAGCTCAGGAGAAATAAAAAAGATCATAAAAACCATTGAAGACATTGCATACCAGACAAAAATCCTGGCTCTCAATGCAGCAGTGGAAGCCACTCATGCGGGGGAATTTGGAAAAGGGTTTGGAGTTGTCGCTGGAGAAGTGCAGAGTCTGGCATTGAAGGCGTCCGAAGCCTCTAAAAATACAGCTATCTTAATTGAAAATTCCCTTAGCGCCGTAGAAAAAGGCAGCTTGCTTGCTGACAAAGAAGCCCATATCTTATTAGAAGCAGTCAAAGGTTCCGAAGAGGTGGAAAAGTTTGTGAAAAAGATATCAAAAGCAACCGCAGAGCAGGCAGATGCTATCAATCAAATTACCCAGGGAATGGAGCAGATTTCCAGTGTGGTGCAGACCAATTCGGCAGCGGCAGAGGAATTTTCCTCATCTAGTCAGGAGATGTCACAGCTAGCCAGGGACCTTCAAGTAGAAGTCGATAATTTTAAGCTTCATCAATAAGGTAAGAATTGTGGAAAGGGTTGTCCGCCTCTGTTTCTTGTGGCATAATAAAGGAAAGAAACGAAGAAGGAGAATCATATCCCATGTCTCAAAAATTACTTGCTCCCATGATAAGTGGGCAAATGGAATGGGTTTTAGAAGAGGAGAACCAGCTTCTTATCCAAAAAGAGGAAGAAGAAGCAGTCAGGCATACTCTGATTAAAAATATTCATATGACTGGAGAAGAGCTTTCTCATATGCGCTTTTTTTCAGTCATATTTGAAAATTGCAGCTTTCAAAACTGTGACTTTCAGCGTGGAGAATTTAGTGATGTCATGTTTCACTCCTGTGATTTCTCCAACAGCGTATTTTCTGACAGCTACTTAAACCGGATAGAATTTAACAATTGCAAAGGGATGGGAGCAGTGTTTGCTGGAAGCACCTTTCTCCATATTTCCATATCAGGTTGTAACTTTAATTATGCCAATTTTGACGCCAGCAAGCTGGAGCATGTCAGAATTGCTGAAAGTCAGCTAAAGGGAAGCTTTTTCACTCAGTGCCATATGAAAGATGTCATCTGGAATCAGGTGGATCTTGAAAAAGCCAGCATGTTTAAAACCTCCTTAAGGGGAGCTGACTTTACCACCAGCAAGATAAGCGGGTTGATTCTTTCTGACGATGCAAAGGAGATTAACGGAGCTGTTGTGGATTTATATCAGGCAGCAGAGCTTTCCAGATATTTAGGCATTGTAATTAAAAATGAATAGTTGAGACGCTCAAACATCGTTCTATGATGAGTTTGAGGTGTCATCTTTCTCTTTTTTATGATATAATTGAAACAACTAATGACCACCATAGAGATAGGGGGCGAGTATCTATGATGGAACCTTCAAAGACTGCATAGCACGGGTTATGCAGTGAAATAAGTAATTGTATGGCCTTTGCTATTCCGGACAGAAAAATATGTTTGGGAGGCAGCGATGCGCTATCAGAAAGCCAATGAGATCATGCCAGAAGAACTGGTGGAATTGATCCAGAAGTATATAGACGGAGAATACATTTATATACCAAGAAAACAAGAAAATAAAAAAACCTGGGGAGAGACAACAGGAGCCAGAGAAGAAAGAAGCCGGCGTGACCGTTCAATCTTTATGGAATACTCAACCGGGGCCTGCGTAAGTGATCTGGCGAAACGATACTTTTTATCGGAAAAAAGCATTCAAAGGATTGTACTGCAGGAAAGAAAGAATTTGGGACAAGGCAAGACATCAAAGGCAACATGATGTTTTGCCTTGTCTTTGTAATAGAAACAAGTAAGAGTAAGGTCAGGGATCTTATGGTGCTCCAGATACTACCCCCTGTCCCGGATTCATTGACAAAATCGTAAAATAACGGTATATTATTTCTTAGGCAACGACGCTTTTTGGGCATTCGTTGCCTTTTTTCAAAAGGTTGGAAAAGGGCGTGAAAATTATGATAGAAAAGGTGGTATCCCTAGGGCTTTCCGTGGGAGAGAGTTGGAATATATATAAAAACAGAATAGAGCCAAAGGTGCTGTCTGGGAATGAGAAGCGCTTAAGCATTGTAACTGGGGTTCATGGAGATGAGCTGGAAGGTCAATTCGTATGTTATGAACTAAACCGGATCCTCCGTGAGAAGAAAGAGCATCTAAAAGGAATCGTAGATATTTATCCGGCCTTAAATCCCCTTGGAGTGGATTCCATTACGAGAGGCGTGCCAGGATTTGATATTGATATGAACCGCATATTTCCAGGAGACGAAGAGGGCGCTGTCACAGAGCACATCGCCTCCCGGATTATGTCGGACATTTCAGGTTCCGATTTCTGTGTGGACCTCCATGCCAGCAATATATTTTTACGGGAGATTCCTCAGATACGAATGAGCGGAAAGAGGACAGATGCTCTTCTTCCCTATGCCAGTCTAATGAATGTGGATTTAATTTGGATTCATGAAAGTGCTCCGGTGCTGGAATCCACTCTTTCTCATGGTCTAAATAACATTGGTGTTCCTACCTTTGTGGTGGAGATGGGGGTGGGAATGAGGATAACCAAAAGCTACGGACATCAAATTACAGAAGGAATCTTTTGTCTTATGAAGGAGCTTGGCATGTGGACAGGAGATACCATCATCCCAAGGGAACCCATGGTATCTTTAAACCGGATGTTAGGTCTTATCCATGCAGAAAAAGCAGGAATCTTCCTGCCTTTTGTAGAACATCTTGGGGTTGTTGAAAAGGGTCAGCCAATGGGCCAGATCTTAAATCCTATGGATGGAACGGTGATGGAAGAGGTGGTTTCTCCTACATCTGGCCTAGTCTTTACGTTAAGAGAATATCCTGTGGTCTCTACAGGTTCCCTGCTGGCCAGGGTGTTAGGAGGAGAAGAGGAATGAGAAAAGAGGCCATCTTTACGGTAAGCAATCTCTACCGGGACAACATGGATATCTATGGTTATCGCTTTGGAAGAGGAGATAAATCCGCCTGTATTGTGGGAGCATGCAGAGGGAATGAAATCCAGCAGCTTTATATATGCTCCCAACTAATCCGTCAGCTAAAAGAGCTGGAGGAAAGAGGGGCCATTGTAAAGGGGAATGAGATTATGGTAATTCCCACGTTAAATACGGCGTCTATGAATCTGGGGAAGAGATTTTGGCCCACGGATGATTCAGACATCAACCGGATGTTTCCAGGAGATAAGAATGGAGAAACCACGAAGCGAATCGCAGCAGGAGTCTTTGACGCTGTAAAGGAATTTAGCTATGGGATTCAGTTTACCAGCTTTTATATGCCAGGAGACTTTATTCCTCATGTGAGAATGATGGACACTGGGGTGCAAAATCCAAGCCTTGCTAATTTATTCGGTCTGCCTTATGTTCTTGTCCGGGAAGCAAAGCCAATTGATAAGGTAACCCTTAATTATAACTGGCAGCTAAACAACACCAGTGCATTTTCCGTTTACACCAGCAGTACGGATCAGATTGATGAAGAATCGGCAAAGATTGCGGCGGCCTCTGTGCTTCGCTTCCTCACCAGAATGGGTATGATTCGCTATCCAAGTCACAGCGGATACATTGCCACTGTTCTTCAGGAAAGTGACTTAGCAAGCGTTAGAACAGACCAGGGGGGAATCTATCGTCCCTGCTTTAAACCGGGCCAGGAGGTAAGGCGGGGGGAGGTGCTTGCAGAGATATTAGATCCCTTTGAGGGAGAGATTATAAGCCAGATTTTAGCCCCTGCGGAAGGTATCGTCTTTTTTGCCCATTCCCAGCCTCTTGTAATGGAAGGCGCTATCATTTACAAAATTATTCGAAGGCTCCACCAGTAAGAGAAACCTACTTGACTGGTAAGGTAATAATTGTCTATAATAGGGAGAGAAGCTGTTAGAAAAAGGACAGGCACCAGGTGGGGAGAAGAAACATGCAGTATGCTTTTTTGGAACAGATGCTCATTAATTCAATCAAGGAAGTTCAGATTAAATTAGGATATGAGAAAGAAGCCATCCGGTTTTATTACCCGGAAAAGGCACTCATTCGGGCAGTGAAGATAGATGGAAATTCAAAAGATGAGATCAAAGCCTTTATGGAAGGCTTTAAAGTATATACTAAGGATAAGCTTCACAAGGTAAGGATTACAAAAAGTCAGGAGAGATTCTGTTTTGAGATACCACCAGAAGGTGTGGAATATGTGTATCAGAATGTAAAAGACAACGGTTTTTTAAGAGAGTTTATAAAAGCAGTGGAAAAGCCAGGGACCACACTTGATGATATATTAAGCATATTTGGAAGCTATTCTCAGGGCAGGATTATTTGCAATACGTCAAACCAGGAAGATTGTGATTATGTTATATTCTTTGAAGACGCCTCCTTTGATTATTACAGGTATTATATTAAGTTTCATGAAAACCATGTAACATACCACCGGTTTCTCCTGGAAGAAGCGGTGGAAATGGGATTATAAAATACATCATACAGGGAGAAACATATGCGAAAGAAAGTATGGGTTAAAGCTTTGCTATTAAGTCTTTTCATGATCTCTGCGGGCAGCATTCCGGCAAGGGCTGATACTGGGAATATGCAAAATATCCCCATCGTTCCTCCTATGCCATTTGAAGCTCTATCCGGTCCATCATTTAGTGGAAAAGGACCAGGTTTGTCTGGTGTTTCCTTGGGAAAAGGGCAAGACGTGGCAAATTATGCAAAACAATTTCTTGGAAATCCTTACGTTTATGGTGGGACAAGCCTGACGGAAGGGGCAGACTGCTCTGGGTTTGTCTTGAGTATTTATAAGCAGTACGGAGTGAACCTGCCAAGAACTTCAGAGGAGCAGGGAAAAGCAGGAATTGAGATTAATGGAATAGAGAATGCAAAGCCAGGAGATCTGATTTCGTACATAGGCCACATCGGAATTTATGGAGGGGACCGTAAGCTGATTCATGCAAGCGGACCGGAGGATGGCATTAAGATATCCAATGTAGATTTTAAGCCCATCCAGTCCATAAGAAGAATTTTAAGCGAATAAAAGTGAGCGCATCAGGTTTTTTGTCAGCAGCCTGGTGCGTTTTTTGTATTTTCACCGGAGATTACAGATTTGACAGGTCAATCTATATAGTTGGTCAGGATGATAGAAAGAGTTTGTCCCGTATAATGAGTATAAAAGCAAAGGACCTTTTTAAGTTCTTATTTAGTAGACGCAGGTATGATGATGAAGGGACAAAAGATAACAGGGGGCAAGTATGGGGGTTAGATGGAAACGGTTTCGAAGTAGATTAGACGACTATAAATTGAGAAAAAAGCTAAAATTTCTTTATATCTATTGTGTGTTGCTTCCGCTTATTATTACAGACAGTGCAATCATCTACATATTCATAGCATCGGAAAACGCAAACGTACAAAGAGGCATGGAAAATATCGCCAGTGCCGTTAAATATAATTTCTTCTATGACGTGGAAGAGGCAGCAGGGACAACTAAAAAAATCTATATGAACAAATACGTCAACCAGTTTCTGGACAAGCAATTTGAAACACAGCTGGATTATTTTTTAAGCTATCAGGCCTTTATGAAAGATTCCTTATTTGAAAGCAGCATAGGCTCCACCGCTTCTAAAATCACCATGTATGCGGACAACCCAACCATTGTAAGCGGAGGCGAATTTAAACGGCTTTCTCCAGTTAAGGATCAGCAGTGGTATCAATATTTAATTTCCTCCAATCAGGACGGAGTGCTCTATATCTATTATGACAACAGCAGTATTCCAACGGTAGATGCCAAAAAGAGGATTACTTTTTTAAGAAAATTAAACTTTTATCAGAGGGATGGATTTGAAAAGATCGTGAAGATGGACCTGGATTATAGCGGCATGGTTCAGAGCTTTGCAAAAATGAATTACGATGCACCGGTATATGTCTGTTGGAATGATAAGATAATCTTATCCAATCAGGGACATTCCGGCTTGTGGGATGATTTTGATACCTTTGACCTTCAAAACCAGGTTGGTTATGAAACTACCTTTGCCTCTTATGGAATGGAGCTTCAGATTTATGTTTTAAAACCAAAGGCAGTGATTCTAAGCCAGATCATCAATAATATGCCGTTGATTGCCTTGCTTATTATAATTAACACCGTTCTTCCCTGGTTCTTTATGAAAATGATCAGTCAGTCCTTTACCGAACGCCTTAAGGAACTTAGTGAGGCATTTAAGCGGGTAGACGATGAAAAACTGATGGAAATAGAAAATGTCAGGGGAGAAGATGAAATTGGTATGGTAATGCGCAATTACAACCGCATGGTAACCACCATTAACGATTTGATCCAGACGGTTTATATTGACCGTTTGCGAGAACAGGAGATGGATATCGAGAGGCAGAATGCAGAGCTTTTGGCACTGCACAGCCAAATCAATCCACATTTTCTCTTTAATGCATTAGAAAGCATACGAATGCACAGTTTATTAAAAAATGAAAAAGAAACAGCCTGCATGGTAGAACAGCTTGCCAGGATGGAACGGCAGAATTTCGATTGGGGAACGGATTTCATAACCGTAAAAGAAGAAATATCATTTGTAGAGGCATACCTGCAGCTCCAAAAATACCGATTTGGGGACAGGCTCTCCTATAAGCTTGAGATCATGGAGGAATGCCTGGATTACAGGATTCCAAAGCTTACCATTGTAACGTTTGCAGAAAATGCGTGTGTTCATGGAATCGAGAGTAAGACTACAGAAGGCTGGATTTTTGTCCGTGTTTACTTAAAAGATGAGATTTTTTATTTGGAAATAGAAGATACAGGGGAAGGTATTGAGGAGTCATTCTTAGAAGAATTAAAATACAAGATGGAGCATGCGAGCATTGAGAAGTTAAAAGATAAAAAGGGAGTTGGTATTTTAAATGCTTGCTTGCGGCTTAAGATGGCTACGGATGATAAGGTGAGTTTTGATTTAGAAAGTGAAGCTGGGCTATCTACCATGATAACCATAAAAATACCGGCATCATATCTATCGAAATAAGGGGGAAGTTTTTATGTTTCGAGTATTGTTAGTGGATGATGAGCCTTTTATTTTGCAGGGCCTGAAGGTGTTAATCAATTGGGAAGAAGAAGGATATGAGATTGTCAAAACAGCGGCAAATGGGATGGAGGCATTAAGTTACTTAAAAGAGAACAAGGTGGATTTAATCATTGCTGACATTAAGATGCCTGTGATGTCAGGGCTTGAACTTCTGGAGGTTATAAGAAAAGAAAAAATCTCAGATGCTTATTTCATCATCTTAAGCGGGTTCAGTGACTTTTCCTTTGCACAGCAGGCAATTCGAAATGACTGTTTTGACTACATACTTAAGCCCGTAGTCAGGGACGAATTAATCCGTGTGCTTCATCGGTTAAATTATTTAAGTCAGGGCAATAAAACACAAAAACAAAACACCCAGAAAATGGAAAAAGCGTATCTGGCTAGAAATATGATTTCTCTCATCTTTGGAAAATACGATCAAATTAATTTAGATTACATCAGGAATCATATGAAGTGGTCCGAAGGAATCAGTTATGTGGATATAGAGATTGATAATATCGGTCAGATGGAAGAACTCATAGATGAGGAAAAAAGGAACCAGCAAAGAAAACTTTACGATGCATGTTTGAAATTTTTAAAAGAGGATGGAGACCATTGCATCTTTGATGTTACAAGCCATGAAAAGAGTTATGATATTGGCTTTCTTTACTGCGATTATATGGCAGAGAATCAAAAGATGAATCAAAAAGAATTCCTGGAACAGTTTCGCAGCTCTTTATACGATACAATCAAGCTTCCAGTCATTATGCTAGTAGGGAAAAAGGTAGGGGATATTTCTAAAATATCCACGTCTTACGGAGCCGCTCGTATTTTACGCTCTTTTCAGGCTTTTCGAAATAAGCGCCCCATTTATTTTTATGAAAAAGAGGTGCAGGTAAATAACAATGGAATTGTATTATGTAAACAACACCTGGACAATTTGCTTCTGGCCGTGGAACAGAATGCAAAGGGGAAAATATCCCAAAGTGTAGAACAGCTATTTGAAGAGATGAAACATATGAGATTTACCATGGATACGGTCAATCTTAACATCAATTACCTCTTATTTCAGTTCATACATCTTGCCTCAGAACAGGATAGTTATGTAAATCAAGAGGAGATCATGCGATTTATTGGTGAAAATTCCTTTGAAGGAGAAATGCTAAGAGGAGGCAAGGAGCATCTGACCCGTTTATCCTGTGAATATGCAGATTATATTGAGCAGCTTCGCAAACACGTATCAAAAGATATCTTACATGAGGTAGAAAAAGATATCCGGAAAAACTATGGAAAAAATCTTACATTAAGAGAATACAGCAACAAATATTATTTAAACAGTGCCTATTTGGGTCAGCTTTTCCGCAAAAAATATGGGATGTCCTTTAAGGACTACTTAAACAACTGCCGCATCGAACAAGCCGCTGTCAGGCTTCTAAGAACCGATGACAAAGTTTATCAGATTGCAGAGGAAGTTGGATATCATGACCTGGATTACTTTGTAAACCGGTTTATTTCCGTGAAGGGTTGTACCCCGTCAAAGTTTAGAAAAGGGGCCAGGCATTAAAACGAAACGGGGCGAATTATGTATATCACATATATAATTTGCCCTGTCTTATTGTATGCTTTCCCCAGTTGTGAAAGCAGCATATTCAAGTAAACTATAAGTATAAAATAAAAGGGAGGAAAAAGCTTTGAGAAAAAAACAGTTTACAGCTCTGCTTTTAGTTGGTGCCGTAGTAATGTCAACTCTATCCGGATGCTCCATGGGAGCGTCATCAAAAGGCAAGAATGCAGCGAATGACGGGGGAATCAAAGAGTTTACATACTTTATTGCAGTACCAGGCAATGAAATTAATAATGATAATGAGATTCAGCAAAAGATTGCTGAAATTACGGGGGCCAAGGTAAAGGAAACATGGCTGACCGGACAGACTGCCAAGGAAGCGGTTGGTACCTTAATCGCAGGAGGAGAGTATCCTGATTTTATCTGCGGAAGTGAAGGAACCAGTCAGCTCTATGAGGCAGGAGCTCTGGTTGCACTTGATGATTACATTGACAAATACCCCAATATAAAGAATTTTTTCACCAAAACAGAATGGG
Organism: uncultured Eubacteriales bacterium; assembly: GCA_963528005.1. Classification (GTDB taxonomy): domain Bacteria; phylum Bacillota; class Clostridia; order Lachnospirales; family Lachnospiraceae; genus Lacrimispora. Next base: position 95,756 of record CAURSM010000004.1, read on the forward strand.
ATAGCCTGCGTCAGGCAGATGGACATATCTATTGGATTCCTCAGTTTAACAACAGCTATGGAAAAGAGATGGAGACAACCCATAACGACGAAGCCTTCTGGATTCAGACCCGCGTATTAAAATGGGCTGGATATCCAAAGGTTACCACCATGGATCAGTATTTTGACCTGATTGAACGTTATCAGGAAGCCAATCCTACCATGCCAAATGGAACTAAGAATATTCCATACACCATCCTGTGTGATGACTGGAGATATTTCTGTCTGGAGAATGCTCCTCTGTTCCTGGACGGATATGCCAATGATGGAAGCTGTATCGTAGATCCAGAGACAAAAAAGGTCATTGATTACAATACCACACCAACAGCAAAGGTTTATTTCAATAAGCTGAATGAAGAATTTAAAAAGGGAATCGTAGATCCTGAATCCTTCACTCAAAAATACGATGAATACATTGCAAAACTTTCCACAGGCCGTGTGCTTGGAATGATTGATCAGTGGTGGGATTTCTATGGAACCGTTAATGATGCATTAAAACAGCAGGGACTTGAAGAGCTTGGCTGTAATTACGTGCCACTTCCAATTACTATAAAAGAGGGAGTAAAAAGCAGATGGCATACCTCAGGAGACACTGTAAATGTAGGGTCCGGTATCTCCATCACCAAAGACTGTAAGGATGTAGAAGGAGCACTGAAGTTTATTGATGATTTATTAAACCAGGAAATCATTAATCTTAGAAACTGGGGCGTAAAAGATGTGGATTATATGGTAGATAAAGATGGTTTATTCTACCGGACTCCTGAAATCCGTATGCAGGTTACCAACACTGGATACAAAGCGTCTCATATGTGTACATATTCCTATTTCCCAACCTATTCTGGAATGAGCCAGGATAACCTCAATGCCAATAAGCCAGAACAGCAGCCCAATGAATTCTTAAGCAGTCTGCCAAAGAATGTTCAGGAATGTTTAGAAGCTTACAATTGCAAGAACTACATTGATATGGTAGGAAGAAATGAGATTCCAGGACCATGGTATCCAATTTATACCTTTGTCGGCACCATGACAACGGCTACACCAGGTGGAACCGCTTGGACGAAAATGCGTGAAATCAAGCAAGAGTACCTGCCAAAGGTTGTTATGGCTCCTGATTTTGAAGAGGGGTGGAAGGAATATTTGAAGGTTTATGAAAGCTGTAATCCTAAGGCCTTTTTAGATGAAGTACAGCCGGAAGTAGATCGAAGAATCGAACTCGCAGAAAAAGCAGCACAATAAAAGAGCAAGAACAGGCAGAGCAATTTGTCCCTAAACTGCTTCTGCCTGTTTTTTCAGTAAAGGGGTGATACCATGACATCTGTTGTGAAAGGAAAAACTGGAAGGATTAACTGGAAAGAAATAAAAAGACAAAAAGTGCTGTTGTTATGGTCTTTGGTTTATGTGATCTATGGATTTATATTCTGTTATCTGCCCCTGGCAGGCTGGCTTATGGCATTTGAAAACTACAAGCCAAAGGATGGGTTTTTTCATTCCCAATTTATAGGACTTGGTAAGTTTAAACAGCTATTTATTGACGATGGATTTCTTCGCGTAATTAGAAATACTCTGGCAATGGGTGTTATTAATCTTGTTGTAACCTTTTTAGCCGCTATCATATTTGCAATCCTTCTAAATGAGTTAAAATCTCAGGGTGGGAAAAAAGTAGTTCAGACCATATCTTATCTGCCCCACTTTTTATCCTGGATTATTGTAACCGGTATCTTACATGATGCTCTTTCTGGAACAGGAATTGTAAACGATCTTCTAATACGCTTTCACTTATTAAAGGAGCCTCTTAACTTTTTTGCACACCCTAAGTATTTCTGGGGGATTGTAGCCTTTGCCAACGTGTGGAAGGAAACAGGCTGGAATGCCATTATTTACTTGGCAGCGATTGTTGCCATTGATACAAATCTTTATGAGGCGGCTGCTATTGACGGTGCAGGAAGATGGGCGAGAATCAGGTACATCACACTGCCAGGAATCAAGCCAACCATTATCATACTCCTTTTGATGAATGCAGGAAATGTTCTAAATGCCGGCTTTGAGGTACAGTATCTTTTAGGAAACGGACTGGTACAGAGCGTCTCTCAGACCATAGACATCTATGTTCTGAAATGGGGCATCAGCCAGGGAGATTATTCCTTGGGTACAGCGGCAGGAGTATTCAAAAGCGTAGTAAGTATTGTCATCATATTAATAGCGAATGGGATGGCCAAACGAGCTGGAGAAGAGCGCTTATTCTAAGGAGGTCAGGCATGATGAAAAAAGCAACAACACGTAAAAAAACATCAGTAGGCGACAAAGTCTTTGTTTTCTTAAATGGGTTTTTCATGATTTTATTTGTAATCATAACCCTTTACCCGGTTTGGAACACCTTGGTCGTGTCCCTTAATAATGGAACCGATTCCCTGCGGGGGGGATTGTATTTATGGCCAAGAATGTGGACTCTTAAAAATTTCAACACCGTATTACATAAGAAGAATCTGCTGGTAGGTGCCTATGTTACTGTAGCAAGGACAATAATTGGTACAATAACGGCATTAGGAGCCAATGCTATTCTAGCTTATATCGTAAGCCGGAAGCGGTTTCTCTTTAAAAAACAGTTATCCTTATTCTGGGTTATTACCATGTATGTAAACGGAGGTTTGATTCCAACCTTTCTCTTATTCAAAGGACTTGGTCTTACCAACAGCTTTCTGGTATATATTATTCCAGGAATGATAAGTGCCTTTTATATGCTTGTAATCCGTACTTTTATGGTAGGTATTCCAGATAGTTTTGAAGAATCTGCCCAATTAGACGGAGCTGGAGATGTGATTATATTTACAAAAATCATTTCTCCCTTATGCAAACCCGTATATGCCACAGTTGCATTATTTTGTGCTGTAGGGCATTGGAATTCCTGGTTTGATGCCATGTTATACAACCGGATGAACTCGAATCTGACCACCTTGCAGTACGAGTTAATGAAGCTATTATCTTCGGTGACCAATCAAAGCACTTCAGTGGAATCCATGAAAAATGCGGTGGGGACCGTAACTCCAACATCCGTCCGAGCTGCGGCGACCATACTTACTATGCTTCCCATCGTCTGCCTCTATCCATTTTTACAGAGGTACTTTGTTACTGGCCTTACCATTGGAGGAGTAAAGGAATAAGGAGGGAACAGTATGAGACGTAGGAGTTATCCAAACGTATTTTTAGAATGCGGCTATGGTGAGGATGAAATTAGGAGAAAAATAGATTCCTCTTTCCAGACGATTTTTTATGGAAGCAAAGCAGAGCGATTCTACCATCCAGTTGGAGCTGATATGGGATACGTAGAGGATACTGGTAATCATGATGTCCGAACGGAAGGAATGTCTTACGCCATGATGATGTGCGTACAGATGGACCGAAAAGAGGAGTTTGACCGTTTATGGAAATGGTCGAAAACCTATATGTATATGGATAAAGGGGAGAATGCAGGTTACTTTGCATGGTCCTGTCATACAGACGGAACGAAAAATTCATGGGGTCCGGCACCAGATGGGGAAGAGTATTTTGCTATGTCACTGTTTTTTGCTTCCAATCGGTGGGGAGATGGGGAAGGAATCTTTTGCTATTCCAAAGAGGCAAAGGACATTCTTCATTCCTGTATCCATAAGGGAGAAAAAAAGGGTGATGGAAAACCCATGTGGAATCTTGACAACCATTTGATTAAATTTATTCCAGATTGCGATTTTACGGACCCGTCCTATCATCTGCCTCATTTTTATGAACTGTTTTCCTTATGGGCTTATGAGGAAGATCGAAAATTCTTTAAAAAGGCAGCAAAGGCGAGTCGGTTATATCTAAAGAAAGCCTGTCACCCGGCAACCGGTCTCAGTGGTGAGTATGCGGATTATGACGGCACTCCCAGAAACTGGATGCCTGTTATAAAAGATAGACATGATTGGTATTTCAGCGATGCTTACCGCACCATAGCAAACATTGGCCTGGATCATCTTTGGTTTCCACAGGATGAGTGGGCCCCTGAGACAGCGGATAAGCTACAATGCTTTTTTAGTGAAAGGGGTGATGTAAACGGAGTTTATCTCATTGACGGTACGAAGGTGGAAAAGGTAACTTCCCTTCATCCGATTGCAATCATTGCAACCAATGCCCAGGCTTCCCTGGCCTCTAATGGCAAATACAAAAGGGAATGGGTTCACCGTTTTTGGAATACTCCACTAAGAAAGGGCGACCGAAGGTATTATGATAATTGTCTGTATTTCTTTGCATTACTATCATTAGGGGGGTGTTATAGAATTTATTAGGGGGATGTTTTAAGGGGGATGTAGCAAGCTTTGTGATTGATCTGCTTTATGGTGAAAACATTTGCAGATAAGTTTATATAGCGTGAAAACGGTCTTATCTTTCATGGAAAGATAGGGCCGTTTCTTTTGTCAGACGCTATCTTATATCGAAAAGTTTTTAAGGCATAATTTGTCCCTCTTTACATATATTGAGTTAAGAGGAGGGATGATGGTGGAGAGGAAAGACGAGCTTATCAATATATTTTCGAGGGATATAAGAGAGATTCTAAACCGGGTATCCGTGGACTTTAACGAAGTTCAGGAAATAAGACTCCGGGCGGCAGGCCCTCTTTTAATGATTTATAGAAACGAAGAGTATTATGTGGCGGATAGCGGTGTCTTAAGCCGGGAGAGAACAGATGCTTACGTTGCCTCTAAAAATGAGCTGAAAGAGACCATGGAATATATGAGCAACCATTCCCTGTACGCCTTTGAAGAAGAGATGAAGCAGGGGTTCATAACGATACAGGGGGGTCATAGGATAGGCATTGCAGGAAAGACCATATTAGACGAATCTGGAATTAAGACCATGAAATACATATCCTTTATCAATGTAAGGCTATCTCATCAGGTAAAGGGGTGTGCTCAGCCGGTTTTGCCTTATGTATATGAGGGAGGAAGCAATATCTGTCATACTCTCATCATATCACCTCCCAGGTGTGGGAAAACAACGCTTTTAAGGGATCTGATTCGCCAGATATCAGATGGGGTTAATGATCACCCTGGAGTTACAGTAGGAGTGGTTGATGAACGTTCCGAGATTGGTGCCTGCTTTCAGGGGGTTCCCCAAAATGAGCTTGGAATACGGACGGATATCTTGGATTGCTGTCCAAAGGCAAAAGGAATGATGATGCTCATTCGAACCATGTCTCCCAGAGTGATTGCTGTGGACGAGATTGGCAGCAGGGAAGACATAGAGGCTGTAGAATATGTAATGAACTGTGGCTGTAAGCTGATTGCTACCGTTCATGGAAGCTCAATTGATGACATAAAGCAAAAGCCGGTTCTTCGTAAGCTGGTGGAGGAGCGGACCTTTGAACGATACATTATCCTAAACAGCCAGGGACGGATTGGAAATATTGACCAGATATACGATTCCAGAGGGACCCAGCTTTACAAAGCTCCGCTGCAGCCTTTGGGCAAGCTGTGGGACAGGCAGGAGTGGGCGTATGGATAGAACTTATTTGAAGCTGTTGGGAGCCGCACTTGTAATCATATCTTCTACTGGACTTGGTTTTTACATGGCAGCTCAGTGGAATGAGCATTTAAAAACAGTGGAAAGGCTTAAAAAGATGATTCTTCTATTAAAAGGAGAAATCGTTTATGCCAATTCTCCTTTGACTGAGGCCTTTGAGCGCACCGGAAAAAAGGCAGGAGGAGGAATGGGAGACCTTTTTGTAGCCGTATCAGAAAGACTGACCAGGCAGCAGGCAGAACCATTTTTTACGGTTTGGCAGGAGGAGATAGACAATCTGCCAAAAGAAGTTTGCTTATCCAAAGAGGACAAACAGAATTTAAAAGGATTGGGAGAGCATCTGGGATATCTGGATATGGACATGCAGGAGAGAAATATTCTTTTGTACCTGGAACAGCTTGATCTGACCATTGGTTATTTGAGAAAGCATAAGCAGGAAAAAAGCCGCCTTTATAGCACTCTTGGAATTATGGGCGGACTGTTCCTTACCATAGTAATGTATTAAGGAGGATCGCATGGGGGTCAATTTGATATTTAAAATTGCAGCAGTTGGAATTCTGGTTTCCGTCATATGCCAGGTTTTAAAGCATAGCGGGCGGGAAGAGCAGGCATTCTTAACAAGCCTTGCGGGGCTGGTCCTGGTGCTGTTCTGGCTTGTGCCTTACATATACCAGTTATTTGAATCCATCAAAAATCTGTTTGCATTGTAGGTGAGCGCCTTGCAGGCATACCCTTATGCCCTTTAGAGCAGGCGGGAAAGGGGAAATATGACGGTAGTGACCATAGCAGTAACTGGAATTATTGCAGTTATATTGGCAGTCTCCTTAAAAGGAGTCAAAGGGGAATATGGGACCTATGTGGTAATGGCGGCAGGCTTATTAATCTTTTTCTATGGTCTAGGAAAGCTTACCTCCATATTAGATACCATGAAAGAGATACAGTCCTATATTAAGATTAACAACATCTATCTATCCACTCTGGTAAAGATGATTGGCATTACCTATATTGCAGAATTTGCCGCAGGAATCTGTAAAGACGCGGGCTACGGAGCCGTAGGAACCCAGATTGAGATATTTGGAAAGCTTTCTGTCCTGGCAGTGAGCATGCCCATACTACTGGCGCTTATTGAGACGCTGCAAGTATTTGTATCATGACAGAAGGGAGAAAGGCTATGAAAAGAATTTCTTTTTTTCTCTTATGCTTTCTATCTCTTATCTTTTTTTCCATGAGTAGTTTAGGCGCAGATTTGAATGTTGAAAAAGATTCCGCAGATGCCGCGACAGAAGTGGACAGCCTTGATTTTGATCAATACGACCTTTCTGACATTCAAAGTTTTCTTGACGGCACCAATGGGACAAAGGGGCTAAACCTTAACTTTAAAGATTTGATGATGGATTTAGTAAGCGGCAAGCTGGATCAGGTAATGGGACAAGTAGGAAATGCAATAAAAGAACTTTTGCTGGGGGAGATAAAAACCAATGGACACATGATGGGACAAATCATCATACTAGGGATCATTGGAGCCGTGTTTTCTAATTTTTCCAGTGTGTTTACGGGAAGTCAGATTTCGGAAACTGGTTTTTTTGTTACATATCTTTTGCTGTTTACCTATTTGGCAGCCAGCTTTTTTACCAGTGTTTCCATTGTAAGTGGTGTGGTGGGACAAACACTTTCTTTTATGAAAGCCCTTCTTCCAGCCTATTTCCTGGCGGTGGCATTTGCAGGAGGGAGCACAGCAGCAGCGGCCTCTTATGGATTTACCCTTTTTGTGATTGCAGCTGCTCAGTGGCTCTTAGGGCAGGTTCTTTTAGCTCTGGTTCGAGTCTACGCCCTTCTTGTTATGGCTGGTCATATTGCAAAGGAAGACATGCTTTCAAAGATGACGGAGCTTTTAGAACAGATTATATCCTGGAGCTTAAAGACCATGATAGGAATTGTATTGGGATTTCAAATCATCCAGGGCATGGTTCTCCCTTACGTGGATTCCATGAAGACTGGAGCGGTTCAAAAGCTGGTAGGAGCAATCCCAGGAGTGGGCAACTCTGTAAGCTCAGTCGCTCAGATGGTCCTTGGCTCTGGCGTCGTCATAAAAAATACCATTGGTGCGGCAGGAATTATCATACTCTTAATCATTGCTGTCATTCCTTTAATTAAGCTTTTGGTTTTAATGTTCCTCTACAAGTGTGTGGCTGCCCTTTTACAGCCAGTCTGTGATAAAAGAATCGTTTCCTGCATTTCCGATATTGCAAAAGGGCATAAGCTGCTCCTTTCCATTGCTGCTTCTGGAGTCCTTTTGTTTGTAATAACCATTGCGCTTGTATGTGCATCAACCAACGTAACGTATTATTCCGGGTGAGTGACATGGAACAAATATTTGATTGGATACGCAGTATTATTTATTATCTTATATTTATTACGGTTGTGGCAAATCTTTTGCCCAATAAAAAATACGAGAAGTACATACGTTTTTTTGCAGGTATGGTTTTGATTCTCCTGGTTTTAAAACCAATTACTGGTGGACTAAGACTTGATGATACGTTGGCTTATTATTTTGAGTCCATCAGCTTAAAAAAGGAGGCGACAGAGCTGACAGGAGAAATCACCAAGATGGATGGACAAAGGCTTAATAAGATGATAGCCAAGTACGAAGATGCTGTTTCTGGAGACTTAGAAGCCATGGCGGTATCGGCTGGTTTTTTATGCAGTACTTCAAAAGCAGAGATCAATCAAGACCAGGACAGTAAAAAATTTGGTCATGTGGTTCGGGTATCTCTTGTTTTGAAATCAGAAGAAGCAAAAGGGGAAGAAGAGGCAGTTCCAGCAGTAAAAGGGATGGAACCCATTCAAAAGGTGGCCAAAGTGGAAGGAATAAAAATCACGCCATCTCCTTCCAAGGAAGAAGGAACCATAAGACAAGAAGAAAATTCACAAGTATCAGGTCTTAGAAAGAAGATTGCTGAATATTATGGTTTGGAGGAACAGGATATTGAAATTCAAGTGGAAGATGGGAAAGGATAAATGGCTGATCCTGCTGGCGATTGGAATGATTATCCTGATCCTTGCGATACCCTCTAATTCAAGTACATTTGGAAAGATTGGAGCGGCATCGGAGAGCAAAAACAAGACCGAGCTTCAAAAAGGAATGGTAACAGAGCTGGCAGAAAAAGATACGGCAGTGGCGGCAGCAGCAGACCGTACCTATGAGGAACAAATGGAATTAAGGGTAAAAAAACTCTTAAAAACCGTAGAAGGAGTTGGTCAGGTGGATGTGATGATTGTATTAAAATCCTCCAAGGAACAAGTATTAAGGGTGGATAACAAGACATCAGATTCCTCCACAGTGGAAAATGACAGCTCCGGCGGAACCAGAAATATCACCAATAAAGAGAAGCAGGAAAGTACTATATTGACCGGTTCTGGGGAAAATACGGCTCCCATTGTGGAGAAAGAGATAAGTCCGGAAATAGAAGGAATCATCATAAGTGCCCAGGGTGGAGGCAGTCCTACGGTGAAAGCTGAAATTTCCAGTGCCATGGAAGCATTATTTAACTTGCCCCCACATAAAATAAAAGTATTAAAGAGGGTGGAATAAAAAGGAGTGTCAGGTATGAGAAGTTGGAAAACAAGCAATGAATCAAATGTCCCTAAAACCCCAAAGAAAATGGATATGAAAAAACTGTTCCGAAGAAATCAGATCATCATTACCACACTGGCCGTTATGATAGCTGCCGCCGGGTATTTAAATTATGCCGGAAAACAGGAGGCAGTTTCTGGTAAAGATGTTTTTGAAGCAGGACTTACAGATATTTCCGAAGAAGACGTCTTAGCGGAGAACAAAGCCCTGAATGAAGATTCTTCCGGTCAGGACATTGCAAGTCTGGACCAGGATGCTTCGGATGTTGATAAACTGGCAGCCGCAGAAAGTACAGCAGCAGGCGAAACAAAGTCAGCCGCAGAGCAGGTAGCAGCCGCAGAAAGTACAGCAGCAGGCGAAACAAAAGCAGCCGCAGAGCAGGTAGCAGCCGCAGCTGAGACAAAAGCAGCAGACACCACCGGACTGGATAATCCGGGAGAAGCCGTTCTTACCAGTGGTATGAGCGTAACGGATTACATATCTAGCGTACAGTTGAACAGAGAACAGGTAAGGGCAAGAAATAAAGAGACCTTAATGAACCTGATCAACAATCCTAGCCTTGAGGAGTCCGCAAAAAAACAGGCCATTCAGGAAATGATTGATATGACAGCTATTTCCGAAAAAGAAAATGCAGCAGAGACTCTTCTTCTTGCAAAAGGATTCTCAGATCCAGTTGTCAGCATTTCAAGTGGAAAAGTAGACGTAGTGATCAATGCCTCTACCATTACCGATCCACAGCGTGCACAGATTGAAGATATCGTAAAGAGAAAAGCAGAAGTAGGCGCAGAGAATATTGTGATTACCCTTATGAAGCTAGGTGAATAAAAAGCTTTGCAAACGATGGACAATTTTGCTATAATGATTCCATAACCCAGAAATTTTAGTACAGGAGGGAATTGCTGTGGCAGAAGCAGAAATCAGAAATACTCACAAATTATATGAAAAAGATAAAATCGGCGAAGTGCAGATCGCAGACGATGTAGTAGCTATCATCGCAGGTCTTGCTGCAACCGAGGTAGAAGGTGTAGATTCCATGGCGGGCAACATCACCAATGAATTGGTGGCGAAGCTGGGCATGAAAAATTTATCAAAGGGCGTTAAAGTTGAGCTGACTCTTGATGAACATGTATCTGTGGATTTGTCCTTAAATATAAAATATGGATACAGCATACCAACTGTCAGTGAGAAAGTTCAAGAAAAGGTACAGACTGCTATTGAGAACATGACAGGTCTTACGGTTTTAGATGTGAATATCCGTATCGCTGGTGTTGCAATGGAAGAAAACAAATAGATGTAAAATCTATAGCGGGGGTGGCCATTAAGGCCAATACCCCCGCTTTTCTTTTGCTTTTCGTAATAAAGTTTATCTTGTAATGAAAATGGACAGGATTTATAATGAACCATATGCATTAGGACAGGATGTTAAGGACAGGTGTTTTTAATATGATAAATCATAGGGATAGGAATCATTATTTGCCAAAGATGATGGGAATGGTCGGCCTGGTGGTTTCTATCATCGCAGGAATTTTTGCGATGAATCTTTATTATTTCAAAGAGGTGGAAAAGAGCCTCACAAAGCAGACATGCCGTGATTTAAAACTGGAGAATGATAAGATATTAAACTATCTGCAGAATTTAACAGAGGCAAAGTTTGAATGGCTGGAATTGTTTGCGGCAATTTGTGATCTTCCAGATGAATCGGGGAATGAAAACTGGTGGGAGTTATTAGAGGAAAGCGAGAAGGAAAATTCCAGATTAGGGATCGCAGATAACAAAGGAATCATCTATTATGGGAACCACAAATCGGCTGATATCTCCTCCAGAGCTTATTTTAAGAAAGTTTTATTGGGAGAGAAGAATATTTCCAGACTCCTTCCCGGAGGTTTTGAAGGCCAAGACGGTATCGTCCTGGCTGTTCCTATTATTAGAGATTCTATGGTAGTAGGGGCTGCCTGTTTGGAATATTCGGCAGAGGAATTAAAAGCACACTTCGATGACAGTCCCTTAAATAGGAACGGCGCTAATCTTTTATTTACAGAAGAAGGGCAAATCATGGTTTCAAGCTCTGGAGTCAGTCTTGAGAATAGTATATTCGATTTTTTGGAACCTATGAAGTTTCGGGATGGACAGTCCCTGGAGCAGATGAAACAAGCCATTAAAAATGGAGAAGCAGGATATATAACCTACTATGAAAACAATAACAAACGGCTTTTGTATTATCAACCAACCGGAATCGACGACTGGGTGGTGGCTTCCCTGGTTAAAACAGAGATGTATGAAAGCATGCTTTACCGGATCAGGGGCATAACCCTTGAATTTATTACCAGCTCAACCATTATGCTGGTAAGTGCTGTATTACTCATTCTTGGCATTCTTCATTATCGCAAGAAGGAAGAAAAACGGGCGCAAAAGGATTATCTGACTGGAGTATATACCAGAGAAACCGCAAGAAAGCTGGTGTCTCAGGGATTAAAGGGAGTAGGAAATAAAAGGTTTTATGCCTGTATGTTCCTTGATATTGATGATTTCAAAAAAATCAACGATACCTTTGGGCACCACAAAGGAGATTTAGTCCTGATTGAGGTAGGCCAGATTCTAAGTGCCTGTACTAGACAAGAGGATGTAATCGTCCGTTTTGGTGGGGATGAGTTTTGTATCTGGCTTTATGGAATGAGGGGCAGAAAGCAGCCAGAAGCCATAGCAGCCAGAATACTCAATGCCTTTAATCTCTCCGGAAGTATCCATGCCAGCATTGGAATTACACAGGTGGGAGAAAATGAAAACGACTACGATGCAATCTTAAGACGTGCCGATGAAGCCTTATATGAGGCAAAGGGAAAAGGGAAAAACCAATATGCCGTTAAGCGGTAAATTTTCATATAATCCATATATGGATAATGAAAAATACTATTGTATATTAAACCACGGTAAGGTATAATAATTCCAAACGTCCAGAAAAATTACCAACAGGAGGACCATGGTAAATGACCAGAAGTAAAATGCGTGAACACTGCTTTAAGCTGCTTTTTTGTGTGGATTTTTATCCAGCAGAGGAAAAGGTAGAACAGCTTATCCATTATTTTGAGGAACCAATGGAGTATGATTTTGACAAAGAAGGAAAGGAAGAAATCATACACGATGTGTCAATGAGCGGTGAGTATGCCGACCAGTTAAAAGAGAGAGCAATTGCTGTCATGAGTAAGATACCAGAACTGGATCTTAAGATCAACGAAGTGGCAGAAGGCTGGAAGACAAAGCGTATGGGCAGAGCCGAACTAACAATCCTCCGTCTTGCTTTATATGAGATTTTGTTTGATGATGAGGTTCCAGAGAAAGTAGCCATCAATGAGGCTGTAGAACTTGGTAAGAAATTTGGTGGAAACGAAGCTCCGGCATTTGTAAACGGAGTTTTAGCAAAGCTGGTGTAGTATGGCTGGCGCTTATTCTGTTACCCAGGTCAATGCATACATCAAGAATATGTTTGCCCAGGACTTTGCCTTAAACAGAATTTCCGTAAAAGGAGAAGTCTCCAACTGCAAGTATCATACCTCCGGACATATCTACTTTACCTTAAAAGATGGGAAATCTTCCATCGCAGCAGTAATGTTTGCTGGATACCGAAAAGGCCTTTCCTTTCAAATGGAAGAAGGCCAGCAGGTCACGGTAAAGGGGAGTGTGGAGGTTTATGAGCGGGATGGGCGTTATCAGCTCTATGCCCAGGAGATTACAAGAGAAGGGCTGGGAGATCTGTTTGAACGGTTTCAGAAACTTCGCAATGAATTGGAAGAGATGGGGATGTTTTCCCCTGAATATAAAAAGCCCATTCCCAGGTATGCAAAGTCCATTGGAATTGTTACGGCTTCCACTGGAGCAGCAATTCGGGATATTATGAATATATCGGCAAGGAGAAATCCTTACGTGCAGCTTTATCTCTACCCGGCTCTTGTTCAGGGAGAGAGTGCAAAGACAAGTATAACAAAAGGAATCGAGGTACTGGACCAGATGGGACTTGACGTCTTAATCGTGGGAAGGGGAGGCGGTTCCATTGAAGATTTATGGGCATTTAATGAGGAGATGGTAGCCAGAGCTATTTTTCAGTGCTCCACTCCAGTCATATCTGCGGTAGGTCATGAGACTGATGTGACCATTGCAGACTATGTAGCAGATATGCGTGCACCTACGCCTTCTGCTGCTGCAGAATTAGCAGTGTTTGATTATGCCCTGTTTGAAGAGCAGAAGGAGTTATACCGGAATACCTTAAAAAAGACAATGGAACGGAAGATGGAGCGTTACCGTTTCCATGCGAATCAGTACGGATTAAGGCTTAAGTATTTCGATCCCAAGCGCAGCATTCGAGAGAGCCGCCAGAGACTTTCAGATTTGGAGATTAAGTTTCAGACGCTCTTGCTTGCAAAAACAGCAGGTTATAAGGCAGACGCCGAAATAGCTGCCCAGCGCATGAAAACCCTGCTTGATAAGCAGACCGTTCGCGACAGGCACAGGCTGGAACTTTTTGCCAGCCGTTTGGAAGCCCAGTCCCCGTTAAAGAAAATTGGCGGAGGGTATGGGTTCGTTACAGATAAGAAAGACCATAGGATAGACTCTGTAACTCAGGTAAAAGCTGGAGATGGCATCCGGGTTATAGTCAGGGATGGCAGTATGGAAGCAGTGATATCTAATATCACTCCAAACGACCAGACAAAGAACGATGAGCTGGATATCAGATAAGGAGGTCCATCATGGCAGTGAAAAAAGAAAAGACCATTGAAGAGACATTTGCTGAAATGGAAGAACTGATTAAGAAGTTAGAGAGCGGAGAATGTTCTCTGGAAGAGTCCTTTCAGTATTATGAAACAGGTATGAAGCTTGTTAAATCATGCAATGATAAGATAGATAAAGTGGAAAAAAAGATAATTGTATTAGAGGATAATGGTGAAAAAAGTGAACTTTGAAGAATTGTTTTCTGCTCGTATGAAGGAAGTTGGACAGGTGGTGGAATCCTATTTACCTGCTGTGAGCGGCTACCAAAGTACTGTGCTTGAGGCTATGGTCTACAGCGTGAATGCAGGAGGTAAGAGGCTTCGCCCTATGCTTATGGAGGAGACTTACCGTCTCTTTTCTGGTAAGGGCAAGGAGATTGAGCCATTTATGGCGGCCATTGAGATGATTCATACCTCCTCCTTAATCCATGACGACCTTCCATGTATGGATAACGACACTCTGCGCCGTGGGCTTCCTACGGCTTGGGTAAAATTCGGCTATGATATGGCGGTGCTGGCAGGTGACGGCCTTCTTATTTACTCCATGGAAACAGCGGCTAAGGCCCTATCCATGACAGACCGCCCTGATTTGGTTGCCCGCAGTATGGGGATCCTTGCAGAAAAAACAGGGATTTTTGGTATGATTGGCGGACAGACCGTTGATGTGGAGCTGGCAGGTGAATCCATTCCAGAAGATAAACTTGAATTTATATACCGTTTGAAAACGGGCGCTCTCTTAGAGGCTTCCATGATGATTGGGGCGATACTCGGCGGAGCAGGGGAAGAGGAATTAAAGCAGGTGGAACGAATGGCATCCTTAGTTGGAATGGCATTTCAGATCCAGGACGATATCCTGGACTTAACCAGCAGTGACGAGATTTTAGGAAAACCAGTACTAAGTGATGAAAAAAACCATAAAACTACCTATGTTTCTGTCTATGGTATGACTAAGGCAAAACAGGATGTGGAGCGTATCTCAAAAGAAGCAGTTTCCGTTCTTCTTGAGCTGCCAGGAAAGAATGAATTCCTGGAAGGATTGATTCAGATGCTGATAAACCGTGAAAAATAAAGGATTTGATTATAATATGATATTGGATATGATAAATGGACCGGAAGATATTAAGAAGCTGGACAAACAGCAGCTTGATGTCTTAAGCCAGGAGATCCGGGATTTTTTACTGGAAAAAATAAGTACCATAGGAGGCCATCTGGCCTCTAATTTGGGAGTCGTTGAGCTTACTATGGCAATTTATCTTGCCTTTGACCTTCCAAAAGATAAGGTGGTATGGGATGTAGGGCATCAGTCCTATACCCATAAAATATTAAGCGGAAGGAAAGCTGCCTTTGATGAACTTCGCCAATTTGGGGGCATCAGCGGTTTTCCAAAAAGAAAAGAGAGTCCATGTGATGCCTTTGATACCGGCCACAGCTCTACTTCTATTTCTGCTGGACTTGGACTGGCTCAGGCAAGGGACGTGCTGGGAGAAGACCACTACGTGGTATCAGTCATCGGCGACGGCGCTTTAACCGGCGGCATGGCTTATGAAGCGTTGAACAACGCAGCGAGGATGGAGAAGAATTTTATTATCATTCTCAATGACAACAATATGTCCATCTCAGAGAACGTAGGGGGTATGTCCTCCTATTTAAGCAGCATCCGTACCGGAGAAGGATATCTGGATTTAAAAAAACATGTGACTAACATACTTTCCAGAGTTCCAGTGGTGGGAGATTCCATCATTGAAAAGATCAGCCGGACAAAGAATGGAATTAAGCAGCTTCTAATTCCTGGAATGCTGTTTGAAAATATGGGAATTACCTATCTTGGCCCAGTGGATGGTCATAATACTAAGGCTTTAGCCAGAGCATTACGGGAAGCAAAGAAACTGAATCATACCGTATTGGTTCACGTGATTACCCAAAAGGGAAAGGGGTATTCCCATGCAGAGAAGAACCCTTCCAGATATCATGGGGTAGATCCTTTTGATATTGTGACAGGTCAGTCCAAAAAAGAAAAGAAAAATCCAAGCTATACAGACGTATTCTCAAAAACCATCTGCCGTCTTGCAGAAGCAGATGAAAAGATAGTTGCAGTTACCGCAGCCATGCCTGACGGAACCGGATTAAAGCGGTTTGCCAAACAGTATCCAAACCGCTTTTTTGACGTTGGAATTGCAGAGGAGCATGCGGTTACCTCTGCGGCAGGAATGGCTGCCGGGGGCTTAAAGCCAGTGGTAGCAGTGTATTCCTCCTTTTTGCAGCGAGGATTTGACCAGGTTCTCCACGATGTTTGTATTCAGAATTTACCCGTAGTCTTTGCCATAGATCGTGCCGGACTGGTGGGCAGTGATGGAGAGACTCATCAGGGTATTTTTGATTATTCATTCTTATCTGCCATTCCAAGCATGAGTATTTTTGCACCAAAGAACCTTTGGGAGCTGATGGATGGAATGGAGTTTGCCCTTTCTTATGGCGCTCCTATTGCCGTACGCTATCCAAGGGGGGAGGCATATCAGGGTCTAAAAGAGTTTCGTGCCCCCATTGAGTTTGGAAAGGGAGAGATGCTTTATGAAGAAAAAGACATTGCCCTTTTAGCGGTTGGAAGTATGGTCAGCACAGGCGAGCATGTAAGACAAAAGCTAAAAGCCGAAGGCTGGAATTGTACTCTAGCCAACGGACGGTTTATAAAGCCCTTTGATCAAGAATTGGTTGACTCTCTGGCGAAAAACCACTGGTTGATTGTAACTATGGAAGAGAACGTGCTTCAGGGAGGTTACGGTCTTAACATCACCCATTATATTCATGAGCATTATCCCCATGTGAAGGTTGTTAATATCGCTTTGCCGGATTCTTACGTGGAGCATGGCAACGTATCCCTTCTTCGAAAAGGATTGGGAATTGACAGCGATTCTGTGATCTGGCGATTGAAAAAGGAATACCTCGATATGGAGCGCCAGAATGCGGAATGGAAAAATTATAAAGACGAAACAAGAGAAGAGATAAAGGAATGAAAGAACGACTAGATGTGCTATTAGTGAAACTGGGATTGGCAGAGTCAAGAGAAAAGGCCAAAGCCCTTATCATGTCTGGAATCGTCTACGTAGACGGAGACAAGGAAGACAAGGCAGGAACCGCCTTTCAAGAAACGTCTGTCATTGAAGTGAGGGGAAATACTTTAAAGTATGTAAGCCGGGGCGGCTTAAAGCTTGAAAAGGCCATGACTCATTTTGATGTGACTTTGGAAGGAAAGGTCTGCATGGATGTAGGCTCTTCCACCGGCGGATTTACAGACTGTATGCTGCAAAACGGTGCAGTAAAGGTATATGCAGTGGATGTAGGACATGGGCAGCTTGCCTGGAAGCTGAGGGAAGATAAAAGAGTTGTCTGTATGGAGAAAACCAACATCCGTTATGTGACCCCGGAACATATTGAAGACCCCATTGAATTTTCCTCCATTGATGTATCCTTTATATCCCTGACAAAAGTACTTGGGCCCGTAAAGAATCTACTAAAGGAAGATGGAGAAATCGTCTGCTTAATCAAGCCCCAATTCGAGGCGGGGCGGGAAAAGGTAGGCAAAAAGGGCGTAGTAAGAGAAAAGTCTGTTCATCTTGAGGTCATTGAAACCGTGATTCATTATGCTCTTTCCATCGGATTTTCTGTGCTCCATCTGGAGTATTCTCCAATCAAGGGGCCGGAAGGAAATATTGAATATTTACTTCATTTAAAAAACTGCCAGTCTGAGGATTCCTGTCCAAGTATGGAAGTTGATCCCCAGCAGGTTGTCGCAAATGCTCATGACGAGTTAAGCGGAGGCAGGTAAGGAGCTTTATTATGAAACATTTTTATGTAGTCATGAATCCGGATAAAGAAGGAGCCAGGGAGACTGCGGATGCCATCAGCCGCTATCTTTTGGCTCATGGTGCTACCTGTGTTATCGGAGGCAGTAACAAAAAGGATGATAACCCAGGCAGTCATTATACCGATTCTGCCATGGTACCAAAGGAGATAGACTGTATCATCACTCTTGGTGGAGATGGTACCTTAATTCAGGCAGCCAGAGACTTAGCTGGCCGTAATATTCCCATACTTGGAATCAATCGGGGGACGCTAGGATATCTGACTCAGATTTCCCGAACGGAAGAGATAGAGGAAGCACTGGCTTCCCTTCTTCTTGATGAGTACAGCCTGGAAGAACGAATGATGTTAAACGGTACCATTACACGTGCCGGGGAAGCTATTTTTCATGATATTGCTTTAAATGAAATTGTTATTATACGAAATCAAAAACTAAAAGTACTTAAGTTCAAGGTATATGTAAATGGGGAGTATTTTAACGAATACCGTGCCGATGGACTAATTGCAGCGACCCCTACGGGTTCCACTGCATATAACCTTTCTGCCGGAGGACCTATCCTTGTGCCAGATTCCAGGATGCTTGTATTAACCCCCATCTGTTCCCATGTTCTGGGAGCCAGAAGCATCGTTTTGTCCTCAGATGACTGTATACGTGTTGAGATGATGGGGCAAGAGGATGTGTTCCAGGAAGCCGTGTTTGATGGGGATACGCAAATAAGGTTATGCCCTGGTGACACAGTGGAAATCGGCAGGTCAGAGGTAAAGACTATTTTGGTAAAATTGAAACATATATCATTTTTAGATAACCTTCGCAATAAAATGACCGGTATATAAGGAGGAAACATAATGAAACTGGAAAGACACAGCAAAATTGTGGAACTCATCGGTAAATATGAAATCGAGACTCAGGAAGAGCTGGCGGAATATTTAAATAAAGCTGGTTTTGCAGTGACTCAAGCCACCGTATCCAGAGATATCAGGGAACTTAAATTAACTAAGGTTCCGTCAGAAACAGGAAAGCAGCGTTACATGGTGCTACAGAGCCAGAGCTCTTTCAGTGACAAATATATCCGGATTTTAAAAGACGGATATTTGTCCATGGATATGGCACAGAATATTTTAGTCATTAAAACAGTATCCGGTATGGCTATGGCTGTGGCTGCAGCACTGGACGCACTGCATTTTAATGAGATGGTGGGCTGCATTGCAGGAGACGATACCATTATGTGTGCCATTCGAACATATGATGATACCATACTTATGATGGATAAACTTAAAAAACTCATTACGGGATAAAGGAGGCGTGCCATGCTTTCAGAATTACACGTAAGAAACTTAGCCCTGATTGAAAAGGCCGATGTGGAATTTAAGGAAGGATTAAATGTCCTGACCGGGGAAACCGGAGCCGGAAAATCCATTATCATTGGCTCTGTTACCATTGCCCTTGGAGGCAAGGTACCAAAAGATATTATCAGAAAGGGCGCAGAATATGCCTATATTGAACTGATCTTTACCGTCAGCGATCCGGAGAAGCTTTTGAAGCTAAAGGAATATGATGTCCATCCAGATGGCGACGGTATTGTAATTATTTCAAAAAAAATCATGCCTTCTAGAAGTTTAAGCAAAATCAATGATGAAACGGTGACCGCAGGAAAGCTGCGGGATATCACCGGGCTTTTAATTGATATTCATGGACAGCATGAACACCAGTCTTTACTTTACAAATCAAAACATCTGGAGATTCTGGACCGATATCAGGAAAAAAAATCCCACGAGCTAAAAGAGAATATTGCAGGAACATATCGGGAATATTGCCGGTTAAAGGAACGTTTATCTACCTTTGCACTCGATGAAGAAACCAGACTAAGAGAAATGGATTTTATTCGGTTTGAGATTGAAGAGATAGAAAATGCGGATTTAAAAGAGGGAGAGGAAGAAGAGTTATCTTCCAAATACCGTCTTTTTATTCATGGAAAAAAAATCACAGAAAGTCTTTCTCATGCTTATTCGGCCGTCAGTTCAGATGCAATCAGCCGTGCATTAAAAGAGGTGGAATCGGTTGCTTCCTATGATAATAGACTCTCAGGCATCAGAGATCAGCTTTTTGACGCAGATTCTATCTTAAGCGACATCAGCCACGAAATATCATCTTATATGGACGATATGTCGTTTGATGAAGAAGAATATAGACAGATGGAAGAAAGACTGGATGTCTTACATAACCTGGAAGCAAAATACGGAAAAAGTGTAAGTCAAATTTTTGCGAATCTGGAAGAAAAAAAAGCGCGCCTTAACGAACTGGAAGATTACGATTCTTTAAAACGTGAAACGGAGCAGCAAATCCTTACGATTGAGGATAAACTAGACAAAATATGCGGACAATTATCTTATATGAGAAAAGAGACTGCAAAAGAGCTGACAAAAAAAATAAAAACTGGTTTAAAAGATTTGAATTTCTTAGATGTGGATTTTTCAATGGAATTTAAGCGCTTGGACCATTATACCTCTGGCGGTTACGACGAAGCAGAATTTGTCATCTCCACCAATCCGGGAGAAGCTCTAAAGCCTCTCGGGCAGGTTGCTTCCGGTGGTGAGATGTCTAGAATTATGTTGGCGGTCAAAACCGTCCTCGCTGACTCCGATGACATTCCTACCTTAATATTTGATGAAATCGACACTGGAATCAGCGGAAGAACGGCTCAGAAGGTCTCAGAAAAGCTTTCCTATATCTCTAACAATCATCAGGTAATATTGATTACTCATCTGCCTCAGATCGCAGCCATGGCTGATGCTCATTATGAAATTTTAAAATCGGCAAAAGAAGGAAAGACGCAAACCACCATTCGCACTCTTTCTGATGGGGAGATGGTGGAAGAACTGGCAAGACTTCTCGGTGGTGCAGAGATCACAGAAGCAGTCAGAGAGAATGCCAGAGAGATGAAACGGCTTGCTGGCTCAAAAACCAATGTCCAAAAATAAATGAATTCAACTAAAATATGACAGAGTGTTTTTAATGATTCCTCACATACTATGAAAGGAGCAAAAAAATTGTCTCCTTCATTCTTCTAAGGAGGTATGTGAGATGGGTAAAAACAAAATTCATAGGCTTGTCGTTAGAGCGTTCTGGATCAGCCTGATCTTTTGCATCGGGTTTTCCTGGTTCTATATGAAGCGGGTGATTCCCGACAAATTGAATATCGTAGCAGAGGAAGAAGAACAGTTTCATTTCTCCATGCCCTTTGATGTGACCCTCCATTCAGACAGTGAGGAAGTAGTACTAAATAATGGTTCCAATATCCCATCCGATCAGATTCACCTACAGTTAAACCAACCATTCTCCGTTTACTCTAAGAATCAGGGAAGTTATAAACTGGGCCTAAAGCTTTTTGGTTTTATTCAGCTTAAGGATATAGAAGTGAATGTGGTAGACACCAAATATGCGATCCCATGCGGCAGTCCCATTGGTATTTATTTGAAATCCAAAGGAATCATGGTAATCGGTACCGGTGATGTAACAAAAAAGGACGGAATGACAACGGAACCAGCATTTGGCATCCTGCAATCTGGAGATTACATTGAAACGATTAACGGAATTCCACTAAAAGACAAAGAATCCCTGATGAGCGAACTTAACAAAATAGGTGCAGCAGAAGCAATCTTAAAGGTCAGAAGAAATGATGAAAGCATTGACGTAAAGATGAATCCGGTTGAAACGGAAGATGGCACCTATAAACTGGGTGTTTGGGTAAGAGATGACACTCAGGGAATTGGTACGATGACTTATGTGGATATGAATGGTCAGTTTGGAGCATTGGGGCATGGCATCAGTGACAGTGATACTGGCAATGTAGTAGAAATTACAGAGGGGTCCCTTTATGAAACAGCAATTATGGGGATTGAAAAAGGAACCTTTGGAAAACCAGGTGTGATGAGCGGTATTATTTATTATGGCCCTGGATCTACCCTCGGCTCGATTACAGCCAACACAGAAGAAGGAATATTTGGAACGGTAAACGATCGCTTTAAGCAAAACATAAAGCAGGATGCCATTCCCATCGGATACCGCCAGGATGTGAAAAAAGGTGTGGCATACGTCAGAAGTGATGTATCCGGTAAGATAAGGGATTATGAAATTGAAATACAGCGTGTGGATTATTCAACAACCCATAAAAGCAAAGGAATGGTCATAAAGGTTACTGATCCAGATCTACTGGCTCTCACCGGAGGTATTGTACAGGGGATGTCCGGAAGCCCAATCATTCAAGACGGTAAATTGATTGGAGCAGTAACTCATGTATTTATTCAAGATTCAACAAGAGGTTACGGAATCTTTATTGAAAACATGCTGAATCATTAAACTTAATTATGGTAAGAAAAGGACAGGATTGTAATAAAATTTACAGTGCTGTCCTTTTCTTCTATCTTTTTGAGACAATCTGAGGGAATAGAGATGTATGTGAACAATTAGTTTGAGAGTCAAAATGTCTAAAAAAAGTTAATATAATATATATTAATCTGATGATTAGCACTTTTCAAGGGAGGAGGAATATGTTAGTATAAGAAACAGGGAGTGGAGCAAAGCCATATTTTTGCCGACACGGAGCATCAAATTTCAACACTGTTAAAAAAAGGGGGACAGAAGCGAATCAAGATGCAAAAAGGCATTTTATCGTTTCGACATTTTCAAGAAACCTGAAAAATTTGTAAAACAGGGAGTAGATAGATTTATTTGTCGAATGATGCGATTGAATTCCATTGCGGCATAAGCCACGGCAAGATTATAATGGCTATACACTAGTTTTTTTTATTTTAAGAATCAGGAGGAGAGTATTACTATGTCAGAAATCAGTATTGCAATTGCCGATGATAACCTGCAGACATTGAATCTGCTGAACGATATACTGGAAGGAGAGGAGGATTTCCACGTTGTAGGAAGAGCGGATAATGGCGAAGATGCTTACAACATGATCCTCAAAACAAATCCCGACGTTGTCTTATTGGATGTAATTATGCCGAGAATGGATGGAATAACAGTAATGGAACGGGTTAGGGGGAATGGTTCTATTACAAAGATCCCGTCGTTTATTATGGTAACAGCGGCAGGAAGCGAGAATATTACCGAAGATGCGTTTCGTATGGGAGCAAATTATTACATAATGAAACCATTTAATAAGGAAATTATCGTCGATAAGGTTCGAAGAGTCGGACAGAGAAAGACAAAAGTACCTAGTTTACAGGGCATGAAAAAGGTGAAACCTTATGTCAATAAAACCGAATATATGGAGCAGAATCTGGAAAATGATGTAACACAGATGCTTCATGAAATTGGAATTCCTGCTCATATCAAAGGATACCAGTATCTTCGGGATGCCATTGTCATTTCTGTTCAGGACCAGGAGATGCTTACTTCTGTAACAAAGATTCTCTATCCTTCGATTGCGAAAAGACATCAGACCACACCAAGCAGAGTAGAAAGAGCCATCAGGCATGCCATTGAAGTTGCTTGGAGCAGAGGTAAGATGGATACCATTAATGATTTGTTTGGCTATACGGTAAGTACTGGAAAAGGAAAACCGACCAATTCAGAGTTTATTGCTTTAATTGCCGATAAAATACGACTGGACTACAAAAAACTTTCCTAATTTTTCCTAAACTTTCCTAAATATACGGAAAGATACTTTCTTATTTCCTTAAAATGAAGTATACTATAGACGAACAGATGCCGCCATTTGGACGGTAAGGATAAGGGAGGTTTTTGGATGAAGAAGATACTTTTCGTAGCATCAGAGGCGGTACCTTTTGTCAAAACAGGAGGACTTGCAGACGTTGTAGGTTCCCTTCCCAAATGCTTTCAAAAAGAGCATTTTGATATTAGAGTCATGGTTCCCAAATACCTTTGCATAAAAGAAGAGCTGAGAAGTCAGATGACCTATGTAAACCATTTTTATATGGATTATCTGGATCAAAGCAGGTATGTTGGAATTCTTCAGTATGTTCACGAGGGTATCACATTTTATTTCATTGACAACGAAAGTTATTTTGGCGGTCCCAAGCCATACGGGGACTGGTTGTATGATTTGGAGAAATTCTGCTTTTTCTCAAGAGCAGCTTTATCCGCACTCCCGGTGATCGGATTTCAACCGGAAGTGGTACACTGCCATGATTGGCAGACTGCACTTATTCCTATTCTGTTAAAAGATCGGTTTCATGATGGAGAGTTTTTTAGCAACATGAAATCGGTGTTTACGATCCACAACTTAAAATTTCAGGGCGTATGGGATGTAAAGACCATACAAAGGCTCACCTGCCTGCCGGATTATTATTTCACACCGGACAAATTGGAGGCCTATAAGGACGGTAACTTATTAAAGGGCGGCATCGTCTATGCGGATGCAATCACTACGGTAAGTGACACCTATGCAAAGGAGATTCAGATGCCTTTTTACGGAGAAGGTCTTGATGGCTTAATGCGTGCCAGGGCTGGCAGTCTTCGAGGAATTGTTAACGGGATTGATTACGAAGAATTTGATCCTGAGAATGATCCTTCTATTGTACAGAATTATAATTCTAAAAACGTTCAAAAAGAGAAGGGAAAGAATAAACTAGCTCTTCAAAAAGAACTTGGTCTAGACCAGGATGAAACCAGGTTTATGGTTGGTATTGTATCCAGACTGACCGATCAAAAAGGACTTGATCTGATTCAATGTGTCCTTGACGAACTATGTCAGGATCAGATTCAGCTCGTTGTCCTTGGAACCGGTGATGAACGTTATGAGAATATGTTCCGTCATTATGCATGGAAGTATCCGGATAAGGTATCCGCGAATATATATTATTCTGAGGCCATGTCTCACAAGATCTATGCGGCCTGTGATGCGTTTCTTATGCCTTCCTTATTTGAACCTTGCGGACTTAGCCAGTTAATGGCACTCCGCTATGGTACCTTGCCGATTGTGAGGGAGACAGGGGGCTTAAAGGACACAGTAGAGCCATATAATGTATATGAAAAGAGCGGAACCGGCTTTTCCTTTTCCAATTATAACGCCCACGAAATGCTAGGGATCATTCGGTATGCGGAAAGCATTTTCTACGATGAAAAGAACGAGTGGAACTTGCTTGTCTGTCGTGCTATGAATAAAGATTTTTCATGGAAGACATCTGCCATGAAATATCAGGAGCTTTATGACTGGCTCCCTGGCTGCTAGCAGACGGATATTACAGAAAAGAAATGAGTGATTAAAAATGAAAAGCATGCATATCACCCAGGAAGAAAAAGAGAATGCCCTTAAGTGGGCGGAAGACTCTTCCTGGGTTAAGCAAGAAACTTACAATGAGGATTTGGAATATATGGAATGTGTGAAAGATATTTTAGACCATCCTATATTTCAGTCCATGGATAACTTTATGCAGCACGGAGATACTACCTGCAAAAACCACTGCATCAAAGTATCCTATATGAGTTATAGCGTCTGTAGAAGACTGGGCTGGGACTATCGTGAGGTTGCCAGAGCTGGTCTTCTTCATGATTTATTTTTGTATGATTGGCACACCCATGCCAGAGATACTGGAGAACATTTCCATGGTTTTACTCATCCGAGGGCTGCAATGAACAACGCAGTCAAATACTTTGAATTAACAGAAAATGAAAAAGACATGATCCTGCGCCATATGTGGCCACTGACCCCGATTCCGCCTAAGAGCCGGGGAGGATTGGTTATCGTATATTCGGATAAATTCTGCGGTCTCGTAGAAACCGTGGCCAGGTTCAAGCGTTGGTTTTTATTTAGCGTTGGTTTTAAAAGTACTGCATAAGATGGAGGAAACCATGAAATATTGGGATGATATACTGGGAAACCAGGTTTTAGTGAGTGCTGTTGCGGCTTGGATGCTGGCTCAGTTTTTAAAGACACTGATTGATATGGCACTGAACAGAAATTTTAATCCAGAGAGGCTTGTGGGATCTGGGGGAATGCCTAGTTCCCACTCCTCAACGGTTTGTGCTTTGACAACCGCCGCCAGCTACCGCTATGGTGTCGGTTCTTTTGAATTTGCGGTCTGCTTCGTGCTTTCCATGATCGTAATGTATGATGCCATGGGAGTCCGCAGGGAAACCGGGAAGCAGGCAAAATTATTAAACAGCATATTACTTGAAAATCCTTTAAAGTTAAAAGGAGAGCTAATTCAGGAAACATTAAAAGAATATGTGGGGCATACTCCACTGCAAGTAGCAGCGGGAGCACTCCTTGGCATACTCCTTGCCCTGTTTATCGGGCAATTTTATTAATAAATCAGCTATGTTTCCGTGAATCGTAAGAAATTATACCTTGATTTCTTAAGATATCCATATTATACTTTAACAAGTTCAAAAATTGTCAAATTTGGAGGTAAAATGGGTATGTCGATTTATCACAGGATTATTTGTTTTTTCCTGTTTAGCTTTCTTGGATACCTTCTTGAATGTGTTGTGCTCAGTTATGAAAATAAAAGGCCAGTCATCAATCGCGGCTTTGGACACGGTCCATTTTGTATCATCTATGGATTTGGAGCCATGGGAGCCATGTTTCTTTTAAAGCCTTTGTCTGATAATCTTTATCTGTTATATCTTGCGTCAGCCATGATGGCTACTATCATGGAGCTTATAACGGCACGTATGATGATTAAGTTGTTTGGTTCCTTCTGGTGGGATTACAGCAGGAAGAAACTTAATTACAAAGGTATTATCTGTATGGAAAGCACCGTCGCCTGGGGATTTTTAGGAATATTCTATTTCCGTTTCCTGGATGGCTTTGTGAATCAGATGGCAGGAGTTGTTCCAGAGCAGCTGGAGCGCTTCGTGGCACTCAGTCTTTTAACATTTTATATAGCTGATTTTATTTATACAATGAGATTGCAGCTTAAGTCATCTTGTGACGAAGACGATGCAACATTGATTGGTCGTTTGAAAGTATATTAATGAATGGCGGGATTCGATTCGGGTCCCGCTTATTTGTACGTTTAAAAACAGGAGGATGATTATGAAACGTATGATAAAACTTGTGTTGGCATCTGGTTCTCCTCGAAGAAAAGAGCTTCTTGCTCAAGTTGGAATCACACCTTTGATTGAACCAAGCACCATAGAAGAAAAAGTTACCTCTACCGTTCCAGAAGAAGTGGTTTTAGAACTTTCCAGTCAGAAAGCTCACGATGTGGCACAACATCAGGAGACAGGAACCATTGTCATTGGAGCAGATACTGTAGTTGCTTTTGATGGCCAGATTTTATTAAAGCCTGTTAACCACGAGGATGCTTATCGAATGATTTCCATGCTGCAAGGCAAGAATCATCAGGTATATACGGGTGTGACTATGATTCGTTGTGGACAGCCGGAGAATAAAGTCACATCCTTTGTGGAAAAAACTGAGGTCTTTGTTTATCCTATGTCGGAAGATGAAATTAAAACCTATGCGTTTAGTGAGGAACCCATGGATAAGGCAGGAGCGTATGGAATTCAGGGGAACTTCGCAGCCTTTGTCAAGGGAATTGACGGGGATTATAACAATGTAGTAGGGTTACCTGTAGGACGAGTGTATCAGGAGATGAAAGGGATGCTTGAACAGGAGGGTAATGATGATTAAGCTGATAACATCGGATATAGACGGAACCTTAGTTCCGGACGGTTATAACGAAATCAATCCAGAGATTTTTGATGTAATATTAAAACTTCGGGCAAAAGGAATCCAGTTTGCGGCCGCAAGCGGACGCCAATGGGCCAGCATTGAATCTATTTTTGATCCTATAAAAGAAAAGATTTTTTATTTGTCAGATAACGGAGCTTATGTAGGTTTTCATGGCAGAAATCTATTTATCAATCCCATTGAACGAGAAACCATTATGGATATGGTAAAGGAAGTGCGTAAATTAGAGGGATTAGAGGTTATGGTGAGCGGTCCTGATGTGGTGTATTTAGAGACCAAGGATGAGGAATTTTTAGACTGGTTAATCCATGGATATAAGTTTAAGGCACAGTGCGTGGAAGACTTGACAAAGGTTGAATCAGAATTTATAAAGGTATCCGTATACCGCAAATCAGACGTTGAAGAGAATACCAGAATGCTTCGCACGATGTTTAAAGACCGTTTAAAGATGACCATATCAGGCGATATGTGGATGGACTGCATGAGACCGGGAATCAACAAAGGACAGGCAGTTAAGCTTCTTCAGGATAGCCTTGGAATTAAACCAGAAGAAACCATGACTTTTGGTGATCAGTTGAATGATATTGAGATGCTTCAACAGGCATATTATAGTTTCGCAGTTGGAAATGCCAGAGAAGAAGTAAAGAAAGCGGCCAGATTCCAGACGGATCTAAATATTAACGACGGAGTATTAAAAATACTGAAGCTGCTTTTGTAGCAAGGAAAGAGGGAAGCTCGTGAAAGGTGATAAAAAACGAAGAGGAAGGATATTCCTGGCTGTTTTGGCACTTATTGCCCTGCTTACCGGTTGTAAGGCAGATATTCCTATTGTCTCTGAAATCGCAGAAACAAAGGCATATACACTGCCACAGTCTATGATTATATTAGCTACGGAGAGAAACCGGTACCAAACCATTTATACCAGCCAAATTTGGGGCATTGACCTGCCGGGAGACCAGAATTTTGAAACTTATCTGGTGGATCAGGTAAAAGAATTTCTACAGGAAATGAAAATGATGAATCTTCTGGCAGAGAATAAGGGCGTTACGCTAACCAGCGGAGAAAAAGAAGAGGTGCGTAAAGCTTCGGATGAATACTTTGAGTCATTGACAAAGGAAGATATTTCTTATATGAAAGTGACACAAGAGGATGTCAAGACCATGTATGAACAGTATTATCTGTCCAATAAAGTGGTTACGGAATTGACTAAGGATATGAGTTTAGAGATTAGCGACAGTGAAGCAAAAGTCATCGTAGTGGATCAAATTGTCTTAAAGGACAAGGAACAGGCAGATCATGTACTTTCTCTAGTCACGGCTCAAGGAGCTGATTTTACCGCTCTGGCAAGGGAGTATTCCAGTGAGGAGACAGTAGAACGTCATATCGGAAGGGGAGAAGTTTCAAAACCCTATGAAGAGGCTGCGTTTGCCCTGTTAGCAGAAGAAATCAGTCCTGTGGTAGAAGACAAAGGCAAGTATTATATCATCAAATGTGTCAATGATTATGATGAGACAGCCACACAGGAAAGAAAATCTGGATTGTATCGGACACGGAAAAAGGAAGCATTTGATCAGATTTATAACAAATACAAAGAAGAGCATCCCATTACTTTCAGCAATGAGATATGGAAAGATGTGAAGTTCTCAAAGGAAGATAAAACCACGACCACTAACTTTTTTGAAATTTACAAAAAATATGTAACAGATTGATAAAAAGAAAGGACGGCAGAAAGCAAATGAGCCAAAGAGATACGAGTCAAAGAAGAAGCCACAGCCGAAG
Organism: uncultured Eubacteriales bacterium; assembly: GCA_963528005.1. GTDB lineage: Bacteria > Bacillota > Clostridia > Lachnospirales > Lachnospiraceae > Lacrimispora. The sequence goes on from CAURSM010000004.1 coordinate 125,031, forward strand.
ACGTAGACAGAGCCGTGGGCGGGAAGTTTTTGGAGGTGTCATACTATTTTTGGTTATTTTTCTTCTGTTTGTAGGTGTGATTGCGGGAGGAGTTTATGGTTACCGCTACTGGGAGGGGAATCGGACGTCCAATCTTCCTTTGGAGACCAGCCGGGAGGTAGTTCCGGAAACCATGCAGGGAAATAAAAAATAACAGATTGGTAAATGTCTTTAACTATAATAAGGAGTGCCGCAAAGGACCATTAGAGAGTCCGTTGCGGCACTTTTTTCTTTTATTATTAATCTTTAAGCCTGGAAGAAGGCTATAGTTAGCTTTACAAGTGCTTCCTGGTCACTGGCACTCATAACTTCTCTTGCAGAGTGCATGGCAAGCATAGGAACGCCTACATCAACGGTGCGCATGGTCAGCAAGGTAGAGGATATGCTGCCAAGAGTGGAGCCGCCTCTGATATCGGAACGATTGGAGAATTTCCGATAAGGAATATCTTTGGCACGGCAGATTCCCTCAATGACTCCAGTGCTTGTGGCGTCGGTGGCATATGATTGGCTGGCTGCAAGCTTAATGGCTACACCGTCTCCCATTACGATCTGGTTTTTAATGTCGCACTTTTCCATGTGATTTGGATGAATGGCATGGGCAACGTCCATGGAGAGAAGGAAACCACCTAAGAGCCCGTTGATAAAGGTTTCTCTGCTATAACCTAAGGACAAATAGATCTTCTCCAGAACACGTTCTGTAATGGCAGAGGAGGCACCCTGTTTTGTGTTGTTTCCGATCTCTTCATTATCATATAAGATAACAGCATGAATTCCATCTTTGTTGGTAGATTCCACAATACCGTTTAAACAAGCATGAACCGAAGTGATATTGTCCAGACGGGGAGCGGAATAAAACTCTTCTTGTAAGCCTAATAAGGTTCCAGGTTCCCAGTTATAGATGTAGATCTCATAATCTAAAATATCTGTCTTCTCAACTCCAGCTTCTTTAGCCAGGGCTTCCAGGAAAAAGTCTTTCCGGGTTAATTCATCGGTGATCCTGGTGATTAAGGGGAGCATATCCACCTGGGCATTGATTGGAACACCCTCATTTGCATTGCGGTTCATGTGAATGGCCAGGTTTGGGACTGTCAGCACAGGTCTTTTAAAGTCAACGAATATGGTCTTTGGTTCCATGAGAGAGGAGCCTTTAACGGATACCTTTCCAGCCATGGATAAAGGACGGTCAAACCATGTGTTAAGAAGTGGACCGCCGTAGACTTCTACGTTAAGTTTTCCGTAGTCCAATGAGGTCACTTCAGGATATGGCTTAACTTTTAAGCATGGCCAGTCCGTATGAGAAGCTGCCAGACGAAGAGAAGGAGAGTCAGTCAGTGCCTCTCCTATGGAGAACGCAATCAGGCTGGAATCAAAAACGTTTATATAATAGGATTCTCCCTTTATAAGCTTCCAAGTGGTGGAAAGGGGCAGTTCATGAAAGCCAGCCTCTGATAACTGCTTTGATGCTGCCATAATGCAATGATAGGGAGAAACGGATGCTGCAACCAGTGAATCTAATTGTTTGATGGTATTCATATGATATCCTCTTTTCTAACTTCTTTGTTGGTACCTAAATGAAACTGTTTCTGTTATTATAACATATAAGATTGTTGTTTGGAATCCTCCGTTGACAGAGGATGAGAATCCGTTGTATAGTAAACGAAGAACAATCATGAATGGGAGATTATGTAATGATTTCAGTAAAAATTGAGGATATTAAATCCTTTACCTCCAAGCTGTTCGTAGGGGAAGTGTTCGACCGTTTTCTCGTTAAGGAGGTTTCTGTTTCTACCTATAATACATTTACCATAGATGGTACAATTAAAAATGGATATTATTCCAAAGAAGAGATGGAGGAGCAAACCATAGGAACCTACTCCACTTGGACCGTTCTTAAGCCCTTTTGTTTTTCAATGATTAAAGGAAAGCGGCTGCCAGTCAGTTTTCGGATTATATTATTGATGCCAGAGGATGAGACGGAACAGTTTCTCTCATCAATAAACCTGGGATTTCCCAAGGAGCAGGTAAAAGGGCTTTATGTGAACATACGCTATGAGGATGAAAAACTGACCTGCATTACAGGAACTTCCGTTTCTATGTTCACCATGGATAAGACTCTAGATGGAGAATGGGATAAGGGATTTAAGGACTTTTTAAAGAAAAATCAGATTCCTTTCGAGGAAGAATAGCATTATCAGCACTCATTTATATTGAGTGCTGATTTTCTATTGACATTTTTTGGACTGCGTATTAAAATACTCTTTGCAGGTATATTTGAAAGAATTCCATGAGCACATGGAACTAATTATAGAAAAATGAGAGTAAGGAGTGTACTAACATGGCGAAAAAGGGTAGTTTGACAATTAACAGCGAGAATATTTTTCCTATTATTAAAAAATGGTTGTACTCTGACCATGATATTTTCTATCGCGAGCTGGTTTCCAATGGCTGTGATGCCATTACAAAGCTGAAAAAGCTTGATGTTATGGGAGAGTGGCAAAAACCTGAGGAGCTGAAATATAAGATTCAGGTAATTACAGATCCCAACGAAAAAACCATTACATTTATTGACAATGGTATTGGTATGACAATGGAAGAAGTTGATGAATACATCAACCAGATCGCATTTTCCGGTGCTCAGGATTTCATGGAGAAGTATAAGGACAAGGCAAATGAAGAACAGATCATCGGACATTTTGGACTTGGATTTTACTCTGCATTCATGGTTGCTGAAAAGGTTACCATTGATACATTATCTTATAAAGATGGATCACAGGCAGTTCACTGGGAGTCAGACGGCGGTACAGAATTTGAGATGGAAGCCGGAGACAAGGCAGAGCAGGGAACTACAATCAAGCTTTATTTAAATGAAGAAAGTCTTGAATTTTGTAATGAATACCGTGCAAAAGAAGTTTTAGAGAAATATTGTTCCTTTATGCCAGTGGAGATCTATTTGACCAATGCTGCCGCTGAGGATCAGTTTGAGACCATTGAAAAAAACGAGCTGACTGAGAATGATACGATCATTGAGACAATTATCGAAGAAGCTAAAACTGAGGAAAAAGAAAACGAGAATGGAGAAAAAGAAGTAGTCGAGATTTCTCCTGCATCAGAAAAATATAAGATTGCGAAACGTCCCGTACCAATCAACGATACAAATCCTCTTTGGAATAAGCATCCAAATGACTGTACCGAAGAAGAATACAAAGATTTCTACCGTAAAGTATTCCATGATTATAAGGAACCATTATTCTGGATTCACTTAAACATGGATTATCCATTTAACTTAAAGGGAATCCTCTACTTCCCTAAATTAAACATCAGCTATGACAGCCTGGAAGGAACCATTAAACTTTACAACAGCCAGGTATTTATCGCGGATAACATCAAAGAAGTAATTCCTGAATTCTTAATGTTATTAAAGGGAGTCATTGACTGTCCTGACCTTCCTCTTAACGTATCAAGAAGTGCACTTCAAAACGATGGATTTGTTAAGAAGATTTCTGATTACATTACAAAGAAGGTTGCTGATAAGCTGACAGGCATGTTTAAGACCGATAGAGAGAACTATGAAAAATACTGGGACGATATCAATCCATTCATCAAATTTGGCTGCTTAAAGGATGAAAAGTTTGCTGAAAAGATTAACGATTCCCTTCTCTTTAAGAACTTAAATGACAAGTATCTGACCATTGCGGAATGTTTGGAAGAGAACAAAGAAAAGCATGAGAACAAAATATTCTACATTACTGATGAGAAAGAACAAGGTCAGTATATTAACATGTTTAAAGAAGCTGGTCTGGATGCAGTTTATATGAACCAGAACATAGATAATCCTTTTGTAGGCTACTTAGAGCAGAAGAATGAAAATGTGAAGTTCTTATGCATTAACTCTGACTTATCTGATACCTTTAAGGAAGAAGTGAGCGAAGAGGATAAAGAAGCCATGAAGGCGGACGTAGATGCTCTTACAGAGCTGTTCCGCAAGGTATTAGGCAAAGAGACTCTTGATGTTAAGGTTGAAAAGCTTAAGAATGAAAATCTGTCTTCCATGATTACGATTTCAGAAGAATCACGTCGTATGGCAGAGATGATGAAGATGTATTCCATGCCTGGAATGGATAACTCCATGTTTGGAACCACAGAGACTTTAGTGCTCAATTATAATAATAAGCTGGTTCAGTATGTTCTAGGACATAAGGATGGCGCTCATACCAATACTATTTGCGAACAGCTTTATGATTTGGCAGGCTTAAGCCATGGCTCTTTAACACCTGAGCGTATGACTAAATTTATTGCAAGAAGCAATGAACTGATGATGATTATGGCAGAAGCTTAATCACAAAAAATAGAAAATAGAAAAGGACGGTAACCCTGGAAATCATAGGGTAACCGTCCTTTTCTGTATTATACTATTGACATCTATGACAGGTTTCTCTATAATATATGGTAATGAATACTACATGATAAGTTTCGTGTTAGGAGGAAGAAAATAACTATGAACTATAAAATTATTGGGGATAGCTGCTTAGATTTAACAGCAGATCTAAAAAAGGACCCCCACTTTCAGATAATTCCACTTACATTACAAGTGCGAGATATTCAGATCATTGATGATGAAACCTTTGATCAGAAGAGTTTTTTGGAAATCGTAAAAAGCAGCAGCGAATCACCAAAGTCTGCTTGTCCTTCACCAGAGCTTTATAAACAGGCATATGAGTGTGAGGAAGAGAATGTTTTCGTTATTACCTTATCAGAACATTTAAGCGGAAGCTACAACAGCGCTGTTCTTGGTAAAAAGCTTTATGAAGAAGAGCACGGCGATGATGGGAAAAAGATTGCAGTGTTAGGTTCTGATTCCGCTTCTTCCGGACAGCTTAATATTGCTGTGCTGGTTCAGTCTCTTTGTCAGGCAGCACTTCCTTTTGAGGAGATTGAGAAAAGAGCAAGAGACTTTATTAAGAACATGAAGACCTACTTTGTGTTGGAAAGTCTGGATACCTTAAGAAAGAATGGCAGACTCACAGGACTACAGGCATTTTTTGCTACGGCTCTTAACATTAAGCCAGTAATGAGTGCTCAATCCGGCGTTATCGTAAAACTGGATCAGGCTCGAGGTATTAACAAAGCGTTAGTACGTATGGTAGAAATCGCCATTAAGGACGCAGGAGATACTAGAGATAAGGTACTTGCAATTGCTCACTGTAACAATCCTGAAAGAGCAGAGTTTGTAAAGCAGGAGATGTTAAAGAGATCCAATTATAAAGATATCTTTATAACAGAAACAGCAGGTGTTGCTACCGTATATGCCAATGACGGTGGAATTATTATGACACTTTAATTTTCGTTTAATCAGTACTTAAAATAAAGAAATGGACCTGTGGTGGAAAGAAGAGAATTCTCACTTTCTACCACAGGTCCATTTGTTTTATATTGTGAATGGCTTCGGACAGGTGGACGATAGAAACTATTATGGATTATTACCAAATATAGGCGGAATAATTGTTTAAAGTTTGTTTTAAACGCTACAGTAACGAAATTTATTATTTTAAGAAAACATATTTTGTTTAATGAGTTCATAATAAAAATAAAGGAAAATATTTACCTTTTTTCTAATTTATGTTATAAATATTGTTACAAGAATAAAAAAAGGAGGAAATACTATATGAATAACGTAACATCAATTTTTGTACTTATAGCGTTTATCCTGGGGATTATGCTTTTATTTAATTTATACTCAAGAATGCTTAGTAAAATCTCTCAAAGAGGAATTAGAAGACAGTTAGAAAAAGGTAAAATTAATGATCAACGGCTTACAAAGCTTTGCAACGCAGCAGATAAAGGCCGCAAAAGAAAGTTCTTTGCAATTTTCATGTACGGAATCTTCTTTAAATCCTTCTTAAATATGCAGGAGGATATCTACCAGCTTTATAAGGCGGAGATGGATAAAAGAGGTCTGACCAACTAGTAAATACATAAGTGTTCCCATCTAAGATTCAGATGGTTCCATAAATTAATAGACTTATCTTTATAAGGACGTGGCAGCTTTGCCATGTCCTTTTACCATTTGACAAAACTTGATAATTTGGGTAAGATAAAAAAATGGGAATAAAATCCACATAAGTATAAAGATTTAGTTATGATAAATCAGAATGTATTATGTGGATAAACCATGATTTTATAAGAAAATGTGGAGTTTTCTACGAAAAATGTGGAAAACATCATGAAATCCATAAGATCATGTTCAAATCATTAACAATTGGGAGGCATTCATGAAGAAAAAAGGTAACTGGATTAAGATTCTGGTTTTCCTTCCTGCATTGCTGTTTGTAATGCTCATCGGATGGATTGGGATCAGTGAATGGAAAGAAACGAAGTCGGAATCTGGAAGTCAAAAGGAACCTGAGGTGCTGACTTTAACACAATCCGAGGATGAGACAGAATCTCAAACTCAAAAGGAAAATCCGGAAGATTTAGAAAATCCTATGGTAAATCTGTTGTTTGCCGGAGATATATTACTTTCTAGTCATGTAACCACAGCATATAATAATGCAAAAGGTATTAATGGAGTGTTGGATTCCGGATATCAGACAGAAATCAGCCAGTCGGATATCTTTATGGCAAATCAGGAGTTCCCCTTTAGTGATCGGGGGACGGCAGCACCGGATAAACAGTTCACCTTTCGCTTGCCACCCTCTAAGGTCTCTATCATGAATGAGCTTGGGGTGGATATCGTTACCATTGCAAATAACCATACCTTAGACTACGGAACGGATGCTCTGCTTGATACCTGCACAGCCTTAGATGGGGCGGGCATTCAGTATGTAGGAGCCGGCCCAAACATGGAGAGAGCGAAACAATTGCAGACCATGGAAGTCAAAGGGAAAACCATTGGATATTTAGCAGCCTCCAGAGTCTATCCTGATCCAAACTGGGTGGCCAATAGCCAGAAGCCTGGTATGGTCAGCGGTTACGATCCTACTATACTTTTAGAGGAGATAAAAAAGGCCAAGCCTCTCTGTGATTACCTAGTGGTTTATATGCACTGGGGAATTGAACGAGATGAGAAGCCACAGGGGTATCAAAGAGCACTGGGCAAGCAAATCATTGACGCTGGTGCTGATATTGTCATAGGAAGTCACCCTCATGTCCTTCAAGGCTTTGAGTATTACAAAGGCAAGCCCATTTGCTATAGCCTGGGTAATTACATTTTTGGAAGCTCCATTCCAAAGACCACACTTTTGAAGGTGGATGTGGATTTTAATAAGGAAAGCACCACACTATCGCTGGTTCCGGGTACTTCAAAGGCAGGCTTAACAAGAACCTTAACCGGAGATGCAGAAAAAAAGAACTTCTATGAGTATCTGCAGGGGATATCCTTTGGTGTTACTGTGGATGATAATGGAGTGATTCATGAAAGCAATAAAACGGAATAATTAATTCAATTCGAGGTATCTGTCTCCCTGGCAGGTACCTCGTTCTTTGAACCGTTTTGCCATGGAATTCAGTAGCATACGCTTGTTTCCACTCCAAAGAGGAGCGAGAAGAAGCTCCTTTGGACCGTCTCCGCTGATCCGGTGGATTACCATATCCTTAGGAAGAAGGGTAAGGCAGTCGATTACCAAATCAATATATTCTTCCATGGTGTAGACTGGTATTAGGCCCTTTTCGTATTCTAAGGCCAGATCGGTCCCTTTTAAAATATGAAGAAGCTGTAGCTTGATGCCATCGCCTCCACTGCTTTCTTGGCTGTTAAGGTGTGAAAGATGACGGATGGTATCAAAAATCATCTCTTTATTCTCTCCAGGGAGCCCTAGAATCACGTGGGTGATGACTGTTATCCCAATTTCTTTTAACTGGTAGTAAGCATCTGAAAAGACATCAAGAGAATACCCCCTTCTGATATACTTGGCGGTGGATTCGTGTATGGTCTGCAGCCCTAGTTCTACCCAAACTGGTTTTAGCTGGTTTAACTCCTTTAATAACATAAGAATGTCAGGAGACAGGCAATCAGGCCTGGTTGCAATTGAAAGAATGGCCACATCTTTATGAGAGATAGCGTCCATAAAAAGTTTCCTTAGATAGGACACAGGGGCATAGGTATTGGTATAAGATTGAAAGTAAGCAATAAAACGCCCTTCCCCAGACTTCATCTTGCGGCTGACCGTTTCTTTTGCGGCCTCAATCTGATATGTAATCGAGGAATGGATACCAATGGATTCTGCAAATTCTCCAGACCCTCCGCCGCTGCAAAAGATGCACCCATTATTTCCTAAAGTGCCATCCCGGTTTGGACATGTCATTCCTCCATCAAGAGCCAGTTTATATATTTTTTGTCCGTATTGTTTTTTCATTTCATAATCAAGAGAATGGTAAGGTTTTTCATTCCAAAGCATAGAAGTCTCCCCAATGTTTAGTCATTGCATTATTATAGGGTCTAACCGGTCAGACTGTCAAATTTTATTGTATCTTTTCGTAGAATAATGTATTGTAGAAGTTTTGTTACTTATGCTATACTCATAATAATGATTCTTATGTATTTCAATGGGGAAAAGGAGAGTAAAAACATGAAAATTACCGATACCATGAAGCTTTTAAAATCAGAAGGTTCCAGAAAGCTTATGGCTGCTTTATATGGAGAAGAAGGAATCGAGATCAATACAAAACGATATGAGAATCTTTTGTTGAGTTTTGAAAAGAAGTTCCCTAATGATGAGGACATGCTTTTATTTACAGCTCCCGGCCGTACGGAGATAAGCGGAAACCATACTGACCATAACCATGGTAAGGTTTTAGCAGGAAGCATTAACTTAGACTGTGTGGGCGTGGCTGCAAAGAATGATACCAGAATGGTCCATATTATTAGTGAGACTTACGATCAGAATTTTACCATTGACCTTGATGACTTAAGACCAAGCGAAAAGAAAGCAGGAACCATTGATCTGACCAAAGGTCTGTTTAAAGGATTCCTAGAAGCTGGTCATGAAATAGAAGGATTTGATGCCTATATTACCACCAATGTAATCAGTGCGGCAGGAGTTAGTTCCTCCGCTTCCTATGAGATGCTTTTATGCAGTATGGTTAATACATTATTTAACCAGGGGCGTTTAAATGCAGTGGACTATGCTCATATTGGCAAATATTCAGAGAATGTTTACTGGGCGAAGTCCTCTGGGCTTTTAGATCAAATGGCATGTGCCGTAGGCGGCCTTATTACTATTGATTTTAAGGATCCGGCGGCTCCAGTGGTGGAAAAGATTGCATTTGATTTTGCTTCCAGGAATCACAGCCTTATTATCGTCAATACAGGCAAGGGTCATGCAGATTTAAGTGAGGATTACTCCCTTGTTCCCGCTGAGATGAAAAAGGTGGCAGAATTCTTTGGCAAAGAAGTATGTGCGGAAATTACAGAAAAAGATGTGATTGAAAATCTGAATGAAGTCAGGGAATTTGCGGGAGACCGTTCCGTGCTTCGTGCCCTTCATTTCTTTGAAGAAAACAAGCGGGTGGAAGCAGAGGTAGCCGCTTTAAAAGAAGGACGGTTTGAAGACTTTTTATCTAACATTACTTCCTCAGGTAATTCTTCCTGGAAATGGCTTCAGAATTGTTTTACCAACACCAGCTATCAGGAACAGGGAATTACCATAGCCCTTGCTCTTACAGAGATGTTTCTTGCTGAGAAAAAAGCAGGCGCCTGCAGAATACATGGCGGTGGATTTGCAGGTGTTATCATGACTATGATTTCCAATGAATTGGCTAATGAGTATATCACCTATATTGAAAAAGCTATGGGAGAAGGAAATGCCTACCGCATGAGCATCAGACCATACGGTGCCATCTGTTTTCAGGAGATGATTGAGCAATAATAATTGAAAAACCTGCCATAATAGAGTACAATAGAAGTAAGAGATAGAGAAGATAGAACGTGCAACTAAAGGAGGCAGGCAATATGAAAGAGAAAAATAATCTGATCATTACAATAGGAAGACAGTACGGAAGCGGCGGGCGTATCGTAGGAAAGGCTCTAGCGGAAGAATTTGGCATTAACTTTTATGATGAAGAGATTTTAACCCTTACTTCCGAGCAGAGTGCTGTGGGAGAAGTATTTTTCCGCCTGGCAGATGAAAAAGCAGGGAATAATTTGCTTTATAAAATCGTAAGTGGGCTAAAACCTCAGTTAGGCAAACCATCTATGGATTCAGACATTGTGAAGCCGGAAAACTTATTCCGTTTCCAGTCCCAGGTGATTCGAGAGCTTGCAGAGGAAGAATCCTGCATCATCGCAGGCAGATGTGCAGATTACATTTTAAGCCGTGAAGACGTGACTGTTCCAGGACTGGTTAAGATCTTTGTTTATGCAGATACACCGACTCTTGTGAGCAGAACCATGGACGTGGATAAGATTGATGAAAAAGAAGCCACCAAGCGTGTCAAGAAGATCAACCGGGAGAGAAAAGAATATTATCGCTACTATACCGGTGAGAGTTGGGATGACTGGGATAATTACGACCTGATTATTAATACCAGTAAGATCGACTTGGAACAGACTGCGAAGCTTATTAAGGATTATATTAAATTAAGAGGCCTTGAGCTTTAAAGATAACGTAGGAAAAGGGTGATCCGAAGCGGAGCACCCTTTTCCTATATGATATTTTATGCATTTTATGTATTTCATTTTAAGAGAGGCTGGCTGCAAAATCCCTTACTGATTCTAGTTTATCAGAGGTGCTCATGCTCCCTTTCTCTATCATTTGGGGGATTTTAATCACTCCTTTGTTTTCCCATTTCAGATAAGAGCAGATGGCTTTTAGCTGGGCTTCTGCAGCATCGTAAACGTTGGGAGCACCGGAGTTTAAAAGCATGGCGATAGATTTAATGCGGAAGCCTTTTTTTGCAAAAGCATACATACGATCTACAAAAGCTTTTGTCTGTGCGGAAACATCAAACCAATAAATGGGAGAGGCTAAAACCAGCATATCAGTCTCAGCCAAATCACTTAATATAGAGTTCATATCATCTTGTTGAACGCAGACTCCATCATGAGTAAAGCAGTATTGACAGCCCAGACATGGGCCTACCTTTAATGTGCTCAGGTTTTTTATTGTAACGTCATGACCAGCTGTTTTTGCGGACTGTGCAAAAGCATCAGCCATGATCTCTGTATTACCATTTCTTCTAGGACTACCTGTGACTATTAATATATTCAAATTAACTTACCTCCATTTAACGACCCATTAGTTAGAAGTTTGTAATTAAAATCTTATATAATCTTTTTGCATACGTGGACTTCGGCAGCTTTTTCTGCAAAGTCAGCGGTAGCACCGGTGATCTTTATAAAATGAGGTGAATTCATATGGCTTTTTAAGGATTCCTGATCTTCCCATTCTTCCAGCATGGTAATAATTTGAGGATTCTTCATATCCTGAACCAGTTCATAACGAATGCACCCAGCATCCTTTGCTCTTGTTTCTTCCACTAGGCCTACGGCCAATTTTAAAAATTCCTCTACCTTGTCAGCTTTGATATAATTGTTTGCAATGATCTGTATCATGTCTTTCTCCTTTGTTTACCAAATATTGTTGTGAATTCTCTCTGCTTTGTAACGATCTACAAATTTGTTCTCCTGTCCATCTGGATAGCCTATGGCTACCATGGAGTATGGCTTGATGTGATCTGGGAGATCAAAGAATTTTCGTACATTCTCTTTTACTTCATCAGAGGTGGCGACTCCCAGCCATACAGCTCCAAGTCCCAGATGAACGGATTCTAAGAGTATGTTTTGCGTTGCTGCTCCAAGATCCTCATCAAGTCCTGCGGCAACCTTTAATTCCTTCTCATTTCCGAGAACAACTATGGTAACAGAAGACTCTGCGGCAGGCTTTGCATAAGGAGAGGTGAGAGAAAGCTTTGAAAGCTGCTCTTTATCCTGAACCACAATGAATTCCCATGGCTGCTCATTGATTGCGGAAGGGGCCTGCATAGCGGCTCTTACTATTTTATCGATTTTCTCTGGTTCTACCGTCTGGCTTGTAAATTTACGAATGCTTCTGCGGTTAAATATTTCCTTCAAATTAAAACCTCCTATTCTTTTTCCATATGTGTTAAAAGCTTTACATTAAGTGCAATAAATTGAGCGGTTTCTTCTTTCGTAAGGATTCCATCGTATTGTTGATAGAGTTGTTCCCACGAATCAATAATGTCCTTTTGTAATACAAGCCCCTGTGGGGTAGTATTTAAATATGCCTGCTTGCCTTCTGTTTTTTTGGTAAGAAGATTTCTTCGTTCCAACTTTTCAACTAACCGGGTAATGGTAGATGGAGTCAGATGAAGCGCCTCCCCTAATTCTTTTTGCATCATGCCACCACTTTGGTTTACCAGATAAAGAAGGATCGCATGACTTGGGGAAAGTCCTGTTTTTAAAAAGGCTTCGTCTGCGATTTTCCCAAAAACTCTTGATAATTTAGCAGTAGAAAAAAACAAACAATTATTCATGTTGCAGACATGCTCTTCGGTACTAAAATCTTTGTTCAATTCATCACCTCACTTGTTTGTACATACAAATATAACACCAGATGGAGCGGGAGTCAATCTTTTTTATTGATATTTGATTTAGTAAAATTTAATTTGGCATTACCATTGACAAGGTAGCTAATTTCACTTATAATAAAGATGATTTTAACAAATACAATTTGATATAATATATTAAGGAGGTATATGACATGTCTGTTTATGATTTCAAAGTAAAAACAATGAATGGTGAAGAGAAGAGCTTATCTGATTATGAAGGCAAAGTATTATTGATTACCAATACGGCTACTGAATGTGGTTTTACTCCTCAGTATACGGATCTTCAGGAGATTTATTCAAAATATGCGGATAAAGGTCTTGAAATTCTTGATTTCCCTTGCAACCAGTTTGGCAACCAGGCGCCTGGAGACAACGATGAGATTCATTCCTTTTGCACCGGACGTTTTGGAGTTACCTTCCCTCAGTTTTCAAAGATTGATGTGAATGGAGAGAATGCCATTCCGCTTTATCAGTATCTTGTAAAAGAAAAAGATTTTGAGGGGTTTGATGCAGGTCATAACTTAACCCCTATTCTGGAAAAGATGTTTGGTGAAAGCAATCCAAATTACAAGAATGAACCAGATATTAAATGGAATTTTACAAAATTTCTGATTGATCAGAATGGTAACGTAATAAAAAGATTTGAACCTACTGCAGATATGAAGCTTGTTGAAGAAAGCATCAACGATTTGCTATCATAAATTTAGTTTTTTGACAGTGGGAGAACGGAGAATCGTAATGAACTATGATAAATTGAAGTTAGACAACCAGCTATGCTTTCCTTTATATGCCTGTTCCCGTGAGATTGTTCGGCTGTATAAGCCCTTTCTTGATGAGATTGGCCTCACCTACACTCAGTATATCGCTATGATGGTACTATGGGAGAGAAAGCAGCTTACCGTGAAACAGCTTGGCGAGATTCTTTATCTGGACAGCGGTACCTTAACTCCCCTGTTAAAAAAGATGGAAACCTCTGGTCTTTTAAGCCGAAGCCGGGATAAGGCCGATGAACGTAGTGTGATAGTCACACTGTCTCAGCAAGGAGAAGAACTTAAGGAACAGGCGGTATTGATTCCGGAAAAGATCTCCCAATGTGTTCCTCTTGATAGAGAGGAGTCAAAACAGCTATATCATCTGCTATATAAGATTCTAGGCAATTCCAGCCGGAATCCAGAGAAATAAAAAAGACTCAGGAAGCCCTTAAAAGGTTTTCCTGAGTCTTTCCTATTAGTATTTACTACCAAGATCTGCTGGAGTATAAGCAGGCTCATAATTATAATCATATGTAGTATCAATGGAAGTAGTCTCTTCTTTAATCGGATAATGGTTCTCTGTTCCTTCTTTCAGTTTAAAACGTTCCACTTCTTCTTTCAGCATCTGAGCCTGGGCTGCAAGCTCTTCACTGGAAGCAGAGCTTTCTTCTGCAGTAGCAGCGTTGCTTTGAACCACTGCTGAAACCTGTGCAAGTCCTTGGTTAATCTCTTCAATGGCAAGTACCTGAGCGGAGGAGGCGCTGTCAATTTCATTGATGGACTGCTCTGCAAGCTTTGCCTTTTTCCCTACTTCCAAAAGAATGCTAGCAGCTTCTAAGGCAAGCTTTTCACCTTCTGAAACAGATGCAGCAGAATGACTGATGAGTTCGGCTGTTTGTTTTGCTGCAGCAGCGGATTTGGCTGCAAGGTTGCGGACTTCATCAGCAACTACGGCAAATCCCTTTCCTGCAGTACCTGCACGAGCGGATTCAACGGCTGCATTCAATGCCAGGATATTAGTCTGGAAAGCAATGTCTTCAATTACCTTTGTAATGCTTGAAATCTTATCGGAAGAAGCAGATATTTCCTTCATAGATAGATTTAGTTTCTGCATATGCGCGTTGCTTTCAATTACACCGGCATCCGCTTCTCCTACATAAACGGTTGCTTTTTGTACGTTTTCTGCGTTGCTTTCTGCTTGCTGTGTCACGTTAGAGATAGCAGCATTCAGCTCTTCAATGGTTGCAGCCTGCTCTGTTGTTCCAGAGGCAAGGGACTGTGCGGCAGACGATACCTGTTCTGCTCCTGTGTTAACCTGATTGGCAGCGGTCTGGATGGAAAGGAGAGACTGGTTTAATTCATTTTCAATCTTTAAAAGAGCAAGTCCCATAGTATCTTTTTCTGAACGGAGAGGAACGTTTTGTGTAAAGTCTCCGTTGCTTATGTTGATTGCAGCAAAAGCCTGCTCCCGGATACCACCTATCATCTCAGTAAAGGCAGAAGCTAGTTGTCCTGTCTCGTCCTTTGAAGTAATATCGGTGAGGTCCACATCAAGATGACCTTGTGAGATTAAGGTAGCAGCATCTACGACCTTACCAATAGGAAGGCTGATCATAAGTGCTATCTTTTTACCCAAGAGCAGGGCAGACACAACACCAGCAGCGATAATAATAATTAAAGTAATGGTGGCAACAACAGCAATGGTCTCATTGGTGTCGCTGATTTCCTTAGCTTCTAACATGCGGATATCAATTAGTTTATCAAAGTTGTTATAGACTGTCTGGATTTCTTCACTCTGATCGGATAAGGAGGATACAACGGTTGACTTATTCCCTGACTTTGCCGCCTCAATGGATGCTAAAATAGCGGGATCATAAGAATCTTTAAAAAGTTTCATTGCTTCTTCGTATAACTGAATGGATTCTTGAGAGGAAGAAGGAATGGATTTTTTGTAGATCTCTGAGCTGGTAAGGAATATCTCTTTGTTCTTTACGTAACTTTGCTCCAGTTCTCCAACCATCTGAGTATTACCGGAGTTAATAATCAAATCCTTGGCATCAGAACGGATTTGATATAAGCTTTGTACTGCACTGAACATGTCATCCAGGGGTGCAGTTTTTTCTTTGTACATGTAGGTATCCGATGAATTGATACGGAGCATGCTTCCAAGGCCCACGAGACCTACCACCAGCATGATTGCGGCTACGGCTATAAATCCAGTGCTTAGCTTTTTTGAAATACTGTAGTCGTTAAAATTCTTCATAAGTAATCCTCCTGATAGTTTTTTGACTGATTATTTCTTAATTAAGGCGGATTTCCCATTTGTCCAAGCGCTTTTCTGGGCCAGAAATGCATCCATATGTAAACAAATAATGAGGCTTTGAGAAGTTTCCATATCAGTCAAAAATTGTAATTATGATTATAGATGATAAAGTGAGAAAACTCAATCAAATTAGTGAAAAAACTGTCATATTTTGTAAAAATATGTAACCAAAGAATCGCATCGGTCATCTTAAGTGTTCTGTCACAGAAAGGCCTCGTGTAAAGGTTTTCTTTACACGAGGCAATGGGAACGGTTAATAGGTTGATTTAATTGATTTCTTTACAATTCCCTGAGGAAATGTAAAAACATTACAAGGATCATAAATTTCTTTTACTTCTTTTAAGCGGTAAACGTTGTTGCCGTAATATTCATTCAAATAGCATGGAAGAGAGCCGTATGGGAAATTTACATAAGAGCCCTCTGTGATAGATTTTAAATAACAAAAGCGCTCATTAATCCAGGATGAATTTTCACACTTACAGCTTTCGAATACCGTATTAAGCCAGGTAATATAGTGTGCATTCCGGTAGTAAAAGGCTGTGGACTCAGGAGCCGTCTCAGAAACTCTGCCTCCTAATGCATAAAAGGAGAGGGCTGCATAGATAGAACCACTGGGTCGGTCTGCAATGAGTTGCGCCAATTGGTAGCTTTCACATTCATTAAAGTCTTGTAGCACAAATCGGCTGGTGGACTGAAAGGACTCATAGGGGGGATAAAATTCACCGATGATTGTAACTGCTTCTAAAAAAGTAACAGCTTTCAGGCTGTATCTAACTCCACCCAGCCCCAAAAGTGGTCTAATGATACCTAGGGCAACTTCTGGTGGACCATAAAAAATACCTCTTGCTATGATTCCCAAGCCCTCCTCTAGTGAGTTAAAAATTCTTGAAACCATAGTAACTCTTATGTCCGCATCCCTTAGCCAATCCTGCCATGTCTGTATAAATAAGGATTGCTTTTCCTGGTCAGCATTGGAATAACGGATATCAATTAAGGTGACTTGATCAATCTTAGGTGGTAGCCGGAAGGTCATTGAGGTAACAACACCAAAATTCCCTCCCCCTCCTCCTCGGAGTGCCCAGAACAAATCCTGATTTTCTTCATCACTAACGGTTAGAATATTCCCTTCGTAATTAACAAGCCGCAAACGGATTAAATTATCACAGCCAAGCCCAAGGTACCGGCAGGAGAGTCCCCAGCCTCCTCCAAGAGCATAACCACTGACCCCCACTGTGGGGCAGGTACCTCCAGGAAAGGGGTATCCCAGAGAGGAAACCGTTTCATATACCTGCTTGTTGGTAACCCCGCCCTGAGCTGTAAACTGACGAGAAGATTCATCTATGGCAATCTGGTTTAATTCACTCAGATCAATATCAAGAATATCATTTCCTGTGGAGTAGCCTTCATAATTATGTCCTCCGCTTCGGATGCGCAGGGAAACATGGTGAGATCTGGACCATAATACGGCATTGCTGACATCTGTCTCATTCTGACAAAAAACGATAGCGAGAGGGAATTTATTGACAGCTCTGTTGTAAACTTGTCTTAACTCATGGTAGAAAGGGTCGTCTGGTGTTACCACCCGGCCGGTCAGACCATTGAAATTGCAAATGTTCATAGATAAGCGCCTCCTTTCTTACTATCATGTTATTAGAAGAAAGGAGATTTGGTGCGGCTTGTATGTCCTCCTATAGAAAAGGAGATTACTTATATTGTTTTTACCCAAATCAAAAGGTGGCTCCAATCAAATGGGCAAGCTCCTTAGGGCTTTATTTTGGAAATATTGTTGTTTGATAAACAATTCTTAACAAACCATATATTGATTAAATATCATGTTGTAAGTATACTATTTTAATACAAGACAATTTAGGTATAGTATGCAATGCAAACGACAGAGTCAGAATTCGCAAAATGCCCGTTCCATTACAACAATGGAACGGGCATTTTAGGATCGCAGTTTATCCAAAACCGAGACTCTTTCGTTAGACATATTCAGACAATTTTCATTATATATCGACAGATATTGTTTGTCAACACGAGGAAAAAAAAGTTGTTCTAAGCTAATTTAGGCCAATATCCCTAAATGTAGTAGTTATTTACGGTGTAAAATGAAAAATCCGCCGTCACAATTATCGTCATATCGAAAGGAGTTAAATGCAATGTCGCGCAAAGGAGAAAATATTTACAAAAGAAAAGATGGCAGGTGGGAGGGAAGGTATCTAAAACTTGATGGCAAATACCGTTATTTTTATGCTGGTACTTACCGTGAAGTGAGGGCAAAGATGAAAATGGCCTGGCAGGAAGGCGAGGCTGAGAAAAAACTCACCATTTTGACTCCTCCAAATACCATAGATGTGTTTCAGAGTTGGTTAACAGAAACTGTTTTCGGCCGAGTAAAACCATCAACCTATGAAAGTTATTATCATTGTATCAATGGATACGTGATTCCTTATCTAAGCTCTTTAGAGAACCAGACCTTGTCACAGTCCCATGTTTGTGGATTTGTAAAAGCCTTATCAGATAACAATTCCATATCTCAGGCATACAAAAGAAAAATAATCTCAATCTTTAAAATGTCCATCAGAGAAATCTATAAGGATTATCCAGGCAAATCAGGGCTGTTAGAAGCGGCCGTATTGCCTACGGGGAAAACTTATAAAGAAGTCAGTGTTTTTACCAGAAAGGAGCAAAGAACCCTGGAGCAGGCTGCGTTTTTGTCTAAAGATAGAAGGGCAATGGGTATTATTTTATGTTTCTATACTGGCATTCGGCTTGGTGAGCTTTGTGCTCTTCGTTGGAAGGATTTTGACCTGGAAGCTGGTACTATGTCCATTGCCAATACAGTATCCCGCATTCGGAATTTTAATTCAAATGGAAGCAAGACGGAGCTTCATGTAGGAACTCCTAAAAGTAAAAATTCTTCAAGAAAGATTCCGTTACCAGAATTTCTTTTAGAGCTGGTCAAACAACAAAACCCAGGTTATAAATATGAGGAAAATTATATTCTCTCACAAAAACCAAAGCCCTTTGAGCCACGGGTTTATCAAAAGTTATATAAAAGAATTTTAAAAGAAGCCGGGATAAAGGACAGAAAATTTCATGCCATAAGGCATACCTTTGCGACCAGAGCGCTGGAAGTTGGAGTGGACATTAAGACTCTAAGCGAAATTTTAGGACATTCCAATGTAACGATTACTTTAAATATCTATGCTCATTCTCTCATGGAGCATAAGAAAGCAGCCATAGAAAAGTTAAATCTCATGCATGTCACACAGATGAAGGTCGTTTGATTCACCGTCAGTTTTTTCGTATTTTAAAGGAAAAGGCCTTAAAATACAAGAAAAAATAAGGTGATACGCAGTTTTGGATAAACTGCGACTCTGCAAAAACAATGGTTGTCAACTATATTATAACCATTTTGTTGAAAATGATAATGGTTTTTGCAAAAGAAGTAGCTGTTTGGCAAACAAATGAGGAGGAAGAAGTATGAAAAAGTTTAAGGATTTCAGTATTACGAAAAAGCTATTAACTGGTTTTTTTAGTATGGTATTTCTTATGATTATGATTGGTGGAGTAGGAACCTTTGGCCTGACGAAAGTCTCTCAGGCCAGCAACTACTTATACGAAAAACAAACAGCGCCCATCGATGATCTGATTCATGCCATTGATGCACTTACTAAGATACGAATTGGGGTAAGAGATGCAGTATTAAATGCAGGAAATACAAGTAAAATCTCAGATCTTGAAAAGGCTTGTGAGGAGAACGCTGTAGAGTATACAAAAAAAATGGAACAGTATCGTCTCTCTATTACCGATCCTGACTCCATTGTTCTTCTAAATGAAACGGAAACCAAGTTTGCAGAGGAATATATTCCGCTGGTCCGCCAAGTGATTTCTCTGGCAAAGGAAAACAAGGCGGATGAGGCATTAAAGACCATTGAAAGTAGTGTAGATAAAACCAGTGCCTTAATGAACAATATAGATAAATTGGTTGATGACCGTATGATAGAAGCCGATCGCACAAGTGATAACAATTCCTCTCTGGCAATGGCTCTGATTCTCTTATTAATTCTCTTTGTTGCACTTGGTGCTGCAGCGGCAGTATTTCTTGGCATTCGTATCTCTCAGGGAATCAGCACGCCCATTGGCCGTGTTGTGGATGCAGCAAAACAAATTGCTCTTGGCCGTGTGGAGGTAGATTTAAGTAATATGGATTCAAAAGATGAGACAGGTCAGCTAGCTAAGGCATTTGTAAGCATGCTGGAAGGAATTAAAAAGCAGGTAAGAGTTGCAGATATTATTAGTAACGGTGATTTCACAAAAGAAATTCCTTTGCGGTCAGAAGAAGATGTGATGGGCTTGGCACTTGTGAGGATTCAAAAGGATTTAAATCAAACCATGCTTGCCATCCGTACCGTATCTTCAGAAGTGAATTCTGGTGCGGAGCAGGTTTCCGATGCAGCCCAGGCTTTATCCTCCGGAGCAACGGAACAGGCGGCTACCGTAGAAGAACTGAATGCATCCATCAGCAACGTATCAATGAAGGCAGAAGAAAATGCAGCAAACGTTTTAAATGCCTCCAAGTATGTAGAGCAGGCAGGACAGGGAGTGGCAGAAAGCAATGAATATATGCAAAGCTTAAACGCTGCTATGGTGGAAATAGGAGCTTCCTCCCATGAAATATCAAAAATAACAAAGCTTGTGGAGGATATTGCGTTCCAAACAAACATTTTGGCTCTTAATGCAGCGGTTGAGGCGGCAAGAGCAGGAGATGCAGGCAAGGGATTCGCAGTGGTGGCAGATGAAGTCCGCACTCTGGCAGCCAGGTCAGCAGAGGCTGCCAAGCAGACAGCAGATCTCATTCACAAATCTGTGGAGACAGTGGGAGAAGGAGGAAGACTTGCAGATATCACAAGAAACCTTTTGATAGAAGTATCACAAAAGGCTTCAATGGTAGGGGATGCAATTCATGAAATTGAGGCTTCCTCCACAGAACAGGCGGCTGCCATTGAACAGATCAATCAGGGGCTGTCACAGGTCTCTTCCGTAGTTCAGACCAATGCTGCGACAGCCGAGGAAAGCTCTGCATCCAGTGAGGAGCTTGCGGCTCAGGCCCAGATCTTAAAACAGGAAGTTAATAAGTTCCGGTTAAAAGAGTAGGGGCAGCCTAAATTATAATTTCATAATCCTTTTTTCTTCCAGATTCTTAAGGCTTTCTGGAGTATGAGTGGATAGATATACTGTTGGATTTTCCTTAATAAAAGCACGAGCTTTTAAAAGAGTCTCTTTGGCAGCTTCCAGGTCTTCAAAGACAATCGATAACCGATCTTCGATTAGAGCAGCATCCGTATAAGTAATATCACCGTGAATCAGATAGAAAAGGTCATCTGATTCCACAATCACGATGCTGTTGCCCTTTGTATGACCTGGAGCTGGAAGAAAATAGACACCTTCGCAAATCTTTTCACTGGCTTCAAAGTTATGGTAAGGGCCGTCCTGGTAGGAAACTCGAATGATATTGTCTCCCTCTAGTTTAAGCGCATCGGCTTCTGCTCCGGATAAATAGATTTTCGCATTTGGAAAGCTTCTTAATTCTCCGGAGTGATCTGGATGCTTGTGAGTCAATAGGATTTTTGTAACCTGTTCTGGGCGATAGCCAAGTTCTTTTAAGGCGGTTAGATAATCATGGATCCGCATTCCCTGATAAATCTTCTGGCCTTCTTTTGGTGGAGCGTCAGGAGCTTCTTTTGGAATACCAGTATCAACAAGAATGACCTCACTTCCTGTGTCAATGACATAATTTTGCAGGCTTGATGGATAAGTTTTTGATGAGTCAAATATTGGCTCACTCACGCCTCCCCCCATGGCAAATGGTTGTGTCATAAAACCACCCTCATATAATCTGACTGCTTTAATTTTCATGTGAATACTTCCTTTCTTTGGCTTCTTTTTATCTGTAACTCTTTATAAAAGAGCAGCAATATCTTTTTCTATTTTTTCTGGTTTATCAGTAGGAGCGTACCGTTTTAAAACAGTACCGTTTTCATCTACCAGAAACTTCGTAAAATTCCACTTAATCTTTGACCCAAGAACACCGGACTGACGAGATTTTAAATACGTATACAAGGGTGATTCATTGGCACCGTTTACCTCGATTTTAGCAAATTGAGGAAATGAAACTTTGTATGTCAGTTGGCAAAATTCATGAATTTCGTCCTCGCTTCCAGGCGCCTGATTGCCAAACTGGTTGCATGGAAAATCAAGAATCTCAAAGCCCTGTTCTTTATATTTTCCGTATAATGCTTCTAATCCTTCGTATTGAGGGGTAAAACCGCATCCCGTAGCAGTATTGACGATAAGCAGAACTTTCCCTTTATAATCTGAAAGGGATACAGGGTTTTGTTTCATGTCCATGACTGTAATATCATAAAGATTCATTGTTAGCACCTCTCCATTTCTTAATGTTTAATACAATTGTATTGTACTCAATTAAAATGGATAAGTCAATAGTTTTTTCAAAAAATCTGATTAAGTCCTAAAAATATCTCTACAATCTGAGGATCAAACTGTGTGCCTTGGCATTGTTTGATTTCCTCCATAGCAATCTGACAGTCCATAGCTTTTCGGTAAGCACGGTTATTGGTCATGGCATCGTAGCTGTCAGCAACTGCAAGAATACGGCATAAGAGGGGGATGTCAGTTCCTTTTAGGCCTCTGGGATAGCCAGATCCATCCCACCGTTCATGATGGGAGAGAATGTATTCTGCTACGGTAGAAAGCTCCGGGGTATTTTGAGCAATGCGGTAACCGATTTCTGGATGACGCCTCATCTCTTTCCATTCTTCCTCATTTAATGGACCTGTTTTTTTTAAAATCGCCATATTGATTCCCACCTTGCCAATGTCGTGGAGCATGGCAAGAAGAGATAATTCATTCTTTTCTTCCGGTGCAAGCCCCATTTTTTCTGCGATGGCGATGCAATAGGTTTCCAATCTTAAGGCATGTTCCTCTGTTTCCATGCTCTTTTCATAAAGTGTTGCAAGAAGGGTGTTAATAATACTGTTTCTGTAGCTTTGCCCCGCCAGCAGCTTTTTGTGATACATCTGTTCTTCTGCTTTTTGAAGAGATTGGTGCATTGGTTCATTCATACTCTGTCTGACATCAAACCCCAGGGAAACGCTGATCTGTAAGGGGAGGAAGTTATTTGTTTCAAAGGACTTTTCTAAGGTTTGAATCATATCCTGTGCTTCTTCCACATTAGTTTTAGGCATCAGAATCAGAAATTCGTCTCCACCCCACCTGGCTGCAATTCCCTTTTTCTTAATGGTAAACTGCATGATTTTTGCGACTTCTTTTAAGAGCCGGTCTCCAGTTTTATGACCAAAGACATCATTGATAACCTTTAACCCATTTACATCTCCCATGATAATCGTAAGTGGGAGCATGGATTCTTTATTTAGTTTCACCATTTTCTCTTCCTGAAATCTGCGGTTGTAGATCTCAGTTAAAGGATCGTGATAGCTTAGATATAAGATTCGTTGCTGTTGCTTTTTGGTCTGAGTCACATCTCGAAAAACCATAACAACGCCGTATCCATGCCCGGTATCATCTCGTATGGAAGCTGCGCTGTCTGCAATGGGAATCAAATCCCCTTGTTTGTTTAGAAGAACTGTATTATCTGCAAGTTCAATGGTTTTTCCTGTTTTTAGCACCTTTTTTATGGGGTTAGAAATGATTTTGCCGTTGGCTGCATTTCTTAAATCAAAGATCTCTTCAAAGGGTTTTAGATAAGCCTCTTCCTGATTCCAACCGGAAATATTTTGTGCCATTTGATTCAGATAGGTAATTTTTCCTTCCATGTTGGTAGTGACCACACCATCCCCAATTGAATTTAATGTAACCTTTAACAATACCTTCTCCAAATATAAATCATCTCTGAATTTTTCCCTATCAGAAACATCAAATATAATGGAAAATAGCTGAGGTTTTCCTTCATAAGTAATGGGGCAGGAGTATACATCCACCATCTTTGTCTCACCGCTTTTTAACCGGTGGCAGTAAAGAAAATATCGATGCTCCTTGCAGATGGCATCTTGGCGCATCTCGTTTATGTCTTCCAGGGTTAACGATAGGAGTTCATCTTTTGTATAGCCGTAAAATAGGCAAGCTGGTGGGTTAGCATCTAGTATCTTGCCTGTTTTCATATCTGTGATTAGCATCACAGCGGAGTGTTCCGTGAACATGGAATTTAAGTTCTTTAATAGTTTTTCTTTATCGTTTTTTAAGTCCTTAAGCTCCGTTATATCGATCCGGGATCCAAACAAATAAGTTATCTTATCTTGATTTTTAATAGGCGTTAAGCGTACCAGCCAGCTTTTTTGTATTCCTTTTACATAAGTAGTTTCTTCGTACATCATACTTTTCCCAGAGCTGATGCATGTTTGATAGCTATCTTCTAGAAATCCTCCATCTTTTTCTCCTAAAACTTCTACGGGGGTCTTTCCTTTTAATAGTAAGGAGGATACACCAGTCATTTCTTCATGTGCCTTATTGCTTTTTAAATAACGAAATATGCCACCATCAAATTCCAATAGAAACAGTCCATCCTGGGTGTTTTCAAAAAAAACCTCACTATAGCGGGATAATAGTTCAATCATTTTATTTTCATGTTTGGTCTGTGGTAGGGCATTAGTAATATCGTCCATAATTAGAAACAGACTGGTGTTATCTGGCTGGGAGCCGGTTATTTGATAGGTCTTATGCTCAATGGAAGTAATAAGAGGCATGTTATAATCCCATTGATTTAATGTAGTTAAAAAAGTGAGCCAATTGGGGTTATCTGAAAGGGAATCAGGAAGCTGCAATCCATTTGTATGGATATCCATTTCCAAATCCAGGCCCAGGTACTGATAAAAAGTGTCATTGGCATCTTCTAAAATATACTCCGATCGCTTTGTAAGGTTATCTGTCACTATGTTAAAATAGGCGCAGCCCATGGGAATTTGCTTGAATATCTGTCTTGCAATCTCTGTTGTCACGATTCACCCCTCCTTTATTTAAGGGTGGACAAACTCCACCCAAATGAAGAATTTTTCTGCATGTACCAATACGATATTATATTAAATGATTTGGTAGAGAGTGAAAATTGTTGGCATCTATGGACTCATTTGTTAAAATAAGTTCGTCCAATTAAAAAAAAATAATTTTCATAGGCCAGAGTGGTAATATTCTGGTTTTTCAAACATAACATAAGACAAATTGTTTAATTGAAAGGCAATCAAATTATGACTCCTTGTCCAGACGGAATGGCTTCATATACCATTCAAGCGGGTGATACCCTATGGCTGATTTCAAGACGCTATAATACAACGGTTGATGCCATTATGTATGCAAACCGCGGTTTGATGCCAGGTAATTTAAGGGTTGGTCAAACCATCTGTATTCCACGTGGAAGAAGGCCACAGCCGCCCGCACCACAGCCACCGCAACCACAGCCTCCTAGCAACTGTCCGGTAGGATTGCGGGCCTATACCATTCAGCCAGGAGACAGTCTCTGGAAGCTTTCCCAGACTTACTGTACAACGGTAGAAACAATTATGGCAATTAATCCAGGAATTAACCCCAACAATTTGGTGGATGGCCAGGTTATCTGGATTCCTGCCGGATACAGATTCCGTAACTTCCCATCATGGCCTCGCATGCAGGAAGGATATTATGATGAAATGATGGAAGGCAATCAGCTTCCTGGTTGCCCAGAAGGACATCATTCTTATGTGATACAGGCGGGCGATACATTTTGGCTGCTTTCTCAACGTTTTAATACCACTGTTGAAGCACTTATGACTGCAAACCCTGGAGTTAATCCTAACACTCTATTTGTTGGCCAGGTGATTTGCGTACCTGCTGGTCGGGTAAATACATGTCCACAGCCAATGCCACAGCCAATTCCACAGCCAATGCCACAGCCGACGCCACAGCCAATGCCTCAGCCGACGCCGCAGCCAATGCCACAGCCGACGCCGAGGCCAATGCCACAGCCGACACCACAGCCAATGCCACAGCCGACGCCACAGCCGACGCCACAGCCGATGCCACAGCCAACACCCCGGCCAATGCCTCAGCCAATGCCTCAGCCAACGCCTCAGCCAGCACCTACGCCAGCGCCTCAGCCAACACCTCAACCACAGCCTCCTATGGTAATGTGGGTCAGCAAGGCGGAGCAGAATCTGAATAATTATCTTCGTCTTTTATGGATTCAAAATGCATACTGGTTAAAGATGGCCATTCAGAGTATGATCTTTGATCTGCCAGATACCGGAATTGCAAATGCACGCCTTATGCAGAGTCCAAAGGATTTTCAAACAGCGCTCCAAACCTTGTATGGAGATGAAGATGCTGCTGCATTCGCAGAGCTTTTAACAAATCATTTGACCATGGCTAACGAGCTTGTTAGTGCACTTATGAATTCTGATGCAAATGCTGCCGCTGATGCAGAACGGCGCTGGTATGCCAATGCAGATCAGATGGCTTCTTTCTTAAGCGGAATTAATTCCAACTGGTCTCAGGAAAGCTGGCAGAATATGCTTCGTGACTATTTGGATATGATTAAGAATGCAATCAATGAAATGCTTGCAGGTAATTTTGATGATGCAGTAACTACTTTTACAGATATTGAGAGTCAGTCCATGGAAATGGCAGACATTATGACAGACGGAATCGTAAAACAATTTCCTCAGTATTTTAGATAACAAAATCTAAGAAGCAGTCCGGTATGGAAAGAAGCCGGACTGCTTTTTAACTCTACGAAGCGTGGATTGAATCCCTGTAAGTTTTCAGTTACAATGGTATTATTGCATGGCAAATGGAAAGGATGGTGAAACTAAATGGACAAGCTTTCTAAAAAATCTTTAAAAGAACAGTATAAAAATCGAACTCTTACGGGAGGGGTATACCTTATAAAATGTCTGGAAGACGGTACAGTCTGGGTTCGGGGAACCATTGATTTAAAAGGAGCCGAGAACCGATTTGTTTTTTCTAAATCCATGAATTCCTGTCCGGAAAATACCATGAGGGAACTCTGGAATCGGTATGGAACGGAGGCCTTTTCGTTTGAGATTGTGGAATCCATTGAAAAGAAGGAAACTCAAACAGAGGAAGAATTTTATCAAGATATTATGGTATTATTAGAGATATGGCAGGAGAAGCAAAAGGAGGAAGAGATCCATGGCTGAAACAGTTGATATCAGTCGGATGCTGGATAAGTCAGGTAAGATTGATCAGTTTCCGAAGAAAAAGGGAGCCAGAACAGCAGTGTTAGAATATCTGGCTGATAAATTTATGATGGACCGGGATTATACAGAAAAAGAAGTGAATGAAATCTGTGAAAATTGGCATACCTTTGGTGACTTTTTCCTGTTAAGGCGAGAACTGATCCAACATGGTCTGTTATGCCGAATACCCGATGGATCCCGCTATTGGAGGCCCAAGAAGACCGAAGAGCAAATATAAAAACAATCAAAGGAGAATACCATGGAGAACCGTAAAATCGGAGCTGTAATCCGCACACTACGCCAGGAAAAGAATATGACTCAGAAACAGCTTGCGGATCAATTAAATATCAGTGACAAAACGGTCTCAAAGTGGGAGAGAGGCCAGGGCCTGCCGGATATATCATTGATTCCAAACCTTACCGGGATTCTGGGGGTAGATATGGAGAATCTTTTGGCAGGAGATTTAGCCCCCAACGAATCCGATGGAGGAAATATGAAAAACACAAAATATTACGTATGTCCATCCTGCAATAGTTTAACTCTTTGTACGGGAGGAGCAGAGGTTTCCTGCTGTGGCAAAAAACTTATCTCCCTGGAATTAAAAAAAGCAGCGGAACATGAAAAGCTAAACGTAGAGGAAATAGAAGGGGATTGGTACATTACCAGCACTCACCCCATGAACAAAGATTGCTATATTTCTTTTTTAGCCTTTGCATCCGGAGATCAAATTCAAATCATTAAGCAGTATCCTGAATGGTCTATAAACGTTCGGATACCAAAAAGAGGGCATAAACAATTGATATGGTATAGTACCAAACTGGGACTTCTCAGTCAATTCATATAATTATAAATTTATGGTTGACTCTCACACGGTGAGATACTTTATACTGATACTGAGCTCAAGAACACATATATGTGAGGAAATAAAAATGCTAAAAATAGGTGACTTTTCAAAATTAGCAAGGATCAGTATACGGATGTTGCGTCATTACGATGAAATCGGCCTGCTAAAGCCCCAAGACATTGATCAGGTAACAGGGTATCGCTATTACGGAGAAGATCAACTCCCTATGGCGTCCCGGATCACCTCCTTAAAGGAGATGGGGTTTGCTCTAGCTGTAATTGGGGATATTATCAGGAATTATAACAACCCAAACGAATTGGCCAGATTTCTGGAAATCAAGCAGTCAGAGGTACATCAGGAACTGCTGGAGACCAACCGCCGTGTGAGGCTCCTTGAAACAGCCATAGAAAGGCTGAGAAAGGATGAGACTTCCATGAATTATAATGTGACATTAAAAACGGTTCCACAGAGGTATGTAGCAAGTGTTAGAGATGTAATTCCAGCCTACAATCAGGAGGGGATATTATGGAACCAGCTTATGAAAGAAACCGCTGGTTATAACTTACAAAACGAAGCAAATTGTTTATGCTTTGCCGTATTTCATGACGAAGGATTCAAAGACAATGATGTAGATGTGGAGATACAGGTTAGTGTAAAAGGAACGTTTGAAGATACGGAGCATGTGAAGTTTAAAACAGTGCCCGAAGTTGAGATTGCATCTGCCATCTATAAAGGCAGCTATGATCAAATTCTAGAGGTCAATCAGGCTGTGGCTCACTGGGTCAAGGATAACGGATATGAGTTTAACGGCTCTTTATTTTGTATCTATCATGTGAGTCCGGCCCAGACTCAAAACCCGGATGAATTAGTTACAGAAGTGTGTTATCCCGTTCGGTTGAAATCATAATTAATACAAAACGGCGATTTTGAACTCCATTCAAAATCGCCGTTTATTACGTTATAATATAGGATTTCATCATTGTTTTACCCACGTCATAACCAATTCAGTTTCATCAGTATTTTCATCAATCTGTTCTAGTATTGCACGAAATCCTTCCCTTATATAAAATCTGACAGCTCCTTCATTATTTTTATATACCTGCAAAGATAAATTAGAATGAACTTTCTTTGCCTGATCTAAAAGCGCTTTCCCAATCCCCTGAGACTGACATTCGGAATCAATAAAAATTCCAGCAATATAATCGTCCATAAGTCCAATAAATCCTTGAATGGTTTCATCGGTCTCATAGATAAAAATCTCGGCATCTGGCAGCATGCGTCTTACTTCCTCGTAGTTATCTAGCCAATAGCTTTTTGGAATAAAATCATGAGCATTCGTATTGGTGTCCAGCCAGATTTTCATAACATCATCAAGGTCTTTGTTGTTAAATTCTCGTATCATGTTTCTTCTCCATTTCGTTCATACTATGAATCAGACCATACTATTGATACCAGTATGGCCAGACTGATTACTATTATATCAATAATACATCCCAAATACAAGTTTCCAACTAATACTACGAATTCGTCTAAAAAAACCAGAATACTCCATTGACAGAGAAGAAATAATCGCATATGATAGTTATAGACAGACAGTCGGTCTATAACAGGAGAGAGAAAATATGAAAACAATTAAAAATCCAGAAGAACGCAAAAATGAGATTTTAGATGCAGCAGATATGCTGTTTACCCAAAAGGGATTTGATGGTACCAGTACCAATGATATTTTAGAGGCGGTAGGAATTGCAAGAGGAACGTTATATTATCATTTTAAATCAAAGGAAGACATTATGGATTCCCTTATTAACCGGTACAGTACTGGCCTTTTAACCAAAGCAAAGGAAATTGCCGGGGATAAAAGCATTCCGGTTTATGAGCGGATTGTCCAAACCGTGATGGCACTTAATATGAATCACGACAGCGGCAAAGAGATTATAGAGCACATTCATAAGCCACAAAATGCACTGATGCATTTTAAAGCGCAAAAGGCTATCTTAAATGGTCTCACACCAATTCTAACAGAAATAATTAAGGAAGGAATTGAACAGGGGTTATGCACCACACCCTATCCCTATGAAGCCATTGAGATGCTAGTCGTCTATACCAATACTGTTTTTGATGGCAATATGATTGACCTTACGGACGAAGATAGAGTTCAGCGTGTGAAAGCATTTGTGTTTCACACAGAGCGACTGCTTGGCGTGGAAAGAGGAACTCTTTCCTTAACACAACAGATATTTGAAAGGGATGAGAAAAATGAATCATAAAGAGAAAGCGTTTCAAAAATTTCTACTTCTCTGGGTAGGAGATTTGATTTCCTCCATAGGAGGTGGGCTAACTGCCTTTGGAATTGGCGTTTATGTATACCAGAAGACCGGAATGGCTTCCCATGTCGCTATGGTGACCCTCCTTTCCTTTCTTCCCACTCTGCTTCTTGGTGCTCCCGCAGGAGTTCTGGCAGACCGTTATGACCGCAGATTGATTATGATTTTGGGAGATGGACTTTCTGCGCTGGGACCGTTGTTTATTCTATTTTGTTTGTTAAGCAAAGATGTACAGCTCTGGCAGATCTATGTTGGAGTAACCATTAGTTCTATATTTTTCTCCTTACTTGAGCCAGCTTATCGGGCAACCATTACGGATATGCTTACTGGAGACCAATATACAAAGGCCAGTGGGTTAGCTCAGGCAGCAGGATCTGCCAAATATTTAATTTCTCCAGTGATTGCAGGATTTTTACTCAAATACTTTGATATCAGTCTTTTGCTTACCATAGATATCTGCACCTTTTTTGTTACTTTGGCAACTACCCTTGTAGTACGAAAGGGATTGGTATCCAAGAAAAAGACTGAAAATACAGCGTTTCTTTCCGATTTTAAAGAGGGTTTTTGGGCCTTATCAAAGAATAAAGGTGTTATGACCCTGGTCTTTATGGGAACGTTTATCACTCTGTGTCTGGGTTATATTCAGACTCTTGCTTCCCCCATGATATTAAGCTTTTCAAACAGCACCACCTTGGGAGTGGTTCAAGCTCTGATGGCAACAGGAATGTTAGTGAGCAGCGTTATACTTGGAGTCGTGCCTATTAAAAGGGGTTATGTAAAAGTATTGTGTGTTTCTTTGTTTGGTTCCGGTGTGTTTATGGCACTGTTTGGCATGAAGGAAAATCTTACGTTTATTACTTTGGCAGGAGTTTTATTTTTCTCTATGCTGCCTTTTGCCAATACAAGTATTGATTATCTGCTTCGGACCAATATTAATAATGAACTCCAGGGAAGGGTATGGGGACTGGTGGGATTAATCTCCCAGCTAGGATATATCCTTGCTTATGCAACCTCAGGAGTGCTGGCAGATTACGTGTTTACCCCTTTGCTTTTAGAGGGTGGTGGATTATCTGGCAGCGTTGGAACCATACTGGGAACAGGACAAGGCAGAGGCTCTGGCTTTTTAATTCTTATAGCTGGTGGAATTTTGTGTATTGTTTCTATTGTGTTGTATCGCATGAAATCGGTTCAAACGCTAGAAAGTGGAGGTGACCTATGTTTAGACGGATCATCCGGAATGACATCTTAAAAAGCCGTACCGTATCAATAATTACTTTGGTATTTATTGCAGCGGCAGCAGCCCTTGTTTCTCTGGCAGCCTTGCTGACCGTTCATCTGACTGGGGCAATTGATGGGCTTATGATTCAGTCAAAGACCCCTCATTTTTTACAGATGAATGCTGGGCAGCCAGACATATCCCGATTGGAAAGCTTTGCAAAGAAGAATGAAAGCGTGGCAGAGTTTCAGGTTTTAGAATTTTTAAATGTGGAGGGATCAGAAATCGTCATTGGCGCCAAAAATCTGTCTGGCAGCGTACAAGACAATGGTTTCTCCACTCAAAGCAGCTTATTTGATTACCTCCTTTCCCTTGACGGAACGGTTATCCATCCATCTGATGGGGAACTTTATGTCCCCATTGCATATGGCAGGGATGGCACCGCGCAAATTGGGGATCAAGCGGTGATTCATGGGAAACAATTTACTGTAAAAGGCTTTCTTAGAGATTCCCAGATGAATTCTCTATTGGCCTCTTCCAAGCGTTTTCTAATTAGCGAACACGATTATAATGAGTTGAGAAGCTTTGGGAGCATGGAATATCTCATTGAATTCCGGCTAAAGAATTTAGAAGATTTGGGAGCATTTGAGACTGCATATATTAATGCAGGACTGGAAGCCAACGGGCCAACGGTGACTTATCCTTTGTTTAAGATGATGAACGCAGTATCCGACGGTCTAATGATCGCCGTAATACTCTTAGTAAGTGCTTTGGTGGTACTCATTGCCTTTTTATGCATTCGTTTTACCCTTCTGGAAAAGATGGAGGAGGATGCAAGAGAAATCGGAGTGATGAAAGCCATTGGGCTGCGAACCTTGGATATTAAAAAACTATACCTTGGCAAATATACAGCCCTCGGCGGTTTTGGTTGCATCATAGGAGGCGGGATATCCCTAGGACTATCTAAAATAGCTCTAAAAAATATCCGCCAGACCATAGGAGACGGAGGAAATAACATCCTTGCAGTCAGTCTTTCCATCCTTGGAATCTTGCTGATTTATCTCTTAATACTAGTTTATGTGAATCATGTGCTCCGGCAGTTTCATAAGATATCAGCCGCCCAGGCAATCCGGTTTGGAGGAATAGAGGAAACTAAAAGACGTACAAGCCGTCTGACGTTAAGTAAGAACATGCTTTTAAATACCAATGTTTTTCTCGGAATAAAGGAGGTATTTCAGCGGAAAAGGCTTTATGCAACCATGTTGTCTGTGGTGGTGGTTTCTGCATTTATCATCCTAGTTCCTTTCAATCTCCATCACACCATATCCTCCCCTGAATTTGGCACTTATATGGGGATTGGACGCAGTGATCTTATCATCCGGATGCAAAATACTTCAGATGAGGATCAAATGGTAAAAGAAACCGTCCAAATGCTTAAAAGCGACAAAGACGTTTCTCAATTTACCGTTCTGACCACCAAACGTTTTACCGCCAGAACCATAAGCGGCAAAGTAGAGCCAATTAAAATTGAACTTGGGGATCACTCTGTATTCCCCGTATTATATGTAACCGGGAAGCAACCACAAAACCCGGGAGAGATCGCACTTTCCGTTCTTAATGCAAAGGAATTGCAAAAGCAGGTGGGAGATGTAGTAACCCTTACCGATCATGGCTTGGAAACACAGTTAGTGGTCTGCGGGATATACTCGGACATCACAAACGGAGGCAAGACGGCAAAAGCGTCCTTTGTAGATGATAGCAAAGAAACATTGTGGAATACCATTTGTGTGAAACTGTCTCAAGGTGTTTCTGTAGATAAAAAGGTAGGGGAGTATGGGAAGAGTCTGGGTTTTGCTAAGATTTCCGGCATTAACGGATATATTACGCAGACTTTTGGTCCAACCATTCGTTCCGTAGGAAATGCTGCAGTAGTAGGAATGATCGCAGCTCTATTTATGACTCTCTTAATCACCTTGTTGATGATTAAAATGCTTCTTGCAAAAGAGAGGTATTCCATAGCAGTTATGAAATCAGTTGGCTATACCTCTAAAGATATCTCGGTTCAGTATCTAGCCCGTTTTCTACTCATACTCACTGCCGGAGTGATTCTGGGAACGGTTCTTGCAAACACACTTGGAGAGACTTTGGCAGGAGCCTTGATTGCTTCCTTTGGAGCTGCGTCCTTCCAATTTGTAATTGATCCTATTTCTGCTTATGTGGTTACCCCGCTATTAATGGGAGGTACAGTATTGCTGGCGGCCCTTTTTGGATCATCAGGAGTAAAGAACATTAAAATATCCCAACATATAAAGGAGTAAGAGATGAAAAAACTGATCAAGGCAGAAGAAATTGTTAAAGTATTTGACCAGGGCGGAGAATCACAAACAGTACTAAGTCATGCTTCTTTGGATATTGGGGAAGGAGAATTTGTCGCGGTCATGGGCCCCTCTGGCTCCGGTAAATCCACGTTGCTTTTTGTCCTAAGCGGAATGGACCCGGCAGACAGCGGAACCATTACCTTTGACGGAACCAATCTATCTAACATGTCAGAAGATGAGCTGGCGGATCTTCGCCGTACAAAAATCGGATTTGTGTTTCAGCAACCGACCTTGCTAAAGAATTTAAACATTATTGATAACATTTTACTCCCTTCTCTAAGAGATAATAGAAAGGAAGCCAAATGGTTGAAAAAGCGAGCAGAAGAACTCATGGAGAAAATGGGAATTGGCGAGCTTGCTGATCGGGAGATCAATCAAGTGTCTGGAGGTCAACTGCAGCGGGCAGGAATCTGCCGGGCGCTTATGAGTGGGCCTAAGATCATTCTTGCAGATGAACCTACCGGAGCACTCAACTCTAAAACTGCTCAGGATATTATGGAATTATTTTCTGGAATCAACAGGGAAGGAACGGCGCTTTTACTGGTAACCCATGATCCCAGAGTCGCAGCCAGAGCGGAACGGGTTTTGTTTATGAGTGATGGGCGTATGGTAAGTGAGCTTATTTTCTCTGAAAAAGGGGAAAGGGCTCTGGAGAAAAATCTCCTTAAAGTAATGGAGAAAATGAATGAGCTTGGTATATAAACAAGTTTGAGTTTGACAGCCTAATTATGATGTAGTATGATTCTAAGGAAGGGTAATACCCTTATAAGGAGATCAGCATGAACTTTCATTTAACGAATCAACTAACTAGAATACTTAACTCTGTACAATCCATACCGGTGAAACATTGTGCAGAGTATAGCGTATAAATCAACGCGACAGGTTTTCATCGGGAAACATTGCAATGGAAGAGGTGACTTAGACACAACTTTTATTGCTTGTTTTCCTTGAGCAAATTTGCGTTTGAAAAGGCTGAGGACAATGTTTTGTCCCCAGCCTTTTGCATTACCATAGGCCATACCAGGTCTAAAGGCAGAAGGCAGATACACTTTTTGTATCTTTGTCTTCTGCCTTTTTTAATTGAAAAAAGAAAGGAAATAGATTTTATGAGTTTATTGGAAATTGAAGGCTTAACACATTCCTTTGGTGATAATCTGCTATATAAAAATGCAGAATTATCTTTAAACAAAGGGGAGCATATTGGAATTGTAGGCCAGAACGGAACAGGAAAAAGTACCTTAATTAAGGTTTGCACAGAGCAGATTATACCAGATCAGGGACGAATATCATGGCAGCCAAAGATAACGGTTGGTTATCTGGATCAGTATGCCGAAATCAATAGAGATGTCACAATCAATGCCTTTTTAAAGTCTGCTTTTTCTAATCTTTATAAGATAGAGGAAGAAACGATTAAATTATACGAAAGAGGAGCTTCCGGTTGTATGGAATCCTTAAGCCAGGCAGCTCGTTATCAGGAGAAACTAGAAAGAAAAGGATTTTATTCCATAGATACCAGGATTCAGCAGGTATCCAGTGGATTAGGTCTGTCTGCCATCGGATTGGAACGATCCATAGATCAAATAAGCGGCGGCCAGCGGGCAAAAGTAATTCTTGCAAAGCTGCTTTTGGAACAGCCAGATGTATTGCTGCTTGATGAACCAACTAATTTTCTAGACAAAGAGCATATTGCCTGGTTGTCAGATTATCTATCTGGATTGGAACATGCTTTTTTGGTGGTGTCTCATGATTTTACGTTCTTAAATCGAGTCACAAACCGAATCTGTGATATTGACAATCGGATTATCACAAAATATCACGGCACCTATTCTGAGTTCTTAGGAAAGAAGACGCTGTTAAGGGAAGATTATATCAGACAATACACAGCACAGCAAAAGGAGATTAAAAAGACAGAGGAATTTATCCGTAAAAATATAGCAGGACGGAAGTCGAAAATGGCAAGAGGGCGTCAAAAGCAGCTTGACCGCATGGATAAAATGCAGTCTTTGAATCTAAAAGAGATAAAACCAAACTTTCATTTCCCAGAGTTGCCCATAACAAATGGGGATCACTTGTCAGTGAGCAATCTGGCAGTGGGGTATCAAACCCCTGTATTATCTCACATTACCTTTGGTATGAAAGGAGGAAAGAAAGCAGTTATTACCGGATTCAATGGAATTGGTAAGTCTACATTACTAAAAACCTTAATGGGTCAAATTCAGCCAAAAGAAGGGAAATATCGATTCTCAGATCAGGTCAAGGTAGGATATTTTGAACAGGATTTGTTATGGGAGGACGAAGGAAAAACACCAATAGAAGTTGTTTCAGATGCCAACCCGGTTCTCACTGGAAAAGAAGTACGTGAGCATCTTGCCCGAAATGGAATATCCAGTAAACATGCCATGCAGCCCATGGGAACATTAAGCGGAGGGGAACAGGCTAAGGTTAAATTGTGCTTACTGTCATTAGTACCATGTAACTTTTTAATTCTAGATGAACCTACCAACCATCTGGATGCACAGGCAAAAGAGTCCCTTAAGTCAGCTTTAATTGATTTTAATGGAACCGTGCTCATTGTGTCTCATGAGGAAGCTTTTTATTGTGATTGGATTGATGAGATTATAAAAATAGAGAGATGATGAAAAAAGAGAATTGATAAAATAAGAGAGGAGTGCAAAATGAACCTAAGTTTTTTCATTTTGCACTCCCCCCTAAAAAATCATAAAGAAGAATTAGAAAAACAGTAAATAACGTGGCGTCTTTTTCTTATATTCCACGTATTCATCTCCAAAAATCCGAGGCAAGAAACTCTCTTCCTCTAAAATTTGCAAATGCATAAACAGGACGCCTGCAGCAGCGATGACAGCGATTACTACTCCTGGCATAGCTAGAGCAGAGCCAATATATAAAAGGTCAAAACCAACAAAAGCAGGATTTCGGCTGATGTTATAAACACCCCTTGTAACCATGGACGTCTTCTGGCTTTCGTCGATTCCAGCGCGCCAGCTATCCCTCATGGTAGTAATGGCAAGGATAAAGAAGAGGACTCCAAACCCAGCCAGTAAAATACCTATCCAGCGAAGTGCTGTGGGCAGTTTCAGTGGGAGTAAATATCTCTCCAGAAAAATGCCGGCATATTGGAATACTGCCATACCATAGGTAATGAGGAGCAGACCAGTTTCTATGATTGTTGTTTTCCTTGGTTTGCTTCCCTTTGCCAGACGGTTAGTGACAATTCCCTTTTTCCTGAGAAGGATCTGCTTTGCAAAGTATGCAATGTAAAACGTGGTAATCAGTATAAATAATATAGATTTTATTATCATTCTCTCACATCCTGACATTGTATTTTTGATTATTATAACACAAAAGAAGAGAATGTACTTAAATTTAATGGAAGAAAAGCTTTAGAATATTAAAAAGAATATTAATTTTCACGAATCTATAAGGAGAAAGTTATGTATAAAAGAATGAAACAGATATTTGAAAACCCACCCCTTTATATGAAGTCAGAAGCTGCATTTTGGAATGAGGAACATATTTCCCAACAGATGTTAAATGCACATCTGGATCCCGATTTCGAAGGTGCCAGCAGAAAAGCAGATTTTATAGACAAATCGGCCCAATGGATTGGTGGACTGTTGCCTCCAAACAAGTATTATAAATTTCTGGACCTTGGCTGTGGCCCTGGATTGTATACGGAACGTTTTGCAAAGATGGGTTATCAGGTAACTGGAGTTGACTTTTCAGAAAGGTCCATTGATTATGCAAGGAAAAGGGCCAAACAACAGGGGCTGGATATCTCATATCATTGCAGGGATTATTTAAGCATGGATTTAGATAAGAGCTTTGATGTATCCACTATGATTTATTGCGACTACGGCGCACTGTAAGCCGAAGACAGGAAGAAATTAAGGAATCATGTGTACCACCATTTAAATTCTGGTGGAAGATTCTTATTTGATGTGTTTTCTATGGAATTCTATCATCAATTCAAAGAGAATAAATCGTGGGAAATATGTCCTGAGGGTGGATTCTGGAGTGGAGAGGAATACATGTTGTTTCAAGGAAATTATAAGTATGAGGACCATGTAACATTGGAACAGATGATTCTAATGACGAATGATAAGATTACACCCTACTATTTATGGAATACCTGTTTTACAAAAGAATCCTTGATACGGGAAGTGGAAGAGACAGGGTTTAAGGTAATTGAAGTATTTGGAGATGTAGCAGGAGATGCATATCATAAGGATAAGACGACTATGGCAATTCTTTTAGAGAAATAAAAAAAGATAATAAAGTATGGTTAATTATTGTAATAATTATAATAAAATCTTGACTTTTGGCGCCAGATTCATTGTAATATCATTAGAACATGTAGGTGATATACTGCCCAATCGAGCAGGCAGATTGATTAAACCATTGGGAAGGAGCAAGCATATGAATGTGAAGAAAGAATTGGAGAAGGTAACCGGTGGGGGAGAGGGCTTGTATTTTAACAATATTGAGCTTGACCCACAAAAGATTCAGGCAGTTATGATTAATGAAGTGGTACCATCTGATCCTAGCCAGGATTTTTATGGACAAGCAGATGCTGATTATCTAAAAACAACAATTCCTCTATTTCAAAAGGCAGGAGCAAAGGTTACAACCATTGATGACATTTTACACATGGGGATTTACATTACAAATGCTGTCAAAACTCCGAAATCCCAATACACCATTGAAAAAAATGTGATAGAAGACAATCTTCCATATCTGGAAAAGGAACTTGCTTTGTTTCCCAATCTTAAGGTAATTATGCTTATGGGTGATGTTGCAAAAAAGTCCTTCAATAGAATTGCAAAAAAAGTAACGAAGAAACATATAGTACCTTCTACAGCCACTTATAAAATAAGAAGCAGTGAATTCTATTACGGAAGCATACGGGTTATGCCCTCCTATATCATGACAGGGGGAAACCTGTTGATTGAAAAATCAAAGATGCAGATGGCCACAGAAGATATTGCTACTATGCTTTCTATCATAAAATCATAATTATAGATATTTCTCAAAAAATAACATACACCACTTGACAAATAGTCAGCGCTGAGTATAATTTTACTCAGTACTGACTATTTATAGATAGGAGCAATTTTATGATTCCATTATATATTCTTGGCCTTCTCTTACGGTTTGGCCCTCAGCACGGATACCAGATAAAGAAACTCATAGAAGAACAGTTGGAGGATTTTACACAAATTAAGCTGCCAACAGTATATTATCATCTTGAAAAAATGGAAGCATCAGGGCTAATCACGTCTACCAGTGAAAAGCAGGGGGAGCGCCCGGAAAAGACAGTGTATCAGGTGAGCGAAACCGGAGCCGATAAATTTAAAGAGCTTCTGCTACAGTCCTTACAGATCAAGTACCGTCCAACTTTTGATATTGACGGCACCTTTTATTTTTCTGATTCTCTGGACAATACAGCATTGGCGGATAGTCTTGAAAAACACATCTTTGCTATGAAAAAAACGCTGGAAAATCTGGAGTTTCACCATAAAGAGACTATGGAGCATATGCCAGATAGCTATAAAGTGTCTACCAATATAATTTTTGAACACCACATCATGCATTACAAGGCAGAACTGGCATGGGCGGAACAATCATGGAGCACCTTAAAGGAGGTCAAATCATATGGGGAATACCAGAGTTATTGAGACCAATGAAGGAATTCAAAATGAAGTTACTGTAGAGATGTTTGATGTATTTGCCCGTAAGATGAGAGATAAAGGCTGGAACGGCGTAGATGGCATGATTACTTCCGGGATCATCGGCGGAGATCTGTTAGAAATTGGTCCTGGTCCCGGCTATGTAGGTCTTGAGCTAGCAAAAAAGATACACCCAGTCTCATTGACTGGCTGTGAGATCAGTTCTGCCATGATCCGTATTGCGGAAAGAAATGCTGGTGAATACGGAATATCGGCCCGTTATGTTCGTTCAAACTGTATGGATATGCCTTTTGAAAATGAGAGTTTTGACTCGGTCATCTCCAATGGTTCTATGCATGAATGGGAGAACCCCATCCGAACTTTTGACGAAATTCACCGGGTTCTTCGTACTGGCGGGCGTTACTGCATCACAGATTTATGCCGTGATGTCAGTCCGGTAAAAAAAGCAATGGTTTATTTCTCCACCCAGCCAAAAGAGATGCGACCTGGGTTGGTGTCATCAATAAATGCGGCTTATACTATTTCAGAAATCACAGAGCTGCTCCGCCATTCAAAGCTTTGTAATGCGAAGGTGTCCAGAGAGTTCTTTGGGTTATGTATTGCTGGTCAAAAGCGTTAAGAAATGGTATAAGATGCTCAAATAACCCTGTTTTTATTAATTCCAGTGATATAATGCCGATAGAAATAGTAGAGGAATCATTTATCATTTCATAGGAAAACCCAAGAAAGGGAGTGATAATATATGTCGGATTTAAATATGAGCAAAATATCCGGAATTACAATTCAATCCTACTTACGGAAAATAAATATCAATGGTCCAGATTGGGAGAAGTTCCCCCATAAAGGAATGGAACGACCATCAGAAGCTGAATTTGATGGTCTGATCAATAATCTGGCGAAGGAGCTGGCAAAGGCAAATTATAATAATGACACTAGCCAATATGAAAGCTTGAGTTCAGAAGGTGATAAACTGAGAGCGCAATATATCTCTGTTGTTTCACCAGACCGAAAGACCATGGCAAAGAATGCATCTGAGATGATAAACGAATATCGTTCCAAAATAAAAAATAAGGATCCAAATAAGCCCTCAACTTTCATTGAATATTTAAATAAAAAGGACGGAATCGGAGAATATCACGATACCGGAATGAGACGCTATTTTACTAAGTCAGGCACCACCATGGATATATACATGAATGATGCAGAGCAGGAGTCCTATGAGATAAAGGACAGCATGTCAGGACAGACGGTTATGGGGTATAACTCCAATGGATGGAGTTATCAATTTACTCCCCAGGAACAAAGCATGCATTTAACTTTTGTTTCCAAACTATCTAAAGCTGAGAAGCAGTATTATAGTCAATATGTAAATGGCAATTCCTTAAGCAGTGGGCAGGATATGGAACCTTCCACAGAACTTAAAAACAGAGTGGATTATCTCGCATAAAATA
The DNA here is from genome assembly GCA_963528005.1 of uncultured Eubacteriales bacterium. Classification (GTDB taxonomy): domain Bacteria; phylum Bacillota; class Clostridia; order Lachnospirales; family Lachnospiraceae; genus Lacrimispora. The sequence goes on from CAURSM010000004.1 coordinate 165,900, forward strand.
TGAACAAAAAGCAGGCGCTTGTCTCAAAACAAGTACCTGCTTTTTGTTATTTAGCAAGTTGTCATCTGCAATGATCATATATTTGGCGGATTATTCCAATAAAAATACTTTATGAAATCTTCAAAATTATTGGTTATCCTATCTATATCAATGAATAGAAAGGACTGATATCAAATGGATACGATATTGAAAACTACAAATCTTTGTAAAAAATTTAATGGACAGATGGCAGTCAATCAAGTATCCCTGTGTATAGAAAAAAACTCTATTTATGGCCTTTTGGGGCCCAATGGTGCAGGGAAATCTACAACTTTAAAAATGATAACCGGCATCATGAGGCCAACCTCAGGAACCATTGAATTTAATGGAATGCAATGGACCAGAGAACATTTAAACGACATAGGAGCTTTGATTGAGATGCCACCCCTTTATGAGAATCTGACCGCATACGAAAATTTAAAGGTCAAAACAACCTTACTTGGCTGCAGTGATTCCAGAATAGAGGAAGTACTTCAAATCGTTGGCCTGACCCATACAGGAAAGAAAAGAGCAGGTCAATTTTCCCTTGGTATGAAGCAGCGCCTTGGGATTGCAAATGCCTTAATCAGCCAGCCAAAGCTCCTTATTCTAGACGAACCTACCAATGGTCTGGATCCTATCGGGATTGAAGAAATGAGAACGTTAATTCAGTCGTTTCCTGCGAAGGGAATTACAGTGATTCTGTCAAGCCATAATCTATCAGAGGTACAGCAAATTGTTGATCATATAGGGATTATAGTAGGTGGTGGCTTAGGATATACGGGTAAAATAGATACGAAAGAAGATTTAGAAAAGCTATTTATGGAGGTAGTAAGAGAAAATAGAAAGGAGGGAGGAACAAATGATTAATATGATAAAAGCGGAGCATCTTAAGCTAAAGCACACATTGGGAGCCTTTCTTCCCGTGATTGCCCCTTTTTTTGTTATGGTTCTGGCACTGCTCCTAACAGGCGGTTTTAATAACTCGTACCCACCAGGAGCATGGAACTGGTGGTATACCATGTTTCTGCCAGGAATGTTAGCAATTATAAGCTATCTTTTAATTAAGAAAGATAAAAAAACAAGGTACTATCAAATTATATTGCTTCCAATCTCACTGGAAAAAAGCTGGCTGGGAAAAGTTGGATATTGTATACTAGGCCTTATTTTTTCCAATTTCATGATCTTCATAGGAACCCATGTAGGCGGAGCCGTATTTGGTACCAACATTTCACTTTGGGGCGGGATTTCTGCTGCGTTATTGTTAAGCATTTCCTATCTGTGGGAAATTCCTTTATTCCTGTTTTTAAGTGCAAGATTTGGAATGTTTGCCAGCATATTTACCAGCATGGCACTGTCTATTATTGGCACCGTCACATTGCCAGACAGTAACTATTGGTGGGTATATCCACCTTCTATCCCCATTCGCCTGATGTGTCCAGTATTAGGGATTTTACCAAATGGAATTCCCATGTCCATTGACAGCCAACTTTATAATACAAATGTCATAGTTCCAGGAATATGTCTGTCTTTAATATGGTTTTTTCTAATATCCCTCTATACAACGATTTGGTTTAAGAAAAAGAGGGAAGCATAATGGTTGGATTTTATAGATGTCTAAAGGCAGAGGTTCTAAAGGCAAAGCATATGTCTTTTTGGCTTTGGCATATCATAATTCCTGTATCCATTGCGGGAGTATTTCTTGCTTATGGTGCATCTGCCTCAAGGAATGCTTATAGCATGGCACAAGGATATCTTCAGGTGCTGGGAATTGGTTTTCCCTTTCTCATAGCCTTGTTTTGTGTCATGGTTTCAGAGCAGGAGCTGTCAGCAGGAGGATTTCAGGTTCTTCTTTGTGCTCCTAAACGATTGCCGGCATTTTTAAGTAAATTAATGTTTCTGTTTATTGCAGGTGGATTGGCTGTCCTTGTTTCATGTATTCTTTTTGGTGCAGGCTATAGCTTTGTTTTACGACAACCAACAGTGAGTATTGTTTTCTATGGAAAGGCTTTTTTGATAATATCAGGAAGCAGCTTCTTGCTATATATTTGGCATTTATTTTTATCCTTACGTTTTAATAAGGGCCTGTCTATTGGGTTAGGGATGACCGAGACTCTAATTTCAGCCCTGTTCCTTACTGGTATGGGAGAGGGGATTTGGTATTTTACCCCTTGCTCGTGGTCCTCCAGATTGGTGACTTATGCACTTGCAAAAGAGAGGGGGGTAATATTAATGGAATCCCATATTTCTCTTGCGGTCAGTCTTTGCATTGTTACTACGATTGTAGCTTTCCTCTTATTCTGTGTTTGGTCATGCAGATGGGAGGGAGTTAATTCCAGTGATTAACTTTACTTGAGAATAGGGAGCGGTTATAATTTCAGCAGAAAGGAAGTGAGATCCATGGGAAATATCCTTGCAGTTGATGATGAGGTGGCCATCTTGGTTATGATACAGAAAATCTTAACGAGAGATGGCCATACGGTAACAACCATTTCAGAACCTGAAGCAGTTAAACTGCTTAATCTTTCTACGTTTGATCTGATTTTACTAGACGTTATGATGCCGGGACTTGACGGTTATACCCTTTGTAAGGAAATACGCGATCATGTGGATTGTCCCATCTTATTTCTAACTGCGAAGTCAGAAGAAAATAGTTTAGTAAGTGGTCTGGAAGCAGGTGCCGATGATTATATCTTAAAGCCTTTTGGAAAATTAGAGCTGCGTGCCAGGGTAACGGCTCATTTAAGGCGGGAGCGTCGGGAACATACTTCAAGAATTACATTTTCCAACTCTTACTTTAATCTTTCTGGGAAACAGCTCATCGTTGGTAAGGTGGTAGTTCCTTTGACAAAGGGAGAGTATGAGATATGCGAATTTCTGGCCCGTAGCCCAGGCCAGGTATTTTCCAGAGAACAGATTTATGAAAAGGTATTTGGGTATGATGGGGAAAGCAATGACAGCACAATATCCACTCATATTAAAAATATTCGGATAAAATTAGAGAGCCTGAATTATACACCGGTAAAAACAGTATGGGGGATAGGATATAAATGGGAAGAGTAAGAAAAGAAAGGGAAATTCCCTTAAGCCTGCTTTATATAAAATATTTTCTATCTTTATTTACAGGTGTGATTGTAATTGGGCTTCTATCCATATTTATTTTCACAAAATTAGGAACCAGTGGTGCCCTCTATTATGCAAATTATGCGGAGAGTCAGGCAAATGCTTCTTTTGACAAGATACGTATGGCAGATAAAGTCAGTGAAGATATGATCCCTGAGTTAAACCAATATACCATTTTTACCTTAGATGGCCGTGTGAAATCTGGTAATATTGAAGCTGACGGAATCCATCGGGCATGGGAGGCAGTACAGGGGAGTACGTCGGATAACAAGGGGAATTTCTATAAAGTGATTCCAAGAGATCAGGAGTATTGCGTGCTGAGATATAAAATCGTTCCCCAATATCGGTCAGAAACTTTGAGAAAATATCTTTTGCCCCCTCAAACTCTGTTTGCAGTATCGGTTATTTCCCTAGTCCTTCTTCTTGTAGTGTCAACAGCACTCCATTTTGGATCTTTACTAAGGAAAAAATTAAATGCTCTCATTTCGGCAGCAGATCACATACAGCGTGAGGAGCTTGATCATATCCCCGAAAAAGGCAATATCAAAGAAATAAATATGGTTTTGTCTTCCATGGATAACATGCGTCATGCCTTAAAGCGTTCCTTAGAAACCCAATGGAGTATGGAGCAGTCAAGAAAAGAACAGATTTCTGCGTTGGCCCATGACTTAAAGACCCCTCTGACATTGATTCGGGGGAATGCTGAAATATTATACGATACCAATCCAACAGATGAACAGTTGGATTGCATCGGCTACATTGAGAAAAGCTCCTTGCAAATGCAGGAATATGTGCAGATGCTGATGGAAATTAATAGGTCTGGTAATTTGGTATCTCCAAAGCTCCAAAAGGTTGATCCAAATGCATTTTTACAGGAGGTCCATAAACAAGCAAAAGGATTATGCATGGGGAAGAATATTCATTTATCTTGGGTAACAAATTATAAAATCCCATACATCACCATAGACCAAAACTTATTTATGAGAGCATTAAGCAACGTTCTGGCAAATGCAGTAGAACATACCCCTTCTGGTGGAAGTATCACCTTTATGACCCAGGAGGAGAACGGCTTTCTAAGATTTACTATCTCGGATACAGGAAACGGCTTCTCCCCGGAAGCATTAAAATATGCTGCAACTCAATTCTATATGGATGATCAAAGCCGCAATTCAAAATCTCATTATGGCATTGGACTTTATGTGGCGGATTCTGTTGCCAAACAGCATGGAGGCCAGCTTATCCTTGATAATAACAAAGCAATGCAAGGGGCAATTGTTACGATTGAAATACCTGTATAGATCCATTTCAAGACTGTCTATAACTAGAATACATCTATAGGGGGCAGATCTCCTATAGATGTATTAGGGTAAACGATATGATTTTAGAATTCAATCCTGCGGACAGGAATCCAGATCTCGCTTTTATAATCGGTTCTACTCGTATCTGGACTTTCATTCCATAATAATTCAGGTCCTCCTGTCATTTCGTAACCTGATGCCGGGAACCACTCAGCGTATACTTTAGACCAGGTTTCCTGTATGGCATCGGGAAATATACCGACCACGTTAAATACCGCCCAGGTTGAAGCAGCAACAGGAAGTATGTCGTATTCGCATGATGTTGCTTTAGAAGCTGCTACCCCAATATATTGGTCAAGCTGGGAGTCTTCTGTGGTTCGCTCCTCAAAATCAGCTGATACACTAAGAATCCCTTTTGGTTTAACATCGTTTAAGCTTTTTAGTTCTGCGATCACTTGCGGAGTCAATTTCTCTACGATTGAGTCTATCTGTGGATTGATGCCTTTAAATTTCATTGTAATTCTTTTTTTAAATCCAACAATATAAAATTTATTCTGCTCTATAATACGGTAATTCATTTCTATACCACCTCTAATTGTTAATTGAAATGTCATTGCGGGAAACACTTTCAGGCTGGTATTTTCTTTTTTTGCCTGAGATGGAGTAACTCCATGCATTGCTAAAAAAGCCTTGCTAAAAGCTTCTGGTGATTCATAGCCAAGTTCTAATGCTAGATCAATAATTCTGATTGGTTTGGTCTGCAGCAGAATACCTGCGGTTGACAACCGCCTGCGTCGAATGTATTCTCCTAAGGGCATTCCTGCAAGAAAAGAAAACATTCTGCGAAAATGGTATTCAGAACATCCAGCTATGTGTGAAATCTGGCCTGGTTCAATATCACACATCAAGTTTTTTTCAATATAGTCCATAGCTTCATTGAAACGAGCTAACATATTCATTCTTGATTCCTCCTTTAAAACCATCATACATGATAACGCTGCACATATCCTGTCATTATTGTTGCAGATAATCACAGGTTACAAACACTTGCAATCAAATATAGTATATTACGATACATATTGGAAACGTTAGTTCTATTGTAATATGAAAAACCAAATGTTGTAGCAAAGAATTTTACAGATGTGATAGAGCCAAAAGTAGAAAATTATGGTATAATGAAGGTGGTAAATTCGATTACGATTTAAATGAAAAAGAAAGGATTTGTTTATGAACGTTGGTAGAGAAGTAGGAAATGTATTACACTTTAGTGAACAATTAGATATACTACATAAGCACATAAGTATGAATGAACTGCCTGTAAAGAAAAGAGATACTTTTGATGAACAGTGTATTCTTTTGGAAGAGTATCTAGGAGAAGATAACTATAAAAATGTTTATAAGAAAATGCGTACTCTAAATATATTGTCTGGAGTCATGGCATTTCCTATACTGCTTCTTATTATAGGTGTCATCGTTTACAGTAAGATAAATAAAGATATTAATATATTTTCTTTTATTTTAGAAAATACGATCATTTGGATTGCAGCAGGGGTTTTGCTTGCAGTCATTCTAATGGTGTCATTGTTGTTCTATATAACAAAAAACAAGCTATATAATAAAATCTATCCAGAATTAAAAAATAAGCTTAATATTCACTGATTTGATTCTAATTAAAGATAACAAAAGCAATAAAAATACCCGATTTTCTGTCCTTCGCAGAAATCGGGTATTTTTTTGCATCCATAACACTAGACACAAACTTTAAGAAATAAGTTATAATAGAAAGATAGACAGAGAGAGAAGAACTTAGGTACCTTAAAGAATTTGGGGATTCCTAAGACATACAACTGAGGGTGAAAAACTATGGGAATTAGCAGCTATAATGAATTAATCGCATATTTAGAAAAAATCACACGTACAGAAAGTCGTATATTAAATTCTGAGGAAAAGTTTCATTCAATTAAGGAAGAGTACCACACCGTAAATTATCCCGATATTAAAAACAAAATAATTATCATGAAGAAGGATAAAGAAGGAATCTTTACATCCTTTCCTAATGAGGAAGTAATTAAAGATAAATTTACCATTAGAGTAAAACGAAGAAATATTCATTTTCCAAAACATAGACACCAGTATATCGAGATTGTATATGTGCTGGAAGGCAGAGTCATTCAATATATTAATGACCAAAGGCTTGAGATGGGAAAAGGAGATATCTGTATCTTAGATAAGAATGTGCAGCATAATTCAGAGCCTCTTAATGAAAGTGATGTTGTAATTAACATGCTGCTTACCCCGGAATTTTTTGATTGTGTATTTATGAATCTTTTATCAGATGATAATCATATTTCTAATTTTATCGTTAACAGCCTTTATTCCATGAATACGACGCAAAAATTCATCACATACCACGTGGAAGAAAAAACAACGTTACATGTGATTTTAGAAAGCCTGTTGAAAGAATACTTCTCAGAAAAAACAAGGTCTTTTGTTGCAATCAATGGATACCTACTAATCTTTTTTACAGAACTTTCAAGAGGCTTAACAGAAAATAAAGAAGAAGCGATTGATAAATTTCTAAAGTCCTTAAAGAATGATCTGCTTCTTTATATCAAAGATAATTTTAAAAACTGCGACCTTAAGACCATGTCAAAACATTTTCATTTTCATCCGAATTATCTAAGTAATCTTATTAAAAAGGAATTTGGAAAGAACTTGAAGGACATTTTAACGGAATTAAGAATGGCAGAGGCCTCTCATTTGCTTGAAAAATCAGATCGAACCATCGAAAGCATTATGGAACAAGTAGGATATACCAATCAAAGTTATTTTTATAAAGTTTTTAAAAAACAGTACGGCTGTACTCCACTTAATTATAGAAAGGGAATCGACAAGTAATATTAATAAAAGACATATTAAGATTAATTTAGGATAGTGTGAAAATACTGAAACTAGATTAAGCTTGAGTTAAGGTCAACGAACGATAAAGCTTATCTGATCTTAAAATTGGGGACCTAATAAATGGGGAAATAGGTGGAGGGTTTTAATATGTCAAAAGAGAAAGTAAAAGATGCAGACAAGCTATGGCGGGTCATCATGTTCCCGTTAACCTCAGCATCGTCTAACGTGCATAACATGATTTACTTAATGTTTTTTATGGTATTTGCTACAGAGGCATTAAAGTTAAATCCGGTAACAACCGGTTTGATTTTAACCGTATCCAGATTAGTGGATGGGTTCGTAGATCCATTTCTAGGGGCGCTATTGGATAAGACGGAAACAAGGTTTGGAAAGTTTAGACCGTTTTTAATCATTGGATCTATCATTGCTAACTTTAGTATTGTAATGGTATTTCAAGTATCTTTTACTATTTCAGAAGGTTCAAAAATGATTTGGCTGATTACTTGGTATCTAATATGGGTGATTGGTTATTCCTGCATGCAGGTTGCAAATAGCTCTGCGTTATCCATTGTAACCAAAAATCCAAAGCATAGGCCAGTATCTGGTGTGGCTGGAGGTATTTACACGACCCTTTTAGGAATCTTGGGGCAGGTTGCAGCAGTACCTATTATAAAGCATTATGGTGGATTTTCAGAGCCAAAGGGGTGGGCAATCATCACCACGCTGGCAGTAATTTTAAATATTCTATTATTGATTTTAGGACTTACCGCAATTGCAGCAAAAGATAAAAAAGAATTCTTTAAATCACCCAATCAAAAAGCGGATAATGGAACGAATAAAGCACAGTTTAAAGATTACATAGAAGTCATGAAAATCAATAAGCCGCTGCAAAGACTGATAGGGTCCGTGACAGCCAATAAGACAGCAGAAGCGATCTCAAGTGGAGCTATGATGTATTTCTACATGTATGCAGTAAAGAACGTAAGCTTGCAGCCTGTTGTGGGAGGGTTTTCCCTGCCGATGGGGATTGTAGGAGCCTTTGTAGCAGGAGGTGTTGCAGTACGTTTTGGTACGAAAAAAGCGTATGTGTTTGGTGCATGGACGAATGTACTTATCATGGCTGTGCTTCTTATTGTCAGACCATTTAATGGAAGTGTTGTTCCTATGTTTGTATTCTTAATGGCAACCAATATACTATTTAGAAGAATGACAGCACAGAACATAAATCCAATGATTGCTGATATCATTGACTACCATAATTATACCACAGGGAAATTTTTACCTGGAGTGATTGGCTCTCTATTTTCCTTCATAGAAAAATTAGTGAGTTCTTTTGGAAGTACAATCGTAGGTGTGGTTATGGGATATGCGGGGTATAAGGCAGGAGTCGAACCAACATCTTCACTTTATTGGGCTACTTTATTATTATACCTGGGAGCGCCAATGCTTGGAGATTTAACCAGTGCTCTTGTCATGAAAAATTACGCCATTGATAATAAGATGTATAAAGAAATGTATGAACAAAAACAATCCATTACAAAGGAAAGTAATTAAAATATTAGGAGGATGATGTCATGTTAAGTTTAATAAACTTTAATGATAATTGGGTCTTTACCAAGGAAAATCATCCATCTTATGCAAACAAAAGAATTGATGGGGGAGAGTTAATAACTCTGCCCCATTGCTTTAATGCTATAGATGGACAAAATGGGGAGGGCATGTTCAAGGGAGTATGCTGGTATCAAAAAAAATTGGCTATCACGGCAGAAAAATTAGAAAAAAATTTGTTTTTAGAAATAGGAGCAGCTTCTATTGTAAGTGAAATCTATGTAAATGGTACGCTTGTGAATACCAATAAGTGCGGATTTTCTATGTTTAGAGTAAATTTAACGAAATACTTGAATGTTGGTAACAACCTAATTTCTATAATGGTAGACAACAGTTTCCATAATGATATCTATCCGTTGATGGCTGATTTTTCATTTTACGGTGGGATTTATCGGGATGTTAAGTTAATTGAAGCAAATACGTTGCATTTTGACCTTTTAGACCATGGTAAAGATGGTATCTATATCACTCAAAAGAAAATTGATGAAAATAGATTTGAACTGAATATCAAAGGAAAAGTAATCAATGAAGCCTTAGTTCAACTAGATGGAAGAGTCATTGTTAGGCTTAGGGATAGAGAAGGAAACTTAGCATTATTTAGGACTTTATATTTAGAAGTATCAGGGGAAGCTGAATTTAACCTGGTAGAAGAAATTGAAAATCCGATTCTTTGGCAAGGCGTAGAAGATCCTTATCTATATCTTCTGGAGTTTGATTTATTCTGTGAAGATCAAATCTGTGATAAGAGAAGTATTGATGTCGGCTTTAGAACGGTAGAAATAGATTCAGAAAAAGGTGTATTTTTAAATGGCAAAGCGATTAAGTTAAATGGAGTTGCAAGACATCAGGATTTTGCAGGTGTTGGAAACGCTATAACAAAAGAGCATATGGAACTGGATATGTCAATGATAAAAGAGGTTGGTGCAAATAGTATTAGGCTTTCTCATTATCAGCATGATGATTACTTTTATAGCCTTTGTGACCGCCAGGGAATGCTTGTATGGGCAGAGATTCCATTTATTAGTGCACCAACAACATCAGACAAGACAAATCAAAATGCAAAGGATCAATTAGAACGATTAATAAAGCAGGGATATAACCACAGTTCCATCTACTGCTGGGGAATTCAAAATGAAATCACAATTGCAACGGAAAATAATTATATCTATGAGAAGGTAAAAGAACTTGAATGTATGGCAAAAAGCTTAGACAACAGCAGATATACGGCGCAAGCCAATATTTATTCTGTAGCGGATGAAAGTCCATTAAATGAAATAACCGATTTATTAGGCTATAACTTGTATTATGGCTGGTATTATAAAGAAATGCAGGATTTAGGACCAAGATTGGATGCGTTTCATAAGGCAAGACCGGATAAACCAATCATGGTTACAGAGTATGGAGTGGACACAAATCCCAAGTTTCATTCATACAATCCAACCGTAAAAGACTATACCGAAGAGTACCAGTTGCTTTTCCTTAATCATGCACTTAAAACCTTTGATGAAAGACCTTTTGTCTTAGGGGGCTATGTATGGAATATGTTTGATTTTGGCAGCGATGTAAGAGATGAAGGTGGCAGCAAAGGTAAAAATCAAAAGGGACTGGTAACCTTAGATAGAAAGATTAAAAAAGATGCATTTTATTTATACAAAGCTTATTGGTCAGAGGAACCGTTTGTTAAACTAGCTGGAAGCAGATTTAAAAATAGACATAAGTCTTCAAATGATATCGTTGTATTATCCAACTTGAGCAGAATCAAACTTTATTTAAATAATGAATTCATGAAAGAAATAAATGATGAGGAACAAATGAAACAGTTTCGTGGGATTATACTTCCTCTGGGAGAAAGCTTGATTAAAACAGAGGCGTTTGATAAAGATGGAAATGTCTATACCGATGAGATGATTTTAAATCATGTGAATGAAATGGATAAAAGTTATGTTTTTATAAAGCCAGAAGAGAAAAGGCATGTAACAAACTGGTTTGAAAAATTTGACTTAACAAATATTGAAGATATCGTCTTAAAAGAAGGTTATTATTCTACTTCAGATACCATAGAAACTCTTTACGAAAATGAGCAGTCAAAAGAAGTGTTTCAGAAATACTTTAATAACATGGCAGATGATTCAAGATTCAGCTTGATGAAGGGATTAATGTCTATTGACAGTATGTCTAAAATTTCAAGTTTTAATATACCAAAAGAATTAATAAATGTTATTAATAAGGAACTGAATGTCATTAAAAAAATACAATAAAACTCTAAGGAGCCTATGCCATATGGTAGATTTAAAGAAATCCCCCTTTTATCTTGATGAGGAGAGAATCAAATGGGTAGATAGTATCATAAATGAGATGACACTGGATGAAAAAGTCGGACAGTTGTTTGTTTTGATGAGAAAAAGCCTTGAACCAGAATACATTAAGAATACCTTAACAAAGTTTCATCAGGGAGGTCTTAGATGGCAGGGGGGTGATCGGGAACAGGTCTATCATCAAAATAAGCTCTATCAGGAAAATACCAAGATCCCTTTATTGATTGCTGGAAATTGCGATAATGGAGGAGATGGCTGTTTAAGCGATGGTACTTTTATAGCGACAGCAGCGCAAGCAGGTGCAAGCTCAAAGACTAAAACTGCTTATCATATTGGACTTGTCGCCGGTAAAGAAGCATCCAGCGTAGGATGTAACTGGATGTTTAATCCGGTCATTGATATTTTTATGAATTGGAGAAATACAATCGTTAATACCAGAAGTTTTGGGGATACGGCAGAAATTGTTATGGAACATGCCAGAGAATACATACGTGGAATTCATGAAAGTAATATGGCATGCTGCTGCAAACATTTCCCAGGAGATGGAGTTGAAGAGAGAGATCAGCATCTGGTTCTTGGTATCAATGATTTAGGCGTAGAGGAATGGAACCATACATTCGGGAAAGCATATCGAACCATGATTGAAGAGGGTCTGGAGAGTATTATGGTCGGGCATATTGCATTGCCTGAGATGAGCAGAAAGCTTCGCCCTGGCATCAAAGATGATGAGATCATGCCGGCCACTCTTGCGCCGGAATTATTAACCGATTTATTGAGAGAAGATATGGGCTTTAACGGACTGATTGTCACAGATGCAACCCATATGGTAGGTTTCACTGCGGTGGAAAAACGTGAAATAGCATTACCGCTAGCCATTGCGGCTGGCTGCGATATGATTCTATTTGCTAATGATGAAGAAGAGGATATGGAATATGTGAAAGCCGGAATTAGAAATGGTGTTATTTCGGAAGAACGATTACATGATGCCCTTACCCGCATTCTAGGTTTAAAAGCAAAACTAAATTTAAATCAGAAAGAAAATGTGATACCGGACCCGTCAGTGAAGGAAAGATATGTAGGGTGTGACGAACATATCCAATATGCAAAACAGGCCGCAGATGATTGCATTACTCTTGTAAAGGATACGAAAAACTATCTTCCCATTCTGCCTGAAAAACAAAAAAGGGCTTATCTCGTTTATGTTCAGTCAACTCCTGCTTCAAAAGGGTATAAAGGTGATCCAGCCAAGCAAGTCGTGGTGGAAGAATTACAGCGAGCAGGATTTAGCGTGGATATAGCTCCTAATTTTCACGATTTAGAGGTTGAAGAGGGGATAAACCCGTCTCATATGTTCCGAATGATGGATCGTGGCAGAATGAAGGATTTCAGTGAGAAGTACGATGTGGTATTTTTAGTGATAAATGTCAAAGGTTATGCCCAGGAAAATAATGTTCGATTGCGATGGAGCTGCAATCACACCAGTGAGCTGCCTTGGTATGTAACAGAAGTTCCTACGATAGGAATCAGTTTAAACTATACCACTCATTTACTAGATGTTCCCCAGGTACATACGTTTATTAATGCATACAGTTCTACCAGAATTACAATACGCAGTGCCATTGAAAAAATTTGCGGAAGAAGTGAATTTAAGGGTAAGGCAAATGATAAAGTATTTTGTGATAAGTGGGATACAAGACGGTGACCTCTAATTTGAGGCTAAATTATTGAAGAATTTAAATGATTTAGAAAAGGAGGACTGGCATGGAAACAAGGAGCCCATTTGAAGGATATCAGAGAAAAAACAAATATCTGATATGTATAGATTCCGATGGCTGTGTGATGGATACCATGAATATAAAACATACGGAATGTTTTGGTCCCTGTATGATTAAGGAATGGAATTTAGATGCACATGCAAATGATATTTTGCTTCAATGGAATCAAATTAATCTTTTTTCCAAAACAAGAGGTATTAACCGGTTTAAAGGACTTTTGATTGCACTTGAAAAAATTGATACAATGTATCAAAAAATTGTAGATTTAGAATGTTTACGAGAATGGGTTAATTGCACGAATGAGCTATCCAATACATCGCTGGAAAAAGCAATTGAGAAGACAAACAGCATTTGTCTGAAAAAGTCCCTAGCGTGGTCAGTGGCTGTAAATTGTGCCATACAAAATATACCGTCAGACAAATTAAACCCATTTAAAGGTTCAAAAGAGATGATAAAGCTGGCACACAATCGTTGCGACGTAGCAATTGTTTCATCTGCAAATCAGGAAGCCGTTGTTGAGGAATGGACAAAACACGAGTTGTTGAAAGAGGTTGATATTCTTCTTTCTCAGAATGCTGGGTCAAAGGCCTACTGTATTCAAAAGCTCTTGGAATACGGTTATAAAAAAGAACATGTCATCATGGTAGGCGATGCACCTGGTGATATGGAGGCGGCAAAAGAAAATAACATATACTTTTATCCAATTCTAGCAGGCAAGGAAGAACAAAGCTGGGCAGGACTTGAAGGTGTCCTTGGACATTTAATCAATGGCACTTTTTCTATAAAGATACAAGAACAGTTAATTAAAGAGTTTTTAAATCATTTAGTATAATATGTAATGATAAGAAAATCATGGTCTTAAAAATAGATGTGAGAGCAGGGGATGGACATTTTCTTGGACTGGTTAAGCCACCAATCCGAGGCTTAGTTTGTATTCCCTGCTCTCTCAAGTTCATAATTGGTACAAGCTGAAATAATGTGATATATTTTTTGTTAATAATAAATTATTTGAGGTAAATAATAGAAAAAGTCTTGACAAGCGACTGGCGGTCGCTTTATAATAAAAACAAGAAGCGACCGATGGTCAATATATAGGGGAATAGTTAAATGCCAAAAGGAATTATACTTACACCGGAACAACAAGCAGAGCGTCGAGAAGAGATAGTGGGCGTTGCTTTGCGCCTCATAGAGGAAAATGGATTTAAAAAAACATCAATGCGGGAAATTGCGGCTTTAGCAAACATGGGAAAATCCAGCCTATATGACTTTTTCAAAACAAAGGACGAGATTGCTGTATACGCAGTTGAAAAACAAATAATAGAAACTACTCAAAAAGCACGTAGGATTATTGCTGATGAACCCTCGCCCGAACAGTGTCTAAGGAGAATCATGCTCAACCATCTTGAAGTGCCAAAGCAGTACAGAACTGTGCTGATGTGGTTAAATACAGAATCTGACTATTTAGAGGAGGAATATCGAAATCGACTGCAAGCTATTCGCTATGCATATCAAGATGTTTTGCAATCCGTCATTGAAAATGGGGTTGCCATGGGAATTTTTCGTAAGACAGATACCGCTCTTGCAACGCGTTTGTTAATTAACTCCATGCTATCAATTGTTTACACGTCCAGGTCATCAACCAGTCCTGAAAAAATGCTGGATGAAACCATGAATATATTCCTACGAGGAATTATAAACGATGGAGGTGTATGATTATGGATTATATCCTGCCATTGGCGCATAAACAGGCGACACTTGGAATGGTCGGAGGAAAAGGATTGTCTTTATCGAAGTTATTGACTGCGGGTATACCTGTGCCGGATGGGTTTCACGTTACCGTTGCCGCATACCAGGATTTTGTTGAAGCAAACCATATTCAGCCTCACATAAAAAAGCTATTGGACTGTATTGATTCTAACAACACCAAGCAGCTTGAAGATGTATCAAGACAAATTGAGATGCTATTCCATGATGGAAAAATTCCACAGGAAGTTGCGGCGGCAATTAAAACTGCTTATGTCGGATTGGGTAGCATTGCGGTGGCCGTCCGATCCTCTGCGACCGCAGAGGATTTGCCTGATGCTTCTTTCGCGGGCCAACAGGAGACTTATCTTAACATAAAAGGTGAGAATGAAGTCATTGCCGCCGTAAAGCAGTGCTGGGCTTCTCTGTGGACGGCGCGCGCTATTGCTTACCGCATGAAAAATGATATAAGACAGAATGTTGTCGCGCTTGCCGTGGTAGTACAAAAGCTTGTCTTCTCCGATGCGTCCGGCGTTATGTTTACGCTAAACCCACTCAATGGCAGACGTGGAGAAATGATTATAAACGCCGCGTGGGGGCTTGGCGAATCAGTGGTTTCCAGCTTAGTCATCCCTGATACAATCGTTGTGGATAAGAACACTGAGCGAATGGTTTCATATCAAGCTGCAAGTAAAGAGATTATGACGGTTCGTACCTTAAATGGAACGGAAGAAATTGCGGTTTCCCAACGGTTGAGGAAAAAACATGCTCTTACCCGTAATCAAGTCATGCGGTTGACACAGCTTGGAAAGAGAATTGAGCAGTTTTATCAAATGCCTATGGATATAGAATGGGCACTGGAAAAAGATAATTTGTATATTGTGCAGGCTCGTCCCATTACTGTCCTGCCGCCGGAATGGCTGCCACCTGAAAAGGGTGTTATATACACAAAGGGAAGTTTGGCAGAGCATTTGCCAAATCCTGTTTCGCCCCTGTTCGCCACGCTTGGCCTTGAAATTGTAAACAGCGCATCGGAACTTCTGTGGGTAGATATGTTTGATAAAAGTGCAACAAAGTTATTGCCTGATAATGGGGTATACGCAATTATTAACGGCTATGTCTATCTTTCTGTAAAAGCTAAGCCGCTTTTGATTGCCGTCAAATCCCTTTCGCCCCGCACTTTGCGCCGGACGCTCACAAACAGCGTTGCGCGTTTTCAATCGGCGCGAGAAGAGTTTGAAGCTATAGTTGGAGAATGGGAAGGAAAGTATCTGGACACGCTGAACGCTCATCAAATTATGGAGGGTATTCAGGTAGTATTTTATGCTTCATGCACTTATTTCACAAAGATTCAACTTACACTGCCTGCCGCATCTCTCAGCGAAACATTATTTACAAAGCTATTTCGAGAAGTGACCTGCCGTGCTGGTATCTTGGATACTTCCTCTTTTTTGCTTGGTTTTGATACCATAGCCCTGCAATCGGAAAAGTTCCTGTTCAACCTTACAGAATGGGTAAAGCAAAATAACGCTCTCTACCTTTATCTGCAAAACAATCCGGCAACAAAGATAGCGGAAGATTTAATGTCCTCAGTTTTTCCAGCCGAAGTTTCGCAGGAAGCTTGGACAAAATGGAAAACTCAAATTAATCAGTATTTTACAGCGTTTGGCCGTACCGCTTATGATTTTGACTTTTCGTACTCCACGCCTCAGGAAATGCTTACGCCGACCCTTGAATCTATAAAAACATTTGCCTCTGGAAAAGGGGAAAATCCTTTTTTACGTCAAGCCACGTTAGAAAAGCGCAGGAAACAGGTGGAACAAGAGATTTTGCAACACATACGAGTTCCGCGTAAAAAACTATTTTTAACGCTGCTTCAATGGGCGCAAGAAACCGCCCCTATGCGCGAAAACGCTATCTATTTGATGGGAATGGGGCATCCGCTGATCCGCCGCATGTTTCATGAAATCTCAGAACGATTGATACAAGGCGGAGCAATTTCTCAGCCGGATGATATTTATTGGCTCACAAAATCGGAATTGGAAGCGCTCATAGTTCGGTTGGATGAAAATAGGTCTTTGCCTGACATGAGAGGAGCGATACCCGCTCGAAAAGCGCAATTGGAAAAACAACGAGCTTATGTGCCTCCTTACAAGTTGCCAGAAAAAAGCGGAAAGATGATATCCAGCGCACCACAGAAGCGGAAGGACGGGAAAATAGTGTTGACGGGCATTGGCACCAGTACTGGTATTGTAACGGCTTCTGCCTGTGTTCTTCACAGCCCTGCGGATTTTGCAAATTTTAAGCCGGGAAGCGTATTGGTCGCCGTCACCACAACTCCTGCGTGGACTCCTTTGTTTGCTTATGCAAGTGCCATTGTAACGGATATTGGTGGTCCTCTTAGCCATTCAAGCATTGTCGCCCGTGAATACGGCATCCCTGCCGTAATGGCAACGCATACCGCCACACGAACCATCCAAAACGGACAAATGATAACGGTTGACGGCTCAGTGGGAGTGGTAATAATTGATGGATAAAAGAAGTTGATTTTTATCTTGAAATTTGCAATACTTGACATTACGATGGGGATAGCCTGATACTCTCCTTTAAATGGCTATCAGCAAAACATTTACCACAAAAAGGCATAATTAAACCCGCGTAAATTCTTGATTTACGCGGGCTTGTTGTTGACGGAGGCGGTGGGATTCGAACCCACGTGCCCTTGCGGACAACCGCATTTCGAGTGCGGCTCGTTATGACCACTTCGATACACCTCCATATTTTATTTAAGTACACATAGCTTTTTTAGAAACTAAGCAAAGTGTAGAAAAACCGTAGAAACTGGTAAAAGTTAAAATCACATAATCTTTTTCGTTCAAAACTTCTAAAGATAATCCCGTGAAATTATTATCATTTTATATTCCAACAACATATAATAGATATGCAGACCATACGATTATACACGATAAAACTAAATTTGTGTAGTGGTTTTTAGTGAAATAAATCCATTTTAACAGAATAATGTTAGGAACAATGGAAAGAATAGGATTAAGTTCGTAAATAAGTCCATATTTTTATAAAAATCCCAATCATTTTTGTGGAATACTTATATAAGACCAAAGAAATTCATGGAAGAGGTGTAGAAATGAGGAACATAAAACACACATTCTCAACAGTGGAAGAATTAGTTGCGTTTGTGGTAAAGGCTGAAAAATGCAATTATGAAATCAAAGTCATTTGCAATCAGTTGGTGATAGATGGGAAGTCCCTAATGGGAATCATGATTATAGGCATAGGAAGACAGGTAGAAATCGTCTGCTACAATGATACCGCATCTCCAGAAGATTTAGTATATCATGCTGCTTGATGTCCAAACCATACAAAATGAACTCTTTTTGTTTTTCTTAGAAAACAAAAGGGGTTTCTTTTTGATTTGCGGGTCTTTTTCTTGCAAACGTCTGTTGTTAGGTCTATAATTTTAAATTGTTTTGATAGAAGCAAGTATAGATGATATTGACAGGAGGTATTGGTATGCAGGCAGAAGAACATTCTGTTAAAAATACAATGAGTCGTTTTCGAAGCTTTCGTTATGCTTTGATATTGGAAGGAATTGTAGTGGGAGCAGTTTCAGGAGTAGTCGTTGTGTTCTTTCGGTATTTACTCAGCTATGCCGAAGAGCTGCTTCGTTCTCTTTTGGCATATGGAAAAGTTCATACTTCATTCATCCCTTTCTGGTTTGTCTTCCTAGTGGTTTCCGCCATAATTGTTGCCAGACTTTTGAAATGGGAATCTTTTATATCAGGAAGCGGGATTCCCCAGGTGGAAGGGGAGATGATCGGAGCCATGAATCCCTGTTGGTGGAGAGTCCTCTCTGCAAAGCTGATTGGTGGTTTATTAAGCATTGGCTGCGGCTTATCACTTGGAAGAGAAGGTCCCAGCATTCAGCTTGGAGCCATGACAGCTAAAGGATTTTCCCGTCTGACAAAGCGGGTTAAAACAGAAGAGAGGCTTCTAATTACATGTGGAGCAAGTGCAGGTCTTTCTGCCGCCTTTAATGCTCCCATAGCCGGAGTTTTATTTTCCCTGGAAGAAATACATAAGAATTTTTCTCCAGAGGTTCTTTTATCTACCATGGCATCTTCCATTACAGCGGACTTTGTTTCCAGGAATGTCTTTGGACTAAAACCCGTGTTTGATTTTCAGATCACCCGTATGATGCCTCTAAGCACTTATGGACATGTCATGATACTAGGTGTGCTTCTTGGAGGCCTTGGAATCATGTATAATACCTGTCTTTCTAAATCTCAGGACTTATTTCAAAAGATACCCAGGCAGACCTTACGGCTTTTGATCCCTTTTTTATTGGCAGGAATCTTAGGCTTTACCTACCCTTATGTATTAGGGGGAGGCCATTCACTGGTGGAAAGCCTGACTGCAGATCAGATGGTGATAGGTGGACTTTTGGTCTTATTTGTACTTAAGTTTGCTTTTTCCCTTATCAGCTTTGGTTCAGGTGCGCCAGGAGGGATCTTTTTGCCACTTTTGGTGTTAGGTGCTATTATCGGAAGCATTTATTATAAGGCAGTCCAAGGGGCAAGCAATTCCTTTGATGGTCTTTTGGGCAATTTTATCATTCTTGGTATGGCTGGGTATTTTTCAGCCATTGTACGGGCTCCCATTACGGGAATTATATTAATTAGTGAAATGACGGGAGGTTTTTCTCACCTTTTAACCCTTTCTATGGTGTCCCTAGTGGCCTATGTCATCCCGGATTTGGCACATTGTGCACCTGTGTACGATCAGCTCCTTAATCGACTGTTAAGAAAACTTGATCCTAGAAAATGGTCTGAATCCAAAGGAGAAAAGGTTTTAGTAGAAGGCATGATCTTTCATGGAAGCGAGGCAGAGGGGCGAAGAGTATCTGAAATTCACTGGCCCAGAACCTGCCTGTTAGTTTCATTGGTAAGAGGAGAGGCGGAATTTGTGCCTAGAGGAGAGACGGCTCTTATGCCTGGAGACAAGATTGTGGTTTTGTGTGAGGAAACGGTTCAAAGGGATCTTCACCAATTATTACAAGAAGTATGCCAGACCGTTAAAATGGAATCAAAGACCTGATCATTTTTGGAAATCCTGATTTTTGGTTGACTTTTTCCTGTGATAAGACGTAAACTAATAAAAAGTCATTTCAGGAGTTTAGCATATGAAAGATCAGACAAAGGATAGCGTTAACGAGCTGGAACGGCGTCGGCGCCAAAGAGAGAGACGCAGGAAGCAAAAGAAGAAACAGACTGTTTTAAATATCCTGTACATAATCGTAAAAGTATTCATATTAGCCTCTGCCTTGACCGTGCTATTAATAGCACTAAGTCAGCTTTTTCAAAGAAATTATGTGGATTTAAAGACTGTGGTCATGCCCGAATGGGTCAAACAGGATTTTATCACACCCAATCAATATTCAAGGCCTCAGACAGAGATGAAACGGGTCAAGCAAATTGTCATTCATTATGTGGCAAATCCAGGAACCACTGCCAAGCAGAATATGGCCTATTTTGACAGCTTAAAGGATCAAAAAGGGATTAAAAAGATTTCTGCCAGCAGTCATTTTATCATTGGTCTTGATGGTGAGGTTCTTCAGGGCATTCCAATCACTGAGATGGCATATGCCACATCAAAGGAAAAGAATTCAGATACCATTTCCATTGAATGCTGCCATCCCGATGAGACTGGAAAGTTTAATGAAGATACCTATGAATCTCTAGTAAGATTCACGGCATACCTTTGTGAGAATCTGGGATTGACTGAAAAAGATGTAATCCGTCATTACGATGCCACGGGAAAAGATTGTCCCAGATATTTTGTTGCTCATGAAGACCTATGGAAACAATTTTTACAGGATGTCAAAGGGGCTAGAAAAGAGTTTCATCAATAATTCGCACGGAGTCGGCGATGCAGTCATTGCAGGAGCGAAGTACCGTTCCTGTTTCTTCTCCCCTTAAGTCCTTGCAAATTATGCTGCCATTTTGGTTCTTAAAGTTTGATAAGCACTGACTGGACATCTCATATGATATCTTTTTCGAGTCAGGGCTTTCTAGTTTGGCGGAACTGTTTTTTAGACCAGAGAGTATGGAGGCAGCGCCAATGGCTCCACAGGTGCCTTCCATGCCTCCCATGCCAAGTCCCATGCCTTCGGTAAAACGAAACATGGTTGTTTCGTCGATGCCCACTTTGTCGCAGAAAACGCAGGAAACGGCCTGCGCACAGTTATAGCCCTTATCGTGTTTTTTTAAAGCTTCTTCCATTCTTTCTCTTGTTGTATCTGACATGTGAAAATCCCTCCTTTTAATCAGCAGAAGTCATTGGCCTTTTGATGAGATACAGGCCGTAAATGAATTCTATTAAAGATGCAGTGAAACACAAATCCACCAAAACAGGTGGCAAGTAAATAAACCAGATTTCCCATTCCTATGCCCAAAGCGACAGCGATTTCATGAAATACAATCTGTGCGGAAGGATAGTAAGGGGATATATAAAACATGTCAGCCTGACCCAAAGGCTTGGCAGTTCTATTAATAATAGAAGCGATGAAACAGCAAAGCAGAAACAAAGGTATGGTTTTTACAAATCCTTTCAAGGTTACATCTGAAAACTCAGAGAATGCAATAACAAGACCAATGTATACCAAAAGCAGATGCCAGATAAGCCCGTGAAGGGTTAAAAACCAATAGGGGTGGAAGAGACCGGAAGGCTCTGCCAGAGCCATGACGCCTCCCAAAAGGTTGAAATCCTGCATAAAGGTGCATAGAATGGTCTGCCCTTTTTTTCCAGGAACAAAGGGGAGAATCAGACAAAAATACATGGGAAGGCTGCAAAGCTGAAATGGAAAATACCACCAGTTATAGGACTGTTCATTGACTACATAATAAAGAAAGAGCTGCTTATAAACTTCTGTCCCCGCAAGGACAAGCCCACAGACGAAAAGCAGACGGGTCAGGTGTTTCTTGTAAATACGTTTGCTTGTATAATAAGCCAGCAAAACTGCAAGCGTAAGCCCAATCGCCAGAAAGAGAATATGAAACAGGGAGTAGGGGAGAGGCGGATTCATAGGCCATGCGGTTTTTTCAAGAAAATCATTCATTGATTGATACCTTCATTTTTCCTGTTATCCAAATTTAAACTATATTATAATGGATTGGAAAAAAACATGCAAGATAAATGAAATTATGTATAAAATTAAGAGTTTTCTTACATCGAAGTACTTGATTAATTCCGAAAATGCTATATAATGAATAACTGATACTTGGTTTAATAATTATGCAGAGTTATGCATATAAGGAGGAATCATTATGAAAAAGAATGTAATTTTAATTGCCGCTGCAGTTTGTATGGCAGCCGCTTTAACCGCGTGTGGCGGAACAGGAACGAAGACAGAAACAACCGCAAAAGCAGGAGCAGAAAGTTCTGCAACAGAAACAAAGGCAGGGGAAAGCGCTGCGGGTGGAAAGCTTATTATGGTTACCAATGCTGAGTTCCCACCTTATGAATTTCATGAAAAGAACGAAATTGTTGGTATTGATGCTGAAATCGCAAAAGCCATTGCTGATAAATTAGGCATGGAGCTTGAGATTCAGGATATGGCATTTGATTCTCTCATTCCAGCCGTACAGACTGGCAAAGCAGATTTTACCGCAGCTGGTATGACAATAAATGAAGACCGTAAGAAAAACGTGGATTTCACTGATACTTATGCAAAGGCAGCTCAGGTTATCATTGTAAAAGAAGGAAGCGATATTGTAGATCCAGATAATCTGGAAGGAAAGAAAATCGGTGTCCAGACTGGTACTACCGGCGATATCTATGCTGCTGATGTTAAAGACGGAGATATTAAGAGATATAACAAAGGTATGGATGCAGTTATGGCTCTTACCCAGGACAAGATTGACGCAGTTATCATTGACCGTGAACCAGCAAAAGTATTTGTAAAAAATAATGCAGGTTTAAAAATACTTGATAAAGCATTTACCGAAGAAGAGTATGCAATCGCAGTTAAAAAGGGCAATACAGAATTATTAGAAAAATTAAACGGAGCCATTAAAGATTTAAAGGATTCCGGTGACCTGCAGAAGATCGTAGATAAGTATATTACTGCAGAATAAGAAAAAGGAAGAGTGCCATGTGGGAAAAGCTAAGAGATGATTTTCATCAAAATTTTATCGTAGATGACCGTTGGAAGTACATTGTCGATGGTTTGCAAAATACGTTAAAGATTACGTTTTTTGCGGTTTTGATCGGTATTTTATTAGGATTTGTGGTTGCGATCATTCGTTCCACCTATGAAAATACCGGCAAATTAAAGATATTAAATGCCATTTGCAGTGTATACCTGACGGTAATCCGCGGAACGCCAGTTGTTGTACAGCTCATGATCATGTATTTCATTATTTTTGCATTTCATGATCCAGGTCAGATTTTTACGGCAATCCTGGCATTCGGAATCAACTCCGGCGCCTATGTGGCAGAGATTTTCCGCAGTGGAATCAGTTCCATAGAGCGGGGACAGTTTGAGGCAGGAAGGAGTCTGGGATTTAATTATGCCCAGACCATGTTGTTTATTATCATGCCTCAGGCGTTTAAAAATGTAGTCCCTACTCTGGCTAACGAATTCATCGTTCTTTTGAAGGAGACGTCTGTAGCAGGATACATAGGACTCCAGGATTTGACAAAGGGCGGCGATATTATAAAGAGCCGTACGTATTCCGCATTTATGCCTCTGATCTCTGTGGCCATTATTTACCTGGTCATGGTAATGGTATTTTCATATCTAGTCACATTACTTGAGAGGAGGCTGCATAAGAGTGAACATTAATGAGATAGGAACCCCACTGATTCAGGTTCAGAATCTGGGTAAAAAATTTGGTGACATGGAAGTACTCAAGGACATCTCCGTTGATATCTATAAAGGAGATGTGGTCTGTGTGATTGGACCTTCTGGCTCTGGTAAGAGTACCTTTTTACGGTGCTTAAACCGCCTGGAAGAGCCTAGCGGTGGACATATCCTTTTTGAGGGGACTGACATCGTAGATAAGAAGACGGATATCGACAAACACCGTCAGAAGATGGGAATGGTATTTCAGCAGTTTAATCTGTTTCCTCATATGACCATCTTAAAGAACTTAACACTTGCACCTATTAAGCTTCAGGGCAAAAGCAGCAAAGAGGCAGAGGAACAGGCCTTAAAGCTATTAGATAAGGTAGGATTAAAGGATCGGGCAAATGCTTATCCAAATCAGCTCTCAGGCGGTCAGAAACAGCGTATCGCCATTGTCCGCGCCTTATGCATGAATCCAGATGTGATGCTTTTTGATGAGCCCACTTCTGCTCTTGATCCAGAGATGGTAGGCGAGGTGTTAACTGTTATGAGAGAGCTTGCCGAAGAGAAGATGACTATGGTTGTGGTAACCCATGAGATGGGCTTTGCCAGAGAGGTAGCTACCCGTGTTATGTTTATGGATGGCGGCTATTTCCTGGAAGAGAATAAGCCAGTGGAATTCTTTGGAAATCCAAAGAATGATCGATTAAAATTATTTTTAAGCAAAGTGCTTTAATTATAAATGCCCCCGGAGAATAGATTCGGGGGCATTTTTGATTTAGTCTATATTTAAGATAGATGTTGAAAATTGATGTTTACTGAATAGTGTTGTATAATAAGACCATAGGAAGACAAGAAGAAATAATAAATTATCTTGAAGAAGTTATTGTATTAGGTTCTTTTGCTATGAAACAATAGTAGTATTATGGGCAGTAAATAATATGTTTTTATTAGGAGATAAAATATTATGGTAAATGTAGTTGAAGAAATGACAGAAAAATTTCTTATTGAAGCAGGGATTAAAAAAGGAATGCACGTACTTGACGTTGGTTGTGGGAGAGGGGATGTGTCACTTTTACTTGCTGATATGGTTGGAGCAGAGGGAAGTGTTTTAGGGTTAGATTTTGATGAAAATTCACTGGCATTTGCTCGTAAGCGTGTTCAGGAGAAAAGTATCACAAATGTAACTTTTATAAAGGATAATTTGAGTGACCTTTCCAATGTGAATGGTGAGTTTGATGCAATCGTCGGCAGGCGTGTACTTATGTATATACCAGATCCAAAGAAAGTAATCGCAGACCTTTCTACCTATTTGAAAGTAGGAGGATTAATGATGTTTCAGGAGCATGACTCAACAATGTCACCAGGAAGTCTTGTGCCTATGCCTCTTCATGAACAAGTGAATAAGTGGATTTGGGATACGGTAGAGCATGAAGGGGGAAATATTCATATAGGTTTTGACCTCTGGAATCTACTTGCACAAAAAGAGCTAAGTGTAGAAACGGTTCGTGCTGAGGCAGTTGTTCAGACTCCCGATATGCCGTATCCTATTGTACCAATTGTTCAGGCTATATTACATCGGATTATAGAAGCAAGAGTTGCTACAGAAGATGAACTTGATATAAACACGCTTGAATATCGACTGACAAAAGAGCGTGAGGAATCAAATTCGACATATATAAAAGAAATGGTCTTCTTCGCATGTGCACGAAAGACAAGTAAGAATTAAGGGAAGCCAAAATGGTTTCCCTTTAATATTACCTTAATTTATAAAATTTTTGCCATTGCGTACTCATCCACGTAGGCACCATTTACAATCATGGAATGAACCAGTTTTCCTTCTATCTCAAAGCCCATGTTTTGATATAGATGAACGGCCTTTTCATTATGGCACATGACGGTAAGTTCCAATCTTGTAATGCCGTTTTCTGGAGCCCATGCTAAAAGTTCCCGAAAGAGTGAGGTTCCGTAGCCTTTTCCTCTGAAATTCTTTAACACTCCGCAGACAATATAGGCGGAATGTTTCATTCGGTTTGCTGCCCCTCTTTTGGCAGATAGAAAGCCAGCAACTTCCTGACCATCAAATAGGAGCAATAAAAAAGAGTTGGATTTTACCATACTAAGAACATATTGCTCCATATCCTCAGCGGTTGAGATTCGTTCTCCTGGTTCCATCATCATAAATTCCGTCTCCTGGTCCAGTTGTTTCAACAATTCTAAGAAAAGCTTGGAGTCCTCAGGTTTTGCTTGTCTCATATTCATAAGTGATTCCCCTGTCTGTTTTTTTAAATTATATCACAAAGAAAGGTTGCTGCAATTTTTTTCTTCCTGCCATTATGGATTGCTCTTTTTGCCATGGTTATGTTAGAATAGGAAGGAGTTTACATATGTTTTAATATTAATGAGTAAGAAGGCTAAAGAAGATGATGTATTGTTTGAGTGTAAGTCATAAGATGGCTCCTGTTACCATTCGGGAACAGTTTGCGTTTCGGGAAGAGGAGAAAAGGGAATTCATAGAGATTCTTTCTGGCAAGGAAGCGATTACAGGAATTGTAGTTCTTTGTACCTGTAACCGAAGCGAGATTTATGTGTCTGGAACCAAGCAGGCGGTATCAGAACTACAAAAAGAGCTGGCAGAATTTAAAAAGGTGCGTCTGGAAGAAGTATTAAAATATCTAAATATCTACATTGGAGAAAGTGCCATCGGGCACTTGTTTAAAGTAACCTGTGGATTTGATTCCATGGTACTTGGAGAAGATGAGATCTTAGGTCAGGTAAAGGAAGCGTATCAGATATCCAAAGATATGAAAACCGTGGACTATGAGATGAATGTACTATTTCAAAGGGCAGTGTCCTGTGCAAAGCGGATCAAAACGGATACTAACCTTTCAAAAACCCCTCTGTCCATAGCTACCCTGGTAGCCAATGAAGTATTTCATTTTGACAACGGGAATGAATGTAAAAAGGTAATGGTAATTGGTATGTCTGGAAAGATGGGAACTACCATTACGAAGAACCTGATTTCAAAGCATGGCATTGCGGTAACTGGTACGATTCGCAAACACAACGAATGCTTAACCGTTAATATACAAAGCGATTTTGTAACAGCCGTAGATTATAAAGACCGTTATCAGTACATGGATGATATGGACATTGTTATCAGTGCGACCCTGGGCCCCCATTATACCATAACGTATGAAGACTTATCAAAAGCTCTAAAAGAAAAGAAAAAACGACTTTTTATAGATGTGGCAGTACCAGTGGATATGGATGCTTCCATTGAGAAGCTGGAAGGGCTGACTTTGTTTGATATCGATTACTTTGAAACCCTCTCTAAAAACAATACGGATATAAAGCTAAGAGAATTGGATCTAGCAACTGCCATTATGGAAGAAGATTTGGATGCTGCCATTAAGGAAGTGGTATTTCACCCTTATATCCGTCGTATGGACGAGCTTAAGGCAGCGTTTACAGGAAAACGTCTGGAAAGTCTTCTTTACCGTGTGAGAGACCAGTTAAAGAGTGATGAGCTAAAGGTAGTGCTTAAAACCTTAGATGGTTTGGAGAGTTGGATTAAGGAGGAGTAACGATGGCATATTTCCCGTTTTTTGTGGATTTAGAAGATAAGAAATGTCTTATTGTAGGCGGAGGCACTGTGTCATACCGAAAGGTGGAAGTGCTAATGGATTATGGTCCGCAGATTACGGTGGTGGCGCCTAAGTTTCATCCGGAATTAAGAAAGCTTCAAAAAGAATGGTGTGGAAACTTAAAGCTGGAAGAACGAGAGTTTCAAGACTCTGATCTGGAAGACTCGGATTTTGTCGTGGCGGGGACTTCTGATGAGGAGCTTAATAAGCATATATCTGATTTGTGCAAGGACAGGAAGATACCCATTAATGTGGTTGATGTGCAGGAGGAATGCAGTTTTATTTTCCCTGCTCTTATTAAAGAAAAGAATATTACAGTGGCAATATCCACAGGGGGGCATTCTCCTACCATTGCCAAGTATTTAAAAGATAAATTCAAAGAAGCGATCCCAGATGGTTTTGGAGATCTGGCAGAGCAGCTTGGGTCTTATCGGGATTTAGTAAAGGAAAAAGTAGATCTTATTTCTATAAGAACAGATATTTTTAAAACCATGGTAGAAGAAGGAATCCAACAGGGAGGAATCTTTACCAGAGAGCAGGCAGAAGAACTGATAGAGAGGAAACTTGCGGAACATGAAAGATAAAGTCATACGAATCGGAACCAGGAGAAGTGATTTGGCGGTTGCCCAGACAGGTCTTGTAGCCGAAGCGATTGAAAAGGCTGGAAATGGGATTTTGACAGAGCTTGTATTAAAGCAGACGGAAGGGGATCGGATTCTTGATAAACCACTGTTAGAATTTGGCGGAAAGGGCGTGTTCGTAACCGAGTTTGAACAGGCCCTTTTACGCGGAGAAATCGATCTCGCTGTCCACAGTGCGAAGGATATGCCTATGGAATTAGAAGATGGGCTTGGGATTGTGGCAGTCTTAGAAAGAGAAGATCCAAGAGACGTATTAGTGACCTTAGCGGGAAGCAGTTTTCTAGGCAAGAAGGAACTTGTAATAGGGACCTCCAGCTTAAGAAGAAAGATGCAGATTCACGAGACTGGAAAGATGCTTTGGCCAGATAAGGAGATACGTTGTGAGAATTTAAGAGGCAATGTACAGACCCGCCTATTAAAGCTGGCAAAGGGAGAATATGACGGCATTATCTTAGCAGCGGCAGGTTTGAAACGACTTGGGCTTTGGGAAGATAAAAGATATGAGTATCAATGCTTTGACTGCGAATCCTTCGTACCAGCAGGAGGTCAGGGGATTTTAGCGGTAGAAGGTCGGATAAACTCTGGCATGGAATCTTTGTATGCTAAAATCAATGATGAAAATGCCAGTCTATGCCTGAACCTGGAACGGCATATTTTAAAGCTTTTAGATGCAGGTTGTCATGAACCAATCGGTATCTATTCCAGATTCGTAGATGGAAAGATGGAAGTCTTTGGAGTCAACCGAAGAGGGGAAGAAACAAAACGGATTCATTTATTTGGAGAATTAACAGAACTGGATCACCTGGCTCAATTAGCAGCCAAAGGTCTTTCGTAAAAGGAGAAAAGAATGAAGGAAAGAGGAATTGTCTATCTGGTAGGCGCAGGCCCTGGTGATCCGGGGCTTATTACGGAAAAAGGATTGTCAAGACTGAAAAGCTGCGATGTTGTGGTATATGATTCCCTGGCATCTGACCTTCTTCTTAAGGCAGTGCCAGATCATTGTGAGAAAATCTATGTTGGCAAACGAGCAGGTGCTCATTCCATGAAGCAGGAGGAGATTAACCAGCTGCTTGTTGAACTGGCTGAAAAAGGTCTTCATATTGTCCGGTTAAAAGGAGGAGACCCCTTTGTATTTGGCAGAGGAGGGGAGGAAATCATCGCACTTCAAAAAGCAGACATACCATTTGAAGTGGTTTCTGGTGTTACCTCTGCTGTGGCTGCTCTTGCAAGTGCCGGAATTCCGGTTACCCACCGGGCATTAAGCCGCAGCTTTCACGTGATGACAGGACATACCCTTTCGGAAGAGGGATCCTTGCCTCCGGATTTTGATTCTTTTGCAAGGTTGAGTGGAACCTTAGTTTTTCTCATGGGATTAGGAAATCTTCCTTTGATTGTTAAGGGGCTTATCAAGCAAGGGAAACCTGATACCACACCGGCGGCAGTGATTGAAAGTGGAACTTTACCGGGACAGAACGTGGTTCGAGGGAATTTATTGGATTTAGAGCAAAAGGCAAAGGAGGCTGGAATTAAAAGTCCTGCCATTATTGTGGTAGGAGATACGGCTGCCCTTGATTTTTCCTCTACCAACAAACTTCCTTTAGAAGGATGTCGGATTGGAATTACTGGAACACCTTCTTTTACAGGAAAGCTTTATAAGGAGTTGTCTTATCTTGGTGGAACCGCAGAACAGCTTTTCAGTCTGGAACTTAAGACATATTGGGACGAAGAGAGAATGCGAAAAGCCTATGAAGAACTGTCCGGCTATACCTGGATTGTATTTACTAGTGCCAATGCTGTTCGTGAGTTCTTTGTAGGGCTTATGAAATGTGGAAAAGATTATCGTGCTGTTGGTCACGTTAAATTTGCTACGGTTGGAAAAGGAACGGCGGATGAGCTTTTAAAATACGGATTCCGTTCTGATTATACCCCAAAGAAATACCAGGTGGTTGATCTGGCAGAAGGTTTGCGGGACGAGATAACAAAAGAAGACAGACTATTGATTCCAAGATCCTCTCGCGGATCAAAGGAATTGAATCAGATTCTTGATGAAATAAAAGCTGTTTATGATGATTTGGTACTTTATGATGTGATATCAATAGAAGAGATAAGCGGTAATAGATCAAACCTTTTAAATAAAATGGATTATGTAACCTTCGCCAGTGCTTCTGGTGTAGATGCATTTTTTGAAAAGGATTCCTTAGGTGCAAAGAAGTCATTAGAAGATATTAAGGTTGTCTGTATTGGTGATATTACGGCAGAAGCATTGGCTTCCTATGGAAGAAACGCGGATCTCATTGCAGAAGAATACAGCACCCAGGGAGTGGCAAACGTCATATGCCAGGACTGGAGTGAGAAAATCATTGGAAGGAATGGAGTATAACAATATGAAGTTTGAAACGTCAGAAGCATTGTTTCTAGAATCTCAGAATTATTTCCCGGGAGGGGTCAATAGCCCGGTACGCGCCTTTGGTTCCGTAGGAGGGGCTCCTGTGTTTATTAAAAGAGCCTCTGGCTCTCGTATCTTTGATGAAGATGGCAATGAATACATTGACTTCGTAAATTCCTGGGGACCAAGTATTTTAGGACATGGTTACCCTCCTGTGATTGAGGCGGTTAGAGAAGCGTGTCTTGATGGTTTATCCTTTGGCGCGCCGACCAAAAAGGAGCTTATCCTTGGAAAACTGATCAGGGAATGCATCCCTTCTATGGAAATGATGCGTATGGTAAGCTCTGGTACGGAAGCGGTTATGAGTGCCATTCGTGCAGCTAGAGGATTTACGGGAAGAGATAAGATTGTAAAGTTTAAAGGCTGCTATCATGGCCATTCCGATGGGCTTTTGGTAAAAGCTGGCTCAGGTGCCTTAACCGGTTCATCACCAGACAGTGCTGGAGTGCCTGCATCCTATACGGAGCATACTCTCCTTGCAACCTACAATGGGGAAGCTTCTGTGAAGGATTTGTTTGAACAGTTTCCAGAATCTATTGAAGCAATTGTGGTAGAGCCGGTGGCTGCTAATATGGGACTTGTTCCTCCAAGCCCTGGTTTTCTGGAATTTTTAAGAGAGATTACCACCAGGTACGGGGCATTGTTAATTTTTGATGAGGTAATCACCGGATTTCGTATGGGAATCGGTGGGGCACAAAACTATTATAACGTTATCCCAGACATAACCACTCTTGGTAAAATAGCTGGAGGCGGAATGCCAATGGGAGTCTATGGTGGCAGACGAGAGATTATGGAAACCGTTTCCCCAGTGGGAAAGGTGTATCAGGCGGGAACTCTTTCTGGTAATCCAATCGCAACGGCAGCAGGAATTGCAACCATAAAAGCCTTAATGGAACAACCAGAAATCTATACGGGGCTTGAGAAGAAGGCAGATCAGCTTGTGTCAGCACTAAAAAAAGCGCTGCCAGATACCCAGGTGAATCAGGCTGGCTCTTTGCTTAGCGTGTTCTTTCAAACAACTCCGGTAGTGGATTTTGAGACAGCCCTTACCTCTGATACGAAAAAGTATGCAAAGTACTTCCACTATTTGTTAGATCATGGTATCTATACAGCTCCATCTCAATTTGAGATATTATTCCTCAGCGCAGCTCATACAGATGAGGATATTAAGACAACTTGCAGCATCATAAAGGAAGCAGCCACACATCTGTAAAGGAAATGTTTGGCGGGCCGGAGATTGGAGAGAACTCCCCTTTTTCCGGTCCTTTTTGTATCCCTAAAAATCAGAGTTAAATTCTTTAAAATTCTAAAAATTACATAAATTGTATTAACATTTGGAATTTCTATTGATAAAAAAGCTACTTTGGTATATTTTAGTCTTATAGGAGGCTCAATCTATGGACTATTTGGTTGTATATATTAGTAAAACCGGAAATACTCAAAAGGTAGCTCTCAGAGTATTTGAATCCCTTCCCGGAAAGTCCAAAGATATCGTCAGGCTAGAAGAATTACGGGCGGAAGAAGCTGACACGTATTTTATTGGTTTCTGGAATAACCGGGGAACCTGTGAGACTGAGATGATGGACTTTCTTTCCGGTCTGCATGGAAAGCGGGTTGCATTGTTTGGCACTTGCGGGCTAATGGGAAATGATGATTATTTAAAACAGGTGGAGCGACAGGTAGCTGTTTTTCTGCCAGAGGATAACGAATATCTTGGCTGTTTTTTATGTGGAGGTAAGCTGGGACCTTTCATACTTGAAAAATACAGATTGATGCAGAATGTCAGCGATACACCGCAAATAAGAGCTTTGATTTCCGCTTATGAAGATGCAATGCTGCATCCCAATGAGCAGGATTTAGATAATGTATGCCAGTTTGTACAATCTGTATTAAAACAGGATACAAAGGAAGAGGAGGAACACCATGGGGTTAAAAGATGATAATAACTCAGGCAATCATAAAAACAAATCATTTATGTATTATTATGGAATTGTATTAATACTTATGGTTATATTTAATGCACTGACCGTACCTTGGATTCAGTCAAAATCCATGACAGAAGTACCTTACAGCACCTTTTTGGAAATGGTGGATCAGGGAAAAGTACAGGCGGTGGCGAAGACAGAGACAGAGATTCAGTTTAAGTCTGACACTGGAAAAAAGGACTGGGAAGGAAAGCCAGTGCTTCAGGTATATAAAACCGGTTTATGGCCGGATGAGACCTTAACCGAGCGGTTGGTTTCCCATAACATTCAGTTTGAAAAGGCCATTGTTGCTCAGATGTCCCCTCTTCTTTCTATATTGCTTACATGGATCATTCCTATTTTTATATTTGTATTTTTAGGTAACTTCTTATCAAGGCAAATGCAAAAACGAATGGGCGGCGGCAATACCATGTCATTTGGGAAGTCCAATCCAAAGATTTATGCGGAATCTGAGACAGGAAAAACATTTCGGGATGTTGCTGGACAGGAAGAAGCAAAGGAAGCTTTAAATGAAATCGTGGATTTTCTTCATAATCCAGGTAAATATACCGATATTGGAGCGTCACTTCCAAAGGGAGCTCTTTTAGTAGGCCCTCCCGGAACTGGTAAAACCCTTCTTGCAAGAGCAGTGGCAGGAGAAGCACATGTGCCGTTTTTCTCCATCTCCGGTTCTGAATTTGTAGAGATGTTTGTAGGTATGGGTGCTGCTAAGGTCAGAGATTTATTTAAGCAGGCCAATGACAAAGCACCTTGTATTGTATTCATTGATGAGATTGATACCATAGGAAAGAAGCGTGATGGAGGTGGGTTCTCAGGAAATGACGAAAGAGAGCAGACTCTAAACCAGCTTTTAGCTGAGATGGATGGCTTTGACGGAAAGAAAGGTGTTGTTATTCTGGCAGCGACCAACCGTCCAGATTCTCTTGATAAAGCTTTATTAAGACCAGGTCGTTTTGACCGTCGTATTCCTGTAGAACTACCAGATTTAAATGGACGAGAAGCAATCTTAAAGGTTCATGGAAAGAATGTGAAGCTATCTGACGATGTAGATTTTAGAGGAATTGCTTTGGCTACCTCTGGAGCCAGTGGTGCAGAGCTTGCTAATATTGTAAATGAGTCAGCGTTAAGAGCGGTACGTATGGGAAGAAGTACCGTAAACCAAAGAGATATGGAAGAAAGCGTTGAAGTGGTTATTGCTGGATATCAGAAAAAGGATGCCTCTGTCAATGTGGAAGAAAAGAAAATCATTGCCTATCATGAGGTTGGACATGCTCTGGTGGCGGCTTCTCAGACCCAGTCCGCACCGGTTCATAAGATTACCATTATACCTCGAACCTCAGGAGCCCTTGGTTATACCATGCAGGTAGATGAAGAGGAACGCCATCTTCTGACGAAAGAAGCGGCGCTGAATAAGATTGCAACCTTTACCGGTGGAAGAGCAGCAGAGGAACTTATATTTCAGACGGTTACCAGCGGTGCCTCTAACGATATTGAACAGGCGACTAGAATTGCCAGGGCAATGGTTACCCGCTATGGTATGACTGATGAGTTTGATATGGTTGCCTTAGAGACGGTGACCAATCAGTATTTAGGTGGAGATACCTCCCTTGCTTGTTCTCCGGAAACAGCAAGACGGATTGACGAGACTGTAATTAAAATCGTTCGTGACCAACACGAAAAGGCATATCAGATATTAAAGGACAATCTGAACAAGCTTCATGAGATTGCAGAATATTTATTAGAGCGTGAAACCATTAGCGGGGAAGAGTTTATGGAAATCTTCAAAAAAGAGGCGGTACAGGCATAAGCCTTAGTGGTTTGTAAGTGATAATAAAAATAAATAATGAAAGAATCAGAGACGAAAACGGCTTTGACTGCAGCTGAGGATTACGTATGCCGTATAACTGCAGACCTGTTGTTTTCAACTTTGGTTCTTTTTTTTATGAAAAAAATGAACCAAAAGGATATTTGTTGTCTCTTAGTATATAGATGCATCTAAAAAAGGAAAGGAAAAGGTTATGGACGGAGAAAAAAGAGCCTTGGTAGAAAGCATGCTTGGGGGCAGCGAAGCAGCGTTTGATGAACTATACCGTTCCTGTTCCAAAAAGCTGTACCGTATGGCGTATTTTATCACTGGCAACCGGAGCGACAGTGAAGATATCCTTCAAGAGACATTTGTTAAATGCTTTCTTAACAGAGCCACCTTAAAGGAACCGGAACGGTTTGAGTCTTGGCTTTATCAGATCATGGTGAGAACAGCCTGGCGACTTGAAAAAAGAAAAAAGGGTAGAGCGGAACTCTCATTTGAAGGGATTCTAGATCAGGAACATGATAAATCGATAGGGGAACAAATCCAGGAAGATGGAAAGGATAAGGGCCCTCTGGCAGCAGTTTTAAGAGCCGAAGTTTCCTCTGAGATTCAAAGTGCTCTTCAGTGTCTTGACTTAAAATACCGGACGGTAGTCTTGTTGTATTATTACAATGAGTTGAGCACCAAAGAGATTGCAAAAATGACTGGAACCATGGAGGGGACTGTAAAATCCCGTCTGTTCAAGGCCAGAAAGCTTCTAAAGGTTTTGCTTGAGGAAGAGAGCAGTGGGGATAAAGAAGAGGAAAGGGGAGTTTGCCATGGCTAGGGATTTGGAGGATGATTTAAAAAATATGATAAAAACGGAGCTTGATTCCATAGAAACTGACATGGATGAAGAACGGCGTCTATTAGAAATCCATAAAAAAATAAATGATAGGAGTGGTCATATGAAATTTAGAAGAAATAAGTTAACAGTAATCTTAACAACAATCGCAGTTATAACAGTATTAGGTACGGTTACCGCAGTTGCTGCGGGTAAAATTACAAATTTAGTCAGCTCAAGCTATAGCAGTGATGATATTCATTCCATAGAAGAACTTCGTAAACAGGCTGGTGACCAGATGAAAGCTTCCCCAAAGATCATAGAAACGTTTTCTAATGGTCTGAAATTTCAATTAGGATATATTTCACAGGTAAAAGGTATGGATGAAAACAAAAATCAGGTCCTCGTCTATCCGGAGACAGGCGTGAATTATGGAGATCATGGACAGGTGACATTATCGATGCATGTACACCAGGAAGCTTTAGCAGAAGAATCAAATCCTGTATCAAATAAGGAAAGCTATCAGGGAATTACATTGGAGGCAATGGAACAGCAATATTTGATGCTGCCAGGAGATGCAGTCGCTTCAGAAGCAGATTTAAAGCTCCAGGAAGAAGGGAAATTAGCAATTAGCTATGGAAGTAGTAAAGAAGAACGGAAAGTATTCAAAACAATAAAATGGTCAGAAAAAGGGATTGATTATTTGTTATTTACATTTGAAGATGTGAAATTAGATGCTTTAAGCAGTATGGCAAAAGAACTCATAGACATGAAATAAAACTAAGGAATATCTTGTTATAGAATAAACTGCCAGTCTGATCCTTTGCATTTAGCATAAGGAAAAGACTGGCAGCTTTATTCTATCATTCATTTTTCTTTAATATCTCAGCGTACATCCAGCCGTTGTATTTAAACAAGGATTGATCTTTAATAATGGACATTTGCTTCCGCCAGTCCCGTGGAGATTTCCCTATGATAGCAAGAAAGTAGCGATTAAAGCTTGAGATAGAATGAAATCCCACCCGCTCAGAGATGCTTAATACGGAATCCTCTGTCATGCGCAGCAGATCAGCCGCCTTTCGGATTCTTGTGGTATTTAAATGATCTAAGGGCCTTTTTCCTGTAATTGAGGAAAATAACCTGCGAAAGTGAGTGGGGCTTAATCCACATAAGTCAGCAAGGTGTTCCATGGGGAAATCTTCCATATAGTGGTACCTGATAAATTCCAGTGCCGGGGCAATGACCAGAGCATTTTCCGGCGTCTGGTCTTTTTTCTTTTGATTATGGGCGGCTATCCTCATAAGATTAGAGGATAGTGTCAGGAATAGGCCGCGAACAGCAAGCTCATACCCAGCTTCCTTGTGTTTCATTTCTTCCACAATTTCAGAGACAAGTGAGTGAACCACCGGATATCTTTCTTTCCCCATAATCAGGTTTAAATGATGTTCCGAGACGGAGAACAGTTCTACATTATGAAGATCTGTGCCATAAAAAAAGGGATGGAGAAGCTCTCCCATATCTACAAACAGATAAGACCATTTGCTATTGGTGCCGGGTGCGCTGCAAGTGGTATGTGGAATATCGCAGGAAACGGCAGTAATATCTCCTGCCTCAAAAGGAAAAGAGGTATCTTCAAACTTCATAATCCCGTTATCCGTCTCACAAATGCCTATCTCAAGGCAATTATGTATATGAAGACGTCCTGAAGGAACGTCGGAGATTCTCCAATGTTCCCCCGTTAGGAGAAGAACAGGAAAATGAACTGGTAAATCATAATCTCTGAACTCGATCACAGCTTTTTTTGGTCTGGGCATATCTGCTAAATCCCTTCTGGTTTTATTGTATTAATTATACATGATATATAATTCGGATTTCAACCAAAAAAACCTCATAATATGATTAATAAGGCAAAATCTAGCTTGGATTTATGTGCGTTTTAAGAAAAAGCTCGAAATACCAGGAAGCATAGACGGTTTAGCCATGATCTCTAAAATAATAAAAGGTCAAAATTGCATAGTTTTTATATGGATTTGATTGGAAACAGTATTGTGAATTTTCTATAATATAACTATCATTAATTGCACATATGGGAGGGATATTATGAAGCGTTCTGAAACTCAGGGGAAGAAATATGGAATCCTTCGTTACTTGCAAAGGGATTGGCAGCTTTATGTGCTCATGTTTCTTCCTATGCTTTTTATATTGGTATTTAAGTTTCTGCCATACAGCGGACTGTCCATCGCATTTAAAGATTATAAGGTGGCAAAGGGGTACGCAGGGAGTGAGTGGGTAGGGTTTTCCATATTTCAAAAGGTATTTGGAAAAAGGGATTTCGGTCAGGCCGTAGGCAATACGCTTTTGCTAAATGTCCTGGATCTTGTATTCGGGTTTCCTATGCCGGTTATCTTAGCCCTCATCCTCAATGAAATTAAAAATCGGTATTTTAAAAGTGTAGTTCAAACTCTTTTGTATCTGCCTCATTTCCTATCCTGGGTTATCATAGGTGGAATCGGATATTCCCTGTTTTCTGTTAGCAGCGGTGTAGTGAATGTTCTGATTCAGAATGCAGGACACAGCCCTATCCCATTTCTTCAGGATAATACTTGGTGGCTGATTAGTTACGTTCTCATAGGGGTATGGCAGTCTATGGGCTGGGGAACGATTATTTATCTAGCGGCGATTACCGGTGTGAATTCCGAGCTTTATGAGGCAGCCAGGGTAGACGGAGCAGGAAGGCTAAAGCAGTGCCTTCACGTGACAATTCCCTGTATCCGAAGCACCATAGTTACTTTGCTAATCATGAATCTTGGTAAGCTTATGGGAGGTTCGTTTGAACGGGTATACGCACTGGCCAATGCAAAAGCTACCGAATACACCACCACAATTCCTGTTTTGGTATACCGATGGGGAATTGAAAGCGGAAAATTCAGTGAAGCCACAGCGCTTGGTCTGTTCCAGTCAGTGATTGGTCTGGCTTTGGTCATAGGAGCTGATTACATAGCCAAACGTCTTGGAGAAGACGGTCTCATATAAGGAGGAGCCATCATGAGCCAACATCAGTACATAAAACCCAGGGCATGGACGAAAAAAAAAGGAAAAGATCTTTTGGTTGATTGTTTCTTTTATGGATTGCTTTTTGCTATTTCAATGACTTGTTTGCTTCCTTTTGTTCATATTTTTTCAAAATCCATTAGTCAGGAAGCCTATGTCATCGCAAATAAGATTTTTCTTATCCCAAAGGGAATTAATTTTAATGCTTATAAAAAAGTCTTTCAGGATGCGTCCATCGTTCGGTCTTTATATGTATCCGTAATTGTAACAGCAGCCTTTACAGCCATAGGAACCTTTTTAACCATAAGTTCGGCCTATGCTTTAAGCAGAGTCCAGTTAAAAGGGAGAAAGGTTATGACCTTTCTCATCATGTTTACCATGTATTTCACTGCAGGTACCATACCAGATTACTTATTGATGAATAACCTGAACATGCTGGATACCTGGTGGTGCATGATTTTACCCCTCTCCTTTGCTGCCTATAATTTTTTGATTATGAAAAATAACTTTAAGGCTTCCATTCCTGACAGTTTGATTGAATCAGCACTCATAGACGGTGCCAGCCATTTTAAGATTTTAAGCCACATTGTGGTTCCGTTATCCAAACCTATTATAGCAACGATTTCCTTATTCTACGCCGTAGGACGTTGGAATGCTTATTCCGATGCATTATTTTATATCAAGCAGCGGGTGGATCTGCGGCCTTTGCAGCTAAAGCTTTATTATCTGGTTGTGGCTGCCAGTGAATCCTTTAAGGCAGAAGGGGGAACCGCTGTAGGTCAGATTACAAATCCAGAGGTATTAAAGGCATCCTGCATTATCTTTGCAACATTGCCAATTATCTGTATCTATCCCTTTGTGCAGAGATATTTTGTTCAGGGAACCATGATAGGTGCAGTAAAAGGTTGATGATATTGGAATGAAAAGAAAAGGAGGGTATTCATGAAAAAAGGGAAGGTATGGAAGAAGGCGGCAGCCTTTGGTCTTGCAGCGGTAATGGCAGCGGGGGTGCTGTCTGGCTGCGGAGCAAAAAAAGAGGTATCTGCCACTACGGGAAATGATAAAAAAGAGGGGGAGACAAATAAGACGGAGGAGGCGAAAGCGGAAGCTGGAAGCAAGGAATTCACCGATTATTCCAAAGGGTTTCCTGAAAATGTAACCATTAAAATCCCTGTGTATGACAGAGGATTTGAAGGCTGGGATCCAGTAAATAATTATTACACCCGCTGGATTCAAAAGGAATTTGGAGATAAGTATAATGTAACGGTACAGTATGTAGCAATCAACCGTCAGAAAGAGATAGCAGATTATATGCAGATGATTGCAGCAGGCAATGCACCTGATATTATCTACCATTATGACATGCCCCAGGCAGTGAACTATAATTCTGAGGGAGCCATGCAGGAACTTAACTTAGAAGAAATGAAATATTATGCTCCCGATTATTTTAAGAAAGCGGAGAAAACCATTGACACATACGGAAAACTAGATGAGAAAAATACGTTCTTTTTTGCAGAACGAAATCCCATCTATTATAACTGGGTCACCCTCATCCGTCAGGATTGGTTGGATCAGGTAGGAAAAGAAAAGCCTACAACAAGAGAAGAACTTGTAGAGGCAGCCAAGGCATGGAAGACAGCAGGACTTGGTAAGCTGGGCGCTCAGATTGTAAATAAGAGCTATACCTATGAATATCCCTTCATCGGTTCCACACCAGATAAGAAAGATCTAAACCTTTATCTGGACCTTAATGTGGCACCTCTTACCTGGAGTGTAACCAAGGATTATTTAAAAGCCATGAATCAGGATTTTAATGATGGAATCCTGGACCCAGAATTTTATTTAAATGCCGATGATGCGGCATGGAAAGCCGATTTTGTAGCTGGAAATGTGGGAACTTACTCTTTTTATATCTCCGCTAATACGGACGTAATAAACAGCTTAAAGGCCAACGATCCCAAGGCAGAAGTTTCCGTCATCAGTCCATCGGCTCAGGCACCAAAAGGAAGCCACCCTTACTATTATAAATACCCACCTTACGGAATGGTTATGGGTATTAACTCAAAGACAGACGAAAAGCAAAGAGCTGCAGTCTGGATGTTCTTAAACTGGATGTCACAGCCTAAGAATCTGTTCTTTTTGCAAAATGGGGTAGAGGGGGTTAACTACACTCTGGATTCCGATGGAATCGCAGCACCTGTTACAGATTTCAAAGGAGAATCCAAGTTATCCAATAACAATAACAAAGATTATTGGTGCCTGGTTACAGAGATGACCGATTATGGCAATGATGAGAAAAACCTAAAAGCCAATATTAGGCTTCTTGCTCCAGCCGGATATGAGGATTTGGTTACTCAGTCCTATGATTATGCCAAGGAAGTAGAACAATATGGACTCATCAGCCCAATCTTTACAAAGAGCATAGAATCCACAGGAGAGTATGCAGCAGACTTAACTGCCATGTGGCAGGAGTTTTATGTGGATATGATTACTTGTAAACCAGAGGAATTAGATGCCAAATACGAGAAGTACAGTAAAGAATATTTAGATAATGGATATCAGGAAATTCTTGATGAAAAACAGAAGTTAGTAGATTCAGGAGATTTTATCGCGCAATAAGAAAAAGGGGGCTGTTGCAGATCAGGCATCAGCCCTTTCTTAAAAGGGAGTTTTTATGACAGAATATTTATTTTATCAGACAGACAATCAGACCAAGGATTCCATTGTTGTAGGGCCAAGCAATTATTATGAACCCGGTTTGGGGTATGGATTTTTTACAGAAAAGTCAGCAAAATTATCTCATGCCTTAAGCTTACCGGAGCTTAATACAGGTTTTGTTCCAGACCCTGA
The DNA here is from genome assembly GCA_963528005.1 of uncultured Eubacteriales bacterium. Taxonomy (GTDB): domain Bacteria; phylum Bacillota; class Clostridia; order Lachnospirales; family Lachnospiraceae; genus Lacrimispora. The sequence goes on from CAURSM010000004.1 coordinate 206,800, forward strand.
GTTTGAGCAAGAAATTCAGATAAAGCAAGATGAGAATGGATGCTTTGTGGATTCTAGAACATTGCCGGCTCAAATTCCTTTATCCTTTAAAGGAGACGTATCCACTCAGGGGAATTTTCTTCTTACCATCACGCTTTATTCGGAAGAGGAAGAAGAGGTCCTGTTGTTTGTTGGAAGAAGACAGTTGGTCTTTCGAGGAAATTTAAAGTCGAAGGAAGAATGGAGCGGTTCCTTTCCTGTCTCTGTCTGTGATTTTATACCGAGATGGGAGACCAATCGGTTTCCACATCAGGAAGTAGAGGTAACGGTCATAAGCCGATCCGTACATATAAAAAAGCTAAAAGTTGAAACGTGGTCGGGGAAAACCATATATCTTGCTGGTGATTCCACCGTGACAGATCAAAGCGCCGTTTATCCTTATACTCCTAGTTTAAGCTATGGGGGATGGGGACAGATGCTTCCTGCATTTTTAGACGGTGCTTATGCAGTCTCCAATCATTCTCACTCTGGTCTGACCACGGAGAGCTTTCGTACAGAAGGACATGATAGCATTTTAAAGGAGCAAATCAGGAGTGGGGATATCTGTCTGTTTCAATTCGGTCATAATGATCAGAAGCTTGACCATTTAAAAGCGTTTGGGGGTTACCGGGTAAATCTTATTCAATATATCAAAGAAGTGAGAGAAAAGGGAGCCATTGCAGTACTGGTCACTCCACTGGCAAGAAATAGCTGGAATGAAGATGGAAGCATCTATCAAGACCTTTTAAAAGAATATGCAGATGAAGTTATAAAACTTGGAAGAACCATGTCGGTCCCGGTTGTAGATCTTCATGGCAAGAGCATGGAACTAATGAAAGAGTATGGGGTAGAAGGGGCAAAACTGTGGTTTTATCCCTTAGATTACACCCACACCAACGATTACGGAGCCTGGAAGATGGCTGGTTATGTCTGGAAAGAACTGGTTGATTTAGGCGTAATAAATTCTGACCGGAGTGAGGTACCTCTATGGGAGACGCCCAAGGAAAATGCCTGGTTATCATATGAAAAAGGAGAACATTTATGAGAGAGACAAAAAGAGGAAGCTTTACGCTTCCAGGAGAATCCGGATATGAAGAACTAACCCTTAACCTGGCAGAGCGCTGGGGAGCAGATGTAATTCGTGACAGCGATGGAACTGCACTTTCCAGTGAGATTACAGAAGCTGGATTTGGCATTTATTCCACCATCTGTCTCATTCGGGATCATAACGAATGGGCCAATGCCCACAAAGATCAGCTTCAACAGACCTTTCTGGTGACGGAACCAAGACTTGCTATTTCCAAGGAAGAACCATTCTTTATATCTCTTATGGAAGATTTTTATGAAGATCAGTTTACCGTCAATGACAGCCCGGAGTCTCTAAAGTACTGGCAGGTGTATGACCGTACGGAGAATAAGGAAATATTAAAAAGTTCTTGGACTTATGATGCTTACAGCGGTCGTGTAAAGCTTTTAGAGTTTAAACCCTTTCACCAATATACCGTAAGCTTTTTCGCATACCGGATATGGGAAGAAATCTCCATGTATAATCACGTAACCAACAACTGGGAGAAAGAGCATCTTATGCCTTTGGACCCAATACACCAGGAAACCAGGGGATATTTATATGGTTGGCTTAAGACGTGGTGTGAGGAACATCCTGCCACAACTGTAGTTCGCTTCACTTCTTTATTTTATAATTTTGTCTGGATTTGGGGAAGCAGTGAAAGAAAAAGGAATATATTCAGTGACTGGGGCTCTTACGACTTTACAGTAAGTCCCAAAGCGCTTATGGACTTTGAGCAGGAATACGGCTACTCACTTACTGCAGAGGATTTCGTCAATCAGGGAAAATTTCACGTAACTCATATGTCTCCCGGAAAACGACAGTTGGATTATATGGCATTTGTAAACCGATTTGTGGTGGATTATGGAAAACGACTGGTGGAACTGGTTCATAGCTATGACAAAAAGGCTTATGTGTTTTACGATGATAGCTGGATTGGACTGGAGCCGTATCACGAGAATTTTAAGGAATTCGGGTTTGACGGCCTGATCAAATGTGTATTCTCCGGTTATGAAGCAAGGCTGTGTGCCGGTGCGAAGGTGGACGTTCATGAATTAAGGCTTCACCCCTATCTATTTCCCGTTGGCTTAGGAGGTGCTCCCACATTCTGCGAAGGAGGAGATCCGGTAAGAGATGCAAAGGAATATTGGATCAGGGTACGTCGTGCACTTTTACGAGAGAAAATTGACCGGATTGGTCTTGGTGGTTACCTTCATCTGGTGGAGGGTTATCCTGATTTTTGCAGCTACATAGAAAAGATTGCAGATGAATTTAGAAGGCTTAAAACCTTTCATGAAGATGGTGAAGTTTACCTCCTTCCAATTAAAGTGGCGGTTCTTCATTCCTGGGGGAAACTAAGATCCTGGACATTATCCGGACATTTTCATGAAACCTATATGCATGACCTTATACATATCAATGAAGCTTTAGCTGGACTGCCAGTTTCTGTGGAGTTTATAAGCTTTGAGGATGTTAGACAGGGAGCATTAAAGAATGTTGACGTTGTAATCAATGCAGGTGAAGCAGGAACGGCCTGGAGTGGTGGTAATGAATGGTCCGATATTCAAGTCATGGAAGACGTATCAGCCTTCGTTTCTAAAGGTGGGGTATTGATCGGCGTAAACGAGCCTACTGCCATAGAAGGGTATCATACGTTCTTTCGTATGTCCCATGTACTGGGAATTGATAAAGACACAGGCGCCAGAGTGTGCCATGGCCGATATGAAATATCAAAAGAAGAAGTTCCTGGCTTAATTCCCGCTGGAAGTAAGCTGCGAAAAGGGAAGAATCTCTACCTGACAAATGAGAACACCCATGTACTTGCCATGGAAGAACAGGAACCAGTGATTACATACCATCCATTTGGAGCCGGTTGTGGTATTTTCCTAAGCAGCTTCCAGGTGTCCAATGAAAACACCAGACTGCTCTTAAATCTCATGCTATATGGCCGAAAGATGGGACTGGATCAGAAATATCTGACAGATAAGCCACAGACAGAATGTGCGTGGTATCCAGATAGCCGAAAGCTGGTTGTAATTAACAACAGTGAAATGATTCAAAGTACCTGCGTTACAACTGATTTCGGCGTATCTGAAATAAGGCTGGAGCCGTTTGATACGGCAGTGATTGAATTTTAACCTTTTACTTTCCTTAATACTTTAAATCCAATATTTTTACTAAGCTGGTCCAGGCTTATGACATCCTCAATGAAAAGACAGCCAGGTTGCAGGTTGCTGCTTACTAGTACCTTAGCTACTTCACCAGCTACCAACCCTGTAAACTTGGCTTCATCATTTCCGATGACCCTAAGAATTTTTCCCTGGGCTTCTGCTGAGGCCATGAACATATCCGATCCCATAATCGGCTTTTTCATGGTCTTTCCAATGGCAGACTGTATCCATTTCCATTGAAAGGCATGCATCATATTTGCCTTTTGCATCAAATGAAGAAAACGGCTTAGGAAGGCCACATCAAATCCAAAGTAAGTGGTGTAGATAACATTGTCTTTCCGTCTGTTTAACATGTGCTGATCCACAAAGTTAAAGTTATAGGTAGGAAGCAATTTGTTTTTGTATCTAGTAGCTGAAGGCATAGAGAAAGGTTTTAACTGCTTATATTTCTTATGAAAGTAGGGGCTTGTAAATTGCTTTAATGTCCAGGAAATAGCCTCATCCCCATGCTTGTCCCCCATACCAAGGATCACATGAAGCTGAACTTCTGCAGGAGCGGTCAAATATTTGGTTAATTCATGAGCCAATAGATTCGTGATTCCAGGAGCAAGTCCGATTCCTAAGACTACGGAGGCCTGGTTAATGTCTAGTGCAAGGACCTTATTAATAAAATCAGAGTTGGCCGTTATATCCATATAGACCATACTATTTTCATTGCAGTATTTTATGAGTTTTGTATCTGTTTGGTCGACACATACAATCAGTGTTTTCACATCTTCAAGAAGTGTCCAGTCAGGATCTTTTATATCTAAAATCCGTATCTCACAATTGATTCCATTGGTTTTCATAAATTCGGTTATTTTTTCCTGGCTGCGTCCTGCCAGTACAAGTGCTTCTTCTTTTAAGGCACGGGTGATATATTGTCCTACCTGACCGTGTCCTCCAATTATCATAATTTTATTTCTCATAAATTCATCCGTCTCCTTTTGTATGTTATTGGTATATAGGTGTATTATACCATTTAAATATAGTTTCATGTCTAAGACATGATAAATGCATGAAAAATAGAAAGCCGTATCAAAGAATTTCTGATATAATGAGTTCAAACAGGGGGACTCGAAATGAAACGAAGACAGGAAAGTATCATCTATCAATTAGCAGTCAGCGACAGACCGCTTACCACCGATGAACTGGCAAAAAGACTGTCAGTCAGTTCCCGTACCATAAAATATGAGATGACCGAGGTGAGAGAACGACTTCAAGGCATTGGTGCAGAGTTGATTGCAAAGCGTAATGAGGGTTACTCACTGCATATAATTGATCCGGAATTGTTTAAGCGGTATTTGGAGCCCATTGGTCTTCAATCCAGTCTTGCCAACAATTTTGGTTCTGATGACAATGCAAGGTTTCTCTACATTGCCAGGAAGTTAGTTTCCTCCTCCCGCTTTTCAAGATTGGAAGACATTGCAAACGAATTGTTTTTATCAAGAAGTGCCATAAGGGAAGCAGTAAACCACGCAATGAACTTCTTAAAAAGTTATCATCTGGAGACGGAGAGCAAACCAGGACTTGGCATCCGGGCATTTGGTACGGAATACCATATGAGAATGGCAATGACAGAGCTGTTTGCGGTACATTTTCATAAGGTTCTTTTGGATAATGCAGGAATGGATTATGCAAAATGGACCACTTGCGATTATGAGGAACGTCAGGATATCCGGCACGTTTTTTTAAAGACATTAAGAGAGAGCGAAATTAAAATTTCCGATGTCAATACTCAACGCCTTGCTATTTATTTTATCATTGTAAGAAATCGCTGTCTTGCAGGCTACCGCCTAAAGCTTCCACCAGAATGGAAGAATGAAATCATAGATTCCAAAGAGCTTGGCGTAGCCAGTTCTATTTATGAAAATCTGAAGCAGCAATTTGAGGGCTTTGATCTTCCAGAAGAGGAAACTATATTTCTGGGAATCTATCTTATGGCCTGCCGGGACATGTGGAACGTAGATCAGCCGGAAGTGGAGTATAGTGCTTATTATAAAGAGGCAACCATTATTTATAATGAGTTGTGTGATTATGTAAGAGATACCTGTAATTTGGAACTAATGGGCCAGCCATTTGCTAAGATAGAATTTCTAAATATATTGATTTCATTGCTCATTCATATCCGGTTTGGACTAGAAAGCATAGATCGGTTTTGGTACGATTATGAAAATCAGGCATTTAAAAGTCCGGTATCCTGCGCCATTACTTCTATTGTCTCGGAATTTTTAAAAATGAGGCTTAAAATTTCTTTGTCCACCTCATTTTATTCAAAGATTGCTTCTTTTGTATTTAAGATGGCCTCTATGACTGAATATGAAATCAAAGGGCAGAAGCTTCTTATGGTCAATTCCAACGGGCTTGGATTAAATGAAATCATCATTAAAAGAATCTTAAGAAGATACAAGCCTTTGGTTGCCTCTTTTACAATTGTAGAATTATATGAGATCAGAGGATTGAATCAAGCAGAATACGATGTGGTTTTAACAGACACCAGTGAGATTGCCTATCATTACGATCTTCCGTGCTGTGTCATCCACACCTTAAGCAGTGAAAAGGAAATGGATCTTTTATTTAATCGAAGCCTGGTGAAAGCATTCCAAATAGATTCTCATGTTTTGTCGGAAGGTCAGATTGAGATTAACCGAAATTATCACTACACCGATGAGATTCAGTTCCTGCAATTCTTATCATATCGTCATGGACAAACCACAAAAGAGAGGGAAGAACTGTTTGAGTATCTAAAAAGAACAGGGAGTTACGATCCTGGACAGTTTCCGGCAAAGCTTGCAGTTGTATATCTTCCCTATAAGCTTTGTAAGGAAGAATGTATGGAGTTATATTGTCTCAATGTGCCAGGAACATGGAGAGGGAAGGAAATTGAATTTATACTTTTATTATCCATTGATTGGAAGGATGACTGGAGAAGAGTAAAGGCAATGGAAAATAGTCTGCGCCAGCTTTTTTCAGATTATAAAAGCATTCAGGCATTTTCAGAAAAAGGCCGCCTGGTACTCCTTGAGATGATTGAGGCGTGTATAAAAAGTGAATAATATATCTATGCAAATATTTGCACTAATTCGAAGCAGAATTAGTGCTTTTCACTTATTATAAACAAATGCAAACGTGGAACAAATGCAATGGATGTATTATAATAAATGTATCAAAAGGAGGAGAGAAAGCATATGAAAATATTCTTATCGTCTCATGGCCATTTAGCAAGTGGATTAAAAAGTTCCCTGGAGATTTTATATGGGAATTGTGATCATATTACAGTTTTTGATGCATATGTAGATGAAAATTCCGTTCAGGAACAATTAGATTTGTTTTTTGAAACGGTAGAGGAAGATCAGCAGGTTTTATTGATTTCCGATCTTTATGGTAGCAGTGTAAACCAGGCCATGAGCATGTATTTAGACAGACCAGGTACAACTCTTGTAGCAGGCGCCAATCTTGCATTATTAATAGGGCTTATGGGTAGAGACTCCATAACAAGAGAAGAATTAAAAGATCTCATAGAACAAAGCAGAAAGATGCTATGCATTGTAAATCTGGAAGAGGAAGAACCTTCTTCCCAGGAAGACTTTTTTTAAAAGGAGCGTGAAAAACATGATTGTTATGGTAAGACTAGACGAACGAATGATACATGGACAGGTAGCAATCAAATGGTCAAGACACACAGAGGTTGACCGAATCATTGTAGCCAATGATGAGGCGGCAAGTAACCCTCTGATTCAAAAGTCTCTGATGATGGCAGCTCCCAGTACCGCAAAAACAGCCATAAAGGATGTGAAATCATCCATTGAACTTCTAAAAAATCCGAAAGCGGCTGAACACAAGATCCTCATTATTGTCAGCACTCCAGAAGATTTGCTTCAAATGGTAACAGAGGTGCCTGATATTCCTCTTGTAAATGTAGGCAATTATGGCAGGGTAGCAGCAAAGGTAAATGTAGAACCAAGAAAATCCTACCGCAGTAATTTATACGCCTACGACAACGAGGTTTTCACATTAAAGAAAGTAATAGAAACTGGAATCAAATGTAATTACCAGACAGTTCCGGATGATGCTCCGGAGGAACTAGCAAAAATATTTGATTAAGGAGGAGTGAATATGTCCGTTATAACAGTTGCTCTCATTGGTACTCTCACTTATTGGATCTTTTTTGTATTAGATCCCTATATTCTTTCCTGGCAGTGTTTAAACCGCCCCATTGTAGTGGCTCCAATTCTTGGATTGCTGTTAGGCGACTTTCAAACAGGCATCATCATGGGTGCTTCCCTGGAATCCATCTTCATGGGGATATCGGCCATTGGAGGCTCCGTTCCAGCAGATGCACTTTCTGCCAGTATTGTAGCAGTATGTTATACCATATTAACCGGTTCTAACGTGGAGACTGGTCTTGCCATTGCTCTTCCAATCGGAACTGTTATGGCTTCTCTATCTAGCGTTGTGTTATCCTTTAGCTCTGCACTGGCTCCTTACTGGGAGAGGCTTGCAGTATCTGGAAAACCCAGAGCGTTTTTATTACAAAACCTGGTTTTCTCCGGATTTATTTACCCACTTCCTAATGTAATCGTTATCTTTTTAGGAATTGCATTTGGAGTAACTGGATTAAGCAACACACTGAATGCATTACCACCGTTTGTTATGACTGGTTTGACTGCAGCGTCTAGTATGATGGTTGCAGTTGGATTTGCTATCTTAATTTCCATGATCTGGTCCAAAGATGTTGCCAGCTTTTTCTTCGTTGGATACGTAATGGCTAAGATTTTAAAGATGGATTCCCTGTCAATTGCAATCATTGGCGGAGCGATTGCCATTACCATGTTCTTCTATGAAAAACAGTTAATTGATGTAAAAAATTCCATGGTGGTTTCTGAAAAGAAGTCATCAGACGATGAGGAGGATTTCTTCTAATGGATAAAAAAATATTAAACCGTGAAGAAAAGAAAGTTTTAAAATCTATGTTTATCCGTTCTCATTTGACCTTTTTGTCCTTTAATATGACCAAGATGGAAGCCAATGGCTTTACAGCTACGATGCAGCCAGCCATTGAAGATGTTTATAAAGGCGATGAGGAAGGAAAAAAAGAAGCTTACGCAAGACATCAGAACTTTTTTAATACACACGCTGTTCCGTTCTCCTTTATCGCTGGTTTATCCTATGCCATGGAAAAGGAGCATAAGCAGAAACATTCCGTTGACGCAAAGACCATTGAAAGCATAAAAGCAGCCCTTATGGGGCCTACAGCAGGCATGTTTGATTCCCTGTTCTTTAACTGCTTACGAATTATTGCAGCAGGCGTTGCCATTGGACTCTGTTCACAGGGAAACTTTATGGGAGTTCCAATTTTTATCTTCCTATATGGGATTACTCAGTCAATTTTAAAATACTTCTGCGTGAAATATGGATATATTTATGGAACTTCATTTATTGATAAGATCTTCAGCTCTGGACTTATGCCAGCTCTTCGTAAATCAGCATCGATTCTGGGAGTTACCATGGTCGGAGCCATGACAGCAGGCATTGTGAATGTTCCACTTAACTGGACGGTTCAGATGGGAGATACCTCAGTTGTAATATTAGACGTATTAAACTCCATCTTCCCTGGTATTTTAAGCATCGTTTTAGTATTGTTTCTGATGCGGCTTATTAAAAAGGGCAGACGCCCGGTTCAGCTTATTGTTGGTATTTTCGCCTTTGCCTTTATCGGTGCTATCATCGGAATATTTTAAAAAGGAGAGGATGTATCATGATTGTTAAGTCGAAACGAATCTATATGGAAGATGGCCTAAAAGATGGATTCCTGGTGATAGAAGATGGAAAAATCAAGGAATTTCTAACCCGGTCAGATGATAAAGAAGTCATTGATTATGGGAATATGCGTATCATACCAGGTATTTTCGATACCCATAATCATGGAACATGTGGCTATAGCCTGTCAGGAGAGGGAAGCCAGGAAGAAATCAAAGGATATTTAAAAGGCTGTGCTTCCCAGGGAATCACCAATGTATTTCCTACCGCGGAACGCTCTATGATTGCCGCTGTAGCCAAGGCAGAAAAAGAGAATTATAGCGGAGCCACCATTCTAGGCATTCACAGTGAGGGCCCCTGGTTAAATCGAACCGGTGAAAAAGGAGTGCGTACCGGTTGGCCAGAGGTTTCGCTAGAGGCTGCCAAACAAATGGTTTCTGATGGACAGGGACTGTTAAAGCTAGTTGCCATGGCTCCAGAAATACCAGGAATCGATCCTTTAATCCAGTATTTTTTACAGGAGGGGGTCGTACTAGCTATGGCACATAGTGATACCAATTACAAAGAAGCTACTAGGTTCTATGACAATGGATTCTCCGTTTCCACTCATACGGGGAATGTAATGACCGGACTGCATCACAGAGATGTGGGAGGTCTTGGAGCCGCTCTTTTAAACGATCATTTGGATTGTGAAGTGATTTGTGACGGAATGCACATCTCCCTTGAAATGCTGAAAATATATTTCAAGGTGAAATCAACAGAACGTTTTATGATGATCTCGGACTGTACCCCATTTTCAGGTGCTCCCGAAGGCAGTTACAAAGGATTTTCAGAGGACATGACCATTCAAGTGTCAAAAGACGGTTTTGTTCTTTCCGATACCGGACGACTTATGGGATCCAGCCAGCCAGTCCTTTATGGAATTAGTAATCTGGTGGAGAAGCTTAAGATGCCAATGGAAACCGTTTGGCCGATGTTTTCCTTGAATCCATGCCGGAAATATGGTTTTGATAAGAATAAAGGCTCCTTAAAAGCAGGAAAAGACGCTGATTTTGTGGTAATTAGCGACGAGTATCGAACCATAGCCACATATACCAATGGAGAAAAGGGATACGATGCAACCGAAGGGCCTGTCTTTAATCCAGAGTTTTTAAAGAAATGGGGAAAAGGGGAGGTGTCAAATGAGTAAAAAGTTAATTGTTTCAGCAGATGACTTTGGTTTTAGTGAAGCATATAACTATGGAGCTGTGAAAGGATATCAGGAAGGAATTATCACCGTTCTTTCCCTGATGAGTAATATGGAGGCAGCTCCTCATGGAGTGAACCTGGCTAAGAGGGAGGTGCCAAGTGCCAATCTGGTGCTCCATACTAATTTTGTTCATGGAAGACCAGTAAGCGAACCAGAAGCCATTCAAAGTCTGGTTGACAAGGACGGGCTGTTTTATCGTTCCTTTCAATGGAGAGGAGACGATCCGTCTGATCCAAAATGCGTTGGCGACATCGTAGTGACTGCTGAGGACTGCTATAAGGAAACCGTTGCACAAATAGAACGGTTCCGGGAATTGACAGGTCATTACCCCAATCATTTTGAAGGGCATTCGGTAATTAACAAAAACATCTCAGCCGCGTTTCATCAAGCGGCTATGGAATATGACATCCATTGCATGACAGAGCCAGAGGTAGAGACGAAAAAGTGGCATCCAGTTCACGAAATTATGATAGGGAATCCCTTGTTCTTAGAGATCCTTAATAGAGGATTACGTCCAGAAGATTTTTATGAAGACCGATTGGGAATCCTTAAAAGTCCTTACGAATACAACATCATTCATCTACACCCTGGATATGTGGATGCATACATTTTGGATCACTCATCTTTGACGACAGCCCGGTGCAGAGATTTACAAACAGCCTGTGATCCGGCAGTGAGACAATGGCTGATAGATCACGATATTGAGTTGGTTGATTTTTCTTCGATTTATAAGTAATGAAATATAAAAAAAGGGGGTGCTGGTGCACCTCCTTTTCGTGAGTTATAGAATTCCTTCCAGATCAAAGGGTGGTGTGTATTCTTCCTTTGCACTGCTTTTCTCCTGCATAAACCCTGTATCCAATCCAAGTCGTATGGCCTCGTCAAGAACCTTATTATATTCATAGGTAGTGATACGTCGATTGATCTCTGGAAAGTCTTTGCTATGGAAAAAAGGAGTGTATTGGCTCATAATGCTGATGTAATACATACCCTCTGGAAGTTCCTCCTTCATAAAGTGAAGCAAGCGTATAGAGTCATCCTTTGCACCTGGCAGAACCATATGTCGAATGATAACGCCCTTTTTCATAATGGAACCTTGGGAATCAAATTGTGGTGATCCGGTTTGCAAAATCATCTGTTTAATCGCTTCTTTAGCAACCTGGAAATAGTCTTTTGCACCACTGTAGCGCATGGACAGCTCTGAGCTTTCGTACTTTAAATCGGGAAGCCAGATATCCACATATCCCTCCAGCGCTTTAACTGTCTGAATTGTTTCATATCCCCCGCAGTTATACACAACTGGTATGGATAACTTACCTTTTACCAAATCAAGCGCAGGTAAGATAGATGGAAGATACTGAGTAGCAGTGACCAGGTTAATGTTGTGGGCACCTTGATCTTGAAGGCGTAAAAAGATATGGGAAAGCTCCTTGATAGAAACCTCTCTCCCCAATCCTTCCTGGCTGATGGAATGATTTTGACAAAAACAGCACCTTAAAGTACAGCCGGTAAAGAACACAGTGCCGCTTCCTTTTGTGCCGCTGATGCATGGCTCTTCCCAGTGGTGAAGGGCGGCTCTAGCCGCTTTTATGGTATTTGAGCAGCCGCAGTAACCGGTGATTATACTGCGGTCTACGTTGCAGTTTCTAGGACACAAGCTGCAGGATTGATACATTAGGTCATAATTCATAGGGGATCTCCTGGTGTTGACAAAGTTACTTTTGTACGTTACTATAATAAAAATATATTGGAACCATGAAAGGAACAATCAATACAGTTATGGACTACAAGGAAGAAATTTGTGAGCAAGAAAATAGCCAGTCCCCGAACATGACTGCTCTTCGTTATGCATTTCCAAAAACAGCACCTGTTATGGCAGGTTATCTGGTGCTTGGAGCTGCATACGGGATTTTAATGAGTGAAAAAGGGTTTGGAATCTGGTGGCCGCTTATTATAAGTGTATTTGTATATGCTGGAAGTCTGCAGTACCTGGGAATCACATTTTTTGTGGCTTTGGTGAATCCCTGGTATGCTTTTTTTATGTCCCTCATGCTCAATGCAAGACATCTTTTTTACGGAATCTCCATGTTAGATAAATACAGGGAGGCTGGTAAATTAAAGCCATACCTTATTTTTGCATTAACCGATGAGACTTTTTCTGTTTTGTGCAATGAAGAGCCTCCAAAGGACATTCCTAAATATAAGGTTTATTTCTTCGTATCTTTGTTGGACCATATTTACTGGTCAGTAGGGGCTTTCCTTGGTGCCATTGCGGGAACTATGATATCCTTTGACACGGCAGGGATGGACTTTGCTTTGACCGCGTTGTTTGTAGTCATATTTGTGGATCAGTGGAAATCAGGAAAAGGGCATTGGTCTGCCCTTACAGGAGTTTTAGCTTCTGTACTCTGTTTAAGGATCTTTGGACAAAGTGGATTTATTGTTCCAGCTATGATTGTAATTCTTGTATTGATTACATCCGCTTATTATATGGAAAAAAGAAAGGAGAAACAGTCATGAGTCAGGAAATGGTACAATACCTTTTTCTCGTAATTTCTATGATAGCAGCCACTATGATCACACGGTTTTTGCCCTTTCTTCTTTTTCCGGCAGGGAAGGAAACTCCTAGATACATCACTTACCTTGGAAAAACCCTACCTTATGCAACCATTGGTTTGTTGGTGGTCTACTGTTTAAAAAGCGTCTCATTTTCCGTATATCCTCATGGGCTTTCAGAGGCTATTTCCATAACATTAATTGTTATTCTTCATCTTTTAAAAGGAAATTCTCTCTTGAGCATTGGGGCAGGAACTGCTTGCTATATGATTCTGACACAGTTTATCTTTTAATAGAAGATAAATTAGTATCCTTCCGGAAGTCCCTTTTGTTCCCGGTATTCCTTTGGGGAAAGGCCAAATTCCTTTTTAAACGCCCTGTAAAAACTGGTATAATCTGTAAACCCATATTGATGGTAAAGCTCTTTAAATGGAATCCCGGAAAGGATTCCATTTTTGCTTGCACTCAAACGTTTCTTAATAATATACTGATGAATGGAAATTCCCATATTGTCTTTAAAGACGTGGGATATATGGTATTTGCTGGAGTAAAAAAAGGAAGCCAGGTGATCTAAGGACAAATCCTCATTTAAATGGTTATTGATGTAGTCGCAAAGGTTTAAATACAGCACGTTTTCATAAGCCACTGGAACCTGATGGAGCATTTCATAAGTAATTCGGTTTATGTGCAATAAAAATGAGTGCACCAAAAGTTCTGCATTTAGTTTGTGAAATGCTCTGTTGCCATGAAGCTCCTCAATAAGATCCAAAAGGCGGCCTTGGATATTTTGAAAGGTAATGGTATCCGTACGGAATCGATAATTTTTATGTTCAGCCGCATAACGAAAACTGTAAGCATAATCCTCAGACCAGGAGCACATGGCTTCGTAATAACTACGGCTGATCCATAGAACAAATCGCTGATAGTTTTTATCCGTGGAATGAAAAATGGGGTGATGCTTCACGCCAGGGGGGATGAGTAAGTAGTCTCCGTACTGAAGAGCGTATTGGTTTCCTTCCACATCATAGGTCACATCTCCATTTAAGAAAAAGTAAAATTCATAATGAGGGTGGCTGTGGTCCACAATATGATCTAAATTCGCATCTTTATAAAAAAACACTTCAAATTCTCCTGAATTCATATACTGCCGCTCATTAAAGCCGGTGGACAACTCTTTTTTCATATGATCCCTCCCATTTTAATGGTTTTCTAATTATTATTATAGAATATAACCGCAAGTTTTGCAATGTGAACGGCAAAATAATCCATGGTATTCCTTCCGTATTTTGTATATACTAAATTCATACTAATGATCCGAACGAAAAGGAGGTATTTTATGAAATTATCATTCAGATGGTATGGAGACGATGACAAGGTTACATTACAGAACATAAGACAGATTCCAGGAATGTATTCCATTGTTACAGCCGTATATGATGTGCCAGTAGGTGAAGTTTGGAGCAGGGAAACCATTGCTCATTTAAAAAAAGAAACAGAAAAAGCAGGTCTGGCTTTTGAAGTAATCGAAAGCATACCAGTTCATGAAGACATTAAATTAGGAAAACCAAGCAGAGATCAGTACATTGCAAACTACTGCGAAAACATCAGACGAGTAGCAGAAGCAGGAATCAAATGTATCTGTTATAACTTCATGCCTGTTTTTGACTGGACAAGAACCCAGCTTGATCATGTTCTGGAAGACGGTTCGACTACACTTGTTTATTATCAGGATCAGGTGGATAAAGTTAATCCGCTTGAGTCAGATGGTGATTTATCACTTCCTGGCTGGGATTCCAGCTATACGAGAGAAGAATTAAAGCAAGTGGTAAGTGAATATAACTCTATGTCCGAAGAGAATCTTTGGGACAATTTAAAATATTTCTTAGAGAAGATCATCCCAGTAGCAGCAGAGTGCGGCGTGAACATGGCAATCCACGAGGATGACCCATGCTGGAGTATCTTTGGCCTTCCAAGAATTATTACTGATGAGAAGAACTTAGACCGTTTCTTAACTTTAGTGGACGATTCTCATAATGGCATCACCCTTTGCACCGGTTCTTTGGGCTGCTCCAATCAAAATGATGTAGTTAAGATGGCTGCTAAATATGCGGCTATGGGACGTGTTCACTTTGTACATGCAAGAAATGTAAAAGTTCTTGATGATAACAAGGGATTTGAAGAGCGCGCTCATTTATCCAAGTGCGGATCTCTTGATATGTTTGCCATCTTAAAGGCACTTCATGACAATGGATTTGATGGTTATGTGCGCCCGGATCATGGACGTATGATTTGGGGAGAGACTGGCCGCGCTGGTTACGGACTTTATGACCGTGCCCTGGGAGCTACCTATTTAAACGGATTATGGGAAGCAATTGAAAAAACAAGCAAATAATTATAAAGACAAGCAAATGAGAAAAGAGGCGATGACATGGCATTGGCATTTGGAACAGATTTAAGCGGAAAAGTAGCAGTTGTAACAGGAGCAGGCGGTGTCTTATGCGGTATGTTTGCCAGGACACTGGCTCAAGCAGGAGCGAAGGTTGCGGTTCTTGATTTAAACGAGCAGGCGGCGAAAGAAATCGCTGATTCCATTGAAAAAGAAGGATTTACAGCAAAAGCTTATAAGGCGAATGTGCTGGAGAGAAGCAGTCTTGAAGAAGTTCATGCCAGTATTTTAGCGGAATTAGGTCCTTGTGATATTTTAATTAACGGAGCTGGCGGCAATAACGCAAGAGCTAATACAGATAAAGAATACTTTGAAATGGGAGATATCGAGGCTGATGTGAAATCTTTCTTCGATCTGGACCAGTCCGGAGTTGAATTCGTTTTTAATTTAAACTTTTTAGGAACCTTACTTCCTTGCCAGATTTTTGCTAAGGATATGATTGGGAGAGAGGGTTGTAGCATTTTAAACATCTCTTCTATGAATGCATTCACTCCTTTAACAAAGATTCCAGCCTACAGCGGAGCAAAAGCAGCCATCAGTAACTTTACCCAGTGGCTGGCAGTTCATTTCTCCAAGGTAGGAATCCGCGTGAATGCCATCGCCCCAGGATTTTTTGTTACTCAGCAGAATGAAAAGCTGTTATTTCATGAGGATGGTACTCCTACCCCTAGAACAGAAAAAATTCTTTCTGCTACCCCAATGGGAAGGTTTGGAGATGCAAACGAGTTAAACGGAGCACTTTTGTTCCTTTTAAACCAGGAGGCAGCAAGCTTTATTACAGGCGTTGTACTTCCAATTGATGGTGGTTTTTCTGCTTACTCCGGAGTATAAAAACGAAAGCTTTGAACTGAGGAGCATTCTGACACTCAATAATTCATAATATTAACTTATAAAAAGATATCTTTTTTTGTCATCTATGATAAATAAGATATCTTTTTATTATATATTTTGATGTTGGTCAAATATGGGTATTATGTAAAATAATTGTCAATTTATGGATGCGTTGACAAATTATTACAAAATGTCGTATAATAGTAAAAGCCATGTATAATTTGTAATGGTATATCACCAATGACAAGACAAGGAGCATAAAATTATGAAGGCATCGGGGGAAAAGAAATGGTTTCAAAGAGGTAACAAAGAGGGGAAAGGAGAGAGAAAGAAAAAAGAAGGAAAAGCGGGAGCACCGGCTATAGCTTTGTTTTCCTTGAAATCACTGAAGATGAAGATGCTTGTGTTCATCATCTCAATTATTCTCGCACTAGCTGTTACCAATATGGTGATCAGTATCTCGGTCAGTTACAAAGGAATCACAGATGTTGTAAAGAATGATCTGGGATCAACTGGGAACCTTGTAAACAGTCTGGTTGTGCAAAATCTTGGACAGATGAAGACAAACATTGAAGCCAGTACACAGGGCGGAAGCTTAAAGTCCATTAACTCAAGAGTTGTAACGGAATACCTTACAAGCCAGAGTAAACTTTATGGTTATAAGGATCTGGAAGTAGTTACCCAGCAGGGTGTGGTTACCCGCAGCGCAAGCGGAGAACACGTGGGAGATAATTATTCCGACCGTGATTACATAAAGAAGGCTTTAAACGGAGAGACTGCTGTTTCGACAACAGAATTCGACGATAAAAACGAGTTGGTAATCCGTGTTGCAGCTCCATATGATCTTGGAATCTTAGTTGCAACCTATGATGGCAGTGTTTTAAGCAATTTAATTAAGGATCTTCGCATTGGTAAGACCGGCAATGCATTCTTAATTGATAATACTGGTACCATGATTGCAAACATGAATCCTCAGGTGGTAAATGAGCGTCAGAACTATATTGAGATGTCAAAAACGGATAAGTCTTACCAGTCTGCTGCACGTATGTATCAGACCATGATTTCCGGAAAATCTGGTATTGGAAGTTATGAATTAAAGGGAGTTCCAAGATTTTGCTATTACAGTCCTGTAACAGGGGCCGATGGCTGGGCTCTTGGAGTTGTTGCTCCAATTAATGAAACGACCACTTCCATTTATTTGGTAGTTACTGCAATGGCGATTCTGACGATAGTTTCCATAGCATTAGGCTGTATTATGGCATTCCGTTTTGCGGCACCAATTGCTGGACCTATTTCAGATATTGCAAAGCGAATGAAGCTGTTGTCAGAGGGTGATTTAAACAGTGAAATTCCTGTGGTAAAAAGGAAAGATGAAATTGGTATATTAGCAGAAGAAGCTTCCAATTACATTCAGAGTGTAAGAGATACCAATCACACGATTATTAATGTGTTAGACAAAATTGCATCTGGAGATTTCCGCCCTTCCGAGATTGCGGATTTCAAGGGTGATTATGTATTAATTCAGCAGGCAATCCAGAGAACAGAAAAGATGCTTGCTCAGACCATGGAAACCGTTGAAATTTCAGCAGATGAAGTTGCAAAGAGCAGTGCTCAAGTTTCCCAGGGAGCTCAGAACTTAAGCCAGGGTGCTGTAGAGCAGGCTGCCGCTGTTGAGGAGCTTTCCTCTTCTGTTAACGAGATATCCGTTAGTCTTATGAATACTGCAAGTTCCGTAGTAGGTATGAATAAGCAGGCAGGACACGTTGGAAAAGCCATGGAAGAAGGCAATGATAAGATGCATGAGATGATGGATTCCATGGATCAGATCAGCAAAAAATCCAAAGAGATCGAAAAGGTCAACAAACTGATTGAAGATATTGCATTCCAGACCAACATTCTTGCTCTTAACGCTGCGGTAGAAGCCGCTCGTGCTGGAGAAGCAGGAAAAGGCTTTGCCGTTGTAGCTGATGAGGTAAGAAATCTTGCTGGTAAGAGTGCCAATGCGGCTAAGGATACTTCAAGTCTTGTGGCAGATACGATTTTAGCAGTAAACAAGGGAACAGGCCTTGCTGCTTCAACCGGTCAATCCTTAAATGCTATTCTTTCTGAAACAAAGAGTATGGTTTCTGCCATTGAACAATCTGCGGAGGAATTGAAAGAGCAGAGTGATAAGGTGAAAGAAGTCACAGCAGGTATTGAGCAGATTTCAGCCGTTGTACAAAGCAACTCTGCCACAGCCGAAGAAAGTGCCGCAGCAAGCGAGGAACTTTCCGGTCAGGCAGAAAACTTAAGCCATCTCATGAGCCGGTTTAAGATTCGATAATAATAAAACAGCAATACCAAAGGATATTTTTTTCCTGGTATTGCTGTTTTTTTATCATTTAATTTTTGTGTCATCTTTCTTTCCGGTATTTGCACGAGGAAGATAAGGATAAATATCTTCATATGCTTCCATCTCTTCTTCTGTTTCCGGAGTGGCAGGAATTAGTCCGGTGCAATCCATGGAGGAACAGGCCTGAATATCTACGTCGTAGTTATTTTTTGCCGTAAGGCTTTTGCGAGCTTCTTTCTTTATTTCTTCTTTATCTGATTTCATTTTTTTCTCCTTTTGCTGGTTGTTTTTAGCTCCTTTTTGTTTAGTGTAAGGAAAAAAGCAGTTATTATTCATGAAGCAATTAAATCCATTATTTGCGTTATAAATTTTCTTTTTTATCGTTATATAACATGCGGGGCGATTAAGTCCAAGAGGGAGTATGGAGTAATGGAGGGATATGAAAATGAAAATTGCCTTTTTGTCAAATGAACAGCAGTTGCCTGAATTGCAGGGGGATAATATAGCCGGCAGCAGAAAACATTTGTTAAAGGTCGATTATTATTCCATGGAAGAGAAGCTTCTTCCAATGTTGGATTGTGCCGTGTACGATGTAATCGTGATTTATCCAAAAGGGGAAGCTTCTTCCTGTGGGGAGATAATTAGTCAAGTTAATATGAAAGAAAAATATACTGCATTTTTTAATGGTCAAACTTGGGTTTTTGACATTCGGGATATTTTCTTTCTGGAGTCTTATTACCGAAAAACAAGCGTGGTAATAGAAAGTGGAAAAATACGGATACGGGCGAAACTAGATGAAGAAGAAAGGAGACTTCCAGAAGAGCAATTCATCCGAATCAATCGACATAATATAATTAACATGCAATATGTGAGAACTGTAAAAGGAGAGGTCGTTGTTATGCAGAATGGAGAGGTTCTGTTTATCAATGATGCCAGAAGAAAGAAATTTGAAAAAAGATATCTTAAGTATTTGGAGATTAATTTCATGCTTTTGTAGAATTTTGTCGAAAAAGCGCAACGAAATGGGCAAAAGGCGCAAAGCTCATTGCAGGATCAAAAAAGTAGTGGTATCGTTGTCTCATTCAGAAAAACAACTGATATCAATCCTTCTTCGGCATTTGATTTCTATGAAACATATCTTGTAAATCTTTATCATATCCAGAAAGACAGCGAATTTTGCCGAATTCGCTGTTTTTTTATTTCATGTGGAGTTCGTGTCATTTGAATATACCTATAATTGTAAGAAATGGTAATGATTTCGTCATAAACATTCCGAAAACTTTAGGTAAATATAAGGAATTATTACTGATTTTAATGGAAGTCTATGATACAATTAATTCAGTAGCAAAGAAATGTGAGTATATAAGGAGGCAGTGAACGGATGAAAATCGGAAAATTATTAAGAAGAATATTGTTTTTACTTGTCACGGTTTGTCTATTAACCGGATTCACTGTGGCACATAAAGGTTATGAGCTTTACAAAAACGTTTTAAGTGAGAATAGTATGAATGAACGTGTGGAAGCCATGAGAGATAAAGAGGAATATACTTATTATAAAGATCTTCCAAGTGTTTATATCAATGCGGTTGTATCTGTAGAAGATAAGCGTTTTTTTAAACATATGGGAATTGATTTAATCGCCATTGGGCGTGCTGTTTTACATGATATTCAGGCAGGACGTTATGTTGAGGGAGGAAGCACCATAACCCAGCAGTTAGCAAAAAATATGTTTTTTGATCAAGATAAAGAAATCACCAGAAAAATTGCAGAGGTACTCATGGCCTTTGAATTGGAGAAACATTATACAAAAGAACAAATATTTGAACTATATGTCAATGGCATTTATTTTGGCGATGGCTATTATAACGTTGGTGAAGCCAGCAAGGGTTATTTCAATAAGCCTCCCAAGGATATGACAGATTATGAAAGTACACTTCTTGCAGGAGTACCCAATGCCCCTTCCAAATATGCTCCAACAAAAAACCTTAAGTTGGCTCAGATGAGACAGAAAAAGGTAATATCCAGAATGGAGGCCTGCGGATATTTTTCTCCAAAAGAAGCAGAAACGGTTGCACAGCAGATTGTGTTTATCAACTAATTTTGCTTGAAGAATGGTCCAATAGCAGGTATAATAATAGTATCTGAGCACAGGTCGTTCTAATACGGGTCCTGCCTCATAGTATTATTTCAAAGGAAAAGGGGAAACAGTATGGAGAATAAGGATTTATACAATAAGCTGATGCTTTTGGTATTTGGTCTGATTGTGATACTGCTGTGTGCCGGATCCTTCAGCTATTTTAGCGGAAGTAAAACAGCCCCGGAGATACAAGGTCCGGTAAAAGATGCCAAAGTACTTGTCTTGGAAGAGACAATGGAAAGAGATTTATTATGATGACAGTGTATTGTAACGGGCAAATATAAATGAAAGCAGGTACCAGAAAAGTATGTAGATTCCTTGGGAATGTACATAGCTGTTTCTGGTATCTTTTTTATCCGATAGAAAAGTTAATGGCGTAAATGTCCGCAAGCGGTTCTTAATTTAGGGGAAGGTTGGTGTTTATGGATATTAGAGATATGCTTCATCAGGTAAAATCTGGTGAGATGGATATGGATACGGCAGAAAAGCTGTTAAAGGATCTTCCCTATGAAGAGTTAGGATATGCGAAACTAGATCATCATAGAAAGCTGCGTTCTGGATTTGGAGAGACCGTATTCTGCC
This sequence comes from uncultured Eubacteriales bacterium, assembly GCA_963528005.1. Lineage (GTDB taxonomy): Bacteria > Bacillota > Clostridia > Lachnospirales > Lachnospiraceae > Lacrimispora. The sequence continues at coordinate 227,987 of CAURSM010000004.1, forward strand.
AGGGGAAACCAGATTCTTATCTGGTTGAAATTTATAAGCGGTTATATGAACGGGATGGGGAGGTCTTTGGTACCAGGGCAACAAAAGAACAATATGAGCTCATAAAGCCTGCCATACCACAGATTACTTATGATCCTATTTCCAGAATATTAAAAGCAGAAAAGTCTGGCAAAGAAAAAAAGGGCTGGGTCTCTGTTTGCACCGGAGGGACCGCTGACATTCCAGTAGCCGAGGAAGCGGCCCAAACCGCAGAATATTTTGGCTGTTATGTGGACCGGATTTTTGATGTGGGAGTAGCTGGCATCCACAGACTGTTATCCCAAAGAGATCGTCTTACAAAAGCCAATTGCATCATTGCGGCGGCTGGCATGGAGGGAGCTTTAGGGACTGTAATCGCAGGTTTAGCCGAATGCCCAGTCATAGCAGTTCCTACTTCCGTAGGGTACGGCGCCAGCTTTCATGGGCTATCGGCTTTGCTGACTATGCTTAATTCCTGTGCAAATGGGATCTCAGTTGTAAATATTGACAACGGATATGGAGCCGGATACATTGCGACACAAATCAATCGGATTGCGGAGAAATAACGATGAAGAAAATACTTTATTTGGAATGTAACTCAGGTATTAGCGGAGATATGACAGTAGGAGCACTTCTGGATTTGGGAGCAGACCGTGAAGTGCTTTTAAAGGCTTTGGATAGCCTAAAGGTAGATGGATATCATCTGCACTTTGGACGGACTAAAAAATGTGGGATTGATGCCTTTGATTTTCATGTTCATTTAGAAGACGAGCATGGGTCTTTCAGCCATAATCATATCGAAAGTGATGACCACAAGCATAGCAATGATGATGACCGCCATAACCACGACGAAGACCACAACCATAATCATGACAACAGTCATGGCCATAATCACAGTCACGGTAATGACCACAAGCATAGCCATGATCACAGTCACGGAGATGATCACAATCACAGCCATTTTCACCGTAATATTCAAGACATCTACGAGATCATTGACCGTCTTGACTCTGGTGATCATGTAAAGAGTATTGCAAAGAGAATGTTTGAAATCGTGGCAGAGGCAGAGTCTAAGGCACATGCAATTCCAATCAATGACGTTCATTTTCATGAAGTTGGAGCCATTGATTCCATTGTGGATATTATTAGTACTGCTGTTTGTATGGATAACCTGGGGGTGACGGAGGTTGTCGTTTCACCTCTGGCAGAAGGGTTTGGAACCGTACGTTGCCAACATGGTGTTATTCCTGTTCCGGTTCCAGCGACGGTAAACATTGCCTCTCAGTATGGATTGAAGCTTCGTTTTACAGATAATAATGGTGAGATGGTAACACCTACTGGAGCAGCCATAGCAGCGGGACTACGTTCCAGAGAACATCTGCCAGAGTCATTCCAAGTCCTTAAAATAGGAATGGGTGCCGGGAAAAAAGACTTTAAGCAGGCAAATATACTTAGGGCGATGCTTCTTTTAGAAGAGGAGCCAGAAGAAACGTTGTGGGTCCTGGAAGCTAATATTGATGATTGCAGTGGTGAGATGTTAGGGTTTGCCATGGAATCTTTGCTGGAAGCAGGAGCACTGGATGTTTGGAATACACCTATTTATATGAAAAAAAATCGTCCTGCCTATATGATCTCAGTGCTCTGTAATCGCGATGCTATAAAGGCGATGGAAGATATTTTATTCCTTCAAACCACAACCATTGGAGTGAGAAGACATACCGTGGAAAGAACCATTCTTGATCGGGAAACCAAAGTAGTGGAGACAGAATGGGGTGAGGTACAAGTAAAGGTTTGTATCTGGAAAGACAGGCATTTTATCTATCCGGAGTATGAAAGTGTAAGAAAAATCTGCAAACAAACCGGCATGGATTTTCAAACGGTTTATGATCGCATCCGACAGGTATCCAATAGGACGTAAAACAAAAATATCTACCATACGGCATATCCATGGTCGAGATTATGGATATGCCGTATAATTTTGTCAATCTTTGGTTAAAAAATGAGTAAAAATAAGTTGAAAATTATAATTTTGTTATTTTTAACTATAATTTCGGAGCATCTGGTCGATAACTATATAAATGATTTGATTTTTGCAGTGTGAGTATTAAAAAATCAATCGATATCAGTTAAGAGTTGAGATAATTGTACCATAGGATGAGGCTTTCCAGAGATCGGGGTTGATGCTATTATTTCACATATTAATTTTTGAACATTGGAGGAATGGATTTTGAAGTATAATTGGAATGTTGTAATAGACGGAAAGGAACATGAAATTGTGTTTACTCCCGGACTAATAAAAGGAAAACGATTGGTGGATGGCGTTGCTACGTTAGTGCAAAATACCAACTGGTTTATCCGATTATTTGATGACGCCTTTGAGGTGGGAGGAAAGACTCTTCATCTGACGGGGGTAGGAAACAAGATTGATCTTGCGGTTGATGGAGTATACTTAAATTCAAAAAAGCCTTATACTCCCATAAAGACGGTACCCAACTGGATTAATATACTTTCGGCTATTCTTCTTTTGACTGGAATGGTATCAGGTGGCTTGATTGGTTTGTTTATTGGTGCTGTTTTTGGTATCTGTATGATTGTTTATTCTGCTTCTCCTAAAACGGTTAATCCAAAGCCCCTATGTATCGGGTTGGCTCTGATTGCAATTGTGTTGCAAGTACTGTTCTTCATTATGTCTTTGAATCTCACTTCATAAGATTTCTCACAGGTAAGTCCTGAAAGAACAGCATGGAACCCGTGTGAAACTTTCAGGATTTTTCAAACTGGATTCCTGAAAATTCAACATCTGAGGACAAAATGCTATAAATAAAAACATAAATTGAGCAAAATATATAAAAAAATCTAAAAAAAACACGTTAATATATAGTAAAATACATATTTTGAGTTAAAAGAACAAATTAATGGAATAATATTGACGAACCACGGTTTTGAATATAACATTATTGTAGATGTAATGTACAATGGCATCCATATCCTTATTTGGGACTTGGGCCTTAGAGAGGAACACTATGCGTTTGAATTATCAAATGGGGGTTATTCTTGAAGCCTCAAAAAATTGTGATACACCGATCGGTGTACATGAGGTAATGCAATATTTGAATATATCAAAAAGCGCAGCATATCTTCTTATACAAAATTGCCAAACCTGGTTGAACGAGAATCAATTAGGGGAGGATTCATTACAACAGCGGAGAGAACTTTATATAGGGAAAGGAGATTTAAAAGATAAGTTAAAAAAACAGCTATCAAAATCAAATTATGAGGTATTTGATTACTCTCCCAGAGAAAGAAGAATATATATCATTGTATTACTCATTCGAAAAAAGAATGTTTCCACGCATGAAATCATGGAGCGATTCCGTATTAGCAGGAACACATGTATTTTGGATCTTGCTGGAGTCAATCGTATGCTGGAAAAATTTCACCTTATTTATACAGCTGGAAATCATGGCTATTCCCTAAGTGGGGAAGAGTATAATATTTACCAGCTTTGCTTATGGGTGTCCTCAAAGATTTTTTCGGAACTATTTCCAAAGAACTACGAGATGGCCATGTCTTTGTTTGAATTTTCACAAGAAGATATCGAGAGCATTGGCCTAATGCTGATTAAGGCGTCAGAGCAGTTTTCTCTTTCTCTCAATCGTGAGGCTCTTTACATATTTTGTGCTTCCTGTACCTTAGTTAGTAGAAGGATCCATCTTGGTCATTTGATATCTCAGGAGACCATACCCAATTATCTTTTTATGTGTGCCTATAACTGCCGGGTACGCAGTATTCTTTACCAATCAGGCGTGGTTGATGCAGTTTTGAAGCAACCCTCAGATGCCACTGTTGGCAAGCCTGTTTTTGATGCGGTCAAAAATGGATTTGCTGAGTGTCTCGCTAGGATGCTTATTTGTGTCTGTGGAGAGACGGGAGAGGATATCACTTCCATACATATCAAGGAAGAAAAATTACTCTTTTATGCCGACCGAATCATGCAAAGGTTTGAAGATCTTGTGGGGATGTTTTTTGAGAATAAGAATGAACTAATAAAGAGCGTAGCACTCAGCTTGAAATGCATTTCTCTAAGGGAAAAACATGGATTTTGGGTCTGTAATGGATTGGCCCTGGAAGTAAAAAAACATTACATTCATATCATCGGACTTACGCAAAAAGCTATGGAAGAAATCGAAGAACTGAAAGAAATAATGTCAGAAGAGGATTGCATGCTTCTCAGTATAAATTTTCTGGGAGGATTATATAAGGTAAAACACGTCGCGGTTCAAACTCCTCGCATTTTGGTGGTATATGCGGGAAACTCTGATTCCGGTGTCCTGCTCCAGGGACAAATTCAAAATCTTTTACCAGGAGCGAGAGTTCTTACTGCTTCCTTGTTTCACGATTTGACTAGATTTTTGGAGTATATGGATATGGTGGTATCCACCATACCAATCGAATTGCATGGGATTCCAGTCATAGTGGTAAACACGTTTTTGACCGAATATGACAAAGACCGAATTAAAAAGCTGACAGAGCATAAGTTTTCCGAGGATGAACAATTGTTACGTTTTCTTACCGATGTTACAGCTATCTCAAAGGACGTTGTCTGTTATGAGGACAGTAAACATCTAAAAGGCAGGATAGAGGAATATATTAAGTCAAACAGGGTCAAAATTAAATATGGGACACAAGAATTCCATATGTTAAAGGCATTGCTGACGAAAGGTCGAATTAAAATAAAGGATTCCGTAGAAGATTGGAAGGAAGCCATTTATCTGGCTGCAAAGCCCTTAGAGGAAGATGGAAGTATTGAGCCGGCTTATACAAAAGCTATGATACTTTCCATTGAAAACATGGGTCCCTTCATTGTATTGTCCCCTGGTATTGCCATTCCTCATGCCAGACCGGAAGCTGGTGTCCGTTGGATGTCTATGTCATTGCTAAAGGTAAGAGAAAAAGTTTATTTTACGAAAGAAAAATATGCTAATCTGTTTTTTATACTGGCAAGTACAGATGGAAACAGTCATCTGGATGCACTGAGAGAGTTGTCTGCTCTATTTTCCGATGAGGCAGCTTATGATAAATTTATGAAGGCAGATACAGTAGAAAAACTGCACCAGCTAATAATATAGCAGGCCAGTCAGGACGTTTTTGATAAAATGGGCTATATCTTGATATTGGCCTCCATTAATATAAATACTTATTATGAAGGGTAAAGATGATGCTTAAGGAACTATGTAAAATAAGTCTGGAAGAACAGATCAAAGAAATTGATACAAAGATTACAGATTTACAGGATAGGAAAAGACAGCTAGTGGTGGCTAAGGAGCGAGAAGAGCTTCGAAGATTTGTAGAAGCCGCAGAAAAGAATGGTTTAACGCCGGCAGAGCTGGCAATGCAGCTTCTGGAAAGACGGGCTTAATGGCACCTGAGAAAAGGCTGAGGGAAAAACCCTCAGCCTTTTCTCATCCATAATGAGCTTCGCTGCAATATTCAGCCAGTATATCAAGATAAGCTTTCGCATACTTTGGCAGGTACCGGTTCTTTTGGTAGGCAGCAATCAGAGTATTTTCCATTCGTTCCTTTCCTATGGAGAGGCAGACGGACTCTTTTGGCTCCCTCTTTTTTAAATAGTGATAATAACTCTCCGGTGCGAATGCGGCGCCAAGACCTTCCATAGCAAGGCAGATAGACATCTCACTGTTTCTGGTATGCAACAGAATATTAGGTTCTATTTGATAATCTTCAAAAAGCTTTAGGGCCAGTCCGCCAGTATTTTGATCAGGGTAGAGAAGGATAAAGGGTTCTTTGGATAAAAGACTTAAATCAATCCATGGATACCCATAGCCTTCTTTTTTTACTGCCAGAGAGACCAGAGGGTTATGAGCCGATAATACAAGGACCATCTCTTCCTTACCGATGATTTGGTAATCAAGGTTTGTAGGAAATTCGTGAACATTATAAAAGGTTAAATCCACCGTATGGTCTGTCAGCGTGTGCTCCGCAACAAAGTTTACTTCCTCCATCATATTGACGGTAACGTTAGGATATTGTTTGTGAAACTGAAAAAGAGTGGGACCAATCAGACTATTACCAAGCATGATGGGAATGGCAATGTTTAAGCGACCATGGTTTTGGTGCATAATATCATCAAATTCAATATCCCATTCCATCCCGTATTCTACGATTTTTTCTGCATAATGGATATAGCGTTCTCCAATATAAGTTGGGGAATATCTGCTTCCAATTCGGTCAAAAAGGCGGGTTCCAAGCTGTTGTTCCAGATTTTTTAAATATTTACTCAAAGACGGCTGGGAGATGAAAAGAGTTTCTGCCGCCTTACTGATGTTTTGTTCCCTTGCAATGGCCAGGATATATCTCGCTTCTTTTAATTCCATAATGATGATCTCCTTTTGTCAGGTGAAGGTTCCAATTATAGCTTTAATGCATAGAAAATATAGATTATATGTATTTGACGTACAGTATATCATAAATTATAATAAAAGTACAGAGATAAATTAACGTAGCTTATAAGTGGTTATAAGAAAAACCAATGACTTACAATATAGGACGCATGGAGAGGGTAAGATGAAGAAAAGTAGTGCATTTATTATGGTTGTGCCAGGGCTAGTGATCCTGGCAATTTGTCTGTTTCTTCCGCTTTTAAGGGTATTGGTACCGACCTTTTATACAGGAGATTATTTATTTAGTGCTTACGCAGATTTTTTTAAGGATAGTTATTACTTGAAAATCTTTGTAAGAACCGTAAAGGTTGCCGTAATCACTACAATAGTTTGTATGGCAGCAGGAGTTCCTACGGCCTACTTTATCAGCCGTTGTGATAAAAAATGGAGAGGAATTCTTCTTTCTGTTTCCATTTTTCCCATGATGACCAACTCCGTAATCCGAAGTTTTGCCTGGATCAATATATTAGGAAGCAATGGCATCGTAAACCGTTTCTTAATGACCTCTGGCCTTGTGGACAAACCGGTAAAGCTCTTATATACAGATTTTGCTATTATCATTGGTTCCGTATACTTATTTTTACCATTAATGATTGTTACGGTAGCCGGTGTTATGGAAAACATTGGAGACGATATCATGGAAGCGGCATTAAGTCTTGGAGCAGACCGTCTTAAGGCATTTATGAAGGTTATCTTCCCTATGAGTTTGCCGGGTATCATTGTAGGAGGAATTCTGGTTTTCACAGGAACCTTAACCGCGTATACCACTCCTCAGCTTTTAGGAGGAAATAAAAACATGGTGCTTGCCACCTTTATCTACCAGAGAGCCATGAGTGTAGGTGACTGGAACGGAGCTGCTGTAATCTCCTTAATTATGATTGTGGTGACTCTGGCTGTAATAAAAGGCTTTAATGCCCTGGCAGCTAGGCTTGATAAAAGAGGAGGAGACCATGCGTAAAAATAAACTTCTGACTGCATTTGCCATTTTGGTATTTGTATTTATGATCGCACCGCTTATTATCATCACGGTGACCGCATTTGGGGAAGGCAGTGCCATTACTTTTCCCATTGAGACTTTTTCAGTCAAATGGTTTGTAAATGTATTTGCCTTAAAATCATTTCGGATTTCCTTTGTAACCAGTTTGGAAATCGCATTACTTGCTACTGTAATTGCCCTTTTGGTGGGAATTCCAGCCGCCTATGCGCTTGCCAGATCAGGAATGAAAGGAAAAGGATTTTTAAAATCCGTATTCTTATCTCCAACTATAGTGCCTGGAATTGTTATAGGTTTTGTGCTTTACCAGTTTTTAGTGCTTACCCTTAAAATTCCTGTGTTTGTAGGACTTTTAGCAGGGCACTTTATGGTGACACTGCCTTACGTGATCCGAGTGGTTGGTTCAAGTTTGGATCAGTTTGATTTTTCTGTGGAAGAGGCTGCATGGAGTCTTGGCTGTACAAAAACCGGTGCTTTCTTTCGGGTGGTTCTTCCAAACATAACATCTGGAATATCGGCTGCATTTATGCTTGCCTTTATCAATTCATTTAACAACATTCCAGTTTCCATGTTTCTTTCAGGTCCAGGCGTATCTACATTCCCTGCAACCTTGATGAACTACATCGAATACAATTACGATCCTACCGTGTCAGCAGTTTCCGTCGTTTTAATGGCGGTAACAGTTCTGCTCATGGTAATTGTGGATAAAACGCTGGGCGTAGCCGCTTTGGCAAAATAGGAGGAAAACCATGGCATTTATGACATTGCAGGATATTGATGTCCGTTATGATAAAAAGAAGCAGATTTTAAAAGGGCTTAATCTGGAAGTGAAAGAGGGAGAACTGGTTTCTCTTTTAGGACCCAGTGGCTGTGGAAAGACTACCACACTTCGTGTAGTCGCTGGATTTATTGAGCCGGAAAATGGCGTGTTCGCCCTGGACGGAGAAGACCTGACTAAGGTTCCGGTTCATAAAAGAAACTTTGGAATTGTATTTCAAAGCTATGCTCTGTTTCCCCATCTAAGCGTTTATGACAATGTGGCATTTGGTCTTAAGATGAGAAAATTAGGCAAAGCAGAGGTGGATGAAAAAGTAAAGAACATTCTTGAAATATGTGGTCTTACGGAGTTTTCCGCCCGATTTCCTCAGCAGATGTCTGGTGGACAGAGGCAAAGAGTGGCGCTGGCAAGGGCACTGGTGATTGAACCAAAGCTGCTTTTGCTGGACGAGCCATTAAGCAATCTGGATGCAAAGCTTCGAATCAATATGCGTGTTGAAATTAAAAGAATTCAAAAGCAGTTAGGAATTACTACTTTATTTGTTACCCATGATCAGGAAGAGTGTTTTTCTATCTCTGACAAGGTCGCTGTCATGAATCAGGGAGTCATCGAACAGTTTGATACACCTGAAACCATATATCACAGACCCAAAACGGAATTTGTGGCAAGATTTATTGGATTTGAAAATTTCCTTCCTTTAAAAAAGCATGGAGATGTATATAAATCTGAGGCCGGAGCAGTATTTACGGTAGAAGGTGCCAGTGGAGAAGATTCTATTATGGGAACCATACGACCAGAGGATATCCGTGTGGCAGAAGAAGGTCAGACAGAAAACATTTTAACTGGAACCATAGGAGTTAGAACGTTTCTTGGCAAAAACTATCAATATGAAGTTGAGACAGAAGCTGGCAAGTTCCTGGTAAACAGACCTGCAGATGAATCCTACGAAGAGGGAAGCACACTTCGTCTTTATCTTCCAGAGAACAAACTTATACTTGTTAAGAGGTAACAGCGGCAAAATGCCGGTTAATGATAAAAAGAGAGGAACAACATTATGAAAAAAGTATTAGCATTATCCTTATGTGCCGCCATGGCATTAACTGGCTGTGCAGGCGCTGCTCCAAAGGGAGAAAGCAAAAGCACAGAAGCAAAGAAACTGGTTTTATCTACTTATGGGTTAAGCGAAGACATCTCTGCAGAAGAAGTTTACAAACCCTTTGAAGATCAGTTTGGCTGCAAGATCGTAACAGAAACAGGAAGCACCAATGAGCGTTATACAAAGCTTTCTGCAAACGCTGAGAGCACCATTGATGTAATTGAGCTTTCTCAGGCAATGACAGCAAAAGGAATCGAAGAAGGTCTTTTTGAGCCTTTGGATTTAAAAAAGATTGAGAACAGCCAAAATCTCATTGGAACAGCAAAGACCATGGCTGAGGCTGGCCAGGGAGTGGCTTATACCATCAACAGCATCGGTATTATGTATGATCCAGAAGCAGTTGGATTTGAGATTAAAAGCTTTGATGATTTATGGAAAGCTGAATTAGAAGGCAGCGTTGCAATTCCTGATATCACAACTACATTTGGACCAGCTATGGTTTACATGGCAAGTGATTACAAGGGTGTTGATGTAACAAGTGATAATGGCAAAGCCGCATTTGAAGCATTAGAAGAATTAAAGCCAAACTTGGTTAAGACTTATGCAAAATCTTCAGATTTAATCAATATGTTTACTTCCGGAGAAATCAAAGCTGCAATTGTAGGTGATTTCGGCGTTCCTACCATTCAAAAGGCAAATCCAAGCCTGGTATATGTATCACCAGAAGTAACTTATGCAAACTTTAACACCATCAGCATTACCAAAAACTCCAAAAATAAAGAGCTTGCTTATGAATACATTAATTACCGTTTAAGCAAGGAGTTACAGGAGAAAACCACAAAAGCATTAAATGAAGCTCCTACCAACAATCAGGTAACCGTTGCAGAAGAAAATTCTAAAAACATGACTTACGGACCAGTAGCAGAAAACGCAAAGGTTCTTGATTACACCTTTGTAAATCCAGTGTTAAGTGATTGGATCGACCAGTGGAACCGTATTATCAATAATTAAGGACAGTGAAAATATGAAGGTTGACTTATTAATCCAAAATGGATGGGTCTACCGGACATACAGGCAATGTTTTGAACAGGCGGACATTGCGATAGTGGGGGAAAAGTTTTACGACATTTCCCCTGCTTCCTGTTATGAGGCAGATTCCGTAATAGATGCAAAAGGAAACTATATCATTCCCGGGCTCATTGACATTCACATGCATATTGAAAGTTCCATGACATTTCCAGGCGAATTTTCAGCGGCAGTGCTTCCCTTTGGAGTTACGTCTGTGGTGGCAGATCCCCATGAAATAGCCAATGTATTCGGACTGGAAGGAATCAAAAGCTTCTTATCTCAGGAAACAAAGCTGGATATTTTTTATGGTATCCCATCCTGCGTTCCATCAACAAGTCCAGAGCTTGAAACCTCTGGAGGAATCATCGGAGAGTCCGAGGTTATGGAATTGATTCAAGATGATAGAGTCTTATGTCTTGGCGAAGTGATGAACGATACCGATCTTCTTTCTGATGGAGATACTCTGATCAAACGTATTGTAGCTCTTTGTAAGAAGGAAGGCAGAAATCTAAGAATAGAAGGCCATTGCCCGGCTCTTACCAAAGAAGAACTGGCGGCATTCATCGGAAGCGGTGTGGACGCGGATCATACCCAGCAGACTCCTGAATCCGTTTTGGAAAAAACAGATATGGGCATGTTCTTGGAACTGCAAAGAAAATCTCTGACCCCAGAGGTAGTGCAAACGGTGGTCACGAACAATTTGTATGAAAACATTGCGCTTGTAACTGACGATACCATGCCAGATCATCTGGCAAACGGTCATTTAAACAAAATCCTCTCTCTTGCAGTGGAATGCGGTATGCCTTTAGAAAAGGCAATTTATTGCGGAACCTTGACTCCGGCAAGAAGAATGGGTCTTCATGACCGTGGAATGATTGCTCCAGGTAAATTAGCTGATTTTGCAATTTATAAGGACCTTGCTGATTTTGTTCCTGCCAGCGTCTATAAGAATGGAAAATTGTATACAAAAGAAGCCAAGATAGAAAAAGCAGCCTTCCCAGATCATTTTTATCAGTCGGTAAAATGCCGTTTGGCTCTTCCTTCTGATTTTAACTTAAACCAATGTGAAATTCAGGAGGGAACTGCCATTGTAAATGTCATGCAGGTTCAAAGCTTTGGGACTAGAATCTGTCATGTAAAGCGAGAGATTCCTGTAAAAGGTGGCTCTTTACGCTGGCAAGAAGCTGGATTATGCCTGGCTGCCGTTTATGAAAGATACGGAAAAACCGGGAATGTGGCTTATGGATTGGTGGAACATGGACTGAAATTAAAAGGTGCAGTTGCAACCACATGGAGCCATGACAGTCATAACCTGCTGGTTCTAGGAAACTCCGTAAAAGACATGGTGCTTGCTCAAAATCAGATCGTTCACATGCAAGGAGGATATGTGACTGCCAGAGACGGTAAAGTAACGTCTTCAGCGTCTTTGCCTGTTGGAGGAATCTTATGGGATGGCAGCCTGACCACCCTTTCAGAAGAGCTTTTGGGTGTCCGCAGTGAGATTGAGGCCATGGGTTATGAAAACAGCAATGTGATCATGTCCATTTCTACCCTGACTCTCTTGGTATCACCAGAATTAAAGTTAAGCGATAAGGGGTTGTTTGATGTGAGGACGAAAAGGAAGGTCCCTTTGGTGGAACGCTATAACCCAGCCTAAGGGAAAAGGTTGATACGTGTGAGAACAGTAATAAAAAACGTAATTGTGGTAACCATGAATGAAACAAGGGATATTTATAATCCTGGTTATCTTTTGTTTGAAGATGATATTATAAAAGCCATTGGGCCAATGGAAGCCTTAGAACATGAGGATTTATCCCATGCTTCCGTTATGGATGGAAATCAGGGGATTTTAATGCCTGGAATGGTTAATCTTCATACCCATATGGGAATGATTCCATTTCGTGGACTTGGAGATGACTGTAAGGATCGCTTACGTGTATTTCTAATCCCAATGGAAAACAAGGCGATGGACGAGGAAATGGTGTATTTATCCACTCGCTATGCAGCAGGTGAAATGCTACTTTCTGGAGTCACGTCTGTCCTTGATATGTATTATTATGAAGAAGAAGCGGCAAGGGCCATGGATGAAATGGGGATAAGAGGCATCGCAGGCCAGACCATCATGGAAGAAGGCGCATGTGATTTTTCCGATCCCTATGAGGCGATTTCATATGGAGAGAAACTCATAAAAAAATACCAGTCCCATCCACGTATCTCTGGCTGCATCGCACCCCACGGCACTAGTACCTGCTCCAGTCAGGTGCTTAAGGCTGCTTATTCCATCGCTTCTACTTATGAGGTTCCATTTACGTTACATACGGCGGAAATGGATTATGAGATGGAATATTTCAGGAAAGAATTTTCTATGACACCTGCGGAGTATCTGGACAGCATCGGAGTTCTGGGAGAATATACTTTGGCAGCTCATTGCATTCATATGACAAACGAAGATCTGGATCTTTTTAAACGGAAAGGCGTGGGGGTCGCTCACTGCATCGGCTCAAATACGAAGGCAGCAAAGGGAGTGGCACCTGTAACTGAGATGATTAAGAGAAGCATCCCAGTTGGACTTGGAACCGATGGCCCTGCCAGCGGGAACACTCTGGATATCTTAACCCAGATGAAGCTTTTTGCTGATTTTCATAAAAATGAGACAAAAGACAGAAGTGTATTTCCAGCAGAAACCATTGTTTCCCTTGCTACCATAGAAGGAGCAAAGGCTATGGGACTGCATAAGATCACTGGTTCCTTAGAGCCGGGAAAACAGGCGGATCTGGTGTTAATAGAAACACAATCAGCGAATATGTTTCCTGTCTATGATCCCTATTCCGCTCTGGTCTACAGTGCAAATCCCTCCAATGTGGAAGCTGTGTTTGTCGCAGGAGAGTGTCTGGTTAAGGAAAAGAAACTGGTTCAATCCAACCTGGAAGAACTTAGAAAAGATTTGGTGCGAAAAATGAAAGAGACAGACTTTAAAACTCATATGACCCAGACAGAGTAGAGCTCTCAAAACGGTTTGCATTTTCCAAAAACAAGGAGTATGATGGAAGGGTACATAAAAGCCGGTCCAGCTCCGGTATCTTTTCTAAGGCAGGAGGGAACCCGCCGTGTTCATAAAAAAGAGATGGTTTTTGGTTTACACCTGTCTAAAACTGGAAACCATGTATAGAGCAGAGAATTTATTGGCTAATCATGAAATTCTATATAAAACAAATGTGTTTAGCCGCAATCTGACTTCAGCCATGAGAGACTTTCCCGGTGGGCGTCAGCTGCTTTTCAGAAACGGAAGAGAAGAAACCATATATAAGATATATACAACAAAGGAAAATGAAGAAAAAGCCAAATTTCTTTTATCAAGGATTTAGAATCTATGGGGATAGAATTAATTGACAAGCATATATCCCTGTGGTAAACTATATAAGTAAAAATTTGCGCCGATACCCGGTAGTTTGGCCACTCCAGCCGTTGCTTGGTATACGGTAAGAATCATTCAATTTAAGGAGGAAATCAACATGATTTCAAAGGAAAAGAAAACAGCTATTATCGCTGAATTTGGCAGAAAGCCTGGCGACACAGGTTCACCTGAAGTACAGATCGCAATTCTGACAGAAAGAATTACAGAATTAACTGGTCACCTTCAGCAGAACCCAAAAGATCATCACTCCAGAAGAGGTCTTCTGATGATGGTTGGACAGAGAAGAGGTCTTCTTAACTATTTAAAGAAGTCCGACTTACAGGGCTATCGTGCTTTGATCGAGAGATTAGGAATCAGAAAATAATAGACCATTTAGGGTGGAGAACTTCTCCACCCTATCTGTCTATATATGAAAAGATAGTTAATAGGCAGAAGTATCCCCCGAGACCGCTGATGTGGGCGCAATGGCTTGCGTGTAGATCAGTAGTTTCGGCATCTTCTGCTATTAATATAAATTTATAAATTTTTAAAGGAGATCCAATATGTTCAAAAGTTTTAGTATGGAACTGGCTGGCAGAACGTTAACCGTTGAAGTCGGCAGAGTAGCAAAACAGGCAAATGGAGCAGCATTCATGCACTATGGAGAGACCGTAGTACTTGCGACCGCAACTGCTTCCGACAAGCCAAGAGATGGAATTGATTTCTTTCCTCTGAGCGTAGAGTATGAAGAGAAGCTTTATTCCGTAGGTAAGATTCCTGGCGGATTTAACAAAAGAGAGGGAAAAGCATCTGAGAACTCAGTTTTGACCTCCCGTGTTATTGATCGTCCCATGAGACCTTTATTCCCTAAGGATTACCGTAATGACGTAACATTAGACAATATCGTAATGTCTGTTGACCAGGACTGTAGTCCAGAGCTTACTGCTATGTTAGGTTCTGCGATTGCTACCTCTATTTCAGATATTCCATTTGACGGTCCTTGCGCTACCACTCAGGTAGGCCTTGTTGAAGGAGAACTTGTCATCAATCCAACTCAGGCACAGAAGCAGGTATCTGATATGTCTCTTACTGTTGCATCCGTAAGAGATAAGGTTATTATGATTGAAGCTGGAGCCAATGAAGTTTCAGAGGATATCATGATTGAAGCTATCTTTAAGGCTCATGAAGTGAACAAAGAAATCATCAAATTTATCGATACCATCGTAGCAGAATGCGGAAAACCAAAGCACACTTACACAAGCTGTGCAGTTCCAGATGAATTATTTGCAGCCATTCGTGAAGTAGTACCTCCAGCAGAGATGGAAGTTGCTGTATTTACAGATGAGAAGCAGATCAGAGAAGAAAACATCAAAAATATTACAGCGAAGCTTCAGGAAGCATTTGCAGACAAGGAAGAATGGCTTTCTGTACTGGGAGAGGCAATTTACCAGTATCAGAAGAAGACAGTCCGCAAGATGATCTTAAAGGATCACAAGCGTCCTGATGGCCGTGCGATGGATCAGATCCGTCATCTGGCGGCTGAAGTAGATATGCTCCCTAGAGTTCACGGTTCTGCTATGTTTACTCGTGGCCAGACTCAGATTTTAAATATTTGTACACTTGCTCCATTATCTGAAAGCCAGAGATTAGACGGCATTGATAACATGGAGACTTCCAAGAGATACATGCACCACTATAATTTCCCTTCTTTCTCCGTAGGAGAGACAAGACCTTCCAGAGGTCCTGGACGTCGTGAAATCGGTCATGGTGCATTGGCTGAAAAAGCATTGGTTCCAGTTCTGCCATCAGAGGTAGAATTCCCATATGCAATTCGTACCGTTTCTGAGACTATGGAATCCAACGGTTCTACTTCTCAGGCAAGTATCTGTTCTTCCTCTATGGCTTTGATGGCTGCAGGTGTTCCAATTAAAGCTGCTGTAGCAGGTATTTCCTGCGGTCTGGTTACTGGAGATACAGATGATGATTATATCGTTCTTACTGACATTCAGGGTCTGGAAGATTTCTTTGGCGATATGGACTTTAAGGTAGGCGGTACCCATAAGGGAATTACAGCCATTCAGATGGATATTAAGATCCACGGCTTAACAAGACCAATCATTGAAGAAGCGATCCGCACAACCAGAGAAGCAAGACTTTACATCCTTGATGAGGTTATGGCTAAAGCAATTAGCGAGCCTCGTAAGGAAGTTGGAAAGTATGCTCCTAAGATTGACCAGATCACTATCGATCCTCAGAAGATCGGTGATGTAGTTGGTAAGCAGGGTAAAGTCATCAATAAGATTATTGAAGAGACTGGCGTTAAGATTGACATCTCCGATGACGGAAGCGTTTCTGTATGTGGAACGGATCAGTCTAAGATCGATCGTGCTGTTGAAATTATTAAGAGCATCGTAACTGATATTGAAGCAGGCCGTATCATGACTGGTAAAGTAGTTAGAGTCATGAATTTTGGAGCTTTCGTAGAGCTGGCACCAAACAAAGATGGTATGGTTCATATCTCAAAGCTTTCTGATAAGAGAGTTGAGAAGGTTGAAGATGTAGTAAACATTGGCGACATGGTAACCGTTAAGGTTGTTGAGGTTGATAAGATGGGAAGAATCAACTTAAGCATGAAGCCAGGTGATCTTGCAGCAAAGACAGAAGAAGTAAAAGAAGTAAAAGAAGAAGAGAATAAATAAGACGGCTAAGCCGTATCATAGGCAGCAGACAGAGCTAATAGGCTTTGTCTGCTGTTTTCTATGTAATAGTATTGTTTCCTATTACATAAAAAGTTCTACCATTTGGGATATACATGACATGCTAAAGGAGCATTACCGCAATTATGTCAGATTGTCAGCGTTAGAGTCTGGCGAAATAGATTCTTAATTATAATGGATGAGTAGAAATATTAATTAATTCAATAATAACTAAACAAATGATTGATGAGTATTGCTTGAGATTGGGCGATGCTTTTTTTGTGAGGTAAAATGATTATTTATGAAAGAAAAGGAATGAGCTTGCCCATAGTTTATAAAATAGAGTTATAAAAATATTGTAATATTAGCAATTTTTTTAAAATAATTGCAAGAATATTAAATTTTATTGACTTTTTATGATTGTACATCTAAAATGTAAATTGGTAAATATTTCCTATTCTAAAGTATTAATTATGGCTATGGTTACAGAATTTTTATTATACTTTGGTAAAAAAATTGATTAAGGGATACAAATGGTAGTAGAAGTATCAGATTTATGGGGAATGAGGCTGTGCACATTTCAATCATTGATGCATCGGGGAGATACCCAAGAACTGTTAAGTTCGGCGATACATGGGTTATCCATAAAGATGCTGTAAAACTAAAGGATGGAAGAAAAGTGCCAGGTACAGTATGAAGGAGGAACCTAATGGGAGAGAATGAGTTAACAAATGTGGGCCAGGAAAAGTCATTATTTACAGTGAAAAAGATTTTAAGAGCACTTTCGTTGTTCTGTATTATTTTTGTTTTTTGTCCATCATTTTTAGTATCATGTTCAGGACGTAATATTAATGTGAGTGCCATGACGGCAGTTGGAGGTCTTTCGGCATACGGGAAAAGAGTGGTGGATCCTCATCCAATTATGTTGATTTGTCTTCTTATACCAGTAGTGATTTTGATATTAATGTTCATGAAGAAGTATACTGATAATAAGATTGCTCTGATTGCGCTTATATGTTCAATTATTGATTTTGTTATTTGGATTATATTTAGATCTTCGGTAAAAAAAATTGCAGAAGAAAACTATTGTTTATTTAAAACCACTGCATGGTTTGGGTTTAACATAATTGCACTTATTTTGATAATTCTTTTATCAGTATTGGTTGTGTTAAAAAAGATTCAAATGGATACAGACTTGGTCCGCGCCTTTTCTGGTGAAAGTAAACAAAATGTATTGAATCAAATGACAAATGCAGTAACACAAATATCGAGTGCTGTTAGTCAAATGGCAGGTAATGTTGCATCAAATATCAGTGATAAAACTTCAAAAGAAAATGCTATTGGCTTTTGTTCGAAATGCGGTAGCCCAATAGCCTATGGGTGTAACTTCTGTACATCTTGTGGAACTCCAGTACCAGAAAATGTGTTGGCAGAGGCAGAAGCTGCAAAGAAAGAAGCTGAAGAAGAGGTTAAAAGAAGAGAAGCTGAAAAAAATGCAGCAGAGAAAGAAGCTTCGGCATCACGAATGGAGTTAGTTGCTCCAACATCTCAGGAAGATGATGTTAGACCATTATTCTTCTGTCAGCAATGTGGCGTAAAATTAGAACCGGATTCGATGTTCTGTGAGTCTTGTGGAACCAAAATAGAATAATTGCAATTAACCCTGCCGAATGCTATTGTTCGGCAGGGTTTTATAAGGAGTGAAGGTATATGTTTTGTAAGAAGTGTGGTACACGATTAGCGGATGATGCAAAGTTTTGTAAGAAGTGTGGTACACCAACAAGTGTTGTACAAAATTTTAATGATAACCAACAAGAATTGTCTTCTGATGTGAATGGGGATGCGGATTGTGGTGAACAAGAATCTCTTGAATCACCTAATAATGCACAGAAGAAAAGTAAAAAGGAAAAGAAAGCAGAAAAGAAAACTAAGAAAAAGGCTGAGAAATCAGGAGGGTCCACGGGGAAAAAAATAAGACGATTTCTCGTCAAATTAATCTTGCTGCTTATTATGATTTTACTGATAACAGTATTGTTAAATTACTCTGGAGTAATCCAAGTCTCAATAATAAACAATCTTATGACTAAAATTGGAGTGAAAAATGAATTGACGGAAACAAAAGAAATGGACATAGATAGTCTGAAGATAGAACACCCTGATGCAGATGCGTACTATAAACAGAATGCAAAGATTATTTCAGAAATCAGTGCAGAGAAATCAAATGAAGTTCAGACGGAAAAGGAATTGATATCATCTGTGAAGTCCAGAGGCTTTACGGAATATCCTATATCCTCTGAATATTCTATTGACGGAGAGTTTTATACCTCTACTAACATTTCTGATGATTCTTCTGATAAACATCCTATATATCAGACTTGTTATGTATCATCGAGTAATGAATTATGGACAATATTTGTAATAAATGGTGCTGTGATTGCTAATCCGGTTACCTATAATATGCAATCGGAGTTAGGCGTTCAATTATTAATATCTGAATCCGAAGCAATCACCAGTTATGATAGTGCGTCAAATAAATTTTATAAGACTATTCCAAATACATCTGAAGTGATTGTTAAGGTTGTGGATAAAATTGATGTTGAGACATTAGATGAATTAACTATTGGAGCGATTGATGGGTTATGATAAATAAAATGATAAAAAGTATATTAACACGAATAATTATATTATTGCTTTCCATAAGTGTTTTGCTGCAGTCACAAAGTATAAGTGTGTATGCAGAAGAAGAAGCAAAAAAACATCAGATCATGGTGTCTTTGGGTGACTCATATTCATCGGGAGAGGGGATTGAGCCGTTTTATGGACAGTATGATGACAATTCAAAAAAGGTTAAAAATCCAGATTGGCTTGCACATAGATCCCGAAACGCATGGCCTGGAATGTTGACATTACCGCGCAATGAAGGAACAATGGAGGATAATAAAGATGAGTATTGGTTCTTTGAGGCAGCTTCAGGTGCAGTAACAGACAAATTTAAATATGCTTTTACTAAGGAATATACTAAGGGGAAATATAAGGGTATATATAATCTGAAACCACAGTTATCAATTTTTGATAGATTAGGAGAATACAAGGCTGATTACGTGACAATGACAATTGGAGGTAACGATGTTGGATTTGTAGATATTATCACTTCTTGCGCAAAAGGAAGTAAGTTCCTAAATGTGGGTGGCTTGACAGATAAGTTGAATCATACATGGGATGTTTTCTATTCAGAGGGAGGCACGAAGGATAGATTAACAGATACCTATATGAATGTAGCTGATAAAGCAGGAGAAGAAGCACAAATAATTGTTGCTGGTTATCCACAATTACTTAATAACAATGGAAGCGGTTTTTTGATTAGTGAAGAAGAAGCAAAAGATGTTAATGATAATGTCAGAAAATTTAATAATGCTATAGAAGAGATAGTAAAGGATTATCAAGGTTCAGGTATGAATATCAGTTTTGTGTCTGTAGAAGATGCATTTAGTGGACACGAGGCTTATTCAGAAGATCCATATATTAACAGCATTATTTTATTTGCACAATCAGAGGAACTTGAGGATAGAAAGAATCCGAGTGATTATTCAATGCATCCCAATATTGAGGGTGCAAAAGCATATGCTAAGTGTGTACAAGAAAAGATAGATGAAATTGAGGAAAAAAAAGAACTAGATATTAGTAAAGATGGAGAAAAAGATCTGTCCGAGAATCCTGAGGCAACTGACGATGAAAAAAATGCAAAAGCTAAACATTATTCTGGAATGGTTCTCCAACCTGAAGATGTGGTATTAAAGATGTTTGATGCCTTGCAGGATGGAGACTATGAATTAGCAGCAAAGTGTTTGGACCCCGCTACAGAACAGAAAATTAACTTTTGGGGCGGTATTGCATCTACTTTAGTGGGATTGTTTACGGGGGAATATGTATCATGGGGACAATTAGCTCTTAAGGCTGCGGGAGCAACGGATGTAGATTTAATAGAGTGCTATTCAGATAATATGATTATGGAGTCAAATGTTGATATATTTTCTGAATGGATACCAAAGATTCCTGGACTTAGAAATATGGTATGTACAGAGTCGGATGTATATGTGAAATACCGTTATAAATATAGTGGTGAATATTATATAGAAAAAGAGATTTTTCATGTTAGACGGTATGAGTGGTCAGGATGGCGTATTGAACAGGGAAATTAACATATGGAATAATCTAATATTGGATTGGTATCATTTGTTTTTGCGTTATATTTGATATAAGTATTATGTTAAATAAGCAATGAAAAAGAATGTTATAATAAAACTTATCAGGAGGATGAAAAATGTTTTGTGGTAATTGTGGAGCAGAAAATACCAATGGGGCAAAATTCTGCAAAGGATGCGGTAAGACATTGGAAGATGGTGGTAGTCAGGAAATAAAAACAACTCTGTCTCAAAACGCGTCAATGTATAGGGATAATAGCAGTAATATATCAGCAAATAAGCTAGATTTGGGACAAATGATTAATAAGATTAAGTCATTTCCAAAGAATATTCTAATTGGACTATCTGCAGCTGCTATTGCGCTTTTTATCATTATTTGTGTTGGTGTTAATACTAGCAAGACAATAAAATTGGATAAGTATCTTACTGTAAGGACAACAGGGTACGATGGATATGGTACAGCATCAGCTGCTATAGATTGGGATGCTATAGAAAAAAAATATGGATCAAAACTTTCATTTACAGGCGCAGCAAAAAATGAATATGGCGGATTTTTGGGCATGATGACACCAATAGACGCTATTAAGGATAGTGTGAGTGTTAAGCTTGAAAAAAGCAGTGATCTTTCTAATGGTGAAACAATTGCATATACTTGGAATGTGGATGATAATTTATCAAAATATCTCAAGCATAAGGTGAAATTTAAGAATAATAAATATACAGTTTCCGGACTTACTGAAGTAGGTACTTTTAATGCTTTTGCAGATTTAGACGTTAAGTTTTCTGGCGTGGCTCCAAAAGCTAGTGCAAAACTTAATTATACTGGATCAGAAATGAGTTATTATGATTTTAATTGTGATAAAACAAGTGGCCTTAGCAATGGTGATATAATAAAAGTAACAATTGATGATAGTAAATTTGAATATTATGCAAAAAATCTTGGGAAGGTACCTGCAAATTTAGAGAAAGAATATAAGGTAGAAGGACTTGAAAGCTATTTAACAAAAATTAACCAAATAGATGAAGTAGCATTAACAGCTATGCAACAACAGGCTACAGACGTATATAATGCTGAGATGGCTAAAGAAGGTGGCGAAGGAGAAGCACTGGAAACATTAACCTATATTGGAAATTATCTTCTTACATCAAAGAACAAAGATTCTTTGAGGAGTAATAACTATTTATACTTGGTTTATAAGGCTCAGATTAGAAATAATTATTCCAATAATGAGAAATCATATAATGAGTTGAATGACATCTATTGGTACATAAGTTATGAGGACTTGATGGTTGGCACAAATGGATTAGTGACTGTTGATG
>CAURSM010000005.1:0-240870 GCA_963528005.1 uncultured Eubacteriales bacterium
TCCAATAACGGTGCGTTTTTATCTCAGATTCGGGAAGAATTGAAGAAAATATAGTTGATTTAGAAAGGGGAACAAAGATGTTACATCCATCTTATTCAGATTTGATTAATGCAGTAAACAGTGAGGTTGAACCAGGAGATGCTCCAGTTGTACAGAGCCGTTATTCCATTGTAATCGCAGCTGCAAAAAGAGCAAGACAGATCATCGGTGGTTCAGAGCCTACCGTTCCAGGTTACGGTAAAAAACCGCTTTCTGTTGCCGTAGAGGAGTTGTACGAAGGCCAAGTAAAGATTTTGAGCGAAGCGGACGCAACAGAAGAAGACGATAATTAATAGAAAGGCCGTCTCCCTTTTGGTAGATGGCTTTTCCTATATGCAAATTTTACGACAGGAGTTTTAGGATGAAATTATTATGTATTTCACTGGGCTGTGATAAGAATCTGGTTGATACCGAGATGATGCTTGGCCTTTTAAATAAAGACGGATATACCTTTACCGATGATGAGCATGAGGCAGATGTGATTGTAATCAATACCTGCTGTTTTATTGGTGATGCGAAAGAAGAGAGTATTAATACCATTTTGGAGATGGCTCAAAGAAAGATAGACGGAAATTGCAAGGCACTGATCGTAACAGGTTGTCTTGCCCAGAGATACAAACAAGAGATTATTGATGAGATACCAGAGGTAGATGGAATTCTTGGTACCTCCACTTATGACGAGATTTCCAATGTATTAAAAGAAGCTTTAAGCGGCGTAGAACATGTTCAACGTTTCCACGATCTTCAGGCAATTCCTGAGATGGAAACAGGACGAGTGCTTACTACTGGTGGGCACTATGCTTTCTTAAAAATAGCAGAAGGCTGCGATAAGCATTGTACTTACTGTATCATTCCTACCTTACGCGGTAATTACCGTAGTGTTCCTATGGAACGACTGATCAAGGAAGCAGAGGAACTGGCGGAGAAAGGCGTAAAGGAACTTATTTTAGTTGCTCAGGAAACGACTCTTTACGGAGTAGATCTATATGGCAAGAAATCTCTCCCTGAACTCTTAAAGAAGCTTTGCCGTATCTCAGGGATTCAGTGGATTAGAATTCAGTATTGCTATCCTGAGGAAATTACAGATGAACTGATTCAGACTATAAAAGAAGAAGAAAAGATCTGTCATTATCTTGACTTACCAATCCAGCATGCCAGCGATCGTATTTTAAAGCTTATGGGACGTAGAACAACGAAAGACCAGCTTCGTGGTATTGTTGAGAAGCTTCGCAAAGAGATACCTGATATTGCACTTCGTACTACTTTAATCTCTGGTTTCCCTGGAGAAACAGAGGAAGATCACGAAGAGCTTATGGAGTTTGTAGATGAGTTAGAATTTGAGCGTCTGGGAGTATTTGCTTATTCTGCAGAGGAAGATACACCAGCGGCAGGTTTTTCTAACCATGTAGAGCAGGAAGTGAAAGAGGAGCGCCGTGATGCAATTATGGAGCTTCAGCAGGAAATTTCCTTAGATCATTCTCAGTCTATGGTTGGAAAAACGGTAGAAGTTATGATTGAAGGAAAAGTAGCAGACGAAAATGCTTACGTAGGACGTACTTATATGGATTGTCCTGGCGTGGATGGTATGATATTTGTCCAGACAGGTGTGGAGTTGATGTCAGGTGATTTTGCCAGGGTTCGGGTTACCGGAGCTATGGAATATGATTTGATGGGAGAGTTGGAAGATGAATTTACCGAATAAACTAACGATTTTAAGGGTTATCATGATTCCGTTTTTTGTTTTGTTTCTTCTGCTTGATGGCGGTACCAATGCGAATTACCGTTGGATCGCAGCTGCTATATTTATTATCGCAAGTTTTACGGATATGCTTGATGGAATGATTGCAAGAAAATATGGACTGGTAACAAATTTCGGAAAGTTTATGGATCCGTTGGCGGATAAGCTTTTGGTCTGTTCCGGACTCATCTGCTTTACAGCATTAAATCAGCTTTCAGCATGGGTAGTTATCATTATTATTAGCCGGGAATTTATCATAAGCGGATTTCGTTTGGTGGCTTCTGATAATGGGATCGTCATTGCAGCGAGCAAATGGGGCAAGTTTAAAACAGTTTCCCAGATGATTATGTCTGTTCTTCTTATGGTGAATATACCGCTGTTATCTCCCGTAACAGTTATATTTGTCTGGTTGGCGGTCATTCTTACGATCGTATCCCTAATTGATTATATCGTAAAGAATTATAAGGTTCTTACAGAAGGGAGTATGTAATCATTATGGTTGTTGAGCTGATTTCAGTTGGAACAGAGCTTTTGCTCGGTAATATTGTAAATACAAACACCCAGTATTTAGCGGAACAGTGTGCTCTTTTGGGTTTGTCCATGTATCATCAGGTGACGGTAGGAGACAACAGGGAGCGCTTATCCAATGTATTAAGAACTGCCTTGGACCGCTCGGATGTGGTTATCTTAACCGGTGGTCTTGGACCAACCGAGGATGATCTAACAAAAGAAGTTTGTGCTGAAGTTATGGGATTTTCTCTGGTAGAGGATGACCACACCAGAGACCTGATCAATCAATATTTCAAGAACAGTATTTATAAAGAAATACCGGATAACAACTGGAAACAGGCTTTGGTTCCTCAGGGAGCTAAGGTGCTTGACAACCATAATGGTACGGCTCCAGGCCTTATTTTAGAAAAAGATGGAAAAATAGCGATTTTACTGCCGGGGCCTCCCGGTGAGTTAAAACCGCTTTTTGTGGAACAAGTATTTCCTTATCTGCAGGAACGTCAGCCGGAAGTGATCCGTTCTTCCATGGTAAAACTATGTGGTCAGGGAGAAAGCCAGGTAGAAGACAAGCTTCTGGATCTTATTAATGGACAGTCAAATCCCACCATAGCAACCTATGCTAAGACGGCTGAGGTCCACTTGCGAATCACGGCCAAAGCTTCTAGTGAAGAGGAAGCAAAGGAACTATTAAAGCCTGTTGTAAAAGAAATCAAAAACCGCTTTGGAACCGATGTCTTTACTACAAAAGAAGAGGAAACCATTGAGATGGCGGTGGTTCGCCTTCTGAAAAAACATGAGTTGACAGTGACAACTGCAGAATCCTGTACCGGAGGTCTGATTTCAGGCCGAATCGTCAATGTATCAGGAGCTTCCGAAGTGTTTCGGGAGGGATTTGTCACCTATTCCAATAAGGCGAAGAGAAAGCATCTAAACGTAAATAAAAGCACGCTGAAAAAATACGGTGCTGTCAGCAAGCAGACTGCGAAAGAAATGGCACTGGGCGGTGTTTTTGCTACAGGCGCGGATGTCTGCATTGCAGTAACAGGAATTGCAGGACCGCTATCCGAAGGAGAAAAGCCTGTTGGTTTGGTATACATCGCTTGTTATCTAAAGGATAAGGTTAAAGTAGAGGAATACCATTTTAAAGGAAATCGTGAAAAAATCAGAGAACAGTCGGTTATAAAGGCCCTTGATTTATTGCGCCGTTCCATACTTGCCAATTACAATACCTGATAAAATCCGAGAGGAGATAAAATTTGGATACCCGATTACTGAAAAAACAGATGACAACAGCATACCAGTACTCTTATGTAAGGCTAGTACTGAATTATTATACTTTATTTGAATCCATTGCAGAGGAAACCCATGTTTCTGAACATATTTCTGGCTGCAGTACAAGGTTAAGTGAACTTCTTACTGATTATTACTCTGGTAAAGATGTCTTAGAAGGAGTACTGGCCCTTAGAGAAGATATTACGAATAAAGTGGAAATTATGACTTCCTATGCAGACTGTTTTCAAATTTTTGAGTACGTATTAAATCGTATGGAGAGAAAGTTTAAAACAATGCCTGTAAGCTCTTATCATGACGATGCATTTGCAAAGCGTTTGATGGAGTACATTGCTGGATCCAGTGAAACCTCTGTTATGAATGGAAGAATCAAAGAAGTAATAGGTCAACTCCCGGTCCGTCTTACAAAGCAGAAGTTTTTTAGCCTTGTAATGGAGGGGTTATCGGTATATATTGGTTCTCCGATGGAAAGCCTTAAAGATATGATGTATACGCTACGAACAGAATCTATGACTCAGCTTCCAAAAGATATGGATCATGGATATCAGGAGTTTTATAAACTTCTTGAACAGCTTCGTCGTGTTGATTATAAGAATATGACAGCCGAAGGATACGAAGATGCGATTGGTAAGCTAGGTTCTGTTTCAGAAGGGCTTACGAAAGAATCTGGATTTTACGTGATGATTCAGGAAATCGTCAATGATTTCTGTGTACTCATCTTATCCGCTGGGGAAGCGGTAGTCGATGTAAAAGAAGAGGAACTATATTCCTCAGCGGTGAAAGAGATTCTTCATAATTTCTCGAAAGAAGAGGATTCTTTTGGTTCTGATGAAATCTTCCTTAAGCTCACTCAAATGGAAGGCAGACAGGAAGCTTTCTATGAGAAGTATCTAAAGATCGAGCTTCCACAAGCAAGTGAGAAACGGTACTCTGATTCTGATGATATAAAATCAATGAATGTAGACATTCTTTTATCTGGGAGTAGTTTTGCAAAATTAAAATGCTTATCCTCGAAAGAGGAATCTGTAAAAAAAGAGGAAGATGTTCTGGTAGATCGTCTTACTCTGGAAAAAGAAGCAGGTGCGTATTTAAAGGAACTGGAAGATGTTTTTGCCGGATCTTCAAAACAGGTGGTACGTGCCATAATGGCGAAGGTTTTATCAGACCTTCCCGTGTATTTCGGTTCTATTGATGAAATTCAATCGTATATCACAGGAAGCCTTACAAGCTGTCAGGACGAAGCGGAAAAAGAAACCTGCAAGGAATTATTGGAAGAGCTGATGGATTATGAAAATAAGCTGGTTTGACCGTCTCTATGTAGGTGAAAAAGCCAAGAAGAAACGGTATAGAATCATACAGGGAATTCGAAAATCTAAACCAAGACCGGATATTTATGTGATTATACCTGCTTCAAATGGGAATAATATACTTGATATCTATGCCACTGCGGAATTATTCGCCCCTTTTTTCAGAAAAGAAGAGGTTTTTATATTAGGTATTGCTGCTGATTATTGGGAGGCATTGGAGGTGGCCGGGCGTATGGTTCATGACATGTACCGGATAACAGGTGGCTTCGATTTATCAGCCTTTTTAGATGAGGAAGCCGGTAAGGTGTGAGGTGTCCATGCTTCATATAATTTTATTAATATTAAAAATCTTAGGACTTATTTTACTGGTCATACTGGGACTTCTATTGGCAGTTCTTCTGGCAGTGCTTTTTGTACCTGTAAGATATCATGGGTCTGGTTCGTATTACGGAAAGGTAAGGGGAAGCGCCGGCATCTCCTGGCTGCTACATATCCTTTCCATACGCTTACGGTATGAGGAAGACTTAACGGTAACGATACGGCTGTTCGGTTTTCGTATTCTGAAACCCAAAAAGTTGAATCGAGAACTTAAAGAAGCAGAAGATATTGTGGTTCAAGCGATGGAGCGAATAGAACCAGAACCATTAAAAGACGCCAAAGAAGCAAAGAATAAGGTTCAGGAAGAAGTCCAGAAGCGTCCGGAGCTGCCGGAGTTGCCTGAGGTAAGCGAAGAAGAAAAAAAGACGAAAAAGTCCTCTTTTATTAATTCTTTATGGGAAAAAATAAAAAAGAGAATATTTCGTTTTTATATGAAACTTAAGTTTTTTTTCCGCAGGGTCTGTGATACACTAAAGACATTAAAAGAGAAAAAAGATGAAATTTTTTCCTGGGTTTCCAATAAGGAGAACCAGAAAACTGTTAAACTCTTTCTAAGACAGGCAAAAAGGTTAATCCGTCACGTTCTTCCAATAAAGGGAAAAGGCAGCATTACATTTGGTTTTGATGACCCCTATTTAACTGGTCAGGTACTGATGTATTCAAGTGTAATATATCCATTCTTCCATAAACATCTTAATTTGTATCCTATGTTTGATCAGGAGGTGTTTCAGGCAGAAGGAACGTTTCGTGGAAGGATTCGAGTAGCTACGGCGTTATGGATCGGATTGCGAATGATGATGGATAAAAATTTCAGGATGATGTTGAAGAAATGGTTTCGATAAAGGAGGAATTACTTTCGATGGCAGAGAATAATTTTACATCTACGGTAGAGGCCCTGTTTAAAGGGATGGATGCCTTTGTAGCAACGAAAACAGTCGTGGGAGATGCAGTGAAGGTTGATGATGCAATTATTCTTCCTTTGGTGGATGTAACTTGCGGTATGGCCGCTGGTTCCTTTGCCGAAAACGCAAAACAGCGTGGTGCAGGTGGAATGCATGCGAAGATGAGCCCTAGTGCAGTTCTCATCATTCAAAATGGTGTAACAAAGTTGGTGAATATCAAACAGCAGGATGCTGTTACAAAGATCTTGGACATGGTTCCGGATTTTGTAAATAAGTTTACTGGAGGATCAAAGGAAGTTTCATCTGATGCGTTAAAAGTAGCAGAGGAAATGGCCGCTGCCCAGGAGAAAGAAAACGAGGAGTCATAAGTAGGGGATAAGCCGCATAGGATATCATATAGCTGAATGAATTGAGGGATGATATGAGAAGAGTATGCGGACTTATGCTGTTCTGCTTCGGAGCAGGTATGGCGATCCTGCTTTTTATCCCGGCAACAATCGTTACGATTTTGTTTATCATTGGATGTCTGGTATTGGGATATAATCTGTTCTGTTGTTGAGAGAGCATTGCCATAAATTATAAAAGGGGGACTGGTCTTTATAAACCGTCCCCCTTTAAACATCAGAATAACACAAAAAAGAGTCTGACTTGTCAGACTCTGGCGCTGATGCGCTGTCACTTTAGTGACATTTTCCTCTTGAGCGTCATGTGTATCCTGCAGGTCGTGCTTTTTGTTTTATAGGAGAGTTCGTAGAACTATCCTATAAAATAAAAAATACCCCTGACTGAAGCAGTCAGGAGTTTCCTTCGATTAAGCTCTTTCTACTAAGCCGGATCTTAAACAGGAAGTACATACGTACATCTTTTTAGAACCGCCTGTAACCTTTACTTTAACGGACTTTACATTTGCTTTCCACATCTTATTAGATCTTCTATGGGAATGGCTCACTGCGTTGCCAAAGTGAGCAGCTTTTTCACAAATTGTACATTTAGCCATGATTGCACCTCCTTAAAAGCTACTTGGACTTTTCTGATTGAAAAATCCACAACAAGTGTATGATAACAGAAAACACATTGATTTGCAAGTGAAAAATAAAAATTTGTTTCTTTTTTTGGAAAAATAATGTATAATCAAAACAGACAGAAAGAACGGAGGTAGAGACTATGAAGGGTTATATCAATAATAAACTGGGCGAAATCCAGGTAAGCCCTGATGTTATCGCTATGTATGCCGGAACTACTGCGGTAGAATGCTTCGGTATTGTCGGTATGGCGGCTGTCAGCATGAAAGATGGACTCGTTAAGCTATTAAAGCGAGAAGGCCTGACTCACGGTATCAATGTGAACATCCAGGACAACCATATTACGATTGATTTTCATGTAATCGTTGCATATGGGATCAGTATTTCTGCAGTAGCTGATAATCTGATTGAGAATGTAAAATACAAAGTAGAAGAATTCACTGGAATGACAGTAGATAAAATTAACATCTATGTTGAAGGCGTAAGAGTGATTGATTAAGGAGGAAACTACCTGTGGGTATGAAGTATATAGACGCCAAGATGCTGCAGAAAGCATTTTTGGCAGGTGCAAAAGGACTGGAAGCGAAGAAAGAATGGATTAATGAATTAAATGTGTTTCCAGTGCCCGATGGAGATACCGGAACGAATATGACCATGACTATTATGTCAGCGGCCAAAGAAGTTGCCGCCATTGAGGATCCTACTATGGAGACATTGGCAAAAGCAATTTCTTCCGGTTCTTTAAGAGGAGCCAGAGGAAACTCAGGCGTAATTTTATCCCAGTTGTTCCGGGGCTTTACAAAGGAGATCTCCGGTACAGAGCAGGTGACGACTACCGTTTTAGCCAATTCCTTTGTAAGAGCGACTGAAACTGCTTATAAAGCGGTTATGAAGCCAAAGGAAGGAACGATTCTTACCGTTGCCAAGGGTATGGCTGATAAAGCGGCTGAGCTGGTAACTGAGACAGAAGATATTATCGAATTTTGTCAGAAGGTGATTGAACACGGAGATTATGTATTAAGCCAGACTCCCGAGATGCTGCCTGTTCTAAAGCAGGCTGGAGTTGTGGACTCCGGTGGACAGGGACTGATGCAGGTAGTAAAAGGTGCTTTTGATTCCCTTATGGGAAAAGAAATTGATCTATCTGTAGAAGGAAACAGCCAGTTGTTTCAAACAAGATCAGAGACCGCACACCTGGGAGACATTGACATCAAATTCGGATATTGTACTGAATTTATTGTTAATTTAGAAAAACCCTACGACGAAAAGGCAGAACTTGAATTTAAGGACTATCTGGAAACGATTGGTGATTCCTTAGTGGTAGTTTCTGATGATGATCTGATAAAAGTTCATGTTCATACCAATGATCCTGGGCTTGCGATCCAAAAGGCTCTCACCTATGGCTCTTTGTCTCGTATGAAGATTGACAATATGAGAGAAGAACACCAGGAGAAGTTAATAAAAGAATCAGAAAAATTAGCAGAGCAGCAAAAGGCAGAAAGAGAAAAGAAAGAAGAGCCAAGAAAACCTTATGGTTTTATTTCCGTTT
The DNA here is from genome assembly GCA_963528005.1 of uncultured Eubacteriales bacterium. Taxonomy (GTDB): domain Bacteria; phylum Bacillota; class Clostridia; order Lachnospirales; family Lachnospiraceae; genus Lacrimispora. The sequence goes on from CAURSM010000005.1 coordinate 8,736, forward strand.
CTGCTGGCGAGGGATTGGATGAGATATTCCGTGGCATCGGAGCTGATTATCTGATTGAGGGTGGTCAGACCATGAATCCAAGTACGGAAGATATGCTAAATGCCATTGACCGTGTGAATGCGGATACTGTTTATATTTTCCCTAATAATAAGAATATCATTCTGGCGGCTGAGCAGGCCAGAGGGCTGGTAGAGGATAAAAAAGTTATTGTTATCCCTTCAAAGACTATTCCTCAGGGAATTACTGCAATTATTAATTTTGCGGCTGATCTTTCTCCAGAAGACAATGAGAGAAACATGATAGAAGAGATGTCCAGAGTGAAAACAGGGCAGATTACTTATGCAGTACGCAACACTGTGATTGATGACATAGAAATCCAGGAAGGCGATATCATGGCTTTGGGTGACCAAGGTATTCTTGCAGTTGGTAAGGATATAGAGTCCACAGTTCTTCATTCCCTTGTGTCAATGGTAGAAGAAGAATCTGAGTTGGTGACTATTTACTACGGGAAAGATGTAAACGAAGAGGAAGCCAACGGCCTGAAAGAAAAAGCGGAGGAGAAATTCTCTGCATGTGAAGTTGAACTTCATGCTGGCGGGCAGCCAATTTATTATTATTTAATTTCAGTAGAATAATAACATGTTTTCTCCCGGCCAGACGGGATTCCGCCTGGCCGGATTTTTGCTATCTAAAAAGGAATTTGGAGGTGAATGTTTTCATGAACCGTGAACCCATTGATACATTAAAGGGAATTGGGGATAAAACCGGAAAATTGTTTTATAAAGTTGGGGTGGAGACAATTGAAGATCTCCTGGAATATTATCCAAGAGCGTATGATACTTATGAGGAACCGTCTCCAATCGGAGAACTAAAACCAGACCAAGTTAAGACTGTAGTGGGGATGCTCCATAAAACACCGGATGTAAAACGTTACAGCCATATTCAGGTAATTACAACAACGTTAAAGGACTCCACGGGAAGCCTGGCTTTAACCTGGTACAATATGCCTTATCTCCATTCTACACTTAAGGCTGGTATGCGTTTTGTCTTTCGAGGAAGGATCGTAAAGAAAAGTGGTCGACTTACCATGGAACAGCCAGAAGTATTCACAGAAGAAGCTTATGGGCAGATTGTTCATTCCATGCAGCCGGTTTATGGACAAACCAAGGGGCTTAGCAACAAAACGGTGGTAAGAGCTGTAAAACAGGCGCTGGAGAATCGTAAGATGATCCGGGATTTTATGCCCGCAGATTTAAGAAAAAAGCATGAACTGGCTGAATATAATTTTGCTATTGAACATATACATTTTCCGGAGGACCGAAAGGAACTGTTGTTTGCAAGAAAACGTCTGGTATTTGAAGAGTTTTTCCTGTTTCTTATGGCGGTCAGAAGGCTGAAAGAGCAACGAGAGGACAAAGCAAGCAAATACTCTTTGCAGCTCTCTCCTGATGTTGATGATATAAAGAAAGGTCTTCCTTATTCCCTTACAACGGCCCAGGAAAAGGTACTGAAAGAAGTTTATGGAGATATATCCGGTGGACAGGTGATGAATCGTTTGGTTCAAGGCGATGTTGGATCTGGTAAGACAATTATTGCAATCCTTGCACTTCTCCAGGCAGCGTATAACGGCTATCAGGGTGCCCTTATGGTGCCTACGGAAGTATTGGCAAAACAGCATTTTGAATCTATGACAGAGTTGTTTGAAGCTCATGGAATTCAAAAAGTTCCAATCCTTGTCACTGGATCTATGACAGCAAAAGAAAAGAGAATTGCCTATAGTAAGATTGCTTCCCACGAGGCTGATATCATTGTAGGAACCCATGCCCTGATTCAGGAGAAAGTGGTATATGATAATCTGGCCTTAGTTATTACGGATGAACAACACCGGTTTGGCGTAGGACAGAGGGAGATGCTTGGAAAAAAGGGAGAGGAGCCTCACGTACTTGTTATGAGTGCTACCCCAATACCGAGAACTCTAGCTATCATTATATATGGTGATCTGGATATCTCTATCATTGATGAACTTCCAGCCAATCGTCTTCCTATTAAGAATTGTGTGGTTGATACCGGGTATCGGAAAAAAGCCTATGAATTCATACGAAATGAAGTGGCCGCCGGTCGACAGGCCTATGTAATATGTCCCATGGTCGAAGCCAGCGAGATGATTGAGGCAGAAAATGTAGTGGATTATACAAAAGTCCTCAAAGATGAACTTCCAGGCATTGCAGTGGAATATCTCCATGGAAAGATGAAACCAAAAGAAAAAAACGGAATTATGGAGAGATATGCCAATGGTGAAATCAAGGTATTAGTATCCACCACTGTAATTGAAGTAGGCGTTAATGTGCCCAATGCTACAGTCATGATGATTGAGAATGCAGAACGGTTTGGCCTGGCTCAGCTCCATCAGTTAAGAGGTCGGGTAGGGCGTGGAAAACACCAGTCCTACTGTATTATGGTGAATGGTTCCGATCAAGATGGAACAAAGGAACGGCTTGATATCTTAAACAAATCCAATGACGGCTTTTTTATCGCATCAGAAGATCTTAAGTTACGAGGACCTGGGGATATTTTTGGTATTCGACAAAGTGGTGATCTGGAATTTAAGCTGGGAGATATTTTTACGGATGCGAATATTCTTAAAACCGTGTCAGAGGAAGTGAACCTCCTTTTTCAAGAAGACCCGGAGCTTTCTGGGGAGGAACATCAGGAACTTAAGATTCGTTTGGAGGATTATCTGGAAAAAAGCTATAATAAATTGAATTTATAACTGATCGTAACAATAAATAAGATTAGGAGGGACGTTATGGATAGAAGCATATTAAAGATGGATGCAAAAACCGCCATGAAAGAGGCCGCCATTAGCCCATATGGAGTTACCATCATATTTGGTATCATTATTTTTATCTTGACTATCATTCAAAGATCGTTTGATGACTGGGGTATCATTATAATCCAGACAAAAGCATATGAAGATCCAGAACAGCTTATTTCTTATATGGTTAGCAGTTTAATATTCGCAGCAATTTATTTTGTTATTACATCAGTCCTTGAATTCGGGTATCTGCTTTTTTGCCTTAAGGTATCAAATCGGGATTCATCCATGGCCTATAGTGATCTATTCCTTGGAATCCGGTACATATTTAAAGTACTTGGGCTTAGTATTATGATAATTATTTTTAGTTTGTTATGGACTCTACTTCTTATAATTCCAGGTATCATTGCTTCTTTTCGATATTCTCAGGCTGTGTTTATATTAGCTGAGAATCCAGATAAAGGAATTTTGCAGTGTATCAGGGAGAGTAAGGAAATGATGAGAAATCATAAATTTGAATATTTTGTTCTTGATTTATCTTTCCTATTGTGGATCTTGCTAATGATTGTTACCTTTGGCCTGGCTTCTATTTATGTAAATCCATATATGACGATTACCAAAGCAAATTATTACAATGCCATAAAGCCTAAATTGACTGAGGCGGAGGAATATGTGGCTTTTGAATAAGAAAGTGGAGAGGTTCAGTTCTTAAACGTAGGAACTGAACCTTTCCTGCGTGAACGAAATAAGTAAGGAAAAAGAATTGAATATAACGGATGATTCTGCTAAAATATGTAAGGTAAATATTTGAGATGGTGTTAGGGAGCTTGAGATGAAGATAACAGAATTAAAGTGTAAGTCTTGTAATGGTTCTTTAAGGATTGATGAAAAAAATCCGCATATTGCGGTTTGCGAGTATTGTAATACAACCTATGCAATTGAGGCTGATAACAATGACGATGTACATTTTTCCCAGCCGGGTGAGGTGAGTCCTGCAAATACGGGGGCTGGAAAAGGAAGCAGATTTATTGTCGTAGTCTTTTGTGTGTTTTTAGTCGGCGTGGGAATGAAAATCATGTCATCCAGACATGGAGGGATAAGAGGTGAAAATCCGGTACAGGTTACTGTGAATGAAAGTGACCTTGTTTCGGAAAAAACCTTGTCAGGTCCTCTTGGTATTATGGCAGAGACTGTTCTGGGTCGTCCGGCAAAAGAATTGACCCCAGAAGAGCTTTCAAGCATTAAATGGCTTAGCATTGCTTATGACAAAGATGACCTTAAAATTGGGTACAGCCTTAATAATCCATATGAAAATTTGGATGCTCAGCTTACCTGGCTTACTTTCCCCAAAGATAACGAGCAATTTGATTACAAGCAGATATCTCGCTTTACGGGACTTAAAAAGTTAGAGATGGGAGGATACTTAAATCAGGACGCTCTAAAGGATCTTTCTTTGGAAGGCATTAGCTGTAATGTAGATTCTCCTGCGAAGCTGGCAGAAATCTATCCAGGTGTGTCAGGTTTAAAAGAAGTGGAGTTTACATCAGGAGTATATAGTCTTGATGGTTTGGAACAATATAAAAACCTTGAAGGCCTGACGTTCAATGCCATTAATTTAAAAGACATCAAATCGCTGGTCTCCGTAAAGTCATTAAAAAAATTGTCCATTACAAATGGGGATAATATCAATGACTTCTCGGTACTTTCAGTATTGCCTGAAATTCAAACCCTTTCCTTGGAATCGGAAATGATCCGGGATTTAAGTTTTGTAGCAGCACTTTCTAATCTTAAAACCTTTTCCTTAAAGGATGCGAAGGTGTTAAGTGTAGGTGATTTAAAAAGCTTAACGGGGGTGACAAGTCTGACCATCAATGATTGCGATGATTTAAAGGATTTAAGTGGAATAGAGGGACTTGTGGGATTAAAGGAGCTTTCTCTGGAAATACCAAGTAACTGTCCACAGCCGGATTTAACCCGCTTTTCTGGAATTACAAAGCTTAATCTAATCAGAGCCTCTGATATTGGATTTTTAAGTTCCATGACTTCCTTGGAAGAACTAACCTTGGATCGATGTAAGGTAAATAATCAAGATGTATTTGCCAGTCTTACAAATCTGAAAAAGCTGACCTGTGGTTGGTTGTCTGGCAGTTTTCAGAATCTAAATTTTGTTTCAGGCATACCTTCTCTTACATATTTGAACGTTAGTGGATTGACTACATATGAAGATATATCAAATGTTTTTCTTGTTCCTTCTATACAAGAGATATATCTAAACGGAGTTGAATGCGAGCTTGATTTTGAAAAAGTCCAGCCATCAGAAACTCTGAAGGTTTTAGAGATGGACGGGATAAAATTATATAAGAATGTAAAGATCAGTGGCGGCAACGGTATTTATTCTGTGGATTATGATAAAGTCGCACTTGATGAACATAAAGATTTTTTAATGAAATTTCCAGGACTTAAGAAACTTAGTTTGGCAGATAATACTTTGACAGGGATTGATTTTGCAGCTTCGCTTCCGGCACTGGAGGAACTTAACATCAGCGGAAATTACGTGACAGATTTGAAACCTTTGCAGAATTTAAGCCAATTAAAAAAGGTAATATGCACGGATAATCCCATTGGGAATGAACGAGTCTTAAGCGATCATGTTTCCATTATAAAATAATATAAGAATATAAGTGAATTAGATCCAAATGAGACTAAAGGAGTGCGAAAGATGAAAAGTGTATTAATTGGTATTGCTGGAGGAACCGGCTCAGGAAAGTCAACCTTTACCAATCGTTTAAAGGATGCGTTTTGCGATGACATTGCAGTTATCTATCACGATAATTATTATAAAAAACAAGATGGCATTCCCTTTGAAGAAAGAAAAAAGATGAACTACGACCATCCGGAAGCTTTTGAAACGGAACTTTTGTTGGATCAGTTATCTTTGCTCCGTTCCGGAGAAGGTGTGGATTGCCCGGTTTATGATTACTCCTTACATAATCGCTCTGATCAATTTGTAAGGGTTGAACCAAAGAAAGTGATTTTAGTGGAAGGAATCCTGGTTTTTGTAGATGAGCGATTAAGAGATATGTTTGATATCAAGATTTTTGTTGAGGCTGACGCTGATGAGAGAATTCTTAGACGGGTTATTCGAGATGTGAAAGATCGGGGAAGAGACATAGAAGGGGTAGTGGAGCAATATCTGACCACGGTAAAGCCTATGCATTACCTCTATGTTGAGCCAACAAAGCCGCTTGCTGACGTGATTATTAACAGTGGTATGAATGAAGTGGCGTTTCAGCTTATGAAAACAAACATTGAAAAAATGCTTACTTCTGAGTCATAAATCATGGTATATGAGAATCAATATTAAGGCCAAAAAATTTCCTAAAATTTTCTAGTGTATTTCATTCTATTTCAGCCATAATAGGAGTGTAGCACAAAACACACCATGTAAAAAACAAACGCACACATGGTGAAATAGATGAAAAAGGAGGCATTTTATTATGTCAGGAAAATCTAACACTACAAATGTACCAGAGGCAAAAGAAGCAATGGATCGTTTCAAAATGGAAGTAGCTAACGAATTAGGTGTTCCATTAACAAATGGATACAACGGTAACTTAACTTCCGCACAGAATGGTTCTGTAGGCGGTTATATGGTTAAGAAAATGATCGAATCTTATGAGAGACAGCTTGCAGGTAAATAATCTGTAAAAAGAAAAAAGAAAAGCAATAAAAGAGGAGCTGTAGCCTGGTAAATGATAATTTATTTACAGGGGCTACGGCTCCTTTTCTTTTTCGCTTTTTTTAAATTTAAACTTATTAATTTTAAAATCACTGGAGAAAATCTTGTTGTATATCTTTTCATTTCATACTATAATAGTTTGGATAAATAAAGTGAGGAATCGTTATGAGAGTGATCGCAGGAAAAGCCAGAAGGCTTATGTTAAAAACAATTGAAGGTCAGGATACCAGACCAACAACAGATAGAATTAAGGAAACCCTTTTTAATATGATAAATACGGACATGCCAGACTGCACATTTTTGGACTTATTTTCTGGAAGTGGAGCAATTGGGATTGAGGCACTAAGCCGTGGGGCAAAATTAGCAGTAATGATAGAACAAAATCCCAAAGCAGCGGAGTGTATCCGGGAAAATTTAAAGACCACCAAGCTGGAAGAGGAAGGAATTGTCATGAATTGTGATGTTCTAACAGGTCTTTCCAGACTGGAAGGTAAGGGATATGTATTTGACTATGTTTTTATGGATCCCCCCTATAACATGGAATGGGAAAAAAAGGTACTGGAAGCTTTGGTGAATTCATCAATGATTCAGGAACATACCGTGATTATCACAGAAGCTTCTTTGGAGACTTCTTTTGATTATCTGGAATCCATGGGGTATGGCATCATAAAGGATAAGAATTACAAGACAAATAAGCATGTTTTTATAGAGAAAAAGGAATAAAAGAAAAGAGAATCTTATGAGAAAAGCAGTATACCCAGGAAGCTTCGATCCGGTAACGTTTGGTCATTTGGATATCATAGAACGCTCGGCTAGAATGTCCGATCATTTAATTATAGGAGTTTTAAATAATAATTCAAAATCGCCGTTGTTTTCTGTAGAAGAACGTGTTAATATGTTAAAGAGCCTAACTAGGGATTTGAAGAACGTGGAAGTGACGGCGTTTGGAGGTCTTCTGGTTGATTTCGTACGAGCCAATCAAGCGGATGCGGTCATCCGTGGGCTTCGCGCTGTGACAGATTTTGAATATGAATTGCAGATTGCACAGACCAACCGCGTGATTGCACCGGAAGTGGATACTGTGTTTTTAACGACGAATCTTAAATATTCTTACTTGAGTTCCAGCATTGTGAAGGAAATTGCCGCTTTTGGTGGAGAGATAAACGCGTTTGTGCCAGAAGAAGTTGCGAAACGTGTGATGAAGAAAATAGAAGATAGAATGAAATAAAAGTAAGGAGCGTTCGAATTTATGATGAGTAGAATTGAGCAGTTAATTGGTGAAATTGAAGAATATATTGACAGCTGTAAGTATCAGCCTCTATCTAACAGCAAGATTGTGGTCAACCGAGATGAGTTAGAGGAGTTATTAGTGGAGCTGCGTCTTCGTATTCCAGATGAAATCAAGCAGTACCAGAAAATTATTAGTAACCGGGATGCGATCATGAGCGAAGCACGCCAGCAAGCAGATTCTATTTTGGTCCAAGCCAATGCTCAGACCAATGAACTGGTCAATGAACACGAAATCATGCAGAAAGCCTATGCCCAGGCCAATGATATTATTGAACAGGCCAGCCAACAGGCTCAGCAGATTGTAGAAAAAGCGGTAGGAGATGCAAACGGAATCAGACAAAGCTCTGTTCAGTATACCGATGATATGCTCAAAAGCCTGCAGACAATTATCAGCCATTCCATGGAAGGTGCCCAGGGACGTTTTGATGCTTTTATGACTTCCATGCAGTCAAGCTATGATATTGTGTCCTCTAATCGTCAGGAATTAACCGGAGCTGTTATGGGAACAGAACAAGTTCCTGAATCCGGGACAGCAGAATAAACAGGATAATGGTTAGAAGGCCGTGAAACGCTTTCCATGCTACATAATGCCGGATGGATAATCCGGCATTTTTTATGACACTCTTTGTCTGAAAGATACCGGACAGGCCACCGAATGCAGTAGCGGCAGCAATCCATAATCCGCATTGAGTACCAGAAAAGGTCTCTGATATGGCCTTGATTCCAGTGGTGATTTCTACGATACCAAGAATTACTGCTTTGTATTGGGGAAATTCCAGTGGCAGCTTTGTTATGAAAAGAGCAAGGATGGAAAAGAGCATAATATATCCGCCAATCTTAACCATGACTTCGCATGAGTCCATCATACTATCATCAAAAGATTGTGATACTTTTTTACTGGCTGGTAAGGAGCGTTCAGGCTCTGTCACCTGATAAATTGCTTTTGCCATGAAAGACACAGGCAATATGGGCAGATAAATGGAAAGAAGAAGCAATGACACGGGAACCTGGGAGGGTAAATTTGATGCTGCATATCCAAGAAGAAACATTGGACTTGGGTGATTGCAGATAGCAAGCAGATATCTTCCTTCTTTATTGGAGATACGGCCACTATCCATAAAGTCGCTGCAGGTTCTTGCGCCCATAGGATAGCCACATAAGAGACCAGATATAAGGGCATAACTTCCAGCATCGGACAGATAAAAAAACTGATGCAGAAGTTTTTTTACCGGAAATATAAGAATATGTATGGCATTTAAGGTCACAATTACATTGGAACAGATCATAAAGGGCAGCAAAGTGGGTACTACAATAGAACCCCAAAGTATGAGCCCATTTTTGGCTCCTTCAAAAGCGATTGACGGACGGAAGAGGAGAAAAAGCAAGGCAGCCACAGAAAGCAGACGGAAAAAGGATTTTTTCATATGCACCCGAATAAATTGTTTTATATATTTATATGAAGAGGCGTGACCGATATGATGGTGATTCTTTTTTTGATTCTGATCCTGTCCGTATTCCATGTGACCATGATCGATTATTTATACAACAATCCTACCTTTTATCAGCTCAATGCATACACTTGGGAAAGTGAGGATTTTAGAAGTCTAAAGCTTGGAAATATGGTGGCTGACTGGAATACCATTGATTATGATGTACTGACCTCTCTTATGGTGGAGCATCAGTATGACCTGACAAAAGTAAAAGTCAAGGACAACCGTGGAGACCGACTTCGTAAAATAAAGCCACAGGAATACAGAAAATTAAAGAATGCATATACCACCTTGCTTGGAGATCTGAAGTTTTTTCCGGTACCACTTAATTTAAAAGAGGAGACTCCTGATGTCACCTATGAAAATGGCTGGATGCAGCCTCGTACCTATGGTGGAGATCGAGGACATGAAGGGTGCGATGTTATGGGGAACAAGCGTCCAAGAGGTTATTATCCGGTTGTAAGCATGAGTGATGGTGTGGTGGAAAAGGTAGGTTGGCTAAACAAAGGCGGATGGCGAATTGGCATTCGTACGCCAAAGGGAGCGTATCTCTATTACGCCCATCTTTATGGATACAGCAAGGAGTGGAAAGCAGGCGATGTGGTGAAAGCAGGAGAACTTTTGGGATTCATGGGAGATACTGGCTACAGTGAAATTGAGGGGACAACCGGGAACTTTGATGTCCATCTTCATGTGGGGATTTATCTAAAGACAGACAACAACGAGGAGATGAGCGTTAACCCATATTGGGCCCTTAAATATCTGGAGAAAAATCGGTTGAAATATTCTTATTAGTATATTAAGATTGCTTACATAGACAGGAAACAGGAGCAAAAAACGTGAAAGAAATTAAAGTTTCAAAAGAGTTTTTAAATAGAATGAAAGACTTACTGGGAGCAGAAGAGTTTGAAGCTTATGTAAATAGTTTTGAAGAAGAAAGACTCTATGGTTTGAGGGTCAATACGCTTAAAATTTCACCAGAGGAATTTTTGAAGATAACGGATCTAACGCTAAAACCCATTCCATGGATTCGAAATGGTTATTATTACGAGGGTGAGGAACGACCTGCTAAGAATCCGCATTACTATGCAGGATTGTATTATTTGCAGGAGCCTAGTGCTATGACTCCGGCGGATCTGCTTCCAATCGTGCCTGGAGATAAGGTTCTTGATTTATGCGCAGCCCCCGGAGGGAAAAGTACGGAGCTGGGTGCAAAGTTAAAAGGAAAAGGAATGTTGGTGTCCAATGATATCAGCAATTCCAGGGCGAAAGCACTTCTTAAGAATCTGGAGCTTTGGGGAATAGAAAATATCTGTGTAACCAGCGAGGAACCGGCTAAGCTAAGAGAAATATTTGGTCAATTTTTTGATAAAATTCTGATTGATGCACCTTGTTCCGGCGAAGGAATGTTCCGAAAAGATGCTGATATGGTGAAAAGCTATGAGGAACATGGGCCAGAGTATTATGCTGTCATCCAAAAGGAGATTGTAGCTCAGGCTGTGGACATGTTGGTTCCAGGTGGGTTTCTTTTGTATTCCACTTGTACATTTTCTCAATGCGAAGATGAGGATATCATTCGTTGGATATTAGCAGAACATGAGGATATGGAACTTATCTCTATTCCGCTTTTTGAAGGAGCATCGGATGGAATTGGGCTTTCTGGTTGTCTTCGACTTTTTCCACATCGGATAAAAGGAGAAGGGCACTTTATGGCTTTGTTAAGAAAAAAACAATCTCTTGACAATCGTGAAATGAAAAAGGATAACACAGAGAAGGGGAAATCGTTACCTGGAGAATTGGTTGATTTTCTTACCCTTTTATCCAAACCATTTGATCCAAACAGAATTTATATAAAGGATGAAACCGTCTATTACTTACCGGAGAGTTTTCCAAAACAGGGGAAAAAGCTTCGTTATTTGAGGACGGGTTTATTGCTTGGAGAATTAAAAAAAGGACGATTTGAGCCGGCTCAGCCCTTAGCTATGGCACTGAAGCCAGATGAGTTTAGTCAAACAATTTCCTGGAACAAAGAGGATGAAAGGGTAATCCGATATTTAAAAGGAGAAACCATTTCCTTAAAGGAAGAGGAAGGTCAGAAAAAAGGCTGGTGCTTGATCTGTGTGGATGGATTTCCTCTTGGCTTTGCTAAGGGGAGCGGAAGCACTCTAAAAAACAAATATTACCCTGGATGGCGGTGGCAATGATGAAAGAACTTAGATTAGATAAATATTTAGGCGAGATGGGAATAGGAACCAGAAGCCAGATCAAAGAAATGGCAAAAAAAGGCAGGATCTCGGTAGATGGAGTCCCGGAAAAAAAGACAGATAGAAAGATAGACCCGGAACGAGATGAGGTTACAGTGGATGGACGGATCATTGCATACGCCGCATTTGAATATTATATGTTGAACAAGCCTCAAGGAGTAGTATCCGCTACGGAGGATAAGCGTTATGAGACGGTTGTAGGTTTGATTGGAGACCGGATGAGAGATGACTTGTTTCCAGTGGGGAGGCTAGATATCGATACGGAGGGGCTGATTCTGATCACCAATGACGGAGATCTGACCCACCAGCTTCTTTCTCCTAAAAAACATGTGGATAAGGTTTATTTTGCTAAAGTAGAGGGACAGCTTCCCTCTGATGCCAAAGAACAAATGGAGCAGGGGATTGTGCTTTTGGATGGAACACCTACCCTTCCTGCAAAACTTGAAGTATTAACAGAGGGAACGTTATCTGAAATACGCCTTACCATACGAGAAGGAAAATTCCATCAGGTAAAACGTATGTTTGAAACACTGGGGTGCAGTGTGGTATACTTAAAGAGGCTTTCCATGGGCAGTCTCAAGTTAGACGAAACTTTGGAACCAGGAGAGTACCGTCCTCTTCATCAGGAGGAATTAGAGGAACTGAAGCGTCATGGAAAGGAAAAAAGAACAGATCATGTTAAATAATAAGAAAGCTGTAATATTTGACTTAGATGGAACACTGGTTGATTCTATGTGGATGTGGAAAACCATTGATGTAGAATTTTTAGGAGATAGAGGGATTCTTTGTCCCGATGATTTGCAAAAAGACATAGAAGGAATGAGTTTTTCAGAAACTGCCTTTTATTTCAAAGAAAGATTTAATCTAAAAGAATCGTTGGATGAAATTAAGGAGATATGGGTGGGAATGTCCATTGAAAAGTACAAACATGAAGTCCCCCTAAAGCCTGGTGCAGATGTATTATTAAAACACATAGCAGAAAATGGGCTTAAAGCCGGCATCGCCACCAGCAATGGGCGACAAATGGTAGATGCGGTGATTGATTCCCTTAAGATCGGGCAATATTTTCATGTAGTAGCTACTTCCTGTGAGGTACCGGCTGGAAAACCGGCACCGGATATCTATTTGAAAGTGGCAAAAGAACTTTGTGTTGATCCTGCAAACTGCCTGGTCTTTGAAGATGTTCCGGCAGGTATCCTGGCAGGAAAGAGGGCAGGTATGACAGTCTGCGCAGTTGACGATGAATTTTCCAGAGACATGGAAGCGGAAAAGAGACATTTGGCAGATTACTTTATTAATGATTATCATCAGATATTTAATGGAAATGGAGCGAACGAATGATGCACGATTATCTTCCGATTAACCGGGTAGACATGAACATAAGAGGATGGAAACAATGTGATTTTGTATATGTTGTTGGAGATGCCTATGTGGATCACCCTTCCTTTGGACATGCAATTATAAGCCGTCTTTTAGAGGCTCATGGATATAAAGTGGGAATCATCTCACAACCGGACTGGAAGGATAAAAAAAGCATCCAGATTCTTGGAGAACCCAAACTTGGATTTTTGGTATCTGGCGGAAATATGGATTCCATGGTAAACCATTACTCAGTATCGAAAAAACGGAGACAGCAGGATGCCTATACCCCTGACGGAGCTATGGGAAAACGTCCGGATTATGCTACTACCGTCTATTGTAATTTAATTCGTTCTGTCTATAAGGATGCCCCTATTATTGTGGGAGGAATTGAAGCCAGCTTAAGGCGGTTTGCTCATTATGATTATTGGGCCGATCGGCTAAAACATTCGATTCTCATTGATTCCCAGGCGGATCTCATCTCTTATGGAATGGGCGAGAAATCAATCGTAGAGATTGCAGACGCCTTAAGCAGTGGAATCGATATTAAGGATATTACTTTTATAGAAGGTACGGTTTATAAGACCAATAGCTTAGATTCCGTATATGATTACCAACTGCTTCCCACGTTTGATAGCATGAAAGCAGATAAATTAGAGTATGCAAAGAGCTATTACATTCAATATTCCAACACCGATCCATTTCTTGGAAAACGTCTGGTAGAGCCTTATAAGGATAACCTATTTGTAGTACAAAACCCACCATCAAAACCATTAACCCAGGAAGATATGGATTTTACCTATGGACTTCCCTATATGCGTAATTACCATCCTTCCTATGAAGAACAAGGGGGAATACCGGCGATCCGAGAGATCAAGTTCAGCCTTATTAATAACCGTGGTTGTTTTGGTGCCTGTAGCTTCTGTGCGCTTACATTCCATCAGGGAAGAATTATTCAGGCAAGAAGTCATGAATCTCTTATCGATGAGGCGAAAAAACTGATAGAGGAACCGGATTTTAAAGGGTATATTCATGATGTGGGCGGCCCAACGGCAGATTTCAGACATCCTGCTTGTGAAAAGCAGACGACAAAGGGAGCTTGCTCCAATCGTCAATGCCTGTTTCCAGAGCCATGTAAGAATCTAAATCCAGATCACACGGATTATATTGAGCTTCTTAGAAAGTTAAGAAACCTGCCAAAGGTGAAAAAGGTATTTATCCGTTCGGGAATCCGTTTTGATTATGTCCTTGCAGATCCAGGTAAAAAGTTCTTAAAGGAGCTTTGCGAACATCATGTCAGTGGTCAGTTAAAGGTTGCACCAGAGCACGTTGCAGATAATGTGCTTTCGAAAATGGGGAAACCAAAGAATGATGTATATCGTGAGTTCGTAAAAGAGTATAATGAGATGAATGGACGTATTGGTAAAAAGCAATATCTTGTTCCTTACCTTATGTCTTCTCATCCTGGTTCTGGTCTTCACGAAGCCATTGAGCTTGCAGAGTATTTAAGAGATTTAGGATATATGCCGGAGCAGGTTCAGGATTTTTATCCAACTCCATCTACCATATCCACCTGTATGTATTACACTGGAATTGACCCTCGTACTATGGAAAAGGTTTATGTGCCTACAAATCCTCATGAGAAAGCCATGCAGAGAGCCTTGATACAGTATCGAAATCCAAAGAACTACGACCTGGTGGTTGAGGCATTAAAGCTAGCTGGCCGTACAGATTTGATCGGTTTTGAGAAAAAGTGCTTAATCCGTCCAAGAACCGGAGGACCCAAAAGTAATATAGATGGGAAAAACGGGAAATATAATGGTAATATGGGAAGAGCGGAGGCTGTATCTTCAGAAGGACAGAAAAACCGCAAGAGAAAAACCATACGAAACGTTCATAAAAAAACTGCGAAGAAATAAAAACAAAGCTCAGGAAAAGAAGGGATCAATATGAGGATTGCAATTGTAACCGGTGCATCTTCCGGTATGGGAAAAGAATTTGTCATGCAGATTGCGGATCGTTTTAATGGGATCGAAGAAATATGGGCTATTGCCAGAAGACAGGAGGCCATGGAGTCATTGGCTCCCTTGGTTCCTGTGAGACTTCGGATATTTCCCCTTGATTTAACCAAAGAAAGCTGCTTATCATCTCTTCAAGATACACTTGAGAAGGAGAAACCTGAGATTAAGTGGGTGATCAATGCAGCCGGATATGGAAAGATTGGTTCCGTTGGAAGTGTTAGTCTTGGAGATGAAATGGGAATGGTGGATCTTAACTGCAGGGCACTGATTGCTGTTACCCATATTGTACTTCCTTACATGTCGACAAACAGCCGCATCATACAATTTGCTTCAGCCGCCTCTTTTCTGCCACAGCCAGGCTTTGCTATTTATGCCGCAACAAAGTCATTTGTTTTAAGCTACAGCAGAGCTTTGAATGTAGAATTAAGTAAAAAAGGTATATACGTGACGGCTGTCTGTCCTGGTCCTGTAAAAACTGAGTTTTTTGATATTGCAGAAACAACGGGGGAGATCCCTTTTTATAAAAAAGTAGTTATGGCGGACCCTAAACGGGTGGTTCGTCTGGCACTGCGAGACAGTATGATGGGACGGTCTGTTTCTGTTTATGGAGGAACGATGAAGGCACTCCGTCTTGCTGCCAAAGCAATGCCTCATAGCTTGATTTTACGACTTTACAAAGGTCTTGATTTAATGAAAGTAGAAGATTAAAGCTAATTTAGGATTACGGAAAGGATAAAACATGCAGTCTTTGATTGTATCGAGTAATGAAGCAGGCCAACGTCTTGACAAGCTGCTGTCCAAGTATTTAAATCTTGCCGGTAAAAGCTTTCTTTATAAGATGATGCGAAAAAAGAACATTACATTAAATGGCAAGAAGTGTGATGGTTCGGAGAAATTACTATCAGGAGATGAGATAAAGCTCTTTTTATCGGAAGAGACCATTTCTAAATTTTCTGAGGTAAAGATACCGGATGTAAAAAAAATCAAATTAGATATTATCTATGAGGACCAACATATTTTGTTGGTGAATAAACCGTCAGGCATGTTGTCCCAGAAAGCGAAAGAATCGGATGAGTCCCTGGTGGAATATCTGATCGATTACATGATATCAAGCGGTCAGTTATCCACAGAACAATTAAAAAGTTTTCGGCCTTCCATCTGCAACCGTCTTGACCGAAATACAAGTGGACTTGTTGTAGGAGGAAAATCTCTTGCAGGACTTCAGATTATGTCGGAGATTTTCAAGGACAGAAGCATACACAAATATTATAATTGTGTGGTTAAAGGTGAGGTTTTAAAACGTCAGATGATAACTGGTTTTTTAATTAAGGACGAGGCCAGCAATCAGGTAACGGTTCATAAAACTTTAGTGCCAGGGAGTGTTCCTATCACCACAGAGTACGAGCCAATTCAGTCTTATGGGGGATATACTCTCTTAAAGGTTACGTTAATTACCGGACGAACCCACCAAATCAGAGCTCACTTGTCCTCCATCGGTCATCCGATTGTAGGGGATTATAAGTATGGGGACATCAGAGTCAATGAAGAGGCAAAAAAAATTTACCACATCAATTCCCAGATGCTCCATTCCTTTCAGGTGGTTTTTCCAGAACTTAAGGAGCCTTTGGCATATTTATCAGGAAAATCTTTTCAAGCACCACTTCCCAAAACATTTACAAAGATTTGCAAGGATTGGAGATAGGAGGGGGATATGGGAACCTGGAAAACTAGGGGTTTACGAGGATCGACCCTTGAAGAATTAATTAATCGGAGCAACGAAGGCTATCGGGAAAAAGGATTGGCATTGATTCAGAAGATACCAACTCCAATCACTCCTATTTCCATTGCAAAGGAAAGCCGTCATATTACATTGGCATATTTTGACCAGAAAAGTACGGTGGATTATATTGGAGCGGTACAAGGAATCCCCATATGTTTTGATGCAAAGGAGTGTGGGGCCAATACCTTTCCATTACAGAACATACATGCCCATCAGGTAACTTTCATGGAAGAGTTTGAGCGTCAGGGCGGAATTGCTTTTATCATCTTATCTTACACCCATAAAAATGAAATCTATTACCTTCCATTTGCAAATCTAAAGGAATATTGGAAGAGGATGGAAGAGGGCGGAAGAAAAAGTTTTACCTACGATGAGGTCGACAAATCCTGGAAGATTGGAAGCTGCCGTGATATTTTAGTCCACTATCTGGAAATGCTACAAAAAGATTTAACAGGAAGAGATTGACAAGACCGGATTTGTAACCTATAATAAACAGCACATCATCGAATTATCACTTTACCACAAGAAAGCGACGGTAGGTGATGAATCATGAAATAGAATTTCTTCACTGATTTATGGCGGTCAGGAGGTTAATATGGCAAATAAACTGTTACATACACCGGATGGTGTTCGGGATATATACGGAGCAGAGTGTACTAGAAAATCAGTGGTGCAGGATAAGATATTAAAGGTGTTTCATTTGTGCGGATATCAGGATATAGAGACTCCCACCTTTGAATTCTTTGATATCTTTAATGAATCCAGAGGAAGTGTCAAAGCCAAAGAGATGTTTAAGTTCTTTGACCGTGACAATCATACCCTTGTGCTTCGCCCTGACGAAACACCTGCCATTGCCAGATGCGCAGCAAAGTATTTTCTTCACGAAGATATGCCGATCCGGCTTTGTTATATAGAGAAGACGTTTATCAATCATTCCAGTTATCAGGGAAGGCTTAAGGAAGCCAGTCAGACTGGTGTGGAGTTAATTGGAGACGATTCTGCTGATGCTGACGGAGAAATACTTGCAATGGTGATTTGGGCTTTGATGAGTACAGGACTTACAGAGATCCAGGTGGAGCTTGGAGAAGTGGATTTCTTCAAAGGGCTTTTGGAAGAAGCAGGTATGGATGAGGAGCAGGAAGAACGACTAAGAGACCTGATTGAGAATAAGAATTATTTTGGTGTGGAAGAACTTGTTATGTCACAGCCCATATCCGATGAGCTGAAGCAGGCCTTTTTAAAGCTTCCAGAGCTGTTTGGTTCTCTAGATCAAATCAAAGCAGCCAAAGAGCTTACAAAAAATAAGAGAGCTTTAAGAGCCCTTGAGCGTCTGGAAGAAGTAAATGAGATTCTTTCCTTTTATGGACTAACGGATTACGTTTCTTATGATCTTGGGATGCTAAGCAAATATCAGTATTATACCGGTATTATCTTTAAGGCTTATACGTATGGATCTGGAGATTACATTGTAAATGGGGGAAGGTATGATAAGCTGTTAGAACAGTTTGGTAAGGATTCCCCAGCCGTTGGATTTGGAATTTCCGTAGATGAATTGCTTCTTGCCCTTTCAAGGCAGAAGATAAAAACAGAGATTCCAGTCACCAATACTATGATTCTTTATGAACAGGAGTCAAGAGAGCAGGCCATTCTTTTGGCAGAGCATTTTCGAAGCACTGGTTTGGCGGTTCAACTTCAGCCTAATGACAAAAACCGTTCCATGGAAGAGTATGAGGCGTATGCACTTCGCAGGGAACTGACAAATCTTTTGTATCTGGATGAACGGGGAATTACGGTTACGATCAAAAACCTGTCGCTTGGGCGGGTAGAAGAGATACCGCTTTCAGAATATTTAAAATGATGGGAGGGAATGCATGAGATACTTAACATTTGCCCTGGCAAAAGGGCGTCTAGCCAGCAAGTCCCTCGCCATGTTTGAGAAAATCGGTATCACCTGTGAGGAGATGAAGGAGAAAGACTCCAGAAAACTGATTTTTGTCAATGAGGAACTTGGCATCCGATTTTTCCTTGCAAAAGCAAGTGATGTGCCTACCTATGTGGAATATGGCGCTGCAGATATTGGTATCGTGGGCAAGGATACTATTTTAGAAGAAGGCCGTAAATTATATGAAGTAATGGACTTAGGAATGGGAATCTGTCATATGTGCGTCTGTGGACCGGAATCGGCCAGAGAGCTTTTAAAGCATCATGAGAGAATTCGTGTTGCAACCAAATATCCAGCCATTGCAAAAGACTATTTTTATAATAAGAAGCACCAGACCGTGGAAATCATTAAGCTAAATGGTTCTATAGAACTGGCTCCTATTGTTGGGCTTTCTGAAGTCATAGTAGATATTGTGGAGACCGGAGCAACACTAAAAGAAAATGGTCTTACGGTATTAGAAGAGATTTGCCCTTTGTCTGCTCGAATGGTAGTAAATCAGGTGAGTATGAAGCGGGAAAATGACAGAATCACAAGCTTGATTCGTGATCTTCGCACCTTACTGCAGGAGGAAAACAAATGAGAATTGTAAAATTAGACGAGTCGTCCAGAAAGAATATACTTGCTGATTTGTTAAAGCGAGACCCCAATCAATACAGTACTTATGCGGATTCCGTTCAGACTATCATTGATACGGTAAAAAGAGACCGGGACAAAGCCGTGTTTGCTTATACCAAAGAATTTGATCATGTGGATATCAATGCGTCCAGTATCAGAGTGACAGAGCAGGAAATAGAAGAAGCGATAAAAGAAGTGAAGCCTGAACTTTTGGAAGTCATGAAAAAGTCACTGAAAAACATTCAGGAATTTCATGAAAAACAGAGACAGTATAGTTGGTTTGACAGTAAGCCCAATGGAACCATTCTAGGTCAAAAGGTTACCGCCTTGGAAAGTGCGGGGGTCTATGTCCCAGGTGGGAAGGCTGCTTATCCATCTTCTGTGCTTATGAACATTCTTCCAGCAAAAGTTGCTGGAGTAGACCGTATTGTTATGGTAACACCTCCAGGAAAGGATGGAAAGGTCAATCCTGTGACCTTAACCGCCGCTCGTCTTGCCGGTGTAGCTGAAGTTTATAAAGTAGGTGGGGCTCAGGCCATAGCTGCCCTGGCTTTTGGAACCGAATCCATTCCCCGTGTAGACAAAATTGTAGGACCGGGAAATATATTTGTAGCCCTTGCTAAAAAAGCAGTTTATGGTCATGTAAGTATAGACAGCATTGCAGGACCAAGCGAGATTCTTGTACTGGCAGATGAAAGCGCCAATCCTCGTTTTGTAGCTGCGGATTTGCTTTCTCAGGCAGAGCATGATGAGCTGGCATCCTCTATCTTGGTAACCACCAGCATGGAGCTTGCTAAAAGGGTTTCAGAAGAAGCAGAGCGTTTTACCAATCAGCTTTCCCGTTCTGAGATTATAAGAAAATCACTGGATCAATACGGCTATATATTAGTGGCAGATTCTATGAAAGAAGCTATTGAGACAGTCAATGAAATAGCCCCCGAACATTTGGAAATTGTTACAAAGAATCCATTTGAAGATATGACAAAGATCCGTCATGCGGGAGCGATCTTTATTGGTGAGTATAGCTCAGAGCCATTGGGCGATTATTTTGCAGGGCCAAACCATGTGCTTCCAACCAATGGAACGGCTCGTTTCTTTTCCGCCTTAAGTGTGGATGATTTCATTAAAAAATCAAGTATCGTCTATTATTCCAAAGAAGCCTTACACGAAGTCCATAAAGAGATTGAGGATTTTGCAAATGCGGAATATCTCACCGCTCATGCCAATTCTGTTAAAGTTCGGTTTGAGGAAGAGGAATCTTAGACATTGGAAAGGAATGGGATTATGGGACGAAGTTGTGAGATGAATCGAGTGACTGGGGAAACAAACATTCATATGAACCTTAACCTGGATGGACAGGGAGAATCAGAGATTAAAACAGGCATTGGCTTTTTTGATCATATGTTAAATAGTTTCACCAGGCATGGTTTTTTTGATCTGAATCTTTTGGTAGAGGGGGATCTGGAAGTGGATACCCATCATACTGTGGAAGATACTGGGATTGTACTAGGTACTGCGATCAAAAAAGCCCTTGGTGATAAAAAGTCAATTAAGCGTTATGGGAGTATGATTCTTCCCATGGATGAAACCTTGATACTTTGTGCCATTGATTTATCCGGAAGGCCTTATTTTTCCTTTGACGTTCCCTTTACGACGGAACGGGTGGGGGATTTTGAGACAGAGATGGTAAAGGAATTTTTCTATGCCGTTTCCTATGCAAGTGAGATGAATTTGCATATAAGAAAGCTGGCAGGTGAAAATAATCACCATATGATTGAAGGCGTTTTCAAAGCTTTTGCAAAGGCTTTAGATGAAGCCACTATGATAGATGACAGAATCCGGGGAGTCTTATCTACGAAAGGGACATTGTAAAGGAGAATCCATATGCAGTTATATCCAGCGATTGATTTAAAAAATGGGCAATGTGTCCGCTTAAAGCAGGGAGAATTTAAGGATATCACAGTATATTCTGATAAGCCAGAAGAGGTTGCAGCCGGGTGGCAATCAAAAGGGGCTACGTTTCTTCACTTGGTAGATTTAGACGGCGCTTTGGCTGGTCATTCTGTAAATAAAGAGGTTGTCAGGAAAATTGCAGCTACTGTTTCCATCCCAATTCAAATGGGCGGTGGTATTCGAAAAGAAGAAGACATCGAATTTGTACTATCCCTTGGCGTGTCCCGTGTCATAATTGGGACTAAAGCTGCAGAAAATCCGGAATTTATCCGCCACATGGTGAATAAATTTGGACAGGAGCGTATTGTAGCAGGAATCGATGCAAAGAATGGTATGGTTGCTGTAGAAGGCTGGGAGAAAATAAGTGATATTACGGCTTCTGATCTTGCAAATCGAATGAAAGAATACGGCATTCGTCATGTGGTATATACCGATATTGCAAGAGATGGCATGCTCTCCGGTCCCAATGTTGAATACACCAAAAAATTAACAGATGAAACAGGTCTGGACATTATCGCTTCCGGCGGAATGTCTTCCATGAACGATTTAAAAGAACTATATAACGCAGGCATACATGGTGCGATTATCGGAAAAGCGCTATATGAAGACCGAATAGATTTAGAGGAAGCCATAGATGCTTTTGAAGGACAGGACCATCAGGGGAGGACGATTTGATGGAATGTAAGAAACTGATTGCGGGGTTTGGTATACGAGAGGGCCAGGCATGGAGACTTGATAATTTAAAGACTAGTTATAAGGAAGACCCGCTCTCATTGGCTCGTTATCTTGGAGACAGCGGAGCCGATGAACTTTTTATTTATGATATATCGGATACGGAAAAAGATCATGAGAATACCATTGGGCTTTTAAAAGAATTAGTAAGGCTTTCCGATATACCGGTAATTGCAGGGGGCCGGGTAAAACGTTTGGAGGATGTAAAGAAGTATCTATATGCCGGATCAAAGGCTGCCTTTCTTGACACCGCAGATGATGATAATGTGGACCTTATGAAAGAAGCCGTGGATCGATTTGGAGACGATAAGATTTATGCGTATTTACCAGATGCTTCTTATCTTAGCCGAACCAAGGAATATGCCCAGCTTGGTGCTTCTCTCATGATTCTTGGAGATTCAAATATCACCAGGGAGACTCTTGAGACAGTTTCTTCCCTTGAGGAGCACTTTTTAATTACTGGCTCTGATGAGGAATTGTTAGCAGATTCTCTTAAAATGGATCGTGTGGCTGGATTTATCACCTATCTTTTAGAAGACTCTGTTTTTATGGATTTAAAACAAGATTTAAAATCTCAGGGCATTGGGGTAGATACCTTTGAAAGTACAGTGGCATTTTCACAGTTTAAATTAAATTCCGATGGTTTGATTCCTGTCATTGTTCAGGAATACCGGACGGGTGAAGTCCTCATGTTAGCCTATATGAATGAAATGGCATTTGAGGAAACCTTAAGATCTGGCTGCATGACTTATTACAGTCGCAGCCGTCAAAGCCTTTGGAAAAAGGGTGAGACTTCTGGTCATTACCAATATTTGAAATCACTCTCTCTTGATTGTGATAACGATACACTACTTGCCAAGGTCAATCAGATTGGCGCTGCCTGTCATACTGGGGAGCAAAGCTGTTTCTACCAAAGTCTGATTAAAAAAGAGTTTAAAGATTCCAACCCTCTTAAGGTATTTGAAGAGGTCTTCCAGGTGATACTTGATAGAAAGACAAATCCAAAGGAAGGCTCTTATACCAATTACCTTTATGATAAAGGATTGGATAAGATTCTTAAAAAGCTGGGAGAAGAGGCGACGGAGATCATCATCGCAGCGAAGAATCCAAACCCAGAAGAGGTAAAATACGAAATTTCTGATTTTCTTTATCACATGATGGTTTTAATGGCTCAAAAAGGAGTAACCTGGGAAGATATTACCAGAGAACTGGCGAACCGTTAAAAACTTTTAAAGCGATTTAATATGGTAAAATAGGGTATCTTAATAATGGCGTTTCAGCCAGTTTGAGATATCCTTTTTAATGTTTTAAAAGGTAGAAAAAATCTTTTCTGGTATATCCTGGAAAAGGAAGAAGCCACAACGTAGACAGTGTGTTACCTCTATGATATAATGAAGCAATTGGGAAAAGGGAACGCTATAAAAACTAATATTACGAGAAAGAGGCGATTAATATGTCAGAAGTATTGAATCATTTTTTAAAGTATATATCCTACGATACCCAGTCAAAATATGAGATGGAAGTTGTTCCAAGCACTGAAAAGCAGAAGATTTTAGCTGAGGAACTTGCTATGGAATTAAGAGCCATGAATGCAGAAGATGTGATGGTGGATGATCGTGGATATGTGTATGCTACCATTCCAGCTACCACAGACAAGTCTGTACCAGTTCTTGGATTTGTATCTCACATGGATACTTCTCCAGCGTTTTCAGGAGCTGGGGTGAAGCCACAGATCGTGAAGAATTACGATGGTAATGATATCTTATTGAATAAAGAAACGGGACTTACCATGAAAGTAAGCGATTTTCCGTATTTATTAAAGTATAAAGGCCAGGACATTATTACAACAGATGGAACCACACTTCTTGGTGCTGATGATAAAGCCGGAGTTGCGGAAATCATGACCATGGCAGAATATCTCTTATCTCATCCGGAAATCCCTCACGGAAAGATCCGTATTGGATTTACCCCTGATGAAGAGGTGGGAAGAGGCGCAGATTTCTTCGATGTCAAGGGATTTGGAGCCGAAGTAGCTTATACTGTAGATGGAGGCGGTCTGGGTGAACTGGAATATGAGAACTTCAATGCCGCTTCTGCAAGGGTAAAGATACATGGCAGAAGCATCCATCCAGGTTCTTCAAAAGGAAAGATGAAGAATGCTCTGTTAATGGCTATGGAATTTCATAACATGCTTCCAGCATTTGATAATCCCATGTATACAGATGGTTACGAAGGCTTCTTTCATTTGGATTCCATGAGAGGTGATGTTGAGGAAGCATCCATGGATTATATTATCCGTGATCACAGCAAAGAGAAGTTCGAAGAGAAGAAGACATTCATTCTCAGAGTCGAGGAATATCTTAACAACCGCTATGGTGCTGGTACCGTAGAGGTGTTATTAAAAGACAGTTACTACAATATGAAAGAAAAGATTGAGCCTCACATGTACCTGATTGATATTGCAAAGTCAGCCATGGAAGAGCTTGATATAGAGCCAATGGTAACACCGATCAGAGGCGGTACGGATGGAGCACGTTTGTCTTATGAAGGACTTCCTTGCCCGAATATCTGTACGGGTGGTTATAACTACCATGGGAAATTTGAATTTATTCCTGTTCAGTCCATGGAGAAAGTAGTTGAGTTATTGCTTAAAATAGTTGAAAAATTTACAGAGAGATAAAACTCTAAAAAGCGGAGCTGCTGATAGGCAAAAGAATGATTCATTTGCCTCATCAACAGCTCCGCTTTATATTATGATTACTTATGATAAAATTTCAGTGGATAAATTACTTCCTAATCTAAGTTCCTGTCTGGCATGTTGAATTAGGGAATCCATCTTTTCCAGTTCTATAAGCAGTTCTTTTTCTTCATCACTGGTATGGATGACCTTGCTAATTCCACCGTTTTTAATAATAATTCTCTTATCTGCCATGAGAGCCAGCAAAGGATCATGGGTTGCCATCAGGACTATTTTGTCTGAGGAGACTAAAAGTTCTAATGCTTTTTTTCGATCGATTCCAGCATTTTCAATCTCGTCAATCAAAACGATAGGAGAGGAGCTTAAGATTGCAGTATCTGCGATCATAAGTGCTCTTGACTGTCCTCCGCTTAAGCTTGTAACGGGAGTGGTCAAATCAAATTTCTCTCCTGCCAGATTATTGGCTGCTTTAATGATTTCCTCGATCACAGACTGGGGATTCTCTACCAGACGACTGACGGCATGCATGTTCAAGAAATCCTGCACTGTTAAATCCATAACAAAGTTCATGTTCTGAGAAAGCTGTGCTACCAAACGATTGTTGGATGAAAAGCGCCATTTGTTATCCGGTACTTCTCCGTTTATATGGATGCTGCGTCCGGTGGGAGTATCATTTTGAGCGGCCCATT
This sequence comes from uncultured Eubacteriales bacterium, assembly GCA_963528005.1. GTDB lineage: Bacteria > Bacillota > Clostridia > Lachnospirales > Lachnospiraceae > Lacrimispora. Next base: position 34,123 of record CAURSM010000005.1, read on the forward strand.
CAATATCAGCTAAAAGACGGCTTTTTCCCGATCCAGTAGGTCCCACAATGGAAATGATCTGAGAAGTAAGGATGGTTAACTCTTCAAACCCCTCTGGGACTCCTGATTTATCATGTCCAGCAAGAATGGTTAAGGAACTAACTTGATTCTTATCCTCTACTCCAAGAAAAGACTGCATCTGCTCAATGTAAACTGGGAAATCGGATAAGATCTTTTCCTTATCCAAAGCCTGGTCTTCTAATTCCAGTTCTGAAAAGTGATCCAGGAATTCTGCCAACGTATTCTCCTCGTAACCGGCGATATCTAATTTGTTCTGCTCAAAGTATGCCAAAGCAAAGGGGTATTTCTCTAAAATCTGTAAAAGTGTCCAGTTTGTCATTTCTTATCAGCCCCCAAATCCATTTTTTTAATATTTCCCATCTGATAAGCTTCTCCGATTCTGGTTTCTCCCAGGCAGTAGGAACATAGTGCTGCTGGCATTGGAAACCGAAGCTTCATACCCTGAACTGATTTGATGTCCTGGTCCTCATCATATAATAAGCTGCCAAGCTCATAGGCGCCCTGTCCAGTTAAACCATTTACATGCATGGTAATGGCACGAGGATTTACCGAGCTTACGCAAGAAGCAAAAACCTCACGCTCTGCTTGAGAAACAATATCTCCCTTAGTAATAACCACAAAATCTGCGGACTTTAGCATTGGACCGATTTTTTTGGGGGTATTGATACCGGATAGATTATCAATGACACACACTCCTTTGATATCTTTTAAATAAGGAGAGCAGCGATTGCATAATCCGGCGGATTCTGTGATGAGAAGGTCTAAGTTCTCCTGATTACCCCAGCTTACCACTTCTTCGATATTTGATGCAAAGAAGTGGTCAGGACATAATGCTCCTGATAATCCTTTTTTAACTGGTATGCCAGCTTTTTCATAAGCCGCATCGTCATCGGTATACAAACAATCGAATTTCACCACCCCGACTTTTATATTTCTTCTATTATAAGAAGCGATGACCTTTAAGATAATTGAGGTCTTCCCAGAGGAAGGGGGACCAGAAAATATAATTAGATTCATAAAGTCTCCTTTTCTGCCGCCTGATAGAACTTCTGCTCCAGGTTCTTAATCAGTTCGCCAATATCATGATTGTGGATAAAGTCCCAGCCGAGCCACATGAAGTTTTGGTCTTTTGTCAGGTTATTTTCTACCATAGGATTGGTAGAAGGGAACTTTCCATTAGAGGAAAGAATCTCACCAATTTCTTTGGAATAAAGGAGATCAACAAATGGCTTTACCTTATCTTTATTCTTAGATCTTGCAAGAAGGAAAATAGGGCTTAAGATCGCGCCATCCTTCGGCCATACTGGACGCATCGGTCCTTTTCCGTCTGCCATACTGGCAAAGAAGTAAGGGGTAACTGTAATGGTTGGAACTTTTCCTTCCCCTTTATTAATATGAGCCTTTACCATCTGAGCCGGGTGCATGCTGCGAAGAAGAGATTTTCCCATCTTTTCTACGCCTTCTTCTCCATAATAACGGTAGATATGAAGTAAGAAAGCATTAAACATATCAAGGTCCTTCATTGGAAGGCTTATGCTGTTCTCAAATTCTGGTTTCATTAAATCAGCCCAGCTTTCAGGCATAGGGCGGTCTCCAAGAGCATTGGTATTTACCATGAAAATAGCAGGTACCACACCTATAATTGCATACTGGCCTTTTGGATCCTTTAAATTGATTTGCTCGTTTTCAAAATCAGGATTTATGTGATCCAGTCCAGAGATATCTTCAAATTCTCCAGCTTCCCGGTAGCGTCCCATCAGTTCCTTATCAAAGAAGAGATCAAAACCTGCAGATAAATACAGATCAGACAGAGCATCTGCATTGCCGTTTGCTTGAACAACTCGCTCTTTCACATCATCAAGACCTAAATTTGCAGATTTTAAATTATAATCTACCTTATAACCAAGTTTATCTGACTGCTCCGTGAGCCAAGCTTCGAATTTCTCCATAAGAGGCAGACGGATGGGGCAGGGGAGTACGCCTTCAATGCGAATATCGCCGCCTTCTTCCTTTTTCATAGGAGCAAGACCTGAGCCTGCATCTGGAAGAGCCTGTTCAATTACCTCGTTTAGTTTATCCAGGAATGCCTCTGGATTCATCTTTCTCATAGACAAAGCCATTTCCAGTGTTACAGTTTTCCCAAGGGTGTTTCTCATGATAGGGTTGCTCAGCTTATCAAAGCCATTTGCAACAAAGAAGTTAATTGTCTCTGGATATTTTTCTGTTACATCATATATAGTATCGGTTAATTTTAAATTATTTGACATAATTTCTTCCTTTCTAATTGTGCTAAGTAGATAATTTCCATACTGTCTTTCGTAGGTATTATCATAACATACTATTTGTTGTTTGTTTGTTGTAGATACAACAATTTTCCAAATCATTGTTGATACAAATTATTATAAGGTTGATTGGTTACACAGTTGTACCAGATTACATGCCTAATGTTGTTTTGTAATCATTTTACTTTATATTTTGTATAAAATACATCGAAAAATGAGGAAATATAAATATTTCTGTTTAGAATCCTTAAAAATATCTATATTTGAGGCGCGGAAAAAAGATTGTGTTGTTGAAATGTTTATGCTATACTTACTAAGGTTTGTCATTTTTTGCGTACAAATGACATGCTACAAATTAAATTCAGTTGACTGCAGATTGATGAAACAATTTTTGCAGTGTAAAATTTGGAGGTGATTGCTTGAGTATTACCTTAGGTGAGTTTATAGTAGAGCTTACAAAAAATCTGCCATTGGCAATTGTAACTATTTTGACGTTAGGCGTTATTCTTGTAAATGGATGGACAGATGCACCAAATGCAATTGCAACATGCATATCCACCCGTTCTATGAGGCCAAGAGCGGCAATTTTAATGGCTGCGGTAATGAACTTTATTGGAATTTTAGTAATGACTTCGTTTAATTCCACCGTTGCTATGACCATTTATAACATGGTAGATTTCGGACAAGGAGCAAACCAGGCTGGTGATGCACTGATTGCGCTTTGTGCGGCATTAGCAGCAATTGTACTCTGGGCAGTTCTTGCCTGGAAATTCGGAATTCCCACAAGTGAAAGCCATGCACTGATTGCAGGTCTTAGTGGTTCAGCCATCGCTCTACACGGAAGCCTTTCTGGTGTGAATGGAAGCGAATGGGTGAAAGTACTGTACGGTTTAGTTGCATCTGCAGTATTAGGTTTTAGCTTAGGATGGATCATGACAAAGCTGACGGAACGTTTATGCCGGAACGTAGACAGAGGAGCAGCCCAGCCGTATTTTAAAGGTGCTCAAATTGCAGGTGCTGCAGCTATGGCATTTATGCATGGAGCTCAGGATGGGCAGAAGTTCATGAGTGTATTTTTACTTGGAACATTTCTTGCAAGAGGAAATGGTGGAGAGAGCGCGTTTGCAGTGCCTTTCTGGCTCATGGTTCTTTGCGCTGTGGTAATGGGACTAGGTACTTCCATTGGCGGTATGCGTATTATTAAAACTGTAGGAATGAGTATGGTTAAGCTGGAAAAATATCAGGGATTTTCTGCTGATATAGCAGCGGCAGCTTGTTTGATGGTTTCTACATTGACTGGTATGCCTGTTAGTACGACCCATACAAAGACCACAGCAATGATGGGAGTAGGCGCATCAAAGCGAATTAGCGCTGTAAACTGGGGGGTTGCCAGAGAGATGGCCCTCGCTTGGATACTTACATTCCCAGGCTGCGGATTGGTTGGATTTTTGATGACCCATCTATTTTTACGTATTTTTTAATGTGAGTTATTTTGAGAGGAGATAGAAGTATGGCAAGAAAAGGTGAAAACGAATATTTTACACTGTTTGTCAAAATGTCAGAGGTTGCAGTAAAGACACATAAAATGCTGACTGAAATGCTGACTAATTTTGAGCCGGACAAGCTTTCGGAACAACTTGAAAAGCTTCATGAGCTGGAATCTGAAGGAGACCGTCATACCCATGAGCTTATGAAACGAGTTGCAAAGGATTTTGTAACTCCAATTGAAAGAGACGATATTATTGCCCTTGGTAGAGAGCTTGATGATATTACAGATAGTATTGAAGATATTCTTATTAAAATTTACATGTACAATATTAAGAATATTACACCAGAAGCCATGGATATCCTTAAGGTTATTGGACAGTGTTGCGAAAAAGTCAACAGTTTAGTAATTGAGTTTCCAAACTTCCGCAGATCCGATGCTGTTATGAAGGATATTGTAGAGATTAACCATCTGGAAGAGCTTGGAGATGATTTATATATTCAGGCATTCCGCAGCCTGTATACCAAGGGCGGCGATCCTCTTGAAGTCATCGCCTGGTCCGAAGTTTACAGACAGTTGGAAAAATGTTGTGATACTTGCGAACACGCTGCAGATGTTATCGAGTGCATAATTGTTAAAAATACTTAAGCAAAAAAACCTTGAATTCTTGTAATGAGAAATTCAAGGTTTTTTTATTTATTAAGAAATTTGCCATAATGCGGCCTTTCTTTGCTCACTCTGTGAGCAAAGAAGAATTAAATTCTGTTTTCGAATTTTTTGTCTGTTTAAAAAAATCTAACAATATATTTGTCTTTTCATATAACTGAGGGTTATCATCGTTGGGAGATAATTTTACAATGCCAATATGTGTTTTGACTGCATTTCGTATTCTGTAATAGGTGAGTTGGGGGTACATGGAGGAATTGGCAAGCTGCTTTGGCAGTATGGCACAACCACCTTTTTGTGTTAGGATGGGGAAAATCATCATGTGCCTTGGTACTGTACCAGCAATCTCTTTTTTATAGCCAATCTCATCTAACTGCATTCTGGTCAATCTGAAAATATCTGAATTCTTTGCAATCGTGTATACATTATTCAATTTAAACCCTGCTAGGTCTATCTCACTTCCTTGCTCAAAAGGAAAGGTTTCTTTATTACACACAAGAACCATCTCATCCTCTACCAAAGGTACAATCTCGTATCCTTTTTCAGGTAAAAAATCAATGCGGCAGATAGCAGCATCAATTTCTTTTTGCATAAGCTGTTTCATTAAAGAGCTTTGATCATTTTCTCCTATTTGAATGGAATAGTTGGTATAGGCTTCTTGAAATTGCAAAAGCGACTCCATAACTCCACTCTCCACCAGGCATGGAATTGTCCCGATGGACAATCGATAAATACATGGAGAAATTCCAAACTTATTTAATTTGAATCTTAATTCGTGGGAAAAATTCCGAATATTCAGCGCATACTCCAGATATATTTTCCCGGCTTCTGTTAGTTCCGCCTTTGTGTTGCTTCTTACAAACAATACTACACCAAGTTCATTTTCGATCGCTTTGATATGCTTTGATAACGCTGATTGTGAGATGTAAATACTATCGGCAGCCGTAGAAAAATTTTTATGCTCCGCCAATGCCAAAAAATCGTCGATCCATCTGATCATGATTGGTGCCCCCCCTTATTGCTTCATAAAGTTTATGAAACAGCTTTTGTAGTTATATAATGATGAAAAATTGTCATTTTATAAGACATTTTGTCATTGATGATATTATATAACAGAATGAACAGAAGGAAAATACAATTTTGCTAATTTGTATTGACATTTTAGAATAGAGTCATAAGTCATAAAACGACAAACAGTGACAATTATATACACGTGATTCAGTACAATTCATTTATTATTCTTTGAATAGACCCTATTTTATGGTTAGTTCCTACAAATCTGCTGATTGGAACGCTGTAATGTCTTTCTGTTTTGGAATATGCTCCCGGTTGTTTTCGAATTGCCTTGAATCCTTTGAGTGTTATAATTGAAGAATCTGGTGGTATCACACCTGGAAACCGTAAACAGTTTACTGAAGATCAGGAGGATGAGTTATGGCAAAAGTCTATCAGGATTTGAGAAGTTTTCTTTCCACCTTGGAGGAAAACGGCCAGTTGGTGCGTATTAAGGATGAAGTAAATCCAGAGCCTGACATTGCAGCCGCAGGAAGAGCAGCGGCTAATATTGAAAATGGCCCTGCAGTTTTTTTTGAAAAAGTCAAAGGATATCCTTACAGCGTTGTAACCAATGTGCATGGATCATGGGCAAACCATGCGTTAATGCTTGGCATGCCTAAAACAGCAACGACCAAAGAACAATTTCATGAGATTAACCGGAGATGGGACAAATTTCCTGTAAAACCAGAGATTCTTCAGCGAGAGAATGCTCCCTGCAAGGAGAACACAATTGATGATCCAGAGAAGATTAATTTGTTTGAAATACTTCCTTTATATCGGATCAATGATCAAGACAGCGGTTTCTTTCTGTCAAAAGCTTCTATTATTACTGCTGATCCAAACGAACCGGAAAATTTTGATAAGTTAAATGTCGGTACTTATCGAATTCAGGTCAAAGGAAAAAACCGAGTTGGAATCCAGGCTCTGGCATTCCACGATATTGCCATACAGCTAGAAGCTGCAGAGCGCAAGAATGAAAGCGTTCCCATTTGTATTACCGTAGGCAATAGTCCATTGGTTACCTATATGGCTTCCACTCCCGTAATGTATACTCAAAACGAGTATGAATTTGTGGGAGCACTTCAAGATGGCGTTCCAACCCAAATCGTAAAATCAGATCTTTATGATAATCTCTATGTGCCAGCCGGATCAGAGGTGGTACTAGAGGGTTATATAGAACCTCGTATCCGGGAAGTAGAAGGACCTTTTGGCGAATTCCCAGGGTCTTATTCAGGCTCCCGTCGTCAGTGTGTCATAACCATTACCCGTGTCACTCACAGAACCAATCCCATATTTGAGAATTTATATTTAGGCATCCCATGGACAGAGATTGACTATCTTATGGCGCTTAATACCTCAGTTCCTTTATATCAGCAGATTAAGCGTGACTTCCCTGAGGTCCAGGCCGTCAATGCCATGTACACCCATGGAATCGGTACTATTATATCGACTAAAGTACGTTTTGGCGGTTTTGGCAAGGAAGTAGCGTTCCGTTTGCTTTCCACTCCACACGGAGGCTCCTATAGTAAGATCATCATTATTGTTGATGAATTCGTTGACCCATTTAATTTACCACAGGTAATGTGGGCAATGACTACCCGTGTACGCCCGGATAAGGATGTAGTAGTTATTCCAAATTGTCCTGGAATGCCTCTTGACCCTTCCTCTTATCCGGCAGGAATGCATGCAAAGCTAATCATCGATGCTACAACACCAAAGGATCCAGAACCAAATCCCCGTGAAGTAGAGCTCCTAGAGCCCCCTGTTGGTTATGAGAAGTATGAAACATTAATACGTGAACTGATGGCAAAGATGTAAGTCTATCTTGAAAGGAGCAAAAATATGAAATGTCCCCGCTGTGATGGCAATAAAATTGAAGTAATTGCGACTTCTCCTGTAGGCAATGTGTGGGAAGTTTATGAATGTATGGATTGCTTTTATTCCTGGCGTTCCACAGAAACACCAAATGTACATGAAAAATTCAAATTGACAAAAGAACAGATCAATCATCTGCCCATGATTCCACCAATCCCACCTCTTGATAAATAAAAGTAATAAAAGATCAGGATTATCAGCCTTACAATAGAAAGGAGTGTTTGCGGTGAAATACAATAAGCAGATAGTAGGTTTTTTCAGCGGCATTCTAATATTAATCATTGTTTTATTCCTGCCCTTAGATGGATTGGCTCGGGAAGGTCATATATTTCTAGGATTGACATTAATGACAGTTGTCTGGTGGGCTACGCAGGTGGCTCAATCTGGATATGTTGGCGGTTTTTATATCGTTTGTTTGTGCCTGCTTAAACTTGCTGATACAAAAGTTATATTTGCAAGCTGGACGGGCTCTACCCTTTGGCTGGTAATCGGTGCTTATATGATTGCCAGCGCTGTAAAGCGATCCGGACTTGGAGAGAGAATTTCTTACCTATACATAATGAAATTTGTGAGATCATGGAGAAGTATTATTATTGGGATATTTGTACTGACCCTGATTTTATCTCTGCTGATTCCAAATCCATGGTCCAGGGCCTTCCTGATCATGTCCGTCATGACGGTTGTCATTAAGGCGTCTAAGATGCCAAAAGAAGATGCTGTAAAAATAGGGTTTACTGTATTTTCGGCTTCTGTCCCCGTTTCTTTGATTTTTATGACTGGTGATTCCATTATAAATCCTCTGGTTGTAAGTTATTCTACCTCAGGTAATATTAACTTTATAAGCTGGCTTGTTACCATTGGACCGCCTGCGGTATTTTTAAGCCTTATGAACCTCTTTCTTATCTTAGTGTTGTTTAAACCAACCAAAGAAGTGGATATGGATTTTGAAGAAGTGCGTAAAGCCCAGATGGATCTTGGCAGGATTAGTGAAAAGGAGATACGGACTCTGGTTTGGATTATCATTGCAATTGCCTTATGGGTGACAAGTGGAGTTACAGGTCTGGATATTGGTTGGGTTACACTGGCAGTTGCCATGTGCCTTTCTCTGCCGGTGATTGGAAATGTTCTAACACCCAAAGAATGGGGAGACATTCCTGTGCATGTGCTGGTGTTTTTAACAGCGGCAATGGCCATAGGTAAGGTAGGTGCAGCAACAGGTCTTAATGATTGGCTTGCTGTTACACTGTTACCAGATCAATTACCGGAAAATATATTTGTCCTGGCTATTTTTATCGGTGCCATAGCAATTGTAATCCATATGTTTATTGGCTCTGTGATTGCGGCAATGGGAGTGGCAGTCCCTGCCATTCTTGTGTGTACCAATGCTCTGGGAATCGATCCTTTTGTAATTGCAGCTATTATTTATCTGGTGATTTATACTCACTATATTATGCCGTTCCATCATTTGAATATTTTAGTGGGGCAAGGGGAAGAGAACGGAATGTATACCCAAAAAGAAGTTATGAAAATGGGGGTTCCTTTGTTGATTCCTGTATTTCTTACCGTTATTTTTGCAGTGATGTGGTTTACGGTTCTTGGACTGGTATAAGAATAAAGTAGGAATGGGGTTGTATGATGAGAATCATTATCGGAGTATCTGGTGCCACGGGTGTTATTATGAGCTATTATCTGCTGAAAGCCCTAAAAGAGGTTGAGGGCTGCGAAACACATCTTGTGGTATCAGATTATGCAAAATTAAATTGGGAGCTGGAAACAAATTTACCATTCCAGCTCCTGCTGGACAATGCAGACAAATATTATGATGTACATAACCTTGCAGCCTCAATTTCCAGTGGATCCTATAAAACAGATGGTATGATTGTAATGCCCTGCAGTATGAAAACATTGGCGGGTATTGTAAACGGGTATACCGATAATCTGTTGATCCGGGCTGCTGATGTCTGTCTAAAGGAGAATAGAAAGGTTATACTTTGTACCAGGGAGATGCCTTTAAGCAAATTGCATCTTCGAAATATGCAGGAAGCGGCAGATCTTGGTTGTACAATTATTCCGCCAATGCTGACATTCTATAATAATCCGCAATCTTTGGATGACCAGATTAATCACGTAGTAGGAAAAACGCTGATGCAATTTGGAATAGACCATAAAAGCTTTATTCCCTGGAGAGGGGTCAACTAAAGCAGAAAGGCTGTGCAACTATGAAATCGGAAACCTATGGTAGTGGAAAATACATTGTTAATATCAGCATTCATGATACCAATGGATCAGGTCTTGCTATGTTTGTCAGAGGGGGCGATAAACCCCATCTTGGAGGAGTTGCACTGGCCTCCCCGGGAATTGAAATTCACGGCAAAACCTTATCAAGCTGTGATTTATGGACCATCACTGTGCCTGGACATAAGGATGCAGAGCTTGCACAAAAAATTGCAAAAAAAGTCTGCAATGCATCTGGGGAACCGGTATCAGTCAGTCTTGGAATTCATGTTGAGGATGCAACCGCTGAGGATATTGAGCTTGTTTGTAATAATGTTGATTCTGCGGTGGATATGTTTTTAAATAAGTATTTGTCTTAATGAAATGGAGTCATAATGGATGAATTAATATGTGTTGATGTTTTAGACAGGGCGATTGGTAAGGCATCAAAAGAAGATTGCCATAAGAGCGGTCTTCTTCATAGAGCGTTTTCCGTATTCTTACACAGGGATGGGAAGCTTCTTCTTCAACAGCGTGCCAGAAACAAATATCATTCTGGAGGGTTGTGGGCCAATGCGTGCTGCTCTCACCCCAGATATGGCGAATCCATAGACCTTGCAGTTTCAAGACGTCTTTATGAAGAGTTAGGGGTAGTTTGTAATTGTAATAAGATAAGTGAATTTGTTTACTTTCATCAATTTCACCAGACACTCTTTGAATACGAATATGACCACGTATTTGTAGGCGAATATAAGGGAGAGATCAATCCAAATCCAGAGGAAATTATGGATGTCAAATGGATGGATATGGAAGAACTATCTCAGAGCCTTGTCAGCAACCCAGAGCTTTATACGGTTTGGTTTTTAACTGCAGCACCAATGGTAATTCGTTCACTCACCTTATAGTTATAACAAGTTTAATTATCTATGGTTAAATTTACTTTTAGAATATAAAAGTAAATCGTTTACTTTTTTACTAAAGACAATGAGTAGGAAACACCAAACAGGTGACAAAAATCCCAGTTGTTATTGCGGAAGGAAGAGACGGTTTCATTATAAAGTACAAATGGGAGGTATCGTTATGAATGATAAAAAAGCAGCAAAGGTATTTTTAAAAAGGTTACCAGTAAAATGGAAGCTGACCGTGGGATTTGGTATAGTGTTTGCAATACTGATCATATCACTAGGTACTTCAGCAAAAAGTATATCAAGCATTGGGAAACAGGTGGATATGTATTCAAGATACACATATCCACTAACCAGTCACAACTTAGCTGCCCAGGTGGATATGTATTCCGTACAGCGTTATCTTATGATGGCTATTTTAGATAAGACTGCTGGAAAGGATTATCAGGCATCTTTGGACTTATCCAATCAGAGCGTGGAAGGATTTAAGACCAATATGGATTTTTTTGCGTCCCATCAGAGAAGTAAAGCTAATGATGAGAATATTGCACAAATTATGCAGTATGTGACTGAGGCTGAGGCAGCCCGTATGAAAATTATTGATATCATCCAAGATCCATCAAAAAAGGATGGAAAAGCTGCCTATGATGTGTTCCAAAATGAGTTTGTGCCTACATTTAATAAAATAGCCAAGATTATGGATGACATGAATGTAGTGGGCAATCAAAAAGAGGCCTTACAGAAACAGACAGCGAAAAACATAGTATCCAATGCTTGGATTGTGCTTGCCATTGTGTTGGTCAGTGCCATAGCAGCAACCATTGCAGTGATTAACATCCTTGTCCGTTCTATCTTGATACCCGTTACAGAGATCGAAGAGGTCTATAAAGAAATGGCAAAGGGTAACCTTCATAAGCAGATACATTATGAAAGCAATGATGAGCTTGGACGGATGGCTGTGAGCATCCGGGAAACCAATGCCAGACTGACTACATACATTGAAGATATCATCGATAAATTGACCCGTCTTTCCACAGGGGATATGTGCCTTACGGTTGATCTTGACTATATAGGAGATTTTGCAATTATTAAGCAATCTCTTCTTAAAACCACTGACGCTTTAAATTCTACAATGCTGGTGATTCAGGCATCTGCGGATCAGGTTAATTCTGGTGCAGGACAAGTTGCTGATGCATCTCAGGCCCTTGCATCAGGGGCCACAGAGCAGGCCGCTACGGTGGAAGAATTAACGGCGGCTATCCAAAGCGTAACGGAGAAAGCGGAGAAAAATACGGTCTCTGTACGCAAAGCTACAGAATATGTGGCACTGGCGGGAGAAGGCGTGTACGAAAGTAACGATCATATGAAAAATTTAAATGCCGCAATGAAAGAGATCAGCCAATCTTCGGAAGAGATTTCTAAAGTTACAAAGTTAGTGGAGGATATTGCGTTCCAGACCAATATTCTGGCACTCAATGCAGCGGTAGAGGCTGCCCGGGCAGGAGAGGCAGGAAAAGGGTTTGCTGTAGTTGCAGATGAAGTAAGGAACTTAGCTGCAAAATCGGCTGAGGCAGCAAAGCAGACGGCTGAGCTGATTCAGAAGTCAAATGCTAAGGTTTCAGAAGGCGAGAAAATAGCTAGTCAGACTCTGGTACTTTTAAATGATGTTGCGGAAAAAGCGGCTATGGTGGATGAAGCCATTAAAGAAATTGAAGCCGATTCACAAGATCAAACCGATGCCATTGTTCAGATTAATCAGGGATTATCTCAGGTATCCTCCGTGGTTCAGACCAATGCTGCGACAGCAGAAGAAAGTTCTGCTTCCAGTGAAGAGCTGACTGCACAGGCCCAGATCTTGCGTGGAGAACTTTCCAAGTTTAATTTATCATCAGACAGAAAAAACATCAATAATTTAGCTTCTGTGGAACACTTTTACGCCTCGGAGCCTGAGAATTATAGCTCGACTGGTAATGAAGAGGCTTACGGAAAGTATTAGAATCTCTTGACTTTATGGCATAAGTAAGATACGATACCTTTGAATTTAAATTACATAGAAAGAAATATGGTTCGGCCATGTGCCGATGAAAAGAGAAGTCAGGTGCAATTCCTGCATAGTCCCGCTGCTGTGATAGCGTTGGTTTTTTGTGAATCATTTCAACCACTGAGAGTGATCTTGGGAAGGTAAAAAAACCTCTGATGGAAAAGTCAGAACGCTTAAGTCAGAAGAACTGCCGTATTTTGTTGTGATTTCCTCGCGGATGACGAAGGGAACAATATGTTAAATGAATCGTGTCAGTGATAGACAGGGCATATTTGGTGTACCTAATAGCGGTTTGTTGTTCCACTGGATTAAAACCCCTAGTATTTGCGTGCAAAAGCAGATACCAGGGGTTTTTCTTTTGAAAAACAGACAGTGGGAGGAATCGTATTATATCTATGTAACAATTTAGAGTTCAGAAAACAATAGAGAGATTGAGGAAACAAAAGATGAAAAAAAGTTTGATTGCACTGGCGGCAGCCATAGTTATTACGGTAACAGGTTGTTCCTCTGCAGGCCAGTCTGGTACCAAATCCACAGAGACATCAACAACTTTAGCCGAAACAAAAAACCAGGAAGTGGCAGGTCAAAAATCAGAGGAGTATGGTGAGGTAGTGATACAAAATGGTGACAGAACCATTACTTTTACCTCCATGCCCCAAAAGGTACTTTGTTGTAATTTATACAGCGCTGAAAATATGGTCATGCTTGGGCTAAAAGATTATATTGCTGGAAAGAGTGTACCCGCCAGCAAAGCAGAAACTCCTCTTGCAGAACTGGCCAATGAGTTTGCATCCATACCTGAAACAGAGGTCTCTCATGAGAATGCAGTGGCTTTGGAAACAGACTTAGTCATTGGACAAATCAGTTCCTTCCAGGAAAGTAAGTGGGGCACTTTTGATATGTTTGGTAAGAAAGACATTAACTGTTATACCATAACTGGTACCCTGGTAAAAGATGAGACCATAGAAAATGTCTATACTGACATAGAAAATCTGGGGAAAATATTTAAAGTTGAAGATCGAGCTACTGTATTGATTAACAAAATGAAACAAGAGATCTCTGACATTGAGAATGCGGTTTCAGAGATTGATGAAAAAGACAAGGTTAAAGTATTTGTTATGGATACCTTTAAAGGCAATGAAATTTATACCACATCAGCAGGATTACAAAGTAATCTAATTGAGCTGGCAGGAGGAATTAACACCACCAGAGATATGGCGGATTCCCGTTGGTTTAATACAAGTGTAGAAACAATTGTAACAACGAATCCTGATATTATTATCTTTAATGATTACGGTCAACAAACCATTGAGGAGAAGATGGATTTTATAAACAATAATCCTGCACTTGCTGATGTAACAGCCGTAAAAAACAAGGCATATTTAACGGTACCACTAGTAACTGTTATGCAAAATGTACGTGCCACCAGTGCATGCAAAAACTTCGCAGAATTCTTTTATCCGGAGCAATTTAAATAATGAGACTAGATAATAGAAATAATTTAATAGGAATGTTTTTATTCCCTATCTTGATTTTAGCCTTGTTTGTTTCCTTACTATTGGTCATATCAAGAGGTTCTACCAACATCTCCTTGTCAGTTGTTTATGGGATTTTAAATGATCAGATCTTTCACGGAGGAATCGGATTAAAGGAAGGCTTATGGGCCAGAGCAGATTACCAGATTATCTGGAATATACGACTGCCCAGAGTATTGTTTGGCATCTTATGTGGTGCCGGCCTTGGCTTATGTGGTGCAGTCATGCAGGCGCTGGTCTTAAATCCAATCGCAGATCCTTACATACTTGGAATCTCCTCAGGAGCATCATCGGGGGCAGCCTGTGCGCTGCTTCTCCCGATTCCAATTTTTAGCGGCCAATACCAAACCACCATAATGGCAATGATCGGTGCACTTGTCTCTTCGTTTCTTGTTTATTTTATGGCAAAATTCGCAGGCGGAGGTAAACTCCATCCTGTAACCTTATTGCTCTCTGGAACCGCAATAAATGCTGTCATGAGCGCTGTGACAGGTTTTCTTATTTTCATTGCAAAAAGCTCAGAAAGTATTGCATCGGTTTATAATTGGCAGATGGGAAGTCTTGCTGCGGCCCAGTGGACAACCCTTACCGTTCCGGCTTTTGGGGTGTGTCTTGGGCTTATTGTCTGCATTTTACAGTCAGGAAAACTAAATCTCATTATGATGGGAGATGAGGATGCCGCTGCCCTTGGTTTGTCAGTTAAACACTTTCGGGCAGGTATGTTTATCATATGCTCAATCATTGTTGCATCCTTAGTTTCCGTTACCGGTATCATAGGTTTTGTGGGTCTGGTGGTTCCACATGTGGCCCGGCTGCTCCTTCGTTCCAGTAACAATAAATTAATAATACCTCTCAGTGCGTTGACAGGAGCCATCTACCTTATGTGGGCAGACAGCCTGGCCCGCAGTGCATTTCGTGGAGCAGAACTACCAATTGGAATCATTACGGCTTTTGTCGGGGCACCATTTTTCCTGTTTCTAATGATACGGAAAAATTACAAGGGTCAATACGGTTGAAAGTGGAAAAGTAGGAGAAATATGAAAATAGAGTTTCAGGATATATGTGTGGAGGCAGGCGGTAAGAAAATCCTTCATGAGGTGGACCTAACGGTGGGGGACGGTGAAATAACAGGGATTATAGGTCCTAATGGATGCGGAAAATCCACTCTTTTAAAGACCACTCTTGGAATTTACCCGATGAAATCAGGAGAGATCCTATTAGACGGTGCTTCCATGACTGGCTTTAATAATAGGAAGCTAGCTAAGCTTTATGGATATGTGGGGCAGGACAGCGATTGTGTATTTGATTTTACCGCTTATGAAATCGTATCTATGGCCGCTCATCTCCGGGGAAAAAACAATAAGAAATTGGAACGAGAAATTGTAATGCAATCTCTGGAACAGCTTGAAATCACCCACCTAAAGGACAGAAATATTCAGAGCCTATCTGGCGGTGAGAGAAAAATGGTTTTCATAGCAAGAGCATTTGCCCAGGGCGTTGATACCATTATTTTAGATGAACCTACGAACCATCTGGACATCAAACATCAGTTGTTTATTTTGGATATCTTAAGAAAAAGCGAAAAGACAATTCTTATCGTCTTACATGATCTTCGATTGGCGGCGCATTATTGCGACACTCTCTATTTAATGGAGAAAGGAACAGTCGTGTGCAGTGGCAGGCCATCAGAGGTCCTTCAAAAAGACAGAGTCTATCAGGTATTTGGAGTGGACGGGTTTGCTTCTGAAAAAGAGGATGGGACTTTGGATTTTCAACTGCAGATGAATTAGTCCCCCTTTCCTGGCATTTTGCTAAATAGTGTTGCTTAATCCTGTAAAGTATTTTATAATTATGCAATGTATGATGGAATAATAGGCTAAAATCTTATTATTTCCCATAGAACCATTGCACTAATTATAAAATGTGATTGATTCACATGTAAAAAAGGAATAGGCATGAGAAAATTAGCTTTAAGTGATGAGATATTATTACAAATTGATAAACCCGCCCGCTACATCGGTGGTGAGGTAAATATGGCTAAGAAAGATCCAAAATCAGTGGATATCCGTTTTGCCATGTGCTTCCCTGACGTATACGAGATTGGTATGTCCCATCTGGGAATGCAGATTTTATACGATATGTTTAACCGAAGAGACGATATTTACTGCGAACGAATCTATTCGCCTTGGACAGATTTGGACAAGATTATGAGGGAGCAAAACATCCCTCTATTTGCGTTGGAATCACAAGATCCAATTAAAGAATTTGATTTTATAGGAATTACATTGCAGTATGAGATGTGTTATACCAACATATTGCAAATATTAGATTTAGGTAAGATCCCGTTTCATACAGAAGACAGGGCGGAAGATGACCCAATCTTAATTGGCGGCGGCCCATGTGCTTATAACCCAGAACCTCTTGCAGCATTTTTTGATCTGTTTTATATTGGGGAAGGCGAGACGGTTTATTTTGAATTAATGGACCGTTATAAAGAGAATAAGAAAAATGGTGGAAGCCGTAAGGATTTCCTTCAGATGGCGGCGGAAATAGATGGAATTTACGTTCCTGCTTTTTATGATGTAACCTATAAAGAAGACGGTACAGTTGATTGCATGAAGCCCAACAACTCTCATGCAAAGGAAAAAGTAACCAAGCAGGTTGTGAACAACATGGATGATGCTTTTTATATCGAAAATCCAATCGTTCCGTTTATTAAAGCAACCCAAGACAGAGTAGTTTTAGAGTTACAAAGAGGCTGTATTAGAGGCTGCCGTTTTTGCCAGGCGGGTAATGTGTATCGTCCTTGCAGGGAACATAGCCTTGAATATCTAAAAGATTACGCTTATAAACTATTAAAAAGCACAGGCCATGAAGAGATTTCCCTAAGTTCTTTAAGCTCAAGTGATTATTCTCAATTAGAGGGAATTGTTAATTTCCTTATTGATGAATTTAAAGGCAAGGGCGTAAATATTTCCCTTCCATCCCTTCGTATCGATGCATTCTCCCTGGATGTTATGAGTAAGGTTCAGGATATAAAAAAAAGCAGCTTGACTTTTGCACCAGAGGCTGGGTCCCAGCGACTTCGTGATGTTATTAACAAAGGCTTGACAGAGGAAACAATCTTAAAGGGAGCCAGTGAAGCATTCAACGGAGGATGGAACCGTGTAAAGCTTTATTTTATGCTAGGCCTGCCAACAGAAACTGTAGAAGATATGGAAGGCATTGCTGAACTATCGGAAAAGGTTGCAGAAGCATATTACGAAATTCCCAAAGATCAGAGAAATGGAAAGGTGCAGATTGTTGCAAGTTCCTCCTTCTTTGTACCAAAGCCATTTACACCGTTCCAATGGGCAAGAATGTGCACAAGGGAAGAATTTTTAGAGAGAGCTTATGTAGTTAAGGACAAGTTCCGTACCATGTTAAATAAAAAGAGTCTAAAGTACAATTATCATGAGGCAGATCTGACTGTTTTAGAAGGCGTTTTAGCAAGAGGCGATCGGAAGATATCAGCTCTTATTGAAGAGGTCTATAAAAATGGTGCTATTTACGATTCATGGTCAGAGCACTTTAAAAATGAACTTTGGATGAATGCATTCGAGACTTGCGGCATTGATCCGGATTTCTACACCATAAGAGAACGTGACCTTGATGAAGTGTTCCCATGGGATTTCATAAATTCAGGAGTGACCAAAGAGTTCTTAAAACGAGAATGGCAAAATGCCGTCAGCGAAAAAATAACTCCTAACTGCCGCCAGCATTGTACTGGTTGTGGGGCTATGAGTTTTAAAGGAGGAATTTGCTATGAAGGTAAGAATTAAATTTTGCAAGCATGGACCTGTAAAGTTCATTGGTCACTTAGATGTGATGCGTTATTTCCAAAAAGCGATGCGTAGAGCAGAAATAGACATCAAATACAGCGAAGGCTTCAGCCCTCACCAGGTTATGTCCTTTGCGGCGCCTCTTGGCGTAGGACTTACCAGCAACGGGGAATATATGGACATTGAAGTAAATTCCATGATAGACACACAAACCCTGGTTGATAAGTTGAATGCAGTCATGGTAGAAGGAATTATGATTACGAATTGTTGTATCTTAGATGAGCGAGCTAAAAATGCCATGTCTCTAGTTGCTGCGGCTGATTACACTCTTACCTTCCGGGAAGGGAAAGAGCCGTCTGACTTAGAACGTTTTTTTACTAGCCTTGCTGATTTCTTAAACCAACCTCAGATTCTTGTTATCAAGAAAACGAAAAAAGGCGAGAAGGAAGTGGATATCAAAGCTGGTATCTATGAACTTTCTGCAGAAGATGAGCGTATTTTTATGAAAGTGTCTTCTGGCAGCGCAGACAATCTAAAACCTGAATTAGTAATGGAAGCCTATTATCAGTTTCTTGGTCTTGATATACCTGATTTCGCTTTTCATATTCAACGAGAAGAAGTTTATGGAGATGTAGGAGATGAGGAGAACCGGAATTTAGTTCCTCTTGGCTTAATGGGAGAATCTTGTGAGTAAGCTAATTATAACCAGATGGAAAGGAGGGATTATTACTCTCCTTCATTCTGGTAAAGAAGTAATTCAGATTAATATTGAACCAGAGCAGCAAGGCTTTGTTATAGGCAATGTCTACGTTGGAAAAGTGAATAAGATTGTAAAAAACATTAATTCTGCCTTTGTTGATATTGGGAAAGGACAGATGGGATACTTGTCTTTGAGCAATGGAATGGTTCATTATGCAGATGGTCGGCCGTGGGATGGAAAGCTTAAGCAAGGAGATGATGTGATCGTTCAGGTGGAACGAGATGCTGTCAAATCCAAGGCTCCTGTCCTAACAGGGAATATTAACTTGACCGGACGTTATTTTGTGCTTACAACTGGTAAGAAACAGATTGGTTTCTCGTCTAAAATAACAGATCAGGCATGGAAGCTTAAGATGAAATCTTATCTTGAGGTCATAAAAGGAGAAGACTTTGGAATCATTGTCAGAACCAACGCTTATGAAGCTCAGGAGGAAGAACTTA
This sequence comes from uncultured Eubacteriales bacterium, assembly GCA_963528005.1. Classification (GTDB taxonomy): domain Bacteria; phylum Bacillota; class Clostridia; order Lachnospirales; family Lachnospiraceae; genus Lacrimispora. Next base: position 53,264 of record CAURSM010000005.1, read on the forward strand.
AGAATGAACTTCAGACCCTTCACACTAATTTAAAAAAGCTGATTGAGGATGCGAAGTTCAGGACCAGTTATAGCTTATTATATAGTGGTGCTCCTTCCTATCTTTCCGGTATAAGAGATAGTCTTAAGTCTTCCCTTGAAGCTGTGATTACAGATGAAGTTGATATTTATGAGGCCTTAAACAATTATTTCATTGAAAATCAGCCTGAAGATGCCTCCCTACTAATTAAATATGAAGATCCAATGCTTCCCCTTTATAAACTATATCGGATTGAGAAGTTTATGGAAGAAGCTCTTGGCAAAAGGGTTTGGTTGAAATCGGGTGGATATCTGGTGATAGAGCCTACAGAAGCTCTTACAGTTATTGATGTTAACACCGGGAAATATACTGGTAAAAAAGCACTTCGTGATACGATTATGAAGATTAACTTAGAGTCAGCCGAGGAAATCGGTCATCAGCTCAGGCTTAGAAACTTATCAGGAATTATTATAATTGATTTTATTGATATGGAGCTGGAAGAAGATCGGTTAAATCTGGTTACCCGTTTAACTGAGATCCTTTCTAAGGATCCTGTTAAAACCACTGTTGTTGAGATAACAAAGCTGAATCTGGTGGAGATTACTAGAAAGAAGATTAGAAGGCCTCTTCACGAGCAAGTGGCACAACTCTTATAAAAAACGAGGATAAGCGGTATATACCAGCTTATCCTCGTTTCTATTATTGGGGTAGTTAATTCTTTTTGTGGTGATTTCTAAAATTAATAAAAGACAGTAAGATTACGAAGAATACGTTTATATATAGAACTCCGATGGAAGCCACGATACCAATACGATCTGCAACGCCTCCGATAATTTGTGGTGTAATAATTCCCCCCATAGCAGAGATCGCAGTAAGAACTGCCATTCCAACCGTTGAACCTTTAATCATAGGGCCAGCATTGGCGATACAGGTGGGATAGATCCCAGATAAAAAGAATCCAAGCCCCAGCAATGCGGCAGTGATAAGTGGCAGGCTTTTCGTTGATACGAGTAAAAAGAAACAGGCTGCACTACCCAATGACAATAGTAATATAATGGTACTTTTCTCGAGTTTTTTTGAAAGGGCCGCACAGATTAATCGTCCAGCCATAATAACAAGCCAGGTGAAGGAAACAAGAGCTGTCGCATAAGTAGTACTCATAACCCCTGTATTTTGTAGATACGTAACGAACCACCCGTTAATGCAATTTTCAAGTCCCAGATAAAAGAATAAAATAAATGCAATGCCGTAAAAAGAATATGATTTTAAGAAAGATTTATCTTGAGAAACATTCTTATTCTTCTCTTTTTTTATGTTTCTGGCATTCTCATTTAACAAGGATTCATCCATAGTTCCATAGAGGACTGCAGTAGCCGCGGTTAGAAAGAGAATCAAATAAAGAACTGATCTCCAGTTTAATCCAAGCTTCATAAATATCGCAGTAATAAACGGAGCCAGAAACGCTCCCACAGCAAAAGAGCAATGAAGTAAGTTAAGTTTACTGGTGGCTTTTCCTCCATATATATCATTGACTGCAGAATTATTTAATATTGTAATACTGCCTCGAACCAGGCCATAAATCAGCATAACACCATACATAATAGGAAATGGTGGTAAAAGACTTAAAATAAAAAGGCAAACTGGTGCAAATATGGTGATAGAAAAGATCGCCCGTTTTCTGCCAAGCCAGGATACTGCGATTGGGAATAAAAAACTGGCGCTTAAATTACCGATTGCCATTCCAGACAAAAGGCTACCTGCCGCAAGAAAGCTGATTCCTGCTTCTGCAATAATGGATGGCAATATGGCCCCAATAACAAGAACTGCCATCCCACTGACTGCATAACCATAGCAACAGCGTAGAAAGATGTGATTGTACTTATCCGTTTTCATTACAAAGCTCCTTAAAGATATTTAAAACACATTCATTATACTAAGGGTTTACAGGAAAGACAAGGTCTAGGCGTATTTCCTTAAGAAAAGGGATGTTTTTCTAATATCATCTATAAAAATTGGAAAAGTAGTGAAATATTATTGACAGAAGTATGATAGAATGCTATATTAATTAAGTATGCCGCACAATGAGGTTGAAAAGCGTCCGTGTTTCACGGAACACCATAGTTGGCGAGTAATGATAATAGGAGGTGCCATATGTACGCGATTATTGCAACAGGTGGAAAGCAGTACAAAGTAGCGGAAGGCGATATCATTAAAGTAGAAAAGCTTAGTGTTGACGCTGGTGAAGCTGTCACATTTGAACAGGTTCTTGTTGTAAACAATGGAGAGTTATCCGTTGGCTGCCCAACCGTAGCAGGTGCTACCGTAACAGGTACAGTTGTGAAGGAAGGCAAAGCTAAGAAGATTATTGTTTACAAGTATAAGAGAAAAACTGGATACCATAAGAAAAATGGTCACAGACAGTCTTATACACAGGTTAAGATCGAAAAGATCAACGCTTAATTATGATAAGTGTAACCGTATTTGTTGATTCAAAACAGCATTATACCGGAATCCAGATGGTAGGACATGCAGGTTTAAAGGACGATCCACAGGAGGGACAAGAACTTGTCTGTGCTGCGGCATCAGCTCTTACAATCAATATGTCAAACAGTGTAGAGCAATTTACAGAGGATTCTTTTGAAGTAGATCAGGAAGAAGAGTCTGGTACTTTTCAGTTTCGTTTTACGTCAGATGTTAGTTCAGAATCACAACTCCTTATGAATTCGCTCATATTCGGATTACAGGATATTGAGGAGGAATATGGAGAACCATATATTAAAATAAGCTTTAAGGAGGTGTAAATTATGTTAAAGATGAACCTTCAATTGTTCGCTCATAAAAAGGGTGTTGGTTCTACCAAGAACGGCAGAGATTCTGAGTCTAAAAGATTAGGTGCCAAGAGAGCTGATGGTCAGTTCGTATTAGCAGGCAATATTCTTTACAGACAGCGTGGAACTCATATCCACCCAGGCAATAATGTAGGCCGCGGCGGTGATGACACATTATTCGCTTTAGTGAATGGTGTTGTAAGATTTGAGAGAAAAGGCAGAGACAAAAAGCAGGTTTCTGTTTATCCAAAAGCAATTAATGAATAATTGGACCGGCTTCATACATTGACGTATGGAGCCGTTTTTTGCGATACAGATAATGCTTTATTTATCTGTATTTTCTGTCTTTCAGAAGAGATACTTCTTTAGTTTAATGTTAATTTCAGTTTGAGTCTTACCATCTTAAGAAGATAGTAGAACTTAAATTGTTGAGAAAGGGAACAGGTGAATAAATGTTTGCTGATAGAGCAAAAATTTATATTAGATCCGGTAAAGGTGGCGATGGCCATGTCAGTTTTCGAAGGGAACTTTATGTTCCGTGCGGAGGACCTGATGGCGGTGATGGCGGCCGAGGCGGTAACATTATATTTGAGGTGGATGACGGCCTTAACACGTTAACAGATTTTCGTCACATCCATAAATATGCAGCCCAAGATGGTGAAGCTGGTGGTAAGCGCAGATGTCATGGAAAAGATGGTGAAACTTTAGTAATTAAGGTTCCAGAGGGTACTGTAATTAAGGATTTTGAATCTGGAAAAGTTATTGCCGATATGTCTGGTGAGAACCGCAGAGAAGTGATTTTAAAAGGTGGTAGAGGTGGTCAGGGTAATATGCATTTTGCAACTCCTACCATGCAGGCACCAAAATATGCTCAACCTGGACAAGCGTTTCAGGAACTTTGGGTTCAGCTTGAATTAAAGGTAATTGCAGACGTGGGACTGGTTGGTTTTCCTAACGTTGGAAAGTCCACTCTTTTATCAAGAGTCAGCAATGCAAAACCAAAGATTGCTAATTATCATTTTACAACCTTAAATCCACATCTTGGGGTGGTAGATCTTGACGGTAGCAAAGGCTTTGTAATGGCTGATATTCCTGGACTTATTGAAGGGGCTTCCGAGGGAGTTGGTCTTGGACACGATTTCCTTCGCCATATTGAACGTACCAGAGTCCTGGTTCACGTTGTGGATGCTGCTTCTACGGAAGGAAGAGATCCCATTGAAGATATCCATGCCATCAATAAAGAATTAGGAGCGTATAACGCAGAACTGCTGGAGCGCCCTCAGATTATTGCTGCGAACAAAACAGATGCGATATTTGTTGATGGGGAAGATCCTGTGTCAAAACTAAAAGCAGAGTTTGAGCCTAAGGGAATCAAGGTTTATCCTATATCAGCAGTAAGTGGTCAAGGTATCAAGGAACTTTTATATGCGATTCATGAACTCCTTCAGACGGTTAATTTAAGTCCGATTATATTTGAAAAAGAATTTGACTTAAAGAAACTGACTGATGTTACACTTCCATATTCCGTAGAAGTGACTGAGGACGGAGTTTATGTCGTAGAAGGCCCAAGAATTGATAAGATGCTGGGTTACACCAACTTGGAGACAGAAAAAGGATTCCGTTTCTTCCAGAATTTCTTAAAAGAGAATGGAATATTGGAAGATCTTGAACAAGCTGGTATACAAGAGGGCGATACCGTCCGTATGTATGGTCTAGAATTTGACTATTACAAGTAAACAAGGAGAATAATATGACAAGTAAGCAGAGATCCTATTTAAAAGGATTGGCGATGAATATAGATCCGATTTTCCAGATTGGAAAATCCAGCCTGACTCCTGAAATTACCAATGCGATTGCAGAGGCACTGGAAGCCAGGGAGTTAATTAAAATTACTGTATTAAAGAATTGTATGGATGATGGTTCAAGCATAGCAGAGGTACTTTCTGAGCGAACTCATTCAGAGGTTGTACAGGTAATTGGAAGACGTATGGTCCTTTATAAGCAGGCAAAAGAGGAAGCAAAGAGAAAAATAGTACTTCCAAAATAAACTGCATCACTATCCGGTCAGGGAGTTGAAGATTATGGGGAATATTGGGATTATGGGCGGAACCTTTGATCCGATTCATAATGGACATCTCATGCTTGGGGAACAGGCATATCATGAATACGGTCTTAATGAAGTCTGGTTTATGCCATCTGGGCATCCGCCTCACAAGAAAAAACGTGCAGTGACAGATCCAAAGCTGCGCCTTGAGATGACGGCTGCTGCTGTAGCGTATCATCCGGGATTTACCTGCTCTGATTTTGAAGTAAGACGAAAAGGGAACACCTACACAGCGCAGACCTTAAGATTGTTGATTGAGAACTTTCCGGAACATGCCTATTATTTTATCGTTGGGGCTGATTCCCTTTATGAGATTGAGAAATGGTATGAACCGGAGCTGGTATTAACACAAGCAGTCATCTTGGCTGCACCCAGGGATTATGAAGATAAGAACCGCTCTCTGAACCATCAGATTGATTATCTCAGTCAAAAATATGGTGCCGATATTCGAATGCTCCATTGCAAAGAGATGGATATCTCTTCTGCAGAGATTCGTGATAAGGTTTCTAAGGGAGAATCCATTGACAGATATGTACCAGAAGAGGTTATGATATATATTCGAGATCATGGCCTGTATCAGGAGATAGAAGTATGAAATCGATGATCTTTAATCTGAGAAATGATTTGAAGGAAAAGCTGGCCCCTCAAAGATACGAGCACAGCCTAAGCGTATCTTTTCTGTGCACTGCTTTGGCTATGAGGTATGATGTTGATTTAGAACAAGCTGAATTGGCTGGCCTGCTTCATGATTGTGCCAAATACTACGGTGATGGAAATATTATTAAAAAATGTGAAAAACAGAAGATACCGCTATCTTTAGACGAATTGAAAGCACCTGTAGTGCTGCATGCGAAATACGGTGCATGGCTTGCAGAGCATAAATATGGGATAAAGGATACGGAAGTTATTAACGCCATACGTTGGCATACCACTGGAAGACCTAATATGTCCTTGCTGGAAAAAATCGTATTTACCGCAGATTATATAGAACCAAGACGAGATAAGGCGGCAGATTTGCCTGTCGTTAGGTCTGTTGCTTTTATAGATTTGGATGAATGCATATATTTCATCCTAAAAGGCACTCTGGAATATCTGGAGAGAAAAGGCTATTTTGTGGACTCCATGTCTGTACAGGCATATGAGTATTATAAGAAGATCCATGAAGTAAAGAAGGGAGAGTTGTAATGAATCAATCAGTTGAAATGGTAAAAACCGCATTTAATGCGTTGTCTGATAAGAAGGGTGAGGATATCACAATTATTGATATTCAGAAAGTATCCGTAATGGCAGATTACTTTATTATTGCCAGCGGAACAAATTCCAGCCAGGTTCAGGCCATGGTTGACAATGTGGAGAACGAGCTAGGAAGAAAAGGGTTTGTCTGCAAGCAGATGGAGGGATATCGTTCTGCTAACTGGATACTCATGGATTATGGCGATATTATCATTCATGTATTTGATCGTGAGAACCGCTTGTTCTATGATCTGGAAAGAATCTGGAGAGACGGTAAGACCATTGATTTAGAGACATTAGATAATTTATAAGATTACAATAAGAGTAAAAAGCGGCTTAACAGAATCTGTAAGCTGCTTTTTTGTTGTGATTAAAAAAGGATAAAAAGATTGCCTTGAGGATAAGTTGACATAATATTATTATGTCAACTTATCCTCAAGGCGACTTATTAATGGATTCCTAATCGGAACAAACCAATTACTTTTCCAAGAATCTCTACATGATCTACAATAATGGGATCCATGGAATCATTTTCAGGTTGTAGACGGTAGTGACCGTTCTCTTTAAAAAAACGTTTTACCGTAGCAGAGTCTTCCACTAACGCAACAACGATTTCCCCGTTGACAGCGGTAGGACAGTGCTCTACGATGATCTGATCTCCTTCTAATATGCCCGCATTAATCATACTGTTTCCCCGTACCTTAAGCATAAATGTTTCGCCATTGGGAAGTAAATCGGAAGGAATTGGATAGTAATTTTCAATATTCTCCTCAGCGTATAAAGGTTGGCCCGCTGCTACTGTTCCTAAAATAGGTACATTTACAACATCCCTGCGAGTCAGATTAAAACAGTCATCAATAATCTCAATGGTTCTGGGTTTGGTTGGATCTCTTCTTATGTAACCCTTTTCCTCCAATGTCTCTAAATGAGAATGTACAGAAGAAGTTGATTTTAAGTGAACTGCTTCGCAAATTTCTCTAACTGCAGGTGGGTAACCCTTCTTTAAAATCGTCTCTTTTATATATTGCAAAATTTCCTGTTGCTTCGGTGTGATTTTTTCTTGTGCCATAGCACAGCCTCCTCAAATCTTTATCATTAAGGCTATAGTAACATATGTTCGAATAAAATGCAAACCTTTGTTCGAAAAAATGCAAAATGAATTGACAAACATATGTTCGGGGTGATATGATTGCACTATCAATAAAGAACGTGTGTTCTGTAAATTTCAGGAGGTATCCGTACGATGAAACATATAATTGTGCTGTTCTTAATCTCATTTCTTGGATTCCAAATTATTGGCTTCTCTTTAGTATCCGGTCGCGGCAAAGCACTTGAACAGGCTGCCATGGAAAGATATTATACTAGTATAGAGATTCAGCAGGGAGACAGCTTGTGGAGCATTGCAGATAAATATTGTAATAACAGTGGTATGACAGTGAAAGAGTATGTAAAAGAATTGAAGAATATCAATGGATTAAAAGAAGACATCATTCACAGCGGGCATTATTTAACTGTTATGTATTCTGATTTAGACCAGAACCCTTAAATTACTTCTTGCATCTGTCTTTAGGATAAGTGAAAATTCGTTGATTTTATAAGAATAATAAATTAGAATAAAGTATGCGCTCCTTATTAAAGGATTGGACGCAATTCTAATAATTAAAGGATATAAATATATGAAAGTAACGTTTGGCATTCTGGCGCATGTTGATGCTGGCAAAACCACATTTTCCGAACAGATCTTATATCAAGAAAATGTCATTCGGTCATTAGGCCGTGTAGACTCGAAAACTGCTTGTTTAGATCACGATGAAATTGAGAAAACAAGAGGCATAACGATTTTTTCAGATATGGCCAGCTATGTTCATAATGATAATACTTATTATCTGGTAGATACTCCTGGACATGTTGATTTTTCAGCAGAGATGGAGAGAACTTTGGAAATTATGGATTATGCAATACTGGTGGTGAATGGTTCCGATGGGGTTCAAGGTCATACTGAAACCATTTGGAGACTACTTGAACAATATAAGATTCCTGTATTTCTTTTTATCAACAAATTAGATCTGGTATCGGCATCCTATGAACGAACATTAATAGAAGTTAAAAAGCAATTATCAATTAAAGCTCTTGATTTTCGGAATATTAATCTTAAGAATGGAATGGAAGATTCGTACACTGATGATCTTATTGACAATCTTTCTGAGGAAGAAGAAAGCCTTGTTGATAAGTGGCTGGAAGGTACCATCACTTATGAAGATATTAAACCTGCCCTCATAACACAGGTTAAAAATCGTCGTTTGTTTCCCTGTTTTGGGGGCAGCGCATTAAAGGGAGATGGGATGAATCAGCTTCTATCTGTGTTTTATGAACTCACTAAGACAAATTATGATCCTTTCGATAAGTTTAGTGGCAAGGTATTTAAGATTCGTTATAATGAACAGCAGAATCGTATGACTTTTCTTAAGGTATTAAGCGGAAGTTTAAAGGCGCGGGATATGGTGTATGAAGCTGAGAAAGTACATCAGATAAGATTGTTTCAAGGGGAGAGATATACTACGACTTCTGAAGCGTTTGCTGGAGACGTGGTTGCTGTAACTGGGCCAACGAACACTTTTTCTGGTCAGGGACTTGGAACTCAGGATAAAGGGGTGCTCCCGGTGCTTTATCCAGCACTGCAGGCTAAGGTTCAGTATTCTTCTGAGATTCCGGATCAGACAATCTCACAGATATTTCATATACTGGAAGAGGAGGATCCGTCGTTAAAGGGAGAATGGGAGTCATCTCTTCACCAGTTAAAGGTTAATGTTATGGGTAAGATTCAATTAGAGGTCATGGAAGAGACGATTCTAAGAAGATTTCAGGTTCCTGTAACCTTTGGAAAACCAGAGGTTGTGTATATGGAGACCTTAAAAGAATCTGTGATAGGCTATGGGCATTTCGAACCTCTTAGACATTATGCTGAAGTAGCTCTAAGAATAGATCCAGTATCTAGAGGAGAAGGTATCTGCTTTGAAAGTGAATGTCATGTTGACAGACTTGGGCTTAACTTTCAGAACTTAATTCGTACGCATGTGTTTGAACGTGTTCACAAAGGAGTTTTAACAGGATCTACTTTGACAGATGTTAAGATAGTTTTGGTTGATGGTATTTCTCACATTAAACATACAGAAGGCGGAGATTTTCGAGAGGCTGTTTACCGGGCAATTCGGCAAGGGCTAATGAAGGCTAAGACTATGCTCTTAGAGCCTTATTACCAGTTCAACCTGTCTGTCCCTGCTTCTCTAACCGGAAAGCTTTTAAATGACATTACAAGACGTTGTGGAGCATTTGATATACCAGTAGAGGGTGAAAATGAAAGAACCCTCATTACAGGAACTGGACCGGTCTCTTCATTTATGAATTATGGTGAGGAGCTAATGGTAATGACTGGCGGACGAGCAGGTATTTCTATGAAATTTTCTCATTATGACATATGCCATAATCAAGAGGAAATAGTAGAAGCTTATGAATACAATGCAGATGCAGACACAAGGAATCCTTCCTGTTCTGTCTTTTGTCAGAAAGGAACTTCGTTTGTAGTAAATTGGGATGAGGCTGAAGATTACATGCACACTCTACGGTAATTCTTTATTTTTCTTTAAAATCAGACAAAGTAGGGCGTTAGTGCTTGACACGATTGAGATAAACGTTATAATACAACCATGGATTATGGCAATAAGATCTTTGTTTTACATGTATTTAACAGAAAGGTAACCAACTCATGAGTTTAGAAAAACAGAAAGCATTTATTATTCACTGTGTATTTGCATTTATATTATTGATCATTGTATATGCAGGTGTTAAATATGTGTTTCCGCTTTTAATGCCGTTTGTGATTGGGCTGATTATATCAATGGCTTTTCGCAAACCCATTGATTTATTAACAAAGAAATCAGGAATCAAAAGGACATTCTCATCAATTATAGTTTTAGTTTTATTTTACGCCTGTCTGACCTTGGTCATCAGCCTCATTGGTGCCAGATTCTTTCAGTTTATTAGTACTTTGTTTAACAATCTGCCGGCGTTGTATAAAGATACCCTTCAGCCAGCTCTTTTCACTTTTACGAACCAGATGTCAGACCGGTTTCCGGTGGTTAAAGTATATTTGGATGACTTTGTTAACAACATTGGACAATCTATATTTACGTACTTATCCAATATTTCATCAAAGGTAGTTTCAATGGTCACAGGTTTGGCAGGTCAGGTGCCAACTTTATTAATAAAAGTGATTTTTACCATCGTGTCCTCCTTCTTTTTTACCATTGATTATTATAAGATTGGAAATTTCGTGTTACGCCAATTTGGAGACAAACGAAGAAATGTAATACTTATTTTGAAGGATAATGTTATAGGCTCATTGGGAAAATTCGTCCGAGCCTATGCACTTATTATTTCAATCACTTTCATAGAATTATCCCTTGGTTTTGCCATAATAGGGATACCTACCCCGTTTCTCATCGGATTGATTGTTGCTATTATTGATGTCTTGCCGATCCTGGGCACAGGTGCTGTTTTGCTACCATGGTCTATTATTGCCTTCTCAATGGGGGATACGAGAATCGGAATTGGTATGTTGGTTTTATATATCTTTATTACAATCGTTCGACAGGTGCTGGAGCCTAAGATCATAGGACAGCAGATAGGCCTTCATCCCATTGTAACTTTGATTTTAATGTTTGTTGGAGTTCAGCTAATGGGGCTCTTAGGTCTGTTTATGCTACCAATTATAGCCACCATTTTGGTTAAGCTGAATAAAGAGGGGAGTATTCATCTCTTCAAGTAAGAAAACTAGTAGTATTATAGGGGCTGTTTCAAATAGTTTTAAAAAAATAGGCACAAAAAACACCTTGATTTGAGTTGCAAAGACCATATCAAGGTGTTTTTCATGTTAACTAATACTATTTTTTTATAAAAGGTTATCACAAAATTATTTTGTGGCATTCCCTTTAAGGGTAACTATTTACGCTTTTTTACAAACCAGATAATAACGCCAATTCCTATGACCGCCATAATACCAACAGACACGTTGGAATACAGGTCCATATAATGTACGATGGTGCTCCACTTTGAACCAGCGTATGCACCCAGGAATACAAGAACAATGTTCCAGATAAAGGTACCTAGCGTGGTATATAAGAGAAATTTACCCATGTGCATTTTGGCCATACCTGCAGGTATGGATATTAGACTTCGAATGAGTGGAATAAAACGACAGAAAAAGATAGCTGATGTTCCTTTTTTTTCAAACCAGCCTTCCGCCCGTTTAATATCTGCCTTTTTCAATCCAAGAATATGCCCCCATCGGTCAACTATTAGTTCCAGTCTTTCTACCGGCAACAAAAGCCCAACGCTGTAAAGTACGCCTGCGCCAAGAACGGAACCAAAGGTGGCAAACAGTACAACAATCCATCGATTCATAGCTGTGTACGTAGTCATAAAACCGCCAAATGTCAGAATCAATTCTGATGGGATTGGTGGAAATATATTTTCTATTGCTATGAGCAATGCAATCCCTAAGTATCCGTATTGATCCATCGTATTAATAATCCAATCCTGCATTTCAAAATCCTTTCCTGGTGCATCTACTATATTTTTTCTATTATCTGCAGATGAGCAGATATATAATAAGCATTAGCGTAGAAACTTTTGAGTTAGGACGCTAATGCTTATTTAGATTATCATTATTATATTGGATAAAACGGTATAATTCAATCCCTATTCAATGAAATGATAGCTTAATAATTTTGAAAGAAATTCTAAAGAACAAAAGAATCATTACTATATTACCTAATCAAACGATAAATAGAACCATATTAATTAATGATATTAGTATATAACATGGTATCAAGAAGATAATTTTGCTATAATATAGGTTAGTGTAGTGATTTATCAAAGGATATATTGTTTTGAACATATTCTTGTGAAAGAATTATAGTAAGATTAGAATAAACTTTGAGATTACCAAGATTTGAAAATAATGAATAACACTATGCAATTTTATATTAATGAATAGTTAGATGAGGAGAAAACATGAACGGACAAAATAGAAATAATATAAAAATTGGTGCAACCGTAAAAATTGTATTAAAAGCGGATCAAAGAACCGGAAAATTAACAGAGGGTATTGTTGGAAAAATATTAACAAATAGCAGCACACACCCACATGGCATCAAAGTGATGTTAACTGATGGTCAAGTTGGGAGAGTCCAGGAAATATTATAAATTTAGAAAAAGATTGGTTGGATTAGATGAGAAAAATAACTTGGGGAATTATCGGACTTGGAAACATAGCTAATAAATTTGCACAGACCTTAAAATTAATGAATGAAGTAGAACTTAAGGGAGTTGCGTCAAGAGATAAAGACAAATCTGTAGATTTTGGTAACTTGTATGGCATTGCTCCGGACAAATGTTATGGCAGTTATCAAGATTTAGTAGAAGATAAGACTATAGATGCCATATACATTGCTGTACCACATGCATTTCACAGAGACGCAGCAATCTTATGTTTGAATCATAGAAAAGCAGTGTTATGTGAAAAGCCAGTAACAATGAATGAAAAGGAAATTAAAGAAGTAATCAGGGTAGCAAAAGAAAACAATGTATTTTTTATGGAAGCAATGAAAACACGCTTTCTTCCGATCAATCAAATGATTAAACAACGTATTACGGAAGGAGGCTTAGGTGAAATTCGATTATTGCAGGCTGACTATGGATTTAATGCACAATTTGACCCTATGAACCGACTATTTAATAAAGAGTTAGGCGGAGGTGCTCTACTAGATGTTGGTATTTACAACGTTTCGTATAGCTCGTTTATCTTTGGCAATAAACCGAAATCTATTAGCAGCGAATTATATATGGGAAATACCGAAGTAGATGAAAGTGTATCAATTAATTTAGTTTATGAAGATGGAAAACAGTCACTTCTATATAGCGCAATTAATCTTGATACTATTAGAGCCGCCAATATTATAGGTACAAAAGGAAGAATTATTGTACCTAGATTTTCAAATGCAGACACGGCGTATTTTTTAACAAATGGTACTGAAGAGAAAATACAGTTACCTTTTGATATAAATGGTATGGAGTATCAAATTAGAGAAGTATGCCAGTGTATTAATGATGGGAAGGTTCAAAGTGATATTATGAGCTGGAATGATTCGATAGAAATTATGAATCTATTAGATAGAATTCGGTGTACAAATAAACCCATTAGAGACGACAATTAGAAAAACTAATAGTATTTTAAGGAACAGGAGGAGATGGCAATGGCAAATGTTAAGGTATTTGTTCCATATGGGGCAGTTGGTTTAAATTGTACAGAAGAGGCGTTTGAAGCAGGTTTGGCTATGAAGCCGGATATTATTTCTAGTGATGCGGGTTCCACTGATTCAGGGCCTTATTATCTTGGGTCTGGTCATGGAAAATATTCTGTAGGTGATGTAAGACGAGATCTAAAACGTATGGTACTGGGAGCACACAAACTTGGAATACCAATGACCATAGGTTCCGCAGGAACATGCGGTTCAGATGAAGGAGTTGATGCAGCCTATTCACTTATCCGTGAAATTTGTAAGGAAGCTGGTATTAGCAAGAAAATCGCTAAGATTTATTCTCAGCAGGATGCTAAAATCATCAAGCAAAAATACTATGATGGAAAGATTAATCCTTTACAAGGAGCTCCTGAAATTACAGATAAAACATTCGATGAGTGCAGTACCATTGTGGCATTGCTTGGTGCAGAAGCATATATAGAGGCGTTTGAAAATGGCGCTGATATCATTATCGGTGGTCGGTCTACGGATACAGCCGTCATAGCAGCATATCCACTGATGAAGGGGTGTGATCCTGCTTCTTGCTGGCATGCAGCAAAGACCGTAGAGTGTGGTGGGGTATGCACCAGTGCCGGCTTGCAAGGCGGTGTATTTATGGAAGTAGATGAAAATGGCTTTACAATCAAAGCAGTACAACCAGGCAGCACCGTTTCTTCCTATTCCGTGTCCGCACACCTGATTTATGAGAATTCCAATCCCATTCAACTAACAGAGCCCGGCATTCGTATCGATACTACAAATTCAACTTATACTGAATTGTCCGACACAGCAGTACGGGTAGAAGGAACAACCATTGAATTTCTTCCTTATACATTGAAGCTGGAAGGTTCTGGTCCCGTTGGATATCAGACTGTCAGCATGGCAGGTATCCGTGAGCGTAAAGTAATGCAAGATCCAATGAAGTGGATAGAAGCGGTGTCCAATGCTGGCATAGAAAAGCTTGAAAAAGCGGGTATTTCACGTGAAAGCTATCATTTCTGGCTCCGTCCGTATGGCTATAATGGTGTCTCTGGAATGGCGGTTCCAGAAGGCTATGTACCAAATGAGATATTAATGATGTTGACGGTTACGGCTGATACGCAAGAGATGGCTACTCAGATTACCAAAGCATTTAATCCCTTACTTCTCCATTACAATATGTTTGAAGGAAAACAGATGCCGTCTTATGCCTTTATTTTCTCACCAGCAGAAATGGAACGAGGCGCGATTTATGAGTTCAAACTGTATCATACAGTATTAGTGGATAATCCGCTTGAACTGGTTCGAATCACTTATGAAGGCGCCTGAAAGAAGAGTTTCTCACTTATAAGAAGTATTTCTGTTGAAAATAGAAAACATTATAATTCGGAGGTGTAAGATGATTACAATTGAAAATACTGTAAAATACATTCGAAGCAAAAATGCAGGTCCTTTCTGGCTTACCATTGACGCTTTTTGCAATAGCGTGGATGATACAAGGAAAGTTACAGCAGCGTTTGAAAGGGAACGGGAAATGATTGCCCAATCATTTCAAGTTAAGCCGGAGGACATGCAGATCTTTTGCCTTGAACATATCCAGGTGGCTAAAATCAGCCTCCCAAGAGTTCCAATCGAAGGAAGCCGTGATGAACGGGATATGCATGGTGGTCAGCAGTATGTAACCTTGCTGGATATTTGTTGCTGATAAAAGCTAAAGGGGAAATTATGACATCAGGGAAAGAATATTTTTCTATAGGTGAAATTGCAAAGATATTTAATATGCCCATTAAGACCATTCGATATTATGACGAAATTGGACTTCTTAAACCAGCGTATGTGGATTCGAGCACAAACTATAGATATTATTCAGTGGATCAGTTTGTTCTAATAGATATTATCCGAAATTCAAAACAAATGGGTATGCCTTTAAAACAAATACAGGAATATGTGGAAGGGGAGCTGAAGGCAAAAGATATCGTTGATTTGATAGATAAACAACTTGATTTTATGAGTGTAAAAATTGACAATTTATTAAAGGCTCGTAATTCTATGGCGGGAATCCGTGATTTAATCGTGCAGACACTACAGGTGGAGCATAATAAGGTTTTCATTACGGAAGAGTTTAGTCAGCCTTTTTTAAGCTATCCTTTGGTATCTCATACGATGGAAGAGCAGGAGATAAATTTTCGTAAAGCATTATCTTTAAGTGGAAATAAAACAGAGGTTTATGCAGTTTTTGGTGTTAGTACATCGGCAAAAGAATATTTTGAAAATGGTATTTTTCTTTATCCTGATATCCGTCACTACGTGAGAAATGAGTCACCGGGAATTAAATACCAGGAGGTACCGGCAGGGAACTATGCATGTATTGTATTTGATGATAATAGTTTCTGTAAGGAAAAGTATTACAGGGTGCTGGCTGAATATCTTGAGAAAAATGAGTTGAAACCACAGGGTAATTTTATAGAACAATGGATTATACCAAGAGTAGAAGAAAAAAGGGAAAGTACAGTAGTTAAGCTGAAAATTAAAATTGATAATTGACTCTCCAGGTACAGGAGACTATATGATAGAATGCGTGACACCGATATAATAAAAAGTGAGGAGCATTCATTATGCAAGCGGAGAAAAATTTCCCTACGGTACAAGAACTATCAAATGGATTCAGTGAATTTAAGCTGGATCAGGTAGAAGAGCTAGTTAGTAAAGAAATAAAGTTATTTTATGAAGATGGGCAGATTACAACTTATAAGTTTTTAGATTCAGAATGTCTTAAAGTTAAATACCAAGGGCCAGGCGAAGACGAAACGTATGCCTGTGTATATTCAGCCGTTTCACCAAGAAAAGGTATCTACATCATTGATTTTATTCAATCTTATGGACAGACCCAATCCGTGACAACAGTGGTTGATATTCATAAAGAAATAGCTACAACTATGGTAGCGATTCTACCAACAAAAGAAGAGGCAGATGTTTCGCAGCTTGCACGTGCAGAGAAAGACTTGCCTATGACTTCAGTAACAGCTTCATTTTTACATGCCTCAATAGGAAAAGAGTTTACAAATGCAACTCAAAAGCATGAGTTTACGACTGATCTTATTGGTAAAACCGTTCAGTTTCGCTACAGTTCCAACGATGTCTATGAGCATATTTATTTGAATGATAAGTTCTATACCTGGCATTGCACTCAGGGCATTGAGTCAGGTTTATGTGATACGGACCGATGTTATTATTTGAAATTAGATGAGAACCTTTATTGGTTTACATGGCTTGAGAAAGTAGTTCCAACCATTGGTACGGTTGTGGAAGATCTTGATGAGGGCACAATGCGCTCTTATGGGAAAATATGCGGCTATGACTCGTACGCTACTGGAAAAATCACTAATTTTCAAGTTGGCTCCTACGCATCAGTGAAATAATATAAAATGGAAACCGCTTAGCGGCTACAAGATATCCCTTTTCTATAAAAAACGTACAGACTGGACAAACCAGAACTGTACGTTTTAGGAGATTAATCTTAAACCATCTGTTTCTAGTGTTTTAATCGGAAGATAAATGTAATAACAGAGTTTAATAATATACTTAATGATTATAAATATTAAGAATACGATGGACGATTGCCGGAATAGTGAAATTAAATAAAAATGATATATTTAATAAATAGTCGGTACCATTCCACCATCCATACGAATAGGGCTACCTTTAAATGCGGAGGCATAGGGGCTACATACAAATGTGGTAAGTCTACCTACTTCAATCGGCCTGATAAAACGCTGTATTTCAGATTGAGGTAAATTTGTAGTCATAAATTTCTTTTCCTTTTCTAAAAATGTCAAATCTTCATCGAGATACATCCCCTCAATTATTTGATATACATTTTCAGATAGTGTTGGTCCTGGCATAACCGTATTGACTGTAACTTCTGTTCCTATTGTTAATTTAGATATGCTTTTTGATAATGACAATAACATCGATTTTGTCATACAATACTGAGGCATTTGCCCTGAGGGCATAATTGCCTCTTCACTAGCAATAAATATAATTCGTCCATAATTATTTTTTAACATTTTAGGTAAATAGAATTTAGATAATCCATTTGCAGCAAGGACGTTAGTACGAAAGTATTTTTCCCATATTTCATCATCAACATCATTATAGTGCATGATTTCATAAATGCCCATATTGTTAACTAAAATATCAATATTGGGATATTTCTCAAACAAAGCCTCTCTTTGTTGAAAATCTACAATATCGGCTGTTGCATTTTGAGGAGAGGTAGCTGGAAAATCTGATTTAATTTCATTTACAATTCTTTCTACTTCTTCATAATTTCGCCCATTAATAAGTACATTTACACCCTCTTTAGCAAGTTCAATGGCAATTGCTTTACCAATACCTTTTGTTGATCCTGTA
Source organism: uncultured Eubacteriales bacterium (assembly GCA_963528005.1). Lineage (GTDB taxonomy): Bacteria > Bacillota > Clostridia > Lachnospirales > Lachnospiraceae > Lacrimispora. Next base: position 71,197 of record CAURSM010000005.1, read on the forward strand.
ACTAAGGCAGTTTTATTATTTAATCCCATATCCATAAAATATTTCTCCTCTTTTATCAATTTTCTCCAAATGCTTGGCACGCCAATTTGAAGGAGTATCACCTTCCCAAAGTCGAAAAGCGCGGAAGAATGAATTTTTGTCTTCATAACCAATCATGAAGGCTATTTCTTTCATATCGAGAGCAAAATCTGACAGATACTCTATTGCTTGGTCATGCCTGATTTGTGTCAATATATGATTAAAGCTCGTACCTTCTTCAATAAGACGACGCTGCAATGTACGACTACTCAACCCTAACTCATTCGCAACAGTCTTAATACCTGGACATACTCCTATCAGGTTACGTTTTATGATCCACGTGGCCATCTTAGTAATTGAAACGCTGCATTGTCGCTCCTCCAATGATTTATCAAGTGTTGGGGTTAGAATGTCCAACAACTCTTCGTTGTACGAAACAAAGGGGCGGTCCAAATCTCTTCTATGTAACGTTAAGCGATTACATTTCGTACCGATCTGGATACTACAGCCAAAGTAAGATCCAAGTACCTGTACATCACCCATGGGAGCAGAGAATTCAACTAGTTTAGCTGTCAAAGGAAGACCGGTCCCCCTGCGTCCTAGCTCTAGCAGAAAAGCCAGAGTGATACCAACCAAAATCGGCGGACCAGAATGTTCAACATTCAACCATTCCAACTCAATGGTACATTCCTCACCTTCTTCTGTAATGCGTAAGCTTTCAGGAGGGCACAGTTGCTTGTATCGAGCCATTCTCTTTAGTGCATCACGAAAATCACGAGCATGATATGTGGCTAAGACGGAAGGAGGATAATGGGCTGTTTCAAATGCAGTCGCAAGCTTTATAATTCCTTTGGCGTTATCATCAATAAGATCAGAATAAGCATTCCAGATCGCAAAATATTGAGCAGTGGTAACAAAAGGAGCCGTAATTATTGTAATGGGTAGACGTGCTTTTCTAACTAACTGATTAGCATCAATCCCTAATTGATGTAAACTTTCCCAAAATCCAGCCGTAATTTTGATGCGAGCATGAGATGTCATACAGATGGACCACCTTTCCCTGTTTACTTATTTGGATAGTAATTACTTTCTACAGTAGATACTTATAACATTATAGCTGTCTAATGTAATCTTGTAACTAGCATATCGCGACAAGTTACTTGCAAATTACGCCAGACGCTGAATTATCGGAGAGAGTTATAGCTGTTTATGAAAAAATATAATACCTTTTTTCACATTCTAATTCATTCCATGCTGAGACAGACGTAAACAATACCTATTACTTCACATCAGATGTATACTAGATATTATTTATAAAGTAGAGGAAATACAATAAGCACAGAATGGCGGTGTTTCTGTATTTTCTCTACTACATATTTACTTTTACCCATATTACTGTGAAAATTATTATGTATAATTATAAAATATACTAGAAAATCCAGCTGTACTTATTATGATTTTTGAATTGTTTATCACATTAATATAGTTATGTTTTTATTGTTAAAGTGTAACACGTATTGTATAATAAATTCATTAGACAATGTGTTACGGGTGGAGGATGAAATGTGGTCAAATTAGAAGATGTTTTTGGGGTTAGTAGAAAACCTGTGCTGAGTTATATCGAACGCCAAGAGGTGGATGGAGCATTTGAAAATGCATTAAGATCTGATAAACAAATCATTGTTTACGGAGCATCAAAACAAGGCAAAACCGCTTTAGTCAGCAAATATTTGCCATATGATGATTGCTTAGCTGTTAGTTGTAGTCCCAGAAGTCAAGTTTCAGATATTTATAAAGCTATTCTTAGAAAAATTGATATTGAGATTTTAACGGATAAGCAGAAGAGTAAAAGTGGAGAAATTGAAATCGGTGCTGTAGCAAAAATCAAATCCAAATTACCATTTCTAGCTGCTGCAGAGATCGAAGGATCTGCGAAAACCAAAGCAGCTACTGAGCATCAACTTACCTTTAAATCGATAGAATTTAACTTGGAATTACCACAAGATATTTTTGATTTATATAAACAAGCCAATTCCAATAAAATTGTCATACTTGAGGATTTCCATTATCTTTCTAGTGATGTTCAAAAACAATTGGCATTCGATTTACGTACTTTTCAAGAGTTAGGATTAAGATTTATAATCTTAGGGGTATGGAAAGAGAAGAATAGGCTTATTCAATTTAATGGGGATTTGCAAGATAGGATTGCAGAAATACCAGTTGAGCCATGGGATAATACAGAATTCATTAGCGTTGCAAAAAAAGGGGCAGAAGAATTAAATATTCAAATTTCGGATAATATTTTACTAAGGCTCTGTAAAGAATCGCTTGGGAGTATTGGGGTAGTTCAGGAATTATTAAAACGATTGTGCATAGAAAATGGTATACTACAGAAACAAGATATTAGAAAATATATTATTGATCAGAAGACACTTGATCATGCTATTACTGCTAAATGTGATGATTATTCATCAAGGCATGTTCGTGCACTAGAAGCTATTGCAAAAGGCCAAAGAGATATTAAGGATAAGGAGAAGAAACCCCTCTTTTTGCCATATTACTTTGTTATTGCAATTTTAAGTACAGATTTTTCTACTGTTTTAATGGGTATACAGCGTAAAAAAATAGAAGAAATAATTAAAAGCCTCCATCACAGAGGTGATGATATAAGACCAAGTGATATGGGATATCTATTGAGTAGTTTAGCAAAATTGCAAGCATCCAAGAAAATTCAACCACCATTATTTGATTATGATGTTTCTCAACGTACTGTTAATATAACTGATTCGACGTTTTATTTCTTTTTAAAACATTGTGATAAAGAAGAAATAATTGAAAACATAGAAAATCCATTAGATTAGCGTGAAAGGAGCGAAACTGACTGTATTTTTTGCCAGAATAGATCAGAAATTTAGAAACGGTTTTTACAGCGAAAAGAAATAAGTACAAAAGCTCCCCTAAGCCCTTCATGGGTGAGGGGATTAGGGGAGCCGAGAGTGCCAAAAGCACTTTTATATATCTAAATCTACTTATTATTAATGATAAAATCACTTTAGTTAAATTTAATTATTTTTGTACAGAGATTTGTTCACATGCTCAACTACTCCCGTAATTTCACCTTATTTCTAGCGCTTCTTCGTCGTTCATCTTCCAGTGCAGCATAATGTTTCTTTGTAGTATTCACGTCTGAATGGCCAAGCACATCTGCTACTAGGTAAATATCCCCAGTTTCCTTATAAAGACTAGTTCCATAAGTACTACGGAGTTTATGAGGGGTGATTTTTTTTAAGGGAGCAACTAACCTGGAATATTTTTTTACTAGATTTTCCACACTACGAACAGCAATCCGCTTTTTTTGAAGAGAGAGGAAGAGGGCCTTGTCATGACCTTCCTCAGCAATGGTCATTTTACGTTCTTCCAGGTAATCCAGAAGGGCATCTTCAACCTCTGTGCCAAAATAAACCATAACCTCCTTGCCACCTTTTCTAACAATTCGAATGCCACCATTTTTAAAATCAATATCATCTACATCAAGCCCCACACATTCAGAAACTCGGATTCCTGTACCAAGTAGCAATGTCAGAAGTGCTAGATCCCTTACCTTTGTTTTGGCGTGATAAGCTTTTTGTTTATCTGTTAAAGTTTCACCATTTTCCACCTCATCGAGCAGGAGAGCAACCTCATCTACATCCAAACGAATAATATCCTTCTCATGAAGCTTTGGTAACTGAACTAATGCGGCAGGGTTGTTTTGAATTCGTTCGTTTCGGTAATAATAATTATAGAAGCTTTTTAGAGATGATATTTTTCTCATGATGCCGCGTTCTTTATTGGTGACTTGTTGGTTTTTATCATTAAATCGATATTTAAGATATTCCATATATTCTTCAATATCAACAACTTTTAGATTGTCAAGGTGATCCAGGGTTATGTTTTGTATGTCTGCTTTACACAATGCAGGATTTTCTTTCTTTAAAAAATCAAAAAAAACTTTTAGATCATAGGCATATGCAATTCGTGTTCGAGATGAGGTGCGTGGTTCAATGCCTCGGAAAAAGTCTCCACAGAACCTGGGGAGTTCTTTAATTAACTCACGAAGGTGTTTTACATTGTCTATGTCTTTTTGCTGGTGATAGGATAGTGGAGTACTCACATTTTGCCTCATTTCTTTTATGTATTTATAATTAGTAGTTTTAGAATCAAATTTATGTAATTGATCAAATGTCAAATGATTTTAGAAGGCTGGATTAAACTCTAAAACGCAATTTAATAATTAAAGAATTACTAATGCAATTAACCTGCAGTATCCAGGAGTGTATGTATGTTTTAATAATAGTTAAAGAGATGAGATGCCTTACTGAAAGTTAAACATCTGAGATTGCAAGATACAGTAAATAGGTAATTGTATAAGTTTAACGAATAGTTGGATAAGATAAAAAAGTATTAATCTTATCCAACTATTCGTTAAACTAGACTTTCGCGCATAGTTGGATGTCACTTTCAAATTAAGTTTTTTAACCATTATTAATTATTTATCCTATATCTATACACTCCTATAAACTGCCTTCTATCTCTTGTCTCTCACAATAATATAATCAAAACAATATACAACTTATTATTTAATCTTTACAGAGCTTCAATACAGTATATTTTCTCATAGACCATTTCCATAAACCAAAATCAAATAACTATCTATAATAATAATTAATTATGTATTCGGTTCTCTTTATGACCAGTTTCTAAAAAATGCTCATAATATTTCTTCAAGTTATCCCCATAAGCTGTTTCTAAGTCTTTGTTATTCTCTTTATAAATCTTCACATCAAAATTATCAGATCCTTTTCGCCCTTCAGCCATACCATTATTAACAAAATGCTCAAGTAGCTTTTGCCCACCATTTCCTATGGTTGACTGTAAATCAGTATTATTATTATAATAGTAAGTTACTTCAAATACCAGGCTATAATCATCTAATTTTAAAGTTGGTTCCACTTTCTTTTCTGGTACTGCGCTTGAATTAGAGTTTGAGGTCTGTGTAGAAGCTTTCGTTGAAGTCGTTACATTGCTATTATCGTAAGGACACACACCATTTGGATGTAAATGAGCGGAATAACCATGATGATAATGATAGCTGCCTAGACCACTTGCGTTTTTATTATCACGATGCCCACCATTCGCATCTGTTCGCCCAGAATGTGCCTGAGCAGTTATAACACCTCCAGAATAGTTTGTCTCTATAGATCCAATTATTAAAATTGCAGCTATAAATAAAACAACTCTCCCCATCTTTTTTGACACCACTCCTAGTCTCCTGCTAATACCCCTCGTATCCATATAATATATCCCCCATTTCAATATTATTTGCTTATATCATAACATAAGGTGTTTTATATTTCAAATTATGAATCCACTTTTTTGTATCAAAAATAGGAAGAAAACGCACAGATAAATCTAATCCGCGCGTTTTCTTCCTATTATACTTATATATTTTGAATTTACTAAATACCAGGACCATTTTCCACTTCTTGCTCAGGATTATTTTGTTCTCCTGGATTTTCTATTGCTTCTGTTTCTTCTTTTGTTTCTTTTTTATCTTTATCTTTCTTCTTATCGTTCTTTTTTCCTTCATTACCCTTTGTATCTGCTCCTGGTCCGATCAGGCTGCCGTCTGGGTTTGTTGGAGATTCCGTACTCTCCTGCTTTGTTTCTACTGGTGTAGTCTCTACCTTATCAGCAGTTGTTTCTGGTGTTGTCTCGGCAGTAGTCTCTACAGAAGGTTCGGTTTGCTGCGAAGCTGTTTCCTTAGGGGAAGAAGTTTTTTTCTTCTTGCTACCAGATCCACCACCAGTAGGTGCATTTTGTCCAGGCTCGGTAAGACCGCTTTCTTTGGCTATTTTTCCGCTGATATTCTTAACAGTCAATGATGGTTTATAATCGGTTATACCATATAAAACCTGCTGAAGCTGTATTACGTTGCTTTCTAATGTGGTTGCAATGACACAATCCATTCTTCCGATTTTCATTGCGGTACGGGAAAATGGGAATCCGCTGGTCTCACCAATATGATAGTTCTTGATTCCTTTCGCAATAGAAAGAACATCATTAGCACCAATGCTGGTAGAAACCTGAGGAAATACTGCGGCTACTAAAGTGCTTCGTGTTGATAAATCTGCGCTCTTTGCTTTCTCCATTGCTAGGTTTACAACTTTACGCTGACGTTCCGTTCGATTATAGTCTGTATCCATCAGTCGAAGTCTTGCATATGCCACTGCTTGTACCCCATCCAGGTGATTCATGCCGGCACGTTTTAACTGATGAGAACCAACTCCAGTGGAGTTTACCGTCTCAGTAATAAAACCATTTATGTAAGCAAATTCGGAGTCTGTTATTTCCAGGTCAATGCCGCCTAAGATGTTAATGGCATCCGCTACGGACTTCCAGTTAAATGTGGCATAATCATCGATGTTCAGATCCAGATTTTCATTAAGAGCTTCAATTGCCTGTTTGTGTCCACCCTTAAAATAAGCCTCATTGATTTTATGATAAGTCCCTTTACTGTTAATCTTCAAATAAGTATCACGGTAAACAGATACCAGTTTAATCTCTCCAGTGGCCTTGTTGATATTACATAACATTATAACATCAGATAAAGCGCCTTTATCCAGTTTACCATCTCTGGAATCCACGCCAAAAACTGCAATGGTCCAAAAACCTTTTTGGTGGGTCCGTTGTTTTAGCATAAAAAATCCGGCAAAAAGAATTAGGATCAGTGCTGCTATTTCTATTAGTATGATGCGCCGTTTATGTTTGCGCTTTTTCTTTTTCTTTGTATTGTGTTTTGGGGGATTTGAAGATCCCGTATATCGGGCTCTGGGATTTCTTCCATCTCCATCGCTGTAATAGACTCGATTCCCCTTCGCTGCTTGCTGGGGGTGTTTATTCTGTGATGACCGTCCTGCTTCACTTCTGCCGCTGGAACCATTCTTATGGTTCTTGCGGGCGCGCATTCGATCTAATTCATCTTCATTATTCATGACTGAATGATCAATCCTTTCCCAATTTGTCTTAGGCAGACTTCTTTTTATTCTAACAGAAAAACATATGAAAGTTCTTGCTTTTCTCTTAATTTTATCAGTCGATCAACTTTCTGACATAAGGCCAGTTTGCACTCATTTTGGTTACAGTCACATTATCCACTAGGGCACTTGATTCGTGTATTACAGTCATATCTCCATCACTCTCCCAACAAAGAAACATTACCACATGACCTTCGTCTCCTGTTTTCAGAATAATATCTCCAGGTTGTAGTTCTTCTCTTTTAATGGGGGTTCCTAAAGAAGCCAGCCCTCCTGTGCTTTCTGAGGAAAGACGTTTTTGAATGGCAGACCAATAGATCCAACTTATCCACCCGGAGCAATCAAGTCCTTTTAAGTTTCTTCCCTTCTCATCAGGAGAAGCTAAGGCACCAAAATCATTATTCTCATAGCCGGAACAAGCCGGCTTTCCACCCCAATAGTATGGCACTCTTCCAACAGAGGATAAGGCGTAATAAATCAGCTTCGTTCTGTTTTGTGAAAGTGAGTCGGGAAGCCGATTCATATAATCTTTAATCTCTTCATAAGACAGAGGATTTGTAATAAAAGCAGGGTTAAGTGTAAGACCGTAAGCTTCTGTCCAATTTTGATCCGCAAGACTTGTTGCATATTCTTTTGTTTCTGACGTCCATCCGGGCCATTTGATTGAATCATTAATCTGGCTACCCATAGTATCTAAAGAAAACAGTCCATTTTTTGAGACAGAAAGTCCTGAGATCACAGCCTTAACATGAAGGTCTACATGCCCTTGACATGCATTTTGTTTTATGACCTCAGTTTCCTCTGGTAATTCTGCTTCTACGGTTGTCTCATCTTCCTTGTTTGTAATGCCTGGACCAATCTCTTTAGCTTTTTCTGTTTCATCTTCCACTGTGGGATAAGATGGTACTGCCTCAGATGGTGTTGCAGGAACAGATTCAATAGGACTTACAAGGTTTCCTTCAAGGGTGCCATCGCAGTAATATACATCGCTAATGGAATATTGAATGTCATGAGAATGCTCCCATAGCTGGCTGCTATAGTCTAAAAACGCATTATAATCAGTTGGAGCAGCATAGTAAAAATATGTATTGGCCAGGGACATGATTTCCTGGATGTTAGACTTAGGTGGAATTTTCTGCCCTGTTTCATTATAAAAAGAGATATCCACTTTCTGAAACGAGAGTCCCTTTAAGGGAGCATCTGGTATGTTAAGCTTTTGGGCTATCTTCTCAGGACTTTCATCCGCAATCTGATAGATAGAGGCGAGCCAGGCAGAGTCCTTAAGAGACAACTCCTGTGCGGCTTCTGCTCCAAGGCTCTCTTCTGTAGCATCGCCTTCACCATAAAGGAATGCAAGATTAAATGTAGTAAGGGATGGAACAAAAGCAGTTGGGGTCTCCAACTGATTGTCATCTTCTTTTACTGCGGTGTTCCAAGCTTTGGTGTTCCCCATTGGTAACACACTTGCTTTAAACACTTTGTTCCCTGTAATTGGTTTATCATAATTGGATATATAAGATTGAGAGAATTTGCATAAGCTACCTCCCAAAAGAGCCATAATTATGGCGGCTGAAATCTGTATTTTAACGGCTTTGTTTAAATTCATCTGCTATCATTCCTGTAATTTTCTTCTAAAATAGAACTATAGCATAATAAGACCGTAAAATACAGAGAAAAAGATTTAAGAGTTTATTAAGATAGGATGGGTCTAGCTAACCGCAGCTTCTTTTGATAAAATAAGGGCTTCAATGGCAAGTGCAACACCATCTTCATCGTTGGTTCTAGTAATGATTTTTGCACAGCGCTTAACAGCGTCAGAGGCATTTTCCATAGCAATGGAGTATCCAATGGGAAGCCCTAACATGGACAGATCATTTTCACTGTCACCAAGTGCAAGTATTTCTCGTGGGTGAATCTTTGATTTTATGGCATACTCCATTAGAGCTGAACCTTTTTGAGCCATTTCGTGAGTTAATTCCAAATTAGTTGAAGCAGATGATGCAATGGAAATACCTTCTTCTTTCTTTAGATGATGGCGAATCTGCTCCAAAACTGCGGGATTTTCGTGTACGACTGACATTTTGAAAATATCTGTTCCGGTATGAAAAAGCGATTCCTCAGTTATAAATTGAAAGCGGCTTTCTATGGTCTCATAGGACAACTCGTCTGCTACCATGGAGAGAAATACTCTGTTTTCAAAGCTTTTCTTTAGTTCCTCACGGCTGGTTATGGTACAACTGCCTGCTTCAGTCATAAAATCAAAAAGTACAGAATAAGGACGGCAGATATCAAGAATACGTGCCACCTGGCTATGAAATAAAGGTTGATTTCTAAGCTTTTGTCCCTTTTTATTAAAAACGGCAGCACCATTCATACAAATGATATCGCAGTGAATGCCGGCTTCTGCCAAGGGGGTATAAGCATCTTCATAATTTCGTCCTGTACACACGACGAAGCCCACATTTTTTTGTTCCAGTGCTTTAATTGCATTTCTGTTCCATAAAGAAACTTTACCATAACGGTTTAAAAGTGTTCCATCCATATCAGATGCGACTAATCGTATCATAGTTATTATCCTTTCTAATCTACTGTTGTGATAGCATATCTTCTGCTACCAGATGTTTTGTGTTTTATAATATCGTATTTGGATAAGATAGGGATATATGTCCTATTTTGCTCATCCTATAATCTATTTTAAGGGAAAGATGTAAAATCAAATAGATTAATTTCGTAAAATGAATGTAAATCATGGTATTGACTCACAAACCAACAGAGGATATAATAAACTAAATTTATAAAGGAGGATAAATTTTTTATAGCAAAGCTAAGCGCCATGCACCTGCTGGTACGAACGTGAACGTTTTTCTTTAAAGACGGTACCAAAGGTTAACGAGGTGAAAGGTTATCGAATTTTCGGCGGATGCCTTTCCATGCCCTCCGGGCGTGTGATCCAACATGAAATATGCAGGTAACTGCAAAACAAACATGCTGGAACCGGAGACTTACAAGTTGATAAATGATAAGAGCTGCCTATAAAAATGAAACAGACAGCCTGTTTTTTTTGTTTGCCATTTTTTATCTGTGCAATTTTAAAATGAAAATATAAGGAGATTATAAATTATGTGTGGAATTATTGGATATACTGGACCTTTGGACTCAAAGAATATATTGCTGGAGGGACTCTCCCAGTTGGAATACCGTGGCTATGACAGTGCAGGTATTGCACTTTGCATGGAGAACTCTCAGATACGTGTCATTCGTCATACTGGAAAAGTATCGAATTTAAAAGAAGGATGCAAAGATTTTTCTGAGAAATCTCATTGTGGCCTTGGACATACAAGATGGGCAACCCATGGTGGAGTAACCACGGAAAATGCTCACCCTCACAGAGCTGGGCGGGTTATTTTAGTTCATAATGGAATTATAGAAAATTATCATCAGCTTACAACTGAATTTCATTTGGAGGATAAATTATCTTCTGAGACGGATACGGAAGTTGCTGCCTGGGTGCTGGATAGCCTTTATGAAGGTGATCCTATGGAAGCCATCGCAAAGCTTGTGAGTCACTTAAAGGGCTCTTACAGCTTCTGCATGATGTTTGAAGATCATCCAGGGGAAATCTATGCGATACGTAATGTAAGTCCTCTAGTGGCCGCTTACACTCGCTCAGGCTCTTTCCTGGCATCAGATTTGACTGCTCTTATTCCTTATACCAGACAATACTTTGTAATACCAGAAAATCATATTGTTAAACTTACCTCTTATCAGACTCAATTATATGATCTGGAGAGGAACGAACAGCAGCCAGAGATTTTGGAAGTAAACTGGAATATAGAATCCGCTATGAAAAACGGATTTCCACATTTTATGTTAAAAGAAATTCACGAGCAGCCAGATGCTTTAAAGAATACCATTCTCCCACGTTTGGTCAAAGGGCTTCCTGATTTTACTGACGACCAGATTCCGGATCACGTGTTAAAGGACTGCTCCCAGATTCACATTGTTGCCTGCGGAACCGCTATGCACGCAGGAATGGCTGCCAGAGCGCTTATAGAGCCACTTCTTCGGATTCCTGTGACTGTTTCCATTGCATCGGAATTTCGCTATGAGGAGCCACTTGTAGATGATAAAACTCTGGTTATCATTATCTCCCAGTCTGGAGAAACCATTGATACATTAGCTGCCCTTCGTCTTGCAAAACATTATGGTGCAAAAACTCTTTCAGTGGTCAATGTAAAAGGGTCTACCATAGCAAGAGAAAGTGATTATGTTCTTTACACTCATGCAGGTCCTGAAATTGCAGTGGCTAGTACAAAAGCTTACTCTGTACAGTTAGCGGCTCTTTATATGATTGGATGCCGGTTGGCTTATGTGAGGGAGTGTTATAGCGAGGACGAAGCAAAGGATTTTATGAAGGAGCTGCTTGATGCAATTCCAGCTATGGAAGCTATGCTTGATAAAAAAGAAGTGGTGAAAGACTTAGTAAGTCACTTGATTCAAAAGCCAGATGCGTTTTTTATCGGGCGTGGACTTGATTATGCATTCTCTCTTGAGGGAGCATTAAAATTAAAGGAGATATCTTATATTCACGCAGAAGCATACGCTGCTGGAGAATTAAAACATGGTACCATAGCCCTTATTACGGACCAGGTTCCAGTCATTGCTATTGCCACTCAGGAAAAAGTATTTGCTAAGACCATTTCAAATATTAGGGAAGTCAAAGCCAGAGGAGCATTTGTAATTCTTCTGACAAAGGAAAATGCCCAGGTAGATAATGGCGTTTCCGATATTCAGATTAACATTCCTGACATTAACGACAGATTCACTGTATTCCCAATTGCTGTTATTCTTCAGTTGATTGCTTATTATGCGTCTGTAGGTAAGAACCTGGATGTGGATCAGCCAAGAAATCTGGCTAAATCCGTAACCGTGGAATAAATAGTATTATTTCTATAAAAAAACGGACATTTTCAGCTATAACTGGAAATGTCCGTTTTACTATTTATAATAAATAATCAATTTACTTCAACTGACTCATCTTCTCTTCTACAAAGCATTTGATGACTCTTACAGCGCCGTCTATGCCCACAGAACTGCTGTTGACACAAAGATCATAGCTTCTTACGTCTCCCCACCTTTTACTGGAATAATAGTTATAATAGCTAGATCGTCTTTTATCTGTCTTTACCATGAGATCCTTGGCTTTTGCGTCATCGATCTGATATAGTTCTTTTAACGAATGAATTTTATCTTCATCTTTTGCAGAAACAAATACTGAGATAAGATTGGGATAGTCTGAAAGTGCATAGTCTGCACATCTGCCAACGATGACACAGGGCTCTTCTAAGGCAAGCTCTTTGATGGTCTCAAACTGTGCCAGAAACAATTTATGGTTGATTGGCATATCCATATAGCCGGAGGTGGTAAAGCCTAAAGAATGGGTGTCCATAACCAGAGAATATAAAAAACTGTTGGTTGGTTTTTCATCGTGAGACTGAAATAATTCTTCACTAAACCCACTCTTTTTAGAGGCGAGTGCCAGCAATTCCTTATCGTAGCATTTGATCCCTAATTCCTCTGCCAGCTTCTGACCTATAAGCTTTCCCGAACTTCCGCATTGTCTCCCAATTGTAATTACCGGATGTTTATACATATGGATCACTCCTTCCAGTTATCTGATAGTAATATTATACATCAAGGAGTCTGAAAAATCTACAATATCAATAAAAATTAACAGTTTCCTGGAAGGAAAAAAAGCCACTTAGACAATCATCTAAGTGGTTCGTAATTTCCGTAATAAGTCTTCAAAATAATCAGGAAGAGGGGCAGAAAACTCCATATACTCTCCTGTTCTTGGGTGAATGATGCCTAGGACTCCTGCATGAAGAGTCTGTCCATTCAAGCGATAGGGTGATTTTGCAGGACCATATACGGAATCCCCTAACAAAGGATGCCCAATGCTTGCCAAATGAACCCGGATCTGGTGGGTCCGGCCTGTCTCAAGCTGGCATTCTATATAGGTGAATTGACGGAACCGTTCGAGAACCCGGTAATGAGTAACCGCTTCTCTTCCATTCTTTTCGTTAATACTCATCTTTTTACGATCGACTGGATGACGGCCGATCGGTGCATTTACCGTGCCCTCATCTTGCTTTAAAACACCATGCACCACCGCAAAATATTTTCTTTTAATAGAATGTTCTTTTAATTGTTCCGCTATGGAATTATGGGCCACATCATTTTTACATACAATGAGGACACCAGTCGTATCCATATCAATTCTGTGAACGATTCCAGGACGCATAACACCATTGATACCGGATAAGTCCTCCTTGCAATGAGACATTAAGCCATTGACTAAGGTCCCGCTATAATGACCAGCAGCCGGATGCACTACCATGCCTTTTGGCTTATTAATAAGAATAATATCCTTGTCCTCATAAATAATGTCCAGAGGTATATCTTCTGCTTCTATTTCCAGCTCTACGGCCTCTGGAATAAATAGTTGTATCTTATCCAGGGATCCAACTTTATAGTTACTTTTTACTGGCTTTTCGTTCACAAGAACGGATTCTTCCTTTAACAACTTCTGCAAATAAGAACGGGAGACCTGGCTGCACTGGTCAGACAAGTACCGGTCAATCCGAATACCTGCTTCTTCTGCTGTTACGGTAAATTCCAGATCCACTATCGTGCCTCCTTTTTTCCAAAGCTAAGACATGATAAATCTTCTTCTTTATAATAAAAGAAAAACAAAATAATAAAAAAGAACATGGATATGGTCACATAGCAGTCTGCAACATTGAAAATAGGGAAATTAATTAATTTAAAGTAAAGAAAATCAACAACATATCCCCTTGTAAAACGATCAATCATGTTTCCTACCGCGCCTGCGGATAAGAACATGGCGATGAGATGCAAAGGCATATATTTCTTGTTAGCAGGCATACGAATTACCGCAAACAATGCGGCTGATAACACCACTAGGGCTACGATCAAGAAAAAGAACTGTTTCCCCTGAAGCATACCAAAGGCTGCCCCCCGATTCTCTGAATATAACAATTCAAAGACTCCTGTCCAAATATTATGGGCATTTTGATTCATAAGATGCTTAACTGCAAGGAGTTTGGTCCACTGGTCTAACCCAATTGCTCCAAAAAATCCGATAATTAGTCCAATGATTAGTTTTGTCTTCTGATTCATAAAATCTCCTTATGCTAAGATCGGTAAAAGCCCATCAGACATATCTGCATCTGTAACAGAAGTATCAACGTATGCTTTTCCAATCTGTTCTAACAGGATAAACCGGATCGTTCCGGAATCCATCTTTTTATCATTCTTTGTGAGCCCAACGATGTCATGAGCCGTAAGGCCCTTGACAGACACAGGCATATGAAATGCGTTCATAACCTCATTCAGTCTTTCTAGCTCGTCATCTGGTATCATGCCTTTGTTTACGGACATCGCCATGGCTGCAATGCATCCAAGTCCCACACAATGGCCATGAAGAAGCTTAAAATCAGAGAGTTTTTCAATGGCATGTCCCAAGGTATGACCTAAGTTTAAAAGAGCCCGGTCGCCTTGTTCCGTAGGATCCTTTTCAACCACCTCTCGCTTAATGTGGTTACTGATACGTACCATCTCTTTAAGATGCTCCAAATCTCTTTGTTGGATCATAAGAGAATGCTCTTTCAGCCATTGGTAATAGGATGCATCCCGAATTAATCCATGCTTAATGACCTCTCCCATACCAGATGAAAATTGATCGTCAGAAAGAGTTTTTAATGCGGATATATTGGTATACACAAGCTTAGGCATATGAAACGCGCCTACCATGTTCTTGTATGCGTCAAAGTCCACACCAGTCTTACCACCGATACTTGAATCCACCTGTGATAACAAGGTAGTTGGAACCTGAACAAAGGAAATACCCCTTAAATAAGTTGCGGCTGCAAAGCCACACAAATCTCCTACGACACCGCCGCCTAATGCCAGGAGCAAATCGTGGCGGTCAAACTGCTGTTCAATAAGAGTGTTATATAAGTTTCGGACAGTATCAAGGTTCTTGTTTTCCTCACCTGCGGGAAATATAAAATGAGAGGTTATTCGGCAGCAACGAGAGACAATCGTCTCTACTTCCTTTAAATAAAGAGACGCCACATTGGAATCTGTAACAATGCAGATTCTGCGCCCCTTTAGGTTAAACTGATTCAATTCCCTCTCCAGTCCGTCAAATGTCATAGCCATGACAATGTCGTACTGAAAGGCTCCATTCATATGCACCGGAATTCTATCACTCATGATGCAATCCTCCGTCGTAAATTTTGTTTTCCTATACTATGGAAGAAAGCAAACAATTTTCCTTTTCACTTTCGCTTGGCTTTGGGGCTTTGCAATCAACAAGTGAATATAACGGAAAATCGTCTGCTTGTACCATAATATATTCTATTGCTTTTAAAAACCTATCTAAAGACGTAGATTCATACCGCCCATATCCAAGCTTCCGCTGTTAAGTAAGTCCTGGAAGTCTCCGGACAACTCAACTGATTCTGGAGTCGCTATAAATATGTAGTTTGATATCTTTTGCAGATTGCCATTCATGGAATAAGTGGCGCCTGATGTAAAATCAATAATTCTTTGAGCCACCTCTGTATGAATTCCTTCCATGTTAAGAACAACCGCTTTTCCAGCCAGCATATGGTCACATATTTCTTTTGCATCTTCAATAGAAGTAGGTTTAATCATTGATACTTCCATAGTTCTTGATTGCTTCAAAGGCACTACCTTGGGAGAACGAGACAGAAAACGAGGCTTCTGTTCATATTCCTCTTCTTCATCGTAGTAATTATCATCTGTCTTTTTGGAAAAGAGTGTTTTTTTCGCGGGTTTGTCTTTCTCATCCTCGTAGTCATCGTCTAAATAGTAATCATCGTCATCGTCTGTATCATTTAAGCGCATGCTATCCATCAGTTTGCCTAAAATGCTCATACTTCATTCTCTCCAATCTTATATCTTGTACCAAAAATGCCGGTACCGACTCTAACAAGAGTAGCACCTTCTTCTATTGCAATTTCATAGTCTCCAGTCATACCCATTGAGAGCATACTCATATTAACATTATCAATGTTTTTCCTTTGCATGTCAACATAAAATTGTCTTAATTTTTTAAAAATGGAGCGATTTTCCTCAGAATTTTCTACAAAAGGTGCAATAGTCATGAGACCTTTTATCCTTACGTGGGGGAATGTGGCGATTTTCAAAATAGCGTCCTCAGTCTCCTCAAGTTTGAATCCAAATTTACTCTCTTCTTCTGCCACATTTACTTCTAACAGGATATCCACTGTCAGGTCTAGTTTGGCGGCATCTTCTTCAATCTGCTCAGCAAGGCGCATAGAATCAACACTATGAATCAGTACTGTTTTTCCAAGTATCTGTTTTACTTTATTACGCTGCAAATGACCAATCATATGCCAGTTGATGTCTTGTGGAAGTTCTTTATGCTTTTCACATAGCTCTTGTACTTTATTTTCTCCAAAAGCACGGACACCAGCCCCATACACCTCTTCGATCATAGAAGAAGGTTTTGTTTTACTTACTGCGATCAAAGTTACTTCTTTTGGATCTCTTCCCGCTTTCTCGCATGCGGATAGGATTCTTTTATTTACTTCATCAAGATTTTCAAGTATCAAAATCATCACCTCTTATTGATATATTAATTCCCCTTCGTTGACCGTTTTCGCATTTAACACAATATGATCATAAACAGCCAGTCCATAGGTCATATTCTTTTTAATTGTATAGTACTCATCATTGGATGACAAGACATCAATTTGTTTAAAAACGGCATATCCTTTGTTGATATTATATACGCCCTGCAAGGAAGCACTTGGCCCAATCTGATACCGATCGGTAGAATTGGATTTGACGATATAATCACCGGCTTTATATCCGTCTTTTTCATTCATCTCAACATAATAATTATTGCCTTCGGAGTAATAAATTTCAGTAGGCACAAAGACGACAGAGGTACCAGACTGAGAATAGACCTCTTTATTAAAGCCTGTTACTGTGCTATCTCCGCCTTGTGTCATATAATCCATAGGAATAAGGTAAAAGTCTTTTTTGGTTACAGAAGTCACTGGTATCTTAAGGCCATCCGTTCGTTCTGAGACAATCTCAAAGTCTATAAAACGGTCAGAAGCAAATTGAACCATATATTTATCAAAATCAAGTTTACCTAGAGCTTTCCCATCCGTACCAGTAATAACAGAGAATTTACCAGGAATCTTAAGATCATGTCCAGAGAATTGTACCGTAAGGCTTGTCTTATCTCCGTATGTCTTCGCATCCTCTTCTGCTAACGGAAATACCACTGACCACAAATCAGAGGTAATGAGCTTAAAAACAGGAACTCCCGTTTCAATGAGACTTCCAGATTTGGTTATGTTTTTTGTATACTTACTTCGGTCAAATGACTCCTCAGATATGGCTGAGGGATCCAGTGACTCATAGGAATCGATGCCATAGGAAACAATTCCTGCCTGATCTGATTTCACCTGCTGGAAATTAACACCAGCCTTATCCATCTTATCACCAAGGTTGTCCAGACTATTAAAATTCATATACTCCAGAATCTCTGCATCCATAGATAGCTTCGTATCATAAACCGATTGGAAACGATCGCTGTTGTATGCTAAACTGAATGAGGTCAACTGCTTTTTCAGTCCGGATAAATTTTCAGGCTTTAATGCTGCTTTATCCTCACCGTTCTCTGCAAGAAAAGTTGCAATGCTTCCAGTTTCATCAATGGAATATATTCTGGTACCATTCGATGCCCTTTTGCCTTCTCTCACATAATAATTCACATAACCTGCACGGTCTGTATTCTTTACTTCCTCCTGACGGAGAATAATACCCGTATAATTCTTATTATTAACGATGCTTCCTTCCTGTACCTCATAAAATGTAATTTTATCTCTTCGGAAGTAAGCGGTTACACTGAACACCATATAAACAAAAATCAGCGCAAAGATGATCATGCCAACATTGATATTCAGAGGCCGTCGGTACCGGATGATTTTTTTACTCTTCTTTGGTTTAGCAGCCTGTTTTACTGGCCGCGATGCCTTTTGCTTTGCCAACCTGACGCCTCCTCTCCTTTTATCCATTATAAAAGGAAACTCTTAAAAATTCAAGAAAAATAAAGGGGACCGTTATCCAGCCCCCTGTTTATTATCTATGATTATAATGAAACAATCACATCGGCCTTAGCGTTCTCAGGCAGATGTTCCGCATCAATTGAAACGCTTAGAACGAAAGTTACGTGATACTTTTCACCGATTTTTTCCAAAGTTGCAATGGTCTCAGATATGTCTTCTCCCTCCAAACAGGCCAGCCTCAAAAAACTGTCAAAAAACATCATTTCCAAATCATGATCCTGAGATATGATACCACAGATAAAACCAATAAATCCTTCGCTGGATGTTATCGGATACTCATTCACATTAATGAGACGGATTTTGTTGCTTAACTCATACATGTGTTTAGAGCTTTTGTCCAAATACACAATAGAGCCTTTTGAGTCTTTTACAGCGAAATTCGCTCTGTCTAACAGATGCTTCGTCTTTCCCTTACCCTTTTTCCCCGCTATTATCTGCACCATAGCAATCTCCTCCTTGCGTTATTTAATTTGTATAAAAAGTTTATTCGGATTAATCTAATTATAGTACAAATTCATAAGAAAGGCAATGATTATTCTGCTATTTTATTTAATAAATTAGTCATATTATCGTAAAGAGTTGTATGGGTGGAAGCCTTCAATACTACTGTAATATATTCATGCTTTGAGGAATCTGAGCTACCCATAATAAGACAGCTTCCGGCTGCCTGGGTTGTCCCTGTCTTGCCGCCAAGAGCGGTAAGTCCTTCTGGCATTTTGCGTTCTCCAGTCAGATACCGGTTGGTGTCTTTCCAGGTAACATTTACGGGGCTTCCAGCTTTATCCTGGTAGGTGGTAGTATATCGGTCTGTACCGATAATCTTTCGAAATTCCGGGTATTTTAGGGCCTCATGAAATATTAAGTATAAATCATAAGCCGTAGTATAATGGTCTTCATTATTTAATCCATGAGGATTCATAAAATGAGTTCCAGTCGCTCCGATCCTTTGAGCTTCTTCGTTCATCATTTTGGAAAAGGCTTCTGTTCCGCCTGCAATATGCTCTGCGATGGCTTCTCCTGCATCATTACCAGAAGGAAGCATAAGTCCGTATAAAAGCTGTTCCAATGTAAGCTTATCACCTGGCTTTATGCCACATAAGCTTGCGCCAGCCTCAGTAATTACAGCATTCTTAGTCACGGTGATTTCATCTGACAGATTGCCATATTTTAGGGCTACAAGAGCGGTCATGGTTTTTGTAATACTGGCTGGATACATCCGTTCAAAAGGATTCTTAGCAAAGAGTACGGTCCCGTTTGTAAGGTCAAAAACAGCGGCTGCTTCCGCTGTTACTTTATTATCCTGGCTGACCACATCATCTGGAACCACACAAAGATCCTGGGCGAATGTGCTCGCTTTACCCGTATTACTGCCAGTTTCATAGAGAGCCGTTCTTTCTGAATACACATAAGGGTTGTCAAGCTTACGCAGACCGGAACACCCGCTTAACAGTACAGAGACTGAGAGGATGCCTGAAATTACTAAAGCTTTTTTCTTCACAAGTAATACCTCTTTATTTGTACATCTCACGCCATTCCAAATCGCCACGTTCCAGAGATTTGATTAATAGCTCTGCAGTAGCTAAATTGGTAGCAAGGGGAATATTATGCATATCACAGGTTCTCATAATATTAACAATATCCGGCTCATGAGATTTTTGAGTCAGTGGGTCTCTTAAAAAGATCACCAGATCAATCTCATTGTGTTCAATCTGAGATCCAAGCTGCTGTTCTCCGCCTAAATGTCCAGCAAGATACTTATGAACGTTTAAATTGGTTACCTCTTCGATTAAACGTCCCGTTGTGCCGGTTGCATATAACATATGCTTACTTAAAATGCCTCTGTAGGCAATGCAGAAATTCTGCATTAGTTTTTTCTTAGAATCATGTGCAACTAATCCTATATTCATAACGATATACCTCCTATTAATTACCAATTTTGCGTTGCAATCCAACATTAAGCACCAGCCCCATACCAATGAAAATACTAATAAGCGAGCTGACTCCCGAACTGATAAAAGGAAGCGGGAGGCCTGTATTTGGGAAAATCTGTGTAGCCACTGCTATATTGGCAAATGCCTGGAAACCAATCAAAGCTGCCATGCCCGTACATATCAGTCTGCCTGATAAGTCTTTGGCACGGGATGCCATATAAAGGCATTCAAATACAACAAGAGCAAGTATGAGAATGATGATTACACTGCCTCGAAACCCCATTTCCTCGCCAATAATGGCGAAAATGAAGTCAGTTTCCCCGGCTGATAAGAAATTCCCATCTTTTACAGATGCGATAGTCGTATTAAAAAGTCCCTTCCCTTGAAGCTGTCCGGAACTGATTGCCATGATTGAATTTTTCTGCTGATACAGATTTTCTGCATATTGCTCCGCATGCGGGTAAATCCATGCTAGAATACGCCGCGCCTGGTAGTCATGAATAAAAGGAATTAGTCCCTTTGTCAGCAGGAATATAAAAAGCGCGCCTGCAGGTATGATTACTGCAAGCACTCCAAAGATCCAGCGGTAGCTGATTCCTGCGGAAAATACCATACAAAGAATGATGATGGTGACCACAAGACTGGTTGACAGGTTTGGTTCTGCAAAAATAAGCCCGATAGGAGCTGCAGCAAGTCCGGCTGCAATTCCTATCATGACCGGCATATTCATCTTCTCCTGATATTTATTCCAATACCAGGAGAAGAATATGATTAATCCGATTTTTACGAATTCAGAAGGCTGGATGCGACCTATCCCCGGAAGGTTGATCCATCTGGTTGCGCCTCCTGCCGTATGCCCCATAACTAGAACCGCTCCCAGTAATATGATGCAGCCTGCGTAAACCAAAACATACAGCTTTGTTATGTTATGATAATCAATGATGGAAAGGCCAATAGCCAATGCAAATCCCACCATGACACCTATGATCTGTTTCGTAACAGTAGCAGAATCATGATTGGAGGCACTTGCCACAACCAGAATTCCTATCACTGACAAAATCATCATATATAAAACTAAACGGTAATTATATTGCTTAAAATTAATCTCAGAAAACATAATTAGTATATCCCCTTATCAGGTACATCGCGGATAGGGATGTTAGCATAAAGCACCGGTGAAAAACCTTCACAGTCAGGTTGCTTTAACTTCTTCATCTGTATCTCTATTCTGTCGGAATCTATATCCATATATCTTGAAACTACACGGATCATATCGTCTTTTATCATCTGCATGACTTCAGGAGAACAATCAGCCTTGTCGGCAACCAGCAAAAGTTTCAGACGATTTCTTGCAATTTCTCCTGAATTCTTCTTGTGGAATACAGGAAACAGGCTCATATCAACCCCCCTATGCTCTCTTTAAGAGATTTGAGAGTTTGAAGAACAGACCTTCTCGCACGGCAGGATTCTGAATGGGAATTTTCTCACCGGCAATCCTTCTGCAGATATCCATGTATGCCTGTCCTGCCGGAGTTCCCATACCTACCAGTGGCTCGCCCTGATTGCTGGAGATGACAATATCCTCATCATCTGGCACGGCCCCAATAATATCTACCGCAAGTATGTCCATAACATCATCTAACGACATCATGTCTCCACGCTTAACCATGTCAGCCCGTATCCGGTTAACAATTAATTCAATGCCTCCCATATCAGCGGCTTCTAAAAGCCCGATAATTCGGTCCGCATCCCGGATGGCAGAAACCTCCGGTGTTGTTACAACGATAGCTCTGTCAGCGCCTGCAATGGCGTTTTGAAAGCCCTGTTCAATTCCAGCCGGACAATCAAGAATGATAAAATCAAAATCTTCTCTTAAATCGTCAACCAGCTTTACCATCTGGCCTGGAGTAACAGCAGTCTTGTCCCTTGTCTGTGCAGAGGGAAGTAAAAAGAGATTCGGGTATCTTTTGTCTTTTATCAGGGCCTGCTTCATACGGCAGTTCCCTTCTACCACGTCTACTAAATTGTAAACGATGCGGTTTTCCAGACCCATGACTACATCAAGGTTTCGTAGACCGATATCTGTATCAATCAGAACTACTTTTTTCCCTAGAATTGCCAGTCCGGTACCGACGTTGGCAGAAGTTGTCGTCTTGCCTACCCCGCCTTTTCCAGAAGTGATTACGATGATTTCACACATACCATATCCTCCTGCTTTTTATACCTTTTACTATTTTACCTTAATTTTTGGAATATTTCCATACTTTTTTTCATTGGTTTAATAATGACCTTGTTATTTTCAAGATAAGCCTTCATAGGTCCCCGCCCCAAACGCTTGCATCGTCCATCCAGACCCGAAGAGCAGTCTGCAATACGAAGCTGCAAAGGTGCCATCTCAAGTGCCGTGATCAGCGCATCTTTATTTCCTGCCACCCCGGCGCAAACGGTGCCTGTAAGCTTGCCTAGAACAATCACATTACCCTTGGCAAGTACCTTAGCTCCTTTGCAAACATCTCCGATGATGACAATGCTGGCTTCTGATTCCAAAGTCTCTCCGTTTTGTAAATTACCTTTAAAGAACTGGCCAGTCTGACAAGACAGTTCCATAAGTTTTTCATTCAGTGCTTTTTCACATCGTTCCAACCGTTTTGCATCCGTATCTACGATGCAAATAATTTCCACATTGGAATGATTCGTAATCTGATTAATGATTGCGAACTCTTCATCCGACGTTAGTTGCCTGCCTTCAAGAGTCAGGGTCATTTGTACTGATCCCCAGAATTTTGAGTTATCCCCAAATTTTTTCCCAATGTCAGAAAGAAGCTGAGGGAAAGGGATGTCCGGGTCCAGGATGACAGTCATACCTGCTCTGTTGCTTTTAATCACTACGGTATTATGCATCATATCACCTCTTATCCTAGTTAATCGCGAATATTGACCTTCGCTGCATCCAGGGCCCCCGCGTTTACAATGGATTCTAAGTCTGTATAACCATAGTAGTACTTGTAAACATTCTTCGCTATATTGGCTGCATTCGATGATGAGTAGCCATACGGAATATTAACAGTAACACAGATCTCCGGATTGTCATATGGCGCATAAGAAATAAAGAAAGCATGGTTAGGTTTATTGCGGGCTTCCTGAGCGGTACCTGTCTTACCTGCAATCTCCACTTCAAGGTCAGCAAATAACCTTTTTGTTGAACCATTTGCAATCACTTCTCTCATTCCCTGTTGTACAGTATCCCACGTTGTGGGCGCCGCGTCAATATGAGAAGAAATCTTAGGGGTATAATCTTCTATCAGATTACCTTCAGAATCCGTTGTTTTATCCAGCAGACTAAGTTCAAATACAGTTCCTCTATTTGCAATAGCGGCTACATACCTGGAAAGCTGTACATTGGTGTATGCGTGGCTGCCTTGTCCCATAGCAGAACGTTCTGGAGCGTCTTTGGAAATCTGAGGATCCAGCTCTGCGATTTCCACACCCGATTTGTGGTCAAGTCCGAATTTGGTCGCATAAGTCCGCAAAACGTTCAAGCCCAGATCTGGGGAATATACACCTGCAGAATCCGTTGATAAACGATGCCCTAAATCTGCGAATAAATAATTACAGGAATTTTCTATTCCACCAATTATATTTAATGGGCCGTGGTGGCCGGAATAGATCCAGCATTTAATTGGAGGTTCCACTTCTGTATAAATTCCAGTACAGTTAATGGTCTCATCTGTTGTAATGACTCGTTCCTCAAGAGCAGCTACCGCAGTAATGGGTTTAAACGTAGAACCCGGTGCCTTTCTAGTTTGAGTCGCATTGTTATAAAGAGGCAGAGACATATCTGCCTGGAGCTGGCTAAAGTAAGTGCCGTCTCCAATCCGGTTATTATCATACCCTGGATAAGATACCAGTGCAAGTACTTCCCCCGTTTTATCATTTGTTACAACAACACCTGCATTGCAGGGAGATAATGCAAGCTGTGCTGGTGTAATTTCAAGCGTGGATAATTTTTTTAATAAAAAGGAATACGCATCTCCAGTTGCCCGAAGCTGTAAGAGATCCTGTCCACCGTCTTTTAATACGCCCTGTTCATACAAGGCAAGACACAATTCCTGTCCAGTAATGACATCATCGTTAATGAGATAACGGTAAATTCTCTTTGTAAAGTTACGATCCGCTTCCAGATTAGTCAGAACATAATCTACAAGCTTTTCAAAGGTATCATCTGCATTGGAATACTTCGCATTCACTTCAAGCTTCGTGGTATCCACCCAGCCGTTTGCAATTCCGTAATACAGATAATTTCTAAGGCTTATGTCATTCGACTTCCAAGCCTGATATTCCTCACTAGAGGTATCTACTAAATCTTCTTTCACAATACCTACAGTGGGGCCTGACAGATATGTATAAATGTAAAACATATATGCCTTCATATCTTCTGGCATGTCTTTCATGGCAGTTGCATTGCTGCTTAGTAACTCACTTCTTAAGTTCTCAAATATTTGCTTTTGAGAGGAGGAATATTTGGTATAAATATTCTTCTCTGTACCAGAGGCATCCTCTTCTTCTAAAGCTTTAAGAGAAAGTACATTGTTATTAATAAGCTGATAATAAGCATCCTTAACCGGTATCTTCATATTAGAACCATCTGTATTAGCACCTGTTTGATAATCGCCATTAACAATGGTTTTAATAAGAACTCCAGCTAAAGATTGTTCAATTAAATGATAAATACCCACTTGAAGGTCAGCATCCTGAGTTAAATAAACATCGTCCCCAGCAGAAGAATCCGTCTGATCCTTCGTTTCCCGAATCCGTCCTACGCTGTCTTTGTAAATCGTCTTTTTCCCTTTGGTTCCCTGAAGTGAGTGTTCCATGGTGTATTCAATTCCAGTTCGTCCTATAATATCGTTAATATCATAGTCTTCTTTTTTCTTTTGAAGTTCTTCTAACTGATCCTCAGGCACTTTACCAGTATACCCAATAATAGGGGCAAAGGGGATGCTGTAATTATAGGCTCGAATGGTAGTTTCCTCAACATTAACCCCTTGTATATCACTAAGATGTTCCAGAATGTCTGCTACGGTTTCATCCTTCACTTGAGAAGCCACCGTGGTAGCCTCATACTTACGGTATGACATGAGGCGAAGAGCATAACGAATGTTAATGATATCAAGGGCTTCCTGATCGGTCAAAGAAACGATGGCACCATCAGAATCTTTTAAATCCAAAAGACCGCTCTCTTTGCAGGCCCATTCAAAAAACTCCCTAGCATTTAAATTGGACGGATATTTGCCCTTTTCGTCATCTAGTTCATCTATACTCTTTAAACCATAATAATCTCGTAAAAAGCGTTTTCTCGATGCCTCAGAGGATGAGGTATAAACCATATCGCCGTTTGGATCAATGGCCACTTCAAATTTACTCTGAATGGTCTCATTATGCTTCTGAAGGATACGAACTAATCTTAAATACATATTATTTTTTGCGGCAGAATTCTTATAAATACCAGTATCCTGAACCGTCACCGAATAAGCGAGCTTATTATAGGCCAAAACCTTTCCGTTCCGGTCATAAATATTACCTCTAGTTCCGGCATTCGTTATGGTTTGTTCCGTAATCTGAAGATATTCATTAAGGGCCTTTTCTCCATTGATGATCTGCATATGGAATAGCTTACTAATTAAGCCCGTATACATGATAAAACAAATGGTTCCAAGTATAAAAAGCCGGGATGAGACGACTTTTTTTAAAAACTCAGAAGCGATATCCAATAAATCCCTAAACAATGTTAGAATCTCCTCTTTTTCCTGTGTCTTCTAAATGGCGGTTCAAAATCAGGAATACCCGATAAAGAAGCAGCGTCGTCACCACGGTAAGAATGATTTCCGGCAAAACTATGTTTACGAAATAATATCCTACTCTTAACTTTTGTCGGATTAAGAACCGGAAAACATAAATGTAAAAGTTATAAGCCAATTCGTTTAGTACGCTGAGTATTAGGGGAAGGGTAATATAATCTTCGTAATAATACTTCGTACAGATTCCATTCACATATCCCACATATAGAAAGATAAGGGTATAAAAACCGAATGGGCCAGTATAAAACAGATCCATTAATAATCCGGAAAGCAGGCCATAATACATCCCGGCCTCTTTTCCGTGCATAAAACCGAAGGAAAATGTCAGAATTAAAAGCAGATTTGGAGAAGCTGATAAAAACGGCAGCAACGGAAATATGCAATTTTGAATGGTAAATGCCAGAATAATCAGCAGTACATTGAAGAAAATACGTCTCATGTTACTCCTTTTCGCTATTGAGAGGCACCTTCTGTCGCCTGTGTTTCGGCGGAAGTTGTCTCTTTAGAAGCTTCTTCTTTCATCATATCAGATTTTAATTTAGTAACGACTAACACATCCTGCAGGCTGTCAAACTCAGCGGCAGGTACCAGATAGCCTGATTTTGTAACGTTGTTGCTATCATTGGTGATATCAGATGCATAACCGACCAAAAGTCCTGGAAGAAATACAGAACTGATATTGGAGGTGACAATCTTGTCTCCATCCTTTAAATCACTTTCTTTTAAAACATTGGTAATCCGAAGTCTACCCTCTTTAAATAAAGTTAAATCACCGGCAATGATACAACTGTCTCCAGATTGCATTGCCATACCGCTCACTCGGCTGGAATCATCTATGATGGAACGGACTGTTGCATAATTAGCACCCACGTCTGTGACAATGCCTACTAAACCGCCACCAGCCATAACATTCATATTGACTGCAATGCCGTCTTTCGAGCCTTTATCAATACGGAATACCTGAAACCAGTTGCTGGAATCATTTGCGATGACTCTAGCTCCCACCTTCTCGTATTGACCATACTGCTGGTCCAAAGAATAAAGTTTGCGAAGGCGATTAAGTTCCAGTTCTTCAGACTGAAGTCTGGTGTTCTCTTCGGTTAGCTGTGTGATAATATCCTTCATTTCTCTATTTTCTTTTTGAGCATTACGTAATTTAGATAAATCTGTAATTTCACCGTAGATGGCGGAGCCCACGGAATTAACACCAGATTGTACTGGTATCAAAACATAGCCCACACCAGTACGGAGTGGGGTCAGCCATGCGTCACGTATGGAAGTTAACCCGATTAATAAGACACAAAAAACGGTTAAAGATATAAGAACATATTTACTGCGCTTTGATTCCATTTACAAGATTCCCCGTTCTTTCAAACTGATATAGCAATTATCTCCAATAATTATGTGATCCAACAGCCGGATTCCCAATAAATCTCCCGCTTCTTTTACTCTTTTGGTAAGACGGATATCTTCTCTGCTGGGAGCGGGATCACCGCTTGGGTGGTTGTGGATTAGCACCAGGCTTACTGCATGGTGTTTGACCGCTTCAATGAAAATCTCTCTGGGAGAAACCACGGATGCATTCACCGTGCCCTGAGAGATCATTACATCCCTAATAAGGAATCCTTTTGTATTCAGCAGCATCACATAAACAAGCTCTTGCTCTCTATGACGCATATCTTCTACATAGTAGTTGACAATATCAAGAGGATTGTGGAAAGAAATCTCGCTCAAATGAGAACTCTTTTTCCAAATGCGCTTGGATAGTTCTCCAATGCATAGCAACTGAGCTCCTTTGACTCTTCCAATCCCCTTAATTTGCATAAGTTCCTGCATAGAAAGGTGTAAAAGCCCTAAAATACCCTTTTTCGGATAATTTAGGGCCAGTATCTTTTGTGCCAGCGCCAGAGAATTCTCTTCTCTGTTGCCTGTGCGGATGATGACAGATAAAAGTTCCGCGTCGCTTAAGTTCTGTGCCCCTTCTTTTAAACACTTTTCATAGGGCCTTTCATCCGTTGGGATGTCTTTCATGGTTATACGTTTCATATGTCTCCTGACCGTTACTCTCCAGGCACGTGTAAGACATATGTAAGAATCAAATGAACCGATACGTAATGAGGGCTACCCCTAATCCTATAATGCCGGACATGGTTATTTTAATATTAAAACCAAGGGTAATGACCAGAATGCCGAAGTTAACCACCATGGGTGTATCAAATCCAAAGGATTGTCCTACACTTAGCCATGACAATCCGGATATTCCCTCAGTAAGATTTCCAACAAAGCCTCCTAGAACAACACCGGCAAGCATAAGAAGAAGCAGTACCCAGCAATTTTTGTGCTTCATCTGCTCTGCTACCCCTTTTATTTAATGGTAGGAATGTCCATACCTATCATGATATTTTAGCATAGTTTTCCAGACGTGTATACCGTTTTTTTAAATTTGAATCAATCCTGCATCCAAAAGCTTTTGAAGGGACATCAAAATTCCAAGCTTTGCATGATACCAGGTCAGCCCGCCTTGAAAATAGACGGCGTATGGCGGTTTTATAGGTCCATCTGCGCTTAATTCGATGGAAGAACCTTGAACAAACGCCCCAGCCGCCATAATGACAGGAGCATCGTATCCTGGCATATCCCAAGGCTCTGGTGTTACAAAGCTGTCTACTGGAGCCGCGGCTTGGATTCCCTGACAAAATGCGATAACGCCTTCCGGATTTCCAAAGGTAACAGCTTGAATGATATCATGGCGGGACTCACTGCCATTAGGAACCACTGGAAAGCCCAGCTTTTCATATACATTTGCCGCATAGACAGCACCTTTCAATGCGCCAGCTACTACCGTAGGAGATAAGAACAAACCCTGATAAAATGCTTGGTTAAGTCCCAGGCTGGCTCCCACTTCTTTTCCAAGACCTGGTGCAGTCAAACGATAGGAGGCCCGGTCAATGCATTCTGTTTTCCCGGCAATGTATCCTCCAATTGGAGCCAGTCCACCGCCTGGATTTTTAATCAAGGAGCCAACTATCATATCAGCGCCCACATCAGACGGTTCTATGCGTTCTACAAACTCGCCGTAACAATTATCCACCATACAGATAACGTCTGGCTTTATTTCCTTAACAAACGCAATCAGTTCCCCTATCTGTGAAACAGAGAAAGTAGGACGAGTATCGTAACCCTTTGATCTTTGAATGGTAATCAGTTTTGTCTTTTCGTTAATCGCCTTTTTTATGGATTCGTAATCAAATGTTCCATTGGGCAAAAGATCAACTTGACGGTAAATGACTCCATACTCTTTTAAAGAACCCGTACTTTCCCGAATTCCAATTACCTCTTCCAAAGTATCGTATGGCTTTCCGGCAGGTGAGAGTAGTTCATCTCCGGGGCGGAGATTCCCGGAAAGGGCAATGGAAAGCGCATGGGTTCCGCTAATTAAATTTGGTCTGACCAAAGCAGTTTCAGTATGAAATACACTGGCATAAACTGCTTCCAAAGTATCCCGGCCAAGATCGTTGTAACCGTAGCCAGTGGTTGCAGCAAAGTGAATGTCACTGACTCTGTTGTCCTGCATCGCCTTGATTACCTTCATTTGATTGTATTCTGCATTGTTATCAATTTCCTGAAAACGCTCTTTTAAGCTTTCTTCAATATCTTTCCCAAAATCCAGAACCTTTTTGCAGATCCCAAGAGTTTCATACATATTATCTATTTCCATGATTCTATATTCTCCAATCCGTATTTCTCTTTGATTTCTTTTATCATGGATTCTAATACCTTATCCAAATCATAACTAAAATCCGGTAAGTTCAGCCATCTTACATCTCGTTCTCTTTTAAACCAAGTAACTTGTCGTTTTGCAAAATGTCTGGTGTCTCTTTTTAAGAGATAAATAGCATCAGATAAGGTGCATTCTCCTTGAAGATAGTCAAGAATCTCTTTATAGCCAAGTCCCTGCATGGAAACCATATTTCTGGTGCAGCCTGAGGCTTTCAGCTCTTTCACTTCCTCCAAAAGACCTTGTTCCACCATCTGATCCACTCTTTGATCGATTCTCTCATATAAGACATCCCGGTTTGTGTTGACGACATAATAAAGAAAATCATAAGGAGATTTCTTCTCCCGTTCTCGTTTGTTGTGTTCAGAGATACATTCTCCGGTTTGCCTATGGTACTCAATGGCTCGAATGACTCTCTTTATGTTGTTGGCATGAATTTGCTTGGCGGATTCGGGATCAACAGCAAGAAGCATATCGTGAAGATATTCTGCCCCTTTTTCATTTGCCAGAGCTTCTAATTCTTCTCTGATGGAAGTGTCCTCCCCATTCTCTGTAAAATCAATGTCATTTAACAAAGCCTGGATATAGAAACCAGTTCCACCAGCAACAATAGGAATCTTACCTCTGGAATAAATATCTTCCAGTGCCGCTTTTGCCATCTCCTGAAACACGGTAACATTAAATTCTTCATTTGGTTCCAAGACATCAATAAGATGATGGGGAATCCCCATCATCTCCTCTTTTGTGATTTTGGCAGAGCCAATATTCATGCGACGGTATACCTGCATGGAATCTGCACTAATAATCTCTCCACCTATTGCCTTTGCAAGGCGAATAGATAAAGCAGTTTTTCCGACCGCCGTAGGACCGGTTAAAATAATCAATGGTTTCATTACACAATCCTCTTAAATTTCTTTTCCAGCTCATATTTGCTCATGGAAATAATGGTTGGCCTTCCATGAGGGCATGCATAAGGATTCTCAAGACTTAGAAGCTGATCAATTAATTCGTTGGCTTCGGCAAAGGAAAGACGGTTTCCCCCCTTTACTGCTGCTTTACAAGACATGGAAGCTACTCGTTCATATATAATGTCCGGATTGCTAGCAGAGCCTTCCTCTGACAGGCCGTCAATCATCTCAATCAGAAGTTCTTTCTTAGCGATGGAGAAAAGATTCGCAGGAACTCCTCTGACCGCATATTCTCTTCCTCCAAAAGGCTCAATTTCAAAACCCATTTCAACGAAATATTTTAAATGCTGATTTAGCAGAATTTCTTCATTGCGGTTTAGCGTTAAAATAATGGGAGGATTTACTAGCTGGGAAGTATACTCTCTAGTTTTTAGTGTTGCCATGGTTTTCTCATATAAAACCTTTTCATGGGCCGCATGTTGATCAATGATATAAAGCTGTTCATTAAATTCCACCAGCCAGTAGGTATCAAAGAGTTGTCCAATGAGATTATGTTTTGATCTTGCTTTGGGTTCTAACAGTTTTCCGTCAAAGAGATCCATTTGTTTTGGCTTCTCTTCTGGCTTAATCCAATTTTCCAAAAGATCATCTGGTTCTTTTACTGTCTCAGGCTGGGGGATCGGTGGTTGAGATGGAGTCAGCCGCTTTTGGAACCCACTCGTTAAATCAGGAGAGATACTATATTCTTTCGCTGGCATTCTCGCAGTTTCTATGGCTGCAGCCTGTTGCTGCATTGCCATTAGTCTTCTCTGTTCAAATGGTTCTGGAGTTGGCTCATGCTTTCTGCCCAAAAGGGATTGCTGGCTTTCCTCTTTTCTTTTTTCCAGCTCAATCTCAGGAATCAGTTCTTTATGGGCAAGAGCGCTGGCGACTGCCTGGTATACCATGTGATATACCATATCTCCTTCCCGAAAACGCAGTTCCATCTTAGTTGGATGGACGTTAACGTCAAGCAGCTCAGGTTCAATCGTAAAATGTAACATGGTAAACGGGTATTTATGCTGCATCATAAAGGGTTTATAGGCTTCCTCAATGGCGCGGCAAATTACGCTGCTTTTAATGTATCTTCCATTTATAAAATAATTTTCGTAATTCCGGTTACCTCTGGCAATGACTGGTTTTCCAATGTATCCTTGAATGGAGATCTCCGGCTTTTTAGCAGAAATCTCTAACAGATTGGAAGCAATCTCTCTTCCAAATATGGTATATATAATATCCTTTAAATTATGATTTCCAGAGGTATGTAGCTTGTTCTGATTGTTTTGAATGAATCGGATGGAGACTTCCGGATGGGACAAAGCCAGCTTTTCTACTAGTTCTGCCACATGTGCGCCTTCAGTCATTGGAGTTTTTAGAAACTTTTTTCTGGCTGGTGTGTTATAAAATAAGTTTCTGGCGATGAATGTAGTTCCTTCAGGAGCACCTATTTCTTCCAGTGCCTTTTCTTCACCGCCATCTATCTGATAGCGGGTTCCTGTCAGTCCGATGCTGGTCTTTGTAATAAGCTCCACCTGGGATACAGAAGCGATACTGGCAAGAGCTTCTCCTCGAAAACCCAGGGAAGAGACGGTAAACAAGTCCTCTACGGATTTTATTTTGCTTGTTGAATGGCGCAGAAATGCCAGGGGAACTTCTTCTCTGGGAATTCCACAACCATTATCAGTGATTCGAATAAAGGTAGTTCCCCCGTCCTTGATCTCCACAGTTACAGCCGTGGCCTTGGCATCTATGGCATTTTCCAATAACTCCTTTACCACAGATGCTGGTCGTTCAACAACTTCACCGGCCGCAATCTTATTTATGGTATTTTGATCCAGTATGGTTATATTAGGCATAACAGGCTCCTTTCTGCTTGTCCGTTCCGCTGGAGGTTTTCTTACTGCCAACGGTTCTTAAGCTTTGTCTGGAGACGGTATAAGATATTAAGAGCGTCAATGGGGGTCATGTTTCCAAGCTCCAGCTCTCCCAACTCTTTAATAATATCATTGTCCTTTACCGTATCAAACAGAGACATTTGCTGTAAATCCACTTCATCTGGCTTTGGAATCGCTTTTCTCTGAGTCATGTTTGAATTGGTTTCTGCAATCTCTTTCGCTTTTACTGTGATATCTGCTTCACTCAATTCGGATAACAACTCTTTTGCTCTATAAATAACAGTATCTGGCACGCCGGCAAGCTTTGCTACTTGGATGCCGTAACTTTTATCTGCGCCGCCTTTTATAATCTTTCTTAAAAATACAATATCATCGCCTTGTTCTTTCACGGCGATACAGTAATTGTTTACGCCGCTTATGGTACCTTCTAACTCCGTTAGTTCATGGTAATGGGTTGCAAATAAAGTCTTTGCACCGAGAAGCTTGGAATTACTGATATGCTCTACCACAGCCCATGCAATACTCAGTCCGTCAAAAGTACTGGTACCTCTTCCAATTTCATCTAAGACAATCAAACTGTTCTTCGTCGCATTGCGGAGAATGTTTGCTACCTCAGTCATCTCTACCATAAATGTACTCTGACCAGATGCAAGATCATCCGACGCCCCAACTCTGGTGAATATACGGTCGCATATACCAATATTAGCCTCATCCGCAGGAACAAAGCTGCCTATTTGAGCCATTAATACAATAAGGGCAGTCTGTCTCATATAGGTGGATTTACCGGCCATATTAGGTCCTGTTATAATGGATAGGCGATTTTTGCTGTTATCCAGATAAGTGTCATTGGAAACGAACAAGTCATCTCTCAACATTTTTTCAACCACTGGATGACGGCCGTTTTTAATATCAATTACTCCTTTTTCATTAATACCAGGCTTCACATAGTTATTCCTAGTAGCAACAGAAGAAAGGGAAGTGATTACATCAATTCCAGCAACGGCACGTGCTGTTTTTTGGATTCGAAGAACCTGAGCAGCAACCGAATCACGGACTTCCGTAAATAATTGGTATTCTAACGTATATAACTTATCTTCAGCGCCAAGGATTACATCTTCTAATTCCTTAAGCTCATCTGTCGTATAGCGTTCAGCATTGGCAAGAGTCTGCTTGCGAATAAAATAATCCGGGACAAGATCCTTAAAGGAATTGGTAACTTCAAAATAATAGCCAAAGACTTTATTATACTTTACCTTTAAGTTTTTAATGCCAGTCTTTTCTTTCTCCCTTGATTCCAGTTCAGCCAACCAACTTTTTCCTTCTGTCTTCGCATGACGGAATTTATCCGCTTCCTCATGAAAACCTTCCTTGATAATGCCGCCTTCTCGTACTGTGATGGGTGGATCATCGATGATAGCTCGATCAATTAAATCTTTAACATCTGTTAATGGATCCAGCTCTTCCTGAATATCCTTTAACATCTCGCTGTTAAATTCACCTAGAATATTTTTGATAAAAGGAAGCATCTCCAACGAATTTTTAAAGGAGATTAAATCTCTTGGGTTTGCAGTCTTATAGCTGATACGTCCAATCAAACGCTCCAGATCGTAGATAGGGTTTAAATATTCGCAGATTTCTTCTCTGGAAATGTAATTCATATTAAGTTCTTCGATTGCATTCTGGCGTTTGATAATCTCTGATTTATGTATTAAAGGTTGTTCTATGTATGTACGAAGCATTCTTGCGCCCATGGCTGTCTTTGTTCGGTCCAAAACCCATAAAAGACTGCCTCTCTTCTGCTTTTCCCGAAGGGTTTCAAGAAGCTCTAAGTTTCGTCTGGTGGATGTATCTATGATCATAAACTGACCCGTAGAATAAGGTGTTATGTTGGTAATGTGAGACAAGCTGCTTTTTTGTGTCTCATACATGTACTGCATCACAGAACCAGCAGCAATGATTCCGGTATCGTAATCTTCTAATCCCAGTCCGGAGAGTGCGCCAACCTTATAATGCTCTTTTAAGATTTTTCGGCAGACTTCATCCGAAAAGAAATGATTATCCAGAGATGAAACCACCGCATGATAACGGTTTTTGATATCTTCAATATCCACTCCAGAGACATAAAAAGCTTCATTGCATATAATTTCAGATGGATTGAATTTATTGATTTCATCCGTTAGTTCTCGTTCTGACTCCACCTCAGTAACGAGAAAGTCACCGGTACTGATATCAGCAACGGCAATTCCAAAGGTTTCTCCGACATAGACAATTCCCATCAAATAATTGTTCTTTGTTTCATCAAGAGCCTGAGCGCTTGTAATTGTACCAGGTGTTACAACACGAATTACTTCTCGTTTAACGAGTCCCTTGGTCAATTTTGGATCTTCCATCTGCTCAGCAATTGCAACTTTATAGCCCTTTTGAACCAGTCGGATTAAATAGTTCTCAACGGCATGATGAGGAACGCCGCACATAGGCGCTCGTTCCTCTAATCCGCATTCTTTTCCTGTTAAAGTTATTTCCAACTCCCTGGAAACGGTAACAGCATCCTCGAAGAACATCTCGTAAAAGTCTCCTAGTCTATAAAACAGGACGCAGTCGGGATATTCCTTCTTCGTTTCCAGATAGTGGGTCATCATTGGTGATAAACCAGCCATGCTCTTTTGTTTCCTCTTTTCTTATAGTTATGGTCTTAAAGTTCCCATGTAATAGAATCCTTTTGATTCATCAAGATACACATTCACGATTTTTCCGATAAGAGAAGGATCTCCTTTAAAATGCACGGTTGTATTATTGCCCATGCGTCCGGTTAAAAGTCCTTCTGCATGATCGTTGACTTCCTCAACCAATACTTCTTGTATTGTATGCTCGTCTCTGGAGCACATTTCGGAAGAAATTTGCTTTACTTCTGTTAATAACCGGTCAAAACGGTCTTTTACAGCCTCATCTGAGATCTGACATTCCATCTTTGCTGCAGGAGTTCCAGTACGCTTTGAGTAAATAAAGGTAAATGCACTGTCAAATCGTACTTTTTTCACTACCTCTAGTGTTTCTAAAAAGTCCTCTTCTGTTTCTCCAGGAAAACCAACAATAATATCTGTGGTCAGGGAGATGTCAGGAATAGCTGCACGTATCTTGTCCACAAGCAATAAATACTGTTCCTTTGTATAACTCCGGTTCATGGCTTTTAAGATGCGGCTGCTACCAGACTGAAGAGGAAGGTGAATATGGCGGCATACTTTCTTTGATTGCTTCATAGCTTCGATCAGTTCGTCGGATAAGTCCTTAGGATGGGATGTCATAAAACGAATTCGTTTCAGCCCCTCAATCTGGTCAACCTGGGTAAGAAGCTCTGCAAAGGTTCCTGGTTCCTCTAAATTTTTGCCGTATGAATTAACATTCTGGCCTAGAAGCATTATTTCCAACACACCATCTTCCGATAGCTTTTTAATCTCATCTACAATATCTTTTGGATCTCTGCTTCGCTCTCTTCCACGTACATAAGGAACGATACAATAGCTACAGAAGTTGTTGCAACCAAACATAATGTTAACGCCTGATTTAAAAGGAAATTTACGATCAGTTGGAAGATCCTCAACAATACGATCAGTTCCCTCCCAAATATCTACGACCATCTTTCTCTTTTCCAAACGCTCTGCCATTAATTCTGCTAGCTTAAAGATATTATGAGTTCCAAAAATAATATCAACAAAACGATAGCTCTTTCTAATCTTTGCAACAACTTCTTCTTCCTGCATCATGCAGCCGCAAAGGGATATCATCATGTGAGGATTTTTCTTCTTTAAGCTGTTTAAATGGCCCAAACGTCCGTAAACTCTTTGATTGGCATTCTCTCGGACCGTACAGGTATTATAAAGTACAAAATCGGCCTCTTCTGAATCTGTTTCTATAAACCCGATGGCCTCTAAAATTCCCTGAAGTTTTTCAGAATCTCTGGAATTCATCTGACAGCCAAACGTAGCAAGGTGAAAGGTAAACGTATCTTTTCCAGCAACTTCCTTTAATTTATCAAGCAACGCCTTGCAGTACTCAATAAAATAATACTGTCTCGCAGGCTCTTCAATTGGCGCATAATGGCAGGCTTCATCATAAGTCATATTTATATAATTCATCTACTCAACCTCTTATTTTTATTCGGTTTCCCCATTATAACATAAATACGATTGATTGCAAAGTCCAAAATCCTCTTGTTCCACCTGTATCCGGCTGGTTGCAATCTGCTGGGTAAATGCCTCATCATGCTCAACAAAAACAAGCGTTGGCTGGAATTCTTTGATTAATTCCTCAATCTGTATTCTGGAATATATATCTATAAAGTTCAGCGGTTCATCCCAGATATAGAGATGTGCTTTTTCGCAGAGACTTCGGGCTATGAGTACCTTTTTCTTTTGTCCTTCGCTATAATCCTCCATGTTTTTATCAAACTGTTCTCTAGAAAAATCAAGCTTTCTTAGAACTGCTTTAAATAAGGCATCCTCCACGCCACAGGCCCTTGCATACTCCGTTAAACTCCCCTGTAAAAAGGAAGTATCCTGAGAGACATAAGAAAGAATTAGACCACTGGCTTTTTCTATGATTCCTGTGTGTGATAATGAGCTGGAATCCTCTTGCTTTCCAAGAATAAGCTTGATAACACTGGATTTACCGCTTCCGTTTTTCCCCTGGAGAGAGATGCGCTGGCCTTGCTCCAACAAAAAACTTATAGGTTTGCACACAGGAACATCAAAACAGGGAACCACTTCTTTTAAGGTTAGGATTCGATCCATGTAATGTTTTGCCGGATAAAGTTTTAGACGTTCTGCCTCTTCTAAGTTTTTTAATAACCCTTTTTTCTCTTCGATAGCATGGTCCTGTCTTTGCTCAAGATTTTTTCTCCGCATCTGCATCCGTCTTGACTTTTCTCCAACATAAGCTCTGGTATCTATGGATTTTTCATGTACCATAGATTTTTTTCCGATTTTGGTTGATTCTGCTTGTTCCGCCCATTCTTTTGATTGCTTTGCGGAGGCCTCCAATCGACGGATTCCTTTTTTTAGCTTGGTGTTTTCAGATAACTCAAACTGATCCTGTCTTTGCTTGTTCTCATACCATGAGGTGAAGTTACCCTTTTGGATTTCAATATTGGATTTGTTAATGGATAAAATATGATCCACTGAGGCATCGAGGAAATTTCTATCATGGGACACCAGTATGAATCCCTTTTTGCCACTTAAATATTGACTGACTAATGCTCTCCCTTCCCGGTCCAGATGATTGGTTGGTTCATCGATGAGGAGAAAATGGTTTTCCTTTAAAAACAGTGCTGCCAAAAGAACTTTTGTCCGCTCTCCATTGGATAAGGTGGAGAATGGACGGTATAAAACATCTTCAGTCACTTTTAATTTGGTCAATTCCCGCTTAAGCTCCCAATACTCATATCCTCCGTGAATGGAATCCAGAACCTCCATGGTATTTTGATCCTGATCTTCTATGAGAAAAGGGAAATAATCAAACACAACACTTGATACGATGCTACCTGTAAATTCGTATCGTTTCATTAAAAGATTTAAAAAGGTCGTTTTCCCACGTCCATTTCTCCCGGTAAATCCAAGTTTCCAGTCTGTATCTATTTGAAACGATACATGTTCAAACACAGGGTCAATGGCTCCTTCATAAGTGAAAGATAAATCAGTAACTTGTATTAACGACATATGCATACCTCCAATTTGGCAGAAAGATATTTCTGCATAGAAAACGGCTGCAAGAAATCAATTCTCGCAGCCGTCAGCTACTTGTCTTTGGAGACAAGGAACTATATTTTTACAAACAAAAAAGAGGCCTGAGAATGAAGTGATATTCTTGCATAACAGACACAACAAAAAAGCATAGGATACCTATTACTTATGTTGTGTAGTAACTTCAGCAAGAATTATAACTTCATTCTTTCACCTCTTTCTCTAATATATAAACTTAGCATACCATAGAATGTGGTATGTGTCAAACAAAGATAACTTAATTTGCTCTTCCGGTAATTGTAATCTCCACTCTACGGTTCTTTGCCCTGCCGTCATCTGTATCATTGGTCGCAATGGGATTATAATGGGAATTCCCTTCAATAGACATCTTATCTGCTTCTAATCCCATGGAGGTCATGTAATTTAATACAGTAACTGCACGGTTAACAGAAAGTTGCCAGGAATCTGCCTCGTTATAAGCATCCCGGTTTCCCAAATCAGCAGTATTACCAGTTATGGTAATGTGATGAATGTCTCCGTATATGGCTTCCAGACTTTTTGAAATTTCT
This sequence comes from uncultured Eubacteriales bacterium, assembly GCA_963528005.1. Taxonomy (GTDB): domain Bacteria; phylum Bacillota; class Clostridia; order Lachnospirales; family Lachnospiraceae; genus Lacrimispora. Next base: position 110,223 of record CAURSM010000005.1, read on the forward strand.
TCAATCACTGGCTTACTTTCTGCTTGTAGAATCGCAGTGTCCGGTTTAAAGAGCATGGCATCTCTCATCCGAATGGTAATTGATGTACCAGTGGAAGATAAATCTATGGTTTGCTCCAAGTTTCGTTCCTTGACATAAGTCTGTAAGCTTTTATACACATTTTCCAGATTATCTGATGGTAGGCTGCCACCTCCCACTTGATCCCCTTTAGATCCATGATTCAAAGCTTGCTCCAAGCCTTGAGATAACTCTTTTACCTTCTGGGAATCAACAGAACTCATACCATACATGATGATAAACAAAGCCAGGAGCAGAGTAATCATATCTGCATATGTAAGTAACCAACGCTCAGAATTATCCTTCTCGTATTCATGATCTACGCTGCCTCTTCTGCCCATCGCACTCTCCTCCTTTGATTAGTTATCAATTCCCTGCTTATATCTCTTCCCGCCATCTGAGAATGCCTGGAAGTAGAGCGCAAGTTCATTTTCAATGTTCCTGGAGGTGCTGCCTCTGGCAATCATACATACACCGTCTACAATCATCTCTTTTTGAATATGTTTTCTCTTTAATTGTGTCTTTAACTTAGTTGCAATGGGTAAGTAAACAATATTTGCCAAAAATACGCCGTAAAGGGTCGCAATAAATGCAGTTGCAATGGAACCGGCTAATTTGGAAGGATCATCAAAACCGGCTGCAAGTACCATGATCAATCCCATAACTGTACCGATAACTCCCATGGTAGGGGAAAAGCCGGCTGCTGACTCAAATACATTCGCTTCAATACTTCTTTGCTGTACATATGCCCTGATATCCGATTCCAGGGTATATTGTATGTCTTCCGGAGTTTTCAATTCCTGAATTAATACTAAGCCTTCTTTTAAAAGGAGATATTCCTCCTGATTTAACTCAGGATCACGGCTTATTTCTTCAAGAACTGTCACGCCATTCGCTCTATAACGGGTAGCAATCATGGAAATCTTAGAGATTATTCTCTCCATGCTTCCAGAGTGAGGATGGTTAAAGCTTTTCATCATAGCTCTCATAGCCATAGCAATGTCAGTAAAAGAAAATGAAGCGATAACGCAACCCACGGTTCCCCCAAAGACAATGATAAAAGGGCTAATTAAAAACAAAGATGATATTACACCATGCTCCAGCGCATACCCCGTCAAAAGCGCGGCTACACCAATAATAATTCCAACAATCAGCGAAAAATCCATAATAATCTCCTTTGTAACTAGTATTATAATTTTATAGCTTTAATTTTATCATATTCTGACGAAATCGTACGCTAAAAAAGCGCTAAATTTAGTTTCAAATATAGATTAATTGGTATAACCCTCTGATTTTCTGTAACAAGTATGATGTTACATATATGTTTTATGGACGAACCTGGCCATTTCCGTATATAATATATTTGGTGGTGGTCAATTCTTTAAGCCCCATTGGGCCTCTGGCATGCAGCTTCTGTGTACTTATTCCAATCTCAGCTCCAAATCCAAATTCGTATCCATCTGTAAATCTTGTAGAGGCATTGATATAAACAGCAGCGGCGTCAACCTCATTTAGGAATTTTTGAGAATTGCCATAATCGGAAGTAATAATCGCCTCGGAATGTCTTGTGCTGTAACGGTTAATGTGGTTAATCGCCTCATCGATGGATCCTACGATTTTTAAAGACAGGATATAGTCCAAATATTCTGTGCCCCAATCCTCTTCGGTTGCAGAAACAAAGCTGGGTTCAATAGAACAAGCCTCTTCATCTCCACGTATTTCAACTGATTTAAGGGAAAGTCTTTCTTTTAATAATGGAAGTAACTTCGGTGCGACCGCCCTATGAATCACTAAGGATTCGCAGGAGTTGCAAACTCCAATTCTTTGTGTTTTTGCATTGAAGATAATGTCAAGAGCCATATCAAAATCAGCGGATTCATCCACAAAAACATGACAATTGCCAGTGCCTGTTTCTATCACTGGAATCGTGCTGTTATCCACAACAGCTCTGATCAGTCCGGCACCTCCTCTAGGAATCAATACATCCACATATTCTCTAAGACGCATAAATTCCTTTGTCACTTCCCGGTCTGTATCTGTAATAAGCTGAATGCAATCTTCTGGAAGGTTAGCATCTGACAAACCTTTTCGCAGGCATTTTACAATCGCGATATTGGACTCCAGTGCATCGCTTCCGCCCTTTAAAATCACCGCATTGCCTGATTTAAAGCACAGTCCAAAGGCATCGGCTGTAACATTGGGTCTTGCCTCATAAATAATTCCAACCACACCTAAGGGAACACGTTTTTGTCCAATCGTAAGACCGTTTGGACGGTTTTTCATAGATAGAACTTCTCCTACGGGATCTTCAAGAGCTGCAACAGACAAAAGGCCGTCTGCCATGGCCCCAATTCGATCGGAAGTCAGTTCCAGACGGTCAATTAACCCAGCGTTCATACCTGATTTAATCGCTTTTTCTACATCCCTTTGATTGGCAGCAAGAATTTCTGCAGCCCCTGACATGAGAGCTTCTGCCGCTGATCTTAAACCTTGATTCTTTTTTTCAGAACCAAGTATCCCAAGAACACTAGTAATTTCTTTTGCTTTCTTTCCAATTTCATGAACTGTCATAATAGAGTCCCCCTATGCTTTCGGAGTGATAATCCGGTCTACTCGTTGGTCGTGAGATTCTGCCGGAATTCGATCAAATAGCTGAAAATCATATGCAATGGCTAAGCGGGCATGAGAAGGCTCTCGTTCAAAAAAGCGGTCATAATAGCCGCCGCCGTACCCCAATCGGTTTCCTTCCCGATCAAAAGCAATACCTGGAACAATGACAGGAGCATCTGGATCACAGACCTTTAAACAGGTGGACTTAGGTTCCATAATTCCCATTACGCCCTCTTCTAGATCTTTCTTGCCGCTGATGGCGTAAAACTCAATCTGTTTGCCCAAAACTTTAGGAACAGCTATGTATTTTCCCTGATCCAATAAAGCCTCCATGAATCTCCATGTACCGGCTTCCCCATGAAATGATGCATAGCAATAAACACAAAAAGCCTGATGGATTTCTGTAAGATCCAACAGCTTTTGGCAGATAACGTCATTCCATAAGTGTTCAGTCGCAGAATCCAGTGTTTTCCTTTGTTCCTTAATCCAACTTCTTATTTCATTCTTTTCCGACTTTTCCATATTTCTCACCCAGATCGGTAACCGATCCGTCATCTTCCTGAATGGAGATACTATTAAGGTTTCCTCTTAAACTTGCGCGTATGGATTCGATATAATCCTTCCGCAAAGTAGCCTGCTCTACTTTTTCTTCCTCTGTCAGTCCTACTGATTTGGATTTGTGATAAAGTGTATTGATACGATCTATTTTTTCCTGATTCATTTGTTTCTCCTTAATACTCGTAATTAATATAGTCCATTAAATCAAAATCATGATTGGGGTGGGCCATAAACAGAGTTCCTTTTTCTTCTCCAGCCATAATCTGCTGAATTACTTCTACGTGGTCGCCATTGGCAATCACCATATCTGAACCACCATCAGTTGCAATACGTGCGGCAGCAAGCTTTGCAGCCATACCTCCGGTTCCTACATCGCTTCCTGAAGTGGATTTCCCCATCTGGAGAAGCTCGGGGGTTATCTCTTCTACCAGGCCAATAAATTTGGCTTCTGGATTTTGCCTTGGGTCATCAGAATATAGGCCATCTATATCAGAGAGCAATATGAGCAAGTCTGCACCGATAAGAGCTGCAACAATAGCGGAAAGCCGGTCATTGTCTCCGAAGTTATCCACCAAAGGGATCTCTGAAGTGGATACGGTATCATTTTCATTGACTACCGGGATGGTTCCCAGTTTTAACAGTTCATCAAATGTATTCTGTGCATTGTACCGATTGATATCATGAGTCATTGTATTCTTCGTCAATAGGACTTGTGCCGCGATCTGATTATATTCTGCAAATAATTTTTGATATACCATCATCAGCCTTGCCTGACCAACGGCTGCAAACGCCTGTTTTTCAGCGATGGTACCAGGTTTGGAATGATGTCCCAAAGCCTGGCGTCCAGCAGCAATGGCACCGGAAGAAACTAATATAACTTCCTTGCCTTCGCCCTTTAGATCGCTGATAACACGAATAAGTTTTTCGATTTTTGTAAGATTTAAATCACCGGTACAGGCGTGAGTTAAGGATGAAGATCCGATTTTAATGACAATTCTTTTCTTTTCTTTTAATTTTTCTCTCTCCCTGATGCTCATAGTCTCATCCACTTTCTCCAGTTCTTTTGTTAAATATCTTACATCATTTTTAAAGATTCGTCAATTTCTATATAGAGTGCTTGTTAAATCTAGAGGCAATTGCTTCTGCGACTTTTAAACCATCCATAGCGGCAGAGGTAATCCCTCCGGCATATCCTGCACCCTCTCCACAAGGATATATTCCTCTAATACTGCTTTCAAACGCTTCATCTCTTGGAATTCTCACTGGGGAAGAAGTTCTGCTCTCAACACCTGCTAATATAGCATCTGGTCTAGAAAAACCTCTGATCTTGCGGTCAAACGCTTCCACTCCATCAATCAATGCCTCACTTAAATAGTCAGGAAGGAAATCTCTAATGGAAGAAAATCCGTACTGGCCTTTAAACGCTGGATCTACTTCGCCAAACCCATTTGATAACTGACCTTTTTTAAAGTCTCCATAAAGCTGAACCGGAATCTTGCCATCACAGCTTAAATAAGCAGCCTTTTCCAGTTCTCTTTGATAGTTTACGCCAGAAAGTGGTCCTGTTGCTCCAAAATCCTCTGGAGTCACGGTTACGATGATAGCGCTGTTGGCGTTTTTCCCTGCCCGGTCATGATAACTCATTCCATTCACTGCAAGCTTCTTATCTTCTGAGGAGGCATTCACAACATAACCGCCTGGACACATACAGAAGGTATAAACACCTCTGCCACTAGAGCTTTGATGTGTTAATTTATAATCAGCGGCCCCTAGAACAGAATGTTGTTTGGTACCATATTGGCATTTGTTTACGCTATCTTGAGGATGTTGAATTCTTAATCCTACGGCAAATGATTTTGCTTCCATAGGAACTCCCCGCTTTTCAAGAATTTCAAATGTATCTCTTGAACTATGACCAATGGCTAACACGAGAATTTCTGCAGGTATCTCCTCTTCTCCTACAATTACGCTAGAGAGCTTGCCGTCATTTATGATAAAGTCAGTGACGCGGCTGTTAAAACGAACCTCTCCTCCAAGGCGATTGATTTCCTCTCTCATCTTTTTTACAATACCGCCTAAAACATCGGTACCAATATGAGGCTTATTCATATATAGTATGGAAGGATCTGCTCCAAATTCCACGAACAGCTCTAACACCTTGCGGTTTCTCATAAGAGGGTCTTTTACCAGGGTGTTGAGTTTTCCATCAGAAAAGGTTCCAGCTCCGCCTTCTCCAAACTGAACATTACTGTCAGGCTTTAAGATTCCATTTTTCCAGAATTGATCCACTGCTTTTCTTCGTTCTTCCACGGCTTCTCCCCGCTCCAGCAAAATAGGGCGGTATCCGTTTCTTGCAAGCATGACACCGCAAAATAATCCAGCTGGTCCGGCACCAATAATAACTGGGCGACCAGATAGTTTCTCGGTCCCATTAGCAGGAAAACGATATTCTTTTTTCTCTGTCAGTACCACATTTACATTTTTGGCTCTATGTAATACCGTTTTCTCATTAGGTACTTTTACATCCACGGTATAAGTAAAATGAAGTTCTTCTTTTTTTCTTGCATCGATGGATTGTTTCATGATTCGTAAGGATTCTATTTCCTCAACAGGCATTCTTAATGCTTTCGCTGCTTTTGCCCATAATTCTTCTTCTGTATGGTCCACATTTAATTTTAATTGATTGATTCTAATCATCTTTTTCCTCTTCCCGCATATCTGCCAGACAGTATCCCGCTGGTCCATGCCCATTGTAAGTTATATCCACCACAGATTCCATCTACATCCATTACTTCACCAGCCAGATATAATCCTTTCACCAAGTTTGATTCCATGGTCTCTGGATTTACCTCTCTTGTGTCAATTCCACCGCTGCATACTTGAGCCTGCTCATAGGAGTTATAGGAGGTTACCACGGTCTTCAAACTCTTCAAAGCATCAGTCAGCGCTTTTATCTGGTCTTTGGTAATCTGAGAGACGTTGCCAGAATGTATCTCCGCCTCCCTTAAAAGGATTGGAATCAGCTTTTGATTGATAACGCCATTTAAAAATTCCTTGGCGGGACGATGTCCAAAGCGGTTCCTTCTTTCTGTGAGCAGCCTTAAGGTTTCTGTATAATCCATCGTTGGCAGCAAATCCAGTTCTATTATAACTGACTTATTTTCTTTTAACCCCTTTACAGCAAATCTTCTAACCTGGAAAACTGGAATGCCGGAAACTCCGTAATCCGTAAACTGCAGTTCTCCACGATCGGAGGCGGTTGCTTTTCCATCTACCTTTAATGTAACGGTGGCTTCGGTTCGCACACCGGTTGCCTGCTTGTACCACGCTTCCTTGCATCTTAATTGAACAAGCGCAGGAAGGGGAGGAATGATTTTGTGACCGAATGATTTTGCCAGTTCATATCCACTTCCATCGGAACCAGTCTTTGGAGCGGCCATGGATCCGGCTGCCAGTATTACCGCATCAGCTTTTCTTTTCCCTGACGAGGTTATTACCGTAAGATCTGGTTTTATTTGTTTTATCTGACAATCGGTTATAATTTCAACTCCCAGATATTTCAGTTCAGAAAGCAACGCATCAAGCACGGCTGTAGCCTGTCCGGAATAAGGATAAACATATCCATTCCTGTCCGTAAGAACCAAACCAAGGTCTTGAAAGAAATGAAGAATCTCGTTTACCGTTACTTGTTTTCTGGCCTTATTGATAAACTCCGGATAGTTGCTGCGGTAGGCTTCATCAAATTGTTTCATATTAGTTAGATTACATTTTCCATTGCCTGTGGAAAGGATCTTTTTTCCCGGCTTAGATGTATGTTCCATAATTGCAACAGAAGCGCCCGATCTGGCAGCTACAATTGCTGCTGTAAGACCGGAAGCGCCTCCGCCTACAACAATTACCTGTTGTTTCATATCCTCCTCCTGTATCTTTAAACGAACGTTTTACCAATCCGTCTTTTATGTCGGTAAAATCCTAACTGGTATAGGATTCTAAGTAATTAAACACCTCTATCATAGAAGTGAACCAAATTCCCTCCATTAGCTTCCCGCGTTCTTCCTCTGGAAAGTCTGTAACAGGCATATGAGTATAGAGACAGATGGTGGTCTTATCTTGATAGAGGACGAGCAAATATCCGTCCTCTGAAACAAGATAATATTTTTCCTTGCCCTTTGCATTGGCAGGCTGGGCTTCTTCCTGATTTATCACTATCTGCGCTTCTGTTACGGTTTCGGTTTCAAGGGTCGCACCTGGTAAAGCCTTCTCTGGCCTTACGCTGTCTTTTGTTATAAAAAATCCCACACCCAGGCAGATAGCAGATGCTGCAACGAACAAAAGAAAGCAGAACATATACTTCTTCATGAAATGATACCTCCTTCAAGTAAGTATAGTATCTGCTTTCTTTCACGTTTTTAATCACAATAAATGGAATTTTCTTGCAATATTTACTATTTTACCTCCTCCTGGAAGGCTGATCAGCTCTTTTTCATCCACGCAACGGAGTTTTAACAAAAGAACACCATATACACAGGCTGCAACAATAATAGCAACCAGAACACCAAGAAGGTTACTTTTTAAAATGAAATGAATGATAAAATGGGTTCCATATGCAGCGCCTCCCATGAGTACTGAGGCAAATGTGGGTAGAAGAAATGTTTTTATTACCTCCTGCTTATAGTTAAGAAACCGTCCAATGGCCAGACCATTAAAAAGACACATGGTCAGAGCAAATATAATATTTGAGTAAAGAACTCCGTAAATGCCCATCTTAAATACAAAAATCATAACGCATAAAATACCCACATGAAGAATCAGAGAAATAACTGCATTCTTTAGAGGAGTACGCATGTGATTGATTCCCTGAAGTACTGCGTTTGTCACTGTTGAAAGGGAGAAAAAAACAACTGCGACTGATCCATATACCATCATTTGAATAAGGGCAGTATTATCATCTCTATGGAACAGCAAGTTACATATTGGCGCTGCAAGCACGGTTAGTCCTACTGTAGCTGGTATGGAAATAATCATGGAAAAACGAATTACCATGGATATTTTTCTGGTTATTTGCCCTTTGTTGCGTTCTGCTACTGCTTGTGATAGAGATGGGATAAGAGCAGACGCCAAAGAGTTTGCTATGGCTACCGGAATATTAAAAAGCAGGCGGTATTTACCGGAATAAACACCCCAGTTAGACGCGATTTCAGAAGTTTCCATGCCAAGAATGGTCATACCATTGCCGTAAATACTGTTATCGATAACAATGCTGATGTTATATGCAACACTGCTTAATACTATGGGAAATACAGTCATTACAAGCAAACTGGATAATTCCTGATAAGATTCCAGACGTCTGGTCCGATCTCTCCTGGACTGCTTTTTAATTACAGGCCGATAGCTTAACATGATAAATACAAGGAACAAAAGAGCTGCCAATGCTCCAACTCCTGTTCCAATGGTACCTCCTGCAGCACCAAATGCAAAGGAATATTGATTGGAACCATATACTGCATTGGACTTTAGTCCTAATTCAAATAGTTTTGCTGCAGCATAAATGCTTATTACAGCATTTACAATCTGCTCAAAGACCTGAGATATTGCGGTTGGAAGCATAGTGCCAAGCCCCTGGAAATAACCACGAAAGACTCCAAGGTAGGCAATGATCCAAATGGTTGGAGCTAGTGTTTTAAGAGCATAGCTGGTAAAAGGCATCTTCAAAAAATCATTAGCAAAAACATCTGCACCAAACCAAAGCACTGCCGCTCCAAGACCACCAACTACAGTTCCATAAAATAAGGACACCTTTAAAACACGAAAAGAGTTAATATACTCTTTTCGTGCTAATCTGGTTGCGACTAACTTAGATACTGCGGTAGGCATGCTGTAGGATGATACAATCAGCAGTATGGAATAAATTGAAAATGCAGAACTGTAATAACCGTTACCTTCATCTCCTAAAATACTGGCTAGAGGGATCCGGTAAAACATTCCTATAATACGTACGATAATGCCGGCAACCGCAAGAATTGTACCTTGAATCAGAAAATTCGAAGCACCTCTTTTGGCTGTTGTTTTTCTTACTTTATTGTTTTCCATATAGTTCTACATTGGGAGAATCCTGTGCGGATATAATACAAACCCAGGTTTTACCCTGGTTCAGGATAATCTCATTATTCTCCATGTCGTAATAATGTGTGGGTCCGAATTCATCATTCTTTGACCACTTAAGGGGAATTGCACGTCCCTGCGTGATATACATTCCATAGGATTCGCCTTGCACATCAATATTCAAATAATCGGTGGTGGCATAATGTGCGGCTGGACAGTATTGCAGAATAATATTCTTGACTTTAATCTGTCCTTCATCCCCTTTATGGGGACCTCCATACTGGAAGCGATAATATAGACCATCATCTTCATGGTATTCAAACCATGGCTTATTAAGAGGATAACCAGGATTTACTTTGTAAGCATCTCTAACTTGAGGTGCATCCTTTAATGTGACTTCCTTGCCCGTTTTTGCAAAGCGATAATGCCCTTCGTAGGCTTTGTTGTATTCTTTGGAATACCCAAGCTTTTCAATGGACTCATTTAGTCTCTTTCCGCTGGTATACGCATTGTGAGGAGCCTTCTTATCTTTGGAACGGTAATAAGCTACATTACCAATGGCTTCTAAGCCATTGATATTATTTACATTTGCTAAGTAGGGTTTTGCGAAGGTACTTTGACCATAATGCGCGTAGATTGCATCAAATTCACGGGCAAAGTATGTATAGTAAGTACGGCAGCTTCTAACAGAACCGATTCGTTCCAAATTATCATAATCTTCAATAATCGCCATATATCGGTTCATCCCGCCTTCGGCAGGAGCCTCATACACAATACTGGCCCGATTAATTCCATATTGAGGAAGGGCTGCCTTATCATTACTCATCATGACGGCTATTGGTCTGCGGTTACCTATCGCTGTCTTTATCATCTCTCCGGTCAGATAACTGCGTATCATCCCGCCTTTTTCTACGCGTTCCGAAAAGGTATAGTAATCTCCTGGGCCTTCTTCCGGTGTTTTGGTGGCTTCCGTACTGCTGTCTATCTTGATTTCACTTGTAGCAGCCTCTTTTGTCGGCCGTTCCGTTACCGATACTTCCGCATACCGTTTTCCACACCCAATCAAAAGAGTGGCAGATAACATTAATCCAGCAAGCCCAAACCATACCTTTTTTCTCATCTCACATATCCCCTCCGACTTAATATTTCATCTTGCTTTTGTTCCATGACTAGACGCTCGTCCTCTTCCATGTGGTCATATCCAAAGAGATGAAGCATGCTGTGAGCCACTAAAAAAGCCATCTCCCTCGTCTCAGAGTGGCCATATTTTTCAGCCTGCTCCTTAACCTTGTCCACAGAGATCACAATATCACCAAGAAGAAGCTCTCCTGTTTCGGGATTAAAATAGTCGTTTGTCATATCCTCAAGGTGGTCAAAGTCCGAAGGGGATTCATAATCCACCATTGGAAATGAAAGAACATCCGTAGGGCTATCTATATTACGGAATTCTTTATTGATTTGGCGGATATCTTCATTATCGGTAATCAAAACGTTTACCTCCGCTTCATAAGGACATCCTTCATAATCCATAGATTCCTCAATTGCGGATGTAATAATATCTTTATACGGAATATCGAGCGTACTTTCAGACTCGTATTCAATGTTAATCGTCATAATGTGCCTTTCTGCCTCCAGTGGCTTTTATCTTTCGCTCTACTGGCTTTTTCTTCGATTCGAAATCGTCATAGGCTTGTACAATTTTTTGAACAAGAGGATGGCGGACTACATCGCTGCTTGTTAGCTGGCAAAAACTGATATCATCAATTTTCTTTAGAATCTTCATTGCCATATCTAGACCAGATGTGGCCCCAGTGGGAAGATCCTTTTGAGTCTGATCTCCAGTTACAATTACTTTTGATCCAAACCCAATTCTGGTAAGAAACATCTTCATCTGTGCAGGAGTGGTATTCTGGGCCTCATCCAAAATGATATAGGCATTGTCCAGGGTACGCCCTCTCATATAAGCAAGAGGAGCCACTTCAATCAACCCCTTTTCTGTGTTGTGAAGAAAACTCTCGGCTCCCATAATCTGATAAAGAGCATCGTATAATGGCCTTAAATAGGGATCAATCTTACTTTGGAGATCTCCTGGAAGAAATCCAAGCTTCTCTCCTGCCTCTATTGCTGGTCTAGTAAGAATGATCCGGTTTACTTCTCCGTTCTTAAACGCCTGTATGGCCATAGCCATAGCCAGATATGTCTTACCTGTACCAGCTGGTCCAATGCCAAATACAATCATCTTTTTTCGTATTTGATCAACATACTGCTTCTGTCCTAGAGTCTTTGGTTTTACAGGCTTACCTGCCACGGTACGGCATATAATATCTTTATCTATTTCAAGTATCTGATTGTCACTTTCAGAGAACGAAAGTGACAGGGCATAATCCACATTCTGCTCTGTAATGGAATTACCTCGTTTAGAAAGTTCAATTAAATTACCAAAAACACTTTTTGCCTTCTGAACCATATGTTCCGGTCCTATAATTTTCAGAGCACCATCTCTTGCCACCATGGTGACATGAAGAGTCCGTTCAATCTTTTTTAAGTAACTGTCAAATTGTCCACATACATTTTTCTCGTGTTCTGCTGGGATATCTATGATTGTCTCAATTACGCTCATCTGAATGATTTGTCTCCTTCGGTTCCTCAGTTGTCTGAACCTTAAACGCTTCCTGCTTTCCAACCGGTTCATCGGTTACGAAATCCATGGTAATCTGGCATAAAGATTCATTATCTAGTATTTTAACACGATTCTCTAAAATTTGTACCCCTTTTTCCAATAATTTTTTTTCAAACTCCTGATTCATTTTATCTGCAACCTGGTTCTTCTCCTCTGGTGTATAGGGTCGCTCATAGGAAATAAATTCCTTTCCTGTTATTTTCCCTATATAGATGGGCAGATAGAAGTTCTGAAATAAATGAAGCTGCTCCTCTTCCATGGTTCTCTTCCACGAAGTTCCTTCCGGGCGAGGGCGCATAAGCAGAAAAGAAGTATTGAACGCCTTGACATAAAGTCCTTTACGAACTTTGCCTGTCTCCACGTCAATTTTACGGTATAAAGGAATTCTCCTCTCCTCATGATATTCTGTTTTCGCTCGAATATCAGCCTCAGAATGTACGTAATGAGTATTAACGATTTCCTCACTGTCTCCAATAATCGGAATTGCGCTGCTAACCAATACCTGGCCTTTGGTTACGGTATCGCCAATGGTTACCATTGGAATTCCGCTTCGCACGATCATCGACGTAATAACCCCGTCCTTTTCCGCTACGATATCGCATGGCGTCTCATCTTTTACCGGAATTTCTGATAGCACTTCATTCTCTTTTATCTTAACCAGAAGCCTGGTTCCTGATACTCTTGCAGACACCCATGTAATTTCTGGAAAAGCGGTGCGGAGGGATTCTTCCAGTGCATCGCAGTCAATCTTAGATTTTTGCATACCGTAACGGATTTGTTCCGATTCACAGTATTTTAAAAGTGTGTCATATGTATACATTCTATTCCCATCAAATTCGATATCCCAAATAAAAAGGGAAAGTGCATATATGATGATAAAAAACCCAAAGAGTCCTGCCGCATAAAATTTACGTTTACGGTTGCGGTATAAAAAAAAAGGAAGTCCAAACTTTTTTAAAATCCTAAGTCTGACCTTCGATTTGCGGACAAGAGGTTTAATCTTTCGAAACCCCGGGACGGTCATAAAAAATTGATACGTTGGACCAGTATTAACTACCTTCCACAACTCTATCTCATGAACCGTACACATATTAAAAAACCGTTCCGGCGAGAATCCGGACATTTCTATAAAAAGATAACCGAAAAAGTGACGATTCAGCCATTCAATCACGTTCTTACACCTCCAATTCCCCTGTTATTCAAATTCCAGGGATTTGATATATCCATTGATTTTCATCTCTTCATTGGTGTAATATTCGATCATAAGTCTGCTTCCGGTGATGTTGACCCGGCAATTCTTTGCCTGAAGTTTTATAAAGTTATCTGTATATAAGATGATGCTTCGGTAATTTTCAATCACAACACTATGGCGCCCGAGAAAGGATACAAGCACCTCACCAAGCACGACATCCTTGGGGAGTTTTAAGGTGGAAGCTGCCTTTTCTATCGATTCCTCCAACATATTCTCTCTGCCTTCCTCACTTTTATTCCTTTATACTATATGCAAAGAGGATATGGAAAATTCTAAGGCCTTAAAAACTAGAAAAAACCTCTGGTTACGCCTAGGCAAAACCAGAGGTTTATCTTTTAGAAATTAGTTATATTTACGTTTTCTTGCAGCTTCAGACTTTTTCTTGCGTCTTACGCTTGGCTTTTCGTAATGCTCTCTCTTACGAATTTCCTGTTGGATACCTGCTTTAGCACAGTTTCTTTTGAATCTGCGTAAAGCGCTATCTAAGGTCTCGTTATCTTTAACGATTACATTTGACATGGCTCACACCTAACCTCCCTCCAGTTGTGTACTTGTGCATAATACAACTGTTTGGGTATTTTATAGCACTGATATGATTATAGCATAATTTTGCCATACGTCAAGAAAAACTTTCATATTTTTTCGTTATTCAGCAACAATTAATTTAGTTGTTCATCGACTACTTCTACAGCTTTTGCAAGACATTCATCAACTCCAGCCGGATTTTTACCGCCTGCCTGAGCCATGTTTGGACGTCCGCCGCCACCGCCATCAACTAGAGCAGCAATTGCCTTTAACAGATTACCGGCATGAGCGCCTTTCTTCTGAGCTTCGTCTGTAGCAGAAGCCATAAGGTTGACTTTATCGCCTTGGATAGAAGCAATTACTATAACGCTTTCTCCCAATTTATCCTTAAGCTGATCACCAAGAGTACGGAGTCCGTTCATGTCTACGTCCATAACCTTAGTCACAAGAACCTTAATACCCTTAACTTCCTTTACCTGATCCATAACATCGCCAAGAGAATCTTTTGCAAGCTTACTCTTTAATTTCTCATTTTCAGAATGAAGGGCTTTGATTTCATCTAAAAGAGATTCAATCTTTGCAGTCAGAGTAGAAGGAGTTGCTTTTGCTAATTTTGCCGCTTCGTGGAGTTCACGCTCGGTTTCTTCATAATAGTTCATAAGACCATCCCCGGTTAATGCTTCGATTCTGCGGACACCTGCAGCAATTCCTGTCTCGGAAAGAATCTTAAAAGAGCCAATAACACCGGTATTCTCAATATGAGTACCACCACAAAGTTCTATTGAAAAATCTCCCATCTTTACTACACGGACATTATCGCCGTATTTCTCATCAAACAGTGCCATTGCGCCAGATTTTTTAGCATCATCCAGTGACATAACTTCTGTATTTACTGGAAGAGCATTCTTGATTTTCTCATTAACAAGATTTTCTACGGCTTTCATTTCTTCCATTGTCAAAGCTGAAAAATGAGTGAAGTCAAAACGAAGTCTGTCCCCTTCAACCAAAGATCCCTTTTGTTCTACATGGTTTCCTAATACAACTCGTAATGCTTTCTGAAGGAGATGGGTAGCACTGTGGTTCTTTCCAATATTATGGCGGTTTTTCTCACATACCTTTAAAGTAACTACATCACCGGTCTGGAACATCCCTTTTACCATTCTTCCTAGGTGGCCAATCTTTCCACCCTGCAGGTGAATGGTATCTTCTACTTCAAACTCCCCATTTTCGCTGATAATGGTACCTACATCGCCCTTTTGACCGCCCATTGTACCATAAAAAACAGTCTGATTTGTAACGATTGTACCAATATCCCCATCGGTAAGAGCTTCTACAAGTTCTGTATCTGTAGTAAGAGCTGTAATTGCAGAAGAACATGTAAGATCGTGATAGCCTACGAACTCTGTAGAAAGGGAAGGGTCAATGGACTGATAAACAGTTACATCTGCTCCCATATAGTTTGTAGTCTTTCTTGCATTTCTTGCAGTCTCCCGCTGTTTTTGCATAGCAGCCTTAAATCCTTCTTCATCAACTCCAAAGTTCTTTTCTCCTAAAATTTCCAGAGTCAGATCAAGAGGGAATCCGTAGGTATCATATAATTTAAAAGCTTCATTTCCGTTAAGGGTGGTTTCCTTCTTATTACGCATATCCTCTACCAGATCACTTAAAATAGCAAGTCCCTGGTCAATGGTTTTATTGAACTTATCTTCTTCCTGAACCAGTACTTTTAAGATCATAGCCTTTTTCTCATCGAGTTCAGGGTAACCATCTTTTGATAACTCAATTACTGTCTGAGAGAGATCTGCAAGAAACTTACCATCAATCCCCAGAAGCCTTCCGTGACGAGCCGCTCTGCGAAGAAGACGGCGAAGTACATAACCTCTACCTTCGTTGGATGGCATGATGCCATCAGAAATCATAAAGGTACAAGAACGTACATGATCGGTGATTAGGCGAAGAGATACATCTACATTGGTATCTTTCTTATATTCTGTATGAGCAAGTTCTGCCACACGGTTTAAAAGAGCCTTCACTGTGTCTATATCAAAAATGGAATCTACGTCCTGAACAACCACTGCCAGACGCTCAAGGCCCATACCTGTATCAATATTCTTTTGCTTTAATTCTACGTAATTACCATGTCCATCGTTTTCAAACTGAGTAAATACGTTATTCCATACTTCCATGTAACGGTCACATTCACAGCCTACGGTACAGCCTTCTTCTCCACAGCCGTACTTTTCACCACGGTCATAATAAATTTCAGAACATGGTCCACATGGTCCGGCGCCGTGTTCCCAGAAATTGTCTTCCTTTCCTAAACGGAAAATACGTTCTGGAGCAATTCCAATCTCTTTATTCCAGATATCAAAAGCCTCATCATCCTCTAAATATATGGATGGATAAAGTCTGTCTGCATCCAAGCCCACAACTTCGGTCAAAAATTCCCATGACCACTGGATGGCTTCTTTTTTAAAGTAATCACCAAAAGAAAAGTTACCCAGCATCTCGAAAAATGTTCCGTGACGTGCGGTCTTTCCAACGTTTTCTATATCACCGGTACGAATGCACTTCTGGCATGTGGTCATTCTATTCCTTGGAGGTATCTCCTGACCGGTAAAATATGGCTTCAAAGGAGCCATACCTGAATTGATCAATAACAAGCTGTTATCATTATGCGGAACCAGGGAAAAGCTTTTCATAGCCAGATGTCCCTTACTTTCAAAAAATTCAAGGAACATTCTCCTCAGGTCATTCACACCGTAGTTCTTCACGTTACTGTCCTCCGTTTGTTATATAGTCTCTTATCACAAAGCGCCGGCATTGGCGACAACCTTGAGTTTTTTTATATTGTGCCGCTTATAGGTAATTCCCTCTCAGACACTCATTTCATTTATCTTACTATCCTATCATAAGGGATTTTATTTATCAAGATGTTCCAATGGAAATTTTTTCTATTAAACAAAAAAGTACGGCAAAAGCCGTACTTTACTGATTTTTAGAAGCAGAAGGAAGTACATCTGAATATACTTTTACCAGTTCATATGCTCTTTCCCTAGTAGACTCTGCTAATGAGGCTGTGTATTCAAGGCCTTCCAGACTTCCGCCACTAAACTTCTTTGCGGCTTCTTCTGCTTTCGCGTCTCTTGTCTTTATCCAGTTCTGTTGAGACGATTCCAGTGACTTACGCTCTTCCTCAGTGAGAGTTTGAGCAACAGTATCATAAATCGTATTTTGTTCCATTGTCCAAAGCTTTAGTTCCTTATCAACCAAGGCTTTCATCGAATACGTGTTGGAATCTTGTGACTCCTCTCGTATCTTCTTAATTTGTTCATCCAGACTCGCCAGGTGTTTCTGGTAATACGCAGTTGCGTTTTCAGAAGCTGGTTCAATGGATGATTTGGCCTTTATATCCGGGTTGATCGGTGACATAACTGTTTCTTGTATAGTAGCCGCTGCTAAGGGGGCTGTATCTGCGTCTGCAGAGTCTGCTATCATTTCCGACTGTTCTTCTGGTCCCGCTTCTGCAGCCAGCTTATTATTAAGTTCATCGGAACTTCCTTCTGCTCTTGCGGCCCTTTTTAAACTAGCCCCTTCTTCTGGCATAGAGGTTTGCTCCTTGGATTTTTTCTGATCCGAGGGATACATCTCCTGCCCTTTGTTGTAATACGCTCCGTTGTCCTGATCAGAAGAAATTTCAGAACTGGAAAAGTTCTGAATTCCAACAGGATCCGGAACGGTTTTTTTGCTATCGATAAAGCTGGTGGTCGCAAGAGTAATCAGTACACCAATCACCAGAATACTTCCTATAACAATCCAAATCCCTCTGCTTTTATTCATGAATGATCATCCTAACATGATTTGATGAAATTACCATATCATAAATAAAAAAGAAAGGATATAGGTATTCGCATTTAGTAAGACATTGTAAGAGATATGTAAGTTTTTGGAATCTCTTACCATTTATAAACCCTCATCTACCATAAGCTGATTTCCATCAGCCGCACTTGTTGCAAGCTGATCACATCGCTCATTTTGCGGATGCCCGGCATGTCCCTTTACCCAATGAAAGGAAACTTCATGAGGTTCTTTGGCCTTTAAAAGTCTTTCCCATAGATCTATATTCTTTACAGGGCCGCTTTTTCCCCGTTTCCAATTATTTCGCACCCAATTATCGATCCAGCGCTGATTAAACGCATCGGTAAGATATTTGGAATCAGAGTAAAGATCCACCTGACATGGCCTAGTTAAGGCTTCCAGTCCAACGATTGCCGCCATTAGCTCCATTCGGTTATTGGTTGTTTTTACATAGCCACCTGCCATTGTTTTTTCATGGAGCTGCCCTTTGGAATCGGTAAATTGCAAGACGGTACCGTAGCCACCTGGTCCATCAGGATTTCCTCTTGCAGCTCCGTCAGTATATAACTGTACTCTAGTCACGTTCTGTAGTTCTCCTTATCTATCCCATTTATCACATAATGAATTAATTTGATCTGCAAATTTGGCAAGATCTTTGTTGGCACCGCCCTCGTTATGGCGGATTACCTGCATAAGCCTTTCGCCGGCAGCAAAAAGTCTTCCATACACACCAACCGGTTTTTTCTGAAGTTCTGGAGCTCTGATTACTTCAACGCCTTCGGTATTAACCAGCCACATTCCCTTAGACAGGTCATAAATAGAACCTGAATGAGGTGCAGTTACCTGATATCCATATTCTTTATCAAGAAGCTGCTCGAAGGAATTGCAGACGAGATCATCACCGTGTACCAGAAATACTTGTTGGGGCTTTTTCTCAAATGCGTTCAACCAGCCAATCAGTCCTTCCCTATCTGCATGTGAGCTCATTCCTTCCATACGCTCAATATGAGCCTCTACCTGGATGGTTTCGCCAAAGAGCCTAACCTCTCCTGCACCGTCTAATAGGCTTCGCCCTAGTGTTCCTACGGACTGATATCCTGTAAAGACGATAGTACAGGCAGGCCTCCATAAATTATGTTTTAAATGATGTCGGATGCGTCCGGCATCGCACATTCCTGCCGCTGAAATAATTACTTTGGGCTTAGGATTGGAATTGATGTTAATGGATTCCTCACTGGTAACAGAAAGCTTTAGCCCAGGAAAAGAAATTGGGTTAATTCCCTTAAGAACCAGTTGTTTTGTTTCTTCATCATAACAGTCAACCAGATTATCTTTAAATACCTGGGTAGCTTCTACTGCTAAGGGACTATCCACGTATACTTCAAATCCATCGTGCCCCGTAACCCATTTTTCAGCTTTGATACGTCTGAATATATAGAGAAGTTCCTGGGTCCTGCCTACTGCAAAAGCAGGTATCACTACGTTTCCGCCTCTGTCTAACGTTCTTTGAACGATATCTGAAAGTACGGATACATGATCTGGTATTGCTCCATGAAGGCGATCTCCATAGGTGCTCTCCATAACCACATAATCCGCTTCTTTTATATACTGGGGATCCCGGATGAGAGGCTTGTTACGATTGCCAATATCACCTGAGAAAACAATCTTTTTGGATATTTTGTCTTCTTTGATCCAAACCTCAATGGAAGCAGAGCCTAAAAGATGCCCCACGTCGATAAAACGGATCGTTAAACCATCTTCAAGCTCTGCTTTTTCATCATAGGCGTAAGATATGAACAGCTTAAGAACTCCAGCCACATCTTTAATCCCATATAAAGGCTCTTCTTCTGGCAGGCCAGCCCGTTTGGCTTTGCGGTTCTTCCACTCGGTTTCTGATTCCTGGATATGTGCACTGTCTTTGAGCATAATGCTGCAAAGATCAGCCGTTGCCATGGTAGAAACCACCCGTCCTCTAAAACCTCTTGCATAGATAAAGGGGAGCATCCCAGCATGATCGATATGTGCGTGGGTCAATAAAACGTAATCAATCTCCGCATAGCTCACAGGCAATTCCACATTCTGGAATCTGTCAATGCCCTGCTCCATACCGCAGTCCACAAGGATTTTTAAACCGGCTGCCTCCAAATAATGACAGCTTCCGGTTACCTCGTGGGCTGCGCCAATGAACATCAATTTCATATGAGCCCTCCTTTTGTATCTGTTTTTTCGTATTATACCATTAATTTAGATAATAATGCAAATCATACCGCCATTACTATCGTTAATAATTTTTTGGAGGGTGTCTTGAAGCTTTAATTGGCAGTCTTCCGTAAGTTGAGATACCTTCGCCTGTATGCCATCTTCTACAATTTGCTCAATGGATTTTCCAAAGATATTGGTACTCCAGATACCTTCTTCTCCATCCCTGGCATTTTCTTTGATATAAGCTATCAGATCTTCTGCCTGCTGTTCACTGCCTACAATTGGTGCGATTTCCGTCTGAATATGGGCTTTAATCAAATTAATGGATGGAGCTTCCGCACGCATTTTAACCCCATATTTATTTCCATGCTTTATAACTTCTGGTTCATCTAAGATGATTTCAGATCTCTCTGGTGTTACAACTCCGTACCCCTTTAGCCTTACCTGACTCATGGCCTGGTTGACTTTCTCGTACTCTGCCTTCATTTTGGCCAAATCGCTTAAGGTCTGCATCAGTTGATACTCTCCCTCGATGGGAAGGCCAACATAGTCGCTTAAAATCTGATAATAGTAGCTATCATCTACATCCATACCAACGGCAACGCTTCCGTCCGCCATATCCATGTTTTGGATCTTGATGGCGCGAACACTCTCAGTCGCTCCATCATAGAGATCAGAAGCCACATCCTTCATGTGGGTCACTTTCTTCACCATATTTTTAGCAACTTCAATAACCTGGGCTTTTAGCCAATGGGATGTAGGAAGAATCTCCAACCATTTTGGAATAAAGAAATCCATTTCCGTTACAGGAAATTCTTTTAAAACTCGTTCCAAAATATTGTTTACATCTTCTTTCTTTAACTGCTCGCAGTTAATTGGTAATACGGTTACACCGTATTTTTGACTCATTTCCTTAGAAAGTGCAGTCGCTTCGTCTGATAGAGGCTTAGCAGAATTAAGAAGCATGATAAACGGCTTACCAAGGACTTTTAACTCCTGTACGGTACGCTCTTCGGCTGCTATGTAGTTGGGACGTTTCAGCTCACCAATGGTGCCATCTGTGGTGATGACAACTCCAATGGTAGAATGGTCATTAATTACCTTTCTGGTCCCTATTTCTGCTGCTTTGGTAAATGGGATTTCGTAATCAAACCAGGGAGTTTTTACAAGACGCTCTTCTTCATTTTCAATGTGCCCGGCAGCTCCCTCTACCATGAATCCAACACAGTCAATAAGGCGTACTTTTGCTTCAATTTCATCTCCCAGACGAATGGTGGCAGCATCCTTGGGGATAAATTTGGGCTCTGTTGTCATTATGGTTTTTCCAGCCGCACTTTGTGGCAGTTCGTCCCTTGTCTGAGTCTTCTGATGTTCATCTTCCATGCCCGGCAATACCATTAATTCCATAAAACGCTTGATAAATGTAGATTTTCCTGTTCTTACCGGTCCCACCACGCCGATGTAGATCTCTCCGTTGGTTCGGGCTTTGATATCATTGTATACGTTATAATTGTCCATAAAGATTCCCCCTTCTGTGCTGTTACACTATATGCGGAGGAGGAAAGATTATTCCGTTTTCTTTTCCAGCAGTCTTCTTATGGTTTTCCCTGTGTTCTTTATGGATCGAAATTCTTCTTTTGAAATAAAGCCATCATAAAAAGCTTCTTTTAGCTCTCCTTCATTTAGAGTCAGAATTCTACCATCCCATGTTTTTACTACTTCCAGATGAAGAGAAGTATAAGAAATAGAGTTGTTTTCCGTAACTTCCAGATCTTTGATTATGTAATAATGTTCTCTTAAACTTTGGCCAAGATTATCATAGACCTTTTTTCTATACCAATTTTCACCCTCTGGGAAAAAGAGTTCATTCTTAGAGCCAGAAGTTTTCCACATTATTGGTGGTGTCTTATGATCAATGGTGAACTGATTATGAATCTCTTCTTCGGAAACACGGGCTGCAATGCCTGAGCGGCCTTTATGGGTGTCTTTAAATACATCAGAAACAAATCCTCTATAAAGCCCTATCACCTCATTATAATCAATTCTGAAACGATTGCAGCCATCGTGAGATACATAGATTCTTGATAATCTTTTCTGAGCCTTTTTGATGGTATCATTAAGGAGGTCAAAAACAAGTTCTTCCGTTAAATCTGTAGAAGTCAGACAAGTTATTCCAGCAAACATAGATAAGGGAATGGTATTTTCCTTATAAATAATATCCTCATCATTCCACTCCAATACAGAAAGAACCACTCTTCGCACTGTATCGTAATCAGACGACTTGAAATTAACTACAAATTTATCACCAGATAACCGAAACAGTTGGTTGCCTCTTTTTGTAATTGCCTCTATTCGCTGAAGCGCTTTTAAAGATGCAATTTCTCCTGCCTCTCTTCCATAACAGGTCTTTATAAAACGTATACCTACAATGTCAAAACAAGCCAACATTGAAGTTTCTCTTTGTTTTAGTTCCTTTAACAAAGGGGCAAGGTCAAAACGTCTCCGAAATACTTGATAAGAATCATAGACAAACTCCTGTCTTAAAAAAAGCCTGTAAAATTGATGACTTTTGCGGTATGCACCTGGTGTTTGGCCCCATATTTTATAAAAGGCTCTGGTAAATACCTCCTGAGATCCATATCCATAAAGAAAAGCCACGGAACAAACGGTTTCTTTGGTTCGCAACAGTTCACCGGCTGCTTCCGTGATTTTCCTTCGGTTCACATAGTCCATAATGCCATATTGAAACACTTTATTAAAAAGATACTTTAAATTTGATACGGAATAATTACATGCACCAGCAATATCTTCTGGTGTGATCTGCTCTTTTAAATGACTTTCCACATAATGTATCGCATCATTTAATATGTAAAAGCTTTCCATTTTGTTCTCCTGATCCTGTGTTTTTATAAAGCTTCCTTACAATTTCGTCAATCTCTGGCTTTTTAATCGTAAGATCCGTGACATCGTAAGAATCTGGTATTAAATTTAACAGCAGGTTAAACGGAACAATTCCTGCATCTACCAAATAAGTGTGACAAAAAGGTCGGCTCTCCGTCATGAGTATTCCTGGAATCGTTAGGGGTTTATGGTTTGAGGAAAATGAAATTTCAACATAGTAATGATCCGTTCCTTGCTTCTTAAACTCTGCAATGGTTTGATCCAGCATTAATTTACCATGATCAATCAGTATGATTCGATTGCAGATTTCCTCAATATCTGCCATATCATGAGTGGTAAGAATTACGGTTGTCTTTTTTTCTTGATTCAAGCTGCGGATGAATTTTCGTATGTTATCCTTAACTACTACATCTAATCCAATGGTCGGTTCATCCAGGTATAGAATAGAAGGATCATGAAGCAATGCAACTGCCAGTTCTGCCCTCATCTTCTGCCCAAGGCTTAGCTGCCTAACGGGCTTTCTAAGAAATGACTGCATCTCCAGGAGCTCCACAAACATATCCACGTTCCTTTTATAAGCCACATTTTCAATATGGTACATTCTACGATATAACTCAAAGGTATCTTCCATGGGAAGGTCCCAGTTTAATTGAGATCTTTGTCCAAACACAACCCCTATTTGGTAAGCATTTTCCTTTCGCTGCTCCCAGGGTATGATATCTCCAGTAACAATGCTCCCGTAAGATGGTACCAGGATACCAGATAACATTTTTATGGTGGTTGACTTACCCGCTCCATTTGGACCAATGTATCCAACAAGCTCTCCCTTTTCAATGGAGAAGGAAATATCGTCTACTGCCTTCATGTTATCATACTCTCTTTTGAATAAGGTATAAAGGGCATTTTTAAAACCATCTGGTCTTTTAAAGCTTTTAAATTCTCTTGTTACATGATTTACCTTTATGAATGACATGATGCTAACTCCTTTCGTGTTTCCAGAATCAAGAACCAGTGCTTTTGTATGCTCGAAGACCCTTTAACCAGAAATAATAGGCTCCCCCAAATGTTACAACTCCCACTACAGGGGTCAAATACTGAAAATATGACGAAAACATCCCTTCCTGCTTATGAATGAAATACTGTACCGGATAAAAATTAATGAATGCATAAGGTAGAAGGAAGGTTAAAATGGCTTGGACTCCTCTATGGTAAATGGATAGAGGATATTTCAAAAAATCTGTAAGGTTTTTATAGAACAGGCGGTAAAGACCATCGCTTTTATATAGCCAGAAGGCAGGAACTGTAGTAACCATAAATCCAGCCGCCTGAATCAAGGATGCACCGATTATATCCAGGACCAGCCATACCAGACCAAAACCGTTTAAAGCAATTCCTAGTTTTTTAATGCTATATACCATAATTCCTAATGCAATTACATAATTGCTGGTATACCCTGCGCTGACTTTAGTGGATACAAGATACACAAAAGGATTGACTGGCTTTGTTAGGATGCCATCTAGCTCCCCTTGGCGAATCATTCTTGGTAGCTTTCCAAATGCCCCCATACAGAAGGTGCTGGCAATGGAATAAGATAAGACATCAAAAGCATAGAGTAAAAGTATTTCGTAAATACTCCATCCACCTACAGTACGAAATTTTTGAAGGAGAACCATAAGCATAATAAAACCGGTAGACCAGCCAAGTATTTTTGCCACCATTCTCATAAAATACTGACCTCTATATTCTAACTGAGTCAAAAAAGAAATCCTGGCAAATGCAACGTATAAGCCAAACATAGTTTTCACCCTCCCTGAATTTCTATATTCTTTTTAATAAAATTCCAAAGATTTCGTTCGATTAAGTACAGGACTATAAGCCAGAACATCTGCATGAAAAGAGTAATGGCCATTTCTCTAGCCCCCATTTGACCCAGCCACATGACAATAGGCTCATGTACAATAAACCGAAAGGGAAGAACTTGTCCAATTCCCCGAAGCCAATCGGGATAAAACCACAAAGGGACCTCAATGCCAGAGAACAGTACGAACAAGGCATAAGTGATCATATTGGTATAGGTTCCATCTTTCATCCAAAATACAAGAAGACCAATTATGTATTGAATATAAAACATAATGATGACGCCCAACATCAGGCATAAGACAAAAGGAATTATTACTTTTGCTTGCGGAAAAGGAATGTCCCATATTTTCCAGGATATAATTGCAATTAAAATTCCTTCAAAAATAAAATTAAATAAGTTCTCTCCAATTTGATTGAAAAAGTAATACCATTTGAGTGAGATTGGACGAATCAGATCTACCGCTATCATCCCAGACCGAACCCGGTCAGAAAGGTCATCTGCCACATGTGACTTTGTTAACAGCATAACCATTGATGCAACAATGGTATAAGCTGCTAAGGATTTAAAATCAGCCCCATTTCCACTTCCCGCTATTAAAAGGGCATTCCATATACAAATTTTGATATAAATCCGAAACCAGTCACCTGTGATGTGGAATAATAGATCCCATTTATATTGAATCTGTTGTTTAAAACTACATTTTATCAGTGTCATATACATCTGCTTACCCCAACCTTTTTTGCGTTTCCAAATATATTACCATATTTCACCATGTTTTTCTTGATGTTTTGGTCAAACTATAAGACAAAAAATCCCTGGATATTGCAGCAAAGATGTGTCTTGCTACTATATCCAGGGAACATATATGTGTCCTGATATTAAATTACATTATTCACTTAAATAAGCTTTTTTTACAGAATCATTATTCATAAGCTCTTTCGCATCTCCGCTTAAGACAATATCTCCTGTTTCTAATACATAAGCCCGATTTGCAATAGATAATGCCTTCTTTGCATTTTGTTCCACCAACAATACAGTGGTTCCTGACTTATTGATTTCCTGAATGATATCAAATATCTCACTTACATAGATTGGGGAAAGTCCCATAGATGGCTCGTCAAGGACGATTACCTTTGGATGGCTCATAAGTGCACGTCCCATGGCTAACATCTGCTGTTCTCCACCGCTTAAGGTTCCTGCGGGCTGATTCTTTCTTTCTAACAGTCTTGGAAAACGCTTATAAATCATCTGCAATGTTTCTTCAATCTCATTCTTATCCCGTCTGGTGTAAGCGCCCAGCTTTAAATTTTCATATACGCTTAAAGCTGCGAAAACACGTCTGCCTTCCGGTACATGAGCCATTCCCATTCCTACAATTTTATCTCCTCTGATACGGGTGATATCATTGCCATCAAAATTAATACTGCCAGAGGCTGATTTTAGAAGGCCGGTTATGGTATGAAGAGTTGTCGTCTTCCCTGCTCCATTGGCTCCAATGAGGGCTACAATCTCTCCTTCGTTTACATCAAAAGAAATACCCTTTAGCGCTTTGATTACGCCATAGTATACTTCCAGATCTTTCACTTCAAGTATTGCCATGTCTTTCGCCTCCTTATTCGCCCAGATATGCTTTGATAACTTCCGGGTCATTTAATACATCTGCTGTATTACCCTGGATAAGCACCTGACCAAAATTCAAAACAGTCAGCTTCTCGCAAATGCCGGAGACAAGCTTCATATCATGCTCAATTAATAGAATCGTCATTTCAAAATTATCACGTACAAACCGTATGGTATCCATAAGCTCTGTGGTCTCATTGGGATTCATGCCTGCGGCAGGCTCATCAAGAAGCAAAAGCTTAGGTCCGGTAGCAAGTGCACGGGCAATCTCTAACTTTCTCTGCTTACCATAAGGCAGGTTGGACGCTAAAATGTCTTTTTCTTTATCCAGATCAAACACCTTTAAAAGCTCAATCGCTTTTTCATCCATTTCTTTTTCAACTTTATAATACTTTGGAAGTCGAAGAATGCCAGTTAATGTAGAATAAGGATATCGGTTATGAAGTCCTGTCTTTACGTTGTCAAGCACAGTCAATTCTTTAAATAAACGGATATTTTGGAAGGTTCTTGCGATACCAGCATCATTGATATCCTTTGTTTTCTTACCTGTTATATTTTCTCCGTCCAAAAGGATGGTACCAGCACTAGGTTTATATACCCCAGTTAGCAGGTTAAACATTGTAGTTTTACCAGCTCCATTTGGTCCAATAAGGCCGTACAACTGCCCTTTTTCTATGGTAATGCTAAAATTATCTACGGCACGCAAACCACCGAAGGAGATTCCAAGATTTTTAATTTCAAGTAAAGACATGGTTACACCTTCTCTCTTTCTGCCTTGTTCTTATGAAATAATCGTTTTCTGAGGTCAATAAGCTTTGGACTCCAGTTGAAAATCATCATAAAAATCAGGATGAGGGCGTAAATCAGCATACGATACGTGTTTAAGCCTCTTAAAAGTTCAGGGAGCAGCGTCAAAGTAACTGCCGCAATGATAGATCCCCGTATATTACCAATCCCTCCAAGTACCACAAACACCAGAATCATAATAGACTGGTTATATCCAAAATTCTTCTGAGTTGCCGTAAGTGATGATAAATTATGGGAATACAGAACTCCAGCAACACCTGCTAAGGAAGCAGAAATGGTAAATGCCATGAGTTTATATTTAGTAATATTAATACCAATGGATTCAGCCGCAATTCGATTGTCACGAACTGACATAATCGCGCGTCCAGATCTGGAATGGATTAAATTAAGCACGATAAATAGGGTTACCAGGATAAGGAGCACACCAATTAAAAACGTAGAGTCCTTTGGGGTTCCCGTGATTCCCTGTGCTCCGTTTAATATCACTTTACCGTCCTTTTCCATATTAAGTGCCATGGCATTCTTCATGGAAAAGTGTAAGCCATTTGAGTCTTTACCAATATAGATAACATTAACCACATTCTTTATAATCTCGCCGAAGGCCAAAGTAACAATGGCCAAATAATCGCCACGAAGTCTTAAAACTGGTATTCCTATTATAATTCCAGCTACAGCAGCCGCAGCCGCTCCAATAAGAATTGCCAGAAAGAAACGAAATCCGGAATTAGGAATCGCCTCTAACATTGAGATGGAAAAAAGGGAACTGGAAAACGCACCTACACACATAAAAGCTGCATGTCCCAGACTCAACTCACCTAGGATTCCTACCGTCAGATTTAAGGAAACAGCTAGTATGGTGTAGATACACAAAGGTACTAAAAGTCCCTTCATTAGACTGCTTACCTGACCAGCGTTAATAAGAAGCTGGACAATCAAAAAGGCTGCGATTACGATTCCATAGGTAATTAAATTGCTTTTTAATGTTTTACTAAGATGAAAATTTGATTTATTACTTTTTTCCATATATCCCACCTATACTTTCTCGCTTATCTTCTTGCCTAAAATACCGGTTGGCTTAACAAGAAGAACAACAATCAATACTCCAAATACGATGGCATCAGACAACTGAGAGGAAATATAAGCTTTGCTTAAATTTTCAATGATTCCCAGAAGAAGTCCGCCGATAAGTGCTCCCGGTATAGAACCGATTCCTCCAAATACTGCGGCTACAAATGCCTTGATTCCTGGCATAGAACCGGTATAAGGAGTAAGGGTTGGGTATGCAGAACATAACAATGCACCTGCAATGGCTGCTAAAGCAGAGCCAATGGCAAAGGTAAGAGCAATGGTACCATCTACATTAATACCCATTAACTGGGCAGCTCCCTTATCTTCTGATACTGCAAGCATCGCCTGTCCAGCCTTTGTCTTCTTGATAAAAGTAGTCAGGCAGACCATGATAACAACACAACTAATGATAGTCACGATTGTTTCACCTGAAATTGTCAGCTTTCCATCTGCCAATTTCAAAGCAGGAATTGTTACTACGGAAGTAAAAGATTTAGGATTGGATCCGAAAACTAGCAGTGCGATGTTTTGAAGCAGGTAGCTCACACCGATTGCTGTAATCAGAACTGCAAGAGGACTTGCCATACGCAAAGGACGGTAAGCGACGCCCTCAATGACCACGCCTAAAACAGTACATAAGATAACCGCAAGGAGTACGCCGGCAACAGGACCTAAGCCCATTGTGCTGACGACAGTGAACACCACGTATCCTCCAATCATTATTACATCGCCATGAGCAAAGTTAAGCATCTTGGCAATGCCATATACCATGGTATATCCTAAAGCAATAATCGCGTAGACACTGCCCAGGCTTAAACCATTAATAAAATAGGATATGAAACTCATCATACCAACGCACCTCATTCGTTGTTTATTTTAAAAAAGAGGGTCGTCCCTTGGACGACCCTCCATTGGGTCATTTACCAAATGATATTTGTTTGCAAATTACATTGCTGTATAAACACCATTTACAATCTTAACAGCTTTTGGAGCTTTATCTGGCTCGCCATCAGCGGTCCATTTCATGTTCTCACCTGTTAAACCATTGATTGTAATTTCTGTCATAGCTTTCTTTAATCCGTCACAGATTGCAGAAGCGTCCATGTCTGGAGTCACAGCTGCCTTTTCAGAAGCAGCTTTGATTGCATAGATTGCGTCATAAGCATCAGCAGCAAACTGGTTTGGTGTTTCTTTATAATTCTCTTTGTAGGAAGCTACAAACTTCTGAGTTAACTCATCTTTTGCATCAGCAGCAAATGGTGTCAAAAGCATAACATTCTCTGCAAGAGTTTTGTCGAAATTCTCAACAGTTAAAAGACCATCAAGTCCGTCACATCCAAAGAATGTGGTTTCAAATCCCATCTGCTTTGCCTGTGCAAGAATCAGAGCAGCCTGAGAATAATAAATTGGGAGGAATACCAGCTCGGCACCAGAATCCTGTGCCTTTTGAAGCTGTACGGAGAAGTTGGTGTTGTTATCAGCAGTAAATGCTTCGTCTGCTACAATTTCAACTCCCTGAGCTCCTGCTTCGGAAATAAACTTATCGTGAATACCTGTAGAGTAAACATCAGAGCTATCGTAAATTACAGCTACTTTTGTTGCCAGCTTGTTTTCACCGATGTACTGCGCTGAAGCGGAACCTTGGTTAGGGTCTGAGAAGCATACACGGAACTGATTTTCAAACTTTGTACAGTCTACCGCAGAACCAGAAGGTGTTAACTGGAACATATTGTCGTTACTGGACTCAGCACCTACAGCGATACAAGGAGCAGAGGTAACGGTTCCCATTAATACCTGCATTCCCCAGTCTTTTAAGGTGTTGTAAGCATTTACAGCTTTCTCTGTATCACCTTCATCATCCTGAAAATTGTAATCAATCTGAGCGCCGCCAATACCGCCGTTAGCATTAATCTCTTTAACTGCTAGTTCAGCACCATTCTTAACAGCTTGTCCATAGATTGCAGTACTTCCAGTAATCGGGCCGATGCCTCCAATTTTAAAGGAGCCTTCGCCGGATGCCTTTGGTGATTCTGTCTTTGCTTCTGTTGTTGCAGTACCATTAGACTTTCCACCGCAAGCAGTCAAGGAGGCTGCCAGGGCAATTGCCATAGTAACGCTCATTAACTTCTTCATAGATTTTTTCATAATCCATTCCTCCTCATGAAATGATTTGATATATACAGTACTTCTGACTATATATACATAGTCTTTATAATAAAATGGGTTTAAAAAAATGTCAACTGCTTTTATTTAAATATCAAAAATCAGTTTTCATTAATCTTCCCACGGGAGGTCGGAACTTTCTATGGTTTTATCACGAAGCATTAAGTCTTTCACTGCGTCAGAAGCAGGCTTATTATTAAACAATACCTCATTTACCTGCTCTACAATAGGCATAGAAACTTTATACTTTTTAGAAAGAGCTAATGCAGCCTTTGCAGAATGAATACCTTCTACCACCATCTTGACTTCTTTCGTTGCCTCTTCCATCGTTTTGCCCTGTCCAATTAAAATACCTGCTCTCCGATTTCTGCTGTGCATACTGGCACAGGTTACAATCAGATCACCAATTCCGGAAAGTCCGCAAAATGTCTGGAATTTACCACCCATTTCAGTTCCAAGCCTGGATATTTCAGTAATTCCTCTTGTAATAAGGGCTGCTTTCGTGTTATCTCCGTAGCCAAGGCCATCTGCAATTCCCGCAGCAAGCGCAATTACATTCTTTAGAGATCCGCCAATTTCAATTGCCTGAATATCAGGACTTGTATAAACCCGAAACACTTCATGCATAAATATCCCTTGAATGTATTCCGCTGTCTTTCTGGTACGGGCACCTGCCACACAGGTAGTTGGAAGCCCTTTGCTTACCTCTTCCGCATGACTTGGTCCGGATAAGACTGCTACGTCAGCCATAGGGAGCTCTTCTTCCAAAACTTCAGAAAGGGTCATCAGTGTGGATTCCTCAATGCCTTTGGCCACGTTAACTACTACCTGACCATATCGACAGAAAGAATTCATTCTCTTTGCAGTGGAACGAACATAAATAGAAGGAACCGCAGTAACTAGAATGTCCTGTCCAGTCATAGCTTCCTCAAGGCTTTCCGTAAATATCATATCCTCTGGAAGAACCAACTCCGGAAGAGTATGGTGTCTTCGGGTTGTTTTCATTTCTGTAATCTCTTCTGGAAGCGCCGACCATACCGTCACCTCATGCTTATTATTATATAGAAGAGATGCCAAAGCAATACCCCAGCTTCCCGATCCGATTATTCCAATTTTTGCCATTTCCTTCACCTCTTTTTATTTTTTGCCAAAGTTTAGGGAGATTTTATTCTCTGTACCGCGGACAAGGCGTCCCACATTCGCCCGATGGCGCCAAAATGCCAATCCACTGATCATGGCTGTAATGATATAGAATTCTGGAAGTAGCTTCTGATCCAGTCCATATGCCCCTAATGTGGCGAAAAGAGCCAACCAGGCAAATAAGATAACAGCTACGACCAAAGACCCTAAAGAAACGTATCTGGTAAAGATTACGATAGAAAGAAACGCAACAATACACAATAGTGTCATGCGCAAATCCGTCGCAACAATCAGGCCCGCAGTCGCAGCAATTCCCTTACCACCTTTGAATTTAAGATAGAAGGGATAATTGTGGCCCAAAATAACACCGAAGCCTGTATACATAATCAAAAGGTACATAAGCTCTGGTTTGTCTTTAAAGAGTACCCTGATAAAGAGACATGGAAGCAGTGATTTTAAGAAATCTCCAAAAAACACCACTGCCCCTGCCTTAGCGCCCATAACTCTCAAGGCATTGGTGGTGCCGGAGTTACCGCTTCCATAGTTACGGATATCAATCTTATGTGCTTTTCCATAAAGATAACCGGTCTGTATTAAACCAAATAAATAACCAGCCAAAAGACAGATGATTCTTTCCATACTATTGATCCTTTCCGCTTCTTTCTCTATATAGAAATTTAAGGGATGTTCCTTTGAATCCAAATGCATCACGAATCTTATTTTCAAGATATCTTGTATAGGAGAAATGGGTTAATTCCTTGTCATTGACAAAGATTACAAATGTCGGAGGCTTAACGGCAACCTGAGTAATGTAATAAAGTCTGAGACGTTTTCCCTTATCAGAAGGTGGCTGCTGAAGAGCTACTGCCTCTGACATAATTTCATTTAATACTCCGGTTGCAACTCGAAGTGTCTGGTTCTCTCGAACGATATCTATCATTTCAAATAGTTTATTCATTCTCTGCCCAGTTTTTGCTGAAATAAATGCAAATTCTGCATAAGGCATAAAGGACAAGGTATTTTTAATCTTATTGGTGTACTCATAAATGGTTTTGTCATGCTTTTCAATGGCATCCCATTTGTTAACCGCAACAATAATACCTTTCCCGCGATCGTGAGCGATACCTGCTATCTTAGCATCCTGCTCTGTTACGCCTTCCTCAGCATCAATTACAACGATAACAACATCGGCACGTTCTACGGCTGTTACCGTACGGATAATACTGTAACGCTCCAATTCTTCTTTGATTTTGCTCTTACGTCTTAAACCTGCTGTATCAATAAATACATATTCGGTTCCATTGTGTACGATCTCAGTATCCACTGCATCTCTGGTAGTACCTGCAATGTCAGATACAATCACGCGGTTTTCTCCTAAAAGCTGATTTATAATAGAAGATTTTCCTACGTTAGGCTTTCCAACAATGGCGATTCTAGGGCGGTCATCTTCTTCTTCCTCGTCAACCGGAGCTCCAAAATGTTTAATTACCTCATCAAGAAGTTCTCCAAGACCAAGTCTGGAAGCAGCTGAAACTGGAATTGGTTCTCCAATTCCTAAATTGTAGAATTCAAAAACATCATTTCCGAATTTCTGGAAGCTGTCTACTTTATTGACTGCAAGCACTACTGGCTTCTTTGATTTTCTAAGCATATCTGCAACCTTTGAATCGGAATCCACCAACCCCTGGCGCACATCAACAATAAATACAATGACATCTGCAGTGGCAATTGCGATCTCGGCCTGCTCTCTCATCTGAGACAAGATAATATCCTTGCTATCTGGCTCAATGCCGCCTGTATCGATTAAAGTGAAGTTTCTGTCCAACCAGTTACAATCAGCATAGATTCTGTCTCTGGTAACTCCTGGTGTATCTTTTACGATGGAAATTGTTTCTCCAGCTAAAACATTAAACAACGTAGACTTTCCTACATTTGGTCGGCCTACGATGGCAACTATTGGTTTACTCATATTTATATCTCCTTTAATTCGTATCCGTCATAAGAAGCTTGGTTCTCTTTTACCGGCCCTAATACGGCCTGAACTAAATCCTGACCGCTTGATTTTACAATATCTACCTGTACTTGTAAAGCATTTTGTACATCGGTACGCGTCAGGTCGTCAAGAAACACTTCCTCTCCGCTTCGGAACATGCATTCTGGAAGCAAAAGCCTGCTTCCAAGCTCTTGGTCTTTTAACTGGGTGGTTAAGTCCTTACCAGTGATTAAGCCAGCAACTGTAATATGCTCACCAAAAAAGACATTGTTAATGGTATAGACATGAACCTTCCTACCGGGAAACTTTTTCATGATTTTTGCAACCTGTTCTTCTATATATGGGGCTGCCAGTTTGCCCGTGGCGATGGATATCTCCTCCACCTGCTTGTCCCCTTTTAGTTTCTTTAGGGCATCTATCACTTCTTCTTCCAGCAGACGGGTCATTCCTACTCCATTTTCTAATTGAATGTAACCGTCATATCGTTTTTCTTCCGGCATAGAAAGTCCAGCAAGAATATAGAACTCATCACTGACATGAATAAAATGGCTGCCATAAGTTTTATATAACTTCTTTTGCCAACGTTCCACCATTTCAATTACATTTCTTGCATCGTCAGCATTTAATGCTTCCAAAGGATATAAACCTTCTCGGAATTTAGATACACCTACCGGTACGATTGAAACACTCTTCATATGAGGAAGATACTTTGCCAAGTCCTTTATGGTGCGCTCTAGCTCTTTTCCGTCATTCACACCTTTGCAAAGCACGATTTGTCCGTTCATTGGAATCTCAGCTTCATAAAGCTGGTCAATCTTTGAAAGCGCTTCTCCTGCAAATCGGTTATGAAGCATCTTACATCGTAATACTGGATTGGTGGTATGAACCGATATATTAATCGGTGCCAATTTAAATTCGATGATTCTATTTATGTCGTGTTCACTCATATTTGTTAGAGTTACGTAATTTCCCTGAAGAAAAGAAAGTCTGGAATCATCATCTTTAAAATAGAGAGTTTCCCTCATTCCAGGTGGCATCTGATCAATAAAGCAAAAGATACAATTATTTCGACAGGTTCGATACTCACTCATTAAACCATTTTCAAAGGTGATTCCTAAATCTTCGTATTGATTCTCTATCTCAAGTTCCCATTCTTCTCCGTTCTTTTTTTTCACAACCATAAGAATGGACTCGTTATTTATATAATATTCATAATCAAAAATGTCTTCCAGTTCCCTGCCATCGATGGAAATTACAGCATCTCCTGCTTCTAATTCCAATTGGTCTGCAATGGAATCGGGATCGACTTTTTTGATGATATGTCCTTTTTTACTCATAATTATTTACCTTTCTATTGCGATACTAATATATCATAACAAGATTGTCACTTTTTGTAAAGGAAGCGTTTTTTGTTTTTTTCACAAAAATATAACAAATTCTATTGACGTTTTCCGTCTATCGATGGTATAAAAGGGGTAAGATAAGAAACAGGCAGACTAAAAACTGGCTGTTCATTCATTATGGAGGAACGTTTGTCATGGCAAATGATTATGTATTTAAAGACCAACTGCCTGTTGCACCCTTAAAAATTGCGGCACTGGAAAGTTGTCGGGAACTGGCTGAAAAAGTAAATGACCACATTGTAGGTTTCCGCAGAAATGATATTGAAGAATTAAAGCGTCGTGAGGCTGATCTCCACTACCGTGGATACGATATAAATTCTTATCTTCTTAATTGCGAATGTCCTCGTTTTGGAAGTGGGGAAGCAAAAGGTATTATTAAAGAATCTGTTCGTGGTACCGATGTCTTCGCTATGGTAGATGTGACGAATTATAGTATCCCATTTACTGTTAATGGTTATATCAACCACATGTCACCAGATAATCATTTTCAGGATCTGAAACGTATTTTAGGAGCCTCCTGTGCAACCGCTCATAGAGTAAACGTTATTATGCCATTCCTCTACGAGAGCCGTCAGCATAAAAGAACCAAGAGAGAATCTCTGGATTGCGCTATGGCTCTGGAAGAATTAGTCAACATGGGAGTGAGCAATATCATTACCTTTGATGCTCATGATCCCAGAGTACAAAATGCCATTCCTTTAAGTGGATTTGATAATTTCATGCCTACCTACCAGTTTGTTAAGGCAGTACTAAAGCGTTACCCGAATCTTAAAATTGACAAAGAGAATCTGATGGTTATCAGCCCTGATGAAGGTGCTATGGACCGAGCCGTTTATCTTGCTAACAACTTAAGTGTGGACATGGGTATGTTCTATAAGAGAAGAGATTACTCTAAGGTAGTTGACGGACGCAATCCTATCGTTGATCATGAATTCTTAGGTTCTTCTGTAGAAGGCAAAACAGTATTAATTGTAGACGATATGATCTCTTCCGGCGAGAGCATGCTTGATACCGCAAAGGAATTGAAGAATCGTAAGGCAGATAAAGTTATCGTTTGCTGTACCTTTGGATTATTTACAAATGGACTTGATAAGTTTGATGATTTCTATAACAAAGGATATATTGACAGTGTGGTAACAACCAACTTAAATTATCGCCCCAAAGAGCTCTTAGAGCGCGAATGGTATGTGGAAGCTGATATCAGTAAATATATGGCTGCTATCGTGAATTCCTTAAATCATGATGTACCAATCAGCACAGCTCTTAGTTCCACAGAAAAGATCCAGAATATTCTAAAAAAATATAAGGCTTAATGATATAATATAACTGGCTGCAGCACATGAAACCATGTTTCGTTTGCTACAGCCAGTTTTTCGTGTCAGAACGTTCCATTAATCCATAAGGGAAAGAAATGCAGCCAGATTTCCTCTCTCATTGCCTGTGGTTCGATGAGAGAACAGGTAATCTGAGTTACAATGGGTGCAGATATCTGTCACCTCAAGATTCTCTTTTTTTATCCCAGCTTCTAAAAGTACAATTTCATTTGCTTTCCAAAGATCCAGCCAGTATTTTCCATTCTCTTTATGGGTAAATAGTTCTTTCCAATGTTTTTCTTCATATCCCTTTTTAAATTCTTCGATTACTTCTGCTCCCACTTCATAGCAGTTCCTGCAGATGCTGGGACCAATGCATGCAATCAGATCTTCTGCTCTGGAGCCAAACGCTTCTGCCATACGTTTCACGGTTACTGCCCCCATGCGATTGACAGTTCCTCTCCAGCCAGAATGGCTTAAACCGATTGCCTTATGAACCGGGTCAACGAAGTATAATGGAACACAATCCGCATAAAAGGTTACTAGAGTGATTCCTGGAACATTGGTAATTAATCCGTCCACATCCTGATACTCTCTCTCCTTAAAAATACCTTTTCCAGCATCGGATTCTGTTACCAACCGAACATTTGTTGTATGAGTTTGATAGGACAGCACCATCTTTTCCACATCGACGCCCAGTGCTTTTGCCATCCGTCTGTAATTTTCCTTCACGTGATCCGGATTGTCACCTCTGGTAAACGTAAAGTTCATGGTTGCATACTTTCCCTGACTTACGCCTCCCATTTTTGTGGAAAATCCTTGTTTTACTAAACCTGTATTTTCCAGAATTGGAAATGAAAAGTAAGGCACTTCTTCCGATACTTTATAGTTTAGATAGCTGCCTGCTTCTGACCGTTTCCACATATCATTCATCCGTTTACCTCCATTAAAATGCATCTCTTATCAGCCTGATATCCTGCCCTAGTATGGCCACTACATCAAACCGGCAAGGCGTTTCTTCACCTAGATGACAAATATATAAATATCCTCTGGCTGCGTTTCTGATTCTCATTTGCTTTTTCTTGTTTACCGCTTCTGCTGGATCACCTTTTGAAAGATCCTTTCGATATTTAACCTCAATAAAGACCAGATCCGATCCATCCCTTGCAATCAG
Source organism: uncultured Eubacteriales bacterium (assembly GCA_963528005.1). Classification (GTDB taxonomy): domain Bacteria; phylum Bacillota; class Clostridia; order Lachnospirales; family Lachnospiraceae; genus Lacrimispora. The sequence continues at coordinate 147,510 of CAURSM010000005.1, forward strand.
ATCGATCTCTCCCATCTTATTTTTATAATTCCGTTCCAGAATTACATATCCATTTTTCTGTAGATAATCGGCAGAAATTGCCTCATACTCTGTGCCTACTTCTCTATTACTCTTCAATCATCCCCCTACCTTTCCTAGCTGGTAAAATTCTTTATAAAGCTTCGGCGGTGGATGGGACAAGGACCATATTCTTTTAATGCGCTGATATGGACTGAGGTTCCATATCCTTTATTTTTCGCAAATCCATACTGGGGAAATAAAGTGTCATACTCTTCCATCATATGATCCCTTGTAACCTTTGCTATAATGCTTGCGGCAGCTATGGATACACTTTTTGCATCCCCTTTTATAATAGGAACCTGTTCCATGGGAAGTCCTGGTATGGTAACTGCGTCGTTTAATAAAACCTGGGGTGTAAGCTCAAGCTTGCCTACAGCCAGTCTCATGGCCTCATAGGTGGCTTGTAGTATGTTAATATTATCAATTACCTCTGGACTGACCACACCAACAGAATAAGCCAATGCCTTTTCTTTTATTTCCAAATACAAAGCTTCTCTTCGTTTCTCTGAAAGCTTCTTGGAATCATTTAGATAGAGAATCTCACAATCCCTTGGCAGTATAACGGCACCTGCCACCACTGGACCGGCAAGAGGTCCCCTGCCTACTTCATCAATACCGCAAAGGAGTACATGGTCTTCATATTTGTATTCGTATTCTTTCATCAACTCCAGACGTTCCTGCTCTGCTTTACGTTTTTCTTCTGTTAACTTTCTCATAATCTTTACTCCGCCTCTTTAATGGAAAAACAGGGCCGCTCAAAAAGAGCCGCCCGTATTTTTATTCTTCTGTTATTTCAGGAAATTCTAAGGTCATGCGTCCCAGTTTTCCATTTCTAAAATCGTCAATCAATAAGTTAGAGGCTTTGATTAAATCATATTCTCCGCCTTTTGCAAGACAAGACCTTGCCTTTGCTACCTCTTCTAGTATCTTATAATCATCATCACTTTCAATTTCATACCGGTTCAAAAGAACGTTTGGATAATCCCGTTTTAAGAAACGAATCAGTTCAATGGCCAATTCGTCTTTATTTAGAATCTGGTCGTTGATTGAGCCAATCATGGCTAATCGTACGCCTACTACCTGATCCTCAAACCTTGGCCATAAGATTCCTGGTGTATCAAGCAGTTCCAGGCTCTTATTCAAACGAATCCACTGATTTCCTTTTGTTACTCCAGGTTTGTTTCCTGTTTTTGCACATGCTTTACCAGCAAAAGAATTGATAAAGGTAGACTTACCTACGTTAGGAATACCTACGACCATGGCACGTACCGGGCGGTTTAAGATGCCTCGTCTGCGATCCCGTTCAATTTTTTCCTTACAAGCTTCCTGGACTACGCTATTGATTTGCTTTAGTCCTGATCCATTTTTTGAATTCACTTTTAGCACGTGAAATCCCTGGGCCTCAAAGTACTCTGTCCAGCTTTTGTTAAAGCGCTCATCTGCAAGATCTGATTTGTTAAGAAGAACAATACGTGCCTTATTCTTTCCCAACTCATCAATATCAGGATTTCTACTGCTTAGCGGTACTCTTGCATCTACCAGCTCAATAATCAAATCAATTAATTTGATGTCTTCTTTCATAGCCCTTTTGGCTTTGGTCATATGACCTGGATACCATTGTATATTCATAACATTCCTCTATTTCGAACGAATTAATTCCATCTTTACAAGAGGCAGCATACGAAACCAGACTTTACCTTGAATCTGACTGCCACTTACATTGCCGATATTAGAAAATCGGCTGTCCTCACTGCTGTCCCTATTGTCGCCCAGCAAAAAATACTCATCTTCTCCAAGCTTAACTGGTTTTTCTGCCAGTCCGGCTAGAGATACCCGGCCTAGACCTGCCGGTTGTTTTAACTTCTCACCATCAATATAGATCTCTTCATTTTTGATCTGCAGGGTTTCGCCCGGCAATCCAATGACACGCTTTACATTCATCTTATGGTCTTCTCTTTGAAAAACCACTACATCAAATCTTCCTGGGTGGCCAAAGTCATAGGCCAGACGATCCATCATCACCACATCATCTGATGCGAGAAGAGGATACATGGAATGTCCTGCAATTACGATTTGTGTTCCCAGGGAATAGGCCAGAAACCATGCAAAAGCGATCACTACAATAATATCGACAATCCAGTTGATTATATGGCGGAGCTTATTGTTGTCTTCACTGTGATAAAATTCCATACCAAACACCCCATCTACTAAAGAAAGGGACAATTTGCATTGTCCCCCTCGCCTGTTCCGGAATTATTTAACTAATTCTTTAACCTTAGCAGCTTTACCGATTCTGTCTCTTAAGTAATACAGTTTAGCTCTTCTTACTTTACCTTTTCTAACAACTTCAATGTTGTCTACAGAAGGGGAATGTAATGGCCAGGTTTTCTCAACGCCGATACCGTTAGAATTCTTTCTTACGGTAAATGTTTCTCTAGCGCCGCCGTTCTGTCTTTTAATAACAGTTCCTTCAAAAATCTGGATTCTTTCGCGGGTTCCCTCTTTGATCTTGTTAAATACTTTAACAGTATCGCCAACGTGGAATACCGGTACGGTCTGCTTTAACTGTGCTGCTTCGATATTTCTAATAATTTCGTTCATTGTGTGAACCTCCTTGATTTTATTTGATGTTCTTAATACTTCATACGAAAAATCCGTAACAGAGGAACATCTCCTTGTCATCACAACATTTTGTATTTTATCATAAAGAACTAGGGATTGCAAGTCCTTTCTTTCTTAAATTATACCCCATTTTCCCGCGTATTTTCAAGCTTTTTTAAATATTCAGCTTCTTTTTTTGACAGGACTGCTCCTTCGAGAAGATCGGGTCTGCGCTCTAACGTGCGCTGAATGGATTGCTCCCTTCTCCAGGCATCAATATTCTTGTGGTGCCCGGAGAGTAACACCTCAGGGACCTTTAATCCCTTATATTCTTCCGGACGGGTATACTGGGGGTATTCTAGCAAGTTATCGTGAAATGATTCAAATTCTGCTGATGTATCGTTATTTAATACACCTGGAATCAAGCGGGAGATACAATCAATCATAACCATGGCAGGAAGTTCTCCCCCGGTCAGTACATAATCTCCAATGGATAGATAATCCGTAGCAATCAGTTCCAATGCTCTTTCATCGATTCCTTCATAATGACCACAAAGAAATACCAGATCTTCTTCCTCTGCCAGTTCTTGTGCAATCTTTTGATTAAAGACTTTCCCCTGTGGTGTCATATAGATAACACGGGGCTTTTTGCCTATCTTACCACAGAGATCATCATAGGCATCACAGATGGGCATGGGCTGCATGACCATTCCTGCGCCACCTCCATAAGGATAATCATCGACATGGCGGTGCTTGTCCGTAGAATATTCCCGGATATCAATTGCCTCAATGGAAAGCAGACCTTTTTCTGCCGCTCTCCCAATAATGCTGGTATGCAACCCGTTTAGTACCATTTCTGGAAACAGAGTTAATATATGATAGTTCATTTGTTCGACTCCTCCGCCTTAATCCAGAAGGCCATCCATGATGTGGACGGTAACGGTCCCTTCTTCTAAATCCACTCCAAGTACACACTGCTTGATGGCAGGAAGCAATACTTCTTTACCTTCTTTTGTCTTTACTTCATAAACATCATTGGCACCTGTTTTTATTACATCAGTCAGAGTACCAAATTCTTCTCCATCCTCTGTAACGACCCGAAGCCCAATTAAATCAAAAATAAAGTTTTCATCTGGTCCAAGAGTTACCGCTTGGTCTCTTGTGATCAGAAGATCTTTTCCCTTATATTTTTCTATCTCATTAATGGAATCGAATTCTTTAAATTTAAGGATTACCATATTTTTAAAAAACTTCACACTCTGAATCTCCAAGTTCATATGTCCGCTTCCTGTATCCATCATTACTTGCTTTAATGATTTGAAACGGGCAGCATCATCTGTGGTTGGAAATACCTTTACTTCTCCTTTTAAACCATGGGTGGAAGAAATCACACCAACTCTCAATAAATTATCCATCTATCTCTCCATATCATACAAAAGAAACCGGATATTGCTACCCGGCCCAATCGAAATACTAAATGCCTTTTGAAAAACAAAAGAAGACCGTCTTCCGACAGGTCGGCGGTCTTTCAAAATTACTGTATTTCTACGGTAACCTTTTTGTCTTCTTTGGAAGCTGCTGCTTTTATAACAGAACGAATTGCTTTTGCAATTCTGCCCTGTTTGCCAATAACCTTACCCATATCGGAAGGCGCAACCGTAAGCTCAAGGATAATTTCATCATCCTTTACAGTCTCAGTAACAGCAACCTGATTAGGATCATCAACCAGTGCTTTTGCAATTACTTCTACTAATTCTTTCATATGCTTCACCTCTCACTACTGGATACCGGCGATCTTTAAAAGCTTGCTTACAACTTCTGTTGGCTGAGCACCTGTTGCTAACCACTTTTTAGCGTTCTCTTCGTCGAACTTGATTACGCTTGGCTCTGTGGTAGGATCATAGTAACCAATCTCTTCGATAAATCTACCATCTCTGGGAGATCTGGAATCTGCAACTACAATTCTATAAAAAGGAGCCTTTTTCTGACCCATTCTTTTTAATCTCATCTTAACTGCCATTTTGAAATTCACCTCCTTAAATCTAAATTTTAAAACCTATATATAGCGAACGCAGAAACCTGCCTTGCTAACATCAAAGTAATGTTAAAACGGTAATTTCAGTTTGCCAAGTAATCCACCGCCACCATGGCGTTTTCCGCCGCCCATCATTCCGGGAAGCTGCTTCATCATCTTTTTCATCTGGTCAAACTGTTTGACGATTCGGTTTACCTCGCCGATGTCTACTCCAGCGCCCTTTGCCACTCTTTGCTTCCTGGAAGCGTTCTTCATAAGTTCAGGGGTGGTACGTTCTTTGGTCGTCATAGAAAGAATAATAGCTTCCACGCGATCCATCGCCTTTTCGTCAAAATCAACGTCTTTTAATTGTCCCATACCGGGCATCATGCTCATAATACTTGCCATGCCACCCATGTTTTTAACTTGGCTCATCTGATCTAAAAAGTCATTGTAATCAAACTCTGCCTTTCGAAGCTTCTGGGATAGCTCCTTTGCCTTCTCTTCGTCAACCTGGGATTCTGCCTTTTCAATGAGAGAAAGAATATCTCCCATGCCAAGGATTCGAGACGCCATACGATCTGGATAGAACTGCTCCAAATCAGATAACTTTTCTCCCATGCCCACATATAGAATCGGTTTACCAGTTACTGCACGTATGGAAAGAGTTGCTCCACCTCTGGTATCGCCGTCAAGCTTTGTAACAATAACACCATCAATACCAATCTTATCATTGAACATCCCGGCAACATTCACCGCATCCTGTCCTGTCATGGCATCAACGACTAAAATGGTCTGATCCACTGTGACAGCCTCTTTGATTTCGATCAGCTCATTCATCATATCTTCATCAATATGAAGTCGTCCGGCAGTATCAAGTATCACCACATTCTGATCATTCTTAATTGCAGACGCAATGGCAGCCTTTGCAATATCAACAGGCTTGTGGTTCTCACCCATGGAAAATACCGGCACACCCTGCTTTTCTCCATTGATCTGTAGCTGCTTAATAGCGGCAGGACGATAAACGTCGCAGGCAACGAGTACAGGCTTTCTGCCTTTTGCTTTTAATTTACCAGCAATCTTGGCAGTGGTTGTGGTTTTACCGGCACCCTGTAGACCAGCCATTAAAATTACGGTCATATCACTGGCCGGTTTTAATTGGATTTCAGTGGTTTCAGAGCCCATTAAGTGAACCAATTCTTCATTTACAATCTTTATTACCATCTGGCCTGGAGTAAGACTATTTTGGACATCTTGTCCAATGGCTCTCTCCTGCACAGCACTAATAAACTGTTTTACTACCTTAAAGCTTACGTCAGCTTCTAATAAAGCCATCTTAACTTCTTTAAGGGCTGTTTTTACATCGGCTTCAGACAAACGTCCTTTGCCTCTTAAGTTTTTAAATACATTCTGTAATTTATCGGATAAGCTCTCAAAAGCCATCTAACGCCCTCCTAATGAGCTTCCAGCTCGACAATTTCGCCCGATATCTCTTCGATGCGATGGATTAGACCCATATCTCTGCTTTCAGAGAATTCCTTGGTCAGGCTCTGGATTTCTCTCGCCAGTTTCTTTGTCTGCTCAAACTTTTCCACAAGATGAAGTTTTTCTTCGTAACTTTCAAGAATCTTATTGCACCGCTTAATCAGGTCATGTACTCCCTGACGGCTGATTCCCTGTTCTTCTGCAATCTCACTTAAAGATAGATCATAAAATACCACATCTTCATAGATATGCCTCTGATGTTCCGTTAGAAGCGCTCCATAGAAATCGTACAGCAATCCCTGTCTTGCAATCTTTTCCATATCATCACCTGTGATATCATACAATAGTTTTTGCATGGTGTCAAGTGTTTTTTCTTTACACCTTATTTGCGGGAAGAATTATTTACTGCCCCATGGGAGCCGCCAGAAACTTTTTTATAATATAATAAAGTTTTTCGCTGTGGACAATATAGCTTCCATGTCCTTCTCTGGGAAGAATCCGAAGAAAACTATGCCGGATATTGGAAGCAAGATACCTGGTATGAGCTTCCTTTACAATATCCCATTGTCCTGCCAGGATCATAGTTGGTGCCGTTATTCTCCCAAGCTCTTTGACGGTAATTTGGGGTTCTGTCTGAATCATGCTTCTTCTGTGATCAAAGGTAAATTTTTCAGTCAGTGCAAACAGTGCTAGCCACAAACGTTTCATCCCTCTAGGATGGGAATTCGCTCCACACAGGATTAACTTTTTAAAAAGAGCCGGATACCGAATACCTAGCAAAAGACCAATGATACCTCCATCGCTGTAGCCGCAAAAACAAGGATCTTTGAGGTCTAGCTTTTTTGCAAACTCTGCCACATCCTTTGCCATCTCCTCATAACCAAGCTTTTTTACCCGGCTGCTTTTTCCGTGGCATCTGGAATCCAGAAGATATACGGTATAATCCTGCTCTAATTTTTTAGCAGTTTCTAAGAAAATACGGTGATCCTGTGCATTGCCATGGACAAGGACAATGGCAGGACCACTTCCTGAAACTTCATAATACAATGTGACACCGTTTACATCAATATACACAGATATTCTCCTTATCTGGCAGGAACGAGCTCGATCCAGTAGCCGTCGGGATCACTGATAAAATAGATTCCCATACCGGGATTTTCAAAACAGATGATTCCCATTTCTTTGTGCTTTTTGTAAGTTTCTTCATATTCATCCACATGAAAAGCAAGATGAAATTCACATTCTCCCAGATTGTAAGGTTCTTTCCGATCAGTTAGATACGTAAGTTCCAAGGTAAAATCACTTTTACCATCTCCAAGATAAACAAGCTGAAACGAACCATCCTCTGCTTTCTTTTCTCTCACTGGGGTTAGGCCAAGTGCCTCTTTGTAGAATTTTAAGCTTTTTTCTAAATCTAATACGTTGAAATTAAAATGGTTGAACTTGATCATATGATATGTCCTCCTTTTTTAATAAGGGCTGTTGCAAAATGAAACCCTGATTTTCCTGATCAGCATTCTGCAACAGCCCTGTTATGTGGCATTATTTTGGCATAATCGCTTTTTTACCGCCCATATAAGGCTGCAGCGCTTCTGGAATCTTTACGCTTCCATCTGCCTGTAAATTATTCTCTAAAAATGCGATGAGCATTCTTGGAGGAGCTACTACTGTATTGTTTAAGGTATGAGCAAAATACTTATTGCCATCCTCAGAAGAAACTCTGATTTTCAGTCTTCTCGCCTGAGCGTCTCCTAAGTTCGAGCAGCTTCCCACTTCAAAATATTTCTTCTGTCTTGGGGACCAAGCCTCAACATCCACAGATTTTACTTTTAAATCTGCAAGATCACCAGAACAACATTCTAAGGTTCTTACAGGGACATCAAGAGTGCGGAATAAATCAACCGTATTCTGCCATAACTTTTCATACCAATCCATGCTTTCTTCTGGTTTGCAGACTACGATCATCTCCTGCTTTTCAAACTGATGGATTCGATATACGCCTCTTTCTTCCAGACCATGAGCGCCCTTTTCCTTACGGAAGCAAGGAGAATAGCTGGTAAGTGTCTGAGGAAGTTTTGTTTCCGGAAGAATGGTATCGATGAATTTACCAATCATGGAGTGTTCACTGGTACCAATTAAATATAGATCTTCCCCTTCTATTTTATACATCATGGCATCCATCTCAGCAAAACTCATAACGCCTGTCACTACTTCACTGCGGATCATGAAAGGAGGAATACAATAGGTGAAACCGCGATCAATCATAAAGTCTCTTGCATAGGAGATAACAGATGAATGAAGTCTGGCGATGTCTCCCATTAAATAGTAAAAACCATTGCCTGCAACTTTTCTAGCACTATCTAAATCAATGCCGTCAAAACGTTCCATGATATCTGTATGGTAAGGAATTTCAAAGTCAGGAACTACTGGCTCTCCATAACGCTGAAGCTCCACATTCTCGCTGTCATCTTTACCAACTGGTACGCTAGGATCAATGATGTTAGGAATAATCATCATGATCTTCTTAATTCTTTCTTCTAAATCGCTTTCCTTTTCTTCCAGGGATGCCAGATGCTCAGAAGCATCCGTCACTTTTTTCTTAAGCTCTTCTGCTTCCTCTTTCTTACCTTGTCCCATTAAGGCACCGATTTGTTTGGAAAGTTTGTTGCGTTCTGCTCTAAGAGCATCCCCTTCCTGCTTCGCCCCACGGTTTAACTCATCAAGTTCGATGACTTCATCCACCAATGGCAGCTTGCTGTCCTGAAACTTCTTTTTCATGTTTTCCTTTACAATTTCAGGATTTTCTCTTACAAACTTCAAATCTAACATGGTATTCCTCCTGGTTTCTTTTAAATATTCTTTGCGGAAACAGATCCACTTCATAATATGCCGTTGATTATACTACAAAAAAAGGGCAAAGAAAAGCCCTTTTTCCTAAAATTCCCCTTATTTCACTTGATTTTTAGTGTCGAATGAGCAAAGAAAGCAGTTCTTCAAAACACACCCCGTTTTCCACGGGAACATTTAACTCATCTGATTTCAAAATGCATTCCTTGACAAAATTAGCTGCTTTTCTGACACCATCTCTTAGGGGAACTCCTCTTACTGCATAAGCTGCCACGATACTGGAAAACACATCTCCAGTTCCAGGCCTTTCATTTCCCACATGGCGGGTTCTTAAAAATTGAGGTTTCCCACCCTTTTCAAGAACTACATTGGTTACAAAGCCGCCTTCCTTTACCCCTGTAATTACAACGGATTCCGGACCCAGGCTTTGAATTTCCGTGGCCATTTCACCTAAAACACCACGTTTAAAACCATCTTTTGGATATTCCCGTCCAGTCAAAATACATGCTTCCGTCAGATTCGGTGTGACAATATTGCCATATCCAACTAATTCTTTCATACGATTGCACATCTCTGGAGTATATGTTTGATAAGCCTTGCCATGATCTCCCATAATAGGGTCAATGATTACGACGGATTCCTTTGTTCTGAACTTTTTTATCATATCAATCACGATCTGTATCTGGGCCTCGGAACCAAGAAAGCCGCTATATATGCCATCAAAAGACAGTTTGAGTTTCTTCCACTGTTCAATGTACTGGGGCATCTTTTCCGTATAATCATCAAAAAAATAAGTTGGGAATCCAGTATGATTGGATAAGATAGAAGTTGGCACTGGACAGCACTGTATCTTTAAAGCGGATAAAATAGGGATTACGACCGTAAGAGAACAACGTCCGTATCCTGACAAATCGTTGATGACAGCAATTTTTTTCTGATGTTTTTCTGATGTCATAAAAGCTCCTAATTAATTTTTGATAGCAACCCTGATTTTGCCAAAGCACTACGAAGAGGCATATATACAGCGACTGATACAATGGTTGAAGTTACTGCATTTATGGAGGTGGCAGTTAAATTGTATACAAAAGACAATTCTGCCGCAGGTTTTCCGAGGATGAGAAGTTTATAATAGTAACCGATGAGCGGGTCAAAGATTACATTAAATAGAAGTCCTCCCACTGCAGCTATAATCGTCCAAATTAAAATGTGCTTTCTATTGGAAGTCTCACCAATCTTACCAATTTTATGTGCTAGAAAGCCAGTAATCAGACCGATACACAATTTCAATAAGAATGTTTTTGGTGCGTAAACAAAGTAAACAGGATCAAAAAGATCTCCAATTGTCATTCCTATCGCTCCGCCTAAACCTCCGTAAAGACTACCAAGGAGCAATGCACCAAGAACACAGACGGCATTTCCCAGATGAATGGATGTGGCATCGCCTCCTGGAAGGGTGATCTTTAATTGCAAAAATGTAAATACAACGTATGACATAGCTGCAAACAGACCCGTTAGCGCTATTTTATAAATTCTGTTGTTGGTTCTGTTCATATGACTCCTTCCTTGCTGCAATTGATGTTTCCTATCTTAGCACGCAAGTGGAGTGATATAAATATCCAGTTTTAACATTTTAGACCATACCACTATAGGTAGGGAGGAACACAATCTTTCAATACCATTCAATCATTTATTAGTCCCGTGATTCCACACAAATCAGAATTCCAGAATCAAATGTCATCTTACCGGAGGCTCCAGTCAGCTCATTGCTGATGCAAAGACTGGTTCCAATGGTGATATCTTTTTTATGAAGTGGATATTTAAATCCGGTCAGGGTAATTCCTTTAACTTCTTCCGTTAATGGTAAAAAGGAAATGTATGTTCCAAAGATCTTATCTGCTTCAAAGATACGTTCCTTGTCCGTTGCAGTAATCCAGTTTCTTTCATCAACAATAGCGGCTTCTACGCCTTGTTTTAAGCTGGCATATAGTAGATGTAGATTACCTAAAAAGTGATCCAGTCTTCCACCAGTAGCCCCAAGTAAAATCAGCTTTGTGCAGCCAAGTCTAATGGCAGTATTCATTGCTAGTTCAGTATCGGTTTCATCTTTTTCCGGCTTGTGAATTTCCCAGGTAGTATTAAGAGGCCTATTTTTAAATTCCTTTAAAACCGATTCATCTGCGGAATCAAAATCTCCAACTATGGCATCTGGTATCAATTCCAATTTAGAAACAGCATTTAGTCCCCCATCCACTGCAATGATATGGTCAAAGGTTCTTTCCATAATAAAGTTTTTTGCAAATGTAAGGTTAATGGGGCCTCCCGTAACAATTAATCCTGTGATTTCTTCTTTCACCCTTCATATTCCTCAAATATTTTCAAAAATTCTCTGGTGTTTGCTGCGGCATCTCCTTTAAACACGGCAGAACCTGCAACAAAAACATTGGCACCAGCATTAATGAGTTCCCGAATATTATCACAAGTAACGCCTCCGTCAACCTGTATGTCAGTATCCAGTCCTCGTTCCTTACAGAGATTTCTTAATTCACGAATCTTAGTAAGAGTATAAGGAATGAACTTTTGTCCGCCAAACCCTGGGTTTACTGACATAATTAAAACCATGTCAACCTCAGATAAAATGCAGTCAAGAACTGATAATGGAGTTGCCGGATTAAGGGCCACACCTGCTTTTAAACCAGCTTCCTTGATTTGATTTATGGTACGATCCAGATGAGTACAAGCTTCCGCATGAACACAAATCAAATCTGCTCCAGCCGCTTTGATCTCATTTATATAGCGTCCTGGCTCTTCCACCATCATATGAACATCAAAAATCCCATCGGTACAGCTTCTGATACTGCTTATTACTGGCATTCCAAATGATATACTGGGTACAAACGCCCCATCCATTACATCCAGATGAATATACTGCGCTCCTGCCATAGAAACGTCTGATACCTGCTGTCCCAAATTTTTAAAATCCGCAGCCAATATCGAAGGGGCAAGTTTTAACATAATTAATATCTCCTTTTATCTTTCAGTTCCTGATATAACAGTCTGTAATTTTCATAGCGGCTACGACTGATTCTTCCTTCTTCTACGGCGGTTTTTACACCGCAGACCTTTTCTCCAATATGAATACAACCAAGAAACTTACAATCTTCTTCGAAGGCTTCAAATTCTGGAAAATAGTTTTTTAGACAACCACACTCCATATCTTCGATGTACATGGAACTAAAGCCAGGGGTATCCACCATATAAGTGTCTCTTCCAATTCCAAATAGCTCTGAATGTCTGGTGGTATGTTTTCCCCTTTGTATCTTCTCGCTGATGGTACCTGTCTCCATCTTTGCCTTAGGATAAATAAGATTGGTCAGAGTGGATTTACCCACTCCAGAGGGACCTGCTAGTACCGTGGTTTTTCCATAAACCAGATCTTTAATCTCCTGAATTCCCTGTTCCTCACAAGTGCTGGTAAAGAACACCGGATAGCCGGCTTTTTCATAAATAGCAGAAAGCTCCATCCGCTTTTCATCGCCTGTAAGATCGATCTTATTAAAGCAAATATTGACAGGAATCTCCTGGACCTCCATCATAACTAAGAATCGGTCCAGAAGATTTAAATTCGGCTCAGGCTGGGTAACGGAAAACAGCACCAATGTCTGATCCACATTGGCAACGGAGGGACGAATGAGCGCATTTTTCCTGGGGAGAATTTCATCAATGTTTCCTTTTTGTTCTGATTCATCCAGAATCGAAATTTCCACATTATCTCCCACCAGTGGTTTTACATTCCTATTGCGGAATATTCCCTTTGCTTTGCATTCATAAAGCTTTCCATCCGCTGCATTTACATAGTAAAATCCTGCGATTCCCTTTAATATTTTTCCCGTCATATACAATTCCTTACGATTGAGGAACCGGAACAAATGTAATGGAGTAGGAATTAATAATATCTCCCGTCTCAACGTTTACAATCTCTACCGATCCGCTTGTTACGCCATAAGCTCCTTCTAAATTTTTATATGTTACCGGAAGCATCTGGTCACCACTTAAAGTAACAGGTGCTAAAAGTTCACGAATATCATCTTTCCCATTTACTGACTGTCTGAGCTGAATCTTCAAGGTCAATTGAGTGCTTCCTGATCCTGGTCCAATAATGTTTTGTAGGGAATAGGATTTATCAATGGAAGCAAGATATTTGTACCTGGCTTGTTGCGCAGTTCCACTGCTTACTACAATGTTTACGGCTGTTCCAGCTTCTACTTGGGTGCCTGCCACTGCAGACTGAGTGATTACCATACCTTTTGCAACGGTCTCAGAAACCTTTTCGGTCACAGATCCCTCAATCAACCCTACGTCAGCTAAGAGTTCAGCCGCCAGTTCTTTTGTCTGTCCTGCTAAGTTTGGCACTGTAACAGGATTCGTAAGGGCAGGTCCACTGCTTGATACAAGGGTTACCGTCTCGCCTTCCTTTGCTTCCGTTGGACTATAACTTACTACGTAGCCGCTCTGGATGCTTTCACTGCTCTTTTGTTCTACCTTTACCACCAGTTTCTTCTCTTCTAATATGGACTTTGCTGATGTAGCTTCCATCTTTTCCAGACCTAACTTGGTTAAATCAATTTTAACGTGTTCCGGCCCTTTGCTGACCACCACATAAACAGCCGAATACTTATCAACAACTACTCCGGCGGATGGATCCTGTGAGACAATGTCCCCTTCTTCCACGGTTTCTGAAAAAACGTAATCACTGGTCTTCATATAAAGGCCGCCGTTGTCCTTAAGCTTTTGCTCCGCTATTTCGGTAGCCAAGCCAAGAACATCAGGCATCTTTACACTCTTGTCCCCTAAGGTTTCACCAGTGGAAGCTTCTACAGTAGTCTCCTGAGTCTTTGAAGATCCAAAGCGGAACAAACCACCCACTTTTGCAAATACCACAACAAGTACGATAACTATAATAACTGCAACTACAACTCCTGCCGCAGTCAATAGCTTTTCAATCTTTGGATTAATGTCTTCACCGGAATCGTCTTTTCTGGTCCTTGACACTGCCTGTTTGGAACCTTCCCCTCTATCAGTCTGGCGGTCCTTCCTCGGATCCTTATCACGGGCTCCATGAGCTGAAGCAGGAACATCTGATTGAATCTTCCTTCCAGATCGAATCTGTTCTAGCTCTGGTTTTCCAATGATCACTGTTTGAGAATCGTCTATCTGAGGATTGTGCTGAACAAAATCACCATTGGGATCCACTAGAGCGTGCCGTAAGTCAGATATGACCTCCTGCATACTTCCATAACGGAATTCTGGTTTCTTTTCTGTCGCTTTTAAAATAATGTTCTCAAATCCTACAGGAATGTCCTCATTGTAATAGCTGGGAGGTGTAATTGGCGTCTCTAAATGAGCCAGGGCAATGGTAACTGTATTATCTCCCTGGAATGGTACCCGACCAGCTACCATCTCATACATGCTTATACCTAATGAATATACGTCACTTCTGACATCACTGTATCCGCCTCTTGCCTGCTCTGGAGATATGTAATGAACAGAGCCTACCGCCGTTGCACTGAGTGTCTGAGATGACGCTGCTCTTGCAATGCCAAAATCCGTAACCTTAACTTTACCATCTCTGGCTATAATAATATTCTGTGGCTTTATGTCTCTGTGTATAATACCTTGTTCATGAGCTGCAGCAATGCCTTGTGCAACCTGTACGGAGATTCCAATTGCTTCTTTCGTGTCCAGGAATCCCTTTTTGGATATATAGTTTTTTAATGTAATTCCTTCAATTAGTTCCATTACAATATAATGGAGACTGCCCTCATCAACAACATCATAGATATTTACAATGTTGGGATGGGATAGGCGTGCTACCGCCTGTGCCTCCATCTTGAATTTACTGACAAAACCACTATCTGAACTGAACTCATCCTTTAACAATTTTATGGCAACAAGGCGGTTTAATTTATGGCACAGGGCCTTATACACATATGACATGCCGCCGGAACCGATTTGTTCCAGTATCTCGTATCTGTCCTGTAAAAATGTGCCAGGTCTTAGAATCATAAGCTTTCCTCCCTGCCAATTTCCGGATTAATCAAAACAACCCCTATGTTGTCTTTTCCTCCGTTGTCATTGGCGACTGTTATCAATTTCTCTGCCTTTTCCCCCAGTTCCAATTCTGAGCATATAATTTCTTCCATCTCAGCGTCCTCAAGCATGTTGCTGAGTCCATCAGAACACATAAGTATATAATCTCCCGGCTCAAGGCTGATCTCAAAAAAGTCGATATCAAGCTTTTCTTCTGTACCAACTGCTCTTGTAATGATATTCTTTTTTTCACGGTAATCTCTGCTTCCCCGTTCCATCTGACCAAGAGAAACAAGTTCTTCTACATAGGAGTGATCCCTAGTAATCTGTTTTAGCTGATTCCGAATCTGATACAGCCGGCTATCTCCCACATTTGCAACATACATGGTTGAATCTTCAATCACTGCGGCTACCAGAGTCGTTCCCATTCCGTTTAATTCGGCTCTATCCCTGGATTCCTGATAGAGCATCTTATTGACTTTTTCTATACCTTCACGCAAAAGGGGTATAATTTCAGATTTTCCGGCCTGCTTTACATGCTCCACCAGATGCTCTGAAATAAATCTGGAAGCATAATCACCAGCCTTATGACCGCCCATACCGTCTGCAACCAAAAAAAGGTTGGGCAGTATCCCCACCGGATCGGTTGAGGCATAGACATAATCTTGATTGGCCGTACGGACTCTTCCAATATCAGTCATAGCGCAAGCCCTCATCGCATCATTCTCCCTTCTGCATTATTCCTTGTTAATAAAACTCTTTCTAAGCTGTCCACAGGCTCCGTTAATATCTCGTCCCATTTCTCTTCTTATAGTAACATTAATTCCGTTTTTTTCAAGATAATTTTTAAATGATAGAATTGCTTTACGATCTGACTGCACGTAATCCCGTTCTTTAATGGGATTTACAGGAATCAGATTCACGTGCCCATTGATTCCCTTTAAAAGGGTAGCTAGCGCTTCTGCTTCTTTTAGATTATCATTGACTCCGCTTACTAAACTGTATTCAAAGGTAAGCCTTCTTCCTGTTTTATCAAAGTACTCCTGACATGCAGGTAATACTTCTGAGAGAGAATACCGCTTAGCGATTGGCATCAGGGTCTTTCTTACTTCATCATTAGGAGCATGAAGGGAAAGTGCCAAGGTAATCTGAAGATCTTCTTCCGCCAACTTTTTTATCCCTGGTACAATGCCGCAAGTGGATACCGTAATATTTCTCTGGCTAATATTTAGACCGTTCTCATCCGTAAGCAGACGGATAAAATTGATGAGATTATCGTAATTATCCATGGGTTCCCCAGAACCCATGACTACTACGTTTGAAACTCTTTCTCCAGTCAGCTTCTGGATTCTATAAATCTGATCCAGCATTTCGGAAGCACTTAAGTTGCGTTCCAATCCGTCAAGAGTGGACGCACAAAAACGACATCCCATACGGCAACCTACCTGAGAAGAAATACAAACAGAGTTTCCATGATTGTATCTCATCAAAACACTTTCAATGATATTTCCATCAGGGAGACCAAATAGATATTTTCTTGTTCCATCTATTTGTGAAATTTTTTCATCTACGACCACAAGGGATGTAAATGCTGCTGACTGCAGCAATTTTTCTTTCAGAGATTTGGGAAGATTGGTCATTTCGTCAAAGTCGGCTGCCAGCTTCTTATGCATCCACTCGTAAAGCTGCTTTGCCCGAAACGACTTCTCTCCAATTGATTCTACATAGGCGGAGAGCTTCTTCAAATCCAGAGACTTTATATCTGTTTTTTCCATTATTTTACCTTTTTATAAATGCCGAAAGGAAGAATCCGTCACAGGGATGAATCCCCGGCAATAATTGAATATATCCTTGCTTTAAAGTTTCAGAAGAAATCTCGGTTCCAAGCTTTCCAGTAAGATCCAAAGGATCAAATGGAAATTGTTCTAAAAACCAACGTGCATTTTCTTCGTTCTCTTGTTTATTAATTGTACATGTACTGAAAACCAATTTACCACCTGGTTTTACATAGGACTGGACGATGGTAAGAATCTCTCTTTGAAGAGATGCCAGGGCTTCCAGGTCTTCCGGCTTTAACCGATATTTGATATCCGGTTTTCTACCCATAATGCCTAGTCCGGAACAAGGCAGGTCTGCAATTACAATATCTGCCTTTTCTATGGATTCCTGATCAAGAACCAATGCATCCTGAACTTTAGTTCGTATATTTGAAAATCCACATCGGTCAATGTTTTGCTGGATCAGCTCCACTTTGTAAGTATTAAGATCACGAACCTCCACAACGCCTGTTCCATGAAGCTTATCTGCAATATGAATGCTCTTGCCTCCTGGTGCACCACAGACATCAATGACATAATCTTCTGATTTGGGATTTGCCGCTTCTCCTACGAATACAGAGCTTAAATCCTGGACCTGGATCAATCCCTTGCGAAAAGCTTCCAAACTATCTAAGTAATCATACTTATCCAAATAAAGTACGCCTTCAAAAATCCCAGATTCGGTTACCATCACCCCTTGGTCTTCAAGACTTTTTAATATCTCTGTCTTGGTCCCATTGGCATAATTACAGCGAACCGTAGTCTTTTTATTCTTTAAGAAGGATTCCATCATGGTTGCTGAAATTTCTTTCCCATATTCTTTTTCCCACATGGTTACAATCCATTCTGGCATTGAATACTTGATTGAGGTGTTGGGCCAAGTAAGTGTTTCTTTATTTCTTGATATATTGCGCAAAACGCCATTGACAAAGCCTTTTAAGCCAGTAAACTTCCTCTTTACGGCAAGTTTAACGGCTTCGTTGCAAACGGCTGAATCTGGCACCCGGTCCATATATAAAAGCTGATAGACCGACAAACGTAAAATAGTACGAATGAGCGGTTTCATCTTCTTAACTTTTGTACTGGAAAAAGAGTCAATCACATAATCAATTTGGAGCAGGTATTCCAAAGTTCCTTCTACCAGCCTTGAAATAAAAGCCCGCTCCGATTTTTCTAAATATTGATATTTATTTAATGCCTGACGCAGAATAACATGGCTGTATCCTGACTTTTCCAGTATTTCCATCAGGATATCTAAAGCAATCTCCCTGCTATCTGTTTCTTTAATCATCCTGCCTTCTTCCTCCAAATAAAAATACCAATCTTGCAAGCTGCAATACAGTTGCAGCCAAAGCAGCTACATAGGTAAGTGCTGCCGCTCCTAAAACTTTTTTAGTGTGTCCAAGTTCTTCTGTTCCTAAAATACCAACTTCTCCAAGAAGACGAATCGCTCTACTGGATGCATTAAATTCCACAGGAAGAGTAACGAGCTGAAACATAACAGCTAAGGAAAAAAGGATTAATCCAATATTTACTAATGGAGAACCTGCTCCTCCAATAAAAAAGCCTAAAAGAATAATTGGAAATGCTGCCTGAGAACCAATATTTGCAACTGGAACAATGGCACCTCTAAGCTTTAGAGGGATGTATCCTACATTATCCTGCATGGCATGGCCGCATTCATGAGCTGCAACACCAATCGCCGCAACTGAGGTGGAATCATAGACAGAATCCGATAAATTCACTGTCTTTGATCTTGGGTCGTAATGGTCCGTAAGCTGACCGCTTACCGGACGAACCTGAATGTCATATAAACCCTGGGAATTTAATAGACGTTTGGCTGCTTCTGCTCCAGTCATCCCGGACATACTTCTAACTTTTGAATATTTATTATAAGTGCTGTTAACTCTGGCCGATGCAATCAAGGATAAGACAGCTCCGATGATTACAAGAATCAGGGTGGGATCATAATAATATCCCATCATTCCTCCGTAAAACATAATCACACACTCCTTTCAAAAACAGTACCTTCCGCAATCTGATATCCACGCAGAAATGCACTAATATCCATGCGCTTTTTTCCCTGCATCTGAAGTTCTTTAATGGATAAACCACCTTTTCCGGTCTTCACCACCAAACAATCTTTTGAAACTTCCACCACTTCTCCGCAGGCACCTGGGTATTCTTTGTCGACGACGTCAGCTTCCCAGATCTTTATTACTTTTCCGTTCCAGCCTGTAAAAGCGCTAGGCCAGGGATTCAGCCCACGAATCAGACGCTCAATGATTTCCGCCTCCATGGACCAGTCGATATCACCCATAGTCTTTTTTATCATACCAACGTAGGTGAACTTTGATTCATCCTGAGGGATTCTAACTGCAGTTTTGTCTTCCAGTTTTTTTAATGTTTCTACAATTAAGGCTCCACCAACCTGACTGAGCTTCTCGTGCAGACTTCCACCAGTTTCCTTTGGGTCCAGAGTTACTTTAGCCTGATCCAGCATATCTCCAGTATCCAAAGCCTCAGCCATTACCATCGTGGTGATGCCGCTTTCCTTTTCTCCGTTAATAACTGCATACTGGATGGGAGATGCACCCCGGTACTTGGGAAGAAGTGAGGCATGTATATTAATACAGCCGTATTTCGGGATGTCTAAGATACTCTTTGGTAAAAGCTGCCCAAAGGCCGCAACCACCATGGCATCTGGGGCAAGATCAGTAAGGAACTTCACAAATTCAGGATCTCTGGCCTTTACAGGTTGGTAAACTGGAATGTTATATACCAATGCCTGTTCTTTCACCGGTGGCATCTGAACTTCTTTTCCTCTTCCTTTTGGTTTATCTGGCTGAGTGATGACTGCAATGACATCATGTCCAGCCTCAACAAGTGCCTTTAGAGCAGGCACGGAAAAATCTGGTGTTCCCATAAAAATAATGCGCATATTTATTCCTCTTCTTCCATCTCTTCTAAAAGATCGGAGACATCTTCTAACTCGCCTTCTACAATATCCACATAAAGGTCGCCATTTAAGTGATCGCATTCGTGGCAGATTGCTCTGGCAAGAAGTTCTTCTCCTTCCAGTTCAAAAGGTTTCATCTCAATGTCATAGGCTTTTACTTTGACGTAATTAGGTCTTGTCACGGTACCAGACTTACCAGGAACACTAAGACAACCCTCTGGTCCCGTCTGGCTTCCGCCTTTTTCTATAATCTCTGGGTTGATGAGTACATACTGATTGCCGTCATCAACATCAATTACTACAATCTGCTTTAATACTCCAACTTGGGGAGCAGCAAGACCCACGCCGTTTGATTCGTACATGGTTTCAAACATGTCTTCAACCAGCTCTATGATTCGCGGTGTAACTTCCTTCACCGGCTTACAGTGCTTTCTTAAAATTTCATCTCCAATGGTTCTAATCGTTCTAATCGCCATCTTCTCTTATCCTCTCATTTATGAAAAATCATATTGTATCAGAACCAGATCAAATAAATCTGGTCGGTTTTCAGAAAAACCATCAATCTGATCCCTGATTTTTATTAGTATATCATAGTTTTCGTGTTTCAAGTATAAAATTTTTCTGTATATATCATTAATTTTGTATACAGAAGCCTCCGCTGGGCCAATTGTCTGTACCATTTGTTCTTCTGTCATAGGAGAAATATATGACGTCACTGCCTCTGCAGACGCAGTTAATGTTTTTTCGTCCCGAGATGAAAACTGGACCGTTAAAAGTACGTTTGCCGGAGGGTATTTCATCATCCGCCGGAATACCATTTCCTGGGTGTAAAATGTGGGATAATCCTGATTGGCAGCTGCGGTGATGGCGTAATGCTCCGGACTGTATGTCTGAATCACCACATCACCTGGTTTTTGATCTCTTCCTGCCCTTCCTGCCGCTTGTGTCAGAAGCTGGAAGGTTCTCTCTGCCGCCCGGTAGTCGGGAGTATATAAGGATAAATCCGCCGCCAAAACGCCTACCAGTGTTACGTTTGGAAAATCATGCCCTTTAACAATCATTTGGGTTCCTATTAAGATGTCTGCTTCTCCTTCGGAAAAAGCGGTGAGGATTTCCTCGTGCCCGCCTTTTTTCTTCGTGGTGTCCAGATCCATACGAAGAGTTCTGGCAGAAGGGAACATTTTTTTCGTCATCTGCTCAATTTTTTGAGTCCCTACTCCGAAATTGGCAATGTAAGGGGAACCGCAGGAAGGACACTGCTCCGGCATTGGGATGGTATGACCACAGTAATGACAAACCAGACTCTTGTTATTATGAAGCGTTAAGGTTACGTCGCAGTGAGGACATCGTATGGCCTCTCCGCAAGAACGGCAGGATACAAAGTTAGCATAACCTCTTCGATTGATAAAAAGCATGATCTGCTCTTTTTTCTCCAGGCGGTCTTCCATCATGGCCTTTAGATTTTTACTGAAAATAGTTTTATTGCCTTCTTTTAATTCCTGTCGCAGATCTGCTACCCATACATTTGCCAGGCGGCTGTCTTTTTTTGCACGCTCTGTTAAAAGGAAAAGCAGGTATTCTCCCCTCAGGGCTTTGGTATAGGCCTCTAATGACGGAGTTGCAGATCCTAGCACCAGGGAAGCACCTTGCAAAGCGGCTCTTTTTTCTGCCACTTCTCTGGCATGATACCTGGGAACCACCTCGCTTTTATACGCTCCCTCATGTTCTTCGTCTATGAGAATCAGTCCTAATTTTGCAAATGGGGTGAAAAGAGCGGACCTAGGACCTATCATAATATCAATATCTCCATTTCTGGCCCGTTCAAACTGATCGTATCGCTCTCCTTGGGAAAGTCTGGAGTTGATAATGGAGACTCTGCTCCCAAATCGTCCATAAAACCTCATTACTGTCTGGTAAGTTAGCGCAATCTCAGGAATGAGAAGTATGACCTGCTTTCCATCTTGAATGACTTTATCAATCAGCTCCATGTAGACTTCTGTCTTACCGCTTCCGGTAACACCATGAATCAAGTATGTTTTTCTTATGTTCTCTGCATAATCCTTAGAAAAACCATCAACAATGACTTGCTGTTCCTGGTTTAACATAACCCGGGGAGCTTGATTTTGCTTCATTTTGATAGGATTTCTGTACACCTCTTCGGATTCTAAGCTTACAAATCCTTTTTCGATCATTGGTTTTAATGTGGCAGAGGATACGTTCATCTGATTCACTGCAATTTCATAAGGAATAAAAGGATTATCCATAAATGCCTGAAAAAGTCTTGATCTTGCTTTGTAATTTTTTCTCTCTGCTTCTTTCCATGCTGCTAATAATTCATCTCTTTGAAGAAGACATCGAAGTACCTTTTTTTCTTTTGGCTTAATCTTTTGCTTTACCGGGAGCACGGTTTTTAAGGCCTGATTCATGGTGGAGCCGTATTGTTCTTTTAACCACCAGGCAAGGGAAATAAGCAGGGATTCTGCGGTAACACCATCGGCTACAATCCCTGCTATTTCTTTGATTTTATCTCTGTCATAATCCGCATGTGGGGTAATGCCAACCACATACCCTTTGCGCATGGCATTTCCCTTCCCAAAAGGAATTAAAACCAGGGATCCCACAGACACCTCTTCAAACAAGTTCTCTGGTATCCGGTAGTCAAAGGTTCTGTCTACTTTCTCATGGGAAATATCTATGATAATACGGGCATAACGTTCTGTCATTCCTTCACCTGTTTTCATTGTATCTCTAGAAATTAAACCAGATGGAACTGATTTACCACCTGACTGAGTTTCATACTGTTAGAACCTTTAAAAAGGACGCTATCCCCTTCTTTTAACTCTTCTTTTAAATATGCAACAAGAGCATCCTGTTCCATAAATTCTTTTATTAAAATACCGTTTGATAATTCTCTCACAGCTCTTGCAATCTCGCCTGCAAGTTCTCCCAGTGTTACCAATTCATAAATCGGATGAGCTACAATATATTCTCCTATTTCATAATGGTATTTGGGTGCATCTTCCCCCAATTCCTTCATATCGGCTAATACAGCAATCCGCCTTTTGGCATTTGTAAGAGAACCGAGTACTTCAAGGCCTGCTTTCATTGAAACAGGGCTTGCATTATAAGTATCATCAATAATTGTCATTCCATCTGCTTCATAGATTTGCTGACGGTTTTTAAAGCCAGTAAACTCGTTGAGTTTTCTAGCGGCAGCTTCCAAAGAGATTCCATTTTCCGAAGCAACAGCCAGAGAAACCATAGCATTAAGTACGTTGTGGCTTCCCATAACAGGCAGCTTTACAGATACCTTTTGATCCTTGTAAGTAGCGGTAAAAGCGGGGAAACCATCTTCTAAATGTACGTTTTCAGCTCTATAATCCGCATTCTCGCCAGTTCCATAATATATGGTCTTGCAGCCTTCTTTGGCTTTTGTATCTTTTAAAAGGTCATCATCCCCGTTTAAAAATAAAATGCCGCCCTCTTCCAGCCCATCTTGAATGGTAAGTTTTTCTTTATAGATATTTTCTCTGGAGCCCAGTTGTTCGATATGAGTGACTCCAATGTTTGTAATAACAGCCATTTGAATCTTGGAAAGCTTCGCAATCACCGTAAGCTCTCCTGGCTCACTCATTCCCAGCTCAATAACTCCGATCTCATGATCAGGCGTAATTTCAGATAGGGTAATTGGAACACCTACCTGACTGTTATGGTTCCCGGAAGTTTTAAATACGTGAAAGCCTGCACTAAGAGTACATGCCACCATCTCTCTTGTTGTGGTCTTTCCAACGCTACCTGTAATTCCAACCAAAGGAATGGAAAGGCGCTCTCGATAAAAACGTCCGATTGCCTGAAGGGCGACTTTCGTATCAGCCACGCGGATCCAGGGTTTTTCTGCATCCATAGCATCATGTTCACTGGTCAATACCGCCGCGGCGCCATTTAAAAAGGCCTGGTCAATAAATCTGTGGGCATCCACCTTTTCTCCAATCAAAGGAACAAATAAGGAATGTTCCTTTTCATTTCTAGAATCAATGCTTATATGTTGTAGAACGGTATCTTTGCTTCCGCAAAGAAGGGTTCCTTCCGTTGCTAAAAGAACTTCATTTATTGTCATATTTACCATTGCTTCCTCCGTTTCTCGTACGCCTCTGGCGCACATTTCTCCCATCTGCCGTGGAAAAGCCGAAAGCCGCATAATCACAGCTTCCGGCATTTGTTTTTCACTTTCCGTGTATTAGTTATTTAGAATTCTTACTGCTTCTAAAACCTCTTCCCGATCCAGGAAATGGTGACGCACTCCATTCATCTCCTGATAATCTTCGTGACCTTTTCCAATAATCGCTATCATATCCCCGGCTTCTGCATGGGCTATGCTGTAACGGATGGCTTCTCTGCGGTCTGGAATTTCAATAAATTTACCGGAAGTCTTTGAGATGCTTCCTCGGATGTCTGCAATGATATCTTCTGTTTTTTCAAATCTGGAATTATCCGCTGTAATAATTGTAAAGTCCGCCAGACGCCCGGCACTGTCACCCATAGAATAACGGCGGTCTTTGGAACGGTTTCCTCCGCAGCCAAACACACAAACCAGTCGCTTTGGATTGTAATCCCGAAGAGTGGTAAGGAGACTTTCCATGCTTACCGCATTATGAGCATAATCTACAATCACTGTGCATTTCTCAGAACTGTATACGATTTCCATACGTCCATTTACACTAAGATGTTCCAGTCCATGGCAGATTCTGTCTTTTGGAAGATCGAGGAAGCTTAAGATGCTGACTGCAGCCAGTGCATTGGCTACGTTAAAACGACCAGGAATATTAACTCGAACTGGAAGGTTGTATCGTCCTTTTACATCAAACTCAATTCCTACAAAATCGGATTGGGATACATAGTGAATGTTCTCTGCTTTAAAATCAGTTCCCTGGGCATCCATGGAGAAGAAATAAAGTTCACAGGAAGCCTCTTTCGTCACCTGATCCCAGTGTACATCATCTTTGTTCATAACGCCTTTTTTGCAGGTATTAAAAATTCTCGATTTATAATAAAGATATTCATCAAAATCTTCGTGCTCGTCTGGACCAATGTGATCTGGAGAAATATTCGTGAACAAACCATAATCAAAAGTGATTCCTGCAACCCGGTGCATCTTATAAGCTTGAGAGGACACTTCCATTACCAGGTATTCACAGCCAGCCTCTACCATGGTTTGAAATGCCTCGTGCAGTTCATAAGATTCTGGAGTAGTATTCTTGGTTGGAGTTACAACATCACCAATGACAATACCAGTGGTGCCGATCATTCCAACTTTTTTTCCGCAGGATTCTAACACGGTTTTGATCATATGAGTTGTGGTGGTCTTTCCCTTTGTACCCGTAACTCCAATGGTCACCATCTTTTCTGCCGGATAACCAAACCTGGCGGCAGACAAAAGAGCAAGAGCCTCTCTTGCATTATGTACATAGATTGCGGTCACATCTTCGGGAACTGGTACTTTTTCTTCCAGAACCAGAACCTTTACCCCGGCCTTTACAACTGCCGGGATAAATTCGTGAGAATCAACTTTCGTTCCCTTCATACATACAAATACAGAGCCTTCTCTGGCTTTTCTGGAATCATAAATGATTTCATCCACGTCTTCGTCAAGGCTACCCTGTAATACTTCATAATTTAAGTCTTTCAGCCATTCTTTAAACTTCATAGAAACCTCCATTAGAATAACCCAGTAATTATTCCATCTTTATTCACATCAATTCCGTCAGCCGCTGGTTTTTTTGGAAGCCCAGGCATGGTCATGATGGCTCCTGTTAACACAACAACAAATCCTGCACCAGCCGATACATATGCATCCCGTACATTGATTTCAAATCCCTCTGGACGCCCAAGTTTCGTCTGATCATCAGAAAGGGAATACTGTGTTTTAGCCATACAAACAGGTAGATTTCCAAATCCCATCTCCTCAAATTTCTTCATGGCTCTTAAAGCGGCTGGTGCATATGTTACTCCTTTAGCACCATATATCTCTCTTGCAATTGTCTCCACCTTCTCTTTTAATCCCATATCATCAGGATAAATCGGTGAAAAATTGCTTTCTTTATTTTCCAGGGTATAAAGTACTTTTTGGGCCAGCTTTATTCCGCCTTCGCCGCCTTTTTCCCAAACTTCTGATAAGGCGAATTCACAGCCTCTTTCCTCACAGAACTTCTTAACAAACTGATATTCTGCTTCTGTATCTGTTAGGAAGGAATTCAAGGTAACAACAACTGGAACTCCGTATTTTTGCATGTTTTCTATATGCTTTTCAAGGTTGACAATGCCTTTTTCTAATGCTGGAATATTTTCCTCACTTAACTGATCTTTTGCTACTCCACCGTTATATTTCAGGGCTCTAATGGTGGCTACCAAAACAATGGCATCAGGTTTTAGACCAGCCATACGGCACTTGATGTCCATGAACTTTTCCGCTCCAAGATCGGCTCCAAAACCTGCTTCGGTTACTACAATATCTGCAAGCTTTAAAGCTGTCTTAGTAGCACGGACACTGTTGCAGCCGTGGGCAATATTGGCAAATGGACCACCATGAACAATGGCTCCGGTATGTTCCAGAGTCTGAATCAGGTTGGGTTTTAGGGCATCCTTTAAAAGAGCTGCCATAGCTCCCACTGCATGTAACTGTTTTGCCGTCACTGGCTCTCCAGCATAATTATATGCCACAATAATCTTTCCTAGGCGTTCTTTTAAATCTTCCATATCATTTGACAGGCAAAGAATTGCCATAATTTCTGAAGCTACTGTAATTACAAAATGATCTTCTCTAACAAATCCTTCTGCTTTTGATCCCAGGCCTACCACAATATTTCTGATGGCACGGTCGTTCATATCCATACACCGTTTCCAGATAATCTGACGTGTATCAATTTCCAAAGCATTGCCTTGATGGATGTGGTTATCCATTAAGGCCGCTAATAAGTTATTGGCAGAAGTAATGGCATGAAAATCTCCCGTAAAATGAAGGTTTAAATCTTCCATGGGAACTATCTGAGCATATCCACCTCCTGCGGCACCTCCTTTGATTCCAAAGCAAGGTCCAAGAGATGGTTCCCTTAAAGCAATCATTGCTTTTTTTCCCATAACACCAAAGGCCTCCCCAAGACCTACGGTTGTGGTTGTTTTTCCTTCTCCAGCAGGAGTTGGATTAATCGCTGTTACGAGGACAAGTTTTCCATCTTTTCTATCTTTTACTTGCTCCCAAAGTTCATCAGACAGTTTTGCCTTATACTTTCCGTAGAGCTCTATTTCCTCTTCGTTAATTCCATAGGAAGCGGCAACTTCCTTAATGGGAAGCATCTTGGCTTCCTGTGCGATCTCAATATCTGTCTTCATGTGTAAGATCCTCCTTTTAGCTATTGACCGTATCTATTTTAATACCCCTGCTCCAACATCTCCTCAAACTCTTCTGCACTCATTAATACTTTACGTGGTTTGGTACCCTCTTCTTCCCCTACCACATTTGCTTCTGCAAGCTGGTCCATAATCCTGGCCGCCCGGTTAAAACCAATTTTAAACATTCTTTGAAGCATACCAATGGAAGCTTTATCTTTATCAATGATGAATTTCGCTGCCTGTATAAAATATTCGTCCCGGTCGTTTCCAGAGCCCTTCATATCTTGTCCTACAGGAGCGGAAGAAATCATGTTTTCCACCTCAAGATCATAGTCTGGTGTCATTCCTTGTTCGGTTAGAAAATCAACCACCTTAGAAACTTCTGAATCTGATATAAAGGCACCCTGTACACGCATAGGTTTTGGATAACCGGCTGGATAAAACAGCATATCACCCTTACCAAGAAGTTTCTCCGCACCGTTCATATCAATAATTGTTCTGGAATCTACACCAGAGGATACGGCAAATGCAACTCTTGATGGTACATTGGCCTTAATTAGTCCGGTGATAACATTAACCGATGGACGCTGGGTAGCGATAACCAGATGGATTCCAGCCGCTCTCGCTAGCTGAGCGAGGCGACAGATGGCATCTTCCACTTCACCGGGAGCCACCATCATAAGATCCGCAAGCTCGTCTATGATAATAATAATCTGAGGCATCTTTTTCGGCTTGTTCTCATCTTCTATATCCTTAATGCTTTCAACTTTTGCATTATATCCTTTGATTTCTCTCACATTATACTGGGCGAACTTATTATAACGGTCCGTCATCTCTGCAACTGCCCAGTTTAAAGCACCAGAAGCTTTCTTTGGATCTGTTACGACTGGTAAAAGCAAATGGGGAATTCCATTATAAACACTTAATTCCACCACTTTTGGATCTATCATAATCAGCTTCACATCTTCCGGATCCGCTTTAAATATGATACTCATAATCAAGGTGTTAATACACACGGATTTACCTGAACCAGTGGCACCTGCAATCAGGAGATGGGGCATCTTTCCGATATCAGTTACTACTACCTGGCCTCCGATATCCTTTCCTACGGCAAAAGCGATCTTTGAGGAATGATTTTTAAAGTTTTCCGCTTCTAAAATATCTCTTAAATAAACAACATTATTTTCTTTGTTAGGAACTTCAATACCCACTGCTGATTTTCCTGGTATGGGAGCCTCGATACGGATATCTGCCGCAGCCAGGCTTAACTTAATATCATCAGCCAGGCTGACAATCTTACTGACCTTTACCCCTTGTTCTGGATGAAGCTCATACCTGGTTACCGATGGACCGCAGCTAATATTGGTTACAGTTACACCTACTCCAAAGTTTTGCAGTGTTTTTTGAAGCTTAATGGCTGTTTCCTTGTATTCCCGATCAGAAAAGGTTGCTGCTTTTCCTTTTTTAAGCAATGTAAGCGGAGGATATTCGTATTCTTTCTTTACAACTTCCACTTTTTGTTTGATCTGCTGGCTAACGGAAAGGTCGCCTTCCTTGGCGGCTTCTTCTCGTTTGGTCACCAGCTTTTTCTGTAAAGCCTCTGTATCCGTTTCAATTATTTTACCAGAAGCCGTAACAACTCTCTTTTGTTCTTCTCTGACAGTAAAGGTATCTGGTGTCTCTACCGGGTAGTAATCCTCCTCTACCACTTCCATTTCTTTTAATGTCTTGTTCTCTTTTTTCATATATATAGAAGGTTCGTCTAATTCTTCCATAATAGGCTCGTCCTTCCAATCCGGTTCAAATGGAACCGAATCTTCATCTGCCTTTACAACCGGAGAGATGCTGCCCGTAAATACATCAGCGGGATTTGTTCTTTCAAGTTCTGCCGCGGTTACTGCAGCCAGACGTTCTGCCTGAATATCAATATCTTCTTCCAGGTATTCATCCATTGCCATCATTGGTTCTATGGCAAGTTCCGCTTCAAAATCTACTGGCTCAGGTCTTTTAACCACCTGGGACGGGATGTCGGAAAGATTTGTCGCATCCAAATTAACTCCGCGAAGTTTTTGTTCTTCCCGTAGTCTTTTACGTTCTTCCTGTCGTTCTGCATGAATCTCTCTATGTATATCAATATTCTCTTTTGCATGACGATAAGCTTTGCCACTTCCGTTTTTCACCAAGTCCACAAAGGATTTTTCAGTAATACAAACTCCGGAAATGACGAGGAGAACAATAATTACAAGATAGGCACCTACCACACCGATTATGGCTGAAAGCCCTTCTGCCAGTAGTCCTCCGATTAATCCGCCGCCTCTTCCACTGACTGAGGATTCTAAATAAACGTCAATTAAAGTGGCTCCTTCACCGGGACTGACTCCGAATATAAGCTGTAAAAAACCACACAAAGAAACCAGCGCCAGTACAAAGGACGCCAGCTTAAATGCAGCTCTCGGATTTCCCTGATTGGATAAGAAAAATGCAGTTCCAGCAAAAAGAAGCACCGGTGCAATGTATCCGATCCCTCCAAAAATACCAAGCTGTACACTACGTAAGAACTGACCAACCATACCGCATAAACCAAAATTGCTTAAAAATAGTATGGAGGCAGCCGCAAATGACATCATGATAATTACTTCTGAGTGGATAAATTCCGGTTCCGGCAAAACCACTTTTTTTCTGGAACTGCTGTTTCCTGATCTCCCGTTTTTTCCTCTTGTCCCCTTTTTTTCTGTTGTTTTCTTTTT
The DNA here is from genome assembly GCA_963528005.1 of uncultured Eubacteriales bacterium. GTDB lineage: Bacteria > Bacillota > Clostridia > Lachnospirales > Lachnospiraceae > Lacrimispora. Next base: position 177,516 of record CAURSM010000005.1, read on the forward strand.
TGTTGTCTCAGGCACAATACTTCCCCCTTTTATCCATTGGTAACAGTATACAAAAAAATCGGGAGAATTGCAACGATTAACGGGAAGCAGTTTCGATCAACTCATATAATTTTTTCAGGGCATCTTTGATACCGCCAACCTCATCGATCAGCCCTTCTTTTACAGTTTCTTCTCCAACCAGAACGGTTCCTAAGTCCCTGGTCAGCATCTCAGTATTTAACATAAGCCGTTTTACCTGATCGTAAGCTATCTTTGCATGACCAGATACAAAGCTTAAGATACGGTCCTGAATCATCTCAAAATATTCATAGGTTTGAGCGGCACCAATCACCATGCCAGTCATTCGTACCGGATGTACCATCATAGTTCCCGTTGGAACAATAAAGGAGTAAGTGGTGCTGACTGCCAATGGAACACCGATGGAATGGCTTCCTCCAAGAACCAGAGAAACCGTAGGAATACTTAAGGAAGCAATCATTTCTGCAATGGCAAGACCTGCATCCACATCCCCGCCTGAGGTATTAAGAAGAACCAGAAGACCTTCTACAGAATCATCATCCTCAATCTCTGCAAGTTTTGGCAACACATGATCATACTTTGTGGCTTTGCTGTTGCCGGAAAGATTTTCATGACCCTCAATTTCACCAATGATGGAAAGGAGGTGGATTTTTCTCTTGTTTGCATTATCATCAAGAGTCATTTGACCATACTCTTCCAGCTTTTCATCCTCTTTTTGCTCTATATCTTTTTCTATTTTTTTCTCATCAAGATTTTCCTTGCCTGCTTGATCCGTGGCATTGTTATCGTTTTGCTTCTCTCCCTGTACCTGGTCTTTCGCTTCGTTTCTTTCCTGATTTTCTCCCACGTTAGGAAACCTCCTATTTGTTCTAATTTTGGTAGTTTACTTATGATGTGGAGAAAGCGCAAAAAATATGCTTAGATTTGAAAAACCAGGGTAATCCTGTCAAATTACCAGTCTCACGTTTTTGGCACTTACAATATTTAGATTGTGATTTCAACAAGTTATTGACTTTGATACTTTTACATGTTAAACTATCAAACAATAAAAAGCCAGTTACATTTCATTGCCAATGAGGGCAGCGCAGGAGTTATCTGTTTGCGCTGTTTTTCTATAAAGAGATTCCCTTTGGGAATGGAGCTGAATCTGAAAAAAGGAGAGAATGTCCCATGAACAACTTATTCATTGCACAAACTTTTGGAAGATCTTCCAACTATACTGACATCCAGGGCGATTTGTTCAAAATTCATGATGTCAAAAAAGGACTTAGAAATGAAGATGGAACCGGTGTTATTGTTGGACTTACCCGGGTTTCTGATGTTGTAGGCTATGATTATGAAGATGGAAAAAAGATCAATATCCCAGGCAAACTATATTATAGAGGAATTGAGATCAGTGATTTGGTAAACGGAAAAGAAAATGGCCGTTACGGTTATGAAGAAACCGCTTTTCTCCTTCTCTTTGGCTATCTTCCTTCTGATAAGGAATTAAAGGATTTTACTTCTGCGATTCAGAAACATTATCCTCTTCCCAATGAATTTTTTGAACGAAATATGCTTCGAAGTCCTTCCTTTAATTTGATGAACAGCTTACAAAAAAGCATTCTGGCTCTTTATGATTATGATAATGATTCAGATAATACGGATCCATACCAGATCCTTTTAAAAGGAATTAATATTCTTGCAAAACTTCCAACCTTAGCCGTGTATGCTTATCAAAGCAAAATCCATCACTATGACCGGGAAAGTTTAGTAATTCATTATCCCCGACCAGAGTATTCCATGGCAGAAAACATCCTTCACTTGCTTCGTCCAGGCGGAAGGTTTACCCAACAGGAAGCAAATCTTTTAGATGTAATGCTTATGATTCATGCCGATCACGGCGGCGGCAACAATTCTACCTTTACGAATGTAGTGATTTCTTCTACCGGTACCGATATTTATTCAGCTATTTCAGGATCCATCGGCTCCTTAAAGGGACCAAAGCATGGAGGTGCCAATATTCGGTGCAGTGAAATGATAGCTGCCATTGAACATGAAATTGGATTAGATGCCACGGAAGATAAGATAAGAAACATAATCGAAAGAATTCTAAATAAGAATTTTTATGATAATTCAGGTCTCGTATATGGTCTTGGTCATGCGGTTTATACGATATCTGATCCAAGAGCAGATCTTTTAAAGAACTGTTGTGAAAAACTTGCAAAAGAGAAAGACAGATTGAAGGAATATGAATTCCTGACTAAGTTTGAATCTGTGGCAAAAGCCTATATGGCGGAAAAAGGAAAACCTTTGTCAAATAATGTGGACTTTTACAGTGGCTTTGCTTATAACATGCTTCAAATTCCTGAAGACATGTATACCCCATTATTTGTATGTGCACGCATGGCTGGCTGGCTAGCCCATAATATTGAAAATAAAATGTATGACGGAAGAATCATGCGCCCTGCAACAAAATACGTGGGTGAAACAAATCCCTACATAAAAAGAGAGGAACGATAGTTATGGTAAAATTATATGATGGCGGAGCTTACCTTGTAAATGGAACGGAACTCATTCCAGAGAAGGAAAGCTTAAAAGTCACCGCTCTAACTGGAAAAACAGTAAGCAAAGAAGAAGCAAAAAAAGGTACCATTGCCTATTCTATTTTAGAAGCACACAATACTTCAGGTAATATGGATCATTTAAAGCTACGCTTTGACTCAATGGCCTCCCACGACATTACGTTTGTAGGAATCGTTCAGACAGCCCGGGCCTCTGGACTTAAGGAATTTCCCATTCCTTACGTTTTGACCAATTGCCATAACTCTTTATGTGCTGTTGGCGGAACAATTAATGAAGATGATCATGTATTTGGACTTTCTGCGGCTAAAAAATATGGCGGTATTTTCGTACCTCCCCACATTGCAGTGATTCATCAGTATATGAGGGAAATGATGGCTGGATGCGGGAAAATGATTCTCGGCTCTGACAGCCACACCAGATATGGCGCCCTTGGAACCATGGCCATTGGAGAAGGTGGAGGAGAACTTGTAAAACAGCTTCTTAGTGACACTTACGATGTTACTTATCCAGGAGTCGTTGCCATTTACCTGACTGGTAAACCATCTCCCGCTGTCGGACCTCATGATGTGGCTCTTGCTATTATTGGAGAAGTGTTTAAAAACGGCTATGTTAAAAATATGATTATGGAATTTGTAGGACCTGGTGTCTCTTCTATGGATACTGATTACAGGAACGGTGTGGACGTTATGACAACAGAAACCACTTGTCTCTCTTCTGTTTGGAGAACGGATGAGGATACAAAGGCCTATCTAACGCTTCATGGCAGAGGGAATGATTATAAAGAATTAAATCCTGCGGACATCACTTATTATGATGGAGTTGTTACGGTAGACTTAAGCGCAGTGAAACCTATGATTGCTCTCCCATTCCATCCAAGCAATACTTATACCATTGATGAACTGAATGCAAATCTGGCAGATATTTTAAGAACTGTGGAGAAGGAAGCAGATCAGTATCTTAGTAAGTCAGATGCCAGACTCTCTCTTACCGATAAGATTATCGATGGAAAATTAATGGTTCAACAGGGAGTCATTGCTGGATGTGCCGGAGGTAATTACACCAATGTTATGATGGCGGCTCATATTTTAAGTGGTAAGAATTGTGGCAATGATGTGTTTAATCTGTCTGTTTATCCTTCTTCTCAGCCAGTTTATATGGATCTTGTGAAAAAAGGCGCAGTTACAGAGTTAATGGCTGCAGGCGCTACCATGCGGACTGCGTTCTGTGGTCCTTGCTTTGGTGCGGGAGATACTCCATCAAACAATGCCCTTAGCATCCGTCACACAACTAGAAACTTCCCTAACCGAGAAGGCTCAAAGCCTGGAAATGGTCAGATTTCTTGTGTTGCCCTTATGGATGCGAGGTCTATCGCTGCAACAGCAGCTAACGGCGGATATCTTTCTTCTGCAGAAAACTTTGTGGATGGCTATGAAGTTCCAGCTTATGAATTTGATGCCTCTTCTTATGAGAAACGAGTATATCAGGGCTATGAAGAAGCACATACAGATGAGGAACTGGTAAACGGTCCTAATATCAAGGATTGGCCTGCTATGAGTTCACTCACCGATAACATCATCCTTAAAGTATGTTCCAAAATTATGGATCCGGTTACCACAACCGATGAACTGATTCCATCAGGAGAAACCTCATCCTTCCGTTCCAACCCTCTTGGTCTTGCGGAGTTTACATTATCTCGCCGTGATCCAGAATATGTAGGAAGATCCAAACAAGTGAACGAAGTGGAAAAGGCTCGCCAAAATGGAGAGTGCCCATTTAAGGTTGACAGCGAATTAGAACAGGCATTCCATGCTCTTCGCCTCCACTTAGACCAGCCGGACTTAAAGGCTTCTGAAACAGAGATTGGAAGTGTTCTCTACGCCGTAAAACCAGGAGATGGTTCTGCAAGAGAACAGGCTGCAAGCTGCCAAAGAGTCCTTGGTGGACTTGCTAATATCGCCAATGAATATGCAACCAAGAGATACCGCTCTAATGTAATGAACTGGGGAATGCTTCCTTTCCTGCTTGACGAAGAACCATCTTTTGATATTGGCGACTTCATCTACGTACCAGACATCAGGGCTGCTCTTGACGGAGATATGAAACAGATCAAAGCCTATGTCATTCACAACGAAGAAGGAAATCCGATTGAGGAAATTAAGCTGCACATTGCAGATATGACACCAGAAGAACGGGCAATCGTAAAATCAGGCTGCTTAATCAACTACAACCGGGATAGACTGGTAAGTTCCAAATAAGAAAAAGCCCAGAAGACTGGATTAAAATCTTGTCTTCTGGGCTTTTTATATGTTGTACTAGTTAATCTCCTAACATATTACGAATCTTGACTGGAGAACGATAATTCCAGGAAGATATCTTTATGCCGCTTCGTCTGCTGGCTGCATGAACAATCTGTCCGTTACCGATATACATGGCAACATGATTGATGGTTCCTTTGCTATTGGCATAAAAAAGCAGATCTCCAGGCTTCATATCTGAAGACTTCACAGCGGTACCCATACCACCCTGGGAACCAGAGTAATGAGGAAGACCAACGCCAAACTTAGAATATACTGACATGGTAAAACCGGAACAGTCCGCTCCCTTTGTAAGGCTGGTACCACCCCAAACGTATGGATTTCCTAAAAACTGCAATGCATAATTGACAATCTGAGTTCTTTTGGATGCCTGAGCGTTGCTCTTTTCTTCAAGGGGTGAGAACTTAATGGCCTGTGGAAGCGCATAACGAACATCCACAAAGTCTGTGGCTACGTAAGCATTGCTGTCTTCTTCCAGCTCGATCTGAACCCAACCATCAATCTGTTTTAATACAGGATACCGCTCGTTGTTGGATATCTGAGTCCAGATTTTAGAATCGGTACTTGGTTCGGATCTTGCATTGAGCATATCTGTATTTACAATGGCCATAAGCTGAGCGACCTGCATCGCTTCATCCTTTGCCGGCTGACCAGTGATAATATAATCTGATTTTACATAGCCGGTAATGTTACCGGATTGGATCTTGTACCAGCCGTCAGCGGTGGTCTCCAGGATCTCTCCCGCCGCCTTACTTGGCATCTTGGCAATGACTTTTCCTTTTTCGTTTGGTTCTTCTCTTACATTTAAAAAGTTATCTACATTAGAAATTCCCAAATTCTTATAGTAATTAAATACCATAGCTTTTAAATCCAGCTTTCTGGCTTCATTTAAGGAATATTCTAACGTTACGTAATCAGAAGATAAATAACCGGAAGCGATCTTCACCCAGCCATCTTCCTGATCCAGAACCTCATATCTTTCATTTGCAAGAGCCTGTCCCATGGAATCTGAACTCTTAGATGCTTCTTTTCGAATGTTCATGCTGTCGGCTGTAACAACAGCTCTTAATTTGACCAGAGACTCTGCTTTCTTAGTCGCTTCTTCTCCTGTAATCACGTATTCAGAATTGATGTAACCTTCAATTCCTCCAGAAGTAATCTTATACCAGCCATCTGCTGTTTTTTCTAATACATCACAGGCACCGTCACCCTGTAACTTTCCAATGACATCGCTATCGGTACCAGGCTCTTTTCTAATATTTAAGTAGCCGGAAGCTTTTACAATTCCCAGGTTTTTATAGGAAGCCAAAACTTTCTTACTCTCTTCTGCCTGTTTTATCGCTTCTTCCGAAGCTTTTGCTGCCCCGTCATCATTCTTTGAGCCTGTTTGGCTTACAGCTTCAGAAGCCGTTGCTAAGGATGCAGGTGCTGTCGAACCTTGTTTTACTGCGGCCCCAGCTGCGAGGACTCCAGCAACCAGCAAAACGCCTGCACCTCCAACGATAAGATACTTTTTATAATCATTCTTGCTTCGATTCTTTCTTGCTTTATCCAAACGCACCACATAATCTTTTTTTTCGTCTTTATTATCCATCCTGTACTTTCTCTCCATTGTCATATTTTCACCGGACAACCGCTGCGGACTATGAGTATATCCGCATAAGTATAGCATATTTTGTCATGATTTGCGATATTTGTGTTACAAAAAATTATTAAGATTATGTTACATTACAATACAATTTTAAAAAATCTATTAATAATATGTAAAATAAAAAAAGTTATAAATAAAAAATATGGGATGGTACTTTGTATCGAACAAAGCTCCCACCCCATGTTATAATATTTATTTTGCTAAAATCATACGGTCATTGGAAAATTCTTCCCCACTGGCCTCTTCAAATTTACGCAGCAGATCCTCCACTTCCAGGTTATACTTTTCTTCCCCTGATATATCATAAATGATCTTTCCTTCATGCATCATGATCAGACGATTTCCAATCTGAATGGCATCCTTCATATTATGTGTAATCATCATGGTTGTAAGATTCTGCTCTCCTACAATTTCTTCTGTAATTTCAAGAACCTTTTTCGCTGTTTTGGGATCAAGGGCAGCGGTATGTTCATCAAGAAGCAAGATCTTAGGTTTTTGGAGAGTTGCCATCAAAAGTGTAAGTGCCTGACGCTGTCCGCCAGAGAGAAGCCCCACTTTATTAGTCATACGATTTTCAAGGCCAAGATCCAGTTTTTTAAGGGCTTCCTGATAGTAGGATTTTTCATTTTGTCTGATTCCCCAGGCAAGACCTCTTCCTTTTCCCCTGCGGTAAGCAAGCGCCATATTCTCCTGGATCTCCATACCTGCAGCCGTACCCATCATAGGATCTTGAAACACTCTTCCAATGTACTGGGCTCTCTTATATTCTGGATAACGGGAAATATTGACCCCATCAATCTCAATCCTGCCGGAATCAATGGGATAAACCCCTGCAATCATATTAAGGGTGGTGGATTTACCTGCACCATTTCCTCCTATGACGGTAACAAAGTCGCCTTCATTCAGTTGGAGATTGATTCCATTTAGAGCTTTCTTTTCATTGATTGTATTTTTATTAAATGTCTTTCTTACATTCTTAATTTCCAGCATTATCATTCTCCTCCTTCTGTATAGGCTGCTTTTAAACGCCACTTACGAAGCACAACCGGAACACAAAGCGCCACGGCGACTATAGCTGCAGATAACAGCTTCATATCATTGGCATTCATACCCATTCTAAGAACCACGGCTCTAATCACAAAATAAATAACAGCGCCAACTACAGCAGAAGTCAGTTTGCTTCCGAAGGAACGCAGTTTTCCCATTAGCACCTCACCAATTACAATGGCGGCAAGGCCAATTACAATGGCGCCTGTTCCCATTCCGATATCAGCATACTTTTGACTCTGACAAACAAGACCTCCAGAAATGCCAACCAGACCGTTACTTATGGTAAGAGCAAGTAACTTCGTCCAGTTGGTGTTGACCCCCAGAGCGCGAACCATAGCTTCGTTGTTACCAGTTGCTCGCATAGCACTACCAATCTCCGTACCAAAGAAACAATAAAGAACCACGATCATAATGACTGCAATGCCCACTCCGATAATCAAAGATGCTGCCTGTTTGTTCATCCCAGTAAAATCAATGAACTTAGAGACAATGGTATCTGTCTTTAATAAAGGCACATTACTCTTTCCACTCATAATCCTTAAGTTAATGGACCAAAGACCGATTTGAGTGAGGATACCTGCTAAAATAGCTGGAATTTCAAAAACCGTATGTAACAAACCGGTAATCGCGCCAGCTACCATTCCTGCCAGTCCTGCGATCAATAAAGCCACCCATGGATCCATCTTAAATACCAGTACCATAATGGCACATACACAGCCGCCTAAGGCAAAGCTACCATCTACCGTTAAATCCGCAATGTCCAAAAGTTTATAGGTGATGTAAACACCAAGCACCATAATTCCCCATAAAACGCCTTGTACGACTGCATCCTGAAGGGATATCACTAAACCATTCATCTATTTAATCCTCCGCATATTTTCTTTTACAGGCATAAATGCCTTACATAAAAAATGGGCAACGCCTCATCTTTTATGTAAAGCATCTATGAGAGGGATAAGCGGACTTCATATTACCAGTCCGCTTTCATCTCATGAAATCTTGTTTTTGTTATTTTATATTGGATACATCAATTCCCAGTGTTTTTGCAGTCTCTTCATTTATAGTAAGTTTGCATTTTTCTGCTGGAAGATATTCGATTGGCATTTTAGAAATGTCTTCTCCATCTTTTAAGATTTTAACCGCCTGCTGGCCAGTTAAATACCCAAGTTCAAAATAATCGATGCCGTAGGTAGCAAGGCCTCCTGCCTTTACCATTCCTTCTTCCCCGCAAATAACAGGAAGTCCGTTTTCATTGGCAACCATAGCAACTGTAGTCATTCCGGCTGCAATGGTGTTATCTGTAGGTGCATAAATGGCGTTAACCTTTCCAACCATAGAAGTAACGACGGTCTGAATCTCATTGGAGCTGGATACAGTATAATCCACTGCTGTCATACCAGCCGCTTCAATCGCTTCTCTTGCCATCTTTGCCTGAATCTCAGAATTGGATTCGGAAGATGCATAAAGGATTCCAACGGTCTTTGCATCTGGAAGAATCTTTTTTAGCAGGGCGATCTGCTCTTTGACTGGAGTCAAATCAGAAGTACCACTGACATTTCCCCCTGGAGCTTCGTTGCTTGCTACTAAATCAGAAGCGGCTGGATCAGTAACTGCAGTCACCAAAACTGGAATATCTGAAGTGGTTCCAGCTACCGCCTGTGCTGCTGGAGTAGCGATGGAAAGAATCAAATCGCTTCCGTCATTAACCAGCTTGCTTGCAATGGTTTGACAGGTGGACTGATCGCCTGCAGCGTTTTGCTGATCTACAACATAATTTAGTCCAGCATCATCCAGTGCCTTTATAAAACCTTTGTTGGAAGCATCTAATGCAGTATGCTGAACGAGCTGCAATACACCGATCTTAAACTGTTTCCCATCGGCTGTTTTTTCACCTGTTGTTGTGGCTCCTTCTGTCTTCTCCCCGGCTGTTGTAGCCGCAGTCGATGAGCTTTTACTTTCCTCAGCCTTTCCACCACAGGCAGATAAGGACATCATCATTGCACCGGCAAGAATCAGTGACAATACCTTCTTTGTTTTCTTCATAAACTTCTCTCCTCACCTTATAAAATCTCGTCCAGATTTGAACTTATTTCGTATCATACTACAAAAAATACTTGCCGTCAATTTTATTACATTAATTTTATGTAAATTTAAAGCGTTAAAGTGCATTTTTGTAAAAAGTGCACTATAAGATCGCCTATCATATAGATTCTTTCCACAAAAAAATCGGAGCAAACATCTGCTCCGATTCAAACATCAACTGGTTAAAAATCCCTTTCCAATAATCTCACTGGAATTGGAAATCAAAATAAATGCCGACGGTTCTACCGTACGTATATAATTTCTAAGCTTCACAGCCTGAGACCGTTTCATGGTTGTTAAAATAACAGTCTTCTTATGGTGTGTGAATGCTCCCTGTGCTTCATAAACGGTTGCACTCCGGTTAAGTCCATGTATAATATAATCGCAAATCGGTGTCGGATCATCGCAGATGATACTAAAGCATTTGCATAAATTAATATTTTCCATTACATCATCAATAATCAGAGACTTTGCAATAAGACCTAAGGAAGAAAACAAACCGGTCTGTGGACCAAATACAAAATAAGATAAAATCACGCCCCCAACATCTACAAGCAAAAGCACGGTACCAATATTATAGCTGGTGTGGCGCTTTAATATCATGGCTATGATGTCTGTTCCCCCACTAGAGGCTCCCATATTAAATAAAAGTGCAGATCCCACACCTGGAAGCAAGATGGCAAAAATAAGCTCTAAAAGAGGTTCTGTGGTAAGAGGCCCTTTCATTGGGCAGATACGCTCCAGAACATACAAGGATACGGACAAAAGTATGGTGGCATACACTGTCTTAATGCCAAAGCCACGTCCTAAAAATAGAAATCCTAAGACCAGCAAAACCGCATTCACAATGTTGGTGAACTGACTGGCCGACCAGTGAGTCAACGCGCTGATTACAGTAGCAAAACCAGTAACCCCTCCAAAAGAAAAGTTGTTGGGGAATTTAAAGAAATAAACTCCTGCTACCATTACCCAGATACTAAGCGTAATCATTCCATAATCTGCAAGTGTTCTCAGCATTTTATTTTCTATCTGCTTCATGACCGTTTCCATGTCTCCCTCCGGTTCGTTGCGTCCGGTTCTGTATAATTTTAGAGTGAGTCAGGCTATGTTCTCTGACTCCCAATAGAATATAACTCAAAGGGGAAATAATTACAAACATCAATCTATCTGATAGTCTCACAATCTTTCTATTGTGAGACAGGTAGAAAACCAATACTGGTTAAAAATCGATGAAAACCAACACGTCCTTCTTCATTGCACTTATATACGCCAGAGTCTTCCAATACCCGCTCAAATACCAGTCCGACTTCTTTTTTAAGTATATCTTCAATATTCTCAGCCGTTACCGATTCATAGTTGGTAAGAAAACCTTCTACCCATAAAGCATGTTTTTCTATCATCTCATTGGTAGTAATATCTTTTCCAGATAAAATATATTCAGCAAGTAAATTCAGTTCTTTTTTTAATCTGGAAGGAAGCACGGCAAGGCCCATAACTTCAATCAGACCTATGTTCTCCTTCTTTATATGGTGAAGTTCCTGATGGGGGTGGTAAACCCCAAGGGGGCATTCTTCCGTGGTTATATTGTTCCTTAGTACAAGGTCTAATTCATAGAGACCATCTCTCATTCTGGCAATTGGTGTTATGGTATTATGAGGCTGTCCATTTGTTTCTGCAAAGATAAAAGCCTCTTCATCGGAATAATTTCTCCATGCATCAAGAACCTTGGTTCCAAGAGAAATCAAAGCTTCAGGGTTTTCACTTCTGGTTCTTACTACTGCCATAGGCCACTTTACGATACCAGCCTGTACGCCTTCATACCCTTCGATCTCATAACACGCTTCCATCTTAGCCTTAGCCATGGCAAAGTCGTAATTTCCTCCCTGAAAATGGTCATGGGAAAGGATAGAGCCACCTACTATGGGAAGGTCTGCGTTGGAACCCAGGAAATAGTGAGGGAATTGCTTTACAAAATCAAACAGCTTTACAAAAGTATTTCTCTCTATCTTCATGGGAATATGCTGACCATTAAAAACAATACAGTGTTCATTATAATAAACGTAGGGTGAATACTGGAATCCCCACTGACTATGATTCATATTAAGGCGGATAATGCGATGATTATTCCTTGCAGGGTGATTGGTTCTTCCGGCATAACCTTCATTCTCCATACACAAAAGACACTTAGGATAGCCGCTTTGTACGGCAAGCTTTGCAGCCGCAATTGCCTTAGGGTCTTTTTCCGGTTTTGATAAATTAACGGTTATATCAAGATTCCCATACTTGGTGGGCGTAATCCAACGCATATCCTTTTTAATCCGGTAGGCCCTGATATAATCGGAATCCTGTGCCAGTTTATAATAGTACCCGGTAGCAGCAATGGGTGACTGAGTCTGATAGAGTTCCCAAAACTTTTTTTCAACCTCACTCGGTCTTGGCATGAGACAGTTCATCAGCCTGGTATCAAACAAATCCCGGTATGTAACGCTGTCTTCCTCTAATAGTCCCTGTTCGCAGGCATAATCCACCAATTCTTTTAAAACGGCTTCCAGATCAATGGTAACAAGCTCTCCAACTGGTTCCTCATATTCACATAGATTTAATACATCGAGAATCTGATTCACCGCATAATAATGGTCTGCTTCCTCTATCAGGCCTGTATTCCGTCCATACTGTATCAGTTTTTTAATTGCCATGTTAATCATCCTGCTGCTCCTCCTGGTCTCTTTTGCCTTTATTACATCATTATATCGCCCTGTCCTGCTTAAAACAATAGAATATATTTTGTATTTACTGCAATTTTCTTAGGAAATGGCGGATTCTTACGATCATCATATTCCCCAATATGCCTATCACAAGTCCTGCTAAGGTGCCTGCCACTAAAAGCATAGGAAGATAATAAAACACACCAGCCTGCTTTACAACAAAAGCGGCCACACAAATCTGTCCAATGTTGTGGGCAACTCCACCCATAATGCTGACTCCTATGGTTCCAAACCACCGGTATTTTTTGCAAATGGACATGACAAGAAGACTTAGTATAAGTCCTCCCAGACTATAAAAGACAGCAAATAAATTGCTGAACGTAAATCCTACCAGCAAAATTCTTATAAGAGAGATGATCACCGTCCCCTGAATGCCTATGGTATAAAGACCTGTCATAGTGACCAGATTTGCAAGCCCTAACTTTACTCCTGGTATTCCCAGCGAAATAGGAATCAGGGTTTCTATGTAACTAAGAACAAAAGCAAGTGCAATCAGCATTCCATAAAGGGAGGCTCTTTGCGCCGATCCTTTTCCATTCATAAATAATACTCCTTTTATTCCAATCAATTACATATAAAAACCCGGAGAATGGTCTTATAATACAAAGCCTTTCTCCGGGATGATTGATAAATCCTTATTTCGCTGCCTGAGCCAGACAATCCTTTACACCATTTACAAATCCATATAGATTAATGCTGACTGACGCAACGGTATCCGTATATCCACTTGCATTAATAAGACCTTCCATGGATTGATGTTCCAGTACGTAATCAACCACTGCCGTGGCCTGCTCATGCCACTTGGGGCCATTGTCCGTCATCTTATAATTGCCATCCATGGACAATTTACTCTTTTTAGACCCATCTTTTGCTACACAGTCCCAGGTAAGGTTTGTAATAGTATTATCCTTAATTGTCATATTGACCTGATCCTTAAACCCATTTTTATCAAATTCAGGGGCTTCATAAGCATAGGTGCCGTCTTTTAGGGAAGCTTTGTTCTCCACTTCTCCCGATGCCTGGCTTAAGCAGTCCTTTACGCCATTTACGAATCCATATAGGTTAATACTGACTGAAGACACGGTATCGGTATAACCCTCTGCATTCATAAGACCATTGATTGACTGATGTCCCAGCACATAATCAGTAACATCCTTGGCCTGTTCATGCCACGCTGGTCCATCTTCTGTCATCTTATACTTTCCATCCATAGACAGACGGCTCTTTTTTGTTCCATCTTCCTTGATGCAGTCCCAGGTAAGTTTCGTAATGGTATTGTCTGTAACCGTCATGTTCACCTGATCTTTAAACCCATTGTCATCAAACGCTGGTGCTTCATAAGAATAGGTCCCGTTCTTTAAAGAAGACTTGGCATTAGGAGCTTCTCCTGATGCCTGGCTCAAACAATCTTTTACTCCATTTACAAATCCATGCAGGTTAATACTTACGGAAGCTACGGTGTCCGTGTAGCCATCTGCATTCATAAGGCCATCCATGGATTGATGATCCATTACGTAATCGATAACAGCCTTAGCCTGCTCATGCCACTTAGGACCATTATCTGTCATCTTGTAATTTCCATCCATAGAAAGTTTGCTTTTCTTCGTTCCGTCCTTTGTAATACAGTCCCAGGTAAGATTTGTAATTGAGCTATCTTTAATGGTCATATTCACCTGATCTTTAAAGCCGTTTTCATCAAACTCCGGTGCTTCATAGGAATAGGTTCCATCTTTCCACTTGGTTTCTGTCTGACCTTTTGTCTCTTCCTGATAAGGTTGACTCGTTTCTATTGTTCCACCTTTTGCCTGAACAAGTGCCTGATCCACCGCTTTCTTTATGGCATTGCTGCTAAGAGTTGCTCCTGATACAGCGTCTACTTCAGTAGACTGTTTGGAAAGAATCGTATCGGTCAAACCAGGAAGGACCATATTTAACAACGTTTCCTTCTCGCCCTTTACCTCGATGGAATCCATCTTTTTTCCTGATACCGTTACATTGACCGTAACGTCACCTCCATACCCACGAGCTGATCCCGTATAAGTACCCGGAGTGTATAAATTCGTTCCTGACACACTGTCTACCGCTTTAAAAAGAGGTTCTGACCCAAAAACAGTGGCACCGGCCAGCAGAATCATAACTCCCAGACCGATCAATCCATTCCTTTTTGCACTAGCGCTCTTTTTTCTCATAATTTCCTCCTGCCTGATAAGGTTTGATTATATTTTAACATAGTATATAAGCCTTAATCAATTGGTTTATTGATTATTTATCTTTGTAACGAGCTGAAATTATGTGTTATAATAAAAATGTGTGTATTTAAGTCAAGAAAATATTATGACATCTAATCGTAAAGGAATAAAAAATGAACTTAAAAAAATATAAAAAAGAAATTATTCTCATCGCCGGGATATTAACCGTATCCTGTGGGCTTCTCCTCTTTAATCAGTTCCTGTTTTCAAAACCCGCCGGAAAAGTGGAAATATCTGTGGATGGTAACGTAATCCAAACACTTAATTTAAATGAAGATGAGGAGATTCTGGTTAACGGATACAACGGTGGAACCAATCGAATTGTGGTAAAAGATAAAAAGGTAAGTGTATCGGAAGCTTCTTGCCCGGATAAGGTTTGCGTTCATCAAGGCTGGATTCAACATAACGGTGAAAACGTTGTCTGCTTACCCAATCATATGATTGCCCGGATCATTGGAGAATAGTCTTTTATTCTTCTCTTTTATCGCCAAAGTAAAACAGTGCAACCGTACCAGGGCCAGTATGAGAGCCAATTACGGTTCCTACATTGTTAATTACTACGGGACCACTAAGATTAGGGAAACGTTCTTCAATCAGTGACGCTACTTCTTTTGCATCGCTCTCACATGCGGAATGGGACATAAAACATTTACCACTGTAATCCCTTCCGCCGTTGGCATGCTGCTCCATTACCCTGACGATTTCTTGTATTGCCTTTTTCTTAGTACGAATCTTTTGTACCGGAATCAGGCAGCCCTTATCATTGATATTCATAAGTGGACAGATATTAAGTACCGTTCCTATCATGGCGGAGGTTGCTGAAATTCTACCGCCTCTTTTAAAGCTAGTCAGGTCTGTGGAGAAGAACCAGTGATGAACATTTAATTTGTTATCTTCCACCCACTGAGCCGCATCTAAAATGGCCATGTCCTGATCCCGCAGATTAGCAGCCGCATCCACCAAAAGTCCATATCCAGAAGAAGCCCCAAGGGAATCCACTATAACAATGGTCCGATCTGGATATTTTGCTTTCATCTCTTCTCTTGCCACGCAGGCAGAATTATGAGTTCCCGATATACCAGAAGAAAGGGTAAGATGAAGAATATCCTTACCTTCCTTTAAAAACGGTTCAAAAAAGTTACAGTATTCCTCTACATTGACCTGAGAGGTCACGGGAGTCGAGCCTTTGGTTATCCGGTCATAAAACTCTTCAAAGGGAATACTGTCTCCCAAATCATCAGGATACGTATTCCCATCTATGGTATAGTGAAAGCAGACAAAAGGAATCTGACGCTGTTCAAAGTATTCCCTGCTCATATCTGCAGTAGAGCAACAGGTTAAAATAAATTTTCCCACAAATAACACCTCCTGGTATTGTTTGTTTCAATTTTATCATACTTTTCCTTTAATTGGAATCTTTACCGTAAATTCTGTTTCCTTGTCAAGCTCAGACCGTACACTAATAGTACCATGATAAAAATTAACAATATGCTTTACAATCGAAAGGCCCAGACCAGTTCCTCCCTGTTTTTTGCTTCTGCCTTTGTCAACCCGGTAAAAACGTTCAAAGATACGGCCCAGGGACTCTTTGGGTATTCCAACTCCATTATCTTTTACCTGTACAATAAGATTTCGGTCTTCTTCTCTTACTTTCACCCAAACCTCACCTCCAGGCTTATTGTACTTCACTGCATTGGAAATTAAATTTCCAAAAAGTTCTTTCATTTGCTGTGTGTTCGCATAAATGCAGATAGGCTTACAGTCCATATGGATGAGAACCTCATGAGAGGCAGCCAAAGGTTTTATGGATTCGATAATATCATCCAGTACAATGGAGAGGCGTACATTGGTTTTTAAGACTTCCGCATCCTTTGTTTCCAGTCTGGATATCATAAGGATGTCGTTAATCAGGTTGTTCATATTAGCAGCTTCTTTTTTAATACGGTTAAGAAAATCCCGTTTTTGTCCCTCTTCCTGAATGATGCCGCTTTCTAATAGTTCCGCGTAACCCTGAACAGAGGTAATGGGCGTCTTTAACTCGTGAGAGGCATTGCTGAAGAATTCCTGGCGAATCTGCTTTTCCATCTCAATTTGGTTTAGATAATCTTTTACATTCTTTGACATCTTTGTGGTTGTCTCTGCAATGATATTAATCTCCGGATATTGATATGTCTCAAATGAAAGATCCGTATAATCTCCTTTTACCTTTAGCATCTCCTGGGAGATCTCTTTTAATGGCTTTGTAATGGATGTTGCAAAACTATCTGCAGAAAAGGCAGAATACATGATTGCAATTAAAAATGTAAGCCATACCGCCGGAAGCAGCAACATTAAATATTCCTTCATTCCGGTATAAGGAATCGCCATACGCAGAATAAAATCCGACTCTGTGGAACGGATGGCAACGTAAAGCATATTTTCCTTTAGAGTATCAGAATAACGCCTGGAATAACCCGTTCCTTCTTCTTTCGCTTCTTTTATCTCTGTCCTCTCTGAATGGTTATCAAGAGAGCTAACAGGCACATCGCCGGTATCGGCTATTACAGTCCCATCCATTCGTATGATGGTAAAGCGCCCCTGTTTTTCATCTAGAACTTTCTTTAGTTTATCTACCTCACCAATAAAATCTCCGTCGTAATCAAGAACTTTATCTATTGCACTCAACGTATAGAGCATGTCTTTTCTTGAGTTTTTTAACAGTGCACTGCTGGATGCAATATAGAAAATAAATGTGCTAAGAAACAGCACTACCAGAATTACCTGGAGAAACTTTGCAAAGATTGCCTTTCTCATGAAACCCTCCGCTCATTTGTTTACTCTTGCGTGCGAATGAACCGATATCCGACTCCACGGACAGTCTTAATACAAGCACTTCCCTTTTCCCCCAGCTTCTGCCTCAAAGTTCTGATATGCATGTCCAGGGTTCTGGTCTCTCCGTCATAATCGTATCCCCAGATATGATTAAGCAATTCATCTCTAGTTACCACTTTATTGTGATTTTCCATTAAGTATTGTAACAGTTCAAATTCCTTTAAAGTCAGTTCCACCTTTGTTCCTTCACAGTAGACTTCTCTGGTTTTCTTATTCAGACTCATGCAGTACAACTCTAATTCATCCTCGGAAGTATTAGACCTGGTGCTCCTTCGTAAAAGACTTCTGATTCTGGCAGCTAGTTCCATAACACCAAAGGGCTTTGTCATATAATCATCTGCACCGCCGTCTAGACCCGCAACTTTATCAAATTCTCTGTCCTTTGCGGTAAGTACAAGAACAGGAAGATCTTTTAGTGAGTCAATCTTTCTTATTTTTCGGATTGCAGACAGCCCATCCATTCCTGGAAGCATCAAATCAAATACAGCAAGGGCTGGATTATCTGACTCAATTTGTTTTAGGCAGTCCTCCGCCATCTCAAATGCGACCACCTCATATCCAAATCCTTCTAAGGCAATCTTGATTAAATCTCTGATATTATCGTCATCTTCAATTACATAGATCTGTTCCATTATTAATCTCCCTTTCCTTACACTTCATCTCTGACAAAACCAGCAATATTATGGGCATGGTCTGATATACGTTCCAAATTATTAAGAGTATCTAAAAAAATCACTCCGTTTTCCGGTTTACAAGATTGAGAGGCTAGGCGGCATATATGATTTTCCCGAAATTCCTCTTCTAAGTTGTCCACCAATTCTTCGCTTCGGACAACGGCCCGGACCTCGGACATATCAGAGGAAGCTCTGGCCTTAATGGAATGTTCCAGAGAAGACCGAACGGAATGGAACATTTCTTTAAGTTCACTATCTGCTTCTTCAGAAAATATAATATTTCTTCTGGACTTCTCAAGTGCCAATTCGGATAGATTCTCACAGTGGTCGCTGATTCGTTCAAAGTCACTGATGGTATAAAATAGATTTTTCACAAGGAGGTGCTGCTCCTCATTCAAGGACTGATTGCTAATCTTAATTAGATAATCTGTAAGGATTTTTTCATAGTCATTAATCTTTTGCTCCATCTGTACCACCTGAATGACATCGCTTTTCTTGTCATTTAATAAAACCTGAGCAGCTAAATCAAAGTTTTTCAATGCGGCATATCCCATATTTACTACCTCATGGGTGACACTTTCGATTGCAAAGGAGGGAGTATCCAAAATACGGCTGTCCAAATGCCGTTTCATCTCTTCTTTGGAATCTTTACAACATCCATTGCCAGAAGCATCTTCTCCAATGAGTATTCCCGAAGCTTTCACCAAAAATCCCGCAAACGGGAACAAGAGGATGGTGTTCGTAACATTAAATGCAGTATGAAATATGGAAATACCAACGCTGCTAACTGGGGAATCAGCAAGTTCTGGATTTAGCCAAAACAAGAGGGCCATGGCTGTCCCAAATATGATGGCACCAATTGTATTAAAGAGCAGATGGATAACTGCTGCCCGTTTGGCGGTACGATTTGCGCCTATACTGGAACGAAGTGCTGCCGCACAGGAGCCGATATTTTGTCCTAAATTTATGAAAACAGCGCACTGCCAACCAATCATTCCATTCAAGGCTAAGACCTGTAAAACACCAACCGATACAGATGAACTTTGTATTAGTATTGTTACGAAAAGACCAGCAGCCACGCCAAGGAGAGGATTCCTCCCTAGAAAAGTAAAAACATTTAGAAATGCCTCGTTGGAATGATAGGTATCAACCGGAGCTGACATAAAACCAAGTCCAACAAACAAAAGACCAAATCCCACCAGAATTTCTCCCACCTGTTTCGCCTTCCCATTTCTGGAAAGGTAGCGAAGCAATGCGCCTGAAAATACAAGAATCGGAGAAAAAAACTCTGGCTTAAGCATTTCTCCCCATTCATTCATGGAAACGATCCAGCTGGTGACTGTTGTCCCAATATTGGCTCCCATGATAATTCCCACCGCTTGGGACAGATTTAAGATTCCTGCATTCACAAACCCAACCACCATAATGGTTGTGGCGTTGCTGCTAAGAATAATGGCGGTAACCCCCGTACCTAATAAAATCCCCATAATTGGGCTGTCGGTAAGGGCTCCTAATAACTGCTGCATCTTATGGCCAGCCGATTTTTGAAGCCCATCTCCCATTCGATCCATTGCATATAGGAAGATACCAAGTCCCCCAAGAAATTTAATTAACATCTGTATATCTTCTATCGACATAGTATTCCCCCCAATCTTACAGCTCGCCTTGTAAGTACTATATCAAATCTATGTAAAATATCCTGCGCTGAAAGGTAAAATATTTGTAAATTATGATTAATTTAAAATTTCCTCATAGACACGTAGCACATTTTTATAAAAAATGGCTTCAATTTCGCTGTCCTTAAAGCCTTCTTTCTTTAAAGCTGCCTCTAGTACCGGAAGATCCTCAGGTGACTTCATCTCCAGTTCTCCCCCAATTCCATCAAAATCCGACCCAAGTCCAATACACTGAATGCCACCCACCTGCTTTAGATGTTTGATATGAGCAACCATATGTTCCACCCGGCTGATTTCAGTTTCTCCCTTTTTCCAGTTATATAAAAATGCGGCACAATAATTGATACCAGTAACGCCGCCACGTTCGGAAAGCCGTTTGATCATACTATCTGTTAAATTTCTGGGGTTTGAAGCAATCGTTCTTGCATTGGAATGGCTGGCTACGAAGGGCTTGTGGGTGTGCTGAAATACATCCTCTATTCCGGCATCCGATAAATGGGATACGTCCACAATCATGCCAAGGGTTTCCATTTCATGAAGAAATTCAATTCCTTTATCCGTAAGCCCATGTTCCGTATCTGGTTCAAAAAAGGCTTCTCCATTTTCCTGCCAGATGCGGTTCGGACTTGCAAGCTCGTTTTTATGATTCCAGGTAAGTGTCATCATACGGACTCCAAGGCGATAAAAGCTTCTTAAAAACGCAATTTCTCCCTGGCAGACGCCTCCCTCTTCTATAGTAAGAAGAGCAGACATCTTTCCTTGTTTTTTATTATTCTCAATATCTCGATATCTGGTTACTACGCCAATTAAATCCTCATGTTTTGCCATCTCTGTGTAAAAGAGGTCTACCAGCTTGATACAATACTCAAATGGTCGCTCATGTTTTGTTAATTCTGTAAACAATGCAAAATTCTGAAGATAGTAATCTCCCTTCTTCATACGCTCCAGATCAATATGGCAATCATTATTTAGCAGGGAGTAAGCTTTTCCCTGTTCCCTTCGATAATATAACTCTGAAATTGTATCACAATGCATATCAATGACCTTCATAATTCTTGTCTCCCCTGCATTTTATATTTTTAAATACACATAAGGAGTAACCCAAGATGAGCTACTCCTTTTGTTACTATGCAAATATTACCATTGTTATACCGTATTTGCAAGAAAATATTCACTTGTTATTCACTGCGCAGCGCATCAATTGGATTGAGTTTTGCCGCACGGTTCGCCGGCATATATCCAAATACCAGACCAATTCCTACGGATACGCTAAATGAAATCAATATAGCACCAGGAGTTGGAGTTGCATTCAGCCCCATAATGCTGCCGATTACAGTGGTGGCTATGGAGCCCACTACAATTCCAATCACACCTCCAAGAGAACTGGTGACTGCCGCTTCTATAACAAACTGCTGCATGATATTTCGTTTCTGAGCGCCAAGGGCCTTACGGATTCCGATCTCCCTGGTTCGTTCTGTAACGGACACAAGCATGATATTCATAACTCCCACTCCAGCTACCAAAAGAGAGATACTAGCGATTCCTCCAAGCATCATTGACATCATGGACATCATGGAATTTAAAGAATCCAAAAGCTCACTCATAGCAGATACGCGGAATAAATCACTATCTTTAAAAACTCCCATTAAGAATGTAGTAATCGCGGCTTTTGCTTCCGTTGTATGATCCATATCCGCTGTTGCGAACACGTAGCTGCTTACATTTGCACTTTTCGTTTGCCTGACAGCACTGCTGTATGGCAGATATAAGACATCATCCGTTCCTCCTGCTTCCAGACTATCTTCGTCCTGTCTGGAGATCACGCCTACAATCTCATAACTACTGCCATCAATCTTTATTGTCTGTCCAATGGCTTTATCCACTCCTCCAAATAGATCCCAGGCTACATAATAGCCTGCAACACACACTTTTTGGCGAGATAAGATATCAGAGAACTGGAGGAATCGGCCGGAATCCAATGTCTGATCCTTCATCTCCAGATACTGTTCACTCACTCCTGTTACGGTTGTATCTGATAAGGTTTCCGTTCCACTCTTAACCGTAGCAGATATAGAAACTTTAGGGGTCATCTGAGAAAACAGTTCCTTTTTTCCTTCATAAAATTCATACATCTCATCAACGGTAACAGATCTAGAGGAAAGATTTGAAACATTCACATTGATCTGGTTCGTCCCCATGCTGGCAAACTGTTCTGTCATATAGGTCATTTGGCCGTTTACAAGGCTGACGAGGATAATTACAGATGCCACACCTATGATAATTCCCAACATAGTCAGGAAGGAACGCATTTTATTGCCCCATATGCTTTTTAGCGCCATTTTAAAGGATTGCAGAATATTCATTTACGTCTCCATCAAAATTAATCTTTCCATCGTGTACCCTTACTACCCTTTCAGCTTCCATGGCTATGGCGCTGTCATGGGTGATCATAACAATTGTATTTCCCTCTTGATTTAGCTGTTTTAAAAAGTCTAATACATCTCGGCTGGTTTTTGAATCAAGAGCACCAGTAGGCTCATCTGCCAGAATAAGAGAAGGATTTCCCGCAAGGGCACGGGCTATGGATACTCTCTGCTGCTGACCACCAGATAGCTGGTTTGGAAGGTTTTTCCACTTCTCTTCCAAGCCAACTCTTCTTAAGGATTCCATTGCCTTTTCCCTTCGTTCTTCGGATCCACACCCCGAGTATAAAAGAGGAAGTTCTACATTTTCCAGCAGATTTAATTTAGGAAGCAGATTGTACTGCTGAAAGATAAATCCTATCATCTTATTTCGAACCTTTGCCAATTGAAAATCTCCCATACTTCCTACATCCTCTCCACCAAGAAGATAGGTACCAGAGCTTGGTACATCAAGTGCACCGATGATGTTCATGAGAGTGGATTTCCCGCTTCCCGATTTTCCCACAATAGCTACAAATTCTCCCCTGCAAATGGTTAGAGATACTCCGTCGTTTGCTCGGACCTCTTCCCCTCCTAATTGATAAATTTTATAGATTTCATTTAATTCTATTAAAGGTTCTGCCACGTATAGCCACCTGCTTTCTTTAATTTCCTGAGCCGCTGCTTCTGTTTCCAGAGCCACCATTCCTGGTGCCACCGTTTCCAGAACCTCCACTTCTGGCGCCACCGCCTCCAGAACCTCCGCTTCCTGGGCCTCCACCCATTCCGCCCATTCCACCCATTCCTCCTGGCATCATGGTGTTTTTCGTTGTACTTACTGAGGTTTTGGCTACATAAACTTCTTCTCCTTCTGTTAGACCGGTTTTAATCTCCACATAATCTTCACTAATAAGACCAGTGGTAACCTCAACACTTCGAAATCCTGCTGGAACAGCCCCATCTCGTTCTTTTACAGTAGAATCCTTTACATAGACGGTATTCCCCCTCATCAGGGAATCAGCCGGAATGGAAATGACATCTTTTGCTTCTTCCAGGGTAATGACTCCATCAACATTCATACCCGGAAGCAATTCATCCAGACCATCGTTTAAGGTAACTGTAACAGGATAATTGGTAACACCGTTTGCAGTGGAGCTTTGCAGACTAACATTGGTAACCGTACCAGAAAATGATTTACCAGATACCGCATCAGCCGTAACAGTAACACTTTGCCCCACCTTTACAGATTTAACATCCAGCTCATCTACAGACATTTCAAAGGTATAATTGGACATATCGTAAATTACCGCAAGTACTGTGCTTCCACTGGAGCTTTTGGTTATTTTATCTCCTGCTTTCATAGATTTCTTAATAACTTTTCCTGATATGGGAGCTGTAATGGTGTAGTTGTCATAGGTATCCTGGGTTGACTCTAACTTACTTTTGGTTGATTCCAGAGATTCCTGGGCTTTATCCAAAGAGTCCTTATAGGTCCGCAATAATTTTTCCGCGGATCTGCTTTCCATTGTAAAAAGTGGAGTTCCCTTGGATACATAATCCCCTTCCTGTACAAGCAGGGTTTGAATTTCAACGGCTGTTGTAATATCAGCTTTCATGGTTGTTTCAAGCTTTGGCTCAAAGGTGGCTTCCATGCTGCTTACAAAATCAGAAACAGAAGCAGTGGCCGCCGTATCTGATGTAAGACCACCAGGGTTTGATACTTCAATGGTAATGTAACGAACAATTCTCCCCCCTGTAAGTGTCACATCCATGTTGCTGACAGAGGAAACCACTCCATTGATCTGTTCTCCTGTATTCGTAAGCGTCAATATGGCTCCATTTCCGGACGCAATCTGAGCTGCATCTGCCGATAGAAAGGGAACTTTTATTTTCATCGTCTTATCATCATAAATAGCTGCGATTTCTGTGTTCCCGCTGACCTTATCTCCCGCTTTTATGGACAGTGTTTTTATATAGCCGCTTTCTGTTGATTTATAGGTATTACCGCTGTAATCAGACAATGCCAGATTATAGTCCCCCAGGGCATTGGCATAATTTTCTTGAGCCCGTTCCAATGAATTGTTGGCAGATGAGATTTGGGATTCCATGGAGGAAGTGTCGATGCGGTAAAGAACCTGCCCCTTTTCAACCATATCCCCTTCTTCAAATTCTGCCGTAGTCACTTCCCCCTCTGCTAAAGAGGTGATGTCATAGGTGTCCTTTGGGGAAATACTGCCTGAGGAAGATAGTTCAGTCGTTATATCCCTTTTGGTCGCTGTTGTGGTCTGAACACTTCCAGACTCTGCGGAGGCACGCTTAGTTTTTTTTACTATTATTGTTCCTGCAACACCTAAAACGGCCACCAATACCAAGAAAAGAATTATCAGGAGCTTCTTATTTTTTTTCAGAGATAATTTCTGACTGATTTTTTTCATTCTACTTTCTCCTGTTAATCTTCAATATAGTCAATGACCGTCCTGGTCTCATTTCCTTCTGAATCCGTGGTCAGATTATATACAAGATTAACGGAGTCCCCTACTCTTAAATCACCATAAGATGAAAATGCAAACTGCATCTCTGTGCTGGTAAGCGTATACGTATTACCGTCATCTAATATAATTGCGCTAGGCGTCATTAGATCCGTAGAATTATAGATCACATTTGTTATTTCTCCTAATGCTGCGGAACGGCCATTTTCATTTTCATTCCCTACGGTATAGAGCCAAACGGTTTTTGAAAGAGTATGGTAATACACCAAAACACCGTCCGTACTATCAAAGGCTGTTGTAATTGCTTCACTGGAATTTTTAACAGGATCTCCATCCAGGTATATATTGGCATCACTAAGTTTAAAGGGAAGATAAGAGCTAAGCCGGCTTTTACTGGTCACAACCTTCGGACCCTTCATGCTGTTATCAACCATAGAAAATGGATTGATTTCCCCATCTGCAGTCAGCTCGCAGTCCAGACTTTTACCAAACATAGTACCTGATTTTGTATCAGTCTTTAACAGATTATAAAATAAATTGACACAGTCTTCTTTTGATAAAAGTTCCAATGCGTCTTTGTTAAGATTTTCATCTAACTCAAGAAAATGATATTTTGAAAGCCTTGATCCTGTCTGATCTCCTGTAAAATCAGAATTCTGATAGCCCAATAGCCCTAAAATTCCTTTTACTGCTTCCTGAAGTGTTATGTATTCCTCTGGTTTAAAATTGCCTCCCAGATATCCATTCATAAATCCCTGCTCTGCCGCAATCCGAATGGAAGATGCATATTCGTTATCTCTTGGTACATCTGCAAACACGGAAGTATTGCTGATACTGCTTACGGTGCTTCGGTAGGAAGAAGCATTGACAAGCATACTGGCAAATTCCCCCCGCGTCACCGACATATTTAAATTTCCGGTATTCATAATTCCTGATATTCCCACAACCTTTTTTCTCAAGTCAAAATTTGTTGAAGCCTGGGATATCATGGGGTTAACTGCCGTCGCTGCCATTACAACAGCCAGGGCGGCTGCCATTCTTTGTCCGTGCATGTAAATTTCTCCTTTCCTGTATGAACTAAACACATCTTAGCAAACTCCTATGTCAAAAATGTGACTGTAGACTGAAATTAACCTGAAAAAATTTGCTTAAAATCGTTTCTCCGCTTATAATAGTTGACAACAGATTTTTATTAGGAAGGATTATTATCATGAAGGTACTGATTGTAGAAGACGAAGTCAGGCTTGCTGACGCCTTGGGGCATATTATGAAAGAACAGAATTATCTTGCAGATATCAGTCACGATGGTACAGACGGTTTATATAACGCTCTGACCAATGAGTATGATGTGATTATTCTAGATGTAATGCTTCCTGGAAAAAATGGCTTCCAGATTGTTGAGAAGTTAAGAGAGTCCCGCATTCGTACACCGGTTCTACTTTTAACTGCACGTGATGACATCACTGATAAAGTAACTGGACTTGATAAAGGGGCCGATGATTACTTGACCAAGCCTTTTATACCAGAAGAACTTCTGGCACGGATACGTGCACTTTCTCGCAGACAGGGGGAGGTAATCCTAGATGAAATGACTTTTGGGGATCTTTCCTTAAACTTATCTTCCAATGATTTATGCTGTGGAGATAAATCCATTCATTTGGCATATAAGGAATTTGAAGTTTTAAAATTACTTATGAGCAATTCAGGAAGAATCATTTCAAAAGAGACTCTGATTACTAGAGTGTGGGGCAATGATTCTGATGCGGAAGATAATAATGTAGAGGCTTACATCTCCTTTTTAAGAAAAAAACTTGCATTTGTTGGCTCCTTAATTGAAATTGGCACCATACGAAAAGTTGGATATCGTTTGGAGGAACCACGATGATAAAGAGATTACGATGGAAATTTATAATAAGCAATATGTTCTTTGTCGTCACCATCCTCATCACTATTTTAGGATTGTTTTTTTACTCCGGCTCAAAGCGTTTCGTCCGCCAGACAGAGATGGCACTTGCGTTTTCCATTGATAAAGATCAGCGACCACCATCGTTTCATCTGGAATTAGAGAATAAAAGAAAGAAAGATCCTCCACCTCCAATACCTACATTTGTAGTAACATTAAATTCTAACCACACGGTAAAATCAGTGGAAGTAAATAATATTACAGTTACCACAGAACTGGCCTCCTCTCTGGTGAAGCTAATAGATTCCAAAGATATGACGAAAGGCGTTCTTTCGGATTATTCTCTTCGATATGTTAAAATAGATTCTCCAAAAGGTACTAAAATTGGATTTGCAGATCAAAGCTATGAATTAAACAACATAAAAACATTTATGGTTAACTGCTTTTTGATGTTTCTTATTGCATTGGTTCTTTTCTTTCTGTTAAGCCTGTATTTATCTCGTCTAGCATTAAAGCCAGTAGAGAAGGCGTGGCAGCAACAAAACCAATTTATCGCAGATGCTTCCCATGAGCTTAAAACTCCTCTTACTGTAATCCTGGCAAATCTTGATATCCTCACTTCCCATGAGGATTGTACCATTCAAGATCAGAACAAATGGTTTCACAATACAAAAGAAGAGGTTTTAAGAATGAAGCAGTTGGTTGAAAACCTTCTTTTTCTTGCCCGCTCCGATGCAGGCGCCGGAAAGGATCTAATACCTTTAAAGAGTCTGGTTGATTTCAGTAATCTGGTCTTAAAGAGCACTCTTATCTTTGAATCCGTTGCATTTGAACATAAAGTTGCTTTGGCAAATAACATTGAAAATGATATCATCATGAACGGCTGTGAATCCCAGCTCAAACAAGTGGTTTCCATACTTCTTGATAATGCTTGCAAATATGCTGAAAAAAACAGCACCGTATCCGTTGAGTTAAAGAAATCAGGCCACTTTGCTATCCTGACCGTTTGTAATCATGGTGAGGTGATTTCTCCCGAAGAACTAATACACATTTTTGAACGCTTCTATCGGACCGATAAATCCAGAGTCCGAAAAGAGGGGGGATATGGTCTTGGACTTTCCATAGCTAAAACCATTATAGAACATCATAAAGGAAAGATTCAGGTGGCCAGCAGCCAATCTGAGGGGACCATATTTACCGTAACTCTTCCACTTTAGGCTTAAATTCTATAATACAAAAAACCTCACCTGGCAGGCCATTTAAAACTAGCTTGACAGGTGAGGTTCTTTTTATATTTACTTATTTACGAAAGCAATTTCCTGAGCTTCTATCTTCTTTCTGATATTCAACATACGCTCATCTGTGTTCGCAATTACTTCTGCGCATTCCCGGAGTTCTTTGCTGATATCTTCAGAATTGGCTTCCATTTCTTTTTTATACTTTAATTGATGGTCAAGGCTTGCCCAAAAATCCATGGCAATGGTACGAATCTGTACCTCCACACGCATCCACTTCTTCTGATCGGAGAAAAATACAGGTATCTCAACAATCATGTGGTAGCTGCGGTAACCATTGGCCTTAGGGTGTCGGATATAATCCTTAATTGCAATGATATGTACGTCATCCTGACGGGTCAGCATCTCAGCTACTGCATAAATATCGTCAAGAAAGGAGCAGATAACTCGAACTCCTGCCACATCATCAAGATTTTCTGTCATAGATTCCAAAGAGATGGAAAGACCTCTGCGCTGCAGCTTCTCAACTATGCTGATAGGTTTCTTGACTCTTGACTTTACAAGTTCAATGGGATTTCTGGAATTTCTTACAGATAACTCATCGTTTAAAACCTCTAACTTAGTCTTAAGTTCCCGTATGGCACAAGTATACATCATCATTGCTTCCTGAAACTGGTAAGCCTGTTTAATTAATGGATCAGGGACCTGAACAAGATTTGGCACATTAACAATAGACTGGTTCAATTCGCTATTAGGGTTCATGCTTATATTCATTTTTCACCTCAATGTTAAGAAACAATCTTAAGCTTTCTCTGCCGCCAAAACAGCTTCATCAAGCCATGGTGCTTCCAGGTATTCTACCGTACCACTATCCACAGCCTCTGCAATTTTAGGATCAATTGGTATTCTTGCTAAAACAGGAAGATTATGAGTTCCTGCCACTTCATCAATATGGCTTTCTCCAAAGACATGAATCTTTGTCCCACAACCAGGGCAATTTAAATAGCTCATATTTTCAACCAGACCAAGAATTGGTATATTCATCTTCTTTGCCATATTAACCGCTTTTGCAACAATCATGGAAACCAGCTCCTGAGGAGAGGTAACAATTAAAATTCCATCCACAGGCAGAGACTGGAATACAGTCAGTGGAACGTCTCCAGTCCCAGGCGGCATATCTACAAACATATAATCAACATTTTCCCACAAGGCTTCCTGCCAGAACTGCTTCACAGCTCCTGCGATTACAGGCCCCCTCCAAATAACTGGATCTGTTTCATTGTCTAAAACAAGATTGGCAGACATTACTTCAATTCCAGTGGAAGTGGTAGCTGGAATCATAAGACCGTTTGGTGTCATGCCCACGCCTGAATCTGTAATCCCAAAAGCCTTGGGAATGGATGGTCCAGTAATATCAGCATCTAAAATTGCTGTTTTATATCCTTTGGCGTTCATACGTACCGCCATCATAGTAGTGACAAGAGACTTTCCAACTCCACCCTTACCGCTTACGATTCCAATTACCTTCTTTACGGTACTAGCTGGGTTTAATGGCTCCAGAAAGCTCTTGGGGCCTTCCTGTCTGCTAGTGCAGCTCTCTCCGCAACTATTGCAATCATGCGTACAACTTGTATCGCTCATGTTCATTCCTCCTGACTAAAAAGTTTATCTATAGAGGGCAATCCACGGACTACCGCCTGTTATCATCAAAACTGTCCCCTTATCCGTAAATATGTAACACGGATACCTAAGATTATAGTATGAATGAGGCATTATGTCCATGGATTTAATATAAGCTTTACGAAAACTATTGTTTTATTTTATATCAGCATTCTGAGTTTTTTTAAAGATTTGGAACACTCCTATGGTATCCAGAGCCTTAATCAAGGAATAAAAAATCATGGAATCAATGGGCCACATCACAAGATTTTTAAGCGCTCTTGCAGGAAGAAGTACCATAAATCCTTTTCCATACAAGATAGAAAGACATAAGGTGTTTAATATTACATTGCATAGTAACATAACAATGAATTTCGAGATAAAAACTCTTTTTAGGGTCATGGCCTTTTTATAGTAAAAACAGCCATACATAAAACCGGACAATAAAGTAACCATAGTAAGGCCTGGGAAAAAAGCACCATTGGGCTTTAATAAGTATTTCAGCACATCCATACTTCCGGAAAATAAAGCGCCTACAATGGGGCCAAATAGATAGGAAATGATTCCATTGGGAATGGAAGCAAAACCAATTCTGATATAATTTCCAAAATCAATGGAGAACATACCAAGAATGATTGCCAGGGCGCCAAACATAGCGGCCGTGGTGATGGTTCTTACACGTTTTAGCTCTTTGTAAGAATCGGTGAACAAAGTAACGAATTTTTTCATAAAAAAATACCTCCTTTGCAGACCTCAGACTACAACCGGAGATATAAAATACTTATCTTCTGATGCAGCGGGATGCAACTCGTGTACCGCAAGAAAATCTTTTCGTCCGAATGACAACTCCCTGTTCATTCAGCACTTAACGCACACCAGTCTACTCTGCGACTTTCATATTTAGTTTTTAACGACACAAGTATAACACAGATTCTTAAGATTGCAAGTATTTTTTTAATGCATGAAATACATTTGACATCCAGTCAAAAAAAGTTTAGGATAATCCTTAGCTGAAATTTCGACAAAAAACGCAGGAGGCGTAATCATGAAGTACTTGAGGCAGTTCAGCATTATTCTATTCATATCCTTAATAGGCGAAATTATCCATCTTTTTATTCCGCTACCAATTCCTGCCAGCATTTATGGTTTGCTGCTAATGTTAATGGGATTAAAAACAAAAATAATACCTTTAAATGCAGTGGAAGATGCAAGCATGTTTCTGATAGAAATCATGCCAATAATGTTCATACCTGCAGGGGTGGGATTGTTGGATTCCTGGGAGATTCTTGGAGCTATGCTAATTCCGTTTATTGTAATAACTCTTCTTTCCACCATCGTAGTTATGGTGGCAACAGGAAAAGTCACCCAGTTTTTTATCCGAATTGATAAAAAAGGAAAGGATGATGATCATGAGTAATACAATCAATGGTTTCTTGTTTTTTGGAGCGGTTGTTAGTCTGCTAGGCTATGAATTAGGCATTCAGTTAAAAAGAAAGTTTAAATCACCTCTTTTTAACCCATTGTTAATATCTATTCTGGTTGTTATGGGTCTTTTATCTTTATTTAATATTAAATATGAGGTATACAACCAGAGTGCCAAATATATCAGTTATCTTCTCACCCCCGCTACCATCTGTCTTGCTGTACCTTTATATCGGCAGATGGAGATGCTTAAGAAGCATTCTAAGGCAATTGTGGCAGGAACCATAACAGGGGTCGTAACCACCATGGTTACCGTACTTCTTCTGGCTATGATTTTTGGACTCAATCATCAGGAATACGTAACCTTTCTTCCTAAGTCCATAACAACAGCCATTGCCATGGGTATTTCTGAAGAGATGAAAGGCTTTGTGACCATTACCGTTGCAAGCATTATCATTACAGGGATTCTTGGTAATATAATTGCGGAAACAATATGCAAAGTATTTCATATTACAGAACCTGTGGCAGTGGGCATTGCCATTGGGTCCTCCGCTCATGCCATTGGGACTACAAAAGCTCTGGAATTAGGCGAAATAGAAGGCGCTATGAGCGGTCTCGCCATCGCCACCTCAGGACTTTGTACAGTAGTGTTTGCGTCTATCTTTGCAAATTTTCATTAAATAAATCGTTGCACAAAAAAAGAGGTCTTGCGACCTCTTCTTTTTAATATGATCCGTAAATTCCTGCCATAGCACTAGCGAATATAGTAACGTAGAAAATAATTGCAATTACTCCCCATACCAGCTGCATAATTAAATTTGCTCTACAATAATTCTTACGATTCTCATTTCCATTTCCAAAAGCCCATACAAACATCATGATGATATTAACACATGGGATCATCATAATTAGTAAAGTAACGACCCACTCTCCCATTGTCATTACGCTTTTGTTTGGATCCATCTGGTTAGAATTCTGATTCTCCTGATAACCTACATTGTAATCGTTTTCCATACAATTTCCTCCTTAGTAAAAAAACTATAATTTGTCAAAGCAAATTATAACATATATTTACAAAAAATGGAATTATTTAATTATATAACTTTTTTATCGTATAAACTCTAAAAATTTGATTAATAAACTGTCAGGATAAATAACGTAAGGCTCCCTATATGGAAAATAAAGTTTCATCCGAACGATATATAAAATCAAGGAAATTATAATACTGACAGATAATAGAATTCCAGCTAGCTTTTTATTTCCTCTTTTAAAATAACTGACCCGTATTTCATTTAATAGACAAAGGAAAACGAGAGGCGCAGAAGGATTAAGCTCCAAACATTTTTGTAAGTTTCCTTTTGCCAGGTAAAGTATTGCCCTTGATCCACCGCAACCAGGACAAGGAATGCCTAAAAGCCCACGGAATGCACATAACCCTCCAGTCAGGGTATACAACGCAACACAATATATTGCAAAGGATGCCAATAAAAATAACGTCACAACAGTGTTTTTCTTATCTCTCTGTCCTTCTCTATTTAATTCTTTGGTAACTTTCACTTATAATCTCCTATAAAACAGATAGCAGGCATTTCAGCCCAAATTTCTTGTCAGTTGTAAATATCCGGTCCATAACATTTAGATTTAGATCGGAATGTTCCATTTCTTTGGAAAAGCGATGAGAAAGATGAACAAACTCAGAAAAATCCAATCTGCCCTCTCGCATTTTAAACGTTGCCTGAGCCATCTCCTGAATCAATAAGGTACACACAACGGCCAGCTTCATCTTCCCATAGGGCTGCTCGTCGTACACAGAACCACAAAAATAAGTAAAAATAAAGTAAACCAGAAGTTGTTCACACCAGATCTCCCACTGTTCTTCTCTCTCAGGATTATCCTTTAAATGGTTGTAAAAAGCCTTACGATTTTCCTCATAGGAAGTGATTCCTTTTTCGAATAACAGCTTTTTGATGGTGCTTAAGTATCTTGGCCAGTCCGCATCAAGAACTTCTAGTTCCTGAAAGATGGTAAACCATTCCTTCATTTTTACAAAACGGGGTTGCCCATGTTCCTTGCTACTGTTAATCTTCTTTTCAATGATACCATGTAAGGATTCGTCCCGGTAACGATCCATCAGGCCGTTAATTTCATAAACACGGTCACTTCTGATCCTACTTTGCATATCATGGGCGAAACCTAACGACATTGCCATGCGATGACTACAGCTATATCTCCTGTCTTGAAGAAAGGTCATAATAAGTTTTCTTGCATCCATCAGCGTCTGAAACAGGGAAGAATCAAATTCTGGATAGACCTCTTTCTTTTCGTCCTCTTTTGTTTGGAAACACACTGGTTCCTTGGTACCAAGAATGATTCTTGCTGCTTCTTCGCAGGACATGGAAAGAGAAAACTCCCTGACTCCCTGAAATTCCTCCGTATGTCTTGGGTATTCTCTACAGGTTTTGCAAAGCATGTCCGGTCCAGCTTCTGTATACATGTCACAGAGATTTTCCCGGTTAAGGAATGCACACCGTCTGCCACATTGTTTGAAGGAACTGTTCTTCCAGTCAATAGACTGCTTAAGACGTTCACCAAAACTTCCTTTTTGCTTCCAATAACGTTTTTTCGATTTGTCATCAATCATGATGGACCAACCAGCACAGCAAGTATCTTTACAAGCTCCTGCTATGCATTGAAATTTATGATAATAATGAGGAATTGTATATTGCATGTATTCTTCTCCTATTTAATATAACATTTATCCACAGTGAAAATGAGGCTTAACCCATAAAGAGCCAAACCTCATTTTCACCCTCATTTAAAGCTTCCCAAAGGCGAGAAACAAAAACAACAGTCCGCTAACCCAGGAAAGATCCCAGTCCTTTCGCACAGATAATTCATGTCCCAGAAAGAGGCCGATATACATCACTGCAATTCCAACAAGTAGTGCGATACCTGCGGTTAATCCAGGTGGCATCATGAGAAATCCAGACAACCCACCAGCCACCAGGCTATCTATGGACATGGCCAGAGAGAACATCACTGTTTCTTTCCATGATAACGTTTTAGATTCATCCCAGTCTGCTGCCATGGGATTTCCATAAATATTTATGATAATGCTCAGACCCGAGATGGAAAACGTAAGATCCTTTTGGACATTTACATGTTTGTTTATATATTTTTTGATGGCAAAATCAAGAAGCTTCATGGCTCCCAGGAAAAACAGACATGTAAAACCTAGCCCTCTGGCAAAGGCTTCCGGCACCAGTCCATTCAGAGCAGTACCAAACATGAGAGCTGCTCCCAGGCATCCGCTGCAAATTAAATTTACTGCAATTACCTTCGCAAAGGAAATACGCAACTTGTTTGCCCCATAGGCAATGCTGGCTACAAAGCTGTCCGTAGAAAGAGCGAGTACTAAAATTAATATATCACGCATACGCCATTGAACTTACCTTTTTTCTTTTAATATATTCACTCTTCCAGCTTTTGGAACCCAATCCTAACGGATCGGCCTAATGTTAGGGTAATACCGAATCAGTACTTTAGCCAGTATTTTAGACTCTGGCACGTATGGATCCGGCCAATATCTGGCATCTGCTGAGTTATTACGGTTATCTCCAAACATCAGGTAGCTGCCTTCTGGTATCTCAAAGTGAAAGTCATTGGTCTCCATGGCTTCTGGCAGATATGGTTCTGGTAACGGGGTCTGTGACTCATTGATATAAATCTTATTCTCCCGAACATCCACAGACTCTCCGGGAAGGCCTATGATTCGCTTTACCAGACGTGTCTCCTTAGAACCAGGCCCAGTCTTATGATCGAAAATTACCACATCCCCTCGCTTAGGATCTTCTCCGAATTTGTAAGCAAGGCGTGATCCAAATACACGGTCACCTGTCATAATGGTTTTTTCCATGGATCCACTTGGTATCCTACTATTGGCAATGATAAAGGTATTAAGGCAAAATGCAATGGCAGAAGCCATTACGATAATCTTGATCCACTCAAAGATTTCCTTTTTCCAGTTTACCTTTGCCTTTTCCATGCCTTGTTCTTTCTTATCTTCCATCATATAAAGCCTGTCCTTTACTATTTTGTATTTCTATATTGTACCAAAATTAACAGCATGCTTCAAGCTTAAAAGCAGGGACTTATGGATTTGCCCCTGCTTTGTTCACTAGATGCTATACTTTTTTAATTCTGCCCGCAACCTCTCCAAAGCTTTTTTCTCCAACCTTGAGACATATTCGTCTGTTCCAGTAGGGACAAAAATTTTACCTTTAAGAAAGCGCAAATTGGTATGGATCCATAAAGTCCCATTGGATTAATAGAGAACCATTGGGTTCCATCTCCATTGATTTGACTAAGAAATCAATGGCTTCATTGGAAATCGTAGGCTTATGAGTGTTTTCTCTATTCATCTCTTGATTCATCTCATTATATTGATTCTGTAATGTGTCTATGGATCGTTCCAAATCCTTTGATTTTTCCCTGAAATCTAATTCTGATAGTTTCTTTTGTCTATACGCTTCGTAGAATGCAAAGTAATTCCTTTTTAGCTTGGCTATCATCGACTCTATTTTCTCTAATTCTTCGCAATGGGACATAGAGATATTCCCAGGTTTTTTCTGAATTTCATCTGCAGTCCCCATCAAAGCAGTAAGATTCTCTAAACAGGATAATAAAGCTTTTTCCAGTTGAGCGCCATCGATGTAACCTTGATAACAGATGCTGTGATATAAGTTCCTTCCAGTTCTACAGCAATAAAGTGTTTTCTCTCCTCTATGTATTCGAGTCATGGAATGACCGCATGATTTACAAATGATTTTTTTAGGGAGTAAACACTTATCTGTATTTGAGATGATTCTTTGTTTATATGATTTTTTCATTTTTTGAACTGCTTCATATTCTTCATGAGAAATGATTGCTTCATGGGCATTCGCGGCAATGATCCACTGTTCCTTAGGTACTTTGATTTCGCTCTTGCTTCCTACAGATTCTGGCTTACTCTTCCCATAAATAGCATCTCCTGTATACCTTTGATCCGCCAACATATGAGATATGGTTCCTATTGTCCAGATACAGGCTTTGCTGCCCCCTTTTTTATTGAAATTTTCTCCCCTTTTTTTTCGAATCATCATAGGGCAAAGTATTCCTTCTTCATTTAATCGTCTGGCTATTTCTGTTTTTGAAGAACCATTTAGATATAACTTAAAAATCTCGTTAACAATAGGGGCGCACTCTTGGTCTATGATTAGTTTGTTTTTGTTGTTTTCATCCTTTTTGTATCCGTAAGGGGCAAAGGCAGTCACAAACTTTCCCTGTTCTGCTTTTGATTTGCGTACACTTTTTATTTTGACAGAGAGGTCCTTGCTATATGCC
This sequence comes from uncultured Eubacteriales bacterium, assembly GCA_963528005.1. GTDB lineage: Bacteria > Bacillota > Clostridia > Lachnospirales > Lachnospiraceae > Lacrimispora. Next base: position 213,924 of record CAURSM010000005.1, read on the forward strand.
TCGTAAATGATATTCTTAAAGCCAACCTCCAGGGAACCAGCTGCTCCCACATTGCAAAAGCTGTCAAAGCCATCATTGACAGAAAAAAAGCGTATGCCCAAAAAGGGGAAGATTTGCTCCAGGTAATTTCCAACTTCCAAATAATTTCGTCCAAATCTTGAAAAGTCTTTTACGACGATACACTGAATTTCTTTCTTTTTTGCCATATCTAATAAGGATTGAATGCCGGGACGAAGGAAATTTGTTCCGCTATATCCGTCATCTACCACCTCAACGAAGTGGTAATCCAGTAACTCTTTATGGTTAGCAACAAAATCCTTAATTAACATTCTTTGGCCGGTGATGCTATTACTCTCTCCTCCCAACTCCAGCGCTTCGTCTTCATCTGAAATACGCAGATAAATTGCTGCTGTAAGCTGTTTCATTTTCATTATACATCCCCTTTCTTGTGATTCTAATAAAGTAACCACTAGTCATATTCTTGGCAGAATGTATAATGTATTTCAAGCTTCTGAGGGCAGACAACTATTTTCTCAATCAGGTGATTCCACAGTGCTCCTGTCATATGGTCATTGACTTGTAATAACTGTTTGAACCAGATCTCATAATCTGGTATTTGTTTTTCTTTTGTTTGCTTTTCTTTAAGACTCATGGCTTTTATCTCAAGGTCTTTTTTTTGTTCTTCATACTTTTTTTGAGCGTATCTATATTCACCACTTGATAGCAACCCTCTTTTATAATCTTCATATAATTCTGGTATTTTTATTTCCAATTCCATAATGGATGCCCGGTTATAATCCAGACATCTGGCGATGTCACTGGCCTTATCCTGGCTCTCCAGCTGTTTCTGGTATCTTACTCCTATTTCCTTTCCATCTGACAGTACAATTAGTTGATTTCTCATAGATTCACTTACTGATGAAATCAAATCATTTTCCAGAATACTGGGTGAGCTGCATACCGATTGTTTCATATATTTTCTACGGCATATAAAGCGATAATGAATTAACTTTCCATCTTTCGTGAAGTAACCACTGTCACGTATCATTTTTCCTTGGCAATAACCACAGGTAACAAGACCCTTTAATTTGTTCTCTGTTTGCTCTCGCTTACCATTCTGGTTTTCTTTTCTGCATTTCTTTGATGTTTCAATTAAGGATTGAACATATTCAAACGTGCTCTGATCTATAATTGCTTCATGAGTATTTTCAATATAATTCCATTCTTCTTTTGGAATTAATCTCTTTTTGCCTCCTTTGTAATAGGACTGCTCTGACTTTCGTTCCACGATACAACCACGATAAATTGGATTTTCTAAAATTCCTGATACAGATGAGCCTGACCATAATGCGTCGGCTTCTCCGTTACTACCCTTTAATTTTCCCAATTCATATAGTCTGCGGGACTGGGAAGGAACCCCTTGATCATTTAGCCGTCTGGCAATTTTCATGGCTCCCAGCCCTTTGATTCTAAGGGAGAAAATCTCTCTTACCACAGGAGCGGTCTCTTCCTCTATTTCTAGCTGATAAGGATCAATCTTTGATTTCTTGTAACCGTATGGGGCAAATCGTCCCAGATACAAACCCTTTTTCTTTTTTACATCAAATAAAGTACAGATCTTCCTGGAGATATCTTTTGCATATATGTGATGATAAATGTTTTTAAGTGACAGAGCCAGCGCCTCATTGGAGGTCACATCCACACTATCGTAATTGTCATTTACAGAAATAAAACGTACCCCATAAGAAGGAAATATATTTTCCAGATAATCACCGGTTTCCATATAATTTCTTCCGAATCGGGACAGATCCTTAACAACAATGCAATTAATTTTTTTGTTTTTTATATCATTTAACATAGCTTGAAATCCTGGCCGCTCAAAGTTTGTTCCTGTCATCCCATTATCGCAGTAAGTGGAAATCAGTTCTAAATCTTTATGCTCCTTTATGTACTTTTGCAGATAATAGATTTGAGTCTCAATGGAATCACCATCGATTCCATTATCCTCAATGGAAAGACGGGCATAGATTGCAGTAAGGAATGAGGTATCTTTCTGATTCTCAAAATCCTGGTTATTCCTATTTGATCTGGCCATGTGAAATGTTATCCTTTTTATTTAAAGTCTCATCAAAATAATTGAAATGAATTTGAATATTGTTTTTGTCATATACTACAATCTCTCTCACCATAGATAATAAGATGGAGCGGTTTAAATTAGAAATATTATGATTTTTTCTATACTCCAAAATCCACTGATTCGTCAAATCTTTTTTCTGTAATAACTCTGATATATCACGTTCCATAATATCAATGGAATCTGAAATATCCCCAATGATAGTTTCATAATTAGACTTCATGTTAAGATAGTTTTCTTTGTTCAAAATATCCTTTTTGAAGTCTTCATATAGGCCCATGATGAGGTTTTGATAATAATCATATTCTTCTCGTTTCTTCTGAATTCGTTGGTTGTATTTTTTAATCTGCAACTGTTCCCTTGGAAGAGTTTCTATATAGCTTAGAATGTCATCGGTCTTACTAATTGCTCCAATGTGTACCTTCATTACTTCTTTCACACAAGCAAGCAGTTGATGTTCACTAATCCGGTTTGAATTCTTACATTTTTCTTTGCCCTCTTTGTTGGTCCGACAGGTGTAATAAATATAGGTCTTACCATTAGACTTTACAGGCCGGCGAATCATACTTTTATGACATTCACTGCATTTTAAAATACCGGCGAAAGGGTAAAGCTCCTGCTGCATTGGAGCCGTTCTAGTATCCGCAGATATAATTCTGCTAACAAGGTTGAAATCTTCTTTTGTAATAATCGGTTCATGGGTATTTTCTACAATCGCCCATTCTGACTTTGGCTTTTTAAATTTCTTCTTCACTTTATAATTGGGTGCACTTTCCTTTCCCTGAACCATGGTGCCGGTATATATCTCATTTTCCAGAATACGTCCTACGGACTGTGCGGACCATTTCGCCATGGGTTTCAGCTTAAATGAGGTACTAAAAGCCCAACCAAGCATCCTCTTATACTCCAAAGGAGATAGTATTCCTGCAGCATTTAAGAGCTGTGCAATTCTCTGATTGCTGTAACCTTCTGTTTTCCATTTAAAGATATCTCTTACGGTCATTGCTGCAAACTCATCGATTTCCAATTTGTGTTTATTCTCTTTCGACCGAACATAACCATATACTGGAAATGATCCTATATATTCACCACGAGTATGCCTTACCTTTATCTGGCTTCTCACCTTCATAGATATATCACGGCTGTAAGCATCGTTGATTAGATTTTTAAATGGTATTATAATGCCATCTGACTGACTCTGTATGGTTCCGCTGTCAAACCCATCGTTGATTGCAATAAACCTGACTCCTAAAAACGGAAAGACTTGTTCTATATATCTGCCAGTTTCAATGTAATTTCTTCCAAAACGGGATAAATCTTTTACAACCACACAGTCTATTGTCCCAGCCTTTATATCGCTTAAGAGTTCCTTAATCCCTGGCCGATCAAAAGAAACTCCACTATATCCATCATCAATACGTTCTGAGCATACCTCTATCTCCGGCTTTGATTTTAAGTAGGAAAGAATCAGATCTCTTTGATTTGATACACTGTTGCTTTCTGCTTTATCACCATCATCTTTTGATAACCGAATGTATATAGCCGCTTTATAATGCTTACTTACCTTCTCTATCTCCATAAAAAAACCTCCTAAGAATTTACTAAATCAGCAAAAACTCAGGTGGCTTTATTTTTGCTTTATCAGTCAGCCATTAACTGCTTTCTATGCGGAAGAATTGTTTCAAACGCTCATCTAGTGTGATTTCCGTATCCGAGAAAACAGATTGGATTACCATATCACCATACCGGAATAAGTATGGATTCTTAATCTGCTTTAAAAAGCTTTGGATTCTTTGATCTTTTGGCAGATCCATATCGATTTGAACTGTTCTGATATCAACCAGATCCTCTATATCAACCAAAGGGATATCTGCAATTTCTTCGCTTTTCAAAACCATTCATCCTCTCATCATTATTACATTTTAATCTATGCATATCTCGGATTGTCCTATGCTATGAAACCTTTTTATATCTCCCTTCCTCCTCGTATTTAAATACTGGAATATCACTGAAAATCACGAAAGTTATTTTGCTCTAAACTAAAAAAAGTGCTGTATATTCTATGCTTTGTTCATTCGCATTTAGAATATACAGCACTTTATGATTATTTGCCAGCTTGCTTCCAGACGCCTTTGCCGCTGGTTCCGGCTAAGATATTATTATCACTCATTAAGATGGAATACACATCAACGGATTCCAAACCTGAATTAAATTCACTCCAGCTATTTCCCTTGTTTAATGATTGGTACATGCCGCCTCCATAGGTGCCGGCAAGGACAGTGGAGTTTTTCACAACGAGGGTATTAATATTTCCACTGGTGAGCCCAGTATTCACTGGCTTCCAGCTGCCACCTTTGTTCGTAGATAAAAACACCCCGTCACCTGGTGTTGCCGCTAAGAGAAAGGAACTGCTGCCCGTCAATGAAAAAATCTGAGCATTTGTCATTCCACTATTAACTTCTTCCCAATTCTCACCACGATCAAGAGACCGAAAGACTCCGCTTCCAAAGGTTCCTGCATAAATATCGGTACCACTAGCGGTAAGAGAACTGATATAGTAATTGGTCAGATCCTGATTTACACTAACCCAGCTCTGTCCATTATCACTAGATCGGAAAATTCCTCCTCCAAAAGTGCCTGCATAAATATCATTTCCACTTACAGCAATGGAATAAACAAACTTATTGGTCAGACCGGAATTGACCTCATTCCAGCTACTGCCCTTATCCGTGGATAAGAATATTCCTCCACCGTTTGTTCCGGCGAAAATACCAGTATCGTTGATTGCCAGAGAAAAGACGAATGGGTTTGTTAAACCAAAGCTGGCTTCTTTCCAACTCATTCCCCCATCCTGGGAAAGAAAAACTCCTGACCCGCTGGTACCGGCATAAATATCGGTATTACGAGAGGCAAAAGAACTGATATGGGTATTTAATAAGCCTTCATTTATTTGATTCCAGTTTTCCCCATTGTCAGCAGAAAGAAAAACGCCTCCCCCGTTGGTACCGGCATACACATAAGATTCATCCGCAATCAAAGTGTATACAAATTGATTGGATAACCCATGGTTAGCCGCCTTCCAGCCAGTGCCATCAAAAACAAATACCCCCTCCTCTGTTCCTGCAAAAACATTGGCTCCCTTTGCAAAAAGAGAATTGATATTTGTGCTGGTCTCTCCCATATCTATGGGCTGCCAGCTTTCACCGTTGTTATCTGACATAAATATACCTCCCAAAAGAGTACCGGCATAGATTGCAGATCCACTTGAAGCAAGAGAATTGACTTGCAGTTTGGTCAGTCCATTGTTGACCTGAATCCAATTAGCTCCGTGATCCTTGGAACGAAAGATGCCACCATCTTCTGTTCCTGCAAATAAGTCTGTACCATCAATAACGATAGAATTTACAGTGCTTGAAGTTAACCCTTGATTTGCTTCTTTCCAGTTTATTCCGTTATCCTCAGAATAAAACACACCTCTGCTTGTGCCAGCGTAGAGACTTTCACGATCCACTACCATGGAGAACACCATAATATCGTTCCATCTGGAATCGGTAGGTTCCCAGCGGATCTCATCCATTGAAGAAACAAAGATACCTCCGTTGGTCCCGGCAAATATCTTTTTGCCGCTTATGACCAAGGAATAAATATTGTTGCTCGTTAAACCTTCGTTAACTGCCTTCCAGTTAGCCCCTTGATCGGAGGAGAAAAATATTCCGTTTCCCTGAGTACCGGCAAAAAGCTTCTCATCTTCAACCGCCAGGCAATGAATATAACCTCCATATGGACCATTGACCTGCTCCCACGTCTTTGAGACTTCCTTTCTGAAACATATGAAATAAACAACAAACAGCAACAATAACAGTAAAAAAGGCAGCCAAAGCTTTTTTCTCATGTTTTCCCCTTTGTTCAAGTAGTGAATAAAAACGCTGCCCAAGAGAGCAGGCAGCGTATATAAGTTATGTACAAATCTAGCTTAATACTGCGCAAAACCGAAGCCACGGTTTTTTAGATTATTCACTACAGTTGGGATTGCACGAAGCGTATTCTGATAGGAATCATGCATCAGAGGATTTCCACCTGCTCTAAGATTATTACAGGAGTTAATAATCGTCTCTGTACTGGCTCCTTCCCAATCACTGGTATATACCGTAGGTGTTACAATGGATAAGCCCAATGCGGAACACGCCTGAGTGATGGTATTATTGTTGTAAAGATAAGGCAATCTTACCTTTGTAGGTTTTGGCTTACCAGCATTTTGGATAACCTGATTGCACTTTTGGAAATCATTGTAAACCTGCTGATAGCTCCAGCTGCTCATCTGCGAATGGGTCCAGCTATGATTTTGAAGACTGAAGCCTGAGTTTAAGTAGGCATTCCATGCAGACTGATTGCTGGCAATCTTGTTACCCCAAACGAATAAGGTAGCTTGATAACAACCTGCATTTTTTAAATTGGATATTAAGGTTTGTGAGGTTGCATTATTGGGACCGTCATCAAAAGTGAGATAAACATTCCCCGCACTAGCAGCCGCTTTGACCTCTGCTACATTTGCTGTTTTATCCTGGGCATAAACATTGGTAACACTCATTAACCCAATTGTCAGCATCATAGCAGAAGACAGTAAAAATTTTGTTGCTTGTTTCATACAAAAACCCCCTTTTAGTTGGATAACGCTAGATATCTAACCTGAGCGAATCTAACTAGTTCCTATTAATGCAATGAAGTCTCCTCTCAATAAAAAGATATGTAGCATCATCAGTGTTAATTGGTAATTATTTACAGTTTCATATTAACATGTACCGAAATATTATGCAAGTTTTTTTGTTATTTTATTGACAACACAATGTTTGCTCCATATTATTTACAAAATTATACAATTATATCGCCTTTATTAGAATCCAGCGACAGATATCCTTAGTCCTCAGTTTAAAGGACTTCACGTTCCGATCTCATCGTTTTATCCCTATTATAACAGCGGAGTAAGATCGTGATATTCCCATAAGATCAGCAATCTCACGTTGGGTATACTCCTTACCTCCGTAAAGTCCATACCGCATCCCTATGATAGTTTTTTCATTGTCCTTTAGACAGCTATCAAATGCTTGATACAATTCTTTGATATCCTGCTTCAAAATAATGGTTTCCAGGGTCTCTTTATTCTCCATCTCAATGACATCTACAAGGCTTACGGTCTCTCCATCCTTGTCTACGCCGATGGGTTCAAACAAAGAAACCTCTTTTGAATATTTTTTATTTGCACGAAGGAGCATGAGGATTTCATTTGCTAGGCTCTCCTGACGGCTCCTCTGTATGAGTAAAATACAGATGCACACACGTCCCATCCCAGACTGCTTTTTTAATAAAGGCATTGACCGCCATTCGTTTTTCTTCCACATTCATTAAATCAATGGTATCTGGGAAAGAAGACAGGGTCTGTGTCATGTGTTCTACTTCAATATCGGATAGTTCGTTATTGATTAGGGAAATCTTAAGTTCTTTGATACGATTGGCATTGTCTTCTTTTTTTTGATGAAGCTCTTCAATCTGAGTCAAAATATATTCCTCTGCTGCTGTCCCACCAGCTTTCTTTAAGGAGGCCACCAGGCTGGCGATTTCTTCACTTAAAAGTATGGATTCTTCCTTGAGCCGTAGAATATCCTCTTCAGACTCTCTCCTGCCTTCAAAAAGATATTTCTTATTTTGATTCATCTGAATTCCTAATTCTTCCTTGTCCTCTGATATCTTTTTAATCTCTTCTATTACCATTTGATCCAATATATTACCGTTTGGATTTTTCATGGTACAGCATTTCATTCGACTTCTTTCTTTCATGGTACACAAGTAGGAATAAATTTGATTCCCTTCAGAGTTCAAACGGCCAGAAAGCTTTGGCCTCATATAATCTCCACAGGCTCCACAGTACAAAAGACCAGACAGCAGTGCCACATTACTTCTTGGCTTCCTGTAATTTTTTGATTTATTCCGATCTAGCAGCTTTTGAACCTTCACCCACGTAGCCCCCGGAATCAAGCCTTCATGTCCTCCAATGGCTACAATCCATTCTTCCATTCCTTTTAACTCATGGGCTTTCCCTGATTTTTGAAGCGTGCGGTTATAAGCCATTATACCCTTTGTCCCATTGAATTCTTCTTTTTCAGAGAACAAGTCAACGTTCTTCCTTTTTAAATAATGGTAGGCTTCCATATCTGCAATCATATAAACGGGATTGGTTAAAATTGCCTTGATTGCAAACCGGCTAAACAACCGGTTATGTTTGGTTTTGTGACCATTCTGAATCAAATACGTTTCCGTCTGAGTCAGAGAACCTGTTTCCAAAAATTTCTCGTAGATAAGGCGAACCAGTTTTGCTTCCTCCAGGACAAGTCTTAATTGATATGCTTTTTTGACCTTTCCATCCTCTTTAATGGTTGATATGCTTTCAGACTGGTAGCCAGTTGGTGTGTTCCCCCCAAGCCATCTTCCACTTTTGGAGAGCTCATGCATATTATCTCTGATTCTCTCTGCTATGGTCTCCCTTTCCAACTGAGAAAACACAGACGCAATATACATCATAGCTCTACCCATTGGAGAAGAAGTATCAAATTGCTCTTTGATGGAGATAAATGAGATATGCATTTCGTTCAGATCTTCAATCAGATTGGCAAAATCCCCAATGTTACGGCTGATTCTATCCAGACGGTAACAGACAATCGCAGTGAATTTTTCTTTTTTTGCTTCCTGCATCATTTTCTTAAATTGAGGCCGGTCCAGATTACCACCAGAAAAACCCTCATCTTCATATATGTAAGCGTTTTGAGCATAATCACTTCCGAAATGCACCGATATATACTGCCTGCATAACTCGATCTGATTGCCAATACTTTCTCCTTTTCCAGTAAACTTAGATTTTCTTGAATAAATTGCAAACTGTTCTCCTATTACTTCCAATTGCTTCACCTCATTTCAAAAACACTTCTCGCTTCCATGCCCATTCCTTCGCACATACCGGACACGCAGGATATCATACATTATAAAGACTATCATTCCGAAAGCATTTATCATGGATATAATTGTTTATCATCCGAAGGCAGAAACAGACCAAAAAGATTTAGAGAAAAAAGTGGCTATCATTCACAGTCAAGCTATCTTAGATTGCTTAAAACAGCTCTCTTGTCCCATTTATCAAAAACAAGTGATATGGAATGAAATAGTAAAGCCTATCATACCCCCGCCTTGAAATAGGGTATGATAGGGTATCGTCTTTCACATCTCTTTATTGTGTCTCCAGTCTACCTACTACCGGCAGAACACTTAATACCATGGCTCCAGGATGGCACATCTGAAACTCACTGGTCAAATTTCTCCCCGCTGTTAATCCAAAAAAGTGATTTCCTCCCGCCCATAAAGGATTGTTCGTAACATTATATACAACACCATTTACTGCTACATAAGCAGGCGCACCATCTTTCCCATTGTATTGTGCCAACTGTTCCAGAGTAAATACTTGAGGTGGTGTTTCGGGCTCCTCCTGGGGCGGTGTCCCATTCTCGGGCTGAGTCCCATTTTCAGGTGGTGTCCCATTCTCGGGCGGTGCCCCATCCTGGGGCAGTGTCCCATCCTCAGGCGGTGTCCCATCCTCGGGCAGTGTCTCATTATCAGGAGGTGTCCCATCCTGGGGCTGATTGTCGTCTTGCGGCTGCTCTCCATTACTTTCTTCTTGATTCACCGGTTGAATGAGCTGGTAGAAATATTGGATATGGTTTTCAAGCATAACAATCTCACTGCTTAGGTTATCCAAGATATCCTCCTGATTAAATTGATCAGAACGCAGTTTCTCCACATCTGAATTGATTTTTCTCAAGCCCTTACCTACAAAATCTAACACGAGTTCTAATTCCATATAAACACCTCCATAAAGAAAATACAGGATTATAAGTAAATTCTCTGATTCATTGCTTGACCAAAGGGGGAATTTGCGCATTGGTCTGATTCAATATATGTGCGAAAAACAAATTTAACCCTATAATTCCATGTTTTCACTAAAAAAACATCCTCTTACGCTATGGTAAAAGGATGTTTTAAATGACTACTAAAAAGAATAAATAGAGGATCCGTGACTTGGAATCAATACAGTAAGCTCTGCTTTCTTGCAAATTTCCGTGGTGTTTGACCATAATTCCATAAGGGTAAGGTCGCAGAAGCTATGAATTCCTACAAGATCTGGATCGATATCAATGGACTGTTCTTCTTCAGAAAGATTAAATACTGCCAGATACCGCTTATCATCTTGTTTATCATAACTTAACCAGACACAGTGACTCTCATCTCTTAGTAGCTGCCTGGCCCCTTTGGAATTTGTTACTAGCTTTAATACGTCCTGATTGGTTAATAATTTCAGAGTCCAATCATCAAGGAGTGTCAGTTCTCCTCCAATCATAAGAGGAGAACGGAAGATGCACCAGAGGGACATCATGGTTATCTGCTCCTCTTTCGTGAACCTCGTAGGCCGCTCGTTTCCAAACCCTTTGCCAACCATTCCAACTGGCAGCATATCACAGTCAGGAAAAGCCCCCTCCCCTACATGCTTTTGCCATATCTCACAACGCTTAAACATAGGGAGGAGATACTTCCAATCATCCCAGAAATCATCCGTAATGCGCCACATATTAGCATACTTGGTATAGTGCCATGATTCATCAATGAGTGCAGGTCCTGGGGAAAGACTAAGTACCATGGGGCGGCCGCAGCCATCGATGGCCTTTTTTAGCATGCTGATCTCCTGTTTGGCTGAGGGTGCATCCATACGGCAAATATCATCACACTTTATAAAATCAACGCCCCAGTCAGCATAAAGCTCCATCAAAGAATCATAATATTCCTGTGATCCCTCAACGCCCGGAATCACCCCGTACATATCGGGATTCCAAAAGCATATGGAATAAGGATCCGCTATCTCATTGGCTGTTTTATCCGTCCCCTTTACCTTGCTATGAGTATGCGCAGCAATTCTAGGGATTCCACGCATGATATGGATTCCAAATTTCAATCCCAGCTCGTGAACGTAGTGAGCCAGAGGTCCAAAGCCCAATCCACCAACAGATGAGGGAAAACGGTCCGGACAAGGAAATAATCTGGAAAATTCGTCTAACTCCACCTTACCAAATGGAATATATTGATGCTTGTCCCTCATTGTTCCTGCGCCGTAGGCATACCACTGAATATCTACTACTATGTATTCCCACCCGAAATCCTTTAAATGTTTTGCCATATAATCGGCATTTGCTTTGATTTGATCCTCATTTACCATAGTATCGTAATAATCATAACTATTCCACCCCATAGGAGGCGTTTGTAACATGAGTGAATTTTTCATAAGATCCCCTTTCTTATAAACAATACATAATAGCTTCATTATATCAATTAGCCAGTTTCTTGCAAGAACAATCAACAAAAGTTTGGAAATAATATTGCCAAAAGAGCCGTTGTGATAGGATATCATTTTCCACACATTTGGCCGCATAAGTAGCCAGCCTTGAGCCTCTGTCCGGATGGAAGGTGTTCACGGCTTTGATCAGTCCGATGGTTCCTACGGATAGGAGATCTTCCATATCATAATCCGTATTCTGATATTTTTTAGCCACGTGGGCTACCAGACGCATATTTCGCTCAATGAGTGTGGCTCTCGCCTCCTGATCCCCTTCCTGGTATCGTTCCAGACACTCTCGTTCCTCTCGTGCAGTTAAAGGTTTGGGAAAAGTTTTCAAAGAAAGCCACCTTAAACTTACTTACTCTCATTTTATGCGCCCCTTTCCACGAAAGTGCTTTTACAATAAATATTGGCTGGTACTTCTTTTTTTTGGTTCTATTATTAACATACAAAAAAACGGACAAGATATCAGGTCCCACCTGATATCCCTCCGTTTTTAAGCATATTTCTAATGATGGAACAGACGAATTTTTGTAAATGCCATTGCCATTCCATATTTATCACAGGTCTCAATAACCTGATCATCTCTGACTGAGCCACCTGGCTGAGCCACATATTTCACTCCGCTTTTAAAAGCCCGGTCCATATTATCACCAAATGGGAAGAATGCATCTGACCCTAAGGCAACTCCAGAAAGCTGATTCAGCCACGCTCTCTTTTCTTCAAGGCTAAATACTGGGGGTTTCACTTTAAATATGTCTTCCCATCTGCCATCTGCCAATACATCCATATAATCTTCTCCGATGTAAATATCAATTGCATTGTCCCTGTCTGCACGACGAATTCCATCCACAAACAATAAATCCAATACCTGTGGCGCCTGTCGTAAGTACCAGTTGTCCGCTTTATTTCCAGCAAGTCTGGTACAGTGAACTCTGGACTGCTGGCCTGCTCCAATTCCGATGGCCTGGCCTCCTTTGGCGTAGCAGACTGAGTTTGATTGGGTGTATTTTAATGTAATCAGTGATATGATTAAATCCATTTTTGCAGAATCTGGAATCTCCTGATTTTGAGTAACTACATCCTTTAGCAAGGTTTCGTCTATCTTCAGTTCATTTCTTCCCTGCTCGAACACAATTCCATAAACCTGCTTCGTTTCGATGAATTCTGGCACATAATCTGCATCAATTTCAATGACATTATAATTGCCATTCTTTTTTGCCTTTAAAATTTCCAATGCCTCTGGCTCAAATCCAGGAGCAATGACTCCATCTGACACCTCTCGCTTAATGATATTAGCTGTATCTGCATCACAAATATCAGACAATGCGATGAAATCTCCAAACGCTGACATACGATCCGCACCTCTGGCTCTTGCATAAGCGCAAGCAAGAGGAGAAAGATTCTCCATATCATCCACCCAATATATCTTAGAAAGAACAGGATCAAGAGGCAGCCCTACTGCCGCTCCTGCTGGAGACACATGCTTAAAGGAAGTTGCGGCAGGGAGACCAGTGGCTTCTTTTAGTTCCTTTACCAACTGCCAACCGTTAAAGGCATCCAGGAAATTAATGTATCCAGGACGACCACTTAATACTTTTATCGGCAATTCTTTTCCATACTGCATAAATATCTTAGAAGGTTTTTGATTTGGGTTGCATCCATACTTTAATTCCAGTTCGTTCATCCTTAGCACTCCTGTTATTTATTCTTATTTATGATTCTTGTCTCATAGGTTCCCGTTTTAATATCAATATAACGAACAAACAGAGAAACTTTATTTTCATTATTTAAGCTTTCCCAAACCATCTCTGTAAATGCATCCATATCATTAAGGGTTTCCACAAGCTTTGGTTCTCCTTCAAAGCTTGGAAGTGGATTCTCATCATGCTTGTATGTGTGGATAAAACGAGCTTCACCAGCCTGGGGATTCTCATAAGAGAACGTATAGCGGCTGCAGGAATCCGGATTTCCATGGTTGCTCTTTAAGATGGACATGGCGTAATGGAACTCTCCCTCTTCCATGTGCAGGACACCTGAAATACGAGGAGTAAAGTTAGGGCCATCTGGTTCAAAGGTTCTAGAACGAAGAGATTGCTCAAACGTTAGTTGATTCTCCATGCCATGATAGATGGTATCGGTCTGATCTCCATTGGTTACAATGGTCTTATCTCCCAAAACACGTACAGGTGCATATATAATCAAGCTTGGGTCTGTAAGTTTAGAGGGATCAAATGCCTGGGTACGAATTCCCTGGCCTTCCTCAGCGAAAATCCGGTTACGGCTATTCTCGCTTCTTCCCATAATAAAATAAGCGGTCACTGCCCTTGTTCCATCCGGGGTCTTTCCAATTACGATCCCTCTTCCGGGATAAGAATTGCTCTTTAAATCATCCTTTAAAGAAATCAAAGTCATAGCATTTGTTCCTCCTTTATCAATACACGCAAAAAACCGCCTGAGCATCCCATAGCGGTGCCCAGACGGTCGGCTTTCAATGTATCGTGCTCCCCGTGGTTAATTCCACTTATCCGTCAGTCGCACGTACTCTGTAAAACATCATATCTTATCCCTGCTTAAAAAGCAAGTATTTTTTCAGGTCCATTATTCATTGCGAATGGCTGCCAGCGGACTGAGTTTCATAGCTCTTAATGCAGGGAAGAAACCTGCCGCCATACCTACAAAAATAGCGAAGCCGATGGCAGTCGTGGATAGCCATAATGGAATTTGTGACAGATCACCTGGCATATCCGGCATGAAGCGGCTCGCCAAAAACTTATTAATTAATACGGAAATACCGTAACTGAATGTAATACCGGCCACGCCTCCAAAAAAGCCAATAAAGCCAGACTCTATGAGGAACATGTTTCTGATTACATTCATATCACAACCTAATACCTTAAGAATGCCAATCTCCTTGGTTCTTTCATAAATGGACATCATCATAGTGTTTGCAATACCAATCGCTGCAACAAATAAAGATACCGCACCGATTCCACCTAAAAGTGCCTGAACCATCTTTGCCTGCTTTTGAGACTGCTCCAGCCACTCCATATTGCTGTTGGCCTGAAATCCCAAATCTGTAATTGCCTTTTGTACCGAAGAGACATTCTGCATATCATCTACCTGTACCACTGCCTGATCATAGATAAAGTAGTTGTAGGGCTTTCCTTTTTTTGTGGTAGGCTGATTAGGAATAGGCTTTTTCTTGAAGACCTTTTTTAGCTGAACCTTTAAGGCATCAATGTCCACATAGACATTATAACTATAATTGTTATATTCCTCCACACTGCCTTTTACCAAGCCGCTGGTGGTTAATAGATACTTCTTCGGAGGCTTTACAGGAGTTTTTCCATCTGAAGAAACTCCATTCTGTGAATTGTAATAAGCATCCATATCAAAGATAACAAACATGGGACGGTTCATAAAATCTATATCCGGAAGCTTAGAAGAATCGTCATAATAATTGGTTCGATTTTTAGGATTGTTAAAGTCCCTGATTACCATATTCCCAACCACCATCTGCAGCTCTTTTTTATCTGGATCGGGAATCTTTCCTTCTTTTAACTCAATGTTTTTCATGTATTCATGAGTGACTCCAGTAAGTCTTACGTTGGATTCGTAAACTCCTTGCTTCATGAGTACACTTGTTTCTAAAAGTGGTGATACGGCTGAGACATGATCGATTCGTTCAAATTGCTTGATCACATCATCAGTCATATACTTAGGATCTTTACTGTTTTGGTTCATGTTGCCATTGGAATATATGGTTATTTCTGTAAGGCTGCCGTAAGAAGCAATCTGTTCCATGGTAAGCTGATTAAAACCGATTCCCAAAGACACCATGACTACAATAGAAGCCGTTCCAATCCAAACTCCTAAAACAGTCAGAAATGTCCTTAGCTTTCTGCGTCTTAAATTATTCACGCTCATGGAAAGCAAATCACTAAATCTCATGATTTATTTCCTCTTCTTCAGCTTCTTTTTTCTTTTTGATTCTTTTAAACACAATCACTCCGCCAATAGTCCCTACGGCCAGGACTACAATCACCGAAGCAATGATCACAGTTCGGTACTTTGCAAACCCTTGAGGCTCTGCATCTGTTGGTATTCCGTTTGGATCCTCTCCTCCAAAATTGCTTTCCTCAGCTTCTGATACCATAAGAGTTATTTCTTTCTCAATTGGTTCGCTGACAACTCCATTCTCATCTTCATACGTAATTAAAACCTTGATTTTCCCATCGTCTGCAGTAGGTGCAATGGCTGAGACCATAGCGTCCACATTTCCAGTCTCTCCTGGCTTTATATTACCTACATAACTACTGGTTGGCTGGATGGAATCACCTAGAAAATTAATCATTACATTATACAGAAGAACTTTACCTGTATTATTAATGGGAAACATAACATTGGTCTCTGAACCTACACTAACGGCATCAGGAGAGACCTCTATGGTTCCTGTATTCAAACGTGGTACCTGGCGAACAGGAATATTTACAACTACTTTTTCCTCTGCATTTTTAAATTCAGGGCTGTCAAACTTTTCAACAACGGTAAGGGCGTATGTTCTTTGATCCACCCAGGCACCAGCTCGCATTTTTACCTTTACATCCACAACCTGACCTGCTCCAAGGGAGTTGACAACAACAGAAGAGGCACTGTCATCTGTTGTAAACACTGCACTCTCTGTCACCTTCTCTGACTCCAGGCTAAAAAGGATATTGCTAGCTGCTACATTCTCGGATGCGTTCTTCATATGAAGCGTAAGCTCAAACTCATCGCCAGCATATACTGTTTCGGGATTGGTTTGAAATCCGTCTACAATAAGTCTTGCCTTTGAACGGTCATTTGCATTAAATTCTTTTGTTTCGCTTTCCTTTTCCTTATTTTGAACTTTGACGAAAAAGATTCCCTCCGCTTTTTGGATATCCCCCTCCGTACTGTCACGATACTCAATGTTAAAGGTAATAGGATAATATCCGCTATAGACTTCTTTGCGAATGCTCATACTGTAAGGGATTTCTATCTTCTGTCCCCCACCAATCCGGTCGTAGTGCTTGGTATAATTTCCGTCATTGATATCAAAAGGAAATTTGGTATTGTCCTGATCTACTTTCATTCTTATGTTTACATCAAAGGCTGTAATATCAGAAGAATTGCGCAGATTCATATTGTAATTCATCACATCAGGATACACGCCAAAAGGAGTGCTCTGGTCTTCTCCAAGTTCAAACTGTATGGTACCCTGGTTACTGCCAGATGCAGTGGTGCCAGAAGATTTTGTAATCCAGATATTAACTTTTTCACGTCTGAATTCATTGCCGGAAGCTTTTACTAAAAGCGGTACGGTATAATATCCTTCTGCAAGATCTCGTCTTACTCTTCCTGAAAGAGAAAAACTTCTGGAATCTCCCTGTTTTATTCCACCCAAAAGCTTACCGTCAAAAGTACTTGAGGTAATCTCAAAGGGGAACATGGATCCAATGCTAACTGTGGTGGTCTCATCTGCGGCATCAGAGGTAGCCTCATATTCATCCTGCGCTACGCCTTTGTCAAACATAATCGTTACGCCTTTTAAATCCTGATCAGATTTATTGGTAAAGATCAAATTTAAGGTGGCTCTTTCACCAGTCTTCCCGGAAGGAGTTGTTTTGGCATCAATATATGTATTTTGACTCACATCATACTGTGCAAATACTGCACCTGGAACTGATGATACCATGATAAGAACCACAAGCAGCCACACAGCCCCCTTTCTAACTTTCCTCATTCCCATTTTCCTCCTCAGTATCTTCATGATGCTGCTCCTCTATCTTAAATATTTTTCCATCTACGATATGAAATTGTCTGTCTGCAAATTTAGCGATATAATTATCATGGGTAACCATAATAAGTGTCTGATTCTGTTCCCTTACAATCTTTTGCATCAAACCAAGAATCTCTTTTGTGGTCTTTGAGTCCAAGTTTCCCGTAGGCTCATCTGCAAAAATAATCTTTGGATCCGCAGCCAATGCCCTGGCAATCCCAACTCGCTGCTGCTGCCCTCCTGACATTTCATTTGCCATGTGCTTCATCTGCTTTTCAAGTCCCACCAGTTTTATGTATTCCCTCGCCTTTTCATTCCTCAGCTTTTTAGATATTCCACGAAAGGATAAAGGAAGAGCAACATTCTCCGTAGCATTCATAGTTTTAATGAGATTATAAGATTGAAAGATAAAACCAACGTGTTTTCTTCGAAATCCAACCAGTTGATTTTCTGAGAGCTTTTCTATATGATGTCCACCTATCACAATCTCACCTACCGAGGGTTTTTCAAGTCCTGCCATCATATTGAGAAGGGTGGATTTTCCGGAACCGGAAGGTCCAACGATTGCACAAAATTCTCCTTTATATATAGTAAAGTCGACACCGTTCAGAGCATATACCTTTGTATCTCCCACTTTATACACCTTATATAAATTTTTAACTTCAATCATCGGTGTCTTATTATCGGCCAATACAGTTACCTCCTGACTTTCTTTTGCATACACATTATACAACAATTAACCATTCCTGGTCTTACTGTATTTTCTTAATCTTCCTTACATATTCCTTACACGAATACAAGAAAATCGTCAAAAAAACCCATTAAAAAAATTATACCATAAATCTAAAAAAAGTGTGGAAATATTCCAATTAATACTATATAATAGGATAGAATTTGAAACCATAACTCAGTGGATAAAGGAGATTCTTATGAGACATTTACTTAACCCGTTAGATTTTAGTGTGGAAGAAACCGGACAACTTTTAGATCTGGCAAAAGACATCGAAGATAATCTTCCAAAATATTCCCACGTATGCGACGGAAAAAAATTAGCAACATTATTCTATGAGCCAAGTACAAGAACCCGATTAAGTTTTGAAGCAGCTATGCTTAATCTTGGGGGCAGTGTACTCGGCTTTTCTTCTGCTGATTCCAGTTCTGCCGCGAAAGGCGAAAGTGTTTCAGATACCATTCGAGTCATCTCCTGTTATGCTGACATCTGTGCTATGAGACACCCAAAGGAAGGTGCACCTTTAGTAGCAGCCAATCATTCCGCAATACCAGTAATCAACGCTGGAGATGGCGGACATCAGCACCCGACTCAGACTCTTACTGATTTACTCTCCATTCGTTCCTTAAAAGGCCGCTTAAACGATTTGACCATCGGATTATGCGGTGACTTAAAATTTGGACGAACTGTCCACTCTCTCATCAATGCTCTGGTTCGATATGAGAACATCAAATTTATCTTAATTTCTCCCCCAGAATTACGCGTACCCGAATACATCCGGGAAGATGTACTTAAGAACAACAACATTGAATTTGTTGAAATGGACAGCCTTGATGACGCAATGCCAGACCTTGACATTCTCTACATGACCAGAGTTCAGAAGGAACGTTTCTTTAATGAGGAAGACTACATTCGTTTGAAGGACTGCTATATCCTGGACAAAAAGAAGATGAAACTGGCAAAAGACGATATGTTCGTTCTTCACCCCCTTCCCAGAGTCAATGAGATTTCTGTGGAAATTGATGAAGATAGCAGAGCTGCATACTTTAAACAAACTCAGTATGGTGTTTATGTGCGCATGGCTCTGATCATGACATTACTGGAGGTAGAAAAATCATGTTAAATATCGGCGGATTAAAAGAAGGAATTGTTTTAGATCACATTGAAGCTGGAAAAAGTCTTGAGATTTACTACCACTTAGGACTGGATAAGCTGGATTGCCAGGTTGCGATTATAAAAAATGCCAAAAGTAATAAGAAGGGAAAAAAGGATATTATTAAAATAGAAGGTGGATTAAACCACATTGACTTAGATATCCTGGGTTATATCGATCACAACATTACCGTCAACATTATTCGGGATAATATAATCGTAGAAAAGAAGACTCTAAGCTTGCCGCAGAAAATTACCAATGTAATTCCATGTAAAAATCCACGTTGCATTACCTCCATTGAGCAAGGTCTGCCTCATGTCTTCCACCTTGTTGATGAAGCAAAGGAAACCTACCGCTGTATGTACTGCGAAGAAAAATATACGAAATAAAAAAAGCCCCCGGAAGCTGCCTGATATAACAGGAGCGCCACCGGGGACTTGCCTCTTTTAACCCACGTGAACGTCAATTCAGTTTTTTCATTAAGATATCTCTTAAATAACCGCCATATTTCTCTTTCGTAATCATGACCTGATATCCCTGATGTGCAGCATTGGCCTTACTATAGATATTTTCCGGGTGAACGGTACACATAAGATAGCGAAACCCATTGATAGCCAACTCTTTCTCCGCCTGCTGCATCAAAGTATGTTGTAGATGAAATCCTCGGTACTGGGGAAGAACCGCTACGGATTCCATATGAGCCACCGTATTCAACTCTTCCTTTGGCAGATGAATATCATAGCCTAAATTCTCTTCTCCGTCTCCATATAT
Source organism: uncultured Eubacteriales bacterium (assembly GCA_963528005.1). Taxonomy (GTDB): domain Bacteria; phylum Bacillota; class Clostridia; order Lachnospirales; family Lachnospiraceae; genus Lacrimispora. The sequence continues at coordinate 233,942 of CAURSM010000005.1, forward strand.
GGCTACAATCAAGACTCCAGCTAGGGTTCCTGAGTTTGTTTCAATTGCTTTAAAGGCAATTCCCTTTTCTTCCTCCAATAAGCACCGAATGCTTTCTGGTTCATCGGCGACAAACCAGTCCTTTCTCTCAATCCCAGCCCATACCCTTTGAATCACATCAGCCAAAGCCTGATATTCACTTATGTAAGCCCTTTCTACGGAAAATTCCATCAGCCGCACCTTCCTAAATCTGATAAAATACTAAACATTTCTTGTAAACCGGCAGTTTGGATAATTCATACATCCATAAAAATCTCCAAACTTTCCACTGCGTCGTCTCAGCTCGCCTCCACACTTTGGACAAATCTCCACGGTCTTATCTTTTGAAAGCTTTCCCATTTCTTCGTAACACCGTTGATTCATCACGCAATCATTAAGCGCTCTGTGTGCTCCCTCAATATCAATCTGGAAATAAGCAGAGATATCCACTAGGCGGTGACGCTTTAACATAGTCAAACATTCTCTCGCCATAAAAAGAGTATCCACATAGTCATTTGGTACATCTTTCTCAAGCAGTTGTGCCGCCCGGTAAATGAATTGCAGATCAAAGGATTGAATATTATGACCTACCAAAATCTCTCCCTCAATGAAAGATAAAAAATCAGGAAGTACTTCCATCAATGTAGGCGCATCCTTTACCATCTCATCTGTAATTCCATTTATATTGGTTGCGCCTATTGGTATATGAGTACCTGGGTTTACAAGAGTTGTAAACTCTTCCACAGGTTTATTATCTTTTACCTTGATTGCAGATATTTCTATAATGGAATCCTCTTCCACACTAATTCCTGTCGTCTCCAAATCAAATACTACATAGTCTTTTGCATACTGATTCAAACGCCTGCCTGTAATCTGTCTGACAGCCATAGGTTTCCTCCGTTTCGTATAAATATGTATCTATGGTCTTTGTAACGCTTCTATTATACCGTCAGTCATCCCTTTCATCAAGCATTCAGGCAAAAAACTTTCCTTATGAGTAAAGTTAATCAACAATCCTTTTCCATTATATTATGTTCCACATCAAATATGGGCTTTTTTTGATCCCAGTCAATTTCCATTAAGTAGGTATGACGATTGGGATCGTATAACGGATCACCTTCTATCTCATCATAACGTCTGGCATGATAAACCATAATATCCTTTGTTCCATCATCGGCCTTAACAAAGGTATTATGTCCAGGGCCAAAAATCCCCTTTTCTTTATTGGTTTTAAAAACTGGCAGGCGTTCTTTTTTCCAAGCATTTTTATCAAGCACATCTCCATCTAAATCGATACTAAGCATGCCTATACAGTAACATTCGCCGGTGGCACTGGCTGAATATGTAAGATAGAGCTTATCTTCATGCTTTATCACTCCGGGCCCCTCATTGACCCAGAAACCAACCCGCTCCCAATTATAATCCGGGGAAGATAAGGTGACCTGTTCCGTGGATAACTTCCAAGGGGTTTCCAGTCCTGCAATATAGAGATTTGAAATCTTTTTCCCAGAGCTGACCTTTTCCGCCCAGACACAATACCAGGCACCTTTGTGCTCAAATACAGTCATATCAAGAGAAAAGTCCCGAAACGTGTATTCATCAAAAGCCTGCATCATCCCAAGCTCTTTCCAGACTCCCGTCATAGGATCTTCGTCCCTGCATTCCAGAACATAAGGGCGAATTGCCCAGATATCTTCTGCTTCCCCTGCCGCAAAATAAAGATACCAGCAGCCATTTATGTAATGAAGTTCAGGCGCCCAGATATGAGCCCCCATGACTCCTTTATCATGCTTCTTCCATATTGTTATCTCTTTTTCGTGTTTTAGACCCTGGAGCGAATCCGATTGGCGCAGTATGATTCTGTCATATTCAGGAACAGAAGCCGTAAAGTAATAAGTGCCATCCTTATGTCGGTATATGTATGGATCTGCTCTGTTAAGAATAAATGGTTGATTATGCGGGGTCTTTATGTAGTTGTTTTTATTCATTTCAAGTTACCTTTACCCTTTCACGGCTCCTGCCATCATTCCTTCTATAAAATATTTCTGAAATGCCACAAACAATATGAAGATTGGTATTACAGAGAATACAGAACCAACAATTAAGAGGCTGTAATTATCTCCATATGGATTAATGAGGGTATTTAGCCCTAAGGTAAGCGGATATTTCTCAGAAGAACGAATTACCAGCAACGGCCACAAGTAATTATTCCAGGCATTCATCCCATTTAAGATTGCCATCGCTGAAAATGCGGGCTTCATAAGCGGAAGAATCAATCGATAAAAGATTCCATATTCCGTGGCCCCATCAATTCTCCCGGCTTCCAAAAGAGACTGGGGTATACTGACCAGATATTGACGAAAGAAAAAGATGGTAGAGGCATGAGCCACAAAAGGTAGAATGATAGCGGTAAAACTATCCATCAATTTCCAGGCTGACATCTGCTTGTATAATGGGAGCATTACTACTTCAAGTGGAATGGATAAAATCAAGAGCACCAGGATAAACAGTACCTTTTTCCCTTTAAACTCATAGACAGCAAACCCGTAACCTACAAAAGAGCTGACAATTAAAGTACTAGACACTGTAATTACAGTAAGACATATGCTGTTAAAGAACCATGTCCAGTATTCATGGGTTCCGGTAAATAAAAGAATATAATTATCAAAATTCATTCTGGAAAAGTTAATATCCAGATTAAGGCCATACTGCAAAAGATCACTTCCCGGTTTAAAGCTTGCCACAAACATTACCCAGATAGGAAGGATAATCAAAAGCGCAAGAAGGGAAAATAAGACTACAAGAATTACGGAAGCGTACCGTTTCCTTTCCTTGTTACCATATGTTTTTTTTCTGCCCTGTTCGTTCATATCAATCTCTCTCCTCTTTAAAGGTTCCGGTAATCTTTAACTGTATGATATTTACTGCCATAACCACAAGCAAAAGAATGAAGCCTACAGCGCATGCATAGCCCAAAGCTCTTTTTTCCACTCCCTGCCGGTAGAGATAACCAACAATGGTTAGTCCAATGTTATTTGGAGAATTATTTCCTTTAAACAGCATGTTGCTCTCAATAAACATGGAAAGTCCTGCATAGATACTGATGGTAAGGACGTAAACCGTAGTAGGTTTCACAAGGGGCATGGAAATCTTAGCAAATTGCTGCCATTTGGACGCTCCGTCAATGGAGGCTGCTTCATATAATTCCGTGGGAATGCTTTGAAGACCTGCAAGGAAATATAAAATATTTACTCCAGTCCATCTCCAGCATGCCAAAAGAAGGAGAGCAAAGAAACTGGTTCCAGCACCCTTTAACCATTTAATAGGACTTATCCCAAACATTCCTAATATCTGATTAAATAAGGAAGTGGAGGCCTCTCCATACATGAGACGGAATATGGTGCCTGCCACCACAACAGAGGTGAGGGCCGGAATAAAATAGATGGATTTGAAAAAATCCGCCTTTCTCATTAATTTGCTGTTGAGAAGGGATGCGAACAACATGGGAAAAGGAATAAGAAGAAGGAGTGTTCCCACCATATATTTAAAGCTATTCCAAAGTGCCTTTAAAAAAATAGTATCCGATAAAAGCCTTGAATAATTGTCAAATCCAACCCATTGTTCCTTCAGCACATCTTGAAAGCTTAAGAGTACTCCGTTGCATATGGGTACCAGCCAAAACAACAGTACCGTTATTACGAAGGGACATATAAACACATAAGGAGCTATTTTTTTTGAATAAAATAATTTTTTCATTTACCATACCCCATTTCTAATGAACAAAAGCAACAGGCTGCAGAAGGCACAAAACCGCCTGCAGCCCAGCTTTTTTCATTACTTCTCTTTAAATTCATTGCTAAGAGTCTGCTGTGACTGAAGAAGCGCTTCCTTCACATCTTTGCCATCTTCAAAAATACTATTTAAAGTGACATTGCAGAATTCATTATTAATCGATGGGTATTTCTCATCCGTATAAGCTTGCAGGATTCCGATGCTGTCCTTTGTTTTTAACAGAGTATCAAATGGATAATTTGTAAAATACTGAATGAATTTGTTTTCTGGATTTTGTGTCAGGGAGGTATCATTCCATACCGCAGTGTTAACTGGGTCAAATCCTAAAACATTCCAAACCTCTTTGTTTGACTCTTCAGATAGTTTAATAAAAGCCATTACTTCTGCAGCAAGCTGCGCATTCTTTCCGCTTTTAATAATTGCTGTACCGGTACCGCCGCCGCCGATGGTTGCTATCTCACCGTCAGTCTCACTCCACACAGGTACGGGTGCGATTGCTACCTGTTTCTTAATATCCGTCATGTAATTTACAAATCTTGAAGTCTGCCAAAATGGCATAATTTGAACCGCATACTCACCGGAATTATAGGAAGGATAAGCTTCTTCATTATCTGGCTGGCCCCCTGGTATCGTTGCAAATGCACCGGTTTCCTGCATTCCCTTTATGTAAGTCAAGACTTCTTCCATCTCTTTGCTAGTCAGATTAAGTTTTCCGTCCTTATCGATATAATCTCCACCTTTTTGAGCTAGCATCAGGTTTACCATCCACTGGGCTGAGGTTTCAACACAAGAGAAGTACTTGCCTGTAGCATCATGATATTTCACCCCCGCTTCCTTAAACTGGTCCCAGGTCTTAATGTCTTTGTAATTGATACCTGCATCATTTAACAGCTTTTCATTGTAAAATGCTACCGTGGTTCCTACGTGGGTAGGAAGCCCATATTCTTTCCCGTCCTTGGAATAAATATCAAGTCTGGATTTAACAATATTGTCCTTATAAGGCGCAATGACATCATTTAATTCCATCAGCCCTATCTTACCCACCATAAAGGCCGGGAATTTCCCAAGTTCAATATCTACAACATCAGGAGCACCTTCCCCTGACTCCAGCGCAAGAGATAGCTTGTTATGCATGTCATCATAAGGCATATTACTTAGCACCAGCTTCACCTTTTTATCTGGATGAGCTTCATTCCATTTCTCCGCCATGGATACATAAAAATCTTGATGAAGTTCGATGAATGTCCAGACATTGATTGTGGTCACATTATCTCCGCCTACCTCCATCGCTTTTTTCCCTGCAGATGACACACCCTTTTCCCCTGTCGCGGAAGTTCCCGCCGACGAGCTGCAACCAGCAATCATGGATGCCGCCAATACTGCACATAATAATGCTGCTATACCCCGTTTTTTCATTATGAATCCTCCTTTAAGTGATCCTACTATATCAAATCAGATGATATTATCTGAATGATTCTTATAAAACAAGCTGTTTTTGTCTCACTTTCACTGCATATTAAACGTTTAATATGAATGAGAAATCTCACTGATAAATTTCTTTTTTTGCTGTAATTTATGAACTTAAAATCATGGTTTAATTGGATATATTTGCATACTATCACATACCTTTTATTCTGTAAAGTATTTTTGCATAATTTTTATAAATTTTGAATCGTTTAAGTATGTAATTATTGCCATAGTTTTTGTCACATTATGTAGTTATAATTCCATACCATGGCTATTTCTGCTGATTTTAGAATGATGGATTGGAGTTTGACAAAAAAATAAAACGTTTCAATCGGTCTAATTCCCGCGAAACGTTCTATCTTTTTCTTACAAATCTTTATTTCGAGATATCATTTACTGAATTACGCACTACAAGATTACAGCCTACATAGCATACCTGTTCCGGTCCAAGCTCTGTCTCTGTGCCATTTAATAGATCCATAATAAGTTCACTGGCTTTGTGTCCTATATCATGAAGAGGAAGGCTCACTGTCGTAAGAGATGGCCTGTAATAAGCAGATAACTCCCGGCCATCAAACCCGGCTATGGATATATCGATACCAGGTTTTAGTCCAAGCTCATCGAGCCGATCATAAACGCCTCCTGCCATCAAATCATTCATACAAAAAATAGCAGTTACACCCTTTTCCAAAAGCTGACTGGCGCAACGATAGCCTGACATACGGGTCCAGTCTCCCTCCATCACCAGCCCTGGATCATATAAAATGCCATTCTGAAACAGAACCTGCTGATATCCAACCAGTCTGGCCTGGGCGTGAAGACTATCTGGTTTTCCTGTTATGACTCCAATCTTTTTATGACCATGGGCCACCATATAATCCAGTACACTTGCAGCCCCATGAACATCATCTACCACAATGGAGGGCACTTGTTCGTTTTTAGAATAACCATAAGCCATAACGGCTGGTATCGGCAGGGTATCTGGAATACAGCGTATAATTCTCTCATGCGCTGCCACATAAATAATACCTTCCACCTGCTTCTCCATCAGCTTTTTAATTTCAAGTCTTACCAGAGCGTAATAATCCTCACGGTTGTAATAGGTATCGTTATATTTTTTAAACAATCTCAAATTCGTTAACAGTATCTGGTAATCTCGTTCCTGGCAATAGTCTGTAATGCCATCAATAATATCTGGAATGCTAAATATGGTCATATCTTCAGCAATGACCCCAATGCTTCTGGTTTTCTGCATCTTTAAATTTTTTGCTACTATATTGGGGGTGTAATTCAGCTTTTCTGCCATCTCCAAGACTAGTTTTCTTGTTTTCTCGCTTGCTCCAGGTTTCTTATTCAATATATTTGATACCGTGGCGACTGAAACACCGCAGCACTTTGCCAGTTCTTTAATTGTTGCCATCGTCTGCCTCCAGATCCTTTTGTAACAATTAACTCAAATTTTCTTCCAATTGTCAATAGGAAGAGAATAAAATTTGAAACGTTTAATAAAGAAAGTCTATATTGAAAAATTAACTGTATAAAAATAGCCCTAAATCAAAGATTTAAGGCTTTTATTATGACATATTATTATTTCTTATTTGTCCACTTCCCATCTAATTCAGTCCTATTATCCCTCTCAAATTCGTCTTTTT
>CAURSM010000006.1:0-231030 GCA_963528005.1 uncultured Eubacteriales bacterium
GACCGACCGGCACTACAGGACCGACGGGCGCTACTGGACCTACTGGTGACACCGGGCCTACCGGACCTACCGGCGCTACCGGACCTACTGGTGACACCGGACCTACCGGTGACACGGGACCTACCGGCGCTACGGGACCTACTGGTGATACTGGACCCACCGGCCCAATTGCTGGCATGATTCCCTTTTCACTTGTAAACGATGACTCACAACCAATTACTACTGATACCAATGGAGAACCTCAGATAGTTCAGTTCGCAGGATTCAGTCCAAATAGCGAATACACGGTTAGTATAGATCCGGGTAATTGGACCAGTGGAGAAATCAACTTTGTTCTAGCTGAAGGAGGTAGCCCCAATTATGCAATTTCATTTGTCATGCCTCGTGATGCAATTGTAAGAAATATCTACGTTATCTTCGGAAGCGAACAAGATAATGAACTTGCAGAAGGAATTACTATGACTCCCTTCGCATGCCTTGCAGTGGCAACTCCAAACAGTACTCAGAATCAGATTAATTTCGTCATCATTCAAAATACCATCACTTATACGGAACAGTATGTTGGTAATGTAACTGGGACTATACCAAAGTTTTCAATGAGAAGTGGTTCCTTAACAAATTTAAATGAGCCCATTTCAGCAGGGACACTTGTAGCTATCGTGATAGGCTGGTTAGGGGATGATACAACAGGAGCACAGGCTGGTGCTTTCTCAGTCTTTGGTGGTATCTATATGGAATAATAAAAAAACAGGGTCTGTATAAGCAATTCTAATACAGACCCTATTCGTTTGCAAAAACTCACCAATTATGTTGGATATTATATGTAACCACACTTCCTTTCTGGGATCCTCTTGACCACTCTTATAATATAAGTTAAGCTTATGGAAAGAATCTTTAGGAGGTTTGCCATGGAATTTCATGAAAAACTACAACAGCTTCGAAAGCAGAATCAACTAACTCAGGAACAGCTTGCCGAGCAATTATATGTATCACGAACTGCTGTGTCCAAATGGGAAAGCGGCAAAGGATATCCAAATATTGAATCTTTAAAATGCATATCCAAACTTTTTTCAGTTACCATTGATCAATTGCTGTCAAGTGATGAATTGATTGTTCTGGCGGAAACAGAAAACCGCACTAACATAAATAATATCTCTAACTTAATTTACGGCCTATTGGATTTATCCACAATATTATTTTTGTTTCTTCCCTTTTACGCCCAACCAGAAGGGGGCCATATCCGATTTGTAACACTTATCGCTTACAATGATTCAGTAACCATACGGCTTGTTTATTTCACCTTGCTAATCCTAATGTCTCTTTGGGGAGCCACAGAACTGATCTTACGAATATTAGAGTATAAAAACGCATTTAAAGCGATCAGGATCTTCTCCTTCCTTCTTCATTCCATCGCCATACTATTATTTATTATGACAAGACAGCCTTATATCACTGCTCTTTCCTTTATGCTTTTGATTATAAAAACAGTACTGTTTGTAAAGCAGGTTAAATAGCTATATACCTGATAAAGCCTTATAAACCTACCTCTGACACGTTTCGTGTCAAAGCTTTATGTCATTGTGACATCAGGTTTCTTGTGGGTTTTTCACCTTAAAAGTATAATACAGAGGCATACCCAGACAACGTGTTTTTTGTTTCGGGATTAAAAAATTATTGTGATAAAAGGAGGCACCTTCACTATGAATATTGATGTGATGGAAATTTTAAAAGTTATTTTTCTTGGAATTGTGGAAGGAATTACAGAATGGCTGCCGATTAGCAGCACCGGACATATGTTAATAGTAGATGAATTTCTACAGTTAAATGCCAGCAAAGCGTTTAAAGAAATGTTTTTTGTCGTCATTCAGCTTGGAGCAATCCTTGCAGTCCTAGGAATCTTTTGGGAGAAAATGTTTCCCTTTCAATTTAAGGACAATAATAAGTCTATGATTCGTAAAGATGTATTTACCATCTGGTTTAAAACTGCTTTTGCCTGCATTCCAGGTGCTGCTGTCACACTTTTGTTTGATGATTATATAGAAGCTCATTTCCACACTCCGCTTGTAATAGCAGCCGCCTTGATTTTCTATGGAGTGGCTTTTATACAAGTTGAAAATTGGAACAAAAAGCGTGTCCCCCAAGTAAATAAACTTTCTGATATCACTTGGCAGACCGCTTTTATCATTGGAGTATTTCAGGTTCTTTCCATTATCCCTGGTACATCTCGTTCTGGAGCAACCATCATCGGTGCGCTGCTAATTGGTGTATCCAGGGTGGCTGCTGCAGAATTTACATTCTTTATGGCAGTCCCAGTTATGTTTGGATTAAGTGCCATAAAATTAATCAAATTTGGCTTTCACTTTACTGGGTCAGAATTACTTATTTTGGGCATTGGAATGGTTACCGCTTTCATCGTTTCAATTTTTGTTATAAAATTTTTAATGAGTTTTATAAAAAAGAATGATTTTAAAATATTTGGATGGTACCGGATTGCTGTGGGTATCCTTGTAATTGTGATTTCAATGATGTTTTAAACCTCTGATATAAATAAATATCAGAATAAGAAAACCGCCTTTTCTGGAAATGGGAAATCCATTCTTCCATTTCAAAAAAGACGGTTTTTTATGCTTTATTTTACTTCTTTTTCTTTCTCCTCATCATGCTTTTCAGACGCAGGCAGGAAAGCCGAGCTGTAGAGATAGGGAACCAGAACCGTAGATACGTTTCTATGTCGTCTTAACCTCTGCATGATAAAATATGTGGTCTGATTGTGAAGAATATTGGCGAACCAGCTTTCTTCCATAAAGCGGGACATGACAATGGTAATCATATCGCCTGGCTCTAAGTTTTGTTCTCTTTTACCAATATAATCCTCAACCGGCTCAATCAGTTCCCGGTAAGGGGAATTAATCACTTCTAAGGGCACATCAATCCCTGTTTCCACCCATCGTTTTCTTAGTAATTCACTTTGCTTTTCATCGGTTGATATATGAAGGGCAACCACATTCGATGTAATTAAATTGGCATAATTTAACGCCTTTAATACAGAACGGTTGATTCCTCCTACTAAGACGATGCAAAGGTTCGTATCCTTACTCACACTTTTATGATAATGATGCATAAAGTCATTTACTTTTAATTGACACCCTACAAATTGATAGTGCTTATGAATTCGATGCATGATGTATACAATGACGGGGACAACAAACGCCAGCATCCAAGACCCTTGTGAAAATCTTGTAACAAATACAATAATCGTACCAGTTCCAGTCATTAGAGCACCAAGGCCATTGATTAACATTTTGTACCAATATCCTTTTCCTTTTACACGAATCCAGCGAAGCACCATTCCTGTCTGAGAAAGGGTGAAGGATAAAAATACACCGATGGCATAAAGAGGGATCAGATAATGAGTCTCTGCATTGAATATAATTAACAAAAGCGCAGCCAGGAAAAATATAAATAAAATTCCGTTTGAAAAGCTGAGTCTAGTTCCTCGATGTTTAAACTGGCGGGGTACGTACCCATCGTCTGCAAGAATGGCAAGAAGAGTGGGTAAACCATTGTAAGCGGTATTTGCTGCTAACAAAAGAATCAAAGACGTAGCAAACTGGAGAACATAATACATAACACCATGTCCGAACACAGCTAATCCAAGCTGGGATATTACAGTCTTTCCTTCTAAGGGGATGATGTGAAGGGATGTAACTAAAATTACTGCTCCCCCAAATATCACAATAATAATACCTACAAGGATAAACAGTACATTCTTTGCATTCTTCTGTGAAGGTTCCCGAAAGCTAGGAACTGCATTGCTGACTACTTCAACTCCCGTAAGGGCCGAACAACCGGAGGAAAAAGCTCTAAGTAAAAGAAACAAGGATACCGTGCCTACACCGTTTGTAATAGACTTAGCAGAGTCCGGATAATGTACTGGAGGTAAATTGCCGGTAAACAATTTAAAAAGTCCAGTGAGGATAAGTGCCAGCATAATCAATATAAACGCATACGTAGGAAAACCAAAAAGCTTCGATGACTCTCTCATTCCCCTTAAGTTTAAAAGCGTAATAATGCACAAAAACAACAGTGCAAATAATAAGCGGTAATGGCTGACTCCTGGAAACGCGGATACTAAGGCAGCCGTTGCAGCAGAAAGGCTGACAGCCACAGTCATAATATAGCCAATCATCAGGGCAGAAGCAGCAACAAGAGAAGCTGTCTTTCCAATGTTCTCAGCGGAAACCACATAGGCACCACCACCATTTGGGTAACAGGCTATTATTTGAGAATAAGAAAATGCAAGCACCAAAAACAAAAGGATAATCGGCGAGGTGACAAGCCCTAAATAATCTACGGCCGCCAGCCCAAGAATTGGAACCAGTACCAAAAGCATCTCTTCAATGGCGTAAGCCACGGAAGATACTGCATCACTTGCCATAATAGGAACTCCCCAAAACGGCCCCAGCTTTTCTCCTTCCAGGTCATTGCTTTTTAAAGCATTTCCCAATAGTATATGTTTTAATTTTTTCTTCGAATGCATGATAAATTCCTCTCTGGCATATTTACTTCGTATTTTTTAGTATAGCCATATTCCAATGAATTAAATATACTGATGAATCATCATAGGCTTAATTTTCATTATTGTCAAGTGTAATTTTGTACATATTAGTATTAAAAAAACGTTAAAAATGAAAGAACCACTTACAAAGCAAAGGCAACGCTCTGCATGTTGAACTGCAGGGCATTGCCTTTTTTTATTTTATAATGAATTAATTAAAACATTAACTAAAATACTTGACACCAGATTCAAATATTTTCATATCCTGTTCTCCGTAAATGTTTCTAGCTACCGCCTCACCTCTACGTTCCGAATGTGCCATCTTTCCAAGAATACGTCCGTCAGGACTGGTAATACCCTCGATTGCCATAAAAGAACTGTTAGGATTCCAATTCTCGTCCATGGTAGGACAACCATTGCCATCTACATACTGAGTTGCCACCTGGCCATTTTTAAACAGTTTATCAAGCCATTCTCCAGTCGCTACGAAACGACCTTCTCCATGGGAAGCTGGATTACAGTACACACTGCCTAGTTCTGCTCCAGAAAGCCATGGTGACTTGTTGCTCACCACCTTGGTGTATACCATTTTTGAGATATGACGTCCAATGGTGTTCATCGCCAGAGTCGGAGAATCATCTCTTTGCTCCACAATGGTTCCTTCTGGTACCAGTCCAAGCTTAATGAGAGCCTGGAACCCATTGCAGACTCCTAACATCAATCCGTCTCTTTGGTAAAGCAAGTTGTTGATTTCCTCTTTTATGAGTTCATTCCGGAACACGGCTGCAAAAAACTTAGCAGAACCATCAGGCTCATCACCTGCGGAAAAGCCACCTGGGAACATAACAATCTGCGCATTTTTAATATCATCTCTGTATTGTTCCACTGATTCTCTGATATCTTTAGCACTTAAGTTTCTAAAAACTCTTGTAGTCACATTGGCACCAGCTTTTACAAATGCTTTCGTACTGTCATATTCACAGTTCGTGCCTGGGAACACAGGAATGAATACATTTGGTTTTGCTACCTTGTTCTTACATACATAGATATGGTCACCTTGGAAAATCTCCTCACGTACCAGTGTTTTTTCTGAACCGGACTCTGTAGGGAATACATCTTCCAGAGTGTCTGTCCAGGATTTTACCGCATCTTCCAGGGAAATGGTTGCATCTCCATACGTAAATGCCTCTTCTTCCGTTACCTCACCGATGAGAGTGTAGGAAAATCCCAGCTCAGTTAACTTATCTTCCGGAATCTCACAGATGATATTTCCCCAGCCTGCTGCGAAGAAATCCTCTGATTTAACGTTCTCTTCTATTGATACGCCAAGCTTATTGCCAAAAGCCATCTTGCTGACAGCTTCACAAATTCCATGACTCTCCACTGCATAGGCAGAAAGAATACGTCCAGCTAAAATGTCTGCAAAGAATGCCTCATATCCTTCCATAATCTGGCTGTAATCCGGTAAATCGTAGGAATCCTTTTGGATAGAGAACAGAACAATTTTACTGCCTGCCTTTTTAAATTCCGGGGTAATAATATGCTTTTGATCTGCGATATCCACAGCAAAGGATACAAGGGTAGGGGGCACATCAATATCCTGGAAGGTCCCTGACATACTGTCCTTACCGCCAATGGAAGGCAAACCAAATCCAATCTGAGCATGGTACGCACCAAGGAGCGCTGCAAAAGGCTGGCTCCAACGAGTTCCTTCCTCAGACATTCTTCTAAAATATTCCTGGAAAGTAAAACGAATCTTTTTGTAATCTCCGCCTGCTGCCACAATCTTCGCCACTGAGGATAACACAGCGTATATTGCCCCATGATAAGGGCTCCAGCTAGATAAATATGGATCAAATCCATAACTCATCATAGTGACCGTATCAGTCGTCCCCTCAAGCAAAGGAAGCTTCGCTACCATACACTGTGTTTCTGTCATCTGGTATTTGCCACCAAAAGGCATGAACACACTGCCTGCTCCAATGGAACCATCAAACATCTCTACAAGACCTTTTTGAGAGCAAACGTTTATATTAGAGAGTACCTGAAGCCAGGATTCTTTAATATCTGAGATCTTTTTCTTCTCAAATACATTACCAGCTTTATCTGGAACCTCTAAAATGACAGAAGCCTCCTGATGAGCGCCATTGGTATCAAGAAATGCACGGCAGATATCCACGATGGTTTTCCCTCTCCAGCTCATAACCAATCGTTTCTCTTTCGTTACTTCTGCCACTACCACTGCCTCTAAATTCTCTTCTGCTGCATACTTAAGGAATTGATCTCTATCCTTAGGATCAATAACAACAGCCATACGCTCCTGGGATTCAGAAATGGCAATCTCAGTTCCATCAAGTCCTGCATATTTCTTTGGAACTTTATCAAGGTCGATCTTCAATCCATCTGCCAACTCTCCGATGGCAACAGAAACTCCGCCTGCACCAAAATCATTGCACTTCTTTATGAGTTTGCTCACTTCTTCTCTGCGAAACAGCCTTTGAATCTTACGTTCTGTAGGCGCATTTCCCTTTTGCACTTCAGCACCGCAGGTTTCAATAGAAGCCTCGGTATGAACTTTGGAGGAACCAGTGGCACCACCGCAGCCATCACGACCGGTACGGCCCCCAAGAAGTATAATAATATCTCCTGGATCTGAGGTCTCACGAATGACATTGGCTCGTTTGGCAGCTCCTAAGACAGCGCCAATCTCCATTCTCTTTGCTACGTAATTAGGATGATAAATCTCTTTTACAAATCCCGTTGCAAGTCCAATCTGGTTTCCATAAGAGCTATATCCCTTTGCTGCTCCGGTTACAATCTTTCTTTGTGGAAGTTTTCCCTTTAATGTTTCATGAAGAGGCTTTGTGGGATCGGCCGCTCCTGTGATACGCATCGCCTGATAAACATAGGTACGACCGGATAAAGGATCACGGATGGCTCCCCCAAGACAAGTGGCAGCACCACCAAAAGGCTCAATCTCTGTGGGATGGTTATGGGTTTCATTTTTAAAGTTTACAAGCCATTCCTCTTCCACTCCATCCACGAAAACAGGCACCACGATACTGCAGGCATTGATCTCCTCCGAAACCTCCAGATCCTCAAGTTTTCCTTCCTTACGAAGCTTTCTCATTGCCATGAGAGCAAGATCCATAAGGCATACGTATTTATCACTCTTTCCCTTTAAAACCTCTTCCCGATCTGCCAGGTACTGATTGTAGGTGTCTTCTATGGGTTTTCTATAATCTCCATCGGTAAATGACACATCCTTTAACTCAGTCTGGAAGGTGGTGTGTCGACAGTGATCGGACCAATAGGTATCCAGCACACGGATCTCTGTCATAGTAGGATCCCTGTGCTCCTCTTCTTTATAATAATTCTGGATATGCAAGAAATCCTGAAATGTCATAGCAAGGTTCAGTCCTTCGTACAGCTCCTTACATTCATTTTCAGTTAGGTTGCAAAATCCGACAAACTCTAACACATCATCAGGTGTTTCAAATGTGGTCACCAAAGTCTTTGGTTTTGTCTCATCCGCTTCTCTGGAATCTACAGGGTTAATGCAAAATGATTTAATCTCTAAAACCTGTTCCGGTGTAAAAGTACCTGAGATTATATAGGTTACTGCAGATTTGATCACAGGCTCTTCGTCTTCTTTTAAAAGCTTGATACACTGCTCTGCAGAATCTGCCCTCTGATCAAACTGACCTGGAAGATATTCAACAGAAAAAACAAGATCCTTTTCCTCAGTCATATATTGTTCCAAATAATACTCGTCCACTGGAGGCTCGGAAAAAATGGTAGTAAGAGCCAACCCATAGATTTCATCAGAAAGATTCTCCATATCATAACGGATCAAAACCCGCACGCCCTTCACATCGGATATGCCAAGGTAGCTTTTGATCTCTTCCTTTAATTCATTGGCTTTTACGGCATAGGCTGGTTTTTTCTCCACGTATACTCTTCTTACACTCATAATTTCCTCCTTGTAAAGAATCCATATGGTACATTGATACCAACATCATACCATAAGATACATCGATTAGTGAAATTAATATATCTTATGGTATTAATCAGTATAATTAATATAAAATGCCCTTAATTTACTTTTTCCATTTATTTATAGCTACATTCGACAATTTTCGATATTTTTTTCAAAAATACTTGAAAGTTTAATTAAATTACAATATAGTAGTAAAGGATTTTTTACTAAAGGAGCGCATTATAATATGGATCTTAATCAACAATTAAAAGAATTATCCCAGAAATATTTATTTGAGGACACAAACTTCAAGACAGATGACCAAACACCAAATCTGGAAGTGTGTTTAACACTTCAGGAAGATCATATTGACTGTTTCATTGAGAAAGCGAGTCAGCTTAATTCAATCATTGAATCCTGTGCCAATATGATTACTATGTTTGATTCATCCGTGCCAAAGGAATTTTTGATGCAGACATCTCTTCGCTGTGGGAAAGATAACCAGCTTTTCATCCGCACCACACCCTCCATGCTGAATATACTGGTGGAAACACTGTTTGGTTAAGGATCGTTTCATGGAAACAGGGGAAGCTGACCGGTCATAATGCCGGACTGTTTCCCCTGTTTGTATTTAGAAAGTCCCTTGACCGATTATTTAAGGTGAGCACTTTCATTTCTTTCTAATAATAGAAACTCTTCTGTCACTGGATTAAACTCTAAGGTAGTAATGCTGGCATTCTCTACGATACCAGGATCTTTTTTTGTATCATACCCCATCATGAATGAAAATAAATGCTTCAAAGTGGCTCCATGAGACACAATTGCCACATCTTCCATTCCTCCAGTGATCGTTCGTATCTCATTCCAAGCGGCTATGCATCGGCCTTGAATATGCTCTAATTGTTCTCCGCCAGGAGGAGAGACCATCTCTGGTTTCACAGTCCATCCCTTAAATTCCTCTGGATATTCTTTTTGGATCTCAGCCCATGTAAGCCCTTCCCATTTGCCAAATTCCACTTCTACAAGCTGTTTCATGGAACAAATTTCAGTATTTTGCCTCTCACCAATCAAAGCTGCTGTATTGGCTGCACGTTTTAGCGGACTGGAAAATATCTTAGCCACTGGCCTTGTATCCATGGCCTCTGCCAGCTTTAGAGCCTGTCCCCGTCCAGTTTCATTTAAAGGTATATCATGAGTTCCCTGAATTTTGCCTGCTATGTTCCAATCCGTCTGTCCATGACGTATTAGATATATCTTCATCCTTTTTCTCCAAATCTATTGTCCTTCGTAGTCTTCTTCCTCTTGTTCAATAAAATCAAATCCTTCTGCACCTTCCAATGCTTCCAGATCCATATCTTCTGTATTAATACTCATGGCATCCAAAGCGATTTTCATAATTCCATGGATTTCTTCCACTGTCATCTTCATCTTATCCGCTAGTTCCTCTATAGTAGCTTCTCGCCCAAGCTCTTTTGCAAGAACGGAGGAAACCGTTTGGAGTACGTTAACTCTGGCAGCTAACTCTTCACCTGTCTGCTCTGCTGATACCTCTTCCTGCACTGCTTCAAGAAGGAATTCATTCATCAGATCACCTGCAAAACGGTCAAACTCATCTTTTATTGGAGAACCATCATATCGGTCTACTGCCATCATAAGTGCCATGTTGGCTTCCTGAACTAGATCGGTAAGAAGAACTCCCTTTCCATCAAATTCCTTCGCATAGGAAAGAGCTGTTTTTAGATTTCCTTCCACAAGACGCTTTTTTGCTTCTTTATTGCCTTCTTTTATCTCTTTTAAAAGCATTTCAGTCTCTTCTTTTGTACATGGACTGATATCTTCCATTTCTTCTAAATACATCTGATAAAAATCATCTTGCATATATTCTTTCCACTCCTTTTTCGTTCATTCCTGATACCTGTGCCCGTTACTATACCGCACCCCAGGAAATTTGTCAAATTCCTTTACAAACCAATCATCCTCGTGATAGAATAACCTTATATTTATAAGGAGGACTAATGATGGATATTAATTTTGAACTTTACAAAGTCTTTTACCATGTGGCTGCAACCTTAAGCTTTTCAGAAGCCTCTAAGCAGCTATTTATCTCCCAGTCAGCCGTCAGCCAGTCCATTAAGGTTCTTGAGAAAAAGCTGAATCAGACTCTTTTTATCCGAAGCACAAAAAAAGTCCAACTTACTCCGGAAGGTGAAATTCTTTTAAAGCATATAGAGCCAGCCATTAACTTGATTCAAAAGGGAGAAAACCAGCTGTTAGAAGCCAACACCCTAAATGGCGGTCAGCTTCGCATTGGTGCCAGTGATACCATATGCCGCTACTACCTGGTTCCTTATTTAAATAAGTTTCATAAAGAGTTCCCAAATGTGCACATTAAGGTAACAAACCAGACCTCCATTGAATGTGCCCACTTACTTGAAAACGGACAGGTGGATTTTATTATTACCAACTATCCAAACTCTGGCCTTTCCAACGCTCAGAATGTACGAGTGATCAATGAATTTTCGGATGTGTTTGTTGCCAATGAAGAATACTTTCCATTAAATGGAGAAGAAGTAAGCCTCCAAAAGCTGCAAACCTATCCCATCTTAATGCTGGACCGGAAAAGCACTACCAGTGAATTCCTGCATCACATGTTCCAAAAAGAGCAGCTGGACCTGGTTCCTGAGATCGAATTAAGCAGCAATGATCTATTGATCGATCTTGCCCGCATTGGACTTGGCATTGCTTTTGTACCTGATTTTTGTATTCCTGAAAAAGACAAAGATTTATTCCAGGTGAAGCTTACAGAAAAACTTCCGATTCGCCAGATGGTTGTGGCGTATAACGAAAGTATTCCCGTTTCTCAGGCCACCAGACAATTTATGGATATGCTATAGTAAGCATTTTTCAAACCTGCCTTCTAACCAATTGGCAGGTTTTATTTTATGATACCGTGTAAGCCATAATTGAGACTTCCCACATTTCATCAAGGTACAAGAACCCCTCTTCCATAATGCTTTCCACAGAGAACCCTACCTTTTCATAACAACGTCTGGCACCTGGATTGGTATCAAATACCTTTAACGTAAGTCTCTTAACACCAAGAATCTCTACTGCATACTGAACCGCCAAAGAGACCATTTCAAAGCCTGCACCTGTCCCCCGTAATTTAGGGTCTACCACTATAAACCCTAAATGCACACTCTCCTCGTTATAATCTGCTTTCATTTGAAAGCTTCCAACTGGTGTGCCTGCCTCATCAAGGGCTGTAAACCCCCAGGAAAAGGTTTCCTTTTCAAGTCTATCATAATATTCCCCCATTTGTTTCTCCGTAAGGGGAAATGTGAAATTGTCCCTGCACCACAAACGCATCATGCGTTCATCAGCAAACCACTTCATAAGGAATTTACCATCCGCTTTTTTACAGGGACGCAATCTAAGTGTTTTCTTCATTTTCATCTTCTCCTTTTTTCTCTCGTCTGTTCCAGAAATCTTTAACTACATCACCTACATTATTTTGTCGTATCTCATAATATTCATCCCATTCTCTTGGGAAGATGGCTTGGTAATCAGGTCTTAAGAATCGTTCATCAAGTAGAGCGATAATCCCCTCATCCTCAACGGTTCTAATCACTCTTCCTGCCGCCTGCATTACTTTATTCATGCCGGGATATTGATAGGCGTAGTCAAAACCCTTTTGTTCCTTTTCATCGAAGTAATCTTTTAATATATTCTGCTCTGTGCAAACCATTGGAAGACCAGTCCCCACAATGATGGCACCAATCAACTGATCCTCTCTTAGATCAATTCCTTCTGAAAACACACCTCCCATAACGCAAAGAGCTACAAAGGAGTCTTCTCGTTCTTTGGAAAATTCCTGGAGAAACTCCTCCCGCTGCCCTTCGTTCATACTGGAAGCCTGAGATAAAAAGGTAAAGCCAATACTCTCATGGGAAATGTTATGAAGAACTGCTTCTACCTCTTTTAAGTAATGATAGGAAGGAAGAAATACCATATAGTTCCCTTTACGTCCGGAAACTATGGTTTTCATATAATTCACTACCTTTTCATACTCTCTTTTGTTTCGCCTCGTGTAACGGCTGCTGACATCACCTGCAACCATAAGAAGTTTTTTATCCTGATCAAAGGGTGAATGAGCATAAACGGCATACTCCTCCTGATCTCCGCTTAATAGTTCTTTATAATAGGAAACGGGAAGCAAGGTTGCAGAGAAAAATATGGTTCCATTTCCTTTATTCAGGCATTCTTTTAAATTTATGGAGGGGTTAATGCAGAATAAGCGGAGCATAAATCTTCCGTCACTTAAAAGTTCTGTATAGATTCGATAATTTTCATCCAAACGTTCATAGATATTAATAAAATCCCTAAGAGCAAAGTAGAAATCCAAAACCAG
Source organism: uncultured Eubacteriales bacterium (assembly GCA_963528005.1). Taxonomy (GTDB): domain Bacteria; phylum Bacillota; class Clostridia; order Lachnospirales; family Lachnospiraceae; genus Lacrimispora. The sequence goes on from CAURSM010000006.1 coordinate 12,949, forward strand.
GTCTCGGTCTCCGAACTCTTGATGAATCTCCATAAACTTTTCCATTTCGCCAAATAAAGATAAGATGCTGGTCATAAAGAAGCGGACATCTTCCAGTATCCGGTAACTTTCGCACTCTCGTTTCATCTCCAGAAGTTCTTTGTTACATCGGTCCAAAAGCCTTGCTATCTTCTGATCCATTGGTTTTATAATCTTTTTCACCAGCAAAAAGTCTTCCTTATATAAGACTGCGCTGTACATTTCTCTTGCTCTTGGAACAAGATTATGCGCCTCATCCACCAAGAATAGATATTCCCCGGAAACTCCTTCTGAAAAATATCGTTTCAGCCGAATGTTGGGATCAAATACGTAATTGTAATCACAAATAATAGAATCCGTCCAATTGCTAATATCCAGGCAAAATTCAAAGGGACAAATCTGATGCTTCTTTGCATAGTCTAAGACAATATCTCTGGTAATCCCCTTCTCCTGGTGTATGATATCATATACCCCATCCCCTACCCGGTCAAAGTGACCTTTTGCATAAGGACATGCGTCTGGATTACACTCTGGCGTATCCAAAAAGCAAAGCTTCTCCTTGGCGGTTATGGTTACTGTGTTAAGGTACAAGCCTTGCTTTCGCAACAATTCAAAGGCTTCTTCTGCCACTCCTCTTGTGATGGTCTTAGCAGTCAAATAAAACAGCTTGTCCCCAAGGCCTTCTCTCATGGCTCTAACCGCTGGAAAAATAGTGGAGAGAGTCTTTCCAACTCCTGTGGGCGCCTGGATAAACAGATTTCTTTTTCTTTGAATACTTCGGTATACAGAAACCACCAATTCCTTTTGACCGGACCGGTAAGGGAATGGAAAGGATAGCTCTTGTATGGACTCATCCCTTCTTAAACCGTGGATATACAAATACCTTGCCCATTTGACATACTCATGTATCAGGCCCTGAAACCATGCTTCCAGTTCCTCAAAGGTTTTCTCCACCTGAAAACGCCTTATTTCTTCTGTTTCCATATTGCAATAAGTCATTTGGATTACAGCTCCAGCAAGTGTGTGATCAAAGCAGTAAAAGTAGCCATAGCACATAGCCTGAGCCAGGTGAACCGGAACAGGTTCTTCCAGATAAGAAAGATCCTTATAAACGCCTTTAATCTCATCTATGGTAACCCCTTCCGGCTTTTCAATGATTCCGTCCGCTCTGCCTTCTATTAGGATCTGAAACTGATCCTGGTCCACCGTATGTTTAAGGGATACCTCGGGCCGATAATCCGGGCCCATGCGACGCTGAATCTTTCTATGAATCCTGCTGCCTTCCTGCATGGCAGTTTTTTCAAAGGCCTGGGTCCTGCGATTATCAATGTCGCCAGATCGCAATACATACTCAACCAGATTTCTGACTGATATCTTAATGATCTTTGTGTCTGCCATGTTCCTCCATTTCATTTATAAATAAAAAAGGAAACTGTATGCCAAGTGGCTTACAATTCCCTTTTATGAGTGTTTGTTTATGCTGCGGAGCAATTCTCCGGAGCTCTCTCCTTTAAAAATGCTTCAAAATTTACATCTTCCCCATGGAGTTGAACGGTCAACACCTGTGTTAAATCCAGGCTCAAAACTCCTAAAATAGACTTTGCGTCGATGGTCACTCTATTGTAATATACGTCTATGTCGAATTTACATTTTGCAGCAGCGGTAACAAACTTTTTTGCCTCAGCAATGGTCGGCAACATGATCTTAACCTGTTTCATAATAAAAACTCCTTTATATAAAGAAAAAGTCACAAATTACTTATATCATGATTGACACGTTTTGTCAAATTATGCTTTGGACTTAATCAGAATACATGTTATGTGCATGTTTTGCAGAAACCGATCCATCTTTTTGCTGAGTAACATCATATTTAGGGAATCTTTGTCTTAGATTCTTTGTTCTGAGTCAGAGGTTTACAATTTATAATACACCTTCAGAACTTCGTTTATATAATTTTACCACAATCATAATCTCATTAACAGTAGAATAAATTTTTTATTTTATTCGAAAAAATGGTTGCAATTTAAAAACTTCTATGCTATACTTTCTAAGTGCTCGGCTAAGGGCACAAAAGCTTACCAAAGGGGAATAGTTCAATGGTAGAGCAACGGTCTCCAAAACCGTAAATGGGGGTTCGAGCCCCTCTTCCCCTGCTATATTGCCTAAAAGTCTTATTAAAGATTTTTAGGCTTTTTTGTTGTTTAAAGAAGCAAATAAAAGGCATGCCTTCTGATTCTATAAGGCACTTCATTTACATAACATTTCTCCCATGATATAATAATTATAAACCATACATCTATAATATTATCCTATATAATTATATAAAAGAAATGGAGTGATTTAAATGACTGTGATTATATTAGCAGTTGGCATATCGATTACATTATTATTAATTTTCTTTACGATTAGAATGGGCAAGATGGTTTTCCATTCTCCGATTCTTGGGGAAAATATGATAAAGTGTCAGACAATTCATCTTGAGGACGGCGATTATTCCCTTTGGGGAGAATCAGAGGCTTACAAAGCAAACCGCCTAATCATAGAAAACCCTATCCTTTTAGGACCGGATTCCAGGGTGATTTCCATGAAATCTACCATAAGTGGAGCCAACTCCGTTACACTTAGCGGAATTGGCCGAAGAATTTTATATACGTTCTCAGTTCCCTCAGGAGATTATGTTTTTGACCTGGAGAACAGACCTTATACAGCACTTCCTAAACCCGCAACAAAAACACCCGTTAGAGTATCTTATGTAATCCGTAAAAAAACACCGCTTTATTGTTATTTTGGTTTTAGTTTGGGTATTTCCGGATCCATCATAAGCCTTATTTTAACTATAGTATTAGCAGTGATTTCGCCGACTGGAATCCACTTCTAATTTTACTCCGCTTTCATATGGCGGTCTGCAAAATCCAGGTAACAGTTCCAATCATATTCATCCATATCGTGATTACCTGTCTTGTAATGATGTCCAATGCTTCCTTCGTGTACAGGCTGCTCCGGCAAGGGCTGTTTCTTCTGCCCGATCCCCTCTTTTCCAAAGAGCTCATAAACCGGACTGGCCTCTACACAGGACTCAAACTGGCCTTCTGGATCTGCCCACTTGTCAAAGGTCTTAGCGGAGGTATAAACCAGCCTTGGAGCAATAAGACCAAGAAGCATATGCTGGTCAAATGGAAGTGTTTCTTCCTTATTAATGTATTTCTGATAGTTCTTACAGAACCAATAAGGGAAGCGACCTACAATATCTCCGATTCTCTCGCCTTTTGCTCCTCTTGATAAGGCATCTCCACTGTTCCCTGCGCAGCTACTCACTGCCATGGCAAAGCGTTCATCCTGTGCGGTGCCCCAAAGAGCTGTCTTTCCACCTCTGGAGTGACCAACTAATGCGACTTTCTGCTCATCAATCAGAGGTTCCGTCTCAAAATAGTCCATGATACGGCTTGCCGCCCAGGCCCAGGCTGTGATGGCTCCCCAGGCATCATCCGGCCGGTTGTCCACATACTCTGGGAAGAGTCTGGAAAACCCGGTGGTGAAGCCTTCCTCGTAATCTGGAGAGATCTCCTGGGTACGGAATGCGGCACAAGCATACCCTCTTGAAATAATAGTTTCTGCCGGATAAAAGGGGCTTAGAAAATGTCTGGCTGGATCGCTGTCTTTAATTCCCCGGTTGCATATGGTCACAAACGCTGGAACTGGCTTTTTCGCTTCTGCCGGAATAAATGCGACAAAAGAAAAATTAAAATGAATGCCGTTTCTCACCGCTTCCACTTCCACCGTATTTCTTATGGCACGTCCCTGCATAATATCTGCCGACCGTCTAGAATCTGCCACTCGAATCTTTACTGTAACATCACTCATGTCAGGAAGATAGCCGTACTCTTCCTGAGAAAATAGTTTAAGAAGCTCTGGTCTTCGCTTTGTCAGCCAGGTTTCTTTATCATTGACCTCAGTCCCATCACAGCACGTTAATATGGAGGGGAGGTTTCTATTAAGTTCCATCATACCATCTCCTCTTTCTTATTTGCTGTACTGCTTGATATCACTTGGTGCAAAACCAAAACACTTTTTAAACACCTGAAAGAAATAGGAGTAATCGCTATATCCTAACATACGAGACACTTCATTCACTCTATTTTGAGGATTCCGAAGTAGGATCTTGGCATTTATCATTTTCACCATAGTGACATAATTGGAGAAACCAACTCCAGTTTCCTTTTTAAAGCATTTACTAAAATAAGAAGTGGAAATTAATAATTCTTCACAAATATCAGATAATGAAATATTGCGTTGAATGTTTCGCTCCACATGATCGATGGCATTGTATACTAACTTTGAATATTCTTCCTTATTGGCACGAATTGATTGAACTTTACCTTCCAATGAATCAGTATCCTCCTCTTCTTCTTCTCTTTCTTTCTTTTTTGCGAGCGTGTCCACAGCCTTTTTCAGTGCCTGTTCTAGTTCATCTGTCATAATAGGCTTTAACAGAAAATCACTGACACCGTAACGTATTGCTTTTTGTGCATACTCAAACTGGCTATACCCAGAAATAATAATAAACTGGGTATCCTGTTTTTGCTGATTTACCTTTTCAATGATATCCAGACCGTTAAATCCTGGCATTTGGATATCAATAATGACGATATCTGGAGATTCCCTGTGTATCAACTCCAGACCAGCAATTCCATCATAAGCTACCCCGGAAACTCTACAGTAAAAATCTTCCCAACGGGTTGATTGTGATATGGCAGTTACTGCTATCTTATTGTCATCAATAATTACTACTGAATACATAATGATCACTCCTTTTTCGGGCAGTTAAGGCAAAGGAATTTCAAGCCTAACCTCCGTGTGATGAAGATATTCTGACTCTATATATACGCCATAATCCGGTCCATACATAAGCTGGATTCGGTCCTGAACATTTTTAATTCCAATTCGTTTTTTTACTCCGTCACTATGAAAGACCGACATCAGCTTTTCTGGTGGAATTCCCTGTCCATCATCCCATACTTTTATAACCAAGCGATCTCTTTCATGATATACCGATATGGAAATGGTGCATAAACCAATTTGGGGTTCCATGCCATGAACGAGAGAATTCTCAATAATGGGCTGTAAGATACAGCTTGGTATCATCATATTTAATAGACTTTCGTCCACATCCCATAGAATGTTTAGTCTGTCAGGATATATATTGCTATATAGTTCCAGGTAATTTTCTGCATATTCTATTTCCATGCTCAGGCTGCAGGTCGTCTGACTGCGGTTAATGTTCCCTCTAAAAAATTTGGATAAGAAACAGATCAGCCGGCTGACCTCTTTATCTCCATTGATTTGAGCGATTCCATTGATGGATTGGAGCACATTAAATAAAAAGTGGGGGTTAACCTGAGCCTGGAGTTCGTGATATTTGAATTCCAGAAGCAGATATTCATTCTGCTGCTGTATTTCTTTCGCCTTTACGACTTCACCCATAAGATTTTGTATTCTTCCTGCCATCTCATGAATGTGGGTTGAGAGAACATCCATCTGATCCCCTTTGGAAAAGGTGGGGGCTTCTATCTCAAAGTTGCCTTTTGATATCTCACTGATATTATGAAGCAATATTTGAAGATTTCTTGCCATATTTCCAAACATCAACCACAAAAATATAACAATAAAAACAATCAATAGAAGTCCCATGGCAGATATGAAGTAAAGCAGGTCAGAAAGCGCCCTGTACTTTTTGGTTAAATCTACCTCATGGGAAATCCGTAGACGACTTCTGTTAATAAAGTATTCTGCATCGAGATAATTATGGTTTTTATCCTTTTGACTTATTTCCAAGGAGCCTTGTTTCCCATTCTGGCCAACCATGTTATTGGTAGAAAAGAGCAACTCCTCATTCCTGTCATACAGAGTATAATTTCCTACTTTATTGCTGTCGATATTTTGAAAAATTTCTTTTAGTGAAGCATTCTGTACCTCTGCAATAACACTGCCGCTGAACTTCATGGTTCCCTGATCAAACAAATTTCTCATCAAAATAATCCCACTTTCATTGGGACTACTAGTCCATACGATATTACCTGGCTGATCGGAAAGGTTTTCTAAATTGTTAAAATATAATTCCTGAACCGCCTGACTATCTGGCTTTTCTTCTCTAATTCTAGAATCTCTGTAAACAAGATATACATTGTTAGATGAATCAACAATAGCGACCCAATTAATATCATAATTTGCACTAAGCATCTCTTCCAGGCGTTTTTGAATTCTCTGTCTTAAGATGGGCAGTTCTGTTTCACCCGATCCGTTCATCTGACTTAAAAGTGGAGCAAATCGTTCATTGGTGGCAGATAGGGGTATGGTATCCTCTACTAGCTCTTTTAACGAAATGTCGATATTTCTGCATATCTGCTCTGTTAAGGTATCTGATTGGTTGGTCAACTCTGTCTTAAACCAGTTGCTGCTAACTTTATAAATGCAGACCAAAGCTCCTAAAAATGTAACGCCTAAAAGAACAGTGACCACTATCATTTTAGAATATAGGGTCTTTCTGAAATGTATTTTTTTATCGGCAGGTTTCATCAGCCACCTCCTGTTTTTTTCCAACTATATCAATTCATAATAAGAATGTCAACGACAGAAAGCGACTAGAAACCAAAAAATCAGCCCTTAACCGCACCGGAAGTGATTCCTCCGATAATATATTTTTGAAGCATTAAATACAAAATCAAGATAGGTATGATAGAAAGAATGAACAGTGCAAATGCCAGCCCAAGTTCAATGCTATTTTCTCCAAAGAAGAAATACTGAGTCAGCGGGATATTTCGTACCGCCTTTTGCTGAAGCAGTGTCAGGGACATCTGGAAATCATTCCATACATTTAGTGAATTTAAAATAATGGAGGTCATGACAATGGGTTTCATAAGAGGAAATACAATACGGAAAAAAGTGGAATATAATCCAGCACCATCGATGTTAGCGGATTCTTCCAATTCTTTTGGTATGCTCTTTACAAAACCAGATACCAATAGCACCGTAAAGGCTATCTGAAACCCTACCTTTGCCATAATGAATCCATGAAGAGTATTTAACAGCTTCCATTTTGTCATATCAATATAGAGAGGTGTCATGATTGACTGAAATGGAATGATCATTGCGCCTATGAAGAGATAATAGATTCCGTTATAAAACCAGTTGTTTTTTCTGGCAATGATATAGGATGCCATGGTACAAATCAAGGTTATGATAATTACGGAAACCACTGTAGTTACAAGACTGTTTTTAAGGGCAAGACCAAAATTCGAGGTTTCAATGGCACGTGTAAAGTTATCCCAGTGAATGATCTTTGGAAATGCCAGACGGTTGGCAACCATCTCTTGCTTTGATTTAACGGAATAAACAATTGCGATATAAAAAGGACTGGCAACCAAAAGAGTTACCGCAAATTTCAATAGAAGAGTCAAGCTGTTTTTTAATGTCCGGTTCATTATATTTCCACCTCCCTGGCTCTTAAATTCTTTGAAACCAAAGTACTGACAACAAAAATGGCCAAGGTAAATACTACCGCAATTGCCTGTCCGTAACCTGCTTTAAAGTAAGTAAATAGATTATTATAAATCAGCATTGCCACTGTCTCGGAAGCTCTTCCTGGTCCACCTCCGGTAGCTGCCATAGGATAATCAAACACTTTCATTCCCCAAGCTAATAACAGGGTAAAGTTAGCCGTAACGGCTGGAGCAATCATTGGAAACGTAATGGCTTTAAACTTCTGCCACGGAGTAGCGCCCTCTAATTCCGCCGCTTCATAATAATCTTTAGAAACTCCCTGGATTGCTGCGATGTAAACCACCATGCAGTATCCCGTATCTCTCCAAATAGAGATAACGGCCAGTCCAAACATAACCCAGACTGTGCTGCCCAGTGGACTTGGAATACCAAAAACATTGAAAAATACATCACTGTATACATATCTCCAAATATAAGAAGATAATACCAGACTAAGGCAATAAGGAACAAAGATACAAGTCCTTAAGATATTGTTGATTTTTGATTTTTTAGATATCATTAAGGCAAAAAGCAACCCAAAAACATTAGAAAATACCATTGTAACCGCAGTAAAGATTAACGTATTTTTTATGGCATTTAAAACATTGGTATCCTGAAAAATACGGATATAATTGCTTAAGCCCACATATTTTTTTACAGGACTCATTCCATCCCACTTTGTAAAGGATATGGGAAATCCCTGTAGAAATGGGTAGACCACAAATATTGTGAATATAATCAGTGCCGGCAATACAAAGGTAAATTCCTGTAGCCGCTTTTTTGTTTTCTGGTTCATTCATGCCTCCAATTAATTGAAAAAAAGTCAGGGTTACACATAGCTTAAGCTACTCGCCACCCTGACTTCGTGATTTATATCATTACTTCATAAAATTACTGTCTGATGGATGCAATCTCATAATCAATGTCCTGAAGTAATTTTGCTACGTCACGCTGGCTGTCATCCAAAGTGACAAATTCCTGAAGCTTGGTGCGGAATGCAGTAGAATACTCAGATGTATAATCTGGAACAAGACTCTTAGATACAATCATATCGTTATCGATGTATGATTTGATTTCTTTAATAAAATCATCTGCATCATCAGTTGGAACAGTTACATTACTGGTCATTAACTTTGCTGTATTCATCCATACTTTGGAGCTGTCCTCATTTGCAAAGTAGCTTAATAATGACATAACTGCTTCTTTTTGCTTTGTTTGAGAAGAAACTACGAATACATCATCAATACCAACCCATAATTTGTTTTCCTTAGGATCGCTTGACCATGGAGTTGGGAACATACCAAATTCTCCGTCTGGACTAGCTGCAATTACATCTCCCATGAGCCAGCCACCATTCATGTACATCGGTCTCTGACCTGCTGCGAAGTTCTGAATTCCCTGAGTCTGGTCAACGGCTGTATCACCTGCATCTTTGTAAGAAGCGAATTTAGAGAACATTTCCATTGCTTCTTTTACCTTCTCATTGTCAGCAAGTTCTTTCTTGCCTTCCTGAGAGTCTCTCCAAACACTTTCATTTCCAGTTCCTGCTGCCATACTTGTAAAGAAGGAGTCAAGTTCGTGGAATACTCCATGAATGAAGTTATAAGGGTGTATAAAAGGTTTGGTTCCTTTATCATTAAATGTATCAGCTACTTTAAAGAATTCATCTTTTGTTTTTGGAACTTCTACGCCAGCTTCCTTAAACATCTTCTTGTTGTAGAATGTTGCCTTTACCTGTGCATCGATTGGGAAGCCATATACTCCGCCGTCAATGGTACATTCATCAGCAAGCATAGGAAGTACATTTTTCATGCAATCTTCCCCTTTTAGATCCATAAAATAGCCGCCATCAACAAATTCTTTCATCGTCTGAGGTTTTCCAAACATAATATCTGGAGCTTCCCCTGCTGCAATATAGTTTTTGTAAGTTGCGATATAAGAGGAAGACGCTACTACCTCCACGTCTACTTTAATACCTGGGTTTTCCGCTTCAAATGATGCGATCATAGCATCTAAAGCATCTCTTTTTGACTGTTCTCCCATGTAATGAACCAGGCGAATTGTCACTTGATCTCCACTGCCTGTTTTCCCAGCGTCAACCTTGCTCTCTGTTTCTTTTGTCTCCTGGCTTGAAACCTCCCCAACGGTTTCTGTCTTACTTCCTGAGGAGCAGCCTGCTAATGTTGCGGCCATAAGACCAGCTAACAAAAGGGCTGAAGCACGTTTTAAATACATTTTTTTCATTTTACTTCCTCCTTAAATTTAGGTTAATGAAACTACCTCCTAAATATTTTAGCAAACGAAAGCGTAAGGTCATATATTATTTTTTTGTTGTATTATTATCTTTTTTGTCATTTTTACTAAGCCTAGGTAAAATAGAGCATTATATTCTCATTATTGTCTATTAATATTTGGTTTTATCGGTTTATATCGTGAGAAGATAATAAAATACCTGAAATGATGTCACCTATGCTTTCATAACGTTAAAAGTCATAGAAATAGGTTGCATCATTTCAGGTATTCTAGGTAAATCAATCTGATAATCCTACGATTGCGTCCCTGACATTCCCCACACCAATCAGGCGAATGCCCTTGATAGGACCCATTTTTTCCATACATATTTGTGGGAGTATACAAGTTTTAAATCCAAGCTTTTTTGCTTCATTCACCCTTTGCTGAGCCATGGAAACAGCCCGTACCTCACCAGACAAACCTACTTCTCCAAATATAATGGTTTTTGAATCCACCGCCCGATCCTTCATACTGGATACGATGGCCATGAGGATTGCAAGATCAAGGGCAGGTTCGTTCATCCGAAGACCTCCAGTAATATTCACATACGCATCAAAATGCGAGAGGTCATAATGGCATCTTTTTTCAAGCACTGCCATAAGCAGGTTCACCCGGTTATAATCAGTCCCTGCTGCTGTTCGTCTCGGCATTCCAAATGCAGTTGGAGTAATCAATGCCTGAACCTCCAAAAGCATGGGCCTTGTCCCTTCCATGGAACAGGCTACTACGGCTCCAGAGGCATCCTCCGGCCTTCCGCTTAACATAAATTCAGAAGGATTCGCTACTTCCGCTAAGCCACTTTCCACCATTTCAAATACTCCGATTTCATTGGTAGAACCAAACCTGTTCTTAACTCCTCGGATGATTCGGTAAGAAGCACTTCTTTCTCCTTCAAAGTAAAGAACCGTATCCACCATATGCTCTAGAACTCTTGGGCCTGCCACAACGCCTTCTTTGGTCACATGACCTACAAGAAATACAGCAATTCCTGATCCTTTCGCAATCTGCAACAGAATATTTGTAGATTCTCTTACCTGGCTTACACTTCCCGGAGCAGAGGAGATTTCCTCCCGGAACATGGTCTGTATGGAGTCAATGATCACTACATCTGGCTTTTCTTCCCTTATGGCTCCTTCAATGAGATCCAGGCTGGTTTCACATAGAAACAAGAGATCTCCTGTGATTTCTCCGATTCTATTTGCTCTTAACTTAATCTGTTTCAGGGATTCTTCTCCTGATATATAGAGGACCTTTTGCCCCGAGGCTGCAAGGTTTTTGCAGACCTGTAACAGTAAGGTGGACTTCCCGATTCCCGGATCTCCTCCCACCAAAACCAAAGACCCTTTTACTACGCCTCCTCCAAGCACACGGTCCAGTTCCTCATACCCTGTTTTCATGCGGTCCTGCTCATCTAATAGGATTTCAGACAATCTGCTTGGCTTCGCTTTTACACCAGAATGACCACTTTCACTTACTGCTCCTATGCCTCTCTTTGTGACTGGCTCTTTCTTTCCTACCGGCTCTTCCACAAAGGTATTCCAATCCTTACATCCTGGACACTGTCCCAACCACTTTGCAGACTCATATCCACATTCCTTGCAAAAGAATGCAGTTGTTTTCGCCTTTGCCATCAGCTTCCTCCTTAAAAAAACTGGGCTCAGTTCTTTTTAAAGAACCGAACCCAGCTAGTGTTCCTGTTATTTACGGTTGATCTTTACAGATACCGGTGTTCCCTCATTCAGTTCAACGCTTACATAAAGCTTACCGCTCATATTGGTTCTCATGCTTCCGGCTGCTTCGCCTTCTACATAAACCTCATATTCGGTATCTTCTGCTAACTGAACGGTTAATTGTGCATCCTTATCACCCTCAACCAAAAATTCTACTCCGTCATTGGATACTGCAAATTTCTCTACTGCAGTGCCAGGTACGGATTCGTATACAAACATGCCGTTTCGCTCCAGCTTGGTTATCTCATAGAAAGTCTTAACTTTATATAAATCACCTGCGTGTTCAAAATCCTGTAATTTTGACTTTGTTCCTAATTTGTAATTACCAAAACTGATTGTTCCGTCTTGTTCAGTGCGGATTAACTCTTCAATTACCGGCATCGGTTTGCCCTCCTAGTATTTTGTTTACTTATCCCTAATTGCGAAGCATAGATGCCATCGCTTGTAGCTATTATACACGAATCAAAGGGAAATGGCTAGCTATTTCACAAGCTCTCTTACAGAAAATTTAAGTTCTTCTTCCCCTGCTGTAACGACCACTTCATCCCCAGTTTTTACTTCTCCGCTTAAGATCTCCTCTGCCAGCTTATCTTCCAGACTATTTTGTATGGTACGTCTAAGAGGTCTTGCTCCGTACTTTTCATCGTAGCCTTTCTTTATTAGATATTCCTTGGCATCTTCTTCTATGATAAGTGAAATATTCATCTGTTCTACCGTACGCTTCATAATATCCTTAAGCATAATGGATACGATATCCTTCATATGATCCTTATTGAGTGTATGGAAGACAATAATTTCGTCAATACGGTTAATAAATTCCGGCTTAAACAGACGTTTTACTTCCTCCATGACGCGGTCCTTCATTAATTTATAGTCCGCTTTCTCATCTGCAACAGCACCAAATCCCAATCGTTTTGGTGAAATGATATTTTCAGCTCCAGCATTAGAAGTCATAATAATAATTGTATTCTTAAAATCAATCTTTCGTCCCTGGGCATCTGTAATATGACCATCGTCAAGCACCTGGAGTAAGATATTAAACACATCTGGGTGAGCCTTTTCGATCTCGTCAAACAAAATGACAGAATAAGGATTTCTTCTTACCTTTTCACTGAGCTGTCCGCCTTCATCATAACCTACGTATCCTGGAGGGGAACCAATAATCTTAGAGACGCTGTGTTTTTCCATGTATTCTGACATATCTACCCGGATCATGGCATTATCGGAACCAAACATTGACTCAGAAAGGGCTTTTGATAATTCTGTTTTTCCTACACCTGTAGGTCCTAAGAACAGGAATGAGCCAATGGGGCGTTTGGGATCCTTTAAGCCAACTCTGCCACGGCGAATTGCTTTTGCCACAGCGGTAACGGCTTCCTCCTGACCAATGACTCTTCCATGAAGAATGGTTTCCAAGTTTCTAAGGCGCTCGCTTTCCCCTTCTTCCAGCTTTCTAACGGGAATCTTTGTCCAGTTGGAAATTACATCAGCAATCTCACCTTCATCTACGGTAAGACTCTTTGTTGTCTTTTCTTTCTGCCATTTTTCTCGGATCTTCTCTATCTTCTCTCGCTTTTTCTCCTGCTTTTTCTTAACTGCGCCAGCTTTTTCATAAGCTTCTGCCTTAATAAAAGCTTCTTTCTGATCCTCCATCTGTTCGATTTCAAGCTCCAGCTCCTTAATCTCTGCTGGTTCTGTATACATAGTCAGACGAACTTTTGAGGATGCTTCGTCAATAACATCAATGGCTTTATCAGGAAGAAAACGATCGTTGATATAACGGGAGGATAATTTTACAGCCGCCTTGATGGCATCATCGGTTATGGTCACCTTGTGATGTTCCTCATATCGACCTTTTAATCCTCTTAAGATGCTGACAGCCGCTTCCTCAGAAGGCTCTTCCACCGTCACTGGCTGAAACCGTCTTTCTAATGCAGAATCTTTTTCAATGTACTTGCGATACTCTTCTATGGTGGTAGCTCCAATTAACTGAAGTTCTCCTCTTGCCAAAGAAGGTTTTAATATATTGGAGGCATCAATGGCACCTTCCGCACCACCAGCTCCGATAATGGTATGGATCTCATCAATAAATAAAAGAACCTCTCCATCTTCAATCACCTCTGCAATTACCTTTTTAATTCTTTCTTCAAATTCACCACGGTACTTGGACCCTGCTACCATACCAGATAAATCTAAAGTCAAAAGGCGCTTTCCAGCGATGGTCTCAGGTACATCACCATCGGTAATCATCTGAGCCAATCCTTCCACCACTGCGGTCTTACCAACTCCTGGTTCACCAATGAGACATGGATTATTCTTCGTTCTGCGGCTTAAAATCTGTATCAAACGCTTAATCTCAGATTCTCTTCCAATCACTGGGTCAAGCTTTCCTTTTAATGCAAGTTCCGTTAAATCTCTGCTGTAGCTGTCCAGAGTCGGTGTATTGCCCTTTTTATGTGTTTTCATAAGCTCTTCCTTATTGGCAGGCGCATCTTCGCCCATGGCAGCCAACACGTCAATATACAGCTTTTGTACACTGACTCCAATGGTGTTTAAAAGTCTGGATGCAACACAATCATTGTCACGAATTATGGAAATGAGAACGTGTTCTGTTCCAATCAGATTGGCTTTAAATCGAACTGCTTCCCGGTAGCTATTTTCAAGAACTCTTCTTGCTCCTGGAGTGTAACCGCCATCTTCCTGAAGACGAACTGCCTGATCTGGTGCAATTAACTGGCTGATTAAATTTAATACTTTATCTTCTTTGACTCCATTTTCTTCCAATACTCTGGAGGCAACTCCACTTCCTTCTTCCAGAAGGCCGATAAGCAAATGCTCTGTTCCTACATAGCCATGCCCTAGGCGCTCTGCTGCCTGTACGGCCAGATTAATAGCCGTTCTGGCCTTTGTCGTAAATCTGTCTATCATAATTACATCCTCCTGCTATTTTAATTCCGGCAATTCTTTGCGGATAAATTCTGCCCTGGCAACATCAAGATCTTCCTTGCTCAGGGGGCGGTCAGAAATCTTTTGAAGAACTGCTGGCTGTATTCCAAGCATCAAGCGGTAAATAGAAACCTCTTCCTTTGCCACTACCAATCCGTCTGCAAGTGCAGCCATCAATTGGGAAAGAAAAATCATGGCATCACGAAAGGTTAGTCTTCGGGCATATTTTAGTACTCCATAAGATTTATATACTTCATCTTCTCTTTCAATCTTCCGCCTCTGCAGAGAGAGCTTTCTTACCTGCATCTCCTGATTGGTCAATTGTATGGCGGCTTTCGTTACCGTATCAATAATTTCCCGTTCCGTCTGGCCTAAGGTCTTTAAATTGGATATTTCATAAAGAGAACCAAAATTTTCTTCCACGTCTCCGTAAACGCCTCGAACAGCGGCTCCAAAACGGCTCATATCCCCGATCAGACTTGAAAATTTTCTTCCCTGAGAAAGCATTGGCAGGTGAACCACTACCGAGGCACGAAGTCCGGTTCCCACATTCGTAGGAAAGGACGTCAGATACCCAAATCGGTCGTCAAATGCATATGGAAATCTTTCGTTAACGCAATCGTCAATCTTATCAGCCTTCTCCCATAGCTCGTCAAGACAAAGACCTGCTCCCAAAAGCTGAATCCGAATGTGATCGTCGCAGTTAAGTACAATTCCCATATCTTCCTCTTTGGAAAGAAGAATTCCAGAAGGATTTTTCTTTAAGAGTGCTGCGGAGTTTAATACTCTTCGTTCCTTTAGAGCGGCCCTGTCCAGTTCTTCCATCTCATTTAACAGGGAGAAATCAATGCTCTTTTCAGCGAATTCTCCAATGTCCTTTAATCCAAACTCCAACCGGTGAACCATCTCATTGCTTTCTTTTTCATCAAGTTTTGCAGGAAATGGATAATCCTGCAGATTCCTGGCAAGACGAATCCGGCTGCTTATTATCCCTGGGCGACCGAAAGGAGTCTGCTCAAACCATCTATGCATTCGTCTCATTTCCTTTCCTAAGTTCTTTGATACGGTCGCGGCAAACTGCTGCGGTCTCATAATCTTCTAAACGCAGTGCCTCTTTTAATCTGGAATCCAACTCAGATAATTCCCTCTCATCATCAGAAGTCTCATCGGTTATTGACTTTCCTTTTGTTTTGCCTGAACTCTCACTTAAACTCTCAGCCTTTTGATACGCTGGAGCTTTTCCAGTATGGAGAAGGTTGCCCTGAAGCTGCTTTATACTGTCCTCCATTAAGGGGCCAAAGACACTGTAGCAGTCGGCACAGCCAAACCTGCTATCCCTGACAAATGTGTCATAAGTGGTACCACAAGTAGGACAGGCAATCTGGTGAAGCTTATCTGGTCCCTCATTATCGTCTTCAATTCCAAGTAAGCCAGAAAGCAGCTTACCGATTGGAAACTCACCGTCAAAAATTGCAGCGTACACTCCAAAATCCATCTCTTTTGCACACTGAGCACAAAAATGATGCTCTTTTTTCGCTCCATTTACTACTTCTGTATATTGTATATTTGCTTCGCGAATCTTACATCTCTCGCATAACATAATGAACCTCCAATCCAGTGAATCACTCTTCCCTTTGGTCTGTTATAAATGACTGGAATATCTCATCTACCAACTGGTGCATTTCTTCACACGTTACATTCTTACAGACGCCCCTGGCTAATACAACGCTTAAATCTCTGCGCATCTCGTCAAGAACCTGGATTTTATCCACATCCAGAGATACAACGGCACCTTTACGGCGGTCAAGCTTTACAAAGCCCTCCTGTTTTAAGACAGTGTACGCTTTATTCACCGTATGCATATTAATTCCTATGTTGTCGGCCATCTGGCGTACGGAAGGCAAGGGATCCCCTTCTCGAATACTTTCTGTGGCGATTCCTATGATTATCTGGTTACGAAGTTGAATATAGATTGCTTCGTCACTGTTAAAATCAATTTGCAAAAACATATTTTCACCATCTTTCGTTATATCTGTTATATGAATATTAGCACACATCACTTATTTTTTCAATAGTCTCATCCTCTCCAGATTTCAACCGTTTCTCATTATTAATTTTATCCTTTTTTGTTTATTTCCATTTTATTCTGCAAGTCTTCCATATTTTCCTTTTGTATCTAAAAATCATTTATTTTGTATCCTGATTTTTAAAAGAGTTGCTGCATGACCGGATTTTCCGGTGCTCATGCAGCAACTCTTTTCATTACAAATCATATAACAATTTCATTCATCAATCATCAAGATCCATAAACTCAAAGTCATCTTCGTCCTCATCAGACTCTTTTACAGGCTTAGGATTCGATTCCTTTGCTGCTGCCTCAGGATCTACCGGCTTTTTACGCGTCTTATTCTGAGCCACATGGGTGGCTAAGTCTCTCTCAACATCTTCAAGGCTTGATTCTACAATGAAATCATCCTCATCCGGTATTTCCCTGTCGATGCTAGATGGCTTGTCCACATTTCTTTCAGGTCGTTTCGTCTCCGAAATGGTTTCTAACGATTCTCTATCAAATTCATCCCGGCTGTAGCGTTTGATCCTACTATCTGGGACATCTGCTTCCGGCTCCTTATAAAAACGGTTTTCCTCAACTCCAGATTTCTTCTTTCTACTACCTTCAAAGTCATCTTTTGTAGAACGATCTTTTCCAGAACCATTGTTTCCTTTTTTCAACAAAAGAATTACGGCTACAAGAAGTACCAGCGCAATCACACTGACTCCGATCATGATATAAAATTGTATGCCATAATCTTTGCGAAGAGCTTCGTATGTCTTTACAAGTTTTACATGCTCATCATATGAAACTTCTGATGCAAAATAACGCTGAACCGTTTTTTCTTTCAGATCGTAACGGTAGAATGCTTTTTCTCCATTCCAGTTCATGGCATAGAATACACAGTATTCAGGCTCTGCCTCAGATTTTACCACCCAACCAGTTACTCGAATCCCATCAATATCCACGCTCCGTTCTGCAAAGCCTTCCGGCACCTTTGTATCTGCATCAAGAGGGATAACCACGATGGCTTTTGAACTGGTTTCTACTTGTACAAATTGAGACCAGGTATCGGCTTTTTCATTGTAAACAAAGAAACCTCCGTTACCTCCTGCATCCTTTAGATAAAGGAGAAGAAGATCTTTTTCCAGCCCTTTCCCTGACATCACTTCTGTTCCCTTATAGGAATAGCTTGCTGATTCAAACCCTTCCGGAAGAGTTGATTCATCAAAGGACGCGGCAATGCTGTATTCTGTACCGTTTACGGTTACCTTAGCATCTGCAAACTCTGCTTCCTTTGTCTCACCATTGGCGTTTGTTGAAGGTACTGTTTCTCCGCCTTCTGGCTTCTTCACGGTTATGGTATAGTTTTTCACGGTTTGCCCATCTTCGGCAGTGACTTTAACAACAACTGCATTGTCACCCGCCTTTAATCCTTTTTCTCCTTGAAGCGTTACGTGCGCTCCTGCATTGGCTGCCACCGCATTTACCACCAGATCAGCAGTATTGGCATCTACCTCTGCCGTGTACTGATCCACGGCAGCTGAAAAACCAGGGCTTAATGTTCCAGGGGAGATTTTCAAGGTCTTTAATGTGGCGTCCTTTGAATACGTAGCTGGTGAAGTGACTTTAACCGTTGCACTCCCTTGCTTACTCAACGTAAGTGCCTGGGAGTTCACATCATAAATTTCCTGGGAAGTAACTTTAATCGGAGCATTCCCAGCCTGTAATGTCTTAAACTTTAAAGAGAAGTTAAACGATTTCTGGTCCGCGGAATCCATGGTTCCTAAAATCTTAATGGCTCCTGCGCCACCATTGGCACTGGTTCCGCTAACAAATTCCAAAATCCCAGGATCATAGGACAGCATAATCTCTGCTGTCCCCAGTGCGATATCACTGGTGACCTTCATGTTAACCGTTACATCATTCCCCACCATAACAGAGGGGTCTGAAAATGATATCTTCGTGTTGGATGCCCAGGATATCATCTGACCAAAAGGTCCGATAACTACTATCATGAAGGCGGTCATTACACTGACTATGAGTTTTTTCAGTTTCCTATTCATATTGTCTCCTATTTCTGCCGAGCATTAAAGTCCCAGAACCTTCTTTTTCAAAAGAAGAAGATCCTTTGAATCAACCTTGCCGTCTCCATTTAAGTCAGCGGCCTTTTTTTCCTTTTCAGACATCGTTTCAAGTCCAAGGATATGGCGCTGAAGCTTCAAGACATCCTTGCTGCTGACCTTTCCATCCCCGTCAATATCTCCAGAGGAAAGAGAAGCCGCCTGCCCGGAAGCAGTCTCCTGGGCTTGTGTCTGTTTTACGGTCTCTGTTACAATCTCCGTAACCGGTTTACTTCCTCCCGGTCCTTGAGTTATGACTCCCGTAGAAGTCTGTACGGAAATATTAGTATTACCTACCGGGGCGATGGTTACATTGCTTCCTCCCGGAGTTCCTTTGTTTGCTTCTTCGTTGGTTTTTGTCTTACCAGGGCCACTGCTTCCAGGACCGCTGCTTCCGGATCCACTGCTATTTCCGGATCCATTGCTGCCAGGATTGTTTGGCATGCTGCCTGAATTGTTGTTTCCTGCCCCAGAAGAATACGTAGGACCATTACTCTGGCGCACTACATGAAGAATATACTCTCTGACCGTACCATTTTGTGCTGTGACTGATATCTTAATATCATTATTGCCGTTTTGGAGCGCTATGGTTCCGGTTCCGCTCACAGAGGATGCTGATGTTAAGGCAGAAGCGGAAACTTTGATGTTTGTAACGGTTGGATCAACAATCAGATTGTATTCCAGGGTATCTCTGCTAAAGGTTGGTGTCATAACAAAACCTTCCACACTTAAACCTGCCAGCATGTTATTGGTATTTCCATCTCCTGTAGGCTGACTGCATGGAGTCTCCGGCATGTTGTTATAAACTGGTATCTTAAACTCAAGAGCCGTTTTTTTCATGTCGCTGTTATAGGCCTTTGAAAAAACTGCTCCCTCTGATGCTGCACCTTGTACATTGGTCATATACTGGTGTTTATATAAATTTGCACCCTGTACATTAAACTTCTTCAGATAAAATGTATCCTGCCCAACTTTTACATAGTTATTACCATAATATAGAGCTCCCCCTAAAATTGATTTTTCAGGAGCATTCCATGGCCTGCCGTAATTCCCCGTTTGGGAAGCCCACCATAAACCTCTTTGAACTGCTGACATATTGCCAGACTGATACGCTTCAATATTAAAGAAATTATAAAATCCTTCATAACCTGATTCCGTTCCTGACACACTCTTTCCATTTCCTGCTGATCCCTGTTCTTGAATAATCATTGCAGCAAGAACGTAAGGATTGACTCCCGATTGAGTAGCTGCATTCATAATCATGTTTGTATAAGATAAGCTTCCTGACACAGTGCCGTTGGTGTCATTGGATGAAGGCGCTGAAGAAGAGGGTCCTGTAAGACTGGCCCCTGGACCATATTCCATAAGCACCCTGGGATTCTTAGGTGTTATAGAGGCATGTGGAGCCTCTAAACTTACGTTGCCAGATCCGGAACTTTCGGGGCTGCCACCTGTGGTTGGACTTACCGTCCCGCCTGGTCCAACGTTTTGAGTGTTTCCAGATGGATTTGATGTATTGGACGAATTTCCGCCATTTGAAGAACCACCGGATAAAAAGGTTCCTTTTACCATCGTTTGAAGCCCATCCATGGTCTGCTTATTGCTGTCATAAGAATGGCTTAAAAACTGAAAAACATTAGTCTCATCAATAAAATTCCTTGGATCCATATAATACTTTACAATATCCTCAGAGGCAGTTACCCAACTGCTTCCATCAAAGCCTACCCAGGTGCTGGTGTCCCAATTATATGCACCATTAAGCATGGACTTCCAGGATGACATACTGCTGGTATGTACTAGAGTCTTACCTACCTGACTCTCTTCTTTCACGGCTGTATTCCAGTCAAGATTGGTTTTTTGAGCACGAAATACCCACTGAGGGTGCTGCGCGTGAAGTGCACGAAGACGTATCTTATAACTCTCTGGAAATCCTTCCGCTGTTAACTGCGACTCAAAATTCCCATCCTGAGTGTAAGTAGCAGGAAAATTAAGGTAGCTTTTGCTTACGTAGCCAGTAACCTTTTGGCCTCCTGAATTGGATACTCGAATTTGGTACCATAACGCTCCGTCTGACGCATTCTTCTCATCGATTACAGTTACGGATGCTCCGTTGGTTAGTTTGGTTACGATAGAATAGGTCGTACCTGGCCCGCTCCTCACATTGAGTGAAGTAGCATTCACCGTGGCCGACCTCTCTGTGTAAGCATACGCATTTATGTATGGCGTGATAACTCCAACACTGGAGTCCAACACCAGAACGCTGGCTAAAATTGCAGCCATCTTACGAGCTCTTTTATACTTTTTCATCTGTTTCTCCCAATATGCCCTAATGTATTTTAAAAATAACAATTATATGTAAATTATCCATTTATTTATTATAATGACAAATCATACCATGTGTCAACTGAATCGTCTAAAGTTCAGACAATTGGAATATTTTGTAAGAAAATCTTTATAGTTTTAACAATCATTCAAATCAATAATAGGTCCTTGCAAACAGATAGTGCTTATGATAGACTTAAACCTACTGAATAAGAGGACTCTGTTTCTCATTAAGAAACATATTATTGAAAGGAGTTTATGATGATTCCATCATCATATCACACAAAATGCATACAGCCGATTATTTTATAAAGAAGTTAGAAATGACACCTCACCCAGAAGGTGGCTTCTTCAAAGAAAATGAAACATCCAGTGATCTTACACTGGTAAGCAATAATAAAACTGAAACATCAAAATCACGAAAATTATGGACTAGCATTTATTTTCTTCTAAGAGACGGTGAGGTATCAAATTTCCACCGATTAGAGTCAGATGAAATGTGGTATTATCACGCCGGATCTTCCTTAACCATATATGTGATAACACCAGAGGGCGAATTACTAACAAGAGAACTCGGACTGGATATTGAAAAAGGAGAGCAGCCACAGGTTTTAGTTCCTAAGGGGTCTATCTTTGGTTCTGCTATGAACAAAGAAGGATTTGCCTTAGTTGGCTGTATGGTTTCTCCTGGATTTGTTTTTGAAGACTTTGAGCTATTTGACCGAGCCGATTTATTAAAGAGTTACCCTCAGTATAAAGAAACAATTTTAAAGCTTACCATGGAAAATACTTAAGTATTTATATTTTAAAAAATATAAGGCTCCCCAATTGGGGAGCCTTTGCTTTTTAAACTGGATACGCTTTGCTTTGCTTATCAGCTATCGTTACATCAACACCTGTCTGCTGAGCTGCGCGATATTCAAAGAATTCTTTCGCAACGGTTGGGAACAGTGCGTAGGATAATACGTCCTCATCCTGCTGTTTCCACTGTGCGCATTCCTTCTCGAACTTAGGAAGCTGTGGTTCAATATTATCTGCCGGACGACAGGTAATAGGAGTTTCGTTTCCAATGACCTTTTTCTGAATTTCAGCATTGAACGGTTTAACGGTCTGGCCAAATTCGCCTAAGAACATCTTTCTTGTCTCTTTTGTAACCATCTTGTAACGCTCACCGCTGATTACATTTAAAACAGCCTGTGTACCAACAATCTGGGAGGATGGAGTTACAAGTGGAGCTTCTCCAAGATCCTCTCTTACTCTTGGAATTTCCTGAAGAACTTCCAAGTATTTATCTTCCTGACCTGCTTCTTTTAACTGGCTAACCAGGTTAGAAAGCATACCGCCTGGTACCTGGTACTGTAATGTCTTAATATCAACACCAAGAACTTTAGGATTTAAAAGACCAGATTTTAATGCTTCTTCACGGATTGGCTGTAAATATCCACAGATTTCTGCCAGAAGATTCTGGTCAAAGCCTGTATCATATGGAGTTCCTCTAAAGGTTTCTACCATAACCTCAGTCGCTGGCTGGCTGGTTCCAAGTGCAAGAGGAGACATCGCAGTATCAATGATGTCGCATCCTGCTTCTACTGCCTTTAAGTAAGTCATAGAAGCAACACCAGAAGTATAATGAGTGTGAACGTCGATAGGAAGCTTTGTAGAATCCTTTAACGCACTAATCAGCTCTTCTGCTTTGTAAGGAGTTAAAAGTCCTGCCATATCCTTTACGCAGATAGAAGCTGCTCCCATATCTTCAATTCTTTTTGCAATATCTTTCCAGTATTCTAAAGTATAGGCATCTCCCAGAGTATAGCTTAATGCTACCTGTGCGTGACCATTTTCTTTATTACATGCACTTACAGCAGTCTGTAAGTTACGGATATCGTTTAAGCAGTCAAAGATACGGATAATATCAATACCATTAGCCAGTGACTTCTGAACAAAGTATTCCACTACGTCATCAGCATAATGATTGTAACCTAAAATATTCTGTCCGCGGAAAAGCATCTGCAGTTTTGTGTTCTTAAAGCCATCCTTTAACTTTCTAAGTCTTGTCCAAGGATCTTCCTTTAAAAAGCGAAGGCACGCATCAAAGGTTGCGCCACCCCAGCACTCTACTGCATGATATCCAACCTGATCCATCTTCTCTACGATAGGAAGCATCTGATCGGTTGTCATTCTTGTAGCAATCAAAGACTGATGAGCATCACGAAGGGCTGTCTCTACAATCTTGACTGGCTTTTTCTCTATATCTGCCATTGTCTTACCTCCTGGTCATTGTTAATCATCTTAGTTCAGTGTTACTAATGTGGAGCCAGACTCTACAGTATCGCCATTAGACACATTGATGCTTGCAACGGTTCCATCAGCTGCTGCTACGATTTCGTTTTCCATCTTCATAGCTTCAAGAATAACTAATACATCGCCTTTTTTTACTGCCTGTCCTACGCTTACTTTAACACCAAGAATCTTACCTGGCATTGGAGCTGGAACGGTAACAGAACCCTGAGAACCTGCTGGAGCTGGAGCCGCTGCTGGAGCTGGAGCTGCTGCTACTGGGGCTGGAGCTGCTGCCACTGGAGCTGGAGCTGCTACTGGAGCTGCTACTCTTGGTGCTGCAACCTGTGTGGTACCTTCTTCTACGGATACGTTATAAACATTACCATTTACTGTGATTGTATAATTTTTCATGATGAAAATCCTCCTGATTATTTAAGCATTTTTCCATTTACTAGCTGGTGCACGTTTGATTGAACGGACAACCAGACCGCTTGGTGAACTTCCTGTACTTGCTGCAATTGCAGCAATAAGAACAATCACCAATTCCATATCATCCATAAGATTTACTTCTGCCTGACTTGCTGTCGCTACCTGTGGTGCAGATGAAACAACTGCTGGTGCACTGGTGCTTGATCCTTCTGAGGTATCATCAGATCCACTGTTAAACTTGCGTACACAGATAATTGCCAGCACAAGTACGATAGCTCCTACTGCCAGCCAGCCATATAAATCTTCCTGGCTGTTTCCACTCTTCTCTGGTGTGAAGTCCACTGACACTATCTTTGTTAAAGTAGAATCCATAGCAACTGTGAACGTTATGCTCTTCTTTTCAAAAACAGCATTCACGGTTGCACTGTATCCTTCTGGTGTAGTCGTTATCTTAACATCGTCTCCGATAGATACCAATTCTCCCAGCTCTGGCTTTAAGCTCTTCCAAGAATCTGCTGCCTTAGAAAAGATAGCCGCCTGTTCCGCCTGAGTCTTAAACTTTTCCACATCTTCGTCTTTTAAATCTACAAACATCTGAAGAAATGGTTCCGCAATCTGCTCAAGCTGTGACTGTGCATTGGGATCTACCTGTTGTGGAGCGGTTTCAGCCTTACTGCTTATAGAGAATGAAAGGAGGCAGACAGCCATAGTAAGTCCCATTGCGATTCGTTTCAAATTCAGTTTCATATTCCTGTCACCTCATTCTAAATCGTGCCATGTTTTTTTGCGGGACGATCCTCATTTTTTGTAAATAACATCTCAAATGCAGCTGCAACCCTTGCTCTTGTCTCGCTGGCATCAATGATATCATCAACATATCCTCTCCTTGCTGCGGATACAGCGCTGGATTGAACCTGCTTGTAGCTTTCAGCCTTCTCTGTAATCAGAGCTTTTCCATCATCAGCTTTTGCGATCTCATCAGCATACATGATCTTCGCAGCTTCCTGTGAATCCATCATGCCGATGGAAGCGTTCTGCCAAGCATACACAACATCAGCTCCAATGGATTTGCTGTTCATGGTTAAATAAGCGGTTCCAAATGCATTACCAATAACAACCGTTACTTTTGGTACTGTTGCATTCGCAAATGCATAGGTCAGTTTTGCAGAAGCTTTCGCGATTGCTTTTTCTGCACACTTTGTCGCTTCATAACCTTTTACATTAACAAGGGTAAGAAGAGGAATTTCAAATGCATCGCAGAAATTTACAAATTCTGCTGCTTTTGTACAACCCTCAGCTGTTAACAAAGCATCATACTGAGCAGTCTTAACGCCGCCTTCATCATAAGCTTCTGTCTTATTAGCAACACAGCCAATTGTCTGGCCGTTTAAGCGAATAAAGCCAGTTACCATAGAAGGAGCATAATTCTTCTTTGTTTCCATAAAGAACTGATCATCAGAAATCTGAGTCAGTGCAATGGTGGTATCTCCAACATAATTTGATAAATCAGAGCTGATGCGATTTAAATCGTCGCTGCATTCTGTGTAAGAAAGGTCGTCCTGATTGTTAGCAGGAAGAATGGAAATCAGTGTCCTAATCTGTGACAGGATTTCTTCTCCTTCTCCAATAAAATCTACCAAACCAGTTTCTTTGCTCTGGAAATCAGCGGAAGCTGTATTGCACTTCTCTGTGTAATTTTCCTGAATCGCGTTAGGAGCGTTAACAAATAGCTTACCGCCTTTTGTCTCCATGAATGTGAAGTCTGACATCGCTGCTGATACAGCCATACCGCCGCCACAAGCTCCAAACACTGCTGTAATCTGAGGAATCACACCAGATGCCAGTGTCTGGCTTAAATACACTTCGCCAAAACCATTTAATGCATCGGTTGCTTCCTGAAGTCTTAATCCTGCACAATCAACCAGACCAACGACTGGTGCACCTGTCTTCATAGCCATATTGTAAAGTTTTGTGATTTTTTTCGCATGCATCTCTCCTACTGAACCACCGAGAACTGATGCATCCTGGCTGTAAACATAAACAAGACAGCCTTCAATTGTACCGTAGCCAGTAACAACACCGTCAGCCGGAGTTTCCTTTGCTGACATGTTAAAGTCAGTGCTCCTTGCTGTAACGTAGCCGCCAACTTCAACAAAACTATTCTCATCAAGCAAAGCATGAATTCGATTACTTGCTGATGTTTGTGTTGAATTACTCATTTTGCAATCCTCCATTTTGTAATAAATATATAATTCTATACGATAGGAAACCGATGAATTATAATTAACACTTATTTCTGCCGATTATAATTGTATAATTAAACCAGATGATTTACAAGCAGTTTTTAACAAAAAAAGAACAGAAAACTATGTGGTTTCCACAACTAATTGTTCCCTGTTCTGTACGATCCTAATCACTTTGACGTATTATGTCGAGATATCCGTCGTTTTGTATATTTTTGTCTTTTAATTTTGTTAATTTTTAACATAGCTATTCTTTGATTTCAATTATGCCAAAACTTCCATCCTGGCTGGACTGGAATGTGATTTTGGATTCTCCCTCTCCCAGTACTATATTTTTTTCTACGGTATTAAGAGAACCTGTGTCAACATTGGCCACCGCTATCATCAAATCATCTCCAAATACCATATCCGGATTTAACTTTAATAACTCTTCCCTTTTTTCAAATACTATGGTCTCTTTATCCATGCTTATAAAGCTACAAGGATATAATAATAAATCTGCCAATGACTCTAAGTCCCGGTCTGCTATGGCCTCCTGGATTTTCTCAGCAAATGCCTCTGCCCGCTGTTCCACTTCAGGACTTTCGCTGCTTTCTGTGGCTCCTGGTCCTTCCTGACCTTCAACCTCCGCTAAATCCTCCTGCATCATTGCTTTTTCCATATTGCTGGCCGCAGTTTCTGATTCCGTCGTTATCCCAGGGGTCCTTACGGAATCTACAGCTTTCTTACTGCCGCAGCCAGCCGTTAACACTGCTGTCATTAATATGACAAAGCAGATACAACTGGTTTTATTCCTTATCATGTTCTTGCTTCCTCTCTGCGTCCTATCTTTGCTTCGGGCACAGTATAGCACCTGAAAAGATGGCAAGTCAATAGAGTTTTTAAAACTGTAAACCTTAGACTGTAATCTGTAAGAATACGTAAATTTACCTTACCTTCGTCTGTATTCTTTATGAAGTGTAAAGCCTCTTCCCCTCACTTCATTGACCTTATTGATGATCATAAATGCCTGTGGGTCAATGCTCATTACAAGCTCATTTAGCTTAGATAGCTGCCTTCCGGATATGACGGTAAGTACTGTATATGAGGCTTGACGCATATAACCACCCTCGCTGCCTAAAAGAGTGGTTCCACGGTCCATCTTTTCTTGTATATTTTGGTTGATCTCTTCATATTTATCACTGATAATTTTAACCTGCATCTGGTTTCTTCCAATCAAAAGCACCTTATCAAGAACCACCGTATAGATAAGCACCAGAAGAATTCCATATAAGATTTGTTCTTTATTAGAAAAGATCATCTGAGAAAGTAAAATCATACAATCAAATACAGACATGGTAAGTGATACGGACAGATGCTTCTTTTTATTGAGAATCAGGGGAGGAATATCCATACCTCCAGTTGAGGCCCCAGCCCGAATTACCATTCCAATACCAACACCAATTAAAATACCTGCAAATACGGTCCCCAGCATCCGGTCATCCGTAAGGCCAGATTTGCCCAGTACCCGTTCAAAAATCCCAAGGATAAACGGATAATAAAAGGTGCTGATTAAGGTAGTAAATGCAAATGCCTTTCCAAGAACCATGACTCCCGCAATAAACATAAATATGTTAAAGACAGCTACAAAAGCAGCTACCGGAATGTCAAACTGGTTGTACGCCACCAATGCAAGCCCGGTTGTCCCTCCTGTAATCAAGCCACCCGGTAATATAAACAGCGAAACTGCCAAAGCATATATGGTATTGCCTGCCAGAACCGTTGCAATTTTTTTCATATCCATAGTACCAAACTTCCTTTCCCGCATGAAATAAGCATACCTACTATATCACGGGATTTTATTTTCTTCAATTTATTTTCTTCTTTTCTTATAGTGGATTATTATGCTATACTTGATTCTGACACCGAAATCAAGGAGGGAATTCATGGAAATATATCTAATCGTAGCTGCCATTATCTGCATTCTCTGTATTCTGGCAAGTAACCTGTCTTACCGCATCGGCGTTCCGTCATTGCTTCTTTTTATACTTCTAGGCATGATGTTTGGAACCGACGGGATCTTTCGAATTAACTTTTCCGATTATGCACTTTCAGAAACCATCTGTTCTATCGCATTGATATTCATCATGTTTTACGGAGGATTTTGTACCAACTGGCATGAGGCTAAACCCGTGGCAGCCAAATCCATTATCCTTTCCAGCTTAGGCGTAATTCTAACGGCTGTCCTGGCCGCATTCTTTTGTTATTTCGTTTTAAAAACATCTTTGCTTGAAGGTTTTTTAATTGGCTCCATCTTAAGCTCAACGGATGCCGCAAGCGTATTTTCCATATTAAGAGTAAAAAAGTTAAATCTAGTAAACGGAATGGCCTCTGTTCTTGAAGTGGAAAGCGGAAGCAATGACCCGGTATCTTACATGCTTACCATTATAGTACTTGGAATTATGAACGGGAAATCATCTCCTGCTTCTGTAGGGCTCATCTTTGGAGAAGAGATTGTATTTGGACTTCTCTTTGGTGCGATCGCTGGTTTAGCCGGTTATTTTATATTCCGCATGGAACATTTTAGGTCTAGGGAAATGTTGCCCATATTCGGTCTATCCGTGGCCCTATTGACCTATGGCTTGTCCAATTCCGTAGGTGGGAACGGATTTTTAAGCGTATACATTGCAGGTATCATTATAGGAAACAGTAAGATTCATTACAAGGCGGAGATGGTCCACTTTTTTGACGGAATCACTGGAATGATGCAGATTGTTTTGTTTTTCCTGCTTGGACTTTTATGCTTTCCTTCGAGAATTACTCCCGTTATTTTGCCGTCCATAGGCATATGGGCATTCTTACTTTTTATTGCCAGACCTCTTGTAGTATTTGTAATTCTAACTCCTTTTAAAGTTCCCTTTCGCCAACAATTACTTATTTCATGGGCTGGACTTAGAGGAGCTGTCTCTATCGTATTTGCCATACTGGCTGTTTTAAGCCCTTCTGCACTTGAACTTGATATCTTTCATATCGTCTTTTGTGTCTGTCTTTTATCCGTTTCCATTCAAGGATCTTTGCTTCCATGGATGGCGAAGAAGTTAAACGTAATTGGTGCTACAGACAATATCTTTCGTACCTTTAACGATTACAGCGATAATCCGGCAGTTAATCTGACTGAAATACGACTTCCCAAAGGACATCCCTGGATTAATAAGACTCTAAAAGATATTATTATTCCAAACGGAATGATGGCAGTTATGATTATCCGAGAAGGCAGAACCCTGATACCAAGAGGAGATACCATGGTGCTAGCAGAGGATTCTATCATCTTAAATACACCAGATTACACCGATCACAGAATGAAGCTTCGGGAGGTTCAGATTGGACCGTATCACCCTTGGGTAAACCAAAAGATCAGCGAGCTGACTCTTCCAAGCGATACCCTGATTTTTCTAATTCAGCGGGCCGGAAAATCTTTGATCCCTGATGGACAGACTTCTTTACAGGATGGAGATTGTCTTATTTTAAATGCATAGGATTAGACTATAAACCAATGAAAAACACCATGGTGGCCAGATACTTCTTCTGTATCTTACCATCATGGTGTTTTTTGTTATTAAGAAAAGCAATCTCTATCTATTTACTTATTCGAAAGAACTTGCAGTCAAGAATTTTTGTCTTAGCAAATTCTTTTTCTCCAAAGAAAGGCCAATCCGCTTTGTAAGATATGTATCTATGGTATCGTAACTAGATTCAATGGCATGAAATGCCTGATTGATGTAATCTTCCGAAACCGTTAAAAGAACACGGACACAGTCAGCCAGCAGATGATCTCCTGTTTTATCTCTGACCATAGAGGCAACTTTCTCTGCTCCGTCCATCACATAGGTATTGGTCTGAACAAAATCGTTTACTATGGTCTCACGATCTACCCATAAGGCAGATAACAAAAGGGCTGTTCCAATTCCTACTCTGTCTTTGCCTGCACTGCAGTGCCAGAGCACCGCCCGGCCATCGGCTTCCAGTAGAAGATCAAAAAATCGTCCGTACTGTTTTGCGGCAGAATCACTGAGAACAAGATCTTCATATAGCTTACTAATATATCGTTCCGGCTTACCTCCAAGAGATGCTGCATGGTCGATGAGACCAGCAAACATTTCCACTTTCTCTTGTTTTTTCTCTTCTTCAAATGTAATTCCTACTGTCTTTTCATCAAGTATTGGATTAAATATATTTAAAATC
The DNA here is from genome assembly GCA_963528005.1 of uncultured Eubacteriales bacterium. Lineage (GTDB taxonomy): Bacteria > Bacillota > Clostridia > Lachnospirales > Lachnospiraceae > Lacrimispora. Next base: position 43,139 of record CAURSM010000006.1, read on the forward strand.
CCCGGTATCTCAGGGTCTGGTTTTTGTTTTCGCTCTGTCTCTGTCCTGAAATCAATAATAGTTCCAAGTCCGCATTCTCCCGCTAAAATCTGAAGATCTCCTTCGGTGGCTTCGAATAAGGTTCCACTGCGTATTAGCCTTCTTGGAAGAATACTCCTTCCGTCTGCAGTTTTGATTCCGCCCAGATCCCTTGTATTTGGAAGCCTTTCTAGACAGATTCGTCCAATGGCGTTATTTCCTGCTTCTTTCATCTTTATGTCATCCTCCAATCGTAATCATACCGTCAGTCACATTCTCTAGTATACCATATTGAATTTTTAATAGAAAGAGAATATGGATTTACAACCTGGCATGGATAGATAGTTTTTTATAATGGTCTTTGCATACCAGATAGCGTTCAGCCTTTTTGCACCTTCTTTTAAGGAGACGGGGTAACTTTTTAAAACCTCTCCATTTAACAAATAAACCACAGAACCAACCGTCTGGCCTTTTGTAACTGGAGCCTTTAATTCCTTTGGTATTTCAGTCTGTACGGTTATCTTTTCATCATCTGCCAGTAGCATCTTTAGACTCTTTTCCTCTGAATCACTGATTCCGCAAGATACCATAACTGGCTCTTCCAGTTTGCCTGATGGCGGTACCCCTTCTTTTATATAGATATCTTCAAACCTGGTTTCCTGGTATACATCTCTATAACGAAAACGCTCCAGCCCATATTGGAACAACTTTCTGGCATCCGACCATTTATATGTCTTATGAGGCGGCCAGCCACACCCCAACAGAGCAATGGTAAAGACTCTATCCTCATTTTTCAAAGCCCCCACATAGGAATAACCGGCTCCTCCAGTGAAACCCGTTTTTCCAGAGAAGGCTCCGCTCATGGAGGTCAAAAGTGCATTGTGATTGTTACAGCTATAATTTCGTTTTCTTTGCAGATCCTGAAACGAATAGCTCTGGGTTCCAGTTATTTCCAGAAACTCCTTTTTCTTTGGCGACTGTCCGATGCAGTAATTCATGATTCTAGCAAGATCTTCGGCTGTAGTGGAATGTTCTTTCACCTGTCCATCCTTTTCTTCCTTCGCATCCAGACCATTGGGCGTTATAAAATAGGTATTGTTGCATCCTATGTCTTTTGCCTTATCGTTCATCATCTTGGCAAAGCCTTCCATACTTCCTCCCACATGCTCTGCTATCATCATGGCTGCATCATTATGGGACTCCAGCATCAGACTGTAGAGTAAGTCTTTTAAAAGGAATTTCTCTCCTTTGTAAACGCCCAAATGAACCTTAGGCTGAGAGGCTGCATTTTGACTGGCAGTTACTTCATCAGAGAGATTCCCATACTCTAAGGCAACAATACAGGTCATTATTTTTGTTGTACTGGCCATGGGACGTACCAGCTCTTCATTCTTTCCATATAAGACACGGCCCGTCGAGGCATCCATTAAAACTGCGGACTGAGCATAAAGGTTTAATTCATCCTTTGTCTGGATGGGCTGTTTTTCTTTTTTCTCTTCATCTACCGTTATTTTTCTGTTGGCAGTCTCTGTTTCTATCCGGTTAGAAACTACAGTTCCTGTTATGAAAAGTAGAACAAAGGCCGCCACTACCAGAAATGCTCCTATGAAACGCCTCATAAAAGAGCCTCCCGCTTGACTTTATTTTATCCTATTCCGCAGTTTTTTTAAATATGCCCTTTACTTTTCGAACATATTTTCGGTATAATAAGATAGAAAGAAAGGAGTCTATGATGGAACGCAAGCGCCTGATTTTTCATATTGATGTAAATTCCGCATTTTTAAGCTGGGAGTCTGTAGACCGACTGGAAAAGGACCCAGACGCTCTGGACCTACGTACGATTCCTTCCGCAGTTGGGGGCGATGAAAAAGCCAGACACGGAATCGTGCTGGCAAAATCCACACCGGCTAAAAAATATGGAATCACCACTGGAGAACCTCTCGTCCATGCATTGAGAAAATGTCCTGACCTGACGATTGTTCCACCTCATTTTGATACGTATTTAAGAAAATCACGACAACTCATGGCTATTTTAGGGGATTATACACCTGATATGGAAAAATTTAGTATAGACGAAGCTTTTCTTGATATGACCACCACCATCCATCTATTTGGATCTCCCATCGCTGTAGCCAACCAAATACGGGAACGAGTTTATGAAGAACTGGGATTTACGGTGAATATTGGAATTGCGCCAAATAAGCTTTTGGCAAAGATGGCATCGGATTTTAAGAAGCCAAACTTGTGCCATACTCTGTTTGATCATGAGATTGAGAAAAAGATGTGGCCTCTCCCCATTGGAGAACTATTTTTCGTAGGTCATTCCGCAAGGAAAAAGATGGAAAGTATTGGCATTCACACCATCGGGGATTTAGCCGCCTGCAACGTCAGTTACTTAAAACGCCTTCTGGGGGAAAAGTATGCGGTACTGATTCATAATTATGCCTGCGGGATTGATAACGATCCTGTAGAAGAACGAGAGCCCTTAAACAAAGGCTATGGAAACAGCACCACCCTTTCCCACGACATTGACGACTTGGATTCGGCAAATCAGGTTTTGCTGTCCTTATGCGAGACTGTAGGTGCAAGACTTCGCCAGGATCGTGTGCTGTGCGACTGTGTATGCGTTGAGATAAAAGACTGGGATTTTCGCAGCCAGTCTCATCAAACCACCATAAATAATCCTACGGATTCTACCTCTATTATCTATGAGACTGCCTGCAGATTATTAAAGGATTTTTGGGACCGAACGCCTCTTCGGCTGATTGGGGTGCGCACCACCAAAATAACAGAAGATGGATACTGCCAGTTAAACCTTTTTGAATCGGAACAAATTAGAAAAAGAAAAGAGATGGAAAAAGCAGTTGACCATATTCGGAATAAATTTGGAACTGACAGCGTGAAAAGAGCTAGCTTCTTAAAAGATGACAGCATCGTAGATCACGTATCCGGAAAGGAAAAGCATTACCACTGACCGCCAATTTCCTTAAATCCCTCTCCATAAACTTCATTGGAATCCGTGATAATCAAAAATGCCCCGGAATCCACTTCGTGAATGGCTCTTCGAATTGGCACCACCTGTTTGTTATTGCAGGCGCACATTACGATCTTCTTATCATCCATTGAGTAGGAACCTTGACCATGCAAAAAGGTACAACCTCTTCCAGTTGCTTCTTCGATATGCAGGGCAACCTCTCGTTCATGGTCCGTGACAACAAAAACCAGTTTACCAGCCCCCAGGCCATACATAATTTTATCTATGGCCATGGTGGTTACTATAGAGGAGACAAGACCAAGAATGACCGCATCTACATTTCTAAACACAAATCCTCCCAAAAGTATGACGATAGCATCAATAACCAAAGAGATCTGACCTATGGTAAAATGAGGAAATATCTTACGGAGAGCCATAACCAGGAAGTCAGTTCCTCCTGTGGAGCAGTTTCTCATATAGACGATGGTTAGGCCTAATCCAGAAAAGATTCCAGTACAGGCCGAAGCATAAAGAGGATTTCCATTGTATACAGGAAAAAGAGGGACCACATAATCCAATACCAGAGCGAATATAACCATGCTTTTCATGGAACGGATCAAAAATCGTTTTCCAAGAAGCCGATAACTTACAAGTATGATAGGAATATTTAAGACAATGGTCATAATTCCCATAGGCAGACCAAACAAATAACGCAAAATCAATGCGACACCTGATATCCCAACCGGAGCAAACTCTGCGTTTATGGCAAAATTATAGATACCAATATTAAATAAAAGTGCTCCCACCACATCGCACAACAAATCAATTCCTAATTCCTTTGGCGAGTATTCCTGACGAAATACCTTCATAAGTAATACGCCTCCATTTCCTCTTTTCATTTATCTATTATAGAAAATAATCCTCAATTTCAAATTCTTTCTTTCCAATTTTTACCCGTTTGATCAGTACGATTACCTCTTCGTCTTCTTCCGAGCAGATTCCCACAGCTTCAACGACTGTCTTTCCATAGGATTCCTTTAAACTCACTTCTTTATCCATAATTCCTTGATCTGCCAAGGCTTCTGATAAATCAAGCAAAACTTCTTCTACATCTTCTTCCAGTTGGTTCTTTTCAAATTCTGCTTCCAACAGATCGTAAATTTCCTGATTGAACATAAAATGTCCTCCTTTGTTTTATACAAGCTAATTATAACCTTTCGTTTTATCTTGTCAATCCCATGATGACATGATAGAATCCCTTTATGAAAATGACTATGAATTATCACATAAAACAATCTCAAAATGATATGACAGTAGAGAGGTATCTCCTGGATCAAGGATATTCCCAAAAACTTATCCGCCACCTTCGAAATACAGAAAACGGGCTGACCATCCATGGGAAGCTTGTATACACCATCCACAAATTGAAAGAAGGAGATATCCTTACGGTTTTAATATCTGAGGAGGAAAGTTCTGAAAATATTGTACCCACCAAAATGCCTCTTCATATCGTTTATGAAGATGAACACCTTATGGTGGTTAATAAGGACGCTGGAATCCCAATCCACCCATCTCAGGGGAACTTTTATCATACACTGGCCAATGGGATTGCCTATTATTTCAAAGAAAAAGGTGAAAATTTCATTTATCGGGCAATCAATCGACTGGACCGGGATACCACAGGTCTTTTAATTCTGGCAAAGAATCCTCTTAGTGCATGCATTCTGTCTGATATGGTAAAAAAAAGAGAGATTAACCGAAACTATCTAGCCATTGTATGCGGAAAACTTCCAAAACAGGGGATTATCGATGCCCCCATCCGTCGGGTGGAAGGTTCTACCATCGAACGATGTACAAGCCAAGAGGGAGAAGAAGCTCTTACCCACTATAAACGTTTGTATTACCAGCCAGCCACCGATCATTCTCTGGTAGGACTTAAGCTGGAGACAGGACGAACACATCAAATTAGAGTCCACCTAAAATCCATTGGATTTCCTCTTCCTGGGGATTTTTTATACCACCCGGATTACCGATACATTAAGCGTCAGGCGCTCCATTCCTTTCGTCTTGATTTTGTTCATCCAATTAAAAAAGTAACTCTTTCTTTTGAGGCACCAATCCCTGAAGATATGCAGTTTATAGGAATTACCTCCACAAGGGACTTAGAAGATTGTAATTTATAAGCATCACTGTTTTTTTCTAAAATATATTTTTTATAAAATTTCTTAAATTTGCTATTATTTTCAACAATTTTTGACACAATATTAAGAGATAACATTTGGGAGGTTCCATATGCTCTTAATAACCATTACCGCTTACATTATAATCCCCATATATACTCTGCTCTTTGCTTGGGGAACTGACTGGTTTACTACGAATTTTTCTGTACTGGGAAACTTATACGGGCGCAAAAATATATTTTTGCTTTGGGGTATTATAGTAGGAACTTATTTTTACTGTGTCCTAAAGCGGGTTATCTTAAACCTTCCCCGCAACGAAAAGGAGAAAGCCTTTAGTATCGCTGCTCTTTTATTCCTGACCTTTGGCGTTTTAACTCCTTACTTACCAGATGCCCAGCCATTTACATCCGTCCTTCATGTGGTCTTATCCTTTATGGCTTCTTTTTCACTGCTCATCTGCCTGTATATGGTGATATGGAAATTATACGGTATGTATCCGACGGAGTATTGGCCTTATCTTATCTGTATGATTGGAATCACCATGATATCTGCTGTTTTACTCATCATCTCAGGCATTGTCAGCACGGCTCTTGAAGTCTTTTTCATATTATCTTGCTCTGCACTGCTTCAAAGGCTTTACAGCAAAGTAAGCTCACCAAGGTATTATTTTCGTTGGCCAGAAGAATTATAGTATAAAACCGGGACATGCCCTCATAAGGACATGTCCCGGTTTTTAAACGATTATTCCTCGTCTTCGCCTACTAATTCATCATATTCAGCTTCATCCAGTAATTGGTCAAAAGCATCTGCAACGATCTCATATTCATCATCATTTTCAATATTCTGAAGATCTGGCTGTCCGTCTTCACTTTCAGAATAACGATACAGATACACTTCTCCTTCTTCTGCCTCAGGGCCATCCATTGGCAGAAGTGCGATATAGTCTCTCTCCGCTGCTGCAAAAATGGTAAGTACTACGCACTCCAGCTCTGATCCGTCATCCAAGGTAAGTGTTACTGTCATCTCCTCCTGGGATTCCATCTCTTCGTTTACTAAGTTAGGATCCTGTGCCATCCTGTTACCTCTCTTTTTCAATTAATCTAGTTGTGAAAACATACTCGCATGTATGTCTGCCTCCACTCTAACAGACAATTTATGAAAAATCAAGGGATTTTGCTTTTAATATTCAATTCCTCTTCTTGCATTCAACCCCTGATCATAGGGATGCTTTACTTTTTTAATCTCAGATACGTAATCAGCCATATTAGCAAGTGTTTCGGAAGGGTTTCTTCCAGTTAAAACAACTTCCAGTCCCTCTGGGCGATGAGAGAGAAATTCATAAACTTCCTTCTCATCTACCAGACCATAATTGCACACTGCCATAATCTCATCCATAACCAAAAGATCGTATTCCTCTTCCACCGCTTTATCTAAGGTGGAGGTTAGCAATTGGGAATAATAAATGGCGGCTTCTTTTTTCTGGTCCTCTGTCATTTTAGTGAAGAATCCAAAACTCCGTTCACAAGGTGTAACTGAAATACCAGGTATTGTATTTAAAACGTTTACTTCACCAGAATGGTCCGTCTTTAAGAAGCGAGTGATAAGGACCTTTTTGCCACAACCAGCCGCCCGTACAGAAAGACCTATGGCAGCCGTTGTCTTACCCTTTCCATCACCACAATAAATGTGTACACATGACTTCATCCCCATTCTCCTCTCTTATTCCCTATTTAGATATTCTTTCACAAAGCGGGAAACTTCCTGCTTTTTGCTATATCGTTCCCTGACATAATTGACATGAAGCCGTTCCTTGGCTCTCGTCATAGCCACATAAAACATTCGTCTCTCTTCTTCTAGGTCAGCCGGAAGAACTGCCTTATGATGAGGGGTCACGCCTTCATTGGCATCTAATATATATACAATCTCATATTCCAATCCCTTAGAGCTATGCATAGTCATAAGAGCAACACCATCAATGCTCTCTCCCCGTTTCAATGCCTGGGCTTTTAATTCCTCTCCGTATTCTTTCATATGATGAAACCACTGGTCATAAGTGGGATAGCTTGCCGCACTTTCTTTCATCTGATCCAGAATCTCAAAAAGTTCTTCTGGCTTCATCCTTCGGTACTGGGCATATTCTCTGATATAATCGTCATATCCAATCACTTTTCTGATATAGTTTATGGCGGCGATTGGATCCATGGTTTTAATCATCCTAAGATCATATTCCATTTGTTCGATCCGTTCCACCATAAAGCCCTTATCCTGATAAAAGGATTTTATGGATTCCCAATTAACCGTTGGTCCTTCCAGAGCATCCCGGCTGATATAACGATTGGGACGATTTATAAACTGAAACACATTGGAACGGCTTAAATCTCCAAGGCTTCCCTTAATATAAGCTACAATGTTCTTGCAAATCCAGTGATCATAGAGATTTGGAACAGAATCCTTCATGGAAAAGGGAATGTTATATTCCATAAGCCTTTCAATGAGAAGTCCTGGCCCCATATTGGTTCGGTACAGCACCGCTATGTCTGACCAGGAAAAGCCAGCTTTTTTATAATCCATGATTTCCTGTACGATTTCAGTGGTTTCTTCTTTGGGATCTTGCCAGGTCCTTGTAATTACCGGCTTTCCAGGTCCTTTTTTCGTAACAATGTTTTTAGGAAAACGCATCTCATTGTTAGAAATTAATTTCCCAGCCGTCTTAACAATATCTCTGGTGCTTCTAAAATTAACATTTAAGAGTACCTTCTTGGCATCCTTATAATCTTTTTCAAATCCAAGCATGATCTCAGGTTTTGCTCCCCGGAACCGGTAAATGGACTGATCATCATCACCTACGATAAAAAGGTTATTTTCCGGAGCCGCCAACATTCGAATAATCTCATACTGAACCCGGTTGATATCCTGAAATTCATCTACAAGTATGTACTGATATTTTTTCTGCCACGCCTCTAAAATATCCTTTCTTTGAGTAAATAATTCATAACAAAGCACCAACATATCATCAAAATCAATCAGACCTGCTCGTCGCAAACGATCTTCATATCCAAGATAGAGCTGCTTAAAGATTTCCTCAGAGCAGTTTTTAGAATAATAATGGTCCAGCCCAATCATTTCCCCTTTTACGGAACTGATTTCAGTTAGAATAGAAGCTACAAAATCAGCTTCATCCTCTACCTCCATGCTGCATTTATCCATTTCTTCTTTTATGTACTGGATTCTTTGTTCTTCTCTTACGATACTCCTGGCATCGTAGCGGTAGGCAAACTTTAAGATTCTAAAAAATATGGCGTGAAATGTACCAAAGCTTACAGAGGATGTCCTTCCATCCATAAGGCTTTCAAAACGATCTTTCATCTCCCCAGCAGCTGATTTTGTAAAGGTAATGACCAGGATATTAGCAGGATCCACCCCCTGGTTTTTAATTAAATGGCAGATGCGGTGAGTAATGGTAAAGGTTTTCCCGGACCCCGGCCCGGCAAGCACCAGCATCGGGCCTTTAAAATGAAGGATGGCTTCTTTTTGTGCTCCTTCGTAAACAACCTCTTCCTCCATGTTTTCCTCCCTTGTGATGAAAGAAAAGCAGGGGCCCGGATGAACCGGAACCTCTGCTTCTCCTTTATTATCTTATAAAGACTGGTTGCTCAAAAGCTGGATTCCTTTTCGGATCCTGTTTAAAGATTCCTCTTTGCCGAGGACCTCCATAATCTCAGTTGCACCAGCAGGAGTCATCTGTTTTCCAGATACTGCTGTGCGGATTGGCCACATTACGAAGCCTGTCTTATATTCTTTTTCTGCGACATACTTTGAAAGTACGCCGTAAAGTGCGTCATTGCTATAATCCTCCTGAGCTTCCAGGATAGGCAGTATCTCCTCTAATAAAGCAAGAGAGGCTTCACTGTTGGTTTTCATCTTTTTATTTGTGTACATGGATAAATCGTATTCTGGCAGGGATTCAAAGAAATCAATGAGATCCGCAATATCTGGGAATATCTCTATTCTTGTTTTCACCATAGCTGCAATCTTTTTTAGATTCATATCTTTTTTAATCACTGCTTTTATATAAGGCTCTGCCAGCTCATAAAACTGATCCAAATCCATGGATTTCATGTATTCGCTGTTCATCCATTTCAGTTTCGTCATATCGAACACGGCTGGAGATTTACTTAAATTGTGGTAGTTAAATTCTTTTATCAGCTCATCAAGGGTAAATATCTCCTGATTGCTTTCTGGAGACCAGCCTAATAAAGCTACATAATTAACCACAGCTTCTGAAATAAAGCCTTGCTCAATCAAATCCTCATAAGAAGCATGTCCGCTTCTCTTGCTTAACTTTTTATGCTCTTCATTGGTAATCAGCGGGCAGTGAACGTATACAGGAACTTCCCAGCCAAAGGCTTCATAAAGGCGATTATATTTAGGGGATGAGGATAAATATTCATTTCCTCTTACCACATGGGTAATACCCATCAAATGGTCATCTACCACGTTAGCAAAATTATAAGTGGGATACCCATCAGACTTAATCAGTACCATATCGTCAAGTTCTGAATTGTCTACAGAGATATCTCCGTAAATCTCATCGTGAAAGGTTGTTTTTCCTTCGGTAGGGTTGTTTTGACGGATGACATAAGGGATTCCTGATGCCAGCTTTTCTTCTACCTCTTCTTTGGAAAGGTGAAGGCAATGCTTATCATAAGTCATGATCTCCTGTCCTTCTACCACCTTTTTTAAGGTATCCAGTCTTTCCTGGTTACAGAAGCAGTAATATGCTTCTCCCTTTTCAATCAGATTCTTTGCATAATCCAGATAGATACCGGATGCCTGGCGCTCACTCTGAACATAGGGACCCACGCCTCCGTCTTTATCCGGACCTTCGTCATGAACCAAACCAGTCTCTTCCAGGGTTCTGTAAATGATCTCAACCGCTCCTTCTACAAAACGTTCCTGATCTGTATCTTCTATACGGAGAAGAAAATCACCGCCTTCATGTTTTGCAATTAGGTAAGCATACATTGCAGTTCTTAAATTACCTACGTGCATGCGGCCTGTAGGACTCGGTGCGTATCTTGTTCTTATTTTACTCATTGTGAACACACTCCTATATCTTCTTTCTTATGATGGGCCAGCCCAATTGACCGGCTACGCGGCAACCTAGCTGCCGCATAGCCCATTATATACCCAACGACTGGAAAAAACAATGTTTTGAAGCAATTATTCTAGATTACATCCCCGGTTCCTGTTGGACCGGACCATAATCGAAACCGCCTGGACTTCCATCTGGCTCGTCTTCCTCACCACGATCCATATCTCCAGGAAACACAGGGGTTGTGGTTTCAACGGGTTTTGTCATGCCAGGACCAATCTCCTGAGGTTTTGAGGTAGACTCTTCTTTTTTTGGTAGAGACATGGCATGGTTAATCGCACTCTCTAATTGAGGACTTAAGCCATCATAGTACTCTGTTCCAACCAACTGCTCAAGAAGCATCTTAGCTGTATTGATCTTATCATCGGTTGTGCTGTCTCTGTACTGAAGTCCATTTAACTCTGCAATGGTAGCTGAAATTGCAGCCGCAGCCTGATCTGCTGCCATCTTTGATGCTTGTGCTGCTTCTAGATTCTTCTGGTTCTGGGAATCTAGTTTCTTACGCTCCTCCTCCTGCTGCCACTTGGAAGAATTGGCTCTTGCGGTTGCTTCTGCTATGGAAGAGAACAAATCCGTTCTTCCTGTCTCACTGGTGGTTTTTTCACCAATGGAGTCCACATTTGATATTGATACCGTAGCTGGCATATCCCAGTCCATAGCAGGAAGGTCTTTGTTAATCTCAGTCATAAAGTCGTGCCATATTCTTCCGGAATAAGTCTTACCGTAAACGCCTGGCATCGCTTTTGGAGTATCGTATCCTACCCAGATGGCAGTTGTGTAATACTTTGTGTATCCACAAAACCAGGTATCTTTGTTGCTGTTGGTGGTACCAGTCTTACCTGCTGCCGGAACACTAAGTCCAAGACCAGCTCCTGTTCCGTAAGGCTTATCAAGTGTTCCCTTTAAGACATCCGTAACCATGTATGCAGTATCCTCTGTAAAGATCCGGTCATCTGCCTGATTTTGGTTATAAACTTCACCGTCATATTGGCTTTTAATACTGGTGATACAAGATTTGTTGCTATACATTCCTTTGTTCGCCAGTACAGCATACCCTTTTGCCATATCAACCACTCTAGCGCCCTCAGTGAAGCCACCAATACTCATACTGGTATTTCCGTTATCCATATAGCTTAAACCCATAAAACGCATTTTCCCAAGATATGAAATTCCTTTATCTACACCAATGTCTGCAAGTACCTGCCATGCAACCGTGTTTAGACTTCGGTTTAAGGCTTCCCTGACTGAAATAGGGCCAAAATACTTGCCTCCACTGTTCTTCGGTCCCTTATCAAATAAATAGTCGTTAACCAGTCTGGAAGGATAATAAAATCCGCTTTCAAAGGCTGGAGCATAATCTATCAAAGGCTTAATTGTGGAACCTGGCTGTCGTCTGCTTAAAAAACCTCTATTATATTCATCATCCGTTCCACGACCGCCTACAATGGCCACTACATAGCCTGTTCGGTTGTCAATGCAGACAGCCGCTCCTTGAAGAGCAAGCTTTCCATTCTCCTGAACATCCTTAAACGCCTTAAGTCGTTCATCTATATTGCTTTGAAGTAGATTCTGAATATTACTATCAAGGCTTGTATGTATTTCAAACCCGCCTTTTCTTATCATATCACTTTTTGTCTGGTAAACCTCTTGATACTGTTCCTTATAGGCATCATAGGCTGTCTTATTATCAAATACATATTTAAACACAAAACCATCATTCTTCATCAGTTCTAAGGTAGTGGAATGAATGGCATAGCTGGTTTGATAATTTTCCTTCATCCCTGGTTCATATATCTTTGCCACGGTTAAAGGCTGTTCTTTCGCATAATTACTTTCTTCTTCTGTAATCAGTTTACGCAGTGCCATATTACTGATGATCTGATTTCTCTTTTTCTGAGATGTCTCAGGATGGGCCACTGGATCGTATTTTGATGGATTATTGCTGATTCCCGCAAGGGTGGCAGCCTCCCAAATGGTCAGGTCCTTGGCTTCCTTATCAAAGTAATACCTACTGGCCTCTGACACACCATAACAGCGATTGGCATAGTAGTTGGTATTGCAATAAAACTCCAGAATTTCCGGCTTAGAGTACTTTTTCTCCATCTGAGGTGCTGCGAAAAATTCTGTCAGCTTTCTCTGAAAGGTCCTCTCCTGAGATAAATAAGTATTCTTAATTACCTGCTGGGTTATGGTGCTTCCTCCCTGGGTAATGGTTCCCTTATTCTTTACATATACAAGTCCAGCACGGAGAAGGCCGATATAATCAATACCTTTGTGCTTATAAAACCGCCTGTCCTCCTGAGCGATATAAGCATTCTGAAGACTTTCATTGATTTCAGTAATGGGTACGTACTCATAATGACCTGAATTAATGGTTCCTATTAACGTACCTGAGGAATCGTATATTCTCGTGTCAGTAGGCTGTGAAAAATCAGACTTGCTTGTCTTACTCATAATAGACTCTGCTTTTTCTTTGCAAGCTAATATTTCTTTTTGATATTTTAAAAACACGGCGCCACCAGCCAGACATCCTAAAACCATGACCGCTAGAAACGAATAAAGAATAATTTTTATTGGTTTTAAAAATATGGACCATTTACTTTTTTTCTTTTTTCTTGTTTTCTTCATATCCATGCGCCTCCTTCTTTTCATTTTTATATGACAAAAACGGGAAGTCTCATAACTAAGACTTCCCGTTTGTTTTCAGAGCTGCTGACGGGAATCGGACCCGTGACCTCCTCACTACCAATGAGGTGCGCTACCATCTGTGCCACAGCAGCATCTAAATGGTTCTTTTTTCGAACCTCGTATATCATAGCATGGGAATATCTCTTTGTCAATATTTTTTTAAAGTTTTTACATTAATGCAAAAAATTACAAAAATTTCAATTCGGTGGACTTGAGAAAGAGGATTAAGAAAGGCATTTCAGTCCCACCCTCTTTCTCAAATATGTCCTAATTAAAGAATACCTTCAAAACTTTCCCGAAGGGTATCACAGGAATTATTAAGACGTTCTTTTTCATCTTCTGTTAAGGATAAAGAAAGAACTCTCTGAACTCCATTTTTATTGATGATACAAGGTACCCCTGCATACACCTCTGTCTGACCGTACTCACCACGAAGCATGGCAGATACGGTGAAAACACTGTTTTCATCCCCTAATATGGCTTTTGTAATTCTAGTAAGAGACATACCGATTCCATAATAAGTGGCTTGTTTGGCTTCTATAATCTTATAGGCAGCTCCACGCACTTCTTCTTCGATTCGTTTTAATTCCTCACGGCTTACCATGTCTTCTTCACCGCCAGATCCGCAAAGAGATAATATTGGCTTTGTGGCTATCATCGCCTGACTCCATGGCACAAACTCACTATCCCCGTGCTCTCCAATTACATAAGCGTGTACATTTCTTGGGTCGACTCTTAAGGACTCTCCAAGAAGATAACGAAGTCTTGCTGTATCCAAAGTGGTGCCGCTGCCGATAACTCTTTTTGGATTGAATCCAGATAAGGAATAAGTGATTCTTGTCATAATGTCCACCGGATTTGTTGCTACAAGGAAAATGCCATTAAAACCGGATTCTGTGACTGGCTCTACAATAGAACGAAATACGGAAGCATTGCGTTTTAACAAATCAAGTCTTGTCTCTCCTGGCTTTTGAGCCACTCCGGCACAAATTACAACGATATCCGCATCCGAACAATCTCTATATTCTCCTGCATAGATTTTCATATTGGAAGAAGAAAATGCAAGTCCATGATTCAAATCCATGGCTTCCCCTTCAGCCCTCTTTTTGTTCAGATCAATCAATACTAAGTCATCACAGATTCCCTGGTTAAGCATGCAATACGCATAACTCATTCCTACCATACCTGTGCCGACCAATGCAACTTTTCTTTTATCTGTTCTCATAATCAAACACGCTCCTGTCATTGTTATAGTTATTTTATCGTTTGATCCAGAAAGTATACACCTTACATTCCCCGGTCAATCTTTTTGGCCATTAATTCACTATTGCTGCTGTAAATAACTGCATTTTCCTTGGTAATCTTTCCTTCCCGATACAAATTTAAAAGGCTGGAATCCATAGATACCATTCCTTCCGACTGCCCGGTTGCTATGACAGAATCGATCTGATGGGTTTTTGACTCTCGGATCATATTACGGATTGCATTATTAAAAAACATAATTTCAAATGCTGGCTCCACATTTCCATCCATAGTAGGAATGAGCTGTTGGGAGATTACGGCCTGGACCACCATGGAAAGCTGCATCCGAATCTGCTGCTGTTGATTGGGCGGAAAGCTGTCGATAATCCGGTCTATGGTATTCGCAGCACCGACTGTATGAAGGGTGGATATGACCAGATGACCTGTTTCTGCTGCTGTCATGGCGATACGGATGGTCTCATAATCTCTCATCTCCCCTACAAGGATGACATCAGGTGCCTGCCTGAGTGCTGATCGTAAGCCAGTTACATAACTATCCGTATCTGTGGTAATCTCTCGTTGGGTCACCACACTTTGTTTATGACGATGAAGATACTCCAGAGGGTCCTCTAAGGTAATTACATGGGCATTCCTGGTATTGTTGATCTTATCGATAATACAGGCAAGTGTGGTTGTCTTTCCACTTCCTGCAGGCCCCGTCACAAGTACAAACCCCTTGTTCATTCTTGCTACATCCATAACCGTCTCAGGAATATGAAGCTCCTTATAATCTGGAAGATCAAAAGTGACCACTCGAATCACTGCCGCCAAAGACCCCCTTTGGCGAAATACACTGGAACGGAATCTGCATATCCCAGGCAAAGCAAAGGAAAAATCATCATCTCCATGCTCCCTTACCTTTTCCATGCTCCGATTCCCGGCCAGATCATATAACTCCTCAATTAAGGCTTCCATTTGGGCTGGAAACAACTTTTCTTCATTCTGATAAACGATTCTGCTTCCTATCTTATAAGAAAATGGCATGCCTGGAACAAGAAATATATCTGACGCATTCTTAGCCACGGCTGCATTCAATAATTCAACTACTTTCATTTTCCAGTCTCCTGCTTATTTGATTCCCCTCCGTCCCACACAGGCATGGTGGTATCAACCGCATAATCTTCGGTGTGAATCACCTTCCACTTTGCTACCCGGACGTCTCCTTCTCCTTCAAAGCTTGGAAAAAGTTCAATCAAAAGGGCTTGGGAATGTGCCATTGGGATCTGAGTTGACACTGTCTTATCCTCTGGGTGGTAATAATCTCCCAACTCCTGTTTTAAGATCTCTTCATATGCCCCAGCCTCTATTCCGCTTTTCTTTATATCTTTTACTTCTCCCAGAACCATCTGGTAAAATTCTTCTCCCTCAACATCCGTTAAGTAGTATTCTGTAACTGCCGAAGCATTGCGTTGTGCCAGATCCCTCTCGCTCTTTGCCGCACTTAGAGAGAGCATCCCAAAGGTCACAAGGCACATAACAATAAATATTAGAATGAGGGAAGGACCGCCAATATTGGCTCTATAACTTATTTCCTTTTTTGCCATGTTCCCACCTCCATTAGTTACCGTTTTCATGGCGCTTTATTGTAAGATTATATAGCACTTTTTCGCCTTTTTTTATCGCCAGGACTATCTCATCCTCTTCCTGTAATTCTGCTTCCGCAGTAAATACAGCCTGACCGTTTGTGATAGATTCCCCATTCTTATCAAATTTCATGAGGTATGAATCTGCTTTTTCTTCTTTTTGCAAAGAAAAAGTTTCTTTTAAACCTTCCATTCCTCTTTCTTTATAAACCTCGCCTGAACTCTGCGCAATCAATACAGCTCTGTTTAAGTCAGCTGCTTCCCTGCTTATAAGATCTGCTTTTGTAAAGATTCTGGTGCATATTCCGGCACAGAGAAGAAAGAAAAAAACAACGCCTATCATTTCCATAAGAAATACACCAGAATGACTTTTTCTATTCATCTTGTGCTCCTTTACTTCTTAAGGAAAGCCACAAAGAGCCACCTTCTTTTCCTTGGGATTTTATATGTAAAAGCCCGTCCTTCATCTCCATAGAGACTGGGCTACAGGATAAAATCTCGTTGCCTTCTCCCAAAAGAAGGCCACTTCCTTCTCCTGAAAAAAGTTCCCATAATTTCCCATCCTGATAATAAATAGACGTTACATAGACAGAGCCTTGAATGTCTTGCTTTATCTCTAAAACCTCGGTTCCTGACTCTTCCTTTAGAGACACACTGCCAGCTTCATCTCCCTGTCTAACTTTATTGGCGATATAGCTAAGAGCCACGTCCTCACGGTAAGTCATTTCCATCCGATTATTGATATTCTCATACACTTTTCCACCCATAAGAACCAGAAACAGGGCGCTTAATACAAATACAAGAAACAATAAGAGGGTGAAAAGGGCGCCTGTCAGCCGGATTCTCTTGTCATCGTTCCCGCTCATTTGCCACCTCCCGGTGATTGTTCATGTAGATTGACCGTAATATCCGGCATAAAGTTCGAGGCAAAACCACTATAAAAAACGTCATACCGTTCCCTGTCAATCTGTATTCCATAATGTTTTTCCAGATACTCTACACTCGGTGGGTATCTTCCTTCTATGGCGTAGCATTGTACCGATGCTCTCCGAAGTGCATCCCGAAGAGTATCCCCACCTTTTGCATCTGCTTTTTGAGAAAAAAGTAAAATTCCCATTACGAAAGCCACAATCATACATGGGAACAGGGCAAGAGAAATAATTTTGCCTAGAACTTCTTTTAAGAAATTTCTATACTTCAATATTTTTTCCTCCTAACCAATGGCAGATAGTACACCCATAAGGGGCAGCATAACAGAAAGAAGAATCAATCCCACCGATATTGCCAGTACAGCCACAACCGTTGGCTCAAACCGATTGATTATGTTCTCAATTCCAGTATCTGCTTCTTCTTCGTATTTATTAGAGATTTCCTTCATCACACTATCCAGACGGCCGCTCTTCGTTCCAACCTTAATCATCTGAACATAAAAACCTGTAAACAAGCCCGTGTTCTTTAAGGCCGTATAATAACTGGAGCCTGATTCCAGTTCTTCAGAACATAACCTGATTTTTTCTTCTACGACTTGATTCTCCACCAATTGACCAGCAAGTTCCATTCCTTTTTCAAGATCCAGCCCGGTTTTTAAGGTAAGGGCTAGAACAGCAGTAAAACGTCGTTTTGCTGTTGCAAGAGCAATCTTGTTTCTATTTTTAAGCCACTGAATCAAATTCTCTGCCGCTGGGATTTTATTCCCGTTCTTTCCAAGAATCCATAGGACGAGAATAGCCACTCCCAATAGACCGCCTAAAACAAGAGCAGATCCACTGAAAATACCGCCCAGTCTGGCGGCGGCAATAGAAGCCGGCGGCATCTCTGCTCCCAGCTGTTGGTATACACGTTCAAATATGGGCATTACTTTTGTAAATAAAACCAGCAGAACCACCAACAGCATGGTGATCATAATAACAGGGTATGTAAGCGCATGTCTTATGTTTTTATATAGCACATCTTCCTTATCATAATACTCGGCCAGAGATTCCATAATATCATCCAAATTACCAGTTTCTTCTCCAAGCCTGACCATACGTATTACATAAGTCGGATAGACACCTGACCGTTCCAGTACTTTTGAAAATGGAATTCCAAGTTCTGCTTCCTCTGCCATTGAAAGCAGGATCTTTTTCTCTTCTCCCCATACCGCATCTTCCGCCATAACAGACAATCCCTCGTCAAGAGGGATTGCAGCATGAAGAAGAAGTGATATTTGAAGGCAGAAAGCGGAAATTTCTCTGGAAGAATAAATTTTTTTCGCACTCTTTGCCATATACCGTTTCTCCTTTTCTTATATGGTTTTATTAGTAAGTGTATTTTCCTTTATAGTTGGTGCTTTTTGTTATATATTCTTTAATAGACGGATCATTGCCGCCAGATGATGCAAACGTAGGGTCCATCAGCTTCCAGTCGTATCCGTCAAAATAAATGACATTATCCACCCAGCCCTGGCCTTCGATATAAACATTGACCCAGGCATGGTATAGACTTCCCGTATAACCAACCACTAACTTAGTTGGAATCCCCTGTGAACGTAACATGGAAGTCATAACTGCTGCATAATCAAAACAGATTCCTTTTTTCTTAGCTAAAACCTGATCAACATTAGGCAAATATCCAGATTGAACGGAATTAGCCAGTGCAGTATCATAAGTAAAGTTCTTAACCACGTAATTATAGACGTTGGTCACTACGCCTAAGGAATCCGATGCAGATGCCGCAAGTTCTGCCCCTTTTGTAACTACCGCACTGCCAGAAGAGAAATTCACATACTGGTTCGGGTAGAGAAACGGTTCAAACTCATTGGTCAGATTGACTTGCAATTGATTGCTTGATTTAATAGCATACTGAGTTCCCTGAACCTGTTCCAGCACTCTGACGGTATATGAGCCATTCCCTTCTGTTAAAGGAAATACTTCATATGCAGATCTGGAGTTTAAATCATAGGTATAAGTCTCTCCGCCACTTTTTATCACCTGAACCTTAATCTTTTGAGAATCACCGCTATACTGTACCATGACATAGCCACTGCCTGTATTGGAGGCATCCACAAGCACTGAATTGCCGTTAAAGGTAACGGTTCCAGAAGCTTTTGGCACTCTTACACCGCCTCCGGTTGGCTTTGAAGCCAGTGGAACGGCCTCTTCCTTAATGCTTACAACCGTCTTCCATTCAATGCTCTCATTTGTATTTTCAGATGCAGAGATTGATCTCTCCGGGCCCCAGCCTGCGATGTAGAACATACAAGCTGCGAAAGCCGCTACAAAAACTGTACCACCTTTTTTCATCATTATCATTCCCCCAATGCTATCCCAGACGTTGTCTCACGATTTCATAGGCAAGAACCCCAGCCGCAACCGAGGCATTTAAAGAATCAATATTCCCCTTCATGGGAATAGAAGCAACCATATCACAATTTTCTTTTACAAGCCTGCTTACGCCGCTTCCTTCACTACCAATAACAAGTCCGATTGGACCCTTTAAGTTTGTGCGATACATGGAGTCGCCTTCCATATCTGCGCAGACAAACCACATACCTTTTCCTTTTAATTCCTCCATGGTAGCTGTTAAATTTGTAACTTTAGCTACTGGTGTATAGTTAAGTGCACCTGCTGAAGTTTTTGCTACTGTTGCCGTCAGACCAACTGCCCGGCGTTTTGGAATGATGACACCATGAGCTCCGGCTAAATTAGCGGTACGGATAATGGCACCCAGATTATGGGGATCTTCAATTCCATCTAATAAAAATAAAAATGGAGCTTCTCCCTTTTCCTCTGCAGCCTTTAACATGTCTTCCACTTCTCCATACTCATAAGCTGCTGCATGAGCAATGACACCTTGATGATGTCCTTCCTCTGACATCTGGTCTAACCGTTCCCGCTCCACGAAATTAATGATGGTATCTACCTTTTTCGCTTCTCTAATGATGGACTGGATCGGTCCGTCCTGAACTGCCTTTTGTACATACAGCTTATCAATTGTTTTTCCGGAACGGAACGCCTCCAATACTGCGTTCCTTCCCTCTATGGTAAATTCCTCTATCATTCTAATTCTCCTATTCGTTCTAGTCCTTTGCTTACTATGGCTATGAGCCGTTCTAACTCTCCCATTAAATAAAGATAACCACAGAGTGCTTCAAATCCAGTAGCAGTCCTGTAATCTGCCATGGTGGCATGTTTGGCTGTTGTCACTGATTTGGCATTACGCCCTCTCTTATAAACGGCAATCTCTTCCTGGGTTAAATCTTCCTCCTCCAAAAGCCGTCTGATGATATCTGCCTGGGTTCCTGCATTGACTAACTTAGCACTCTTTTTGTGCATATTGTTAACCTGCGTACTTCCATGATTCATTACCTTTGTTCGGATAATGACTTCATAGACGGCATCTCCCATATAGGCCAGAGCCAGAGGGGAATAACTTTTTATATCTACTTCTTTTAAATGCAATGATTCTTTAAAAAGATCAGAAAATCCAGTAAGGGTAATTATATTCTCTTCCATTTTACACCTTCCCTGGTGTCCTCCAGAACAATTCCCTGATCCAGTAATTTTCCCCGAATCTCATCTGCAAGGGCAAAGTTCTTGTCTTTTCTAGCCTGCTGTCTTCCTTCGATCATAGCTTCAATCTCTTCCGCAAGAATTTCTTCTTTCTTTTCCGTTATGATACCCAGAACGCCGCAGCACTTATCAATAGCTTCCTTTAAAAATGTTACATATTCTTTTGAGCTGTTCTCATCGGTTGTAGAGTTACTTAATTTCACCAACTCAAAAATGGCTGAAATGGCATCCGCTGTATTAAAATCATCATCCATGGCAGCTTCGTACTTAGCAAGCAGATCCATAGCAGGTTTTTTATCTTCACTGTCAGAAAGAGCCACTGTCTTTGCCCCTGCTTCCAGGTCCTTTAGTTTATCAACGGCTGTTAAAATACGATCCAAACCATTTTTGGAAGACTCCATTAACTCTTCACTAAAATTAAGAGGACTTCTATAATGAGAGCTGAGCATAAAGAAACGAAGCACCTGCAAATCAAACTTTTCACCGATTTCTCTTACCGTAAAAAAGTTTCCAACGGATTTTGACATCTTCTTATTATCAATGTTTAAAAAGGCATTATGCATCCAGTATCTTGCAAACTCTTTTCCGTTTGCCGCCTCACTCTGCGCAATCTCATTTTCATGATGCGGGAAAATCAGATCCTCACCGCCAGCATGAATATCAATCTGGTCTCCCAGATATTTCTTAGACATGACTGAGCATTCAATATGCCAGCCAGGTCTTCCCTCACTCCATGGGGATTCCCAGAAAGGTTCACCCTCTTTTTTCGGTTTCCAAAGAACAAAGTCAGAAGATTCTTCCTTCTCACTCTCTCCAGTCACCTTAATCTCACGAAATCCTGATTGCAGGTCATCCAGATTCTTATGGGAAAGCTTACCGTAACCATCAAAAGATCTGGTTCGGAAATAAACCGTACCGTCCGTGGCCTGGTATGCATGACCGGAATCAATTAAGTCCTTTATCATATCAAGCATTCCACAAATCTCCTCTGTAGCAAGAGGATTCTTTGTGGCAGGTTTCACATTCATGGCTTCCATATCTTTTTTGCATTCTTCAATGTAACGCTTTGATATGGTATCTGCATCTACACCTTCTTCAATGGCTTTTTTGATGATCTTATCATCTACATCGGTAAAGTTGGATACATAATTAACCTCATAACCTTTATATTCAAAATATCTTCGCACCGTGTCAAATGCAATCATGGGTCTTGCGTTACCAATATGAATGTAATTGTATACCGTCGGACCACATACATACATCTTGACCTTCATTGGCTCTAATGGCACAAATTCTTCTTTTTGTCTGGATAATGTATTATATATCTTCATAAATATCTCCCTTCTGTTAATTGGTCTTTATCTACCGCAACAACCTCCCGAACAACCATCACAACCAGATCCCATGATCTTATCATCATAACAGTAATCCTCTACGGAGGTAAGAAGTGTAATGGCCTGAGCAGAGATTCCCTCTCCGTTTCCAGTGAAACCAAGCCCTTCTTCCGTAGTCGCCTTAACATTTACCTTTCCTACAGGCAGATTTAAAGCATCTGCAATGTTTTCCATCATCTGGGGACGATACGTTAAAAGCTTTGGCTTCTGAGCTATGATGGTGGCATCAATGTTCTCAATGATATAGCCACCTTCCTCCAAAAGCTTTCCTGCCTGTTTTAAAAGTTCAATACTAGATACATCTTTATACGCCGGATCCTGATCTGGAAAATGCTCTCCAATATCTCCCATAGCCGCAGCACCAAAAAGTGCATCAATAACAGCATGAACCAGCACATCTGCATCAGAATGTCCTAAAAGTCCTTTTTCATATGGGATGGTCACGCCTCCAATAATAAGATCTCTTCCTTCTACTAATTTATGAACATCATATCCCTGTCCAATTCTCATAATTATTCCTTTCTTCTATATATATACATTCACAGTTAAACAATCACCCGCAATTTTTTACTAATACATCGAATCTGTACATCCTTTTGACAAAAACAACTTTCTCCATCGGTATGAACCGCCATGGGATGCTCCATATGAATGGCAATTTCCTCACAGGTATAAAAACGAATCCCTGCACTTGGTACCTTTAAGCCTAATAAGGAGCAAGCCAGAATAGGAACTAACTTTCGTTTCTTTCTATTGTTCATAATACAGACCGTAAGCTTCCCATCTTCGAAATTTGCACCAGGTGCAAACTTGAAACCGCCGCCTTCATATGGATGAATGTGGGCGGAAATAAAATATACGTGATTAAATTCTACCTTCTGAACACCATTTATTAAAATATGACCCTTGGATGGCTTCGCCAAAGCAAGCTGCTTAATTCCTATTAAAAGATAAGCCAACCGTCCTATATGAAGCCGATGAAGCAGTCCCTTTGATTTTGAAAACAATATATTATGGCAAACAGCCGCATCCATGCCGATTCCTGCACTTACTATGAACCGTCGATGTGCCACTTCTCCATCCCCATAGGTAATAACTCCATAATCCATTAATTTATAGTATTTGGGATGTAAAATCCTTTCCAAACAACGAACTGGATTTCTTGGAAGTTTTAAGCTTCTTGCCAGATCATTACCGGATCCAGCAGGAATATACCCTAATGTAATCGAACCACAAAAGCAAAGTCCGTCTAGGATCTCGTTCACTGTTCCATCTCCACCTACGGCAACAATCACATTGGATTCTTTACATCCACTTGTTAAATTACCGGCATAAGTCCTTGCATCTCCCGGCTTCTCTGTAAAATAAACTTCATACTCCACGCCAGATTCCTTTATGGTTTCCTCAAGCTTATTCCAGGTATTTTGTCCACGTCCGCAGCGTGAGTTGGGGTTTACAATAAAATAGTACATGGGATCCCTCCACTTTTTGCTATTTGATAGTATATCATAAAACAGGAGAAATGAATATAAAAAAAAGGGAAAAGGTCGACGTAGTTTATATTGCACATCTTCTTTACTTTTTATATAATAAATATGTATCTGTCAATCAGGTTCATCACCTGTGGCTATTGAATATCATTGGGGGTATTTCACATGAGAAAAGTTCAACTGTTTCTCGTCGCTGCAATCATGACCGCAGCATTCAGTATTACTGCATATGCAGGGGATTTTAAAAAGAACGATCAGGGATTTTGGTATCAGAATGATGATGGCACCTATCCTACAAGCAAGCTGACAAAAGTTGGTGAAAATTGGTATTATTTCAACGAAGCCGGTTATGCACAGGCTGGCTTTATTGAGCTCCCAAACGGCTGGTTTGAACTTAGCGATCAGGGAATTTGTAGAAACCCAATAGATCCTACCACTCAGGAGCCGGCAGGCGCACCTTATGGTGGCTGGATTCAATATGTTGACTGGTTTGGAAGCAAAGAGGAACTGGGTGCAGTCTATCACAATAACTTTTACTGGATCAAGTTTTACGATGTGACAAAAACCGATACATTTAATGCTTCGCTACAAAATTATAATTAACAGAAATCACACAAAGGAAATGGCCGGTGTTATGAGTCCCGGCCATTTCCCTTTTCAAACAACTTATTCAGAAACAAAAAACACATTGAACCCGACTCTGACATCAGACTTCCAATGTGTTTCTTTTTAGTAGCGGAAGGGAGATTCGAACTCTCGACACCACGGGTATGAACCGTGTGCTCTGGCCAACTGAGCTATTCCGCCATATTAAATTGTTTGATAGACGCTTGTCTATCAGTGGGACCTACAGGGCTCGAACCTGTGACCCTCTGCTTGTAAGGCAGATGCTCTCCCAGCTGAGCTAAGATCCCAGTGCCTGTCAGGAAGTTTTTCTCTCGTTCCCGACTGCTTCATTAGTATAATATGAATTGTATTAATTGTCAACACTTTTTTGTCAATTTTTTTCTTTTTCCTTTTTTCTTCTAAAACCCTGATGTTTACGACGTTTTCCATGCTATTATGCCCCGAAAAAAAGACAAAATTATTCTTTTTCGCAAAAAATTTTTATAAATTCAGCTACCAGATAAAGGAAAAAAGTGTTTCATGAATCATTGTGTAAAAGCCATCCTGGAACAATTCCAGAATGGCCTTTGTATCTTAATAGGATACTATTTCAAAAAAACTGCTTTGCTATTATTCTTATTCTCACGTACTTCCAGAGAGGAAATGCTGTGAACAAATTTTGAAAATGTGGAATATCCATAATCCTTTACCTTGAAGTCTGCAAATTTCCGATGCATTCCATTACCAAGAGCTGCAAGCTCCATGCCATTTTTACCAGAGCCTTTTACAAGCTTCACTGCGTAATCATCAAGTTCCTGGCGCTTCGTACGATTATCCTTAATTCGAACTGTAACTACATTATTGGACTTTCTAAGTTCAAAGTTGTCCATCTCTTCCAAAAATTTAGATAAGGAGCTGTATCCATAATTTCTTACGTCAAAGTCTGAATATTTCTTCACAAGACGATTGCCAATTTCACCAAGCCCTGTGGCCTTATTCTTATCATCATTTTCTAATATAATGGAAGCAATGTCTTGCTCAATCACTTCTTTACCAATAGCTCCGCCTCCGGTACCTTCTTCATCTTGATCAAGAAGGACTTCCAGATTTGTAAAAACGGTACAGGCAGCGCGGAAAGACTTGGGGGTTTTTTCTTCGCCCATGCCAATGACTTCTTTTCCGGATTCCCGAAGTCTGCTTGCCAAACGGGTGAAGTCACTATCACTGGAGACGATACAAAATCCATCCACATGATCTGTATAAAGCAGATCCATGGCATCAATAATAAGTGCTGAATCAGTTGCATTCTTTCCAACGGTATTGGAAAACTGTTGGATTGGAGTTATGGAATTTTCCAAAAGCTCCATCTTCCATTTTCCCATCTGGGCGCTTGTCCAATCTCCGTAAATCCTTTTGTAGGTAATAACACCATATCGTGTCATCTCATCCAGAATACATGTAATATACTTTGCTGAAATATTATCTGAATCAATTAAAACTGCAAATTTTTTGTCACTCAAAACCCTATTCTCCCGTCTTTATTTGTTTTCCCTTATCCTGTCTTTTCTCTCTCGTCCACATTTATTATATTTCATTTTTCCATTTATTACAATAACATGACAGTGGTTAATATGGGAGAATTTTAGTCACGTAATATCTTTTTTTATGTTCATAATAAAAAATAAGTAATTTGAGACAGCTTTGAAAGGAGCGTTATGATGAACAAAATTTCTTCTTGTGATACTGAAATGCCAAAAAGAGATCCTGCAACTCCAACAGAATTTGTTCCACTTGCAATCGCCACCGTGCCCATGCAGCCTTGGGAACAGCCATATGACCCAGCAGCCGCATTAAAAAACGGTACGATCTTTCCTTGTCTTAACCTTCCATTTTACGTTACGGGAGGTGATTTGTAATGGCGGACCGGAACAATCTTCTGCAACAGATCAATGAAATTAGTTTTACGGTCAATGATCTAAATTTATATTTGGACACTCACCCTTTGGATGAAAATGCGCTAGACGCGTTTAAGCAGGCTATGGAACAAAGAAAGCAGCTATTACAAACTTATGCAGAAAACTTTGAACCTCTAACCATGAACTGCGTTTGTCCTGATACCAACAACAAAAGCCAGACAAAGACAAAATATCCAGGTCAGAGACATTTTACCTGGTCAGATGGCCCGTTGCCATGGGAAGGAGGAACTTTATAATGTGGACCTATGAAAAAAGATTACAGTTTCCTGTAAACATCAAAGAAACATGCCCAAAAACTGCATCTCTTATTATTAGCCAATTTGGCGGACCAGACGGAGAATTAGCTGCTTCTATGCGGTATCTTTCCCAAAGATACACCATGCCATGCAAGGAAGTAGGCGGACTTTTAACCGACATTGGTACCGAAGAGCTAGGACACTTGGAAATGATCTGTTCCATTATCTATCAGCTTACGAAAAACCTTTCCGTAGAGCAGGCAAAAACGGCAGGATTTGACGCTTATTATGTGGATCATACAACTGCCCTTTGGCCTACTGCTGCTGCAGGCGTGCCTTTTAACGCCTGTGAATTCCAATCTAAGGGTGATGCCATCACCGATTTAATTGAAGACTTAGCAGCGGAGCAAAAAGCCAGAACCACCTATGACAACTTGATTCGTATTATCCCAGATCCTTCCGTAAGAGAACCACTTAAGTTCTTACGGGCAAGAGAAGTTGTTCATTTCCAAAGATTTGGAGAGGCTCTGGAAAAGATCAAATCTGATCTGGACGCAAAGAACTTTTACTATTTTAACCCTGAATTTGACAAACAGTTTGTAAAAAAGCCAGCAGATCAATAAAAAAAGAAAGTCCGTTGATGCAAATACTGCACCGTTCGGACTTTCTTCTATATTAATGTGTTATTTCTGTTCTTCGTAACTGTACTTTAAAAGCTCATATATCTCATTGGTAACCGGGTCATCTTTATAATACCCGTCCAAAAGTGTTATGATTTTCGCAGCAAACTCCGACGGAACAGGAAGATTTTTAATCGCTCCATGAAAATCCTCTTTCATCTGACTTACCATCTCCCTTTTTTCCGGAATAGCAAGACCATATATCTTATAGAGCATTCCCATAGCAGCACATGCTTCATTGGGTGAAGTCAGTGGGGCGTTTTCAAATCTGGTTTTAATTTCTACTGCCTGTTTGTTGATGTAAAATATCATAAAATCACAATCCTTTATACATTTTTTACCTGGGCAATATCAATGAGAGTCAATTCTTTTGCTCTGTTTTCCATACTGGTTACTAAGGCTGCTGCCGTATCCAATGAGGTTAAGACGGTTACACCTGTTTCAATGGCATTTCTACGGATAATAAATCCGTCCTTGCTTCTATCCGCACCCTGAGGAGGTGTGTCGATGACAAGATCAATCTCGTGACCCAGAATCAGATCCATGAGATTTGGAGATTCCTGTTCTAGCTTGCGGACCATAAGTGCTTTTACACCGTTGTCATTTAGTACCTTAGCAGTACCAGATGTGGAGAAAATCTTATAGCCCTGAGCCTGAAATCTTCTTGCAATCTCAATGACCTCTTCTTTGTCAGAATCCTTAACCGTAATAATCATATTCTTATGCTTTGGAAGCTTGATGCCTGCTCCTGCAAACGCCTTATACAAAGCCTCATTAAAGGTCTTTGCAATTCCAAGACACTCACCTGTGGATTTCATCTCTGGTCCCAGGCTGATGTCAGCGCCACGGATTTTCTCAAAGGAGAATACCGGCATCTTAACTGCAATGTAATCGGCTTCTGGCTGAAGTCCTGGTTCATAACCAAGTCCTTTAATGGTGTGGCCGCAGATTACCTGAGTCGCTAGTGGTACGATAGGGATACCGGTTACCTTGCTAATATAAGGTACGGTACGGGAGGAACGTGGATTTACTTCTATTACATACACATCGCTTCCGCAAACGATAAACTGAATGTTGATCATTCCCTTTACATGAAGGGCTCTTGCAAGTCGTCTGGTGTATTCCACCAGTTTCTCTTTCACCTCTTCATCAATGCTTTGAGCTGGATACACGGAGATACTGTCTCCGGAATGGACTCCTGCACGCTCAATGTGCTCCATAATTCCTGGGATAAGAATGTCTTGTCCGTCACAGACTGCATCTACTTCAATCTCTTTTCCCATAATATACTTATCTACAAGGATCGGATGCTCCTGTGCGATCTGGTTGATGATTCCGATAAACTCTTCCACATCATCATCGGAGATAGCAATCTGCATACCCTGACCGCCCAGTACATAGGAAGGTCTTACAAGCACTGGATAGCCAAGCTTATTGGCTGCCGCTTTTGCTTCCTCTGCGGTGTAAACGGTGTGTCCTGCTGGTCTTGGAATCTCACATTCTTCTAATATCTTATCAAAGAGTTCTCTGTCTTCTGCTGCGTCTACATCTTCTGCTGCCGTTCCAAGAATCGGAACGCCCATCTTCATCAACGCTTCCGTCAGCTTAATTGCAGTCTGTCCGCCAAACTGTACCACTGCTCCGTCCGGCTTTTCTACATGAACAATGCCTTCCACATCTTCAGGTGTCAGAGGCTCAAAGTAAAGTTTATCTGCAATATCAAAATCAGTACTTACTGTCTCAGGGTTGTTGTTTACGATGATGGTTTCGTATCCTTCTTTGCTAAAACTCCAGGTGCTGTGAACGGAGCAGTAATCAAATTCAATCCCCTGACCGATTCTTATGGGACCAGAACCAAGGACTAAAACCTTTTTCTTTCCAGAAGTCTGAATTGCTTCATTTTCACTGCCAAAGCAAGAATAGTAGTAAGGAGTCTCAGCCGCAAACTCTGCCGCACAAGTATCTACCATCTTAAAGGCGGCAATAATGCCGTTTTCTTTTCTTCTATTATAAATTTCCTCAGCAGAAATTCCTGTCAGCTTGGAAATCACCGTATCTGGAAATTCCAGTCGTTTTGCTTCTTTTAATAATTCTGTGGTAAGCGGGCCTTTTTTGAGTGCCTCTTCCATCTCCACTAGAATTGCAAGTTTGTCAATAAACCAGAAATCAATTTTTGTAATACCATGAATGTTCTCATAGGTAAATCCTCTTCTGAGTGCTTCTGCTATGACCCAGATTCTTCTATCATCTACAAGATGAAGAGTTTCTGTCAGCTCATCATCGGAAAGTCCTGTATAGTCATAAGACATCAGACTGTCCACATGCTGCTCTAAAGAACGGATTGCCTTCATTAAGCCGCCTTCAAAGTTGGTGCAGATACTCATTACCTCACCAGTTGCCTTCATCTGGGTTCCAAGTGTTCTTTTGGCGCTTAAGAACTTATCAAAGGGAAGCCTTGGCATCTTAACGACGCAGTAATCAAGCATTGGCTCAAAGCTTGCATAGGTTTTCTTCGTTACTGCGTTCTTAATTTCGTCCAGAGTATAACCTAACGCGATCTTTGCAGCTACCTTAGCAATGGGGTATCCCGTCGCTTTTGATGCCAGGGCTGAAGAACGGCTTACGCGGGGATTTACCTCGATGACGCAGTATTCAAAACTTTCTGGGTGAAGCGCATACTGTACGTTACAACCGCCTGTGATTCCAAGTTCACTGATGATCTTTAAGGCTGAAGTACGAAGCATCTGGTATTCCTTATCCCCAAGTGTCTGGGAAGGAGCCACAACAATGCTATCGCCAGTGTGAACGCCTACAGGATCGATGTTTTCCATATTACATACTGTAATAACATTTCCTGCGCCGTCTCTCATTACTTCATATTCAACTTCTTTCCAACCAGCGATGCAGCGTTCTACAAGAACCTGTCCCACACGGCTTAAACGAAGTCCATTTTCTAAGATCTCACGGCACTGTGCTGGGTTTTCTGCAATACCACCACCAGAACCACCTAAGGTATAAGCAGGTCTAAGTACGATGGGATAACCGATCTCCTTGGCAACTCTTAGTCCATCTTCTACATTCTCCACAATATCAGAAGGAGCAACCGGCTCACCGATCTTTTCCATGGTGTCTTTAAACATCTCACGGTCTTCCGCCTTTTTAATGGTAAGAGCCGTGGTTCCAATGAGACGAACGTTATGCTTTTTTAAGAATCCACTGTCATCTAACTCCATAGCCAGGTTTAAGCCTGCCTGTCCACCAAGAGTCGGGAGTACACTATCTGGCTTTTCTTTTAAGATAAGCTGCTCTACTACTTCAACCGTAAGAGGTTCAATGTATACCTTATCTGCAATGTCTTTGTCTGTCATAATGGTAGCAGGGTTTGAGTTTAATAAAACAACCTCAACGCCTTCCTCTCGCAAGGAACGGCAGGCCTGCGTTCCAGCGTAATCAAATTCTGCTGCCTGACCGATGATGATCGGACCGGATCCGAGAACGAGCACTTTTTTAATATCCTGAATTTTCGGCATTATTTCCCCTCCTCCATCATCTTTATGAAACGATCAAATAAGTAACTGGAATCCTGAGGTCCAGGACAAGCTTCCGGGTGGTACTGAACGGTAAATATGTTTTTGTTGGTGTATTTCAATCCTTCATTGGTACCGTCGTTGACATTGACAAAAGCTGGAACTGCTACGGAAGGATCCATGGTATCTACGTCTACCACATATCCATGGTTCTGGGAAGAAATATAAACACGTCCTGTTTCCAGATCCTTTACCGGGTGGTTTCCACCTCTGTGACCGTACTTTAACTTATGAGTATCTGCTCCTGTTGCAAGGGCCATAAGCTGATGTCCCAGGCAGATTGCAAAAATCGGCACGTTAGAATCATAAAGTTTTTTAATCTCAGCTATGATCTCGGTACACTCCTTTGGATCTCCAGGTCCATTAGACAGCATAATTCCGTCAGGATTTGCAGCAAGAATCTCTTCTGCCTTAGTAAGTGCAGGATATACGGTTACTTCGCAGCCTCTCTCATTTAAGGAGCGGGCAATGTTCTTTTTCGCACCTAAATCTAAAAGTGCAACCTTCTTCCCATTACCAGGAAGTACATGGCTTTCTTTACAGGTGGTTGCTTTTACGACCCCCGTAACTCCATAATTTTTCATACGCGAAATGACGTCATCGAGATCAAAACCTTCATTGGTTGTAATCATGCCGTTCATTGTACCTTTTTCTCTTAAGATTTTTGTTAGGGCTCTCGTATCGATACCACTGATACCTGGAATTTTATTTTCTTTTAAGAAATGCTGAATGGTACCCTCGCTTCTAAAGTTGCTGGGCATTCTAGATAATTCTCTGACGATGTAGCCATCCGGCCACGGTTTTAATGATTCCATATCTTCTTGACATATTCCGTAATTACCGATCAACGGATACGTCATAACAACTGCCTGCCCCGCATAGGAAGGGTCTGTAAGAACTTCCAAATAACCTGTCATGGAAGTATTAAATACAATCTCACTAATAACTTCCCCTGTAGAACCAATGCTCGTTCCTGTAAACACAGTACCGTCTTCCAGTATTAAAAAAGCTTTCATACGCAAAGTCCCAATCCTTTCTTAATGGTATGGTTTTGAGCTAACTGATTGCAGCCCAAATTGAATAGATTATACATTATCCCGTGACATTTTTCAACTGTTTTTTCGTATTTCTTTTATTAAATTTTATACATATTTTTTGAATATTTAGCATTTTATGCCGAAAACAATGTATAATTATTCGTTACCATCTCTGGAATCATATTTAACCGTATACTTTCGAGCCAATTCGGGGAAAATAGAATGGAGGTGATGAATATGATAGACAACAGTGATCTGCCCATTGGATTTACCATGGAATTAGCTCAGCATTCAGAAATACTAAATCGTTTTGCAGGACTTCCAGAAGCCCAAAGAAACTCCATTATTGAAGGAGCAAGAAACGTCGACAGCCGTAACGAAATGCGCAATTACGTGGAATCCATTTTCCATGAGCCAAAAACATCATTCTTCTAAAAAGTTCCCCGCAGAATGGATTTCCCCAATCTGCGGGGACTTTTGTAATGATTCTATTTCTGTTGTAATATATTTATAATAATTATTTAAATAAGGGGCATTCCATGATTCCATACCAAACATACAGCGCGCAGGAGAACAATTCAACTGGTTTACTTCAGATTAATGTTGTTTCTGCAGAAACCAATTTTCCCATACCCGATGCAGAAATTTCCATTTCCTATACAGGAGATCCTGAAAGTTCATTGGAACAGGTCGTCACCGATTCTTCCGGCCAGACGGAGGAAGTCAGCCTTGCAGCTCCTCCTGTGGAATTAAGCCGTTCTCCTAGTCTTATCCAGCCCTACTCTGAATACACACTTATGGTCCGGGCACCAGGATTTGAACCTGTCGCCATCTCAGGCACGCAAATCCTTGCAGAGACCATTGCTCTTCAACCAGTGCGTATGACACCCATCGTAGATGAAGTATCTCCAGATGTTCCCGTGGTTATCCCGGACCATACTCTATATGGGGATTATCCTCCGAAAATAGCGGAATCAGAGGTAAAGCCTGTAGCAGAAACTGGAGAAATCGTACTTAGCAGGGTGGTCGTTCCCCAAACAATTATCGTACATGATGGAGTGCCCACAGATCCAACCGCTCCCAACTACTATGTGCCTTATGGCGATTACATTAAAAATGTAGCCTCCAGTGAAATCTATGCCACGTGGCCAAGAGAAACCATTATTGCCAACGTTTTAGCGATTATGAGCTTTACTTTAAACAGGGTTTATACGGAATGGTACCGGAACCAGGGATATGATTTTACCATCACCTCTTCTACTGCTTTTGACCACAAATGGATCCGCGAACGAAATATTTATGAGAGTATCTCTGAGGTCGTAGATGAAATCTTTAATAGTTACTTATCCCGTCCTGGAATCCGGCAACCAATTTTAACCCAGTACTGCGACGGTCAGCGCGTCCGGTGTCCAAACTGGATGTCACAGTGGGGAAGTAATACCCTTGGCGAACAGGGCTACACTGCAATCCAGATTTTACGAAATTATTATGGAAGCGATATGTACATTAACACGGCAGAACAAGTCTCTGGCGTTCCATCTTCCTTCCCAGGTTATAACCTGACCATTGGAGCTACTGGAGAAAAGGTTCAGCAGGTTCAGGAGCAGTTAGCTGTAATCGCTGGTGTTTATACTGCAATTCCCAGAATTACGGCTGATGGCACGTTTGGCGAGCAAACAGCGGAGGCTGTCCGTCAGTTCCAAAAGATCTTCAAGCTTCCAGTTACCGGAGTCATTGATTTTGCTACCTGGTACCGAATTTCTCATATTTACGTGGGAATCACCAGAATTGCCGAATATTCATAGGATACCCTATCATTGCACCAAAAAGGAAAGCTCTCTCTGATCCATTGAATTCACCACCAAATGGATGAGAGAGAGCTTTCCTTCTTTTGTTTTATCCTATGATTTAACCTTCTCCACCTAAAAGATCTGCCGCTACATAGCCAAGAAGAGCAAGGGATATTCCACCCATAAGCGCATAAAGCTCCACACTCTTCCAATTGACATCCCACAAGATGACAAATGGGGAGGAAAATACAAGACCAATGATGATCCGGTACATCTGACATTCATGTTTGGTTAAAAGCCGTTCCACCACTTTTGCAAAAAGGAATATGCCAAAAGCCATACCTGCAAAGTAAGGGATTAATACCATAACATTTAAAAACAAGCTTTGGAAATTCATTGTGGACAATGCACGGATACAGGCATTGTTCGTCTGTAAAATGGGCTCATAAAAACCCAGCATCATCATAATCATGGAACCGCTGACTCCGGGAACAATCATGGTAGCTGCTGCTAACAATCCTACGAAAAACAAGGTAATCATCCAATATCTGCCTGATGTAAGATAATCAACTCCTGTTAAAATCTCTATTCCTGTGTCTCTTCCAGATGCAATCACAGACTCTGCAAGAAACGTAATTAAAATAACAACTCCGCAGGTAAATGCTGCTGTCAAAATACCTTTATTACGGTCTGGATGTTCCTTATTAAATGACTTTTGAAACAAAGCAGGAAGCCCCCCACCAATTAAACCTAAAAATGACAGCTTTGTTTGCAGGGGATATGTATGAAACAGATATTCAAAGGCAAGAGAAAGGAAAACAATACCTGCTACCGCTCCGATTCCATAGGGGAACAGAGTTCGTATACTTTTTATTGGTTCCTTAAAAAGCTGTGTGACTGCATGGATAATCGTATCGTATACTCCCATAGTTATGGCAAGCATTCCTCCGCTAATCCCTGGAAGTATGTTTGCTACTCCTATGATAACACCCTTTAAAAGCTCATTGATATACTTCAAGCAATTCCTCCTGGACTTCAATGGTATATCATATCCTATGCCTTTTTAACAGCTTCTAATACATCTTTTACCTGTGTAAGTCTGTAATCTGCCAAACTCTGATCAAAGCCGTACCGTTCATCAATAATAGCGGCGATCTTCATGCCCGCTCTGTGAGCTGCTGTGATTCCAATGGTAGAATCCTCAACTGCCAGGCATTCCTCCGGCTTAACGCCAAGGCATCTTGCCGTATGAAGATAGATTTCTGGATCTGGTTTGCTTTTCTTAAACTGATTGCCGCTAACAACGGTTTCAAAATAACTCCGTATGCCATTTACCTCTAGCACATGCTCCACCAGTTCCAAATGAGTGGAGGAGGCAAGCGCCAGCCGGTATCCCTCTTTTTTAAGAAATGCAAGGACCTCAGTGGCTTCCTTCCGGTATAATTCCCGGTAATCAATCTCCTCATAGGTATGTCTTTTTCGAAACTCTTCCCGCAGCTCCTCCCAGGTTTGTCCATTGTCCACTGCCCGCTCTACCACTTCCCAGGAGTCCTTTTTTGTGGCGCCCACCATGGGATAAAGCTGTTCCATTGTAACAGCAGGATTTTTTGTCCTTGCAAAATCAAGCTGGTAGGTAAGATAGATACCTTCGCTGTCAATTAAAACCCCATCCATATCAAATATAACTGCTTTAATCATGTTGTCTCTCCTTGTCTTTCTTTCTGATTCAGACATTACGGGAAGAGAGTCCGTTTGTCAAGCTGAAATACAAAAAAAGCCGCTGGGGCGGGGCCTCTCTCATAAAGCCTTCGTCCCGGCGACCCATAAGTGTCAATATACAGCCGGCCTTTTAACCATAAATGTATTATATCCATACCGTCTGAGGGCCTGCTCCATACGTACTGCATTATCAATGTTACGGAAGGCGCCTACCCGAACCTTGTAAAGTCCATCTTCCATCACTACAAAAGCAGGAAATGCCTGGGCTTTTAAATCATTGACCTGAGCTTCCGCAAGAGAACGGACCCTATACGCTCCGGTTTGAACCTGATAATATTCCACTTGAGATTCTGATTGCTCCTCAATTGTCTTTAAGATACTATCTGCAATTGACTGTGCAATCTCATCAAACTTCTGGTCAAACAAGTAATTATCTGCCTCATTGTCTATGAACCCAGCTTCTATCAAAACCGCCGGAATATTTGTCCTTCTAAGAATTACCAACCCCGGGCGTTCAATGACTCCTATTTCGCTAAATCCGGTCTTACTTAAGGCTTCCATAATGTTTTTTGCCAGCATAGCCTGTGTGCCCTGATTTTCAAATACAAGGACTTCCACCCCGGAACCGGATCCAGGAACAGGCATCGCATTGCGGTGTAAGGAAACGAAGAAATCTGCTTCTGCATCATTTCCCATCATGGTTTTCTCAAGAGGTGTATTGTAGGTATCGTCCGTTCTTGTAAATCTAACATCAAGTCCGCTGTTAGCAAGAATTTTACCTACTGCCAGCGCAAGCTTTAAATTATCATCCTTTTCTTGCCGTCCGTTATAGGTCGCACCTGGATCTGCACCGCCGTGGCCGGCATCTATCACTACGATCTGTCTCTCAGCCAAAAGAAAAACTCCTTTCACATATCTCTATTGTATAACTTATGTGAGAGAAGCATCTCAAGTACCACTTTTTTTATAATTTTTATTCTTTTTTCTTATAGTTCTGCCATAACATCCACGCCTCTTGGCCCCACAGGAGTTGAGAAAACGATCTGAGTGCTGGTTTTGCCATATTTTTGAAGCTGCCCGATAAAAACATCAAGTTCCATGGTGCTTTCAAATGCGACTTTTAACAGCATGGAAAAATCTCCTGTTACACAATTGCATTCTAACACATTTGGTATCGCCTCCATAGAAGAATAAAACTGAAGTTTATCCACCGGAGAAACATCCAGATTTACAAACGCAGTAATGTGGTACCCAAGCTTCATTGGGTCGACACAAGCGTGGTATCCGGTTATGATTTTTTCCCGCTCCAGCTTCTCAATTCTGGAAGAAACCGCAGGTGAGGATAAAAAAGTATTTTCTGCTATATTCTTTAAGGATGCTCTGGCATTCCTCTGCAGGGTCTGCACTATTTTCTTATCGATATCGTCCATATCTTCCTCCTTGAAATAAAAAAAGCGCCAGTACTTCCTAAGTACTGAACGCTCTTGTTCTTATAATTTTAGCCGTTATCTTATATATCTTTTATCATTTAATAATATCTAATTATCAAATACTTGTCAATATTTATTTTCTTAAGGAAGGCATTTTTTTAAGTCTTTCCATGGCTTCCTTGGTGTTTTCATAAGTTCCAAATGCAGTGAGTCGGAAATATCCTTCTCCGCTTGGTCCAAATCCGCTTCCAGGAGTTCCCACCACGCTGGCTTCTTCCAGCAACAGATCAAAAAATTCCCAGGAGGTCATTCCTTGTGGTACCTTAAGCCAGATATATGGTGCATTGACGCCTCCATAAACCTCACAGCCAACTTCCTTTAAGCCATCGTAAATCACTCTGGCATTTCTCATATAATAAGCCACCTGCTCTTTTAGCTGCGCTTTACCAGCTTCTGAGTAAACTGCCTCACCTGCCTTTTGAATGATATAAGGAGCACCGTTGAATTTGGTTCCATGACGTCTTGCCCATAATGCGTGCAGGGCAACTCCTCCACGAATCAGTTCTTTTGGCACTACGGTAAATCCAAGACGAACTCCAGTAAATCCAGCATTCTTTGAGAATGAACGAAATTCAATGGCACAGGTTTTCGCCCCTTCAATCTCATAAATGGAGTGAGGAACATTATCCTCTGCAATATAAGCTTCATAAGCAGCATCATAAAGAATCACTGCACCTGTCTCATTGGCGTAATCCACCCATACCTTTAACTGATCTCTGGTTAAAGTGGTGCCAGTTGGATTGTTTGGAACGCATAAGTAAATAAGATCGGCTTCTTGTGTTGGCAGCTCTGGTACAAACCCATTTTCTGCCGTACAAGGCATGTAAACGACCTTGCTCCATTTGCCGGTCACTTCATCGTAGGTTCCGGTTCTTCCTGCCATAACATTGGAATCTACATAGACTGGATACACAGGATCACAGACTGCAATAATACTGCTCTCATCAAAGATTTCCTGGATATTGCCGCAGTCACTTTTCGCACCGTCAGAAACAAAGATTTCATCGGCCTCAATCTGACATCCTCTTGAACTATAATCTTCTCTTGCAATGGTCTCTCTTAAAAAACCATATCCAAGATCCGGGGCATAGCCATGAAAGGTCTCTGCCGCTCCCATCTCATCCACAGCTCCATGAAGAGCTTCTACAATGGCAGATGACAATGGCTTTGTTACGTCACCAATACCAAGACGTATTACCTTCTTATCCGGATTCTCGATCATATAAGCATTTACTTTTTTTGCAATTGTGGAAAACAAATAGCTTCCCGGAAACTTTAAATAATTTTCATTTACCTTAACCATGGGTTCCTCCTGCTTTATCTTATAGATTGATGATGTCAAATTCTCCCTGAAAAACTTCCACGGCAGGACCTGTCATAAATACATGACCGCTGTTTTCTCTGTCCCAGAAGATGGTCAGATTGCCGCCCTTTAATTCGACCTCTACTGTGTTTTCGGTTCGCCCGCTCAGCACAGAAGCCACTGCACTGGCAGTTGCCCCTGTTCCACAAGCCCAGGTCTCTCCGCTTCCTCTTTCCCATACCCTCATGCGGATATAGTCCCTGCTCTTTACTTCGATATATTCTGAATTTGTCCGTTCTGGAAAGCGTTCATGGACTTCAAACGCTGGACCAATGGATTCAAGATCCAGTTCATCAATGTTATCCATATAGTAGATCGCATGAGGATTGCCTACGGATATTCCGATAAATTCATACGCCTTACCATC
Organism: uncultured Eubacteriales bacterium; assembly: GCA_963528005.1. Classification (GTDB taxonomy): domain Bacteria; phylum Bacillota; class Clostridia; order Lachnospirales; family Lachnospiraceae; genus Lacrimispora. The sequence goes on from CAURSM010000006.1 coordinate 81,324, forward strand.
AATGACAATTGGCTCAGGAAGAGTGCTGGTCACCTCAGGGATTCCCATATCAACGGTGATCTTAACGGCTTTTCCATTTTCCTCCGTAATCTTTAGGTGCTTGATTCCTGCATCTGTCTCTACGTCGAACTCCGTTTTATCCACTAACTTATGGTCAAACACGTATTTTCCCACACAACGTATGCCATTTCCGCACATAGCGCTTTCTGATCCATCTGCATTGAACATGCGCATGCGGCAGTCTGCTGTATCAGAGGGGCAAATAAGAATCAAACCATCGGAACCAATTCCAAAATGGCGGTCGCTGACTTTTTTAGAAAGTTCTGCTGGATTATGGACCGTTTCCTCAAAGCAATTGATGTAGACATAATCATTGCCAATTCCCTGCATTTTTGTAAATTTCATAACTGTTTCCTCAATTTCTATTGATTAATCAAACTCATGATCATTTGGGCAGTTTCTACCATATTCGTTCCGCTGTCCATACTGCACTTTTGGATGTACCGGTGAGCTTCTGATTCTGACATATGGTTTCGCTCCATTAAAAGCTCCTTTGCCTGCTGAATCATCTCTGCTTCTTCCCGACTCCGCTCTTTGGGCTGGTTTTTTAATTTCTTACGCCTTCTTGCAAGAGTTTCAAGCATCATCCCCAGAGTACTTACAAGATCTTGGACCTTTAGGGGAAGTCCAAGGCAGACCATGTCATCAGGCGCCCTTCCAGACCACTGGCTAGGAGATGCCACCAAAAGCATCTGCATTCCGGAAGGAAGGCATTCGTAAATTTCCTGATAAACCATATCTGCAAATCTGCATCCGCAGACCACAACTCCGCTTCCAAGTTCATCTGCACTGTTGACCGTTTGTGAACCAGAGGTGCAAACTGCGGAGACCGTGAAGCCGTTTTTCATAAGAATATTCTTTATATTTTTCGCATCCTCCGCCTTGGAAAATGCCACAATCACATTGGTCAAACACTCTCACCTCCAGATAGCCGTATCAGGGATACAAAAGTTAATACTTATACAGGTATTCTTCTACTTCCCAGTCCGTTACTTGGGCACGGAACATGCGCCACTCAGCTTCCTTAGCTTCCAGATATTTGGTGAAAATATGCTCTCCCAATACTTCCTTCACAAATTCATTGTTGCGGAATGCATCAATCGCTTCTCCCAGGGTCTCTGGAAGCTGTTTGATTCCTCTGCTTAGAATCTCCTCCTCAGGCATGCCAAATACATTGCTGTCTACGCTATCTGGGGGAGTCATTCCCTTTTCAATGCCATCAAGCCCTGCCGCAAGACAAGCAGCCAGTGCAAGGTATGGGTTTACCGCGGAATCGGGGCTGCGAAGCTCAATTCGGGTGCTGGATCCTCTGGAGGAAGGAATGCGAATGAGGGAGCTTCGGTTTGCTTTTGCAGACCATGCAATATAAACAGGTGCGTCATATCCTGGAACCAGACGTTTATAGGAATTGACCAGTGGATTGGTTAAGATCGTGATACTCTCCATATGATAGAGAATTCCTGCGATAAATTCATAAGCAGTTTTACTTAATCCCTGCTCATCTTCCCCATCCGCAAATACATTGTTTCCGTTTAAATCTGAGAGAGACATATTGATGTGCATTCCAGAACCATTGACTCCTGCCTTTGGCTTTGGCATAAAGGTTGCATGAAGTCCATGACGTTTTGCGATAGACTTCACAGCCAAACGAAAGGTCATAATGTTATCCGCTGTCACAATGCCTTCTGCATATTGAAAATCAATCTCATGCTGTCCTGGAGAAATCTCATGGTGAGATGCCTCTATCATAAAACCCATCTCTTCTAATGATATTACCATGTCACGGCGGACGTTTTCTGCCTGGTCAATGGGAGCTACGTCAAAATAGCTTGCAGTTTCATGGGTATGGGTGGTTGGTTTTCCCTCTTCATCTGTATGGAAAAGAAAGAATTCGCATTCTGGGCCAGCCTGAAATACAAACCCCATATCATGAGCTTTTTTCAATACCTTTTTCAATACAAATCTGGGATCACCTTCAAAGGGCGCTTTATCCGGGCAGTGTACATCGCAAATCAGTCTTGCCACCTTCCCCTGCTGAGGACGCCATGGGAATATCTCAAAGGTATCCAGATCTGGGTGGAGATACATATCAGACTCTTCGCTTCGAATAAAACCTTCGATGGAAGAACCATCAAACATGCAGCGGTTGTCTAAGGCCTTAGGAAGCATGTTCTTGGTGATTGCCACATTCTTCATCATACCGAAAATATCCGTAAACTGAAGCCGGATAAATTCCACATCCTCTTCCTCTACAATACGGAATATATCTTCCTTGCTATATTTGCTCATAATACATCTCCCTTTCTTATTTCTAGAATAAAGAGTCCAAGTTCTTGGGACTCTCTGTCAAATCACTTGCCTTAAAAAGCATATTTGCTTTTAAAAAACAAAACATCTTATAGGAAGTATCTCCAAAAAAGGGTGAGCAAACACAGCCTTTTAATGGACCGTCTTTGCACCACCCTTATATGTGTAAAATATAACAGCTAACAAAAAATTTGTCAATGTTTTTTAATCTTTGAGTTTATATTTTAAAGCGCGGACCGCATTTAATATAGCCAACACAGATACGCCTACATCTCCAAATACGGCTGCCCACATGGAAGCAAATCCCAAGGCTGTCAATAGGAGGATAATGACTTTTACACCAATGGCAAAGACAATATTTTGCTTTACAATGACCATAGTTTTTCTAGCAATCAGAATAATGTCAGTAAGCTTAGAAGGTTCATCCGTCATAATGACTACATCTGCCGCCTCCACCGCAGCGTCGGAACCAATTCCACCCATGGCAATTCCTACATCAGCACGAGCCAGAACAGGAGCATCGTTAATGCCATCTCCAACGAAAGCCAGCGTTGTTCCTTCCGCTTTTTTCTTAAGGAGTTCCTCAACTTTTCCTACTTTATCCCCTGGCAGCAATCCACCATGAACTTCATCAAGTCCCAGGGCTTCTCCTACCGCCTGACCAACCTCTGGCTTGTCACCAGTAAGCATTACCAGTTTTTTTACCCCAGCTGCCTTTAATCCCTTTAAGGCCTTAGGAACATCTTCCCGAACCGTATCGGATATGGTAATGGAGCCAAGATAGGTAGTTTCTTCTGCAACATACAGTGTAGTTCCCATAACAGTCTGATTCTCAGGAACGGAAATTTGAAGCTGCTCCATAAGCCTCATATTTCCAACGGAGATCTCACGTTTTTCTCCATCCAATAGAAGTTCTGACCGGATGCCATAACCTGGAGTCTCTTCCACGTTTCCTATCACCCCTTGATCCAGAGGTTCTCCATACGCTTCTTTTACAGATAAAGCGATGGGATGATTGGAGTGAAACTCGCCGAAAGCTGCCAGTTTAAGAAGTTCTTCCTTTGATCCCTGAACCGCTTCTATCTCTGTAACCTTGAATTTTCCAGTGGTAAGTGTACCCGTTTTATCAAAAACTACGGTGCCTAAGGATGCCATGGATTCCAGATAATTGCTTCCTTTTAACAGGATTCCCTGACTTGATGCAGCCCCAAGACCTCCAAAAAAGCTTAGAGGAACAGAGATAACCAGGGCACATGGGCAGGAAACAACAAGAAAGCTTAACGCACGGTAAATCCAGGTATTCCAGTTACCCCCAAATAAAAGAGGAGGAATTACGGCAAGAAGCAAGGCAAGCACTACAACTGCAGGAGTATACACTCTTGCAAACCGGGTGATAAATGTCTCCGCTTTTGCTTTCCTGGAACTGGCATTCTCCACCAACTCTAAAATCTTTGCTACCGTAGAATCATCAAATAACTTTGTTACCTGAATCTCCAGTACACTGTTTAAGTTAATGGAACCACTAATGATGTTATCGCCTTCTTTTACCTCTGCAGGCATGGACTCTCCGGTAAGGGCCTTGGTATCAAGTTCACCCGCCCCTTTTATGAGCACGCCATCAAGTGGCACTTTTTCTCCTGGCTTTACAACAATGGTATCCCCCACTTCTACCTCGTAAGGATCTACTTTTTCTTCTTTTCCATCCTTAATAAGATTTGCATATTCCGGGTTGATATCCATCAGTTCTGTAATGGACTTTCTGGATTTATTCACCGCATAGTCGTTAAATAATTCGCCAATCTGGTAAAACAGCATAACGCCTACTGCTTCTTCCATAGCACCGATAGCAATGGCGCCAAAGGTGGCAATGGACATAAGAAAATTCTCATCAAAAAGCTGACCGTTTCTCATGCTGCGAAGGGCTCTGATTGGAACATCATAACCTGCCGCAAGATATGAGATGATAAAGGGAATCAGATACCAGGAAGTTTTTCCTTCAAAAAGCATGCCGATTGCAAAAAATACAGCACTTATAATAAGCCTGGTTACCATCTTTTTTTGTTTCTTTGTCATAGCTGCTCCTTTTGCCTTACCGAAGTATCTTAAATTCTGCTTCAGGCTCAATCTTGTTTGCAAGTTTTTTGGCAGCTTCCATAACTTCATCGGATTTATCTTCTTCTATTTCCATAGTCAGTCTTTGAGTCATAAAGCTTAAAGAAGCGTTCTCCACTCCTGATAGCTTCTTAACACCCTCTTCAATCTTGGCTGCACAGTTGGCACAGCATAAACCTTCTAATTTAACAATTCTCTTCATATTATTACACTCTCCTCGATAATTTTATAATAATTATTATTCGCTGATATGCTCCATTCCCTGAGCCAATATAGTCTCAATATGGCCGTCTGCCAGAGAATAAAAAACAGTCTTTCCATCCCTGCGAAACTTCACCAAACGCATCTGCTTTAACACTCTAAGCTGATGGGAAATGGCTGACTGACTCATCTGCAATAGATTGGCCAGATCACAAACACACATCTCAGACTGGCTGAGTACATAAAGGATTTTTATTCTGGTAGCATCACCAAATACCTTATAAAAATCAGCCAGATCAAGTAATTCCTGTTCTCTGGGCATTGCGTTTAATACTTGATTCACAACACTTTCATGGACACAGATAAAATCGCACTGGTCAAAATCACTCTCCGGCTTATTTGTCTTAAGATCCGGCTCCATAATGTACCTCCTTTTGTTACTATTATTATATGAATAATTGTTCATATGTTTATATTATCATACCAAGGATTTTTGTCAAGGTAATTTTGCGTCTGAACTTGACAGCTTATTTTAACAATGGTACACTAAAATTCCTTTTCTAACTCTATTATCACATCTAAAATCAAGAAAAGAGAATATTAATGCCACGGTAGAGTCCTCAGGAACGAAAATCCTGGAGAACAGCGCGTTGATTTGTTGACTGCGCTCACCGCTTGGAAAGATATTAGAACGCTCCAACCAGTTATGACAGCTCCTACTGTCCTCTGCCGGAAAGATCACGTTCCCAAATATTACTACCAGGAGGAACTAACATGATTCAAGTGGAACACATGAACAAGACTTTTAAAGTCGCAAGAAGAAGCGCCGGCTTTTTTGAAGCTACGAAGGCACTTTTTCACAGAGAGAGTGAAACCATCCATGCTCTTTCCGATATCTCCTTTTTTATAGGAGACGGAGAGATGGTAGGCTATATCGGTCCCAATGGGGCTGGAAAAAGCTCTACCATTAAAATCTTAAGCGGAATCCTTACCCCGGATAACGGTACCTGTATCATCAACGGCCGCATTCCATGGAAGGAACGCAAGGAGCACGTAAAGGACATTGGCGTTGTATTTGGCCAAAGAACCCAGCTTTGGTGGGATGTCCCGATTATTGACTCTTATGAACTTCTCAAAGACATCTATGAAATCCCAACACAAACCTACGAAGAAAACTTAGAAGAACTGACCAAGCTTCTATCCCTTGGAGAGCTTTTAAAAACTCCCGCCAGACAATTATCCCTAGGACAGAGAATGCGTTGTGAGATCGCTGCCTCTCTCCTTCATAGTCCAAAGATCTTGTTTCTTGATGAACCCACCATTGGCCTTGATGCGGTTTCGAAGCTGGCAGTAAGGGAGTTTATCCGAAATCAAAACAAAAGACATAACACCACGGTTCTCATCACCACTCACGATATGCAGGACATTGAAGCCCTGGCTGACCGGGTTTTATTAATTGGAAAAGGAACACTTCTCCTTGACGGCTCCCTTGATGACTTGATGAACCACCGCCCAAAAGAAGATGCTACCTTGGATGAAATCATCGCTACCCTTTACCGGGATTACGATATATAGGAGGCGTACATGAAAAAATACGGTTCTTTTTTTCGCATCCGATTTATCCATGGTCTTCAGTATCGAACAGCCGCTTTATCTGGAATGGTCACCCAGTTTATGTGGGGGATTATGGAGATACTGTTATTCCGAGCCTTTTATCAGGCATCTCCGGATAGTTTTCCAATGACCATGCAAGCACTTTCCTCTTACATATGGCTTCAACAGGCATTTTTAGCCCTCTATCTTATCTGGTTTTGGGAATCTCAGCTATTTGATTCCATTACCAATGGAGATGTGGCCTATGAACTATGCCGTCCCATTCGTCTTTATAACATGTGGTTTGTAAGGGGAATGGCTGTCCGTCTTTCAAAGGCTACATTACGGTGTTTTCCCGTCTTATTTTTTGCATGGCTCTTGCCATCGCCTTATGGCCTTACCTTACCAGACAATTGGAAAACATGGTTTTTCACCCTGCTTTCTATGACATTGGCATTTCTTCTTGTGGTAGCCTTTGGGATGATTGTTTATATGTCCGTTTTTTATACCATTTCCTCTCAAGGTGTAAAGCTGCTCGCATCCTCTGTATCTGAATTCTTAGGGGGAGCCGTGATTCCTCTGCCCTTTTTGCCGGACAAAATACGGGAAGTTGTCAATATGCTTCCTTTTGCATCTGCCCAAAACGTACCCTTTCGTATCTTTGGAGGAGATTTAACAGGCAAGGAAATGTACCAAAGTCTATTGATGCAGTGTTTCTGGCTTACTGTCTTTCTTTTGATTGGACGGGCCATGGAACAAAGAGCATTAAAACGTGTTGTCATTCAGGGAGGTTAAGAAGGAGGGATTTCATGAATTCAATTGGATTATATAAAAAATATTGTCTCATTCATTTAAAATGTGTAATGCAGCATAAAGTATCTTTTTTCTTAAACACCTTTGGACTCTTCCTTATGTCCTTTAACATTTTTCTGGGAGTTTATTTTATGATGGTTCGATTTCATCAGGTAAATGGATTTTCTTACCAGGAGGTGCTGCTATGTTTTGCCATTACACTTATGGCCTTTACCATTGCAGAAACATTCTTTCGAAGTTTGGATACCTTTGATTCTATGATAAGAAGCGGGGAATTTGACCGTATCCTTCTTCGTCCAAGGAACTGCCTGTTCACTGTGATCTGCAGCAAGATAGATTTTACTAGAATCGGGCGACTATTGCAGACCATACTTATGTTTGTATATGGTATTTTATTTAGCTCCATAGACTGGACTCCCTTCCGGGTTATGGTCATCGTGCTCATGGTCTTAAGCGGCGTTACTGTGTTTGCAGCCATCTATCTAATTTTTGCTTCCATTTGTTTTTTTACTTTGGAGGGACTGGAGTTTATGAATATATTTACAGACGGTGCCAGGGAGTACGGAAAATACCCCATTGGGGTCTATGGAAAAACCATTGTCACCATCTGTACCTATATCGTTCCCTTTTCCTTATGTCAGTATTATCCCTTTCTTTACTTAACGGGTAAAACAGAACATTCATGGTATGGGTTATTGCCAATTGTAGGCTGTTTCTTTTTGATTCCTGGCATACTGTTATGGAGATTTGGATTATCCAGATATCAATCCTCCGGTTCTTGACATGAAAATATCAATTTAAAAAGTTGTAATGACTATAAAATAAGGCCACCTATGCAGGTGGCCTTACATTATTTTTTCTATTTTTTTATTTATTGAATCACCGCTCCATCAGATCCAAAGCGAAAGGTCACTCCATCGATTGCCAAATCAATATCATGAACCATGACTCCGTTCTGATCCAGGTAATACCGCTTTCCTTCCAATGCAATCCAACCTGTCTGTTTTCTGTAATTCTTCATGTAATACCGGTTTCCGTCTATAATCTTCCAGCCATCTGGAGGAATTAAGCCATTATAATCTTTAAAGGAGAACTCAATGGTCACATCTCCCTCAATACCATCCACTCGACCCTCATCCGTACATTGCCATATGGTCCGGTTTGTGCAATCATTGATTGTACCATATCTTGCATACCAAACATCGTATGGGATCTTACTCATATCTATGTGGTAATTAAGCCACTTATTGTTAGCATAAACAATAGGGCGATACCCTGCATCAGCAATAATCTTACAAAAAGCATTGATATTATCCGTAATCTGCTGTCGGCTTAGATGATTATCCAACAAGTACTGAGATTCCACATCATAAGCAACTGGATAGGATATTGGCAGATCCTTGATTTCACGAAGCACGTATCTTGCCTCTTCTTCTGCTGTCATCACATCCAGTGCCTGAGTGTAAAAAAAGACACCTGTTTTAATTCCACTCTTTGCAGCATGATTCATATTAACCAAATAGTAAGGATCCTCATCATTTAAATAACCAAGTCGTATCATGGCAAATGAAACGCCTGACTGAGCTACCTTATTCCAGTCAATTCCACCGCCGGCTTCATTTTGGCGGTTCTGGTATTTGGAGACCGTGATTCCCTTTTCCAATGCACCGTCAATTGGTTTTCCTGATGCATCTACATATTGACCATTTTCCAGACTCCAAGCCTCTCCTGAAAATCCATTCATCGGTGTGGCAATTATCGTTGAGGTCACAAGGCCTGCTATAATACCTACGGCAATCCTCATTCTTAAGTTCATGTTGTCATTTCCCCCAAACAAAACTATTTATTCTTCTTTATCCGGTTCTTTCCGGAAAACATTAATATCGTGAATCAATGTCCTTAGACTGCTTAAAAACAGATCAAAAGCACCAAATTCGTATAAGCTAAGAAACAGCATTCCAATTGGTACCGCCAAGATCATCCCTGCAATTCCACTTATTTTAAATCCCAAATATAAAAACAACAGCGTCATAAGAGGATCCAGTCCCATAGTATCCCCCACGATCTTTGGCTGAATAATCTGTCTTAACACAAGTGTCAGCACATAAATGGCTACAAGACCAAGTCCAAAAGCATATTCGCCTGATACCATGCGTACCAATGCCCAAGGAATTAAGATGGTTCCTGTTCCAAGAATGGGAAGAAAGTCAAGAAAAGCGATAATCACTGCAAGTAACAGGGCATAATCTACACCAAGCACCAAAAATCCTACAGCCAATACAGCACCTATGATAAACATAATCTTAAACTGGGCCAGGAAATAACCACTTACCAAATGCTTGACATCCTTTTTGAAATAGCTGTAATATCTGGTTCCGCCTTTGGGAATGTAGCGATGAATAAATTCCATAATCTTATCCCGATCCACAATGAAGAGATAAGAAGAAAAGATTGTCACAACAATATAGACAAGGGCCGCTGGTATGCTTTTCACCACACTGCCTGCTGCCATAACGGTTGGGGAGGCAATCTTTTGAACTGCTACATTCAAATATTGTTCTATATGAGCAAAGAACTGATTGACGGATTCCTGCATTCCCTGAGGTAAAAACTTTAGTAATCCCTGCAGACTTAAAAGAAACTTCTGAATCTCTACCCAGGCCACTTCATAATACTGGGGAACATGCTCTACAAAACCTATGGTTTCATAGATAAGTTTGGAAATCAGGAAATAAAGTGCTGCAATAATAAGAGTAAGTACCCCCACTACAATCAGTACAGAACTATGTTTTCGAACAATCTTTAAACGTTTTTCAAAAAAGCGCACCAAAGGATTGGCTATCACCGAGATGACCCAGCCAATCACAAAAGGCAAAAAGAAGTTTATAACCCTTGGTCCCCATACACAGATTACATATAGGAATAGGATCGGTATCACTATATTTAATATCAGCTTTAAATATTTTTTCATAGAATCCAATTTTATCACCTGTCTATATTATACTATCCCAGGGACTTTATGGCAAATAAATTAATTCGAAAGAAAAACCTCTAAAAATTCAAATAACCGCTTCATCTCTTCTTCTGTACCAATGGTAATTCGTAGATAATTGTCAAGTCTTGGCAGATTAAAGTATCGTACGAAGATACGATTCTCTCGAAGGGCTTTGTAAATCTCTTCTGCTCTTCTCTCCTTATGAGAGGCAAAAATGAAGTTAGTCATAGAATCTGGAAATTCAAAACCTAGTTCAGTAAGCCTTACTTTTGCATCTTCCCTGTTCTTTATGATTTTATCAAGGCATTCTCTAAAATATTTGTCATCCTTAACAGCCTCCACGCCCAGTATCAGCGAAGGCATATTCATGGTATAAGAGTTATAGGAATATTTCACATCATTGATGGCACGAATCAAGTCTGGATGTCCGATGGCATATCCAATTCTAATTCCAGCTAAGGAACGTGATTTGCTAAATGTCTGGACCACAAGTAGGTTTTCGTATTTTCTAGTGAGTTCTACCGCACTTTTTCCGCCAAAATCAATGTAAGCCTCATCCACAATAACCACGGAATTCTGATTGTGCGCAATCAGATCTTCCACTTCATCAAGAGGTAAGAAAAGACCCGTTGGAGCATTGGGATTTGGGAATATGATTCCCCCATTTGCTTTATAATAATCTTCTTTCCGAATGCTAAAATCTTCTTGAAGAACCGGTGTCTCATAAGGAATTTGAAACAGGTCTGCCCAGACCTTATAAAAAGAATAGCTTACATCTGGAAAAAGAATGGGGAGGTCTGAATTAAAAAAGGTCAAAAAGGCCATGGCAATTACATCATCAGAACCAACTCCCACAAAAACTTCATCTTCTCCAACCTGATAATGCTTTGAAAGTGCACTTACCAAATCTGAGGCTGTTGGATCTGGATATTTGCGAAATTGGTCATAATCCATCTCCTTTAACGCCTGTCTTACACCAGGTGCTGGTGGATATGGATTTTCATTGGTATTAAGCTTGACCAGATCCATGCCCTTTGGTTGTTCACCCGGTACATAGGGCGCCACTTTCCTTATGTTCTCTTTCCAGTGTCTCATCTGTCCTCCTCCTTCTTTTTCCCAAGTCCATACGCTTTTGCAATTGCTTCAAAAGCAGGAAGAGAACGAAGAATCTGATCATAAGAAACACAGTATGCAATTCGAACATAGTTTGGACAAGCAAAAGAACTTCCCGGAACCAAAAGAACCCTGTGCTCCTTGCAAAACTGGCAGAATTCTTTGTCATCAACCGGGGACTTAACAAACAGATAAAAAGCTCCCTCTGGTTTAATGCACTCAAATCCATATTCCGTTAAATGGCCATAAAGCAGCTCACGGTTACGATTATAGGACTCTAAATCCACCTGTTCATCCACACAGCGCATAATAACTCTCTGCATAAGAGATGGGGCATTGACACAACCAAGCACTCGATTGGCGATGGATGCCGCAGCCGCTACTTCCTGAAAATCATCCATCTCATCTGGGAGAACGAGATAACCAATTCTTTCTCCAGGAAGAGATAGGGATTTGCTGTAGGAATAACAAACGATGGTATTATGATAAAAAGGCGTCACGTAAGGAACTTCTACTCCATCATAAGCAAGCTCTCTGTACGGTTCATCAGAAATCAGTACAATGGATTTACCATACTCCTTTTCCTTCTCCCTCATAATCTTTGCAATGCTTTCTAAGGTTTTAGATGAGTAGATAACACCAGACGGATTATTGGGAGTATTGATGATAACGGCCTTTGTTTTGTTCGTAATACGAAGATCAAATTCTTTCAGATCTGGCTGAAAGGTTTTTGTATCAGGCGGCACTATAGACAGCACACCATCATAATTTCTTACATAGGAACCGTACTCCATAAAATATGGAGCAAATACCACGACTTCATCTCCTGGATTTAGTATGGTCTTAAAAATAACATTCATGCCGCTGGCTGCACCAACCGTCATGAGTATATTATCCAAACGAAAATGAGTGCTAAAACGCCTGTTTAAAGACTGAGCGATGGCATCTCTCACATCCTCGTATCCTGCATTGCTCATATAACCATGTACTAAGGTGGACTCTTCTTCATTTAAGATATCTAAAATGGCCTTATTGACAGCGGGAGGAGCCGGTACATTGGGATTACCCAGGCTAAAATCATACACGTTTTCACGTCCGTATTGTGCTGCCAGTTTTTTACCTTCTTCAAACATGGCACGAATGGCGGAATTATTTTCTACGAGAGGCCTCATCTTGTCTGATATCATAATCGTTTCCTTCCTTTGTCCTAAAATGGTTTTACGGAAATTATAGCACAAGTACTGATAGCGGTCTATGGTATTTTAATACTTTAATTCATTAAATCAAAGTTATGACTTAGAGTACCTCTCGCCTTTTTAAAGCAGGTATTAAATTCCTTCTCGCTGATCCCAATCATGGCAAATGCTCCTCTGACCGGCTGAAAAAGTCGTTTCTCTTCTCCTGACATCTCTTGATTCAAATTTTTTATAATACCACTAACCTTCATCTCTATATCACTTTCCCGAATATTCTTACAAAGCACAACCACTTCATAGCCACCGTTTAAGCAGAGCAAATCCTCCTGTCGGAAAAAGCTTTTTAAGCGGGTCACTTGCTTTGAAAATAGAGCCTTTGCAAGCTTTCCTTCCTGATCATGTTCGCTATTGGGGCAACTCATTTCAAAAACCGCCAAAGATGAAGTCTGGAATCTTTCCCGCTCCAAATATCCTCTTAATCGATCCTGAAATCCTATGCGGTCCATGACTCCATTCACTTCAGCCGGCAGCCATATCTCCTGAGAGTCAACCGTAAGAGCCGTCTCTTTGTTATCATTCCATACGGTGTGGTACGCTTCCATATCCTTTCTATCTATCATAACTCCATAAAGGGTGGTATCGTCCTTGGCTGAGATTCTAAAGTTGGATAAGACAGTTATAATACCTGTTTTCGTCTGAACGCGGTATTCAAAGTCCCATAGAGTTGTCCCTGGGCAAAGCTCTTCTGACATTCTAAGGATGGCTTCCCTGTCATCTGGATGAACCATCTCAAGAAAGCTTCCCTGAAACGTTGCAGCCAGCTCTTCTCTTCCATGTCCAATAATATCGTGAAAACGGGAGCTGGTATACTGAAAATTCATGGCATTGCCTTTGCTGCATCTAAAATATCCACCAGGGATTCCAGAACTTAAAAATTCCAGCTCATCTTCCTTCTTTTCAAGTACTTCAACCGTGTGTTTCAGATTCTGCTCTGCAAGGACTGTATTTGTGACATCCATGCAAGCACTTACCACCGCCAGTCGTCCATCCTCTGCCTGAACCGTGCGGCCCTTGGTCATGATCCACAGATAGTTTCCATCCTGTTTCCTGATTCGGTGCCTGAGGTTATATTCCATGCCAGGATCGTTGCAGCAAAGAATTACCTCTCGTATAAGCCCCCTGTCGTCAGGGTGAATGATATCAACGATCTTTCCTCCAATGTCTCTAAAAAATCGTTCATAGGAATCATATCCCATGAGACTTAGCATCTCATTATTGGCAAAGTAAAGAGGCAGGTCTGGTTCACAGTATACTCCTAAAAGACCACCTGGGGCGGCCTGAGCAAAAATAGCACTTGCTGCCCACTGATTTTCCTCCGCCAGATTATCAAATGAAAGGTTACGTCCCGCAAGCTTTAGCACTTCACTTAAGATCTTTTGAGAATCTTCCAGTTTTTTTCTTTGCTCCATTTGTTCGGTAGCATCTTGGACCGTTCCGTAATAGAGTCTGCGTTCATCCTGCTCTCTTAAAAAGAATACACGCAGATGCACCCACATCAATTCTCCGCTTAACCGATAACGCCTAAAAATACCTTCGGCTCCATGGACTGGATTCTTATACGCATTTTCAAAGATACGAAGCACCCAGTCAATGTCATCTTTATAGACCTTGTGAAGCATGAATTTTCTGCGATCTCCCCCATCCACCGGATTATCTCCAGTAATGCGGTAATACTCTTCATTCACCCTCAGTACCTCACAGTGGTCTTCAAACACCTCATATAAGGCAATTGCTCCCAGCATGTTATTTAACATTGCCTCACTGGTAATGTCTTCGTTAAACAGGTCTTCTAACTTAAGCTGCTTCATCTGCCTGGCTTGAATGCCTCTGTAATCCAGATTCTTCTCATTCCTTAAAAGCACCTCAACTTCATTCACGGTCATTGGTTTATAATAATAATAACCTTGTCCGTAGATACAGCCGATGTTAATTAAAAAATCAGCCTGTTCCTTTTCTTCGATTCCCTCTGCTACTACCTTAAACTGCATAACCCTGGCCATTCTCACTATAGTTTCCAGAATACCCATTCCCCGTTTTATGCTGTTTTCATTCATGTCTAGGAATTTGGTGTCAATCTTTATTACATCCACATTCACATCTTTTAGCATGTTGAGGGAAGAATAACCGCTTCCAAAGTCATCCATAAAGACAGGAAATCCCGCACGCCTTAGATCCTCTACCACCTTACGAATCAGATCGTAATCCTCTGCATATGCACTTTCCGTAATTTCAATCTCCAGGTATTTGGGGTCTATCTCATATTTCTCTGCCAGTTCCTTAAAGGTCTCAACCACATTGATGCCATAAAGATCCATACGGGACATATTAACTGAAATAGGGATCGGCACAATACCTGCCTTGATCCAGGTACTTAGCTGCTGACAGACCATCTCCCAGATATAAACATCCAGATGGGTAATAAATCCGTTTTGCTCCAATAAAGGGATAAATTCTCCTGGTGTAATAATTCCTCGCTTGGGATGCTCCCATCGTACCAAGGATTCCATTCCAACGATTTTACCCGTTAGCATGTTACACTGGGGCTGTGCATAAAAAATAAACTCTTTGTTCTCAAGGGCCATCTGAATCTCAGATAATAGCACCTGATCGTTTTCCATCTTACGCTTCATTCCAGGATCATACCAACCAATTCTTTTCGCATAATTGCCCTTCACTGAATTGAGCGCAATAATTGCCCTGTCGTACATGGTACTCACGGTCAGATCACGATCCTCGATGCAGTAGATGCCAAACGCAGGCAAAAAGCCGGCATTCCCCCCGTATTGTCTGGCATAGCAGTTAATCTCTTCCTCCAGTTCTTTTAATAGCTGTGAATCCTGAGGCTGTATAATGACAAAGTCATCTCCTCCCATATAACCAGCTATGGTATCACGAGTGCTTTCCATCTTTATTAAATGTTCACTGATCTTTATGAGGAAACGATCGCCCTCTTCCTCTCCATACCATTCGTTATAGAGTTTAAAATGCTCAATATCGATAGCGATCATAAAAAAGTGTTCCTGTGGCCTCTGCTCTAAAAATTGCCTTGCCCGATCAAAAAACGGACCATATCTTAACAGCCCAGTCAAAGAGTCGGTTTCGTCTCTCTTCTCCTGCTGCTGCTTCTGCTCTTCTTCCTTCTTTTTTACGCTGTCAATGTCTTTTATATAACACATTACCAGGGATTCATCTCGAAATTCATCAAGAAATAAAACCACAGTCAGACTGACCCAGCGATACCCTCCATCTAAAAGCTGTCTGCGAAATTCTCCTTTTAAGATCTTTTCACTCTCATTAAGGCGGTCTAACAAGGTGAGACGATCCCAGAATTTTAAAAACTCGTCCCTGTCACTTGGGTGAATCATGGTTCTAAGCACCTCGGTGTACATAGGAAGGAGCTCTCCCTCTTCTGCTGGAAGCTTAAATTTATCTTTTTCACTAAAAATAATTTTATATGTATTTGAAATCAGATTTAGTTCAAATAATTCTTCATATGTTGTGTTATTCGTAAGGCTATAAAACAGGTTTTTATTCTGTTCACCAACAGGACGGAACATTATTAACCTGCTCCCCTGATATCCCGGCCAATCGATCTGACCAGAGGTTAGATTCAGCCACAGCTTGGAGGCAGCATCATAAAATATCACTTGTCCAGTATCGTTTAGCACTCCTGGACAGACCTTACAAGGAACCGAATTTTTCCCTATTTCCTCATAACAGTACATTCCTGCTTTCAGATCGGGATAATACGTTTTTGCCATATCATTCATATAAATGATCCGGTATTCCTGGTCAATGATGTAGATACCGGCCTCTCCATTATCAGCCGACATTTGATTCATACGTTCCCGCCTCTCCTGCATCTTATAAACTACGCACTTACTAAATTATTGTATATTATAGTATGAAAATGATGGTTCCGTCAACAGATTCACATTGGGATTGATCAGTATTTTTATGCACTTTTTTGACGTTTTACTCACTTTTATGCAAACATATAAGTAAATTACAAATAAATTTGTAAGAAAAGCGACACTCAAATCAAAAACCCAGTGCATATCATGCGCTGGAAATTTCAAACATTTATTTTTGAATTTGGGGCCACAAAAACCAGCCACGTGTCTGGCAGGACTTTTGTCCTGTTCTTCCACATAGCTGGTTCCATTTACAGGTGATGACATTGATAAATTTATTGAAGGGATTTTAGCTGCTCCGCCATCTCATGGGAAAGTATGAATCTACCCACATACCCAACTTCTCCGGTCATGAGCACATTTTCATCTTCTTCAATTTCAACTTCTAACACGCCCCCAGGCATATGAACATACATCTTAGGATCAGTAAGCCCCATCCGATATGCTGCTCCCGCTGCTGCACATCCACTGGTGCCTGAGGCCAGGGTATAGCCAGCACCTCTTTCATAGATTTCAATTTCTATATTTGTGCGGTCTAATACTTTTAATAGCTGGGTGTTTATCTTTTCAGGGAAACAATCCGCAGATTCTGAATGTTTTCCAATCCGGCATACCAAGTCCTTTGAAATGTCATTTAACCAGATCACACAATGAGGATTGCCTATGTTTACACAGGTAACCCGGTAAGGAATGCTTCCAAACATCATGGTCTCATTAAGCACTTCTCTTCTGGGTCCTGTAACAGGAATTTCGTCACTATAAAAACTTAATTTTCCCATGGAAACTTTAATTCTGGTTCCCTCTTCGTTTAAGTACTGTAAGGTTTGCTGTCCGCTTAATGTATTGATGGTAAAACGATTTTTTTGTACATATCCAGCGTCCTTTAAGTATTTTCCAAAAATCCGAACCCCATTTCCGCTAATTTCTGCTTCGCTTCCATCGGGATTATAAATTTTCACTTCCAGCTTGTCATTCCCAAGGATAGGTCCCACCAAAAGACCGTCAGACCCCACACCAAAATTTCGATTACAGATTAACTGGATATTTTCTGTTGTCAGCTCCAGTTCATTTTTATTGGGATCAAAGATCAGGTAATCATTCCCCAGTCCATGGTATTTTTCCAAAGTTATATTCATTATAAAACTCCTTTCCAATGATTGGCTATGTCGTCGCATAAATCAGCATATGAAATTCCTGCTGCCAGAGCTTCTTGTGGAAGAAGACTAAAGGGCGTCATACCAGGTAATGTGTTCGCTTCCAAGCAGTAAAGATCTCCGTTCTCTTCCATCAAGAAATCTATTCTGGAATAATATCCAAGGCCAAGAGCTTGGTGAACTTTAAGAGCAAGCTGGTTCATTTCATCCGCCTTTTTGTTTATGATCTTTGCAGGACATATTTCCTCTGTCTTATCTGGTTGATACTTATTTTCATAATCATAGAATCCTGACTTAGGAATTATCTCTATAATCGGCAGTGTCTTCCCGCCTAAAACTCCTATGGAAAACTCTCTTCCGGTTATTTTTACCTCAGCGATTATTTGCTCTTCATATTCAAATGCTTTACAAAGTGCTTCTTCCCACTGATTTTGATTCTCTACCATAACAACGCCTATACTTGATCCTCCGTTACATGGTTTGACCACAACTGGAAAGAAAAAAGCTTCCGTTGCATTTTCTTTATTATATAGTCTCCAGTCTGGAGTTGGTATACCAGATTCTCGCATGATTAACTTAGCCACATGCTTATCCAAGGCTTTGGAGGAGCCCGCATAGTCGGAACCTATATACGGTATTCCAAAAGCGTCCAATACTGCCTGTATCTGACCATTCTCTCCTGCTCCTCCATGAAGAGCAAGAAATACCACATCTGCAAGGCGGCAAATTTCAATTACCCGATTTCCAATAAAACCACGCTTCTGGGAGACATCAGTTAATTTCTTTATATCCGGTGCATTTTCACCAATCTGATGATAATAGCTTCCACCATCTATTATGCTTTTAAACCTAACTTCTTCACTATCAGCGAATCCTAAATAAGAATCCACAAGGCATACATTGTGGCCTTTCTCCATCAGTGCATTGGTTATCATTGCACCTGAGGATAAAGACACTTCCCGTTCAGGGCTGTATCCACCTACCAAAACTACAATATTCAATATCATCATCCTTTTTTGTTGTGGTCATCGTTATATAATCTAATTATATACAGCACTATTTATCATTTCTACCAAAATAATGCTTTTTATATTGCAAATTGTGTTGTATTATAAAAGAGGATGAAAGGAGGCAGCTAACCCCTATGGACAATTATGAAAAACGAGGATATTTAAACAGTGATTTCAAGTTATTTCATCTCCTTGATACAAAAAAGCAAGATTTTGAATACCATTACCATGATTTTGACAAAATCATTATCTTCATCCAGGGAGATGTAACCTATCGAATTGAAGGTTGTGCTTATAAACTGGAACCTTACGACGTCTTACTGGTAAGCCATAATGACATTCACAAACCCTACATTAATTCCTCTGTCCCTTATGAGCGTATTATCGTTTATCTATCGCCTGGCTTTTTACAGGCTTACCAGTCAGAAACTTATGATTTAAGCTCCTGTTTTCAGAAGTCAAAAGAACTTCATTCCCATGTTCTCAGGCTACATTCCATGGAAAAAAGCAGTCTGTACCGTACACTTACAGAATTAGAATATGCCTGTACCCATGATGGGTATGCCAGAGATTTATATTGTCAGGTCTTATTCTTGGAGTTTATGATTCAGCTTAACAGGGCCTCTCTCACCAATCTAGTCACATACCTGCCACCTGCCACCGGAGACCACAGGATTATAGCTATTATGGATTATATCAATAGCCACTTAATAGATGATATGTCCGTAGATTCCATTGCAGAATCTTGTTTCATCAGCCGGTATCATTTGATGCATCTATTTAAAGACGAAACGGGATATACTTTGTTTGATTATATTACAGAAAAACGGCTTCTCTTAGCAAAGGATCTTCTAAAGACCGGAATATCGGTAACGGAAGTATGCTTTCGGAGTGGCTTTAAAAATTATTCTACCTTTTCCAGAGCTTATAAAAAGCATTTTCACGCTTCGCCATCGGATTGTCTGAAGGAACAGCCAAACATATTTTAATACAAAAATAGCCTTGAATGGTTGATCAAAAAAACCATTCAAGGCTATTATTATTTGGTTATATTTTCTTTATCACCAATTGGGACATAGCGACACACCCTTTTAATTACCCATGTCTCCCATCATTCCTCCACGAACAGAAAAGATACAAGATACCAGTAAATCCTAAGTAAAACCAGGTGGCAGGATTGCTAAACCAGGTAGTAAAAAAGGATAGAATCATATAAATACCAAACTGAGCGTAAAACAGATAACCAATGGGGTTGCGGACTCTTTTTGCCATACGCATAAGGAAAAACGCTATGATTCCAAGAATGCAGCCAAGAAGGAAGACTCCAACGATTCCAAAATCATAAAAGGAATCATAAAACAGCGTCACTGTGGTCAGTTCTTCCTTGGTTACATAAATGGGAAAATCCACTAGGGCTGGAACCAGGAACTTAAGTCCTGTGAGCGCCCATAAGGGAAACAGCATGCGAAGACCAAAAGTATGGGAAGGCAGCCACTCCACCATGCAGTTAAAGTTATCATAATTATTAGCAATGTACATGTACGGCTGAGTGATAAAGATTGGCATACCACTATTCTTCATTTGGAAAATACTATTTAAATACGATACATCATGGCCTCTTGCGATGGTCAGCACCACATAAATAGGAATCATACCAAGGGTAAGGCCAGCCGCGTAAGCAATCTTAAGCCTGTGTTCCATAGCAATATAGGTAAGAACCGCAAGTCCGATTGACAGAATAAGCTGAAATCTGGATACGCACAATATAGGAATTGCGCAGGCAATGATATCCATCATCACCGCCAGTACCAGTCTGATTCCATTTCGTCCCTGCTCTATACTAAAATAAAGAACAGACAAGGCCGGAGTGAGAACACATAACACGGTAAAATAATGAATGCCTGTAATGTGAAAAGTGGAATAGGCATGGGGCACTCCCTTTACAAAAAAGGGAATAAATCCAAGCAACAATGCCTCAGCGATAAATGCCGTAAGGGATAAGACCGTGACTAAAACCATAGAGTAAAACAACGGTTTTTCATAACCTTTAAAGCTGAACCAACTGGGACGGTGACCTCCTGTTTCTCCCTGCATACGGGCGAAAAACTCAAACGATACCCAGAATGCCAAAAATGCAATTAAAAAGCAAAGCCAGGTAATAATGTTCCAGTCACTGGAAAGCTCAGAAAGCTTTAAACAAGCAATTCCCTGTCCTCCCACCCAAAAAAGGGAAAATAGTCCTCTTAGGTGAACGATATTTTCTGTTCTCCGATAATCATAATAATACAGATAAAGAGCGGCCAGAACTAAAACCAGGCCCGATAACCAATAAAATCCTGCCCTTGCAAACAAATAAGATGCTGCATAACTGATCAGATATACACTCATTCCTTAATCCCCTTTGGTAAAAAATAACATTGCTCTATTTCTATGGAAAAGGCAGCCAACGCCCTGGCGATAGCTGCCCTTCCACAATAACTTTATTAAGAATGGCTAACAAAAGCCTTCATAAAATCTTCAATTTCCTTTACTGTCGTAAAGGACATGGCCTGATCTGCCATTGCCTGTAATTCCTTTGTGCTGTAGCTGGTAATCAGCTTTCTTGCATTTAAGATGGCAGAAGCGCTCATACTGAACTCATTTAAGCCAAAAGCAAGAAGCAGAGGAATCATTAACGGATCACTTGCAGCTTCTCCGCACATACCAACCATAATGCCTTCTTTCCTGCCACACTCGATCACGTGACGAATGCTTCTTAACACAGCAGGATTTAATGGGGAATAGAGGTAGGAAACCTTATCATTGCCCCTGTCTACTGACATGGTATACTGGGTGAGATCGTTGGTACCAATGCTAAAGAAATCCACTTCTTTCGCAAATGCATCTGCCATCAAAGAGGCAGCCGCAGTTTCTACCATAATACCGATCTCAATATCCTTCTTATAAGCAATTCCCTTCTCATCTAATTCCTTCTTCATCTCTTCTACAAGAGCTTTGGCTTCCCTGATTTCTTCCAGACAGGTAACCATTGGAACCATGATACGGATATTGCCAAATGCGCTGGCTCTTAAAAGAGCACGTAACTGGGGCTTATAAACATCTTCCTTACGGTCCAGACAAAAACGAATTGCCCGGTAGCCTAAGAATGGGTTTTCATCCTTACTGAGGCCCATATATGGAATCTCTTTATCTCCACCAATATCTAAAGTACGGATAATAACTGGTTTTCCGTTTAAAGCTGAAGCAACTTTTTTGTAAGCTTCAAACTGTTCTTCCTCTGTTGGCATGGAAGCACGATCCATAAATAAAAACTCGGTACGGAACAGCCCAACGCCTTCTCCATCGTACTGAAGTACTTTTTCAACATCTTCTGGTTTTCCAATATTAGCAACCAGCTCCACGGTCACGCCATCTTTTGTAATGGTTGGCTTTCCAATGTATTGTTCCAGTTCTTTCTTTTCTTTCAAGAAAGCTTCCCTTTTGGCAGCATATTCTGCTTTCACGGATTCTTCTGGATTTATAAATACGGTTCCATCGGAACCATCTAATACAAGATCTTCGCCTTCTTTTACTTTGTCTAAAAAGCCAACGAGTGCAACAACAGCAGGAATTTCCAATGCTCTTGCAAGAATGGCGCTATGAGAGGTCTTACCTCCAAGCTCAGTAACAATACCAGTGACATTAGCTGGGTTAATTCCAGCCGTCATGGAAGGAGTTAAATCCTTTGCAACAATTACGCTTCCCGCAGGAAGGGCTGCAATATCCACAGAGCT
Organism: uncultured Eubacteriales bacterium; assembly: GCA_963528005.1. Taxonomy (GTDB): domain Bacteria; phylum Bacillota; class Clostridia; order Lachnospirales; family Lachnospiraceae; genus Lacrimispora. The sequence continues at coordinate 103,625 of CAURSM010000006.1, forward strand.
GACGCCTAAAAGAATCTTCTGAATGCGGGTTTTGATATCACGCATATCAGTGGCTCTCTGCTGCATAAGCTCGTCTCCCATGGAGGCAAACATATCTGCATAGGTGTTACACACACTCTCAACGGCATATTCACTAACAACATTCTCCCCAGATATTGTAGTTTCAATCTCTCCCACCAGCATAGGGTCGGAAAGAAGAAGAATATGTCCATTTAGAATCTCAGCTTCCTTTTCTCCAACTCTTGTGGCCAGATCTTTTGCCAGAGTCTCTGTCTGCTCTACCGCCAGTTTAAGGGCTGATTGAAAACGGACTTTCTCCGCCTCTGCATCCTCCACTAGGTTTTTGCTGATGATAAGTTCTGTCTCTTCTACGATAACGGCTTTCCCAATGCCGATTCCCGCAGATGCGCTTGTTCCTTTCAACATTACATTTCCTCCTTATTAATGATTGTAAGTTAATCTATTCGCCAAGTCCGTCTTCAACAGCCTTGACCATGGCAACCAGAGCTTCCTCTTCGTCTTCCCCCTCGCAGACAAAGGTGATCTCATCGCCGCTTTTTACGCAGGCGCCCAATACACTAAGCACGCTTTTTGCATTGGCAGTCGTATTCTTAAAACGAAAACTGACTACTGAGTTAAAGTTCATGGCTTCCCTACAAAGAATTCCCGCTGGTCTTAAGTGCAGACCGGTAGGATTCTTGATAGCAACTTTAGCACTGACCATACTGAATTCCCTCCCTTCATTATCTCACTGTTCCTATTAAAAGAAACAGCCTATCTATTGCGGCCCAGCCGCCTCTGTCGTTGATGCGGTAGAACTTTCAACGACGGTATTTGCTGGTTCCTTATGAGCAAGCACTACAACAAATGGTGTATAACCAACCACTTCAAAGCCCCCCGGAATCTCTAATTTTAAAACTCCCTGATTCTGTCCGGGGTGGAAATTTGTCACATCAAGAATGGCACCTAATTTCTTGACATCCAAAGAATCAAGATCTTCCTTCAGACCTCTGACTGTAACATCTGAGGTTTCCTTGTCAAACGTATAGTTATATTCCGCATCCATACCCTTTTTATCCAAAGTATCCAGATCAAGGCTAAATGCTTTTGTAACCAGTGGTTCCACTTTTAACTTTACTTTAACGTTCTTATATTCATTACCAACCACGGTTGTGTTAGGTGGTAGATATTGGCTTAAATCCAGTTCCACGACTTTATCTGCCGTAGCACCGTCAATGTTTAACTTATCCGAGGTGATGGAAAGGGAAGACAACGATGCAAGAACCGATTTTGTTCCTACAACCGGTACACTCTTTACACTGCTTTCAACGCCTGTATAACGGTATCCGCCAGCAACCGTTCCGGATACTTCAAAATTCACAGTAATGTTCTTAGCCTTTAGGATTGAAATATGACATTCTATCTCATGAGGACTGACTGTAACTTTATTGCCCAGATCCAGCTTATTGCCGTTTGCATCGTAAAAAACAGGAGCAACCGTTACATCAAGATCTGCATTGGCATTATCCACATCCACTTCCACACCAATCCTGCTAATCTGTCCAATCAAAGTGGAACGACCCTCTACGGTAACGTAACTAGGGGTTGGATTGCTAATTCCTAAGGCATATCCTTCTTCTGGAGTCCCTTTGGTATTAACCTGTAAATCAAATTGTTTCCGCTGCAGCGCCTCTGTAACAATTCGGATTACCATAGGCTTCGCTGTAACTGCGTCGCTTTTTACCAGGTTTTCCTTATCTTTATTAATTTCCACTGTAATCGGAACAGCTCCGGTTACATTATAATCTTTTAAATCAGCATATGCATGAAAGTCTGATGCCTTAACAAGTGATCGATCTCTTGTTCTCACCTGATAACTGACCGTTACCACATCTTTGCCTTCAATCTCATAGGTTAAGTTTTTGGCCTCCAGAACCTCTGCATTACGAATCTCTACAGCAACTAACTGAGAGTCATCAATAATAGGGTTTGAGATGTTTACAATCGCCATCCATACGGCAAAGGCAAGTACAAGGGATGCGACTTTCAATCCAAGATTATTTAGTAGCTTTTCCTTCATTCTTCCGCCTTCCCTTCAATAATCTGAATCTGCTTCCTTCCTCCTCAGACTGCTTTACACCGACTAATACGGAACGCAGTCCATCTGCATCAGGAATCCGCTTTAAACCTCCCTCAAGGGCCACTGTCACACGCCCAGTCTCTTCTGAAACTATGATTGTGATGCTGTCACTGACCTCACTAACACCGATCGCCGCTCTATGTCTCGTACCAAGGTCTTTGCTTATGGTCATGTTATCAGACAAAGGAAGATAACAGGTCGCAGCCGCCACCCGATTCCCCCGAATCACCACAGCCCCGTCATGAAGGGGAGTATTATGCTCAAAGATATTAATAAGAAGCTGGCTGCTTACGATAGCGCCCACTTCGATACCGGTTCGTTCAATCTCCTTTAAGGAATCTCCACGTTCGATTACCATAAGAGCACCTGTCTTTACCTTAGCCATCTCAAAGGTGGCCTTTACCACTTCATTGATGGTCTTCTCGGTAAAAGCAGAATTGTCTCTTCCGTCATCAAAGGTTAAGATGCCGGTAAATGGGTTCTTGCTTCCCAACTGCTCCAGAGCTTTCCGAAGCTCTGGCTGAAAGATTACGATCGCCATGGTAACGGCAGGCGTTGCTATCTTATTTAGTATCCAAAAAATATTATCTAACCGGAATACATAGGCAAAGACATAGAAAAGAAGAATTACAATAATTCCTTTCAGCAACGTCCATGCTCTTGTATTCATAATCCAGGTTAAGACTTCATACAGCAGCACAGCTATAATCACAATCTCAACCAGGTTTGTCTTTGAAATCCTGGGAATAAACGAAACCCAAGAGTACATCCCTTCTAGAAAACTTGCCATTCAAACCACCTCCCTTTTATTCCTTCGCTACCTTTGCGGTCTTTGGAGTTTTGTGGCATTTATTTTCTGAACTTTTACATCCGGCGTGCTGACTGTCAGCTTTGGTACGGCCTTGACGTAATAATAATAATCATCATCTTCAAATTGTACGTATTCCGTACGAGAATAATCCACAGCAAATACAAAAAATGTATAAATAGCTGAAATCAGAATGGAAACCAGCATCCCTAGCAAAAGTCCGAGAACAGATACTGTCACATTCAGTGCAATGTCTCCTATGAATATAACACTTAGCTGAGTAATCGTCCCTGCGATGATCGCGATCAACCAGGAATAATCTACGGAAAGGTTCCTCACAATCACTACCACCAAAAGAGCCAGGGCAAAAGCACCAACCATAAGAAGCATCTGTTTGTTGGCCAGAAGACTGTTCATGATCTGCATAAACTTCTGAACCTCATTCACAGACATATCATTGGTCAAAACACCTGCATTCTGCTTCACATACAAAAGCGTATAATAGATAAACACGCCACAGCTAACAGGAATCACTGAAACAATACTTCCTGAAAGCCCTACAATAAGGGGAATGGCATAAGGAATCTTTAATAGGAAAAACAAAGGAGTTAAAACCAGAAGATAGCTATCTCCCGGCCGAAATCCATAATAAAGAAGTCCCACGACTACGATGAAAATTGCCATTACCAAGGTGATTTCTAAGGAAATCCCTGACAGATGAATCAACATAAAGCCAGATGCCAGGAACGAGATCGCTCCATATGGCAAAAAAGAGCACACCAAAGCCAGAACCAAGGGTACAAAAGGCTCTGTAAGCTTTGATGAAAAGCCAATATTACCGTTCATCAGAAAAAATGCCATGCAGCTAAAAATGAATTTAATCAAAGGATTCACGTATATATCAAATCTTGCATAAAATCCTTTCAGCCGCTCTTTTAATACAAGAAGGCCCATCATGATGTTCGCCCTCCTTTAGTTCTTTTTAAAGGTCTGGTATTTCCTTCGTATCGCTTGTCCAGTCTCTTTAACTTAGATAAGTATACCTTTCCTCCACGGAGGGCATATTCATACCGCTTCCTGTAGATGATAAAGCTAATACATAAATAAATAAAAAGACCAACGGCATAGAGAATACCAATCCTAATCCCGGCGCCAGTCAGCCGTGTCACATCCATGGTGCTGAGCCACCGTTCCATATAATACAGTCCCCATAAAAAAAGACACAAGACAAAGCTTAGAGTGTAGTTGAAAAAGGACTGAAACAATCTGCTTCCTATATAATCACCTTTAAAATACCGGTTCACAGGAAATATCCTCTTCCCTTCATGCTTTTCAAACATGGCAAGACTGGTCATTAATTTTATTTTCTCTTCACTTAGCATATGGTTTCCTCACTATACCATAAGATATCAATTTATTATAGCATAGAACTTTTGACAATGCGAGCCAAATAAGGAATTTTTATTATTTTATAACGAATTCTGTGATTCCATTCATTGGTGGTTTATTTTGGATGAAAACAAGCGCAGCGAGACCGCTGCGCCGTTCTATTCATATCTTAATGCGTCAATTGGATCTGCACTTGCGGCCTTGGAAGCTGGATATATTCCAAAAAAGACTCCGACAAACGCAGAGAAACTTACTGCCGTCAGGATTACCGATGGTTTCACCACCACATGCATTCCAAGAATGGCACCGCCCAGATATACAATCCCTGCGCCTACCGCGATTCCAAGGATTCCTCCAAACGCAGAAAGTATGGCAGATTCTGTTAAAAACTGAATCAGTACATCTTGTGTTTTCGCACCCAGGGCTTTCCTGATGCCAATTTCCCTTGTTCGTTCTGTAACGGAAACCAGCATGATATTCATAATGCCGATTCCTCCTACTAAAAGGGAGATGGCGGCAATGCCTCCTACCGCAGCCGATAATCCACCCATAATTGAATCTACGCTTTTCATCTCATCTGCCGTAGAATTAAAATATATATCTTCTTTTTCCCGGTTCTTGGTCCTTGCTATATAGGTCTTAAATTTGTCAGAAAAAGCATCCATATCAGTACCTTCCTTGGCATAAAAACGGATGTTAAACAAATTGTCATCAGGCCATACCAGCAATGAATATGGAAGATAACCAGATTTCGTTGTGCTGGTCCCCTGCATCATCTTTTCAATGGGAGTTAAATCCAGTTGGTAAACTCCAACTACAGTGTAATAACTGGTTTCATTGTAAATGGTGGTTCGAAAGGTTTTACCTACAGCATCTTCTGTTCCAAACAAATCCTTTGCCCCGCTAGCCTCAAGAACAACATTGTTCTTTCTGGCCTTTATATCAGCTTCATTGATGTTTCTGCCATAGATAATATTTATATTTTTAGCATCAGAATAATTGAAATCGATTCCTTCAAACTTATATTTTATTTTATTTCGTCCGCTGATAGCTTCTCCTGCAACATTTGACTCACTATCCATATAGACAATATCATCTTTAAAAGTCTCTTGAATCCGGTCTATCTCATCAAGATTGAAGTAATCCCCGCTTCTCATATCATCTCCATCTTTTGGCCATACATAAACATAGGCCAGATTGGTACCGACGTTCTTATAAAGATCGGATACCATAAAACGCATGGTATCTCCGATTGAAACAATAGAAATTACTGCTCCGATACCAATAATAATACCCAGCATCGTCAACAAGGATCGCATCTTGTTGGCCTTGATTGCATGTATGGCCATTGACATATTTTCTAACAACATGATGCTTCCTCCTTCTACTCAAATCGCAGTGCTTCAATAGGATCTGCATTGGCGGCTTTAGACGCTGGATAGAGTCCAAAGAAAATTCCCACAAGAGCAGAAAATGCTACGGCCAGCACGATGACAGCGGGATTAACCACAACAGTCATTTTAAGGAGAGATCCTCCGATTTTCACTAAGGATATTCCTAAGATGACCCCAATAATTCCACCACACGCAGACATGAGAGCTGATTCCGTCAAAAACTGAATCATAATGTCCTTTGTCCTTGCCCCTAAGGCTTTTCGTATTCCAATTTCCCTGGTACGTTCCGTAACAGATACCATCATAATATTCATGATACCAATCCCACCTACCAACAGGGAAATTGCGGCAATACCACCAACAGCAGCTGACATGGTTCCTAACTGTGCATCCATGGTTCCCATCTGATCCACCGCAGACATTGCCATGATCTCAGATTCCGGCCTGCCTTTTAACTTTGCTACATACTGTTTCAAATCCACCATAAGCTGCCTCATGTTTGTACCAGAGCGGGAATAGAGATTGACTGCCTGAAAGGTATCATTGGATCTGGTCAAAACAGTATCTGGAATAAAACCTGATTGGTTCTGCCCGTTCCCCATCATCATGGCGGCCATAGGTGACATGTCTTTGTGATAAACCCCAACCACCTTGTATTCCTGTGTGATTTTATTTAAAGTCATACGAAAGGTTCTGCCAACACACTCAGCGGTTCCAAAGAGTTTGATTGCCCCTTTGTCTTCTAAAACAACGTGATTGGCAGCACCCTTTACATCCGTTTCATTTAAGAATCTTCCATAAACAATATCCAAAGGCTGAACATCAGTATAATTGTAATCCACTCCTTGGAACTGGTAAGAAACCTTTCTACGACCATTCACTGCCTCAACATTCGCTGTGGCATAACTGTCAATATACTCAATCCGGTCACTGAAGATATCCTTAATCCGCTCCATCTCACCCCTTGTAAACTGATCTGACATACGAAAATCATCTACTTCCCAAGAGACCATAACGGCCGCCCGGTTTAAACCTACATCTTTGAACGCATCCGTAAACAGATTTCTCATGCTGTCACCAACGGCTGCAATCGCAATCACTGCCCCAATTCCAATAATGATACCAAGCATGGTAAGAAAGGATCTCATTTTATTGGCCCGTATGGCGTGGAATGCCATACTCATATTTTCAATCAGCATGGCGCCCTTCTTTCTGCATTTTTACAGCCTCCTCTTCGGTCAGGATTTGAGGCTTATTCGTCGTATCACTAACCAATTTGCCATCCCGAAACCGGATAATGCGCTCCGTAAATGCTGCAATATCTTCTTCATGAGTTACCACAACCACAGTCGCCCCTTCCTTATGAAGTTGGGAAAACAATTCCATAATCTCTACAGAAGATGCCGTATCTAAGTTTCCGGTAGGCTCATCTGCAAGAATCAAAGGTGGCTGGTTAGCCAGTGCTCTTGCAATGGCAACTCTTTGCCTTTGTCCTCCAGAAAGTTCATTGGGCATATGTTCATAACGACTTCCAAGTCCAACCCTTTCAAGAAGTTCCTTGGCTCTTTTTTCTCTCGTCTTTTGGTTCACATGGGCATACGTCATTGGTAGCTCCACATTTTTTAAGGCGGAGGTACGAGATATCAGATTAAATGACTGAAATACAAATCCTATTTTTCGGTTTCTAACGGAAGATAATTCGTCGGGCTCAAGGTTTGCAGTATCAATTCCATCCAGATAATAATGGCCCATGGTAGGTCGATCCAAACAGCCTAAAACATTCATCAGCGTGGACTTTCCGGAACCAGACTGCCCCATGATAGCCACGAACTCTCCCCGCTTAATGGTTAAGTTTACCCTCTGTAATCCTAATACTTTAATGGTTCCAGTATCATAAACCTTTACCATATCCACAAGCTTGATTAGATCCTCTCCCATATACTCTGTTTCATGTACGGGTTGGTTCTTTTTCTTTTTCCACATGTTGATCCCCCTTTACTGACCGGACGGAGCTACTATCACCGTCATGCCGTCCTCTAACAGTTCGGCTGGAGTATCAATTACTTGCATCCCTTCCTTAAGGGCACCTTCTTCTACCGGAATGATCTCTGTCTGGATATCACTTTCCACTCCACTCTTTACAGGTATCATCTTTACAATATTTTGATCTACAGTTGCTATTACCATGGTTCCGTCAGGTTTCTGAATAACAGAGGCAAACGGTACTACCCAAACATCTTCCGCTTTATTCAGTTGGATCTTAGCCTTTGCTGTAATTCCAGCGATGAGGCGGCTATCCTGGTCAAGAATACGGATGGTGGTAGGAATCACTCGTTCTGTCGAACCATTGCCTTTTTCTTCTCCTGTTGGAGAAATGGAGCCTATCTCTCCTTTTACTGTCTCATCACCTAATATATCGGCTGTAATCTCAACCGGCTGTCCTATAGACACTTTTCCAATGGAATACTCACTAACATTAATTTTCATTTCCAAAACATCCAGGTTGTTAATGATAAACATGGGCTTATCGTTGTCTGTTTTATCTGCAAACCGTCCCACCTTACAATTGACCCGGACTACCGTTCCTGCAATAGGACTAATAACCTTTGTATTGTTTAGGGATTCTTTTTTCTGTTCCACTTCAAATGCTGCTTTTTCAATTTGAAGGGTATAAGATTCATTGGCTACTGGTTTGCCATCTTTTAAGGTAAAGTTACTTACCTGTCTTTTGGCATCATTCATCGTATTGGAGGCAGTCTCCATCTCAACCTGAGAGGCACTTCCTGCCTGATATAGAGTGAGAGTCCTGTCATAATTGATTTTAGCGGTATCATAATCCTGCTTTGCCTTGGCATAGCCATTTTCCGCCTCTCTTTGCTGATCCTGATATGTACTAACTGCCAGATCGTAGGCATTCTGTGCGATATCCAGCTCTTTTTTTGCGTCTTTATCATCAAGAACCGCAAGTACCTGATCTTTCTCTACCTTTTCCCCTTCCTTTGCCGGAAGCTCAAGGATTTCAGCATGGAGGTTGGATACGACTTCTACGCTATCTGTTCCCTGGACAGGACCACTAATCGATAATTCCTCTACTACTTCTCCCTTTTCCAAAGGAAAGGTATGAACCACCATTGCCTGCTTTTTACCGCCTAAGATAGAAAACAGCAGAAACAGACCAAAAAACGCTCCCACACCAATGGTAATGATTTTACGTTTCTTGCTCCACTTTTTTCTTGTCTTTTTCTTTTTGTGATTGCCTCCGCTCTCTTCCTTCATAAGATTTTCCAATTCCTGTTCAAATTCTTTATCTGGCATTGGCTCCGCTAATGATTCTATTTCCAGAGTATCATTATTTTCTTTGCCTTTTCGCTTAAAAATGTTCATTCCTTCTTCCCTCCTGTTATATTACATTCCCTTTGTTTCATTATAGCGGTTTTAGAGATGTTTTTTAAGTATAAATTTCTTATAATTTTCTAAATTTTTATACTTTTTATCGTTTAACAAAAAAAACCGCTTTGCAGCCAGGTGAAAACTGGAAACAAAACAGCCTTTTTCTCTTATATTTTAAATTTATTAGCCAGCTCTCGTAACAAACCAGCCTGTGCCGAAAGTTCCTCACTGGCAGCCGAGCTTTCCTCCGCCGTTGCAGAATTCGACTGGACAACAGAGTTTACCTGCTCTAGTCCCCTTAATGCCTGGCTTAAAGATTCTGCCTGCTCACCAGAAGCATGAGATACTTCCTTAATTCTATTTACCGTGTCACTTACACCTAAGAGCACTTCGTCCAGGATGTGACTGGTTTCTTTTGCCATACTTGTCCCATTCTCTACTGACTGTATGGAGCTGTCGATTAATTGTGCCGTATTCTTTGCCGCCTGGGCTGACTTGTTGGCTAAGTTTCTAACCTCATCTGCAACCACTGCAAACCCTTTTCCAGCATCTCCAGCCCGTGCCGCTTCCACTGCAGCATTTAATGCCAAAATATTGGTCTGAAATGCAATATCTTCAATTGTTTTTATGATCTTCCCGATTTCTGAAGATTTTTCATTGATATCTTCAATGGCTAGAAGAAGCTTTTGCATCTGTAAATTGCTTTCACCTGCCGCTTCTCCCACTTTAATGGCCCGTGCTTCTGCCTCAATGGAGTTTTCAGCCGTCTTTGAAATATTGGCTGATATCTTTTCCATGGCTAAAGACAGCTCATCCATAACACCTGCCTGCTCCATAGTTCCCTGGGCCAAAGCCTGAGAACCATTGGCTACCTCTCCAGAACCATTGGAAACCTGCTGTGAAACTTCAGCGATTTCTCCAATCGTCTTTTTAAGCACTTTTGAAGTTCGTATCAGAGAATCCTTGATGGAAGCAAATTCTCCGTCATAGCTATGAGTGAGATTTAAGATAAAATTTCCTCTGCCAAATTCATCAAGGGTATTTGATATTTCATCTATGTATGCAATATACGTTACCAATCTGCCGGTCAGGTTTTTAAGAGACTCTGCAAGCTGGCCCACTTCATCTTTGCTGGTTACGGATATGTCTACAGCCAAATCACCTGCTGCCAACTGATCCGTTACTTTCGTAAGTGTTTTTAGTGGCTTTGCAATACTCTTTGCCACAACAAACATAGTAATTATCAATACGATTCCGATGAGAACAAAGAAAACTGTGATGCTGACACCTGCGGCAGCTGCCACACGTGTAAAATCATCCTGATCTACAGTAATGATTGCTTTCCAATCGGCACTGTCAATGGTTCGTGTGATTCCGCAAACCGTCTTGTTCTTATCTTTATATGTAACTACATTCTTCCCTGGGTTTTCATAGTCAGCTACCATCTTAGGAGCCAGTCCAATCTCTTTGATATCCTTTAAAACCTCATTGGAATCAGGACTTACCAGTATTTTACCTGAGGTACTGATGAGACGTATTTTTCCGCTGTCATGGGATAGCTTATACCCCTGAATCTGCTGAGTCAGACTGGTTAGTTTTACGTCAAGAGCCGCAACTCCTAAAACCTTACTTCCCATGCTGTCATAAACTGGAGCTGAAAAAGTAATGACCTGCTCTCCGGTATCCAGGTCCACATAGGGTTCTGTAATAATATATCCCTTTTTTAACTGGTCGTCTGTCTGAAACACGTAATCTCTCTGGTTTAAGTCAAAATCAGAATCTGCAATCCAGTCTCCACCGTCAAACGCAATATTGGTATCAGCATCCGCATAATAAGCAGATAATATTTCATCATCAGATCCCATGGTCTTTTTTAACATCCCGTAGGTTGACGGCCAATACTGGGAGCTTTTAAGATCATCACTAGAACTGGTAGTCATCAAAAGATTCATTCCACTGTAATCCTTAGCCAACTGCTGGGCAATCGTAATATATCTTTTAAAATAACTATCTACTTCTACCGTCATTCGCTCTGCAGAAAGCGATGCGATATTGCTCTCATTGGAAATAACGGTTTTTCTGGTAAAGGAGATCATAAGAATTCCTGTACACACCATGAAGAAGACGATGACCCCTCCAATAATCAATAGAATCCTTGTCTCAATTTTTTTCATACGACTTTCCTTTCTAGAAAAACAACATAATTTAACGTTTAGTATTATGTCATTAGAAAAAGAAAAAGTCAACTTGGTTATAGACAATTTTTTCCATTAAACAACAAACATTGACAATTCGTTAAACTTGTCCTAATTTTATTAAAAGATTAATTTATTTTCAAAAGTTTCACCATGAATTACAGATGAAATATAGAGATGATATCCTGATTTAATTTAGAAGACAAGATCTGAATCAGCAATTCTTCTACTGCAGAAATAGTTGCAATCACACAGAGCAAAACTGCTGCCATCTCAATTCCCATGCCTAGAAATAACAGGGGAAAGCTAAAAAGCAGAAAGCCTGATGCCTTATTTGCATAGGTATGAAGAAATACAAAGGAATGGTATTTCATGAAAGAAACGAAACCTGAAGCAAACCGGATTCCTGCAATCAAAACAATCCACAACATAATAAATAGTTTTGGATTAAGGTATGGTACCAGCTTATAACATACAATGACTAGCATGAGAAAATCCCCCATACTGTCTAGCCTGGCGCCAAACGGACTGGCAACGTTCCATTTTCTAGCCAGATATCCGTCAAACATATCACTTAGCCCACAAATCAGATATATGATATTAAACCAGACAGAAAAAGGCTGTGTAAAAAGAAGCAGAAAGGACAACATGATCCTCATTGCAGATAAGATATTAGGAATGTTTTTCGTCATGGCACCTCCTATCCTCCTGCTGATAGGAGGAATTAATACTTCCATTTCTATTATTATACGGTCAGACAACAGAAATAGAAAGTAATAATTCCTCCCCAGTTTGTTCTTATATCATCCAGTAGTTATCATTGCAGACAATGCTCCTGTAGGTTTCAAATTTGGACCATTTATTTACGAATGCTCCCCTGTTGTCCTTATCAAGATGATTGCATTCTTTTAGGAACAGATCCAGATCTGTCTTTGACTTTACTTCCAGAGCAAATCCTCTTTCATCAAGCAGGGGCAGACCGGAATATTCATACGCATTAAGACTTATGATATCTTTAATAGAAGCATTGCGTATTAGAACTGCCGCAGAATTCTCCACATCAATGATATCAAAATAGTCTGGATAACTGAAGCTATCCCCCTTTACTGGAATACCATCACCAACTTGATAGGTCTTATCTTCTGACTTTGATTTGGATAAAAATGCGTGCTCCAAATTAAAATACAATTCTTCAAATATATAACCATCCGCACGAATGGAACCATTTACGAAATAAGGTTTCTTACTTTGATCTTCCACATGCTCTATCACACCACATGCAGAGGTCATATGACTTAACCTGTCTATGAGAATGAATTCTCCTAAGGTTTTATGATTTTGAAATAAGTCTGCCACAACATGTTCCGAACATTCAATCTCACAAAAAAGGATTTCATTCTTCATACCTTTTTCAGCCCGTAAGTGCTCACCGGTATTTACATCTATTTTATACTCAATTCTCTTAATAATGGCAGGAAGCCGCTTTGTTCCCAATTTTATCAAATAGTCCTTGGCAACACTTAAGGGCTCATCATCCATCCATAGTAAGGAGGCCTTAATGGTCTTTCCCATAGGAAGTGATTCATTGTCCGTAAGAACACACCCCCTGCTTACATCCATTTCCCGGTCCAGCTGTATGGTGACTGCCTGCCCGTAACATGCCTCTTGCACTTCCTGATCGCCAACAAGAATCCGCTCTACTCTTGCACTTTCGCTTCCTGGGAGTGAGAAAAGCTTTTGCCCTGTTTTTACCCTTCCAGATTCAATCTGTCCCTGAAACCCTCGAAATTCATGATTGGGACGGCAAACTCTCTGTACCGGCATATAGAAATCGTCTCTATCCTCACTTTCATCGATATCCACAGTTTCTAAATATGACATCAGGGTATCACCTTGATACCAATCCATGTGGCCGGATCTTTTTGTTACATTATCTCCTTCCGTCGCACTAACTGGTATGATTGTGATATTCTTTAAATCCAGTTCTTTTGCTAAGGTTAATATTTCCTTTTTTATCTCATCAAAGCTTTCTTCCTTATAATCCACCAAATCCATCTTATTTACGGCAAAGACAAAATGATTGATTCCCATAAGGGAGCAGATTCTGGAATGGCGTCTCGTCTGCACCAGCACGCCCTGTCTGGCATCCACTAAAATCACCGACAGGCTGGCAAAGGAGGCTCCCACTGCCATATTTCTTGTATACTCTTCATGTCCTGGTGTATCGGCAACAATAAAACTTCTTCGCTCAGTGGTAAAATAACGGTAGGCTACGTCAATGGTAATCCCCTGCTCCCGCTCTGCCATTAAGCCATCTAATAGTAAGGAATAGTCGATTTCTCCACCTCTGGAGCCAACTTTGCTATCAAGAATCAGTGCCTTTTCCTGGTCTGCATACAATAACTTGGAATCATATAAGATATGTCCGATCAACGTTGATTTCCCATCATCTACGCTGCCGCATGTAATAAATTTTAACAATCCATTCATTTAGAAATACCCTTCTCTCTTCCTTTTTTCCATACTTGCCGCGCCACCGTCTTTGTCGATGATTCGGCTGGTTCTTTCTGATTCTACAGAGCTTAATGTCTCTTCTATGATCTCATCTAAGGTTGATGCCTGAGATAACACGCCTCCAGAAAGGGGATAGCAGCCAAGGGTCCGGAAACGGACTTCTTTTATCTGAGGAACTTCTCCCGGATTTAACCGCAGCCGTTCGTCATCTACCATAATGAGATTCCCATCCCGCTCCACCACTGGCCTTTTGTCGGCAAAATAAAGGGGAACGATTGGGATGTTTTCCTGTTTTATGTACTGCCAGATATCCGTTTCTGTCCAGTTGGAGATTGGAAATACCCGAATGCTTTCGCCCATGTTGATTTCTGTGTTGTATAGTTTCCACATCTCTGGTCTTTGATTTTTAGGATCCCATGCATGGGAGGCATTCCGGAAGGAAAAGATACGTTCCTTCGCACGGCTTTTTTCTTCGTCTCGTCTTCCCCCGCCAAATGCGGCTGTAAATCCATACTTATTAAGGGCTTGTTTTAGTGCCTGGGTTTTCATGATATCGGTATAAGAGGAGCCGTGGTCAAAAGGATTGATTCCCTTTTTCACTCCATCTTCGTTAATGTATTCAATTATTTCAATTCCAAGGTCTTTTGCCGTCTGATCCCTGAACTCAATCATTTCTTTAAACTTCCAGGTGGTATTTACATGAAGAAATGGAAAAGGAGGTTTCTCCGGATAAAATGCTTTCATGGCAAGGCGAAGCATGACTGAACTGTCCTTGCCAATGGAATAAAGCATAACCGGATTTTCGCATTCTGCCGCAACCTCCCGTATGATATAGATGGCCTCTGCCTCCAACTCATCTAGATGTGATAATCTGCTCATAGTTATCTCTCCTAATATTTATTTGAATCCTTGCTATTTACATCGATTCTAATAACAGCACCGTCGCCTTTTTTCACGACCCAGTGAAGAATTTCACCTTCTATTGATACATTCATGGTACTTCCATTGCCACCAATATCTGCTCCCAAATAAAAGTCAATGGCAGAGAACTTGCATTCTTTAACACAAGAGACGCATCCCCAGCAATCTTTTGGGTATCTCATATATGCCTTATGATCCTTTTCCTCGATTAAGCTCCCTGGACATACCTCCAAGCATTTCATACAGCCAACGCATTTGTTTTTATCAATCCTTATGCTCATACTCTGCCCCCTCTACGATGTCTCTGTAAATCATCTTAAGAGTTTTGTTTGTCATTTTGGAATTCACATATTTATAATAAGCTTTGTCTGTGTCTTTATGATCCATATTTTCATTAAAGCAATGCCATCTGGTTTCTTTTCTGTGATACAAATGGGCGATGACTGATTTGCATACAATGAGCCGTTCTCTTAACTCATAAACCTCCAGAAGTTCACGCATATCCCTGGCTTTTAGATTCTCCCATAACGTTAGAAGCTGACTGATTTTCTCATCTGCAAGGCTTAGATTTGACTCATTAAACTGATAATAGGATGTGATTCCACCAGCATATTCATCCATCACCTTTTGCATGGCCTCTTCCAGCTCCTGAACGGTAAATAATTCGTTTTCACCACTCAGTATGGTTTCATATTCTTCTATTTTAGAAGTAACAAAGCTTTGGTCCACAGATTCCTTATATCCCTTATTTAGTTTGCTGATGATATCTAAAGCAGCAATCTCTCCTTCTGCCAAAGCGCCGGTGACATACTTCTGGGGACAGCCCCCTGACACATCACCTGCTGCATACAAGCCTTTTATGGTCGTCTCCCGTTTTGTATTCACCCAGTATCCGCTTGCGGTATGTCCTCCCACAATATATGGCTCTGTTCCTGAGATCTCTACATCCTGTTCACTTGGGTTTTTGCCACCCTCCAGCCATTTTAGAGTCTGACTTGGTGCCATGTTTAGATACGCTTTTAAAAGTTCTTCGTCCTTTTCTTCCCCCACAACGCTGGTTTTAAGATAACAAGGACCTCTTCCTTCCAGGTTTTCCTTAACGGTGCCGTATAACCGCTCACTTGTGGTAATTCCATATTTTCTATCATAATCCTCGCCAAGAGAATTCATCTGCCTCGCCCCAGCTCCCTGTGCGATGGTTCCCGTAGGTGCAATGGTATCCTTACACCTTAAAGCGATAAAACGCATTTCAAATGATGTCATTTCGGCACCAGATAAGATTCCCATGGCATAACCTGCCCCTGTATTAAAAGGCGGATACCACATCTTGTGACGGGAAAATCCCGGATTATTCGGTCGATATAACCCGGCGGCTCCTCCTGTTGCCATTAAGACAGCACCGGCCCGAATCTCATAAATTATCTCATCCGCAATACTAAATCCAACGGCGCCCGTTACCTCATTATTTTCCACAATCAAATCCGTAATATTAACCTTATTTAAGACCGTGACACCAGGTGACTCCTTGGCTGCCTTTGCCAGAAGTGGTTTGAAGTTCTCTCCATTGATTTTAATATTACGATTCCCTCTTGCTGCGTAATTGCCCTTATCATCTTTTAAGATTACAAGGCCCATCTCCTCCATGGCAGCCGTAACTGAATTAAAACGCTCTGCCGCTGTCAGAAGCAAATCCCTTCTTACAATGCCCTTTGCATCCTCTGTGGCATAGGTAACGTAATCTTCTGGCGTTCTTCCTTCTATGATGTAGGCGTTGATGGCATTGACCCCTGCCGCAAGGCAACCGCTTCTTTTTATATTTGCTTTTTCCGCAATGATAACGGAAAGATTAGAATTTTGGCTGATTGTAACAGCAGCAAAGCAGCCTGCCGTTCCTCCGCCTATGATTAAGACATCCGTATGAACAATCTTGTGACCCAACTTCTTATTCATGTTATCTCCTATCTCTTTCTCTATCCTGGAAATTAAAAGGTGATCATTTCCTTACCAATCAGCTCTTTGTTTTCCAGTAAATAGGCACGATCTTCGTCATAGGCATACATCCGGTACACAATGACGTGCATTCGCTCTCCAATTTCCACCGGTCTTCGCTCCAGGGAGCGGTGAGTCGTCAGCAGAATGTCTCCCACCCGTAACTTGACCTCAAGGCAATTCCCTCGAAAGGAGATATCTTCAATGATTCCTTCCTCGGAATAATGAATGATATCCTTAAATTTAAGGTTATCACTTTTAAAGCTTTCTACAAATTCCGGACGAATGACAGCGCCTTTATATTTGCCTTTATCAAAGCCTTTTAACTGATGATATCCTTCCACCTTGGCAGACTCTCCAATAAATTCTGCCACGAAAGGGGTTCCTGGACTTTTATAGATTTGAAGAGGCGGACCTGATTGTTCGATGCGCCCTTGATTGGTGATGATGATTTCATCTGCTGCTTCCACAGCTTCATCCTGATCGTGGGTGACAAAAATGCTGGTGACCCCAACCTTGTGAATCATATCACGAAGCCACTTTCTCAGTTCCCCTCTTATTTTGGCATCAATTGCTGCAAATGGCTCATCTAAAAGAAGCAAGCTGGGATTTGGGGCTAAGGCTCTTGCAAAGGCAACTCGTTGCCTTTGACCGCCGGAAAGTTGATTGGGATATCTTTTTTCCAGTCCATTTAACCCCGTCAGCTCCATAAGTTCCATAATCCGTTCCCGAATCTGCTTTTTAGGTACCTTTTTAATTTCCAGACCAAAAGCAAGATTTTCATAGACTGTCATATAGCGAAACAAGGCATAATTTTGAAATACAAAACCAATTCCCCGTTCTGCAGGGGGGATGTCATTTACTCTTCTCCCATCAATGATAATATCACCAGAATCCGGGGTCTCAAGTCCTGCTATCATACGGAGTATGGTGGTCTTCCCACTTCCACTTGGTCCCAAGAGGGCTGCTAATTTTCCCTTTTCAATTCCAATGTTTATATCCTCTGACGCTTTGTAACTGCCATAGTTCTTGTGAATATGTTTCAATTCAACGTACATCACGATTTCCTCCTTTCCTATGATTCATGTTTCCCTTGCTTCTTTCCAGCCTGATATTCCAAAATATTTCTGGCTACGATTACAGTCACCGCCATGATAACGAGTATGGAAGAAACTGCAAATGCGGCAGTAATGGAATCGCTGGAGCCCGCAAGATATAAGGCATCTATCTCAAGAGGCAATGTAAAGGTCTTGCCTCTGGCCTTTGAAAGAGCATTTACTGCACCGAATTCTCCCAGTGCTCTTGCCGTACATAAGATGACACCATAAAGCAATGCCCATTTGATATGGGGAAATGTAATCTTGCGGAATATAGTAAAGCCACTGGCTCCCATGAGTGCCGCTGCCTCCTCTTCATCCGTTCCCTGGGCATGAAGCACTGGAATGATTTCTCTGGATACAAAGGGAAAGGTAACAAATATAGTAGCAAGAACCACGCCCGGCAAAGCAAAAACAATTTTGATATCCACCCCAAAGAGTTGATTGATTTGATTGATATAAGAATTGGCCCAGCCAAGGCGGCCAAAGGTCATTAAAAATGCCAGACCAGCGATAACTGGAGATATGGAAAATGGAATATCAATCAATGCAGCAAGAGTCTGCTTGCCTTTGAATGAAAATTTAGTAATGACCCAGGCGGCTACTATTCCAAAAAAGGTATTAACAAGAACAGCGACCACAGCCGCTAAAAGCGTCACCATAAGAGCAGATAACGTGTATTCCGTATGTAGGGATTTTAAATAGAAAGGAATGCCAAGACTTAGAGAATTGACAATGACAGAAACGAGAGGCAATACCAACATGATTGCCATAAAAAGAACACTAATTGAAATTAGAAGCCATTTGATTCCTTGACTCTCACTTTTTTGATTACTTTTCATTATGTACCCCCCTAAATATAATTCGTACGCCTTGACTGGCAGATCTGGATCATATTAATTAGCAACAATATGAGAAAAGAAATAATAAGCATCACCAGGGCGATTGCAGTAGCTCCCGCATAGTCCACATAGTTGAGTTTTTGCATGATTACATAGGAAACTACCTGAGTCTTTTCTTTGGCACTGTTTCCTGAGATATAAATTACGCTTCCGTACTCTCCCATACCCCTGGCAAATGCCAAACCAAAACCAGTCCATAGGGCAGGCTTTAACTCCGGCAATACGACTTTTACAAAAGTTTTTATCCTTCCAGCCCCTAATATGTAAGCCGCTTCTTCATATTGAGGATCCAGCTTCTCAAGC
Organism: uncultured Eubacteriales bacterium; assembly: GCA_963528005.1. Lineage (GTDB taxonomy): Bacteria > Bacillota > Clostridia > Lachnospirales > Lachnospiraceae > Lacrimispora. The sequence continues at coordinate 122,667 of CAURSM010000006.1, forward strand.
ACTGGCTGAATGGCACGAACTACAAAAGGAAGACCGATAAATACAAGGGCAATGAGAAGCCCTGCCTTTGTATAGGAAATCTTTAAACCTAGCTGGGCAAGAGGTTTCCCAAGAATCCCTGTATCGGAATAGAGCTTTGAAAGAGTAATACCAGCCACTGCGGTTGGAAGGGCAAAGGGCAGTTCAATGAGTCCATCCATAATTCGTTTTCCAGGAAATTCATACCGAACCAGGACCCAAGCCAGAATAATTCCAAAGAAACAATTGATTACCGCAGCAATTAGAGAACACAGTATACTTGTTTGGAAGGAATTTATTACATTTTCCTTTGTTATTAGTTGAATGAATTCTTGCGGCGTAAGCTTCATGGAAAAAACCAGCACTGATAGTAAGGGCAATAAAATAAGGAAAGAAAGCATCAGTAGTGTAATTCCCATGGTTAGACCAAAGCCGGGAATCACCCGATCTTTTTTTATGTACTTTTTCACCATATTAGACTCCTGTTAGAATTTTTAATTTCCATATATCTCATCAAAAATGCCGCCGTCGGCAAAAAACTTCTCGTATGCCTCATCCCAACCTCCAAAATCATCGATGGTGCATAGCTTAGTCTCAAGATTGAACTTATTTGAGAATTCCTTTAAGATTGCCTGGTTTGTAGGTCTATAGCCGTACTCTCCAATTAATTTCTGTGCCTCATCCGTATAAAGATAATCCAAATATTCTTTTGCCGCTTCCTGAGTATTGTTTTTGTCAGCATTCTCATCTACTATAGCTACACTGGGTTGGGCTAAAATACTGCTGCTGGGAGATATAATTTCATATTTATCTGGATACTCTTCCATTGCCATAATCGCTTCATTTTCCCAGGCAATTAAAACATCTCCCTGACCATTCTCCACAAAAGTGGTGGTTGCGCCTCTTGCTCCTGGATCCATAACGGTTACATTGGCATAGAGTTTCTTTAGAAAGTCCTTCATCTGATCCTCATTCTCATGAAACTCATTCCCAGCATAATACCATGCCCCTAAAAAGTTCCAGCATGCTCCACCGCTGCTTTTGGGATCAGGCGTGATGACGGATACTCCTTCTTTAATCAAATCATTCCAATCCTTGATTCCTTTTTCATTCCCCTTTCTCACCAGAAAAACTATAGTTGAGGTATAAGGAGCTGAATTTTCCTTAAATTCCTTAATCCAACCTGGCTGAATGAGTCCTGCCTTTTCAATCAAGGTAATATCATGTGCCAGGGCGAGAGTTGTCACATCAGCACCAGCTCCTTCAATCACAGATCTCGCCTGACTGCCAGAACCTCCGTGAGACTGTATGACTTCAATTTGCTTTCCTGTCTTATTGAAGTAATACGCTTCAAACGTTTTATTATAGGCTGTATAAAACTCCCTGGTAGGATCGTAGGATGCATTGGTAATGGTAAGTTTTCCATCCGCCTGTTTCGCGGTTGGCTTTGCACACGCCATTAACAAAGAAAAGGTACCAAATAGCAGAAATAATAACACCCATCTTCTTCTCTTCTTCATAATCCCTCCTTTTGCATTTATCCATGCAATTTACTCATTTCATTTTCCTATTAGAAACAGAGCTAAGTACCTTATATCATATATATTCCGCAATACAAACATATATACATATTATTTATATATGTTATAAAGGTTGATGTCAAGTTTTTTTGTGTTAACTTCTCATATTTTTGCATAATAATGCAATTCTTCGTTTTTAGAGGAGCCGCAGCTTCGATTTCAAACCGATTTTATCGTTTCTATTTCTTTTCTGTATTTCCACACATCTTTATTTTCACAGAATATGATATAACAAAAATATAAATAGGTTTTTTATGAACGAGCATTATCCATTTGTAAACCCACCGCTCCCTTATGCTTATAACGCATTGGAGCCATTTATTGATACAAAGACCATGTGTCTGCATCATGACAGACATTTACAGACTTATGTAGATAACTTAAACGAGACTTTAAAGGGATGGGATGACCTTCAAGATTGGTCATTGGAAAAGCTAATTATAAATGCAGACTGTCTTCCTGAAGTCATTCGACAATCCATAAAAAACAATGGAGGCGGCGTTTATAATCACATTTTCTACTTCAACGGAATGTCTAACCTCAGTTCTAGAAATCATGCGGGAGCGCTTTTTACTGCGCTTTTAGACAATTTTGGTTCCATTGACTCATTTTTTCAGGAATTTAAAGACAAAGCATTATCTGTGTTTGGATCTGGCTACGCATGGCTTGTTCTAGACCGCAATTCTGGTCTTAAGCTGGTAACTTCGGCTAACCAGGATACTCCTATTGTCAAAAATCTCTGTCCCATTGCGACTATCGATGTATGGGAACATGCATATTATTTAAAACACTATAATCAAAGAGCTGCCTACATTGAAGACTGGTTTCAGGTGGTGGATTGGTGCTACGCCAATAAAATCTATCAAAAATATTTATCAGAGTGTTCCTAAGCAAAAAAAGAGGAGCCTTTCTAAGAAGGCTCCTCTATAAAAGTGACAGCATTACTCTTCACTGTCCACATCCATAAGTATTTCCAAAATTTTAATAGCTTTTTCATAACTAATCTGCTTCACATTACGCATCTTATGCATTACCATTTTCGTGACGTGATCCTTTGACCCACTCACATCACTTTCCGTAGACATGATATGCACCGTGTTATCGTTTAAATCAATGGTTTCATTGATGTAATAACAGGAATCATTGGACAGCTTTACATAATCTTCTGTTGCCTCTGCTACGTGAAAGCATTTTTCTTTATTCTCATCATATATCATTATTTTATCTCCAGAACTTAAAACCATAGCAACCTCCGTAAATATTATATAGATAACAATTACTATTATCAATATATCACAATCAAGGATAAATTTAAAGTTATTTTTTTTGGCAGGATCATTTTATGAAATAAAACAATCAAAGAAAGAACTTTTATTACCATTTTTATCCATAATTATATTAGCAATAAAACGGAAATAAAACAATAAAAATATGCTTATTATTTAATAAAATACGGAAACAAATAAATCCAGGATTATGAGAATTATTAACTCATTCCTGGATTTTATTCTATATGGATCCTATTAAGCTAAAATCAAAAAAATTTGATGATTCATTGGTTGGATGATTCGTACGTGCTTACCTTTTAAACTTGTTCATCGTATTAAGGGTAAACTGTATAATCGGACCATACGATAGCGTTGCAATCAGAGTACCAAGCCCAATACTTCCCCCTAATAAGGTTCCTATTGCGACCAGACAGATGTCCATTGTAATCCTTACAAAACGAACTTCTTTTTTAAGCTTATCAGCCGCAAACATCATCCAGGCATCAAAACCACCCTCTCCTAAGCCAGCGGAAACGTATATCCCAATTCCAATACTCACTAAGAGTATCCCAATGATTAACATGATAATTCTTAAAGTGAAATTTTCGTTTAACTGGTTCACAATCGGCATAAAAAAATTGGCAGAAGCGCCTACTAATACCCCATTGGCAACAGAACCTATTCCCACTCGTTTTTTATCTATAAAAAACAGGATTACTATGATGGATACAACCACAAGCTGGGATGCCGTACCTAACGGAACACCAAGAAGTTTTCCCATTCCTTCGTTAAATAAAGACAGTGCGTCTAAACCAAATTTGGACTTTGCTTCGAAAGCGATACCGCCCCCCATAATAATAGATCCTGCTATCACCAGAAATAAATCCCACATTCGTTTTGTCATTTCTTTCTCCCTTATCAGAATTCTTTCCAGTAGCCCATTCACTTTTCATCTAGAAATAGTCTAGTCCAAACAACATCTTGTTATATGATACTATAAAAAGTTAAGAAAGAAAAGAAGATTTCACGGGAGAATAAAATGCTTTCACTTACATTAGAAAAGGCCTTACTACGTGTCTTACTTCACCTGACAATTGGCATTTATGATTTCCTTTAATTGTATCTTAGGGTTTATAAATCTGGCTTTACTTTTCTCGGATTTTAAATGCATGGCATTTTGAGGACAATGGTGGATACAAGAGAAGCAAGTTTCACAATGATGAGAAAACTCTGGTGTTTTAGTCACACTGATATTATTTGCCGGGCAGACCCGTTCACATACTCTGCATCCATTGCAGCTATCATTGACTTTGATCTGTTTATAGGCAAAATTTTCACTAAAGTTGTCGGCAATCTTGTGAACATATTTTGATAAAATATCTGATGCGACGCCTTTTTGAATAAGCTGATTCTTTCTTGCACGAATATCCTGTTCTATTTGAACAATCTTTTTCTCAATTTCATCTATACTCTTATTTTTTATCTCACTTTCCATCTCAAAAACGGGCAAAAAGTTATCTACCATCAAGATCTCGTTGGTATAGTTAAAATGAATTCCTGATTTAGCTGCGATTTCTTCCATATTGTGTAGCCCGGAAGCTGATTTCCCTCCATACGTCATAATTGCAAAAAAGTAATTGGATTTAAATTTGGATTTTTTTATAAAGTTACTGATCATCTTAGCCATACTAAAACTATAACAGGGGAACACAAACCCGATTGCTTCATCCTCAAATTCATACCTGCCTTCTTTTATCATCTGAGGAATTGAATATAATTCTGCTCCAATTCGTTTCGCAACATATAAGCTATTTCCGGTTCCAGTAAAATAAAAGATTTTCATACTTGATTTCTCCTTACGATTCATTTATTTTTAACTTATATCTCTTTCATACGAGGCACGCCAACCATTGAGACACTTGTTGATTTTACAACATTTATTCAGTATAATAATACTATCAATGTGGGAAATAAAATTCAATGGTTAAAGTAAGTGCATTTGTTTGATAATCAACAAAACATACTTTGATGTTGAACAAATATAGGAGAACATTATGGATCGACGTGTTGAAAAAACGAAGAACGCTATTATGGAAGCATTAATTGAGCTGATGAAAGAAAAAGATTTTGATAAAATTACAGTCAATGAAATCGCTGAATTGGCAAATGTTAATCGTGGTACTATCTATTTGCATTTTGAGGATAAATTTGACCTACTAAATTATTGTATTAAAACTCATTTAGATCAGCTCTTTAAACAATGTACCATGGGAGTTGATACCAGTCAAAGTTCTCCTAAAAGTGGTATGCTTGAAATCTGTAACTATTTGAAACAGAATATTTATTTCTATCAATTGTTATTGAAAAAAAGAGGAACACCCGCTTTCAGAGATCAGCTCCTACATCGGATTCAGGAAATGCTTCAAGAACAGCTTAACAAAAGTGGGATCTATCAAGATACAAATAATGAAATTTTGATACAGTTTATCTCTTCTGCTACGGTTGGAGTTTTAGAGTGGTGGATCATAAACTCCATGCCCTCTAGCGCTGATGAGATGGTGGATCAATTATGGGAGATATTTGAAAAGATGCAGGTGATTGGTTCGTAATTAGAGAAAGAAAGCCGTCACATGTTCGTGACGGCCCTGAGCCAGTTTATAATTCAACCTTGTCAAGTGATGGAGTAACGGTATTTCTTATTTTATTGCGATGTAAATATCAATATTACAGTCGTTAATATCATCGTTACGATATTCTTCAAAATCCCCTGTAAAGCGTCTATCTAAATCCATCTGCCAAATCTCTCCCCAAGACTTTGCAACTGCCTTTTCCATATGTCCACGCACCGAGAATTTTGCATATTTTCCAGCAGGTATTATTTTCATGGTCAAATCAGGGTTTTCTGCCCTGGATACCTCATTGCCTACTGTAACGCAATATTGATCGGAAGTATAATCAGAATAAAGTCCAATGGCATATTTGTTTGTTTTATTTTTTATTATGGAATTGACGCCGCCTTGGTAAAAATCGTTCCAAAGTCCACCTATGATTGTTCCCATGTCAGGATCAGTATTTCCTGTCATTGCACTTAACCCGACAATGACTTTTTCCTCTAATAGCACAACTTTATATTCCATTTTAAAAGTCTCCTTATCTTTGATACCTTTATACTATCAAAGATAAAATGACAACTATATGTCATATTATAAATATTAATTTCATATCTATGTAACTATCCTACTCAGATTCCGGCAGTCTTACTTGGTCCTATTACCAGTAACTGAACCAACTGCTCTGCTACAAAATTTGAGGAGTATTTCATATCACTGTTTAGCCACCATCGAATTGCTGATATATAAAGTGATGCAATCAACTCTAAAAATAAGTCTCTTGAAATCAGAATATCCCCTGGAAAACACATGTCAAGTTTCTCAATCAAAGCTTGTTCCAATGTTCTGCTTACTTCGGACATATCTTTATTATTTAAAATCACTTTATAAAGCAAAGCATCATTCTCAATCGTTTGAAGAATTGAGTTTATATTTCGTACAAAACTATTGTATTCCAATTTACCGTCTATGATATGTGCTTCCGGAGCCACTAGCTGCAATATATTTTGTATTGCTTCCTTCGTTGTTTTTTTCATCAGATCAAATTTATCAGTGTAATGAAGGTAGAACGTAGAACGATTAATCATTGCCGTTCCTGCTATGTTATTAATTGTAATTCCATTAAACCCCTTTACATCTAATAATTTTATAAATGCATCTCTAATTAGCTTACGTGTCTTTCTTATCCGCAGATCATTTTCATTCGACATTTTCACTCCACCTATCTATTATATAGTAGTTAATTAACAATTATCTTAAGTACGTTGTATAAACCGCAAATTCAATTTTATCGGTCATTGAACATAAAATCTGGCTCCATTATACTACTTCTTGTATGAACAAGAAAGGAGTTTAAATCGTATGAGAAAGTGGACAACAAAAGATTTTCCCGTGGGTTTTTATCATTTACACTCGGATTTTAGCATTAACTTTCAAATGAATCGTTTTTATAACTGGACCAATGAAGAAACAATGCTTGAGGAAATGCGTAATGTGAGTAGTATAATTCACTCCTACCATGACCTGATAAAAAGCTTTGTAGAGCTTGGGGAAATTTCTCTTAAAAACAACGAAATTTTAAAAGCTGCTTATTATTTTCGTGGTGCCGAGTTCTATGTACCGGAATCTGATCCAAACAAACAAGAGTTACGCAAACAATTTATTTCTCTTGCACGTGACTTTTATGAGATTTCAGAAAATCAGCACTATTTGATTCCATATGAAAAAGGGTTTCTTTCTGCCTACCGCATATCACCGATAAAGCCAAAAGGCACCCTTGTAATTTTCGGAGGTTTTGACAGCTATGTGGAAGAACTATTTCGAATGGCAATGATATTTAGAGATGCCGGGTATGATGTGATCTGCTTTGACGGACCTGGACAAGGCAGTGCACTAGAAGATTATAAAATACCAATGTCATACAAATGGGAACAACCTGTGAAATCAATTCTTGATTATTTTGGGTTAAACAATGTCACAGTAATAGGTATGTCACTGGGTGGATATTTATCACTAAGGGCTGCAGCGTATGAAAAAAGAGTAAAAAGGGTGATTGCATATGATATTTTAATGGACTTTTATGATGTATTAACCAATCAACTAGATCCTAATTTCAGAGGGAAATTTAATGATTTAATCGCACAAGAAAAGGCGGAAGAAATTAACGAGGTGTTACACAAATTCATGGAAAAAAGCTTAATGCTGGAATGGGGTATCATGCAAGGAATGCATATCACTGGAAGTAATTCTCCTTATGATTTTTTTCAAAGCATAATGGCATATAATACAGAATCTTTTTCACATTTAATAACACAGGATGTTCTACTTCTTGCAGGACAAAATGATCATTATGTTCCAATCAAGCAGTTTACCAATCAGATCTTTGCATTAACAAAAGTCCATTCGCTTACCGCACGTATGTTTACTTCTAAGGAGTCAGCGGATACCCATTGCCAAATAGGAAACCTGGGATTGGCAACAGAAGTGATGCTAAATTGGTTGAATCAAGTCAGTTAATATTTGTATCTTAGGAGGTAGGATGAATCTATTTTTACCCTCAAGAAGTGTAGCGGCCTCCTGACAGCTACACTTCTTTTGGGGGTGCAAAAATCAGTTTTTCACTTAGATAAATCCTTTTTTATACAAAATATATCCTACCACGAAACTTATCACCACTGAAGCACCAGCAATGAGCCAAAATGAGGCATTCGATGTTAATGGTATCATAACATTCATTCCAAAGAAACTAGATATCATGGTAGGGATGGCCATTATGATTGTAATTGACGTCAACACTTTCATGACGATATTTAAGTTATTTGAAATAAGGGAAGCTACCGTTCCCATTGTCCCAGTTAATACGCTACTGTAAATATGTGCCATCTCTATGGCCTGCTTATTCTCTATAATTACATCACCTAAAAGTTCGGCATCTTCTGAATAATTATTAATATGTTCGAATTTCATAAGCTTTTCAATCACCATTTCATTTGACTTTAATGAGGTTGAAAAATAGACTAAGCTTTTCTCCAATTGAAGCATCTTAATTAACTCATTATTCTTCATAGATCGATAAAGATTTTGTTCCAGGTCACCACTGGTTTTATCTATGTTTCTTAGATAGTGTAAAAAGAAATTAACATTTTTCAACAATATCTGCAGAACAAATCTTGTCTTGAACTGGGTTGCAAATGTTTTGTTTTTATTGTTCCTAAAATCATCCAATAAAGTATGATCTCTCAAGCAAACTGTGATGATTAAATGTTTGATCAGAATAATTGCCATTGGAATTGTAACATACAATTCTTTTCCGCTACTTTTTTCTATAATAGGTATATCTATGATGATTAGTGTTTGCCCATTCATATTTTCAATTCTTGAACGTTCCTCTTCATCCAATGCTGCTTTTAAAAATTCCATCTCCACATGTAAGCAATTACTTACTCTGTTGAGTTCATCCTGACTGGGATTGATTAAATTTACCCATGCGCCCTCTTCAAAATCATTCCTACGAATGACTTCTTTGTTATCTGTCACAAAAATTTCAAGCATGTAATTCACCTCCTTCTTAATCTTACGTTGAAGGCAATTCACTCAAATTAAAGTAAGGGAATGGAAATGCCTTCAAATTATAAATAAAATTATTACTATCCGGGTCACTTTCCATCCCACTCACCTCCTTTTATTTTTGTTTAAAATCGGCCTATAATACCAAGCCAAAGAATGATTCCAATAACTACAGCTATAAATATAAAAAGAAATGCCGATAAAGTCAACATAAATCCTAACATATGTATCATTGTTTTCTTGATAATCTCCTTTTTTCAAAAAGAATATACGCAGATTCATATCGTAGATTAATACTTAACCATGTTTACCCTCCCTAGATCGTTCATTTGAGGAAAGTAATTTGTTGCTTTTTTCTTTCGTTGTGTGATATTATACTAACACGACGGAATGAATCAAAAATATTAATTAATTATACTAATACGATCAATAAATTAGATGGAGGATATAATATTGTGGATATGCGTTTACTTATCGCATTTGTAACAGTGGCTTCTCTTCATAACTTCACTAAGGCAGCAGACCAGCTGGGATATGCACAATCAACGATTACCTCCCAAATTCAGCTCTTAGAGAAGGAATTGGGGGTTAAGTTATTTGATAGACTAGGAAAAAAAATCTCACTTACGCCAGAAGGTGAACAATTTCTAGTAAATGCAAGACAGCTTCTTTTTTCATGGGAAAAAGCAAAAGGTTCCATTTCTCTCTTAAAATCTCCACATGGAATTTTAACGATTGGTGTCAATGAATCCGTTTGCTCGGTTAAATTACCTAGACTATTAGAAGAATACCACAAGCGGTATCCAGAGGTTGAATTTCACATAAAAATTGGCTCAACCGATGAATTAGAATTGTGGTTAAATGAAAATCAAATTGATGTGGCCGTATTATTGGATAAGTTTTGGAATGTTCCTGAACTAACGGTTAAAGTGCTCCAGGAAGAAACGTTAGGATTTTTTGTCTCAAAAGATCACTCTTTGGTTGGCGTGAAAAATATACTTCCCACTGATCTATCAAATCATCCAATGCTTTTAGTCTCACACAGCAGTTGTTGGAAAAATATTTTTCAGGCTGTGATGGACGAGGCAAATGAGACTTATCGAATCATGTTGGAAACAGCAAGCATATCTGATCTTAAGCAATTTGCTATATTAGGCTTTGGAGTCGCTGTTTTGCCCTTATATGCAGTTCGTGATGAAATGGCTTCCAATCATCTTTCCAGAATTGACTGGAAAGGGAAAGAGTTAAAATTGTTCGTACAGGTTGTACACCATAGAGATAAATGGCTCTCTCCATCATTGGAAGCATTTTTTGAGGTATGTGAAGATATTAAGTGGTGATATATGTACTGCATGACAGCTTATTCGATTTGATCAAGTATTCGGTTAATATGGCGGGCAGCTTTTCCTAACTCTTCGTCTAATATCATATGCCCGCTTTCATTGAAATTAATAATTTCTAATTCTTTCACCGAAGCTTCGTACTTCGCTATATCTTCATCTGTAAGGTTGGAAGGGATATCAGACTCTGTATCTGTACCTCGAAACAACCATACTGGACATTTCATATTTTGTAAGTCATTGTAAAACTCCTTGTAGGTTGATTCGTTTTCTATCCCTTCTAATGCAAGGGGTTCTACATAATGATCCAGGCGTCTTCCATTATAGATCATATTACTCCAGAAATGAGCCGCCCCCTTTTGTAGCTTTGAATGAATGGCTGGATAATCTATAATAATGATTCCTTTCGCCGCTTCCATATGAGCGGACAAGTAGCCAAGCATATAAGAAACGCCCTTTGAGAATCCTAGAAAGACAGGCTGATTGGTTGATTCATTTTGAAGTACACAAGCAAGATCTGTCATATGATCCGTCCAATCAAATCCTGACTTTGGGGTACTGCTGCCACCACGGCCTCGATAACTTAGCACGATACAATGCCTTCCTGATAATCTTGAAATCAAAGAAAATGCCCGAGTCGCAGGCTCCCATATCCCCATGGATATAATTAGCGTGGATTTATCATTTGCCTTATTGCTCACATAATATTCTATTTCAATTCCATTGTTATTTACAATTTTCTTTACAAAATTTCCATCCATTCATGTAACTCCTTGATTTGAATTTATTAGTTATCCAACGTATATTATCAATTTCATTTAATAATAATTAATGAATTTATATGAAGTCAATTCCCTGGTAATCCAAACTTACTAATACAGGACAATATTGCATTTACCGAATATATTATCTTCTTATATTTTTTTGTCATTTTATCTTTATTCACCTTGAATGCTACGACGATTAATAAAACACTCCAGTAAAATATTCTAAGAGCTTCAAGAAGAAATACATATCTTCTCAAACTCATATTCCCCTGCGTCTACTTTCATACGACACATCGTAAGATCCAAACCAAAGCGCCGCTTGCCACAACTTCCCGGATTGAGATATAGCACACCTTCTACTACTTGTGCAGAATATTTGTGAGAATGCCCATAGATAACCACATCAATATTCGTCAGATTCTTTGGAAGATCCTTTTTGTTATGAACAACGAAGATGTTCACTCCTTCAATTTCGATTGTAATACTTCTTGGTAGATTTTCTGCCCAATCTTTATCGTTATTACCACGCACGAAATAAGTCTCACCAAACTGTCTCATAGTAGAAATAACATCTGGGGTGTCCATATCACCAGCATGAATGGTGCAATCAGCTTTTGCAAGTTCAGCCATGACCTGTTCTCGCAGCAAACCATGAGTATCGGAAATAATCGCAATGTGTTTCATAAATGTCTCTTTCTAAATTGTTGCATAATTGGAATTCCTGATTCAAGATAGATTCTTATCGCTATCTTTTTTGCTAAATATTATCCACAATCAAGAATCTTATGATATCTATTGTATCTATAAGTTTAACAGCAATCCCAATTATAAAGAACCTTACTAAAGTTACAATTTTTTAAATCTTCCTTATTGATAAAGAAATTACCTACACCACAATCTCCCCATAGCACCAAATCACCATATTTATCAGCATAATCTGAATCTAGTTGAAACAGCAAGGTATCATAATAACTATATTTTTCATTAAACTGTCTTGGATCTGTCTGTGTAAAAAATGGATATCCCAATAATCTATGACCTGTATTGGGAACCTCCTCCACCATTTGTTCATATTCCTTTTCATCCAACAGATTATATAGGTGTTCTCCTTCCTGGAGAGCAATCCCTTGTTCCTTCGCTATTTCACGAAACAGAGATTCAAACCGATGATCACTTTCTCCCATATATCCTTCTGTTTTTGTAATTTCTAATGAATATTCTTTCGTCACTGGCGTATATTCCAACATATCTTCGTCCAGGCTACTTGGAATACCAAGACTCATAACTTCATCCTTTGTGGTGTTATAGTTAACTGTTTCGTGATATATCACACGAAAGGTGTCCTGCTTGTCCTGTTCATCAAAATCCATTCCAAATACATCATCTACTCCTGTGAAAAACTGCAACATACCTTTCTTAGGTAATAATTCCCCAAAATCATACTGTTCCAGATTAATCTGTGATAACAGCATTAACTTCCCTCCCATAGAATTCACAGGGTATTTTTTTTGAATGTCCCAATATGGAATCCCACCTAACTTGCTGTCGCACAACCCAGGCGTCTTGTCTTTATTAATCTTTAAAGTAAATGCATCCTGTTTGGTTCTTTTTTTTAGTTCTTCCATTATAGTTTTGATATCATTGCTGTTCATACTTATGCACCTCTTCCTTTGTAAACCTGATTCTATTCCATCGTAACTGCGGGAATCACCATACGCATCATAAGTCCACTGTCATCATACATTGGTTGTGCAGGTATGGAATCCCCTTTTCCCTGATCATTTAAATTTGCTGTTACAGCAAGACATATGGCATCTACAATATCATCTGCTTTACATTTTAATTCTTTGGCTTTCGCAAGAATGAAAATTATTTCTAAATCAGGAATGTATTTTTTTAGAATTTCAACTCTTTCACTCATACCATCGAATTCTACTTTCTTTGACATAACTACTGTTCCATTTAGCCTCGCAAAGCATACTTCTGGGTGGCTTTCTTTTATTACATTCTTATATTGGGGATTGGTATTTAGAAACATGTCTAATTCCCTCATCTTAGTCATGATAGCCATCGTCTGTTTTGCTAATCCCTTATCAAGAATCCTTTTATTTGCCTCTATCTGTTCTGCTTCGGTATTCATATAAACAGCCTGTCTGCTGGGAACGGCAAAGATAGTTGAAGTTCTTCCTGGAATCAAGCTCCTTGCTGTTGCTTCCGGTCTTATGTGTCCCTGATTGCTTGGAAATCCAATCACCATGTCAATTAGAAAATCATTGAAATGCGGATAGCACTCTATGATTTCTTCTATGACATGATACTTTTCAATTCGCAAATTACCATGGTCGTAAACAGCAGCAATCCATCCACCTTTGCAGCCATCAACGCCAATACATAGTGATCCATGATTAAGATTGTCCCATAACTCTTGAGACAATGGGTATTTTAAGGCTACATTTATAATATGTCCAATGTTTTGCTCACCAGCAAATCTACTTTCATCTGTGAAATTTTCGGTTAGAGAAAGCCATTGTAAGGGATTGACTTCTTGTACTAACTTCATATTTTCTCGCAATTGTCCTACGAAAAATTCCAAAATAAGATCCTGGTAATAGTATGTTATATCCATCAGCCGATGTAATATAATATGAGACCTTGATATACCAGTCTCCTCTTGCAGTTCCCGATATGCTGCATTCATACTACTTTCACCAGCTTCTATTTTGCCACCAACAAAATTATATAGTCCTTTATATGGGCTTTTAACTCTTTTACAGAAAAGTATTTTATCTTTATTTGAATTAAATACAACAATGCAATTATACTTTTTCATTTTTCACCTATCATACATATTGCTGTCTATCTCTCGAGGTTACGCTATTCTTTAAGAAATCTAAAGATTCTAACTGATTCCATGGCAGCTTCTTGATTTGCCTGCTGCTCCCAATAGGCAATAAACAAAAGTTCAATACACTGCATCATAAATGGCAGTGCTTCCTTTTCTTCTCTTTCTAACAAAGTGACACTTTCATAACCACTTAGGAATTGGTGAATAAATACAAACCACTTATCCCTGATCGCTAATAGATCCTTTTGTTCCAGTAATTGCCCCAATAGGAAATAGGCTATGTCAAACAAACGAACATCCTGTTTGCCCAAATCAAAATCAAGTACACCTGTCAATATACTCCCCTTAAACAGCAAATTTCCGTAATGCAGATCTCTATGTATTTGTTGCTGAGGAAGGGAGGGGTAGTATCCTAATAGAGCTTCCATTGGTTCCTTCCATTCTTCTAGATTAAGTAAATTACTAGCAGTAAGTCCCTTATGAATCCACCCACTTAACTCCTCATCAAATGGAACATTTATTTGCTTTTCCTGGGTTATTGCTGTAAGTGCATTATGGATTTTTGCAGTAATAACACCCACATCGTATGCAATAGTCTCATAATCTTGCTGAAATATATCACTTATATGACTGCCTGCCAGCTTCTCCATCAACAAATAACAACCGTCTTGCGTTACTATATAATCTCCACCAGCTTTAGCCGGAATAAATCTTGAAACAGGAATTCCTTCTTCGCGTAGAGCAGTGGAAAATCTTATATTGTTTTGAGCATAGTTCTTTGTTTTTACATTCTTTAAGATATACTTCCCATCTATATCCCAAGTTGTTGATGTAATCACAACTGGTTCTCCGTGAATCTCCCAATACATACTGATATCTAAAGCCATATTACATTCCCCTTTTTCCAATACCCAGCTATTTGCTGTACATGAATGTTAATTATAAATCTCATATAAAATACTGGCTTATTTTATTCATTATTCTAACATAATTTGTCAAAACATTCCACATGCCTTAAGCAGTTAAAAAATAGCGTACCATATTTATGTTAATTGTTGGAGTATCACTTAATTCCATACTATCTTAGTAAATATAAAAACAGAAAGTTCTGACATACAAAACTCTCTGTTTCAACGGTAACTATTAGTTTAATCGAATATATAATGGTATAGCTTCCTCCAAATTATGATCTCGCACAATTAGATACCTTACCTAACAGCACATTTAGTCCATGGGGGAGCTGCTCTGCAATGCACTCCATACTTTCTTTCACTGCTTTTGGACTTCCTGGAAGATTTACAATTAGTGTTTTCCCCCGGATCACACTGGCCCCCCGACTGAGCATTGCTCGATTTGTAATTTTCATACTATGTAATCTTATGGCTTCTGCAATTCCGGGTGCATTTTTTGTGGCTACAGCAAGCGTTGCTTCAGGCGTGCAGTCTCTTTTAGAGAACCCAGTTCCGCCGGTTGTCACGATTAGATTCACCTCTCTCTTGTCAGAAAGTCTGATCAATTCTTCTTCAATCTGGTTCTGTTCATCAGGAAGCAATAAAAATTCCACGACACGGTATCCCTTCTCTTTCAAAATATCTGTTAATATTAATCCGCTTTTGTCTTCCCTTTTTCCAGAAAAGCCGGAATCACTTAGTGTTATAACAGCCGCCGTAAATCTTTCATCCCGATCCTCAAGCTGAATTAATTCATCCCCCACAGAAATGGTACCACCTTGAATAATCTCTGCAAAGGTACCCTCTGTTGGCATGATGCACTTTCCCATTTTATCATAAATCTGACAATGAGTATGACACTGCTTTCCATGTTGGGTTAGCTGCATAATCACGCCATTGCATTGAAATCTGGTACCTATTGCTATGGAACTGAAATCAAATCCCTCCACAATCATATTTTCACCAAAGGCCCCAGGGGTTATATCCGCCCCCTCCCTCTGAAACGCCTCTATTTTTTCATATGATAAAAGACTTACCTGTCGATGCCAGTTCCCTCCATGTGCATCTCCTACAATTCCATGGTTTACGGCAAATTTGGCTGTCTTAACATTGGTCTTTTGAGTTCCTCGTATCTCGCTGATGCACACTGCTTTTACAGTCCCCATAATCCTCCTAATTCCTGCTACTGGTCTTCACTTTGTTTTAGTTTTTGTATGAGAAAAATCTCCGCTTTTTCCGCCTGACTTATGTTCCAGATAGATGTCCTTAATCACCATATTTTTATCCATTGCTTTGCACATATCATAAATCGTTAGGAGCGCTACGCTCACACCAGTCAGAGCCTCCATTTCAACACCAGTTTTACCAGTTATTTTTATGGTACAGACTGCTTCAATTTCATGGTTCTCCTTATCCATATTAAAATCCACAGATGCTTTCGTAATAGCAAGAATATGGCACATCGGAATAAGGTCGGAGGTCTTTTTTGCCCCCATAATTCCAGCGGTTCTCGCAATTCCCAGCACATCACCTTTTTCTACTGTACTGTTGACGATTGCTTCGTAAATGGCTTTGTTAACTTTTATTCTTCCCTTTGCTATCGCTTCCCTGATGGTCTCTTTTTTATCTGTCACATCCACCATGACTGCATTTCCATGGTTATCAAAATGTGTAAAGCTATTCTCTTTTTCCATTTTTTATGCCTCTTTTTGCTTCACAATTTGGCTTATTAAAGATACTGGATCTCTCCAGCCAGATCATACCGATATCCACCAATCTGATCCATACGATGGTGAAGTTCCTCACTTTTTAATACCTTGATAAAGGATAACATTTCTGGAAGATCTAAATATTTGACTGGGACTGCAAAATCATACTCTTCTTCTCCAACGGGAAGAAAATCCAGCCCCATCGCATTTGCTGCGGAGAAAATTCCCATGGCGGCATCTGCGCTTTTACTGGACACAAGGGCTGCCGCTGCCATATGGGTAGCAGCTTCTCTCTCATAGCCGTTAATCAACAAAGAGTTAATACCTAAAAATTTTAACTTATAATCAAAAAGCACACGGGTACCTGCACCTCTTTGTCGATTTACGTAACGACATCTGGTTAAATCCTCTATGCCTTTTATATTTAACGGATTGCCTTTTTGAACCATCAGGCCCTGAATCCGCTTCACCCCTTTTATGATTGACATGGGTTCCTGAAATAATCGGACCAAATAAGGAAGATTATATTCCCCTGATTCCTCATCCAAAAGATGAATTGGAACCATATGGGCTTCTCCTCGTTTTAAGGCCATTAGTCCTCCCATACTTCCCACATGAGTACTGGACATGTAAATTCCAGGATTATGAAATGACATCAAATCACCAATAAGATCAAGAATAAGATCATGGCTTCCAATAGAAACCAGGGTATGCTTAATCTCAGACCTACTTCGGTATAGTTCCACCGTTACGGTTTGTCCAGCCTCTATGCCTTCGCAGATTTGATCTATGACACAGAAACCGTCTGCACGCACAAGACTCATTGCTGCCCCTGCTCCTCTTGAAAGTGGAGATGCCACCAGTCTTCCTCCAACCGCTCCGACTTTTACCCTTACGTATTCTTTGTGTTTTAAGGAAGACACCAGACGTTTTGAAAGGATGGCTTTCACCTGATTGCTTTCATCGTCATGCTCACCGGAAAACATGGTCAGGATAGGCTTAACAAAATTTTCAAACCCTATGTAAGCTGATACCGGATAACCTGGCAGACCAATTACCGGCTTATCCTTTGCCACCGCAAGAATCACCGGCTTTCCTGGTTTTATGGCAACTCCATGAACAAAAACTTCCCCAAGTTCTCTTAAGATATGAACCGTATAATCTTCAGTTCCAGCACTGGAGCCAGCATTTACAATAACAATATCGTAGTGAACTAGGGCGTCAGATACTACCCCTTTGATTTTCTCATAATCATCTTTAATAGGTGGAAAACGATGAGCGATTCCCCCATAGGTAGTTACCATGGCTTCAAACATCCTTGAGTTGGATTCTAAGATATCCCCTTCTTTGGGCTCACTTCCTGGCTCTATGATCTCCGTACCAGTAGGAAAGATGGCTACTTTTGGCTGCTTTACCACTTTGATTTTTGTGATCCCACCGGAAAAAAGAACCCCAATGTCAATGGGGCGAATCTTATGCATACTGGCTAAAAGCATCTCCCCACATACAATGTCCTCTCCCACAGGCCTAATGTGCTGCCAGGGTGCGGCGGCTTCTAAAATACTTACGGTACTGTCATCAATCTCTAAAACATCTTCTGCCATAATAACGGCATCATAGGGATATTTAATCGGATCTCCAGTATCCACAACCATAAAATCCTCTAGCTTTTTTAATTCCAGAGGCTCTCTTTCTAATGCTCCTTTTGTTCTTTCCGCAATCACTGCAATTCCATCCATGGCAGCGGCATTAAACATAGGAGAAGAACATAGTGCAAATACCGCCTCTTTTGTAATACGTCCTAGACTCTGTTCCGTGGGTATTTCTTCGTATTCCATCTTAATACGGGTTTTGAGGGCATTCTTATAAATAATACGGGCCTCCTCAACAGGAGTATTGTTTAAGTATAAATTTCTTTTCCCCATAATCTATGCCTTTCCATGAAGATTTTTATCATACATAAAATACTTCCACCAATTCGTCTTTTTTTAATCCTTCTTGGTTTTTTTCAATCATCAAATAGCCATCTGCCCTTGTCAATGTAGTGATTAGCCCAGATTTACCATGGACTGGCTCTGCATAGTACTCTTGCTCCTTTTTTATAAGCCTTACCAATTGACAGGTGGTTCTGCCTGGTGCTCCGGACAGATTAGTTGTCATACGAGCAAAAAGGGAATGGCCATCTTTCTGACTTGTCATATGCTTATAGAGCCATATAATCAAAAGATCAAATACCAGCATGGCTGCCACGGGATGACCTGGCAGACCTGCCACCAGAGTTGCCGTTGATTGATCGTACCCAAATATAGAAGGCTTTCCTGGCTTTAAAGCTAGTCCATGAATCAGAGTATGGCCATCTGTCACTTCATCAATAATCTGACTAGTGGCATCCTTCTTTCCTTTGGAGCTTCCACCAGATATTATAACAAGATCGCTAATTCTCAGAAACTGGCTTACCTTGTATTTTAGAGTCTCTTTATCATCTTTGCATACCATAACTTCCTGTATCTTAAGACCGTATGTTTCTGCCTGGGCACTCAATGTATAAGAATTAATATCTCTGATCTCTCCAGGTGCTGGTTGGTGAGAGGGATGCACCAGCTCGTCTCCAGTGGAGAGAATGGTTATCGTCCAAGGCTCATACACCATAACATCCAAAATCCCAAGACTGGCCATAACACCAATCTCCTGGGGGCGAATTCTGGTTCCTTTTTTTATAACCAGTTCACCTTCTAGAATGTCCTCTCCCTGAGATACTACATTTTTTCCATGTGCTACCGGACAATAGACAGCCAGATGATTCTCATCAAATAATTCGCAGTATTCTTCCATAACCATGGCATCAGCTCCTTCTGGGATCATGCCCCCAGTAGGCACATACCCGCAGGTCCCAGTTTTCACAGAGCAAAGAGAAGGGAGACCCATGGACACCTCTTCCACTATTTCCAACAACACAGGAAGGCTTTCTAAAGCCCCTGTGGTATTTCCGGACACTACAGCATATCCATCAACTGTGGATCGCCGAAAGGATGGGACCGGCTCTTGTGCTATAATATCCTGAGCCAGTATATGACCAAGAGATTTTAATAAGTCTAACCGGACTATATTAGGCTTTTTCTCCTGCATGGCATTTACTAATTTCTCTCTTGCTTCTTCTATGGTATCAACCCTTAGTAACTCCATTGTTTTTCATGCCTTTCCCTCATAAAGTATCCCGTTTCTTTTGGTGTCCCTGAAAAGAGGTGGCTCCCGGCTTCCATCATATGTACTTCCTGGCAAAGATTATAGATATGAGCAGGCTGGTGGCTTACGATCACCCAGGTGATAGGATCTTCTTTTTGAATGTTGGTTATGATTCTTTCAAATACTCCAATGCTATCCAGGTCCATATTTGCCATAGTCTCATCAATAAACACTAGCTTTGGTTTAAATATCAAAGCTCTGGCAAAGGAAAGTTTTTGGCGTTCTCCACTTGAGAGGCTTGGTGCAAACTGCTGTTCCTTTCCTGTGAGACCGCACTGTTCAAGCCATTTTTCAGTCTCCTCTTTTGAAGGCATTTGATTTCGAATCTTTAATGGGTAGATCAGGTTATGATAAACCGTATCATGAAGCATATAGGGCCTTTGGGTGGTAAATGTGATTTCCCTGCTCCTAAGTCCACCAAGATCAATGGTCCCTTGATCGGGCCTCATTAAGCCGGTAATGAGTTTTATCAAAGTAGACTTTCCGCTTCCGTTATTGCCGATCAACCCATGTACTTTTTTATCCTGAAGAAATAGTCCTTTAATATCCAATTGAAAACTTTCTATTCTTTTTTCCAGTTCAATAATTTTCACCATTGTTCTCGTACCTTTTAAACGTATCCATTAGTGTCTGTATGCAAAATGAGAGGATCAAAAGAACCAGCCCAAGAGTAATGGCTTCGCTGTAATCCCCTTTGTTCCTCATTAGTGAAATTGCGGTAGTCATGGTTCTTGTTTTATACTGAATATTACCGCCTACTATCATAACGGCACCTACTTCGCTGATGGACCGCCCAAAGCTGGTTGCCAGTGCAAAATAGATGTCATGTTTCATTTCCTTTATCAGCAGGAAAAAGGTCTGACTACGGCTGGCATTCATGCTAATGGCAAACGTCCGGATCTCAGGTGCCGCACTCTTAGCCGCCGTGCAAACCATTCCGCTGACAATGGGAGTGATAATAAATAATTGAGCTATGACCATGGCAGGGAAAGAAAACAGCAGGGAAAGCTCTCCAAAAGGTCCTCTGCGCATGAGAAGAAGATAGACCATAAGACCAACCACCACCGGGGGGAATCCCATAAGAGTTCGATTCATCCTTAAGATGATTCTCTTTCCAAAAAAATCTCTTCTTTCCAACAAAAGTCCCAAAGGAATTCCAAATAAGGAAGAAAGAAAGGTTGATACAACCCCCAATTTCATGGTTAGCCATATGGTTTCCAAGGTTTCATGACTAAGGTTCAGATGGAAATTGGAAAGAACCAGCATAAGCCTACTCCTTTATTTATTTGCTCCTGCATTTGGAGTAAATAAAGACTGTCCATATTCATCCATTCCAAAACTTCCAATTAGTGTTTGAGTCTCATCAGATAGAATCCAGTCCACAAAGTCATTTGCGCCCTCTTCATTTATCTTGCTATTTTGTTGTGGATTGACAGCAATAACACCATAATAATTGAGTAGCTGTGTATCTTTTTCACAGATGATATCCAGGGAAGTTTTCTTTTTCGTCGTCAGCCAGGTGGCACGATCGGATAAGGTATAAGCCCCTTTCTCATCCGCCATGAGAATCGTAGCTCCCATTCCCTGACCAGAGCTAATGTAATTCAAATTCTGATCTGGTGCGAGATTTAATGTCTTCCAAATGGAAAGCTCTTTAGTATTGGTTCCTGATTCATCGCCTCTGGATACAAAAGGATATTGATTGTCGAAAATAGCCTGGAATGTTGATTTTACATCCTCGTTCTTTTCAATCTCTCCGGTAGGACCTACTACAACAAAATCGTTATACATTACATCATAGCGTTTCACTCCGTAACCCGCTTTTATAAAATCCTCTTCTTTGGATTTGGCATGAACAAGGAGCACGTCTGCTTCTCCGTTTTCTCCCATTTTTAAAGCTTCACCAGTGCCCACTGCTACCGTATCCACTTCCCAGCCTGTCTTTTTTGTAAAGTCTGGCAGAATTACATCTAGTAACCCAGAATCCTGTGTACTTGTGGTCGTGGATAATATGATCTTACCTTTTACTGGTACTGCCTGAGTATCTTTCCCTGTAGCAGCTTGCACAGGTGCTGTGGTTACTGGATTTTCTGAAGTTTTGACTGTGCTGCATCCCATTAATAAGGTGCTTACCATAAGGCTTAAAAGTATCATTCGTATATATTTCATCTCTTGCTCCATTCGACTTAATATTTTTTGTTATCCGCCAATTTGTGACATATATTCTTGCTCATGGTACCCAGAACACTGGGACAAATGAAAGCTGTGGCCTCCTGGTTTTACGTAGATGCCAAGAGCAATGGCCCGTTCTAAGGTAGAATCGGTTGTCTTGTGCCTTAGCATAGACTTTAGATCCCAGCCTTTTTCATATTGAAGGCAAGTTTTTAAATAGCCGTCCGCCGTAAGCCTTATCCGATTGCATTCATTACAGAATTTGTGGGACATGGCACTGATAAACCCGATGGAACCCAGAAAGCCTGGTATGGAGTAGTAACTGGCGGGGCCACCCACTCCTGTTGCTGGAATGGGGATTAGCTCTCCATAGGCAAGTGTAATTAAGGAACGAAGTTCCTCTTCATTTCGGAAAGAATAGTTCTTTCCTAATCCAATAGGCATCATCTCAATAAAACGGACACTTAACGGGTTGTCTCTGGCAAGTTCTACAAGACCTCTGATATCTTTTTCTGATGTATCTGCCATGGGAACACAATTTATTTTAACTTCTAATTTACTATATTTAATTGCTTCTTTGATAGCAGTACGTACCTGATTAAAACAGTCTCTTCTTGTAATTTGCTTATACCGTTCAGGATCTAAGGTATCCAGGCTTATATTTACCCCGTCTAACCCTGAAGAAAGTAAACCGGATAAGTGTTCCATTAATAATGCTCCGTTGGTAGTCAGCGTAACCCGGCTGATTCCTTCCAGACCTTTAATCTTTCCTACCAAGGATACGATATCATTTCTGACCAGAGGCTCTCCCCCAGTGATCTTTACGTGCTTCATTCCAAGTTTAGCAAAGCACCGGCAAAGCCTTATGATTTCCTCATTAGTTAAAATCTCACTTTGGGGAAGAAAAACAGCTCCTTCTTTTGGCATACAATATACACAGCACAGATTACACCTGTCTGTTACTGAAATTCTTATGTAATTGATATCTCTTTTGTATTGATCTATCATTTCTTATCCCTTTTAGCATACTCCTATTTCATGGACCGATGCTCCTACGGTGGCATGACCGGCTATGTCTTTGCTTACGGTATCAAAGGTATCAAACTGGCAAGTATCCTCTATGGATCTGGAGATTTTAGTTAAGCCCTTGCCAAGTCCCATCTCAATAAAATTTTTAGTTCCTGACTGAGAAAGCATGGCGATTGATTCTCCCCATTTCATGGTACTGTACATGTTTCGAACTAATTCATCCCTAATATCCTGAGATTTCCAACGGATGCTCTGATCTATGCTGGACACCACTGGAATGGTAGAATCAACAACTTTGATCTTCTCTACACTTACAGACAAATCCCGCTCCGGTCTATGATACAGTGGGGTGTGAAAGGCGAACTTGGAATCAATGGCATATATTTTAAGGGCACCTTGCTCTGCTGCCACCTGACATACCGACCGAACGTTATTGTCATATCCTGAAATACCAAAACAATAAGGATTATTTTCGCAGGCAATAAACACCTTACCTTCACACTGACTCTCCCTTATGATCTGGCTAAGCTCTTCCTTATCAAATCCAATGATGGTTGCCATTCCCTCATTTTTACTTTCATTTTGATTGATTTCATAGAGCAAAAGAGCTCCTGCTTCAAAGGTAATTGCCTCGCTGCAGGCTAATGCTGTTATAAGCCCCATGCTATATCCAATTAAATAATCTGGTACCACGCCCTGGGATATATACCATTCGTATAAGACATAATCACAAGTAAATATACTAAGCCAGTTATAGAAATTACACTCTGAATTCATGGGATCCCCATTAAGATAGGAATCAATATCCAGTTTATATTTCTCCTTTAATATGGCTGATAGCTGATGGATTCTCTCTCTTTCCTTTCCTGGAATCTTATGAATTACCTTTCGGTAATCCGTACCGATTCCGGCAAACATCATCGCCATACTATGATCTTTTTTAATCTTATGTTCCATAGCTGTCTCCTATATTCTTTTGATTCTTCCTGGTCTTAAAATAGATTCTATTTGTCCGCCTGTCCCATATAAACCTGCTGATAAAAGATAAGATAATGGCCGTGATACACATTGATAATAGTTTTATTCCTTTTAACATACCAATCCACGCTCCTCTCCAATTAGAATAAGTTTCCCTATACAATTTCCCGGTACAAATAAAATGCTTCCGCATATGCCGTATTAATTTCCGCTCCCCGATATCCTGCCACAAGTCTGCTGGTGTCTAAGGTTCTAGTCTGTGCATTGATCTCTGTGGAATAAACAGAAAGCGCCGCCAGCTTATCTTCTATTTCATTGCTGATATCTACATAATAATTGGGATCAAACTTCTGTGTGGAAGCAAATATCTCATAAAACAATACTTTCTTTAAAAAGGGGGTTTTTGATGGCCGGCACCAGACCATGGCGGCTTGGGAGACAATTCGGTGGTCAGAGTTCATATCAGCATCATAATGGCAATATAATACTTCTGGTTTTATATCAAAGATAATTCGCTCCAGAGAGGTAACTATATCAAGTTGAGGAATGGTATCTAACATGATTAAGGGGTGGTCTGCGAAAAATATCTGCTGTATTCCCAACACATCTGCCGCATTTTTTGCATGAGACTTTCTTGTGTTTATAAGTTCTTCATCAAAACGCTTGGAACACTGTGAACTAATAAAAACCACATAGACCTGATCCCCTGCCTTTGTATGCTTTTTTATGGTCCCTCCGCACCCTAACACTTCATCATCAATATGGGATGCTATCACCAGTACTTTCATCTTTTACGTTCCTCCCTTTTGTGATTCGTAGTAATCCTCTAAAATATCATTCATGGTTTTCGCTGGCTGAAAAGATAATTTCTGTCGTGCCTTATTCGCATTGATGAGAGATGGGATCTCCTCTTTCTCTTCTCTTGTCACAAGCAAAGACTTTGAATCGCATAGCTTAAGAATTTTATTTACTAACTGAAGCATGGTCATAGAATCCTCTGGGGCTAAGTTAAAGATTCCACTGCCCGAAAAACCAAGGCACTGACTTATGGCCTGGGTAAAATCAGATACAGCAAGTAGCTGGATGATCTTATGACGAGACACAGAAAGTTCCAGCGCTTCATGGTTCCTTGCTCGTTCAAAAAACAGGGGAACTGCAGCTATATTCTTTTGCCCGGCTCCCGTAATATTAACGGGGCGGAGAATTATTAGCTTATTACTTGGAATTAGTCTTTGGCAGAGTTGCTCTGCCTCATATTTTGTCTTTGCGTAATTTCCAACTGGCGCTATGGGAGATTCTTCTGTGATGGTTTCACATTCTCTTGCATATATGGCAGCCGTGGAAATGTAAATAAACTTAGAAAAACGGCAAGCATGAATGAGATTTTTCGTTCCTTCCACATTTACCTGATGAAAGATGTTACTGTCGATGTCTGCTCCAATGGTGGTACGATTTAGTGCCGCCAGATGTATAACCGCATCAAACTCCTGATCCAGCTCAAATCTCTTTGTGATATCCACAGAAACATATCCATCCAGGTCATGAACCGAAGATGACTCTCCCCCCAGGCCATAGATCTTATTTTCAGGAGACCTTAGTCTGGAAAAGAGATGTCCGCCTACAAAACCATTGACGCCTGTGATCAGCAAATTCATAATTCTTCCTCCCAATATGCAATTGCAATCTGATTGTCTTCTCTTGTAATCCACTGAATTTTTAACAAAGCATGGTAATATTTCAGTGAAAGTATGGCACCAGAAAGATCCACTCCAATGGGAAGGGATATCTTTTTTAAATCAGCAGTAAGGCCTAAAGAAAGCGCTTTCGTGACTGCTTCCTTCATAACCCAAGTTCTGCAAAACATCTGATACTGTTCTCTTATGGAGAGCGCCTGATAGAAAAAAAGTTCTTCTGGAGAATAAATTGCTTCTAAGGTTTCAAACTTTCTTTTCCGGAAGGATTGGGCTGTTTCTATATCTACGCCAACCTCCTTATTCCTATCAGCAATCAGTATCATGTATTTTCCGCTATGAGACAGATTAAACCTTACATCAGTGACTGGCTCTAAGATATAGGGCTTACCATAAGAATCTTTACAAAACCGGATCTTATTTGGGGAACAACTTAGAACGCTGCTTAATATGATTCTGGTCAGTGAACGCCGAAGCATCACTCTGTTTCTAGACCCGGGAATGGCAATAAGGTCTAACCGGGCTTTTTCTTCTTCCGATATATAATCTTCATAAGATATTCCACTCGCTCCTTGACATCGGTCTACATCTATAAGATACACATTTTCTTTTAAGACAATAATCGCTCCTAGTTCCATGAGAGTTAATAAGCCGTACACAGCAGCTAAAACCGCTTTATTAGTTCTAACATGGTCTCTTCTTTGCGAGTATCAGCCATATTGGGATCAAAGTGATTCTTTTTCGCAATCTCAGTCAGGATCATTCTTATGAAAAAATTCTGAGTAGAAATATCCAGTTTTCCTCCCAGGTAAACACTATCATAGCTTTGGCTGTCTAGATACCTGCTTACTCCTTGATTCACAATTCGGGAATAGCTTTCCTGAGAATCCAGCCCATGGATAAAAAAGGTGACAGACTTATGGCAAAGACTTTCTCTGTTCTTTTTTACATAGGTTGTTACAATATTGGGAAGCTTCCCTCCATAAATCCCTGTACCAATGTAAATATGGTTATAGCCGGATAAATCTAGCTCTCCAACCTCCGATATCTTATGGATGGCAAGTGGGTGGATTGCGTGAGCCATGATCCGTGAAACAGTTTCCTCAGTGGTGTTATTTTTAGATGTATACAGTATCAGATTCTTCATGCGCCCTCCTGATCTTAGTCCCAGAATCCTTTGAAATAGCGCTCATCCATGCCATCTCTTAATTTCTTCCAATAATCAACATGATTGACATACCACTCCACTGTTTTAGAAAGTCCAGTTGTTATATCATATTGGGGCTGCCAGCCAAGAGCTCGAAGTTTGTCGGTATTTAAGCTGTAACGAAGATCATGGCCCGGTCTGTCATTGACATAGCGGATAAGGGATTCGTTTTTTCCCATAAGAGATAAAATCCGTTTTGTCAAATCTATATTAGTGACTTCCTGGGCACCGCCTACGTTATAAACCTCCCCGTTCTCACCATTCTTTATGACCTGGTAGATTCCGCTGCAATGATCCTTTACATAGAGCCAGTCTCTAATCTGGCTGCCGTCACCAAACACGGGAACCGGAATTTCCTCATAGAGATTGGTTACAAATAAGGGGATTACTTTTTCCGGGTATGCAAATGGGCCGTAGGTATTGGAAGCTCTTGTAATGCAAATAGGGAGCCCATAGGTTGCAAAATAACTGTAAGCAAGGCGATCTCCCCCGGTCTTCGAGGCCGAGTAGGGATTTCTTGGTTTTAATTCCGATGTCTCGTAAAAACTTCCCTCCTGTATCTGTCCATACACCTCATCCGTAGAAATCTGAATGAATTTTTCCAGAGTGTCACGGTTTTTTAATGCTTGCTCCAAGAGCACATATACGCCAATCACATCTGTCATTAAAAACCCCTGAGTATTTCCAATAGAACGATCCACCGCAACCTCTGCTGCAAAATTGACCACCACATGAATCCCTTCCATCAGCGTCTCTACCAAACTGGAATCACAGATATCTCCTTTTACAAATGTAAAATCTTCCCGATCTATTACATCTGCCAGATTATCCATATTACCGGAATATGTAAGCTTATCCAGTACGGTCACATGGACATCTGTTTCCTTCTCATATAAATATTTCACGAAGTTTGAACCGATAAATCCAGCACCGCCAGTAACTAAATATTTTTTCATCTTCATTCTCCTTCGTATTTTCTATATAATATGCTGGCATTATGCCCTCCAAAGCCAAAGGAATTAGAGATTGCCATCTTAACTTCTTTTTTGACCGGAAGATTGGGGACGTAATTTAAATCCAGGTCCGGGTCGGGTTCCTTATAATTAATCGTAGGAGTAATGATGCCACGGTCCATAGTCAAAACTGTAACAATTCCCTCAATGACTCCGGAGGCCCCCACTGTATGGCCAATCATGGATTTGGTGGAAGATACCAAAAGGTCACTGGCATGGGAGCCAAAGCAGGATTTGATTGCCATTGTCTCGTATTTATCATTTAAATAAGTGGATGTGCCGTGGGCATTGATATAATCAATGTCTTCTGGATTCACGCCAGCCTGATCTATGGCAAGTTTCATGGTCTTTGCCATCATGATGCCATCTGCTTCCGGTGCGGTAATGTCTCCTGCGTCACTTGTGATAGCACAGCCTCCAACTTCTGCATAGATTCTGGCATTTCGTTTCATTGCATGTGCTTCTGATTCTAATATCATAATACCGGCTCCTTCTCCCATTACGAAACCATCTCGGTTTTTGGAGAATGGACAACAGGCAGTTTCCGGCGTTTCATTCTTTACGGAAAGGGTCATAATCTGGTTAAAACCTTTGATATAATCTTTTTGGATGTGTGAATCAGCCCCCCCTGTAATGACTACATCCACAAAGCCGGAATGAATCATCTGCTGCCCCAGTGCAATGGCATAAGCAGATGAGGCGCAGGCGGTGGACACATTAAAATTGGGACCCTTGAGCCCGTATCGGATGGAGATCCATGCACTGGGAGCATTGGGCATGGATTTGACAATGCTGTTACTTTCTGATTGTTCTTTTTCCATGTCACTATAAGCTGTTGTCACGATTCCCAAAATAACAGCCACACGGCTCTTGTCACAGGAATCAAAATCAATTCCGCTGTCTTTGACCGCCTCATCCGCCGCCACTAATGCCATCTGGGTTAAGCGGGTCATCTTTCCACGTTCTCTCTTTTTAATCAGCTCTTTTGCTTTTTCCAAAAAGCTATTATCTACCTGGGCGGCAATTTTTGTCTCTAATTCAGAGGGATCAAACAGAGTGATCGGTCTTACTCCAGAAGCTCCCTCAAGCATTTTAAGAAAGCTTTCTTCCATGGTGCTTCCTAACGCATTCATCATTCCCATACCTGTAATCACAGCCTTATTCTCTTTCATGAATACCCCCTTATGTTTCACGAAATACGTTAAAATCTGACGGACAAAACAATGGATCCAAAGTCTTCTTATATGATTCTATTAAGGTTTCTATCAGCCTATCCTCCTGAAGTTCTTCGAAAAGAGCTTTTAACGAAACAGATAAGCCTAAGACTTCCTGAATGCTATCCTCAAACTGCTTTTTATCTAAAAGAGGATCTCTCATGTACCGCCCAATCTCATTGAGCAAAAATGAAAGAAATTTTAATCCGTATGCCTCATATTGTTCTTCCTTCATTTCCATAATTACACTCTCTTTCTTATGAGGGTCTTCTATGGATAAAAGCCCTTCTCCACTTCTACCGTCTTTTCCTTGTTTCATTAAGTTGGTTATTTGTAACAAAAGTGGTTGATAAAGAGGTAAATGAAGTTCGTCTGGCAGATTGGTAAGACACTGAGATATAATTGGAAAACCAGTAGAATCCACCATCTCAAAGATTCCAAAGAGAAGCACCTGTTTTGTGATTCCATCAAGTTCTTTTAAGGTCAGTTCCCCATCAAAAGACAACTTATAGGTATATGCCGCCAGTGAGATCAAAAGCTTTGATAACACCAGGCGGTTTTCTCCCCTTAATAGTAGAGGTTTTCTGCCAGCCATAGAAAGGAGTTTAACCATCTCATTGACCGTCTCCTCACTTGTATCTGGACCTACATTTACTTCTACGGTGGAAATCACTTTTAATGGATAGAAAAAGTGAAGCCCCAGGCACCGTTCTTTTGCCTTTCCATAGTAAAACACATATGTTACGTCAAGAGAAGAGGAATTAGTTGCAAAGATACAGGTATCTTTTGCAATCTCTTCCAGACGTCGAAAGAGCTCCTGCTTCACGTTTAAATCTTCTATGACAGTCTCTATAATTACATCACAGACTGCTAAGTCTGCCAGTCTGTCTGTGATGATAGGAGTTTCTTTGTTCATAGACTGTGAGTCTCTTTTTAATATCTTCTGGGTTTTCTTTGTGATTTTCTCTATCTGTTCCGGGCTTTTCGATACTAATATGACACTACATTCACACCCGATCAAGGAATAGAAAATATCCTGTCCCATTCTTCCTGATCCAACGATTCCTATTGTCATACGTTTCCTATTCTACCAGTAGGTCACTTCCGTATTTTTGGCGATATTCATCCCCCGCAAGTTTACTGGTCTTATATAAGTTTCCAACCTGTTCATAAAACTTAGCTTCCGGTAATACCGTTTCTACCACTGCATTGGTTAAGTTGTAATAATCCAGGTTGTGATTGATAATGTCTTTTTTCATGGTCTCATAAAGATCCGTTCCAGGAAATGGGGTAAGTACCGTAAAGCCAGCATGATAAATAGGGTTATCGTTTACAAACTGAGCGACCCGGTCAAAATCCGATTCCACATATTCTGGCCTTACGATGTAATTGCCGTTGACTAAGATGCCAAGGCTGTTTAAAAACTTTAAGGCACTGGAGATATTCTCTATGGTGTTTTGTTTGTTATATGCCTCTAACTCTTCATTGCTGGTGGCCTCTAATCCGCAAATTGTAATCCGAAGTCCAGCTTTTACCGCAAGCTCAATAATATCAGGATGCCGAATTACGGTATCCGTTCTCACATCCGCCAGATAATAATGGTTATTTAGCCCTTCTTCAATAATTCTGGTAAATAAAAGTCTGGCCTTTTTAATATCACCAAAGGTATTGGCATCGCAGAAACGAATAATAGGATATTCATCCATAGTCTTTAATTCCCGGATAATGCATTCCACATCTTTGTGAAAATACCGTCCGCCAGTGGTCTGCCAGATGCTGCAAAAGTTACATTTGTGAGTGCACCCCTGAGAGGTACTGATATAGTGGATCTTTTTTCCCATCTGGCGAATGGTGTAATTATATTTATCCGTCAGCTTCCGGTTTGGCATAACAGTATCTAAAATATGTTGTTCCTTGATATCCTCTGTCGTAAGGCTGCAGATGGACTGGGTATAGAAAAGGCTTGTCCCCTTATTAAGCCCAAGTCCCGGTATCTTACTAAAATCAGCCAGCCAGCCATCAGCCTTAAATATCTCTATCATTTTCTTAAAGCTGTATTTACCAATTCCAACTGTTACAATATCAGCCTTGGAACCTGCAAACGAATCAGGACAGAGGGTAGGATGGATACCGCCTACCATAGTTAAAATATTCTTGTTATATTCTTTTGTCATGTTTAAGATCTTTAATACGGAATTATACTGTGCTGTAATGCAGGTGACTCCCAAAAAATCAGGAGAAAACCGCTTTAGCTCCTCCATATAAGCCTGGGCAAAATCATACCCCTCGGTATTATCCTCTTCTGTCTTCTGATCCATAATCACCACTTCATCATCAGGTACCATACTTGCCAGCTCATTCAGAGCCAGAGGGGGCCCCACCATGACTCTTCGACCAAAGGATTTTCTCACAGCATCGTCAGCAAAATCAAACATACGAAAAACTCTGGGAATGGGAGGATTTACCAATAATATTTTCATGTCCTGTTCCTCACTTTATATTTTTCTTAATGTAAAACCTGCCTGCATAAACTTACTCACCTCCATAACAAAGCTAAATATTAAATCTCCACTCTGGTAGGTGTGTTCCTTTAACAGGTTATCTATGGAAATAAGAGCGGCAGGAGGACCTGCATAACCCACATCTTCAATGGCACTGTAAAACTGTTCTTTTCGGATACCAAGTGAAAGGCATTCTTCAATAATCAGCTCTCTTACAAATTTCGATGGCATATTTACTACAAAATGCTTTAGGTCTTTTAGATCAATATCTTTTTCGTTTATCATACGAATCAAAGCATTGTAAAAAATGGATTTTCCATTTTCCTCCATGGCATAATCCCGCATCTCATTTAAATAAATCTGACGAATATGATGGTAGCCGTTTTGATAGTCCTCATTAGGATTGGTCCAGTGGTAGGGATAGCTGTTCCCCATGGCGGATCGCTTTTTGCTGCCAGTGGATTCAAAATAGGTATCTTCTAAATACAAGCCCTCCTTTTCATCTTTTACCGCAGAAAATACCATGGCCCCTGCCCCATCGCAAAGATACCAACGAAGGAATATGTCTTCTTTGGTAATTAAACTCTGATTATAAAATTCCGGAATAAAACAGGAACTTGCCACACTGGAGGAGATAACAAGTGCATTCTTATATTCTCCTGAAGCCAGCATGACATGGGCCAGCTTAATCGCTTTATAAACGGAGGTGCAGTTGGAATGAATGTGGATTTCACCACACAAATCAATTCCCAGCTCTTCCTGGATTCTGGTGGTGATGGGGGGGATCTGGTGGGAAAAAGCACCACCATATATTAAAAGATCAATATCCTTTGCCAATACGCCAGCATCTTCCATGGCCTTTTTTGCAGCTTTGACAGACATGGTCAAATTATCATCGGTAAATGTTCTTGTCTCATTGTCAAAGGCATAGTAGCATTGGTTGATTCCAAGCATCTCTTTGATAATAGGCTGAACTCTTCCTGCCCAGTTTTTAATCTTTTTAGGTGCCTCTTGAAATTCCCCCAGATAATGATTAATTTCGTCAAAATCAATTGGATCCCCTGGAAGATATGTACCTACGCCGGATAACTTTATATTGATTGCCATCGACTTGACTCCCTTCTCTAACTAAAATAGTATTCTTTAAACCCATCTAAGAAATGAAACCGGTTGGCAAAACTATACTCGCTGCAATGTTCATTAATAAAAGCAATAAGTTTTCTTGCACAATCCAATGAGTTTTTTCTCTGTACCAGAAGATCAATCATTCCCATCTGTTTTGCCTCATAAGAATCAATCAGGCTTCCCTTTACAATCATCTCATAGGCATGAAAGAAACCTGCTTCTTGGGAAAGCCGAAACGTTCCGTTTACCCCTGGTAAAAGTCCAAAGGTGGATTCTGGCAATCCAAGCCTGGCACCTGATTCACAGATTCTTATATGAGAAGATAATGCCAGTTCAAATCCAGAACCAATGCAGAAACCTCCAATGGCGCTGACCACAGGAATCTTCATATGAAAGAGCTTCATAAAGCTCTCTTTACAATCCACATACCATTCCGGATAATGGGTCACCACACCATCTTCTACTGTAGTATGAGAACTAATGAACTCTAGCAGTTCTCCAACATCCGCCCCGGAACTAAAATGCCTTCCGCTCCCATATATAATGATTCCAGAAGCATTGGTGGTTAAGACATACTCCTTGATAACCATTGATATTTCTATGAGAAACTGGGATTTCATTTTATTGGCTGGGGGCATATTGATACAAAGGTACGCTATACCCTCTGATTCTTCATATATAATAGTTTCAAATTTATGTCTCATCACTTCTTATCTTCCTCGGTTTTCAAAAGGGCCAGTTGACAAAAACAACTGGGTTCCGGATCGGTTATGAGTGTCTTGCCAAACAGACAGCATTCTTTATAAGCATTCATACAACTTTTGATCCCATAAAGCTGTTCTCTCGTCCTAGCCATGGTAAGATTTCGGATTTCGGATTCCAGATCTTCCATTAAACTTTCTTTCCTTAAAAGAGCATTGGCAAAACCGTAGCTCATGAGTTCCTCATAACTTAAGATCCTGGCTTCCTTTCCCAGTGAAGCTTTGGGAGAAAATAGCAGGTGGAGAAATCGGAGACCATTTTCATGTTTCGGGTCATATCGCAAAGCCCCGCCCTCGGAGATAAAACACAGATCAAAAACATACATCTTCTCGTACAGACTCATGGAAACTTCACAGTCGATGATAAGAATCGATATGAAATAAGGATCTTGAAGAATTCTTTTTACCTGCTCAAATTCTGTCTCTTCCATAGCGTTAAAACAGTCTTTTTTCAAATGCAAGACTATGGTGTTTCTCTCCGCCATGTAAGTGGTACCGCTTACAAATGGCACCAGATCCCTAACCGTTTTAATCTGGTAGATTATCAAATGCTTGTCCATCAAATCATTCCCCCCTATGGGCTATGATTGGTTCTTCTGCTAAAAAAACTTCTTTGATATGAGGTGGAATATCATATACAAGGCGATCCTCAGAAACTAAAAGCATCTTTACCTTTGCTTTCATCATGGTAGAGTTTCGATCGCTGCACACTGCTTTATGATCTGATACGATATAGTTATTTTCAATCCAGTAACGGCTAGTTATGACAAACTTATCAAATAGCTTTAATTCTTTAATGTATTTAACGTTTACCTCTATGACAACCGGATATAGCTTTTCCCGCTCTAAGTCCTCCATCATGGAGAATTCACGAAAAAAATTCCAGCGCACGGTTTCTAGATAGTTTAAATAAACGGAATTATTTACATGTTTAAATGAATCCAGTTCATGTCCCTGAACTTCAAACCAACACTGATTGGTTAAAATAATATCATCTCCTGTCCAATCCCATATCCATGGTTTTTATCAGCTCAATAAAATATTTGCTTTCTTTCTCGTACATGGGGCAGCGATCAGTCCGTGACTGGTCCAGCATGCCACTCAAGCATTCCATTTGATTTCCAGAGCAGTGATTCACCATTTCCTCAATCAGCTCTACAGCTTTTTGAAATGCTTCCTTTTTACCAGTTATCTCATCTGCAAGGCCAATACGCATTGCTTCCTCACTAGATATGATATTTCCTGATAAAATCAACCGCTTTGCAGCCCTCTGCCCAATTAGTGCAGGTAGCCTCATGGTCCCTCCAAATCCAGGCAACAGACCCAGAGTGACTTCCGGAAAGGAAAACAATGCATTTTCTGAAGCCAGTCGGTAATTGCAGCTAAGGGCGATTTCAAGCCCAGCTCCAAAGCAGGCACCTTCAATTGCAGCCACTGTGATAAGAGGCAGGGCTTCTATATAAGTTAAGATTTTCTTTCCCTCATTCAGTTCTTTTTCCAGGATCTCAGGACAGTCTTTATACTTCCTGATCCGGTTTACATTGGCACCTTTACTGAAGTTCCTTCCTTCTCCCGTAAGTATTAATCCCTTAAAATGATTATTACTAAGCCACTGCTCCAGTTGAAAAAGATCCAGAAAAACGGCATGATCTACCAAATTATCTCTTCCATTATGAAGTCTTAGAACGCCAATATTCTCTCCCACGGTATCATATTCCACCATGGGAGCAGACTCTGTGTTCATGATCACAACACCTCTACAATATCGTTTTCCTTTTCATAAACTAGATAAGCAGTTTCAACCACTTCTTTGATGGTATTTGCCGGGTTTTTAAGCAGATATTTTCCGATGTTCTGCATCTGGATGTTTAAACAGTATTTCTTTTTTAATTGCTCGATCATCTCAACAAACATAAGGGAATCTCCATCTAAATCATCAATGACAGATAAATCTCCCTTAAGCTCTGTTACAGGAACCTCACACTCATCCGCTAAAAATGAGTACACCATCTCTTTGATTTCTTTTTTTGTCTCTTCATTTAATTGTTTCATAGGTATCTCCTTTGTTTTTTTCATTATTCTTTAATATTTTTTAAAAATAAGTAAAGGCATCTACTTAATATAACTGCAATTACCAGAAAGACTACAAGTTCTGAGCCATCAGTAGTCAATCCATTGACTCCCTGATTGATAAACATGGCAATAATTACAATGACAAGGACCATTTGCTTAATAACCATAACTGGTGCTAAGAGGTAGCCAAACTTATTCTTTTTCATTAGTAAAATTCCAGCTATAATTCCAGTTGGAAGTAAGATGGCAAGGTCAAGAGCCTGAATCACCATAGTGGTGTAATGTTCTAGTTCTCCTGGTACTTCCTTATTAATCAGGGGGATGCAGATTCTCTTTAACCACATCATGGATGCCGCTACCGCAGTTATAATGAGGATCACCCCTACAAACTTCTCCGGAAATCTCGTATCTAATCTGGACTCTATATCTTCCTCCCATAAGGATAGGAATGTCAGGATAAAAGCGAAAAAACAGGTAGACATTAATGCCACATATACGAGAAACAATCCGTTATACATGGCTCCAAAGGAATAAGTCGTATAGGTGTAAAGCAGGTACCCCAAAAATCCCAGAAGAAGAAATCTTCCTTTTAAAGAACCTCTTCTTGCAATAAGAAACGACCATAACAAGAATGGAATCCCAAGAAAAAGGGTTATCCCGTCCTGCGCTCTTGCCTGCAATGCCATGGATACGGATTCATTCTTATAAAGACCCTGTCCATATACCATCACCAGATTTTGGTGTAGAGACCGTAAGGGTACTTCTTTTCCTCCTCCTGCTAAAAATATCCCGCAGGCAGCCGCAATGCCAGCCAGTATTACAATCAATATGGTTAAGTAACCTACTGCATTTTTATATCTCATCATTTTCCCCATTTGATTTTATTGAATGACTCATTTCAAATCCAAGTTTAAAAGCTTTTAAATTTATACCTGCCAGTTTTTCCGGCACCGATTCTTTTATGGCGGTATGCCATTTCTCTTCTTCAATATCTGTTGTGGAAGCAAGTGCTCCGATTAAAACCACATTAACCGTCTTTGGATTACCAGCTTCCCTAGCATAGGTAAGGGCATCAATGACCTTATAATGAATTGGCAGTGCATGAAACCGTTCTTCTAAATCCTCTGGATATTGTGCTGTACCAGTGATGACCGGCATAGGATCAATGCGCTGGCTGCTGGTAATTAAGGTTCCGCCTGGTTTTAACCATTCCACGTACCTAGCCCCCTCAAGCATCTCAAAGGCAAGAATCATATCCGCAGTTCCTTTTTCAATGATAGGAGAATGAATTTTATCACCAAATCTCACATAGGTGACTACGCTTCCACCTCTTTGAGACATGCCATGCACCTCGGAAACCTTTACATCAAGCCCGCTGTTTTGGGCCATCTTACCCAGAATTCTGCTGGCGAGCACAGCACCCTGACCGCCAACTGCTGCTAAAAGAATATTCATCTCATGTCTCCCCCTTATGCCTCTCTTTTAATGGCATCAAATTCGCAAATTCTAGTGCAAAGTTCACAACCTACACAAAGCTCTTTTTTAATCTCTGCTATGCCATTAGAAAATGATATAGCTGGGCAACCGATTTTCATGCACGCTTTGCAGCCTTTGCATCCTGAAATGCTTAGAGACTCATGGATTAGAGTGGCGTTTTTAAGGAGCACACAAGGACGTTTGGTGATGATTACGGAGGGTTCTTCGGCCTGAGTTTCCTCTAGAACCATTCGCTCCAGCTCTGTAATATCATGGGCATCCACCGTTTGAATTCTTTTAATTCCAATGGCTTTTGCCAAAGCTACAAAATCAACCGCTTGACTCTTTTCGCCTCGAATGGTACAACCTGTTCCTGGATGATCCTGATGCCCAGTCATGGCAGTGGTTGAATTATCAAGTATGATAACCGTAGTATTTCCCTGATTGTATACCACATCAATTAAGGCTGTGATACCGGAATGAATAAAGGTGGAGTCCCCGATAACTGCTACGGTTTTTTTTGAAAACTCTTTTCCCCTGGCCTTCTCAAACCCAAAGGCCATTCCGATACTAGCTCCCATGCAGATGGACGTATCCATGGCACTTAATGGTGCAAATGCAGCCAGGGTATAAC
Source organism: uncultured Eubacteriales bacterium (assembly GCA_963528005.1). Taxonomy (GTDB): domain Bacteria; phylum Bacillota; class Clostridia; order Lachnospirales; family Lachnospiraceae; genus Lacrimispora. The sequence goes on from CAURSM010000006.1 coordinate 160,437, forward strand.
AGCCGATATCCCCGGAAACATGAAGCTTTAGCTTTTTCAAAACATAAAATACACCTCTGTGATGACACCCCGGACAGAGAACGGGAGGCCTTACAGGAATTTCTTTTGACAGTTCAGACTTTACTCCATCTATGGTCTTCCTTAGCACCGATGCCCTGACAATTTCCTGGTTTAGCTCGCCAATAATAGGAATCACTTCTTTTCCAATCACTGACAAACCCCAGGATTTTATCTTTTCTTCCATAATGGGCTCCAGCTCTTCAATGACATAAACAATCTTACAGTTTTTAATAAATTCCGTAATTTTTTTCCTGGGTAGAGGATAGGAAAGTCCAAGTTTTAAATAAGACGCTTCTGGAAGTACCTCCTTGGAATATTGATACGCAATACCACTGGTAATGATTCCGATATCCCTGTTCTTATATTCCACCGTATTAAGTTCTGTGGTCTCTGCAAATTCTTCCAGCCTTCTTAACCGTTCCTCAGCTATGACTCTCCTTTTTTTCGCCACAGCCGGAGCCACGATGTACTTGTTTGGATTTTTGTCATATTCTTTTAACTGGTATGGCACCTTTTCTTTAAGCTCCACCATGCTTTGTGAATGGGAAATCCTGGTATTAAGCCTAAGAATCACTGGAGTGTCAAAGGTCTCACTGATCTTTAATCCATGACCCACAAAATCTTTGCACTCCTGGCTGTCGGATGGCTCAAGAACCGGGACTTTTGCCGCCATTCCAAAGTATCTGGTATCCTGCTCATTCTGGGAACTGTGCTGGCTGGGATCATCTGCAACCGCAAGCAACAGACCTGCGTTCACCCCCGGATAAGAAATTGACATGAGAGCATCCGCCGCTACATTCAGACCCACATGTTTCATGGAAACAATGGTTCTTGCTCCTGCTATGGAAGCTCCAATTCCCACCTCAAGGGCAACTTTCTCATTGGGAGACCATTCTGTGTTGATGTTTTCGTATTTTTTGATATTCTCTGTTATTTCCGTACTTGGCGTACCCGGATAGGCAGATGCAACTGTTACTCCATATTCAAAAGCGCCTCTTGCAACTGCTTCATTTCCTAAGAGTATATTTTTCATACATGTATCATTTCCTTTCGAAATGTTCCTGGAGATTATGAATATCATTTACAACCTTTTGAAAATGTGCTTCCCGTTCCAGGCTGATTACATCAGCTTCTTCCATGGAAAAATCCACGGATACCCCTTCGTCGGTAACTGCAAATAAAAAGGTTCCTACCGGTGTATAGGGACCATTTAAGATTAGAAAAGAGATCTTTTTATAACGGTCACATTCTATAATTTTATAATCCGCTTTGATGGTTCTTGCGGGAGGCCCTTTCATCTCCTGCAAAAACACAGCTCCGGCTCCAATTGGTTCCTTTGACAGATATTCCACAGATTTCACACCAGGCCGCCAGGTTTGATTGTTTCTTCCATCTAATATATATTCGAAGATTTCCTCTATTTTTCCGTGTAACACGACACTCGCGTTCGCATATGCCACCGCTCTATCTCCTTTATCCGTTATGTTAGAAAACTTCATTATCCCCAATGACCAAATTGTAGGAATCTCCAAGTGAGACTGGGCCCTTTGCCATTGGAGTATATGCGATTAAATTGCTATATTCTGGACTTTGATTAAATCCGGCACGGTTGAAATAATTTAGATAAATGGTAGAGCTTAATATATTAATCAGTGATATGGGTTCCTTTATCGTACCTGCTGCCTTTAATAGCTCCAAAAATATGGTCTCATTCTCTGCTTCCATATCAAGGATATGTATCCGTTGGGAAGGCTGGTAGTATTTATACACCACGTATCCCCTCACCCTATCATCCTCTTGAAAGACAAATATCTTGTAATCTCCTGAGGGACGCTCCAGATAACGCCAGGAAAAGTAATCTGCATCTTTTATAATGGAAAAGGATCTACCAGCAGCAATTTGTAAGGCAAATTCCGTGAAATCCTTTTTCCACAGTGGAAAATTGCGATGGGTAATAAGGCTGATCCGTTCATCCAGCGTCACATCAGAAACCATATCTTTTATCTTCTTTTCAAAATAATGATTCTTTGGAAAAGTAGTCCACCCAACCCTTCGGTGCCCTGGAAGGGAGTTTTCATTTGGCAGACCAACTAAAATCTGTATCCCCTGCTCCCCGGCTTTTGAAAGTACATACCTCCCAAGCTTTGTAAACAAATGGCACCCCTGATATTCTGGAGTGACAAACACATTATTACACAGTCCGCCCTTTACCAACTGCCCGTGAAAGACAGTCTGATGTTGCAAAATACAATAACCAGCGGAGAGAACCTCTTCTTCAAAGGCCCCATAGACAAGATTTCTAGGATTAAAAATCCAATCATAATCCTGCATTTCAAATGATCGGTTAAAGGCATGTTCCCAGCCAGTTATAAACCTAAGTTTTTCAGAAGATTCGGTCAATAATCTAAATTCCATGGTATACACCTCACATCATTGATTTCACTTAAGTTGTTCTTTTTGCTTCCAGCCGCTTTGCCAGTTCTGCAAATGTCATGGTTTTTTCCACTTCTTCATCTTCAATATCCATTTCAAACGCCTCGCTCAGTTCAATGATAAACTGAACCAGATTCATGGAATCAAATCTCTTTGCTTCTTCCAGTTTGGAAGTAGGCAAAATATCGTCATCCTCAAAAATATCTGTGGCTAGTGTCATGATCTCATTTAACATCAGTTACTTCCCCCTCTTTTTTAAATAACAGCCACCCCAGGAAAGACCTCCCCCAAAAGCCGCCAGAAAAACATGGTCTTCATTTTTTGCTTCTTCCGATTCCAGATATTCGTTTAATGCAATGAGAACAGAAGCGCCAGCAGTATTGGCGTATTTCTCCACATTAATGAAAAATCTCTCTTCTGGAATGTTGGTACGCCTGCTAATCTCATTGATAATATTTAAGTTGGCCTGATGAGTGATGACCCTGTCAGCCACCACCTCGTTCCTTTTTGCCAGGAGTTCAATCAGTTCGCTTCCTTTTTCACAGGCAAAATGGTATACACGTTGTCCCTCCATGGAGAAATAATAATCCCGTTCTTTTTTAACAGCTGATGCCGGAAGCATACTTCCTCCTGCCGGAACCTGGATTACATCACAACCACTTCCATCTGAATAAAGCAGAATATCATTGAGCTGGTAGATTCCATGATCCGACAATAAAACAGCAGCAGCCCCATCCCCAAAATAAGGGAAGGTAGCAATGTCCTTGGGATTTAATAACTTACTGTACACCTCTGAAGCTACTACAATTACATTCTTTGCCCCATCTTTTATGAGTGAAGAAGCGATTTTTAGTCCATAAATCCCACCGCTGCAAACAGAATTAAGGTCAAAAGCATAAGCACGTTTCAATCCGCATATATCCTGAATTCTCGTGGCAGTTGCAGGCTGTATCCGGTCAGGAGACGATGTGGCACAAATGAGAACATCTATCTCCAGGGGATCTAACCCCGTCTTTTCTAAGAGCTGCTTTACTGCCATGGCCCCTATATCCGAAGTGCACTCGTCTGTCACGTGTCTTCTTTTCTTAATTCCGGCCTTTTCTTCAATGAGCTGTCGGTATTTTGGTGGAAACTGGGTTAATTCTTCATTGCATATCTCATTGGCAGGTAAGTACTGCGCTGTATTTACGATATAAGCCATAATCCATCTCCCTTATGTACGTATCAGAACAATTGAAATTCCTGGTCTAATTCATCTACCACCTTTTTTAAACCAGGGGCTTTTAAAAAGGAATTGCGATATCTTGATAAATTCTTTTTCATATCATCATCTTTAATCACCTGAAGAATCAGCGTCTTAAGGTTATCCTTCTGGAACTCCTTGGTATTAGCCATAAACAGTTTTCCGCAGCCATCCGCTTCTACCACTCTTCCATTGCTGGCCTGCTCCGCATGTCCAGGGCAAATGATAAGAGGGGTCTCATAAAGAATAGAATCACTAATGCTGTTAAAACCTCCATGAGAGATGAATAAAACGGACCGCTTTAATACATTTCGGTATTCTTCTAAGCTGAGATTTTCATAAATCTTTACGTTATCTGGTAAGTTGGCTGCATTTACTTTGTTATTGCTGTTGCCACCAAAGGATACCACAACCTGATATCCCAGATCTTTAGAGGCATCAATGCAGATATCCCAGTAGGTATGGCTAAAGCAGATGGTTCCAAGGCTGATAAAGATAGTATCTTTTTCTTCCGTGAGGTCTTCCTTATCGACAAAGGCTGGGCCTACAAATTTTACATTGGAAGGATATTTATAACCGCCGGGGTGAAAATCTTTTGACGTCACCACCATGGTGAATTTCCCATCAGGTTCCATGATATTCCATGGTTTATCTACCACCTTGCCATATTGCTTTTCCAACCGCTTGATGATTGTGTTAAATTTCATAATATAGGGAATGGAAACTGCCGCACTTTTTACCAGGCTTCGAGTAAACGCAGGGGTTTCCTTCATCATGATCTTATCCCCCATAAAGCTGCTTACGAAATACACATAGGGAATATGAAAATATCTGGCCACAATCTTACTCCAAATGGCTAAAGTATCACAAATAATAAGATCTGGCTTCTCCTGTTCCACCTCTTTCATCATGAAAGGCATGAGCTTTTCTGTAAATGTATAAAATACATAGAGCAGATTCATGAACTGGGATTGAAGCTTTTCATCAGCAGCTAGCTTATTGTAATAATGATAGAAATCGTCGGGATATTTTCGCAAATCCACTCCATCCATCTGGTCAAACTTGTGGAAATATTGTTCAAATGTGTAATAGATAAGGGTTACATTTCGCTGAGATAGTTCCTTACACAGGTTGAGCTGAGGGTTTACGTGTCCTGACACCGGAAGGCTGATAAACATGATCTTTTTCAATTTCCTTTTTCTCCTTCTCTTCTAACTCTTTCATTAAAACGGTTGCCTCATATAGCTGTTCGAACGTCCCCGCATCGGTCCATTTGGATGTTAATATTCCGTAGGTAAGCTTTTCTAGCTCTGCATAGTGGTGGAGAACATCGGTGGTCTCATATTCATTTCTTGTACTTAACTTCATCTTTTTTAATAGCTCAAATACCTCTGGCTTAAAGATCCATAAACCGGTGTTGACGTAATTGGAAAAAGGAACTTTAGGTTTTTCTACCAGCCTGGTTATTTTATCTTTCTTAAACTCAACAACGCCGTAGAGCTTTGGGTTATCCGACTGGGTAATAAGAATCTTAGCACTGAAGGAATCTTTTTCTGTTTCAAAATCCTTTACAAAGGAGGTTAAGTCTTCTGTCACGATATTATCGCCGAGAATTACCATAAACTCATCCCCTCTTACAAACTCTTCTGCACATAATAAAGCCGCTCCCGTTCCTTCATTGCCTTCCTGGATCTCATAATGAAGCTTTACTCCAAATTCTTCCCCTGTTTTTAGAAGTTTGTAAAAATGACCTAAATACTCTCCGCTTGTTACGATGAGGATATCCTTGATTCCCACTTTAGCCAGGGTCTCTATGGGGTAATAGATCATAGGTTTTTTATAGACTGGAAGCAAATGTTTGTTGGTAATGATCGTTAACGGATTAAGACGGGTTCCGTGACCTCCTGCTAAAATAACACCTCTCATAAACAGCACCTCTCTACTTATGTAATTTCTTGTTTCTTTCAAATTCTTTTTTAATTAGCCTTTTCAAAACCAAATATCTCCAATTCATAAAAGCCAGATGATTTGGAACCAAACAAAAAACATAGTATTTATGGAGTAACTTATTTTTTCCAGATAGTATATGAATGTTTTCCAATATAACCCCACCATCTGCGGGATGGATATTAAAATACGCCTTCCCTCTCATGGGACCGCCAGCTCCGTTTAGTACAATGGATTTTCCCATTACCACTTCTGTAACCTTTAATTTGTAATAAAACAGGGGCATGGTAAAACAGATTGTCCCAACGCAGCCTATATCCAGATGACTTCGATCAAAGCTGATCCAAAGAACAGGAATAAAGTCAAACCAACGATGAAACTTCTCTCTGTCATATACATAATCGAAAACGATATCAACATCATTCCTTGAAATAGGAATGAAAACCGATGACCTTATCTCTATTTTCTCTTCATTTTTTAACCAACCCATGGATATCCGCCTCTGTAAATGCTACTCATTTTTCATGTGACGCAGTGCCTTTTCATCCTGCTTGGTCATAAGTTTACAAATCAGGGAACTCATAACCTCATTGATTCTGTTTTCTTTTTTCGTCAATGTTGCATTTAAATCGATTTCTTTTAACAAATCTTTAATAGAAATAACGTCATCAAAGTCGATTGCTTCTGCTTTTTTTATGTACATGGAGAGTCCCAATTCATGAAAGCGTTTTTGGGTAGGCATACCTTCTGGTGTCAATCCTCTATACCGAAAATACTCTGGAAGCATCCCTTCTTCCCCACCAACCTTAATGCTGGTATCTTTAATGAATTTATCGTTTACACCATGCTCTTTTTTTCGTTCCGGCCATTGATAATCATCCAGTTTTAGACCACATGCCACATTAAAAGCGTTTTGTAGCTGATAGATACGTTCACTGGCAAAATACATATCATCATCAATTAAATCCGTATGTAGGATTGCATTTGTGACCTCCGCAAATTCATTAAAATAAGCAACCCCCGCACTTGGGAGAGCGGTTATGGCAAAAAGGCAGAGGCCCAGGCAGTCAATGACGTATTTGTAATTTTCATGCCAGCACACCACACGGCCTTTTTTCCCTACTTTTGAAAAATTCTTCTCTGCTTTGGTTTTGAAAATATGTTTTGAAACCACTTCAGAGAAAAACCCACCAAAAACTGCGGTAAACACATACCCCTTTAAATGATCTGCCCCTCTGGTGGAAGTAAGATAGCTTAAAGATTTTGCCAGATGGGAATTGGAATGAAGCCCGGAAGAAGACTTTCGGATACAAAATGCATACTCTTCTGCATGCAGCACAATAGATGCCCGGTAAGCGCCTTCGGCAGCAATATCTCCGATCCCTTCCCTGCGACAGATTTTATAGATCAATTCTTCCACATCATCTGCATTGCCAAATTCATAGGTTTTTTCGGGATCTTTAATGATTCCTTTTTCATAGCACTCTAGGATGAAACCAATGGTTGAACCCCCTTCAATGGCATCAAATCCAAGATTGTCACTTAGGTTCTTTAGATGAAGAATACTTGCCCAGTCAAAGATGCCATTTAACGGCCCAAGGCCGGCTACTGCACCATAGTCAAGACGATCTCCTTTTTCTCCCTTATGACGTCCTTCTTTAATCTCATATTCTCTGGCGCATCCAACGGGACAGTAGATACATGCTTTTCGTTTTGTCTCATGTTTGTACAAAAAATTCTCAGCATATATTTCCTTGGCCTTTTTATCATCGGCTGCCTGAAAATTCCGGATGGGTAAAGCTCCTTGTTTGTGATACCGTTTGATGAGCATTAAGGTTCCCTGAATGTTACCTGATTTTAAAATGACCGATGCACGGCATTTCTTAATCCACTGATCCCGAATTTCCTTTACCTTTTCTGGATTACATATCTGAGGTTTTCCAACCTTTTTTTCCACTACAATGGCTTTTAACTTCTTCGCCCCCATGACACAGCCCATGCCGGTTCTTCCTGCTACATGGCATTTTGACATGATGACGCTTGCAAAGCGCACCAGATTTTCTCCTGCCGGACCAATGCAGGTCACTTCCGAACCTTTTCCATGGCGCTCCATTAAAAGCTCTGTGACTTTTTCTGTATGCATTCCCCAAAGCTCGTTGGCGTCTAGAATTTCTATCTCTCCATGGCTTTTGATGAGAACATACACGGGATGTTCTGATTTTCCTGAAAATACCAGATGATCGATTCCCACAGTTCGGAGTCTGACGTTAAATTCTCCGCCAAGGTTTGAATCTCCATATGCATCGGTAATGGGACTTTTCGCTGTGATCGTACAACGATTACTGGCTGGAAGTCCGGTACCCACACTTGGACCGATGCCAAAGATCAATAAATTTTTTTCTGAAAGCGCATCGTACTTAGCTGCATCAGAATCATACAATATCTTTGTATTAATTCCGGGTCCACCTATGTAGTTTTTTCTAAGTTCTCTGGTGATCTCTTCTAATTTCACGTCACCAGTGGTCAAATTAATATAAGCAATCTGATTGTCATGAATATCTTCCACGATTACCAGCCTCCTTGCTGAAATAGAATGATCAGTGGCTGCGACTATAGGTGTTTTGCAAAAGCCCCAGAATCTCAGTTATTGCCATGAGAATAATGGTGAGTGTGACAATCCATACACCCTGGAAATAACCAGTTGCATAGAATAAAAGACCAATAAAAACTTCAACTGCCAGTACTGTCTTAGTACGGATTCCATAAACCCTTTTCTCAACTTCATCGAGAGGCTTGTTTAAGTTTTCCACAGGAGCCATCATTGCCGCCAGACCTGAGGATAAGATTAAGAGGAACAGACCTGCGCCCCGCTCCACGATTTCCGGAGGGGTGCGCATAAGAAAGAGAATGAGTACAATAACCGCATTGGACAAGAAATAGCAACAAATAGGATTACCGGCATGATATCCTCCTGCATGGCAGCGAAGAGGGATAAACAGTGCCAGAAACATGAAACATTCCAGTGGTTGTCCCATGGCAAGCCCTATAAAAGTTGCGGACATAATGTTAAAGACATTCAAGAGTAACATCTCAAGACCAAACTGGTAGATAGGCCTATCCTCTTCTTCAAATCTCCCCATTGAGATCAAATGATCGGCTATCACATTACTTAATCTTCTAAGCATAATCTTAGAATTTTCTTAGTTTCTTTGCTTCCTTTGGCATCTCTGGCTGATAATAAATGTACCCACATGCTAAATTGCTTGTTACAACTGCAGATTTAAGAGCAAGAGCAGATACTACGTTTCCCATAACAACAGTTAATTTCTTCATTTTTATACTCTCCTTCGTATTAAAAAGATTAAATTAAGTTACTTAATTTTGCCCAGTATAGCATAATCCTTTTTTCGATAAAATAGCTTTTCATTTTCTCTTATAAAATAAGCAAATTCTCTAATACTTCCTTTTTCAACACTTTTTTTATTTTTTTTTTAACAGTACTATGATAAAATGTTATCTAGTAAAAGAATGGAAGGAGACAAAGAGATTCATGATTAAAATTGCTATTTGTGATGACGAATCCATATTCATTGAGCAGATCAAATCCATGATAAAAAGCACATTATCAGAAGCGCATATCTCTTACTTAACCGATTCTTTCACATCAGGGGAGATGTTGTGTGAAAAACTAAAAGGAGGTACTATTTATGATTTGGCATTTCTGGATATTAGTATGAATGGTATGAACGGAATTGAAGTCGGAGCTAAATTAAGATACTATTTTCAAAACAAAAAAACCATTATAATTTACATCTCGTCCTATGATAACCGGGCAAAAGAGGTTTTTTGCCTAGACACCTTTCGCTTTTTGTCAAAGCCCATTGATCCTGAGCTTTTTAAAAAAGACCTTTTGAGTGCCTACAAACGGTTAAATGAAATAAAGGACGATTTTTTTTGTTTTAAGGATATTGACAGAGGACAATGTAATATTCCTGTTGAGGATATTATTTATCTTGAGATATCCAAAGGACATAAAATCAATGTGATTACAAAAGACGCCCGTTATATTTTTTATGGGAAACTTATGGAGGTATTTGAGAAGTTAGAGGCACAGGGGTTTTTATTGATTCATCATTCCATTTTAATCAATTATTACCACATCCGGCAGATATCTTATGAGAAAGTTCTCATGTCTAATGATGCAAGTTTGACCATAAGCGGCCCAAAAAGAAAGGAAATAAGGGCGAACTATTTACAGCTTAGGAATAATAAGGAAGACGACAAATGAACGTAATCATTACATATTTATTTATGAATATCCTTAGATCTTATGTAATATATGATTTTATTCGTACTTTTTTAAAGAAAAGGAGAGCTCCTATTTGGGCCATCGGAATTGCTTATACTGCCTATTACCTCGTGGGAGCATATCTATACTTTAATTTGTTTAATCCAATATTAAATATCGTTTTTAATTTAGTTATCTGCTTTTTTATCTCATTTTTTTATCAAACTTCCGTGTTTAAACGTGCCCTGGCTACCTCATTTATATATATCTTATCTCTTGCAAGTGAAGATTGTACGGCGGCTCTACTCGTTCTTTTTGCTGGAGCATCTTTTAAAACCATCATACAGCAGGACTGTTATGTACTCATTGGTATCATCATATCCAATACCATGATGTTTGGCCTGGTGAAATGGAGCAAAGTCTTCTTTTATAAACAGGAGGTTTATAACACGGAGGTAAGACCAACTCGCTGGCTGGCTATATTTTTAATCCCTGCAGGAAGTATCTATATCTTAAACAGTCTGACGTTAGAGATTATTTCCAATCAATCGGAATCTTCCTTTTTACTGGCAAGTGCAGTTCTGGTTTTATTGGTCATTAATATCTTGCTGTTTTATTTATATGACAAGCTATTGCTGGAAGAAAATCTAAAGTATGAAAATATCCTGCTCTCACAGCAGAACGATGCCTACGAAAAACAGTCTGTGCTGATTCAACAATTTCAAAAAAGTTTGCGGGAAGACCGTCACAACCTGCACAATCATCTGGCTGCCATATCAGGTCTTGCGGAACAAGGTCAAAACACGGAGTTGGTGGAATATATAAAAAAGCTTACAGTTAACGTAAAGGCCCAGGAAGCCGGTATCGACAGTGGTCATCCTGTCATTGATGCATTGATTAACAATAAGCTTTACCTCTCTCAGCATTATCACGTTAAAACAGAAGTACATATCCGCCTACCCAAAGTTCTTGGCATAAATAAGATGGATCTTACCATTATCTTAGGCAATATTTTGGATAATGCACTGGAAGCCTGCATGAAACTTGCGAAAGAACAAAGAGAAATGTTCATTGATATTTCAGAATTTCATGAGGTTCTTACTATACAGGTGACAAACGCCTATGATACCTCTCAGCTTTGTATCAAAAACGGAAGGCCCTATTCCACAAAAAAAGATAAAGCCTGGCATGGAATCGGGTTAAATTCTGTTGATCATACCATCAAAAAATATAACGGTGTCTTTGAATATCATTATGGAGAACCGCAGACGGGTGAAACCAATCTCTTTACCGTAAGGATTCTCTTATATTTGCTTGATGAAGCTTGCTAAGAAATCTGATTGATTCAAAAAGGAGGGGCCTATGCCAGATAAAAACCACATCAGCCAAACTCATGCGATATTATTATGCAGTATGGAGATGCAGTCAGAGGAATCTCAGGAAATCCTCATTGAATACAAGTTATCTATCTATGTGAATGACGTTCGTTATGTTAACCTAATATGTACTCATAAGAAATTATATGAATTGGTTATGGGAAATTTATTTACAGAAGGAATCATTCAAGGAATTTCAGATATAGAATCCATCGAAATTATGGAAGACGAGGGAAAAGCCTTTGTGACATTAATTACTAAAGATACTTTCAAGGATATGATTGAAGCGACTGAAGGAATTCGGACAATTACCACCGCTTGTGGAAAACAGCACTCCATCGCTTATTATCTCATGAACGAAGAGAATCTAACAAATTTGGATTACGATTTTACCATTAGTTTTTCAAAGATTTTATCTTATGTAAATGAATTTCAAAAAAGTAGTGATATCTACAAATTAACAAGGGGAATACACTCTTGCGGATTATACGATTCAGAAGGAATGCTTTATCTTATGGAGGATATCGGAAGGCACAATGCGGTAGATAAAGTGTTGGGCTACGCCATAAGCCAGGGGTTCGATTTAACTAAGACAGTACTTATTACCAGCGGCAGAGTTCCAAGTGATATGATATTAAAAATCATTAAAGCAAGGATTCCAATCCTAGTGGCCCGCTCCGTTCCCACAGATGTTGCCATTGAGATGGCAAACAAGCACAATATTACATTGGCTGGTTTTGCAAGAGGAACCAAAATCAATCTGTATTCCAATGCACAAAGGCTTCTCTTTGAATAAGGAAGATCTCCTATTGAAAAAAATAAAGAATACTCTAAATTCCACGAAAAAAGGATTTGAAACAATAAGTTTCAAATCCTTTTTACATGCATTCCTTATAAAGGTAAAATAGTCTTCTTAAATTCCTGGTTCAGAACCTGTCCCATGGAATTATAAATAGCGGAAAGTCCGCAGAAGATTCCAACATATCCGGCAATCGTATGTATAGATTCTGCGCCGGTAAAGTTAGCAAGTGAAAGCAGGAAGAATAAAACGGTAAGAGAACCAAATACGACCTGGCTTGCACGATTGTGTTTCAGTGTTCCGATAAACATAAAGAGTGTGAATACACACCAGAGACCTAAATAGAATCCCATGCTGATAGGATCAGCAGCTTTGATACCTTCAAACGGGTTAATCCAGATTATAATCAAAGACCACCAGAAGAAACCATATGCCGTAAATGCGGTTGCACCAAAGGTATTATTTTTCTTAAATTCCATGATGCCAGCTATAATCTGAGCGGCACCTCCTAATGCAAATCCCATAGCTACAATTACGACAGAAAGGGGAATAATCCCTGCATTGTGAAGATTCAACAGGCAGGTAGTCATTCCAAATCCTAAAAGCCCAAGAGGAGCTGGATTGGCAATAGCAGAGGAACTAGATGAAACTGCTGGTGTTGACTGTATAGATTGAGTTGTTTTGGTTGACATTATTTGAAAATCCTTTCGTTTTGTATATGCGAAAACGCACCTGACATATAATATCATCCATATGAATATTATTCAACATAAATCGACACCGAAACCAAAATTATTCTAAGAAATGGTTTCATCTTGTGACAAATAAAGGTTTTACTGCCATACTTAACTAATATACGTTTGCTATTATGACATGTATTTGATATCATGTAATTGATTGATATATTATTAAAACATTTTAAAAGGTGGAAGCAAGAATGGATAATCAGGAACAAAAACATCAACGTCGGCCCAGGTACAAAGGCACTCACCCTAAGGCTTTTAAGGATAAATATAAAGAACTCCAACCAGAGTTATATGCAGATGCTGTGGCAAAGGTAATTCAAAAGGGGAATACTCCTGCTGGTATGCATCGTTCTATTTGTGTAAACGAGATATTGGAGTTCTTACAAATAACCCCTGGACAAACTGGACTAGATGCCACCTTGGGTTATGGTGGACATACGTTAGAGATGCTTAAATGCTTAGATTCAAAGGGGCACCTCTATGCCACTGATGTTGATCCGATTGAGTTGCCACGAACCAGGGATCGTTTAGAGCGCTTAGGTTATGGCCCAGAGATATTGACGGTAAAGCATACAAACTTTTCCAATATAGATCAAATTACTACCGAATCAGGACCACTTAATTTCATATTGGCAGATTTAGGAGTCTCTTCTATGCAGATTGATAATCCTGAAAGAGGGTTTTCTTTTAAGACGGAGGGTCCCCTAGACTTACGGTTAAATCCAGCCAAAGGCATCTCTGCAGCGGATCGTCTTAAATCCATTGATAAAGATGAATTACAAGGGATGTTGCTAGAAAATGCGGACGAGCCTTATGCCGCAGAAATCTCACGGGCTATCGTGACTGCAATCAAAAAAGGAACTGACATTACAACAACAAGTTTATTACAACAAGTGATCAAAAACGCCCTTAAATTTCTACCGGAAAAAGACAGAGACGAGGCCATCAAGAAGTCTTGCCAAAGATGCTTTCAAGCCTTACGAATTGATGTCAATAAAGAGTTTGAAGTGTTATATGAATTCTTGGAAAAACTCCCTTCTGCCTTGGCTGAGGGCGGGCGTGTTGCAATTCTCACGTTTCATTCTGGAGAAGATCGCCTGGTTAAAAAATCGTTCCAGCGCTTCTATCGCGATGGCATTTATAAAGAAATAGCGCCTGAGGCGATTCGACCCTCCGCAGCAGAATGCGGTGAAAACAGCCGCGCTCGGTGTGCTAAATTACGTTGGGCCATTAAAGCTTAAGTATAATTCAATTTCTTATTAATTAAAAAGAGAAAACAAGCAGGACAAGTTCAATACACATGCCCTGCTTGTTTTTTTATCATTACCCACGTAATTCTGTGGGAAGCATATTGATAGACATTATCTTAAACTACAGATAATCTTGTTACGTTCTCTTACAATTATAAAATCTCTACATACCCCTCCGTACCGTGCACGCGAATACGCTGCCCGTCCTTAATCAGCTTAGTGGCATTTTCCACTCCAACTACTGCTGGCAGACCATATTCACGGGCAATCACCGCTCCATGTGTCATCAGTCCTCCAATTTCAGTAACTAAGCCTTTTATAGAAACAAATAATGGAGTCCAGCTAGGGTCAGTAAAAATAGTGACTAAGATATCTCCTTCTTCTATTTTTGCGTCTTCCATATTTAAGACAACACGTGCTCTTCCCTCGATCACTCCCGAAGAAACAGGCAGACCTGCCATAGCTCCAACAGGGAGGTTTTCTAGTTTGTACTCGCCTGTAATTACTTCACCTTCAGAGGTAATGACACGTGGGGGTGTTAGTTTGTCAAACAACTTGTACTCTTCTTTACGTTCATCAATGATTTTTTTATCTACTTGATTCGTTAACAAGGCTACACGAAGTTCTTCAAAAGTCAGATAATATATATCTTCTATGTCATGAATTACACTTGTCTTTACGAGACGCCTCGCCTCCTCTCGTAAAGCAAGCTTGTAAACAAAGTATCTGCTAACCATACCGTACTTTGGATATTCCCGGTAACCGATGAAGTTTCTAATCAGGTCAATCTTTTGCTTTGTTTCATTGGCTTTTTCTTCACCACCTGGCAATTTTTTTAGTCGATCCAATAGCTCTTGTTCCATTTTCAGAGCCTGTTGTCTGCCTTTCTCAAATTTAAGATGGCTTTCATTTGGCTCAAAGTTTTTAATGTTACTAAGAATCATGGGAAGAAGCATCGTTGGTTTTTCGTAGAATCTGGGTCTGGTGATATCAATTTCACCGCTGCATCGCATTCCGTATTTATCAAGATATGACAATATTGCTTCTCGGGCTTCCTTTCCACCCTCAAACTCAACTAATTTATCTAAAAAATCATCCTCTTTTACATTAGAGATATAATCAACGACCTGAGGATAAGGGCGAATTATATCTGCCACATCCATTAAGTCCAAACCCATTTGTGAAGTTATGTTGTTTGGTACTGATTGAGAAAGTATGTCTGCCACATTCTTCTCCCCCAACCAATCGTTCATGTTATCATTTATCCAAAGAGAGGCATTGATAGCAGCCATAAATACAGCCGAACTATCCGGATCAAATAAAATTCTTTTTAACTCCTGGATATCTTCTAATATAAAATCAATAAGATCCAGTCCTGTTTTCCCTTGTATCTTTTGTTTCAACGCTTCTATAGAGGTTTGACTTTTTCGAATCAAATCAGAAACTATGGATGGATCATTACCGATTGGTTTCTGAGGTATGGAAATGGGAGTCACTTTTTTGTTATCCGTTGGTAAGCATTTTATAAAATCTCGCTCTATTATTGTCATAATTGCATCTTCTGTCAGGGGCTCCAGTTGTCTTAAGTTATTTAATAGCATTGTTCTGCCATCTTGTGTACTCAACATTGGTGCAACATCTATAAACAACCTTCCACCAGCATGATACCGATTGCCATAGGATATTAGTTTCATCAAAGACATTCCTAACGGTTTTAAAGGGTCAGTCATCATTTGTTGATGGCCAATCGACAAATAAACATGCTTTTCATGATCATCTATTTCCGGGATTGGATATAACGTTGTGATTGGCCGGCTTTGAACGATATAAAATGTTTCATCAGCCAAACACCACTCAATGTCCTGAGGACAGCCAAAATGCTCTTCTATTTTTCTACCCAATTGCTCAAGCTGTAAAATCTGAGCATCCGTCAGTACCTGCTTGTCCTGGCACTGGAGTTCAACTGTCTGTTCTTTCGTTACCCCATCTTTTGAGGCATAAATTGCAAGCTTCTTGGTGGATACCTTCTTATGAACGATCTCACCTTCACGCACCTTGTAGATATCCCCGTTTACAATGCCTGAGACCAAGGCCTCACCAAGCCCATAGCTAGCATCAATGGACAACACTTTTCGATTGAACGTAACGGGATCCGCAGTAAATAAGATTCCTGACACCTGCGGGAAAATCATCTTTTGAACCACCACGGACAGAAATACGTTTTGGTGGTCGAAGCAATTTTGTATGCGGTAAGTGACTGCCCTCTCGGTAAAGAGCGACGCCCAGCACTTACGGATATGTTTTATTATGGCTTCCGTTCCAATTATATTTAGATACGTATCCTGTTGACCAGCAAAAGAAGCGGTTGGCAAATCCTCTGCCGTTGCACTGGATCGCACTGCAAAAGAAGTCTTTTCATCAAACTGGGAAAGAAAAATGGTAATCTCGTCTACGATATCCTGAGGGATGGATTGATGTTCAATTATCATGCGGATTTGCTTACTAACTTCAACGATCTTATCCCTATCTTCTATTTTAAGATTTGATAAGTCATGCAATAATCCATTGAGCCTTTCATTGCTTTCCATTGTTTTTTTGTATGCATTTGTTGTAATACAAAAATATTCTGGTACTGTAATCCCTGTAACCTTCCATAATTCCCCTAGGTTGGCACCTTTACCCCCAACCATGGAACGCTTTGATTTATCAATATCTTGAACGCCAAGCACATATGAACTCATGCATGATCTCCTCCCTGTTTTTGGGGTGTCGGTGAAACAAATTTTTATGAAGTGATATCTTACATATAATACATATATAAAATATAAATTATAAGTCTATTATTTGAAATTTTCATGTGGTATAATAAGTATGGGAGAGGCAGAATTACTGCCCCTCCCATTCGCTATTTCGTTTTATCTTCAGATATGTTCTATGCTCTACTCTATTATATACTATTTCCTAATTCTTTTGCTGCCACCAGGCTAGAAAGACCACTGATTTCCCCTTTTTCCATAACAGCAGATTGAGTTATAATTCCCCGGTCTCTCCACCCCATATACTTTATTATCGCTTTATAATGGCTAATGGTTGCTTCTACCGCTTCCGTATCCGTATCTCCATATACTGCAAGCAGCGCAGTTTCGGTTATTGGCATGGGTTTTGCTGTGCCCACATTCATTCGATCAATCACGGCTTTTATTTGTGCTGTCATGCCATGCCAATAAACAGGACTGGCTAATACTAACAGATCCGCATCATACAAAGCTTTGTATATCTCTTGCATGTCATCTTTCTTTGCACACTCTCCCAAATGAGTAAAACAATATTTACAATCGGTGCATCCCGTGACCTTCATTCTACCTACATTAAATTTTGTTACGGTATTCCCGCTAGCTTCCGCTCCCTGTATGAATGCATCTGCCAAAATTTCTGTATTCCCATTTTTTCTAGGGCTCCCATTTAATAAAACAATTCTTTTAGACATGTACAATTCTCCTTTTATATTCTTATACCATTTGGGGAAATGTTTTTATTTTAATCCGAATAGGTTTGTGAATCAATATACTACCACTTTTCATAATGGATGGTTTCATTATGATATCGATCTATAAAATGATTCTTATTCTTCTCTGGGTAACCAATAGCAATAAATGCAAATGGTTTAATATTTGATGGAAGCTCATACATCTCCCGCACATAATTGATAGCAGAATCAACCGATGTAATACTCATCCACACGGCTCCAAGTTCCAGATGAACCGCTTCTAATAAAATATTCTGAGCCGCAGCACTCATATCCATCATCCAATCAGGCTCATATCTGAATTTCTTGCTATTTGCTGCCAAAATAATTGTTAGCTGGGAATTAGAAACTGGTTTGGCATCTGGCATCGCTTTGGATAACTCCTGCAGAGCTGTCTTGCTTTCAACTACAATAAATTCCCATGGCTGTTGATTTAATGCTGAAGGTGCTTGCATAGCAGCCCGTAACAGTTGATCTATCTTTTCTTTTTCCACTGGTGTGTCTTTGAATTTACGAATACTTCTACGAATGAAAATTTCTTTCACAGGAATGCCTCCATTCTTTGTTTTTAATAATTACATCTTCAACATGAATCGTTGATTTTCTTTCAAAACCTGATATTAGGATAACACGTCGTATCTAATAGGTAAAATCAATTGTTTTTATTAGTACTATCGAAAAATACGATTGGCAGAACTTTAAAAAGCCCTCAGCGATATGAGGGCTTTCGTCTAAACAGTTATTCCGGAAAGTATTTTCCTGGCTTTTTAAATATTATAAAGGTGGTTATAAGTCTTAAACATTTGCATCTGTAGCAAACGCCTCTGAACCCATAGGTGAAATGGTAACATATAGACGCAGAACATCTTCACCTACATTTATAACCTGTAAGCTTTCCTGCCCGTCCACTTGCATCAATTCACCCGGCTGCAACAAGGTCTCATTGCCATCAGTGACAACCTTGGCATTCCCCTCCATGACCTGTAAAAAAAGGGTTGATTCCATATGTGTGTGTCCTGGGAGTATTTCACCTTTTGCAATGTTTAAAACAAAAGCAATTACATCGTCGCTTTTAAAAAGCATACGTTTTGCAATTTTACCCTCAGGCTCTGTAAAATAATCATTGAATATATACTTGTTCATAGTAAAATCCTCCTTTTATTTAAGAATAAGATGTAATGTTCCATGCACCATTGTCTTTTATTTTATAATAATTCAAGGATATTATACGGAATTCCTTAAAATATTAACGAAAAAACGTAATCTTCATCGTTCAAGGAAAATAAAATTTATTTGGTACTTCTATCTTACCATATTTTTACACATATTGGTATCATATCTTCCTGTCATCCGAGGAGTTTTTGCTTTATACCAATACACGATTTAATATATAACAGAGCCAGTAAACTTAATTTTTTTCTACGCTATACTAATGTTCAAGTTTTATAGTTTACTGATTTGCATAATGCTTATATACTATATTCAGTGCTATTTCTTTTGCTTTAAGCCCCGATACCCCCTTTTCTTTATCGTCAGCTAAACGTACTGCAAAATAGTATGTTCCATTGTCACTTTCAAACATTCCTACAAACCAACCATTGGCAATATTCCCTGCACTAATACTTTTACCTGCGCCTGTTTTTCCATAAACAGTAACATTGGAATCCTTCTGAATCAACATCACATCTTTAAGAATATTAATATTTTTCTCAGAAAAAGCAGTCCTATTTTCAAGAATCTTTGCTAGGATATCTACCTGTTCCATTGGCGATATCTCTAATGATGAATCTAACCAAAATCCATTTAATAATGGGAATGAATTCGTTCCATTTCCATTCCACTCACTTATATCTCTATTTCCATAGTCCAATTCATCAAGCCATGTTTGAACTTTGTTTTGTCCTATACGGTCAATGACCTTTTTATAATACCATACACATGATTCTTTAAAAGCATTCTTTAAATTTAAATCTGCATTCCATTTTTCATTTGAATAAATAGTACCATCATACCCCATAGTAGAATCCACAGACTTTATAACACCATTCTCCAATCCTATTAATGTAGATATTATCTTAAAGGTAGAGTAAGGGGATGAGCGTTTTTCACATAACTCTCTATTGTATATCTCATATACATTTGTATCCCTATTTAAAAAAACAGCACACCCTTTCATGTTGTCAAAGTATTCCTTATAATCAACCTCTTGAATATTTGGTGTAGAGTCTTTGATCCTAACCTCACTTGATGATGTAGATTTTTCCATTGAAATATCTTGAGAAGCTATTGTTGTTGGATTAATTGACGCTGTTGTAATACTTTCTGATTTGTTTTTATTGTTGTTATCATCTGTTTTATTACATCCGGTACAGCTTAAGCATATTAAAATTATTAGAAAATAAATAATACTCTTTTTTGAACACGTACCTTTTTGTGAATACCAATACTCTTTTTTACTCTTTAATATCTTCATACTTCCCCCCTACTATCATGTGATTATACATCCCCAAAATACTACACTTGTAATATTTATTAATAATATTACCACAATATTCCTCCATCATCCATAAAAACTATAACTATTTTAAAAAAAGAACGTTGGAGTGCATCTGTTGTACTATCTGTAACTGTCACTCCAATTATCGAAAGCAATGACTGTAGACATTACTTTTAAACTTGGCAGTAATAACCCATAGGTTAACAAGATTTTTTTCTGTTTTTATATTTAATATTTGACAGCAAAGAAAAATCAAACGTAAATCTATCTTACGTCAATTAACTTGTACGTAAGCGCCTAATTTCGGGATCGCCTCCAGCAGGTATCTCCTGATGTGTGCATAGCGGCAACAACGGTTGGTTTCATTCACTTTGTTGTAGCCCTGGTAAGCATCGGCCATCAGATAGAATCCTGGATTAATTCCTCCTAGGAATTGTTTTGAATTTTCTCCCGCTCTCGTAGGAGTGTAGTTATAGAGGATGCCAGCTGTAATGATCCAGTGCGCCATTGATGTCCGGCTGTACACTTTTCTCAATTTAGATTGACTACCTATATCTAGAAATATATAATATCAATAAATTTGATTCTTAGAAATTATTATTTATTATACAAAACGGTGCATGATTTGAACAGCAAATGAATTTTCTATTTGCTATACTCTCAATAGAAAGGAGGTACTGATATGTCATTTGCACACGACTTTGAAAGCGCAATTGAATACATCGAAGAGAATCTGACCAATGATATTGATTTCAACATGGTCGCAAAAAAAGCAAAATGTTCTTCATATCATTTTCAAAGAATGTTTTCCTCTATTATAGGCATTCCGTTATCTGAATATATTCGTAGAAGAAGGATAACATTAGCTGCTATTGAGATTCAAAATTCGGATATAAAAATCATTGACATTGCACTGAAGTATGGTTATGATTCCCATTCGTCGTTTACACGTGCCTTTCAGTTGATTCAAGGTGTTACGCCGTCAAAAGCGCGTATTGATGGTGTTCCACTAATAGCATATCCGTCGCTTACCTTTCAATTTATATTAAAAGGAGTAGAAGCAATGCAGTACCGAATTATTGAAACACAGCCCTATAAAGTATTTGGAATGGATGTTTTGCAAACGGATGGTTGGGAAACAGAAAAATTTTCAGAACATGCTGACCGAGTTATTGAAAATGGAAGCCATGATGCGACAAACATTGCAGCAGGATTTCCTGGTCTCGCACAGGAAATGATTGAGAAAGATGAGTGGGATGTAGCAAAAATTCATTTATTACAGGCTATTCATTTTTGGGATGAAGCCGGAAATAAATATTTTATGTATGGTTGGGAGTTACCTGAAGCCGGAGTAAATGAACCGTTTACGATTTTGGAAATACCACTTACATCATGGGTTGTTGTAACCGCTAAAACTGATGAAGACCGATTAATAATAAGTAGATGTTACAATGATTTATATGTAAATTGGTTCCCAAATTCCGGGTATGAGCAAGCACCTGGGCGACCTGTTATTGAAAAATACAATGCTCAAAATGCTGAGCTTTGGATGCCAATTATTAAAAAATAATAATCTAAAATGAATAATCTGTTATAGAAATTTAAGCAATATGCCTTTGCCATTTATACGATAGTAAGATAGGGTGAATTAGCTGTTGCACCTTCCGGTGTGTCTGAAAAGAGCCAATTCTTCCGACCAACAGTTACTGGGTGGATTGCAAAACGCTCGCATTTCCTGATAACAATTATAATGATAAATGACATGGATTGAAATCCACCCTTAAATTAGGCGCTTACACCTGTACTATTACAATAAACAAAAATACCGATTCTCTCCATATATATTACGAATGGAATGAGAATCGGTAATGTATGTCATCAAAACTTAATATGATCCAATAATTTTTACCAACTAAAACTCTAAGTTATCTACATAATCTAAAGCCAATGGATATGCAAAAAGCAAACTAAGCTTTGGTGTAAATGATGTATTTTTATTATAGCTAAAATTTATTTGCCAATTACCTTTCAATGGCATATTCATAGAAGCAAGACCAGTCTTATTCCAAGAATAATTGCTCAAAACAACTGTATTATTACTAGTTAAATTTTTCACTGTAATTCCGCTTACTGAATTGCTTTTTACCCCGCTCATTGATATTCCATATACAACAGATCCCTCTGGTATTGTACCCTTATAACGCAAATCAGCAGGCACTGTAACATTCTTTCCACTCATAGTTACGCTTCCTAAAGATACGGAACAACTTCCAACTGAATATGTAGGTCCTCCAACCAATAAAGTATAACTTGAAGATGCCGATGTAAGTCCTTTGATTTTAACATAATAATAACCATCTGATGCAGCTTTAAAAGAATATCCTATTGGAAATAAACGATTTTTAGTATAGGTACCGGAAAACACTAAGTTTTGATTGGAGTTATATATTTCGTAATCGAAAGGTTTATCGTTACAAGTAATATATTGTACCCCTGCATTTAAATAAACTTTATACCAATCTTCATCTGTATTACTGGTATTCCCTTTGACTACATATTGATTAGGTCTACTGCCATTGACAACTTGGGCTACTGTTTCATAATTTGCCTGAATCTGTTGTGCGGTTTCCATACTATCATTGGGTTCCGTTTCATTTACACTTTGAGCTTTCGCAGTAATGCCATTTGTCCATATGATACAACATACCATCACCACTGTAATCAATGCTTTCAAGCTTTTAGTTTTTCTTATCATTTAACTTTCCTCCACATTTTATTACTTTAAGCTATTTCGCTTGTACTTGCCTAAAATAACTCACCTTATAATCTTATGTGAAAATGAGAGTATTTATGACAATTTTCCTAAACCTGTCATCTGATTTTTCGTTATTCCAACGTTGTAATTTATTACTTCCTTGATCTCTCATCCCATGATGGATATATTTCCGTATCATAGCGATATGCAGGTACATGATCTGTTACATGATATCCTGTGGCCTCATAGAATGGCTGATCCCCTCCAGTCATACCCTTGCATTCTGGATATTTTTCTATCACACGATTGGTAGCCTCATTTAATATAGCTGTTGCCAAACCTTTTCTTCGTTCCCAAAATGCAACTCCAAGAGGTTCTAATTCACAATACGGCATTTTCTTGTCATACCATATAATTGCTATTGCTACAGGTCTCTTCTCGGGATCTAAAATACAAAGATCTAAGTAGGGATCATAATGCTTTTCTTTACGCATTTCAGAAAAAGCGTTTGCACAATCCGGCACCTCATGAATGCTATAGTTAAATGAAGCCATATGTACATTTGCCAAATAAAAAGGAGGAGTTTCATTGCCATCAGCAAAGGTATACCCTTCTGGCAGCTTAACAGGATACTGATCAACACCAAATCTACGAATTCGTATTCGTTCTCCCCCCTCTTCTTTTACAAATCCTTCTTCTAAAACCAATTCTGATAGAGTAACGTTCCATTGCGGAATCAAGATACGAACAAAACGTTTTATCTTATTCTTATCTTCCACACAAGACATGGTCGTTTTTGCAAAATGAATCATATCTTTTAAAAGTTCTTTATCCTCTGCAAACTTTTTCTCTCTAAAAAGGAAAAAGACGGTTCCGTCATCATTCCCCTCATTAATGGCACAAGCAATGATGGTTTTATCCAGGAAATACACACCAACGGTTCGCTCCCACACATTAGAAAAACGTAAAAAATTCGGGTGCAAACCATTTGTAAATTCTAACCGACTCACCCCATACGTAGGATTTTCCCATTGATAGGAATTTAAAATCAACTCTTCTATCTCATCAAAATATTCTTTTCTATAAAAAGCAAACCTATAATTCATACCCCCACCAGCCCTTTTACATAAATTTTATTTATATTCGTCCATCTCTTTTGTTACAACTTGCCATTCCAATACTAAGTAACAACCACATCATGGGAGATGTAATTGGTAAACTAATATTAACCAATGCTTGAGTGTTATAACAAATTATGGCAAAGCAGCATCCTATTATATAAGGCTTTGCCTCTGCTCGTTTCCAGATACGGGTGATTGCAGATCCTAAAAAAACAACATAAGCAATCAAACCAGCCGCCCCAGTGGTAATGAAATATTGTAAATATTCATTATGAGCATTTTCATAAAGCTGTGACATTTCTGCTTTTATTTTGCTATTAGTAAGTATTCCAAATGTATCTAGCCCATGTCCGAACAATTTGTTCATTGGTTTAAATTCACGATATAACTCCAGGGATTTTCTCCAGATATAACCACGGTTCGTTCCCCAGCTATCATCAAACACCAGATACCGTCCTAACGCACCATACCTTTTGGCATTTCCTGCCACATTTGCATCAAACATCAAAATGCAAACCGCCAATACGGAAAGTATCAGAAAACCTGCCCACCCATACACCAGCACTGGAGCCGCTTGATCGTCCTTATTCTGGTTATTCTTACTCCAAATATGGACTGCAACATATGCCATCCACAACCCTATTACCACATACATCAAACCATTAAAGTTAGAAAGTACCTCAAATAAACTATCTAGTCCAATCACCCTTTCCACATAAGCCTGATTGATGAAATCAATGCATTGCACCACCGTACCAAAGGTTGCAACCATTAATAAATAACGCTTAATTCCGGTTATGTTTTTAAATAATATTAGCGGCAGGAATCCAAATAAAGCTGCCAGTGCCAGATATGCATTATCACTGCGTCCCATGATAATTGCAAAAGAACTCACTACCATACAAAGATAACACCAAATTATCCTTACCTTACTTTTTGTCACCCCAAACCAAGCCGCTGCTACACCTAGAACAAGTGCAATATAAGCGGTGTACATATTAATATTACCTATGGTGGAAGTAAAAATATCCCATTCTTCTCTCGCAATTTTTTCATGGAAGTGTAAGATATCCAATCTAAAATAATCCGTGATTCCAATAAAACATACCACCATGCCGCTAATCAGGAAAACATCCAGAGCCCATTCCTTAACCGTCCAAAAACGACTTACCATAAAGTATGATGCAACATATAATGTGAGTAAAAATAGACCGGAGTATCGTCCTTCGTTCCCCCAAAACGACTCATAAAAATAATCCGACTGAAACGTAGAAATAACAAGAATGATCCAGAAAATTATAACTGAGATATCGGTCACGCAAAATGTTTTACTCCAGTTCTTTGGTTGAAGCCTGGAAACAATCATTTTTGCATGCTTTCCCTCATTCTGTTTATGATCAATTATTAACATGATAAAAGAAAGAACAAGGCAAAGCGCTAACATAACCACGATGCAGCCCCAATAGAACTGATATTTAATCACCAAGATATCTATGTAGGAATTATTATATATCAGAGGGAATACCAACATTAGTAATAGTATAAAAAAGCTGATTACCCTGTCGATAATAGATGAATAAGTTTCTGCAAACATGTCTTTATCTTCTTTTGTTTTATCACTCTTTAATTTCAAATCACTGTCCCCCATTTTTCCACAAATGCTCAATATAGTATAACATTTAACTGTTTTTTATACAATTTAAGTTTTAATTAATACATATTAATATTTTCATGTTTATACTTATGAATTTTATTCGTGAAATTGTTATAGTTGATTGTTATTTTTCACTTTGCTGGTAATAAAGAACTGTTATCATCAACCGACTATTAGTATGCGACTTCGAAAAACCCAGCTCCCCTTTTATGGATATCTCAAGTATATTTTCCTGTTAATACACCGAAAAGCACTGACAATTCGCTATTACAGATTAAATACACATTTGATAAACTATGGTTACCAAAAGGAGGTAGCAGAGATGAAGAAAGTATTAATAAAAATAATTTGTCTTGCAATGAGTTTATTTATGGTACTTGGAGCTTTTACATTTGGCCCAATTAGTACCGTCAGCGCAATGGAAACAGCGCCCCAAAAGAAGGTTCTTATGGTGATTGCGCCAAAGGACTTTGAAGACTGTGAAGTTGTTGATCCTATGACAATCTTAAAGGCTAACGGTGCGGTGGTAACAATCGCTAGCACAACAACAGATATAGCGGTTGGCATTAATGGCCTTAAAATAACACCAGATATCAAAATTAGTGATGCAAAAATGGATGACTATGATGCCATTGTTATACCAGGTGGAACAGGCGTTATCAGTAGTTTATGGGACAACGAAGAACTGAGAACATTGATTCAGCAATTTAATTCTCAAAGCAAAATAGTAGCAGCTATGTGTGCAGCTCCCCCAGCTCTCGCTAAGGCCGGAATCTTAAAGGATAAAACAGTTACCATGTTTCCTTGGGACGATGGAATCAAGGAACTTACTTCAAGAGGTGCCATATATGTGAATGAGGAGACTGTTAATGATGGAAATATTGTAACAGGTAAAAATCCAGCCACATCAAAGAGCTTTGGACTGGCTATCTGTAATGCTTTAAAAATAAGGAAATTCACTAAAAATGTACTAATGGTAGTAGCCCCAAAAGATTTTGAAGATGTAGAATTCTACGCTCCTAAAACGTTGCTTGAGATAAACGGAACTAATGTAACGGTAGCAAGCACCACTTCAACCGCCCTTGGGTTAAATGGCACAACTTATAACACTGATATTATGATTTCCAATGCAAAAGCAACGGATTATGATGCAATCGTTATCGTTGGTGGCACAGGAGTAATTAGTAGTCTATGGGATGATAAAGATCTCAGAAACCTGATAAAGGATGCAGATAAGGAAAATAAGATGATAGCAGCAATATGTGCAGCACCCCCAATTCTGGCAAGAGCTGGTCTTCTCAAGAATAAAAAAGCAACCATGTTCCCCTGGAGTGATGGCATTAAGGAATTAACCCAAAATGGTGCTAACTATGTGGATCAAGAGGTTGTTGTATCCGGTAATATTGTTACAGGAAGAAATCCAGATGCTTCCGTAGCTTTCGGATTAAAGCTGTGTGAAAAGTTAAAAATTCTAGGTAAATAAGTGAATTTTCTATATTTCTCTCCTAAGCAGTGATATAATTAAATATATCATTGCTCAGGAGGAGTCGTATGAGTACGTACTTTACAGAGGGTAAAATATTTTATCCGGGTTTTCAGTTTCCAATCTATCATACAAGTGCCAATTGCTTCTTGGATGGTGCAAACAAGCGTGACCATTATAAAATGATTCTTGTTATTTCTGGTACTGGAATACTTACTCTTAATAATCGGAAGCAAATCATCGTAGCTCCATCTGCCCTCTGTCTGAATGAGACAGATACATTTTCTTTGGAATCAGAAGTATCGCTTCAGTGTACCGCTATCTTCTTTCACCCACAAATTATTAATCAACATTTTGATTTTCCTGTACTGAAAACATCTAATAATCAGCTATCTGTAAATGAAATACAAGATCTATACTGGTTAAACCCGTTTCTAAGAAAAACTAATGAATTTACGGGTTTACTACATCTTGGTCCCAGCAATGCACACAGAATCCATAACATTATTGATAATATAAAGAATGCCTTAGAGATTCAACTGGATAATGATTGGCCATGCAGGAGCAGAACCTATCTAATCGAAATGCTTTTTTTGTTATCTAGATTGCTAATTATAGATGAAACCCTTGAAAGCGTGGAGCTTGATAAAGACCCCGGCGAAATCAAAGAGATCATTCTTTATTTGTACACAAATTATATGAATAAAATAACCATACAAGAGCTTACCGATAAATTTCATATAAACAGAACCTCGTTAACAGAGAGATTTCATGAGATTACGGGATATCCAGTAATGGATTATCTTATTCGATTAAGACTGTATTTAGCATCGAAAATGCTTAAAGAGACGCTTTTGCCTATCTCTGAGATTATTGAGAGGGTAGGTTTCTCTGATATAACACATTTTGGGAGAATGTTCAAAAAAAGCTTTGGCTATTCTCCTTCTGAATATAGATCCATCCATTGCACCATGCTGTAAAAATATTTAGGTTTTTAAAATTAGGTGGATAGCAGGGCATATATGCCACTTGTTATGCATGAGAAATGCTGTTCGGTTAGCAATCACTAACCGAGACTTAAAAAAATAATCTTACTACAATCCCAAATATTTCTTTAGAGCTAAAATAGAATCATTACTAATAATATGTTCTATTTTACAGGCATCTTCGCTTGCGGTCAGTTCATTCACATCACAACAAGTAATCAGAAATTGTTTTATAACCTGAAACTTAGCTATAATAATCTCTCCTTGTAATCGTCCTTCCTCAGTGAGCTGGATCTCACCACCCAAAGGCTTAATAACCAGACCTTCTTCTTGCAATGTGGTCACAGCACTATGAACACTAGGCTTCGAAACGCCTAAATATACGGCAATATCAATTGAGCGTACTAATTGTGTTCTTCCAGAAAGCTTATATATGGCCTTTAGATAATCCTCCCTTGAAGGACTAAGTTTTTTCTCCAGATGATGGCGCTTATTTTCATTCACAGCTAATCCTCCGTTTTGACTTTAGTATAATGTATATAGTTACCATACGCTTTAATATTAAGAATTTTATCACTTATTATTTATTATACTTGCTATTCTCGTCACTCTCCGGTTGATTGATTAACGTATCGTTTTGAGAAAATATAGTATAGTCATATGGATAAAATGGAACGCAGAGACATTGGCCAAATGAATTTAGAAATGTTTGTAGTAATCTATGGTCAACTTTAAGTTTTTGTTGATACTGACGCTCCCCAGCCTCAGTAGAATTAATTGTAAAATTTTCACTCTTTTTCTTTTTGATGTTTGTACCTCCTAACTGTTACATGGCAAAAGTGTATAGCAACCATACACTTTTATAAAATTTTTAGTCAATTATGTTTTCATCAAAGTTTTGGACCTTGTTAATTAAAGCTAATAAAAAGTTTGAGAGAAATTGTATTTCCTCCTCAGTAGCATTTTGTAGCTCATTTTCAACCATACTGTTTATGATAGCATGGTAATGCATATGATTTTTATGAGCTTTTTCTCCTTTTTCTGTTAGACTCAATAGATATCTAGATAAATTTAGATCATTAACTTCCTTTTTAACCAGAGCCTTTCTCTCCAGCTTTTTAAGAATTTCTGAAACGGCTCCCTTTGTTACTCCTAAAATCTCGGCCAGGCCACCCACATGAATGCAGGAATGTTCTGCTATTGCCTTTATTACATGAATTTCAGAGTGGAAAATCGGGACATCCGTTCCGTAGTAACGAGTCTTTTTATCTAGTTCCATTAAAGCAAACGCTAAATCTAAAGATTCATATGCAATTTTATGTTTGTTGTTTTTAAACGTTTCCATACCAACAGTATATGGTTGCTATACGCTTTTGTCAAGTCAATATTGCACATTTTTTGTTAAGTCACTTACTCCCACCAATGCTTTATTTCTGCTATGCCAACATCCCATACTTTAACATTTCCGGTGACTATAATTTTAACATCTTTCATTTTTAATTCATAAAACATTTTCATTTTAAACGTATCTTTATCTTCGTCTTTATCACTAAATTGAATTAGCTCTTCTCCGTTGGCCATAATTATAGCCGAACCACTATATTCTTCCCCATCGGGAATGCCAATATTAGCATAAAACCACAGATTTTCCTTGCCTAAATCAAATTGATACTCCTTACTCAGTCCATTCATGCTGCTAAATAAATTTAAAGTAGGCTGGATTTTTTCGCCTTGAACCCAGAACGTTGATATTTTTTCAGTTACTGGTGGGTTTGTACTTATTTCGTTGATTGCTTCAACAGGTCCTATTCTTTCATTCACATGAAAAACATAATCAATTTTTTCAGAAGCAGTCATGACACCAATAAATAGTATAAGAATAGAGACTGCCGAGGCAGCAAGCTTTTTAAAGGTTATCTCTGAGGAAAACCCTACTTTATAAGCAACGAATCCCATGATTGCACCCAATGTATTGGATAAAATATCCATAACATCAAATGTCCCCAGAAATGTGAAAGACTGCAACGCTTCCAAAATGGTGATCACTAATATAAATAATGTGATGAACTTTCTAAAACGGGTTCGATACAGCAATGGAATTATGATTCCAAAAGGGATAAAAGCGGCAATGTTACCAAAATCGTATAACCAAGACATTGTTAGTTTTGGAAACCTTAGGGGAATTCCTTCTGGGATAAATATAAATGTATACTGATTATAATCGCTTTTTGGTTCCAATCGATTAAATCCTAAGAACATGAAGTACAAAACTAAAGCCGTATATACTATCGTTCCTATAATAAATCTACGTAACTTATTATCCATAACTACAGAATTATCCCATAACACTTCATTTTCATTTGGTATTTCTTTTTGTCCGCGTTTCATTCTTTACACCTCTATTTAACGAATATCATAAATTTCTTATCTCTTCTCTGGTTCTCATGACAGCCTCTCATCTCACATTAAAAATATGTATTTTGAACTGCTGGAAAGTTCTTTGGAATAAGCAAATCCCAACTCCTTAAAATCCTTGATACCATTCAGATCAGAAATATTATTCTCTGCCATGAACCGTACCATATTACCACGAGCCATCTTAGATATTGTTCCCTTTTGCTTCACTTTCCCTTCCACCAGCTCACCAAACTCAATTGTAATAAATCGATCCTTCGGTGTGATATATTTTTCAATGCATTGTGAGTATTCCTTGGAAGCCAAGTTAAGGATAATTCTATCATCATCCATCAGACTATGATACAACCGGTCTCCCCAGAAATCATATAAATTTTTGTAATCATTCACGGATAGCTTTGCCTGCATTTCTAATCGATATGGCGTTACCCCATCAAAGGGCCTCAGTACTCCATAGAAGCCTGACAGAATCCTCAAATGATCTGATAGAAATGAAAGTGCTCTAGTTGTAAGCACTTTCGGAGCCATATGCTGATACTGCAGGCCTTCATATGCGATTACTGCTGGTGTCAATTTACTCATTAATGTCATTTCTTTATAGCGCTTATAGTTTAATTCTGCTAATTTATCATTGCATTTCCACAATTCCTTTCCCTGTGATAAGGACATAGACTGCATTTCTTGCATTAATATTTTAGCATCATTAATAAATCCTGGCATTCCGGTAATCTCAATGGAATCCGTATCCTCATTCATCTTCTTTGCCGGAGAAATTATTATCTTCATATCCTATAAGTGAGCCAGCATTTGTGCCGGATTCTCCTCTGCCTTTACTTTGCCAAAGGCTTGTACAATAATCCCATCTTCATCGATGAGATATGTGGTTCGAACCACTCCCATGCTAACCTTACCATAATTCATTTTTTCCTGCCAGACATCATAAGCCTGAATACAGGTGAGTTCCGTATCAGAAAGCAATGTAAATGGTAGTCCATACTTTTCCTCAAATTTTTTATGAGATGCTACGCTGTCCTTGCTCACCCCAAGAACCACAGCCCCTTTTTCCTGAAACTGAGGATACAACTCTCCAAAGCTGCAAGCCTGCTTGGTACATCCCGGGGTATTGTTCTTTGGATAGAAATATAAAATAACCTTCCTACCCTTATACTCCTCCAACGTGTGCATCAATCCATTCTGATCCGGCAAAGAAAATGCTGGCGCTTTTGTTCCTGTCTCTAACATATTATTTCCTCCTATTCTTCTATATCACAATGCCATCGCAATGGTCAATTTCATGTTGTATAATCTGTGCTATCCAACCAGTAAACTTCTGACTCTGTTTTTTGAAATTCGTATCCTGAAACTCTACTTCGATATCCTTATATCTCTTCGTCTTACGAACTCCAATCAAAGAAAGACAGCCTTCTTCTGTCTCGTATTCACCTGATTTTTTTACAATCACTGGATTAATCATTGCAATATTAGCAAAGCCCATACTAACTGCTATAATTCTCTTCCTAACACCAATCATGTTAGCCGCCATTCCTACACAGCCTGCCTCATTCGCTTTTAAAGTATCAAGCAAATCCTGAACAACCTGCATGTCTGCTTCTGTTGCCAGTTCTGACTTCTGATTCAGGAAAATGACATCCTTCATCACTGATTTAATCATTTCAAACCTTCTTTCATTTGCTCCAAGATAGTTGTAATAGATATTATCCAAACTACATTATAGTTCATTGTTCACATACAAATTATAACACATTACCAGGTTAAAAAACACTTCATTTCCTCTTACACTTTACCAAATATATCTTTTGATATAATGGCGGAATGAGTATATTTTTTTGATTGGCTGAGTAAAAACGAAAATTATAAACTTCTTGACATTATTGTTTAGTTGCTATATTATTTAGTTACTATGAAAAATAAAGAACATTTAGTAGAACAATTTTATCAAATGGGAAACCTGATGATTCAGGAGATGCAGACACCTTGGTCCTATGGGGGTAATTTCTTGCTTTCCCATTCAGAGATTCACCTTTTGGAGGCAATTAAGGCCCAGGAGGGCGCAAATGTAAGAGAACTGGCCGCTTATTTGGAAATAACCAGCGGAGCGGTGAGCCAGGGTACAAAGAAGCTGCTGGATAAAGAACTAATTGAGTCTTACAAAAAAGACGGCAATCGAAAGGAGGTTTTTTCCCGTCTTACTCCTTTAGGAGAACGAATCTGTGAAGGGCATCAAAAACACCATGAATGTATGTGGAAAGTTTGGCAGGAGTTTACAACAGGCTTAGATCAGAAAGAAACACAGTTGATTTCTGATTTTCTAGAAATGGTAACAAATGGTATGACACAGATGATTGCTCAAGGGGAACGTCGTCTAAAGGATTGATTTTGAATGATTAGATTGTGAAAGATCTTATGCTACTGATAATCAAAAATATTTTTTAGAAAAGGAGATGTGAAAAATGTCATCAGTAAAAAATAATGAGATATTAGCTGAACGCATGAACTCAGAAAGCAGGCTCTTCTTTATGGACCCCGAAGACGAGGATCTGGATTTTATATTTCAATGGTTTGTTGGGTGGATCGCTTATGGTGCCTGCACGCCAGGTGAGCTATTTAAAGTCGCTCGCAAAGTTGATGCAAAGTCTGCTGTGAGCTGGAAAGAGGAATTTGAGAAAGAGGCAAAAAAGATTGAAGCAATTGGGGAAGACTGCCTGAAAAAAGGACATCGAATTAGTGCTGGACAAGCGTTCTTACGAGCCTTTGGGTATTACAGAGCATCCTACTGTGCGATTGATCCCAAGGAGGCGGATTTCTTTCCAGTCTATTTTAAGACGGTAGAGTGCTTTAAGAAATATCTTGACGCTATGTCTAAAACAATTCACCATGAGTTTGTGGAAATTGAATACAAAGGCTATCAGTTTCCAGGAATTTTTCTAAAGGCTGAGAACAGTAACAAGCCAAAACCAACAATCCTTTTCCATAACGGTGGAGAATCACATAAGGAGGACACCTTCTTCCTAGGAGGGAAAGAGGCCATTGATCGAGGTTATAACGCATTGCTCGTAGATCTTCCTTATGATGTACAACCAAGGTCTTATAACCCCGAGATTACAGCAAAGAACTTCCCAAAAGCTGATTTGTTAGGTGCTTATCATGCCGCCACTGATTTCCTCGTTGCTCGTCCTGACGTAGATGCGAAACGGCTGGTCGTATGCGGGGATAGTTATGGCGGTATGAAGAGTACGTTCAATGCGGCTAATGACGATCGTTTTGCTGCGTTAGTTGCCAGTGCACCATTATATTCTTGGCCACTGGTGATTAAAAATGGTGTTATGCCTCCGTTCATTATGGGGGATGCACAAGAATCCAAAAAGATTATAAATAGTTTACCGTGGCTGTCTCGAGTAACACTGAATCGAGTTAGTTGGATGCATGGCTTCGACAGCATTGTAGAATGGCTGCCTGCAACAGAAAATAATATGGAGCTGGATCCACGAGATCTCAAGTGCGCTTTCCTGTCTATTCGCGCGGAATCTGAAGGTCCGGAGGTTGTGAGGCAGGCAACGGAGTGTTATGAAAAAGCCTCTTCCAAGAAAAAGTCTATGTGGATGGGCAAAGTAGAGGATGGTGCCGATTTCCATTGCCAAATCAACAATCTGGCGTTGCGATTCCAGGTACAGTTCGATTTCTTGGACGAAGCCCTAGGCTATAACTGTTAGTCTAGGTAAAGAATAGGCGTAAATAGTTTATTTACGCCTATTCTGCAAGTCAAAGAAGCCACATTGCACCTAGTTCGTTATTCTTATTTATTAACTCCTTAAATATTCCCCGATCGGCAATAACTCCATCTTTTAATATAATGATTTGATCCACCTTTTTTAGGATTTCTTGCCTGTGAGTAACCATGATTACTGTTTTTTCTTTTAACCTGGTATGCAATAACCCATTAATCTGGTGCTCGGAATAAACATCTGTATTAGAAGTGACTTCATCAAATAATAAGATAGGTCTTTCATGTACCAATGCCCTGGCAAGTGCTATCTTCTGCTTCTGCCCTCCTGAAAGCATGGAACCATTTTGTCCCACGATATAATCTAAAGATACCTCCTTTAAAAAATCCTCTAACCCGCTGTCTCTGCATGCAACTTCTATATCTTCCTCACTTACCTCTTTATAAAGGCAAATATTATTTCTGATTGTATCATTAAAAAGATAAATCTGCTGACTTACAATGGATACCATGCTCCTATAATCGGTCAATGATATGTTAGAAATATCTGTTCCATTTAATAAGATCCGGCCGTTTTCCGGATCATATAACCTGGTGAGCAGATTGATTATAGTTGATTTTCCTGAACCATTCCTTCCGATTAATGCAGTTTTGCTCCCCTTTGGGAATTTCATTTGAACCTCCATAAGAAGTGGCTTTTCTGCTTCATAGGAAAAAAATATGTTTTCAAATTCCAGATCCCCAAATACTATTTCTGTCAATACTCCGTCATCGTTTTCTTCCTTTAAATCCATAAATTCATAGAATCTTTTTGTAGACGGTATGATACCGGAAAGTAAATAGCCGATGTTTAAAATAGCCGATATTGGTCCGGTCACATAGGAACTATATGTAATAAATGCGAAGACACTTCCAACTGACAATTGTAATTCAAAGACCAAATTTGCCCCTACGATATATAACACCGTAGATAGCAAATGGACCATGATGGAATCAGCTTTTATATTCCACTGGCTAAGCATATTTAATTGTTTCTGCTTCTCTATGATACTTTTTTGGTAAATGGAAAATTCATCATACTTTTCCTTATATATATTAAATAATTTAACTTCCTTAATTCCACCAACGGTATCACCAAACCAACTGGCATAATTCTGGTTGCTTTTTATAAATTCTTCTACAATTGATTTTTGCTTTTTAGCAAATTTTTTCATAACAATAAATTTAATTGGTATAAATATTAGTACCAAAAAAGTCATTCTATAGTCAATAATAAAAAGGCCAACGATACCTCCCATCATATTAAACCCTTGTGTAACAACAAAAAAGAAGCTTTCATCTGCAACTGATACCATTTTGCTGATATCTACATAGATATTGTTTAATAATTCAGCGTAGTTTGTCCGATTAAAACAGTCTGCTTCCATTTTCATCAAATGAGAAAAGGACTGTTCTGAAAGGTAATATTGTAAGTTAGCCGATATTTTCACTCTTTTCTTTTCTTTTAAAATATCTATAACTGCAATCAAACTATAGATTGCCATTAATACCAAGGTACATTTAATTAATAAACTTTTATTTCCACCAATAAAACCAGCATCCATAATCTGCCTGCTGATTAATGGAATACATAAACTAAGTCCGGTAGAAATCAGCAGGCAGCCAATAATAACTGCAATTGTTTTATTGTATTGTTTCAAAAGACCAAGCAATTTTCTTACTGCCTCGCTGTTACTCATCTTACTTAACCAGTCACCCTTTCTTCTATTTCCTTTACAAACCCATTGAAAGTACAAAACTCCGGACGAATCAAAGTATTCTCGTCAAAGGAAATATTCAACTCTCCCTCAATCTCATAGACTAAATCAATAAAATTCCTGGCAAACAAGCCCACCTTGGGACTAAAAAAGCTTGTATTATATAGTTTTTCTGTTAGTTGTACAGAAAATTTTTTATCTAACTTACTTAACACTTTCTCTTTCATGTTAACCATTACATAGACCTCCATTTAATTCGATAAATAGTCGATTATCTTATCCACTGTTTTGATAAAAGCTTCCTCATTATTTAAATTAAAAACATCCTTCCGATCAAAGCTTGCAATCTTTTCATTTACTTTATTCTGATTTATATATACTAACCGTTCTTGATCGTTTCTTTCATCTCCATATACATCGTGGAATATATTTGATAAATGAAAACTTTGTACTGGATACTCATATCTATACTTCATATAATTCTCAGCAAAATCCCAGAAAGACTCATCGTATTCATTAAATGCTAAGGAAAGCATTGTGACATCCACAGTTAAGGCATTAGAAACCAGATAATTAATAATACCAAATCCATTGGGATGATCTGCATCATATTGCATGGCTCCTCCCGGTACACCAATGATAAGTATTTCCGGTTCTTCTGTGTTCTCAATTTCTTTTATATAGGAATTGAACTCATATATTTTATTCACATCCTGCATATTGCTGAACATAAATTCAGGGAAATTATGCATATCAAACAAACGACTGTATTCCTTACTGCCTACTTGAGATACGTTATATCCTCTCTTTAGAAATTCATTTCTTGCTTTTAACTGCAATTCAAACTTATTTGTATACTCTGATATGCCACAGATTAGTAGTATGGGAACATTAATTTTATGTAACTTATTTTCCTTTACTTCAGGGTAAACTTCTTGAGGATTGCAATAGTTTTTATAAGTAATCCCCTTTTCTTTGCATGTTTGCATGATTAGCGCTTCAACTTCATCTTCTAGTTTAAATAAGCAGATGATATTTTTCTTTTGCTCCATGGAATACATCATCTTCTCATATATTAGTTGGGAAAACTCCGTGAAAATGATTTCCGTCGAATCTTGTATGTTTTTTTCAAAATCTGATGTAACCTCCATGCCAAGGGGTTCCCCCTTTATAAACTCTCCAACATCCCTATGTTCGATTCCTTGACCTACTAATGACACAGGAATGATTTTTTCAAAACCTTTCAACATATCTTTGTATTTTATTATTTCTACGTACTCTTTTTTTATGGGATAAATAACAGCTATTTTACCATATTCATTCATTAAACTTCCTCCTCGAACAGATAACCTCTTTTTGCTAAAATGCAAATATTTTTAAAGGTATCTACAATCGTATCTTGTAAATTTCCGCAGCTCTCCAATCTGTTTTTTGCACATAATTCTCCACCATTATCCGCCTGAACAAAGCATAATTTGCAATGGGCGATTGCCCAACAACTCCTACATTTGTCTTCTGTTATAGTTCCGATATTTAAAAGTGTTTTACATTTATCTAATGATAAACCATCATCTATATTTCCAATCACAGAGCAAGGAGAGGTTTCATCAATTCGTTCACAGGGGTAGAAGTTCCCGTCTACATTCATAAACATCTTTTTTCTGCCCGGAACACAAGGACCTGACGGATGAAAAACTTTAGGTATTCCCGTAAAATCTTGTAGCTGCTTTGCTGTTCTTATAACTTCTTTAAAACCATTTAACTGCATCCTTGTTGGAAGAGTTTTTATTCTCTTCATTTTATGTAAAAAACACTTATATTTTTCAAATTCCATATGCTGCCTGAATCTGTCAGCTTCTGTATTTAACGGTTGCTCACTACTCAAATAATTTGTACTATAAAATGTTGTATTTACGTTACACTCTTTAAAGAGGGGATCATCTGTAAAAAATCGATCGATATCCACCACCCCATCATTTTGAGCACTTACAGAATTAAACATAACTTTATGGTTAAAATACTCGGGATAATTCTCTTTAAAATAATGCAATTTCTTATAGATTATCTCAAAGCTACCTGTTCCATTTGCAGTAACACGAGATTTATCATGAATGTACTGAGGCCCGTCCAGGCTGATTGTCAACAAAACTTCATTTTCACTAAAGAATCTCATGATCTCATCCGTAAGTAATACACCGTTTGAGGTCAGATTAAATACTATTTTTTTAGTTAAAAATTTGCTTCTTGCGTATACGATACATTTTTTTATTAAGTCAAATTCCAGCAAAGGCTCACCGCCATAAAAAGCAACATTCACAACATCACAATTCATAGAGTGATTATAAAGAAAATCAATTCCCTTTTTTGCCAGTTCAAAACTCATTCTTTTATTTGAGTGTTTCCTGTTATTATAGTAATTACCTGTATAGGGACAATAATCACATCTTAGATTACAGTTTTGGGTTACCTGTAAGTTGATACTCTCTATATTTGCATCCAACACATCCTCTAAAAGTTCCGTCATTGGGTGTTGAAGCTTTTCAATACTGAACTTTTTAAAAAGACCTTGTTCTAGGCTCTCTTTATAAAATGCTTTAAATTCATTATCTTCTACACTTTCTGCTTCACGAAAAAAGTCTATCTTTCCTTGACTCAATTTAGTTAAATATTCAAAACTATTTTTACTTATTCTTTTAATCTTATTTGCATAGGTATCAAAAACAAAAAAATCTTGATTGCTTATTTGGAAAAGCTTATACATTGGCTTCGTTTGTTCCTCTATCATATCGATCTCCTCTCTTAATAAATCTCTATCTATTTATATAAATAATTTTCCACATTAGAAAGCATAGTTCATATTATAAGCGGGGAGCCAACCTTATGATCAGCCCCCACATTTTTGGATAACAATAAAACCATTTTCAATTTTTTATAAGCCAATGCTTATAGAATGAAAAGATAATGTACTACCTGGTAAGCTGTATTGTATTCGATATCAACACTACAACTACATGGGCATGAGCATTTTCCCATTACATAACCTCTAGATCCTGATGAAGCTTTTTTCATAAGCTGCTTTTTCATATTAAACTACTCCTTTCTCATAATATTTATAAGTAATGCTAATACCATACAGAATCTGTTTGTATTAGCTGCTTATATGCATTTAACTATAACAGATGTGCCTCTTAATACTGCATTATAGAACGATTCATGTTAGATACAAGTAGGTTTGCAGAAACTGGATATCCTAAAGCAGAAAATGGACAAAAAAAGGCATCCTATAAATAATATTATAGAATGCCCTTATTTTGTCCTAATGGAATTACAATGGAGAAGAGAAACTCTTTTTCCAATTCTTGTATCACATAAGAACCCCCATACTTTTCTACAGTTCTAACAATATTTTTGATTCCTACCCCATGCTCACCTGTCTCTGCTGTTTTGGTTGATTTTATTTCACCATTTTTATAATGAATGATGTGATTAAAGGTATTCTTTACTGCAATAATAATGCCATCATTTTCTTTCATAAATTTAAGTCTGATAATTCTTTTTCCGATACAATTATTACACGCTTCAATAGCATTATTTAAGAGATTGGATAAAATGATAACGATATCTTCGTCGCTGATAATTAATTTTGCAAGGTCATTTACGCGGAATACAAAAACGATTTTCTTCTCGGTCATTTCCTGATATTTGGTATTTAATACAGCATTAATAATAACATGATTGGTGTTGATCATATCCAACTCTTTATTCAGATCACCGTAAATATGACTCACATATTTTTTCAACTTTTGGTATTGCTTTTTTGCTACCAGTGATTCAATACACATAATTTGATTTTTATATTCATGTGTTTTTCTTTTCTGTCTTTCAAAGTTTTCTGAAATGGAACGATACATACTAATTTGATTTTTTACTTTCATTTGACTAATCTTATTATTTTGTATCTGCATCTCACGCTCAACAATATCGTTAATTAAATAATAAACCATCATATTCATTCCCGCCGTACCCACAGCATGGATAAATAAAATATTGGCCTGCTTCTTTGTCTCCACATAATTAAAAGAAGATAACAGTGATGCAATCGTAATAATTGTAAAAATCGGAAAAAATATAAATCTTATCCATTCAGTTCCTTTTAACATATCTGTATTTTTACCACTAAACTTTTTCTTTATTATTAAAATACACAAAAATAGAATTACTTTTCCAAACAACGCAACCATATAACCTTTCAATACATCATACTCCACGATATCATGGTCAACTGAAATAAACCTGCTATCTACAGTAAATGCAATGTAATCTACCATTAAGATGAGTCCATCATATAAAATTGCCAGTACGAGGGACTTTTTATAACTGATTTTTGTATGCCAATACATAATCCCTGAGATCACAATGATATTTATGACTTGCCCAATGATAAGATGATTAAATAAAAACTCTGCAAGTAAAGATCCGTATAAACATAAAATAAGCAATTGTATTAAATTAAGATATTTTTTATCTTTGTACCGTTTCATTCCAAAGGATTCATAAAAGATATTGCAGCAAAATACCTCAAGAATAACGATAACTAGATGTTCAAAATAAGATATCATTTATATCTCTCCTTGAAATGCTATAAATGAATCTTTCACTTGTTTATAACGTGCCTTTGGTATAATTAATTCAATACCATTGCTTAATATGGTTTTATATCGAAACACTCTATTTATGTATTTCATATTTACAAGAAAGCTTTGATGTATTCTCACAAAATTGTAATGCTTTAACTCTTGTTCAAGTTCATTCAATGTTTCATACATGGTATAAATCTTCATATTTTGTTCCATTATATGAAATTCTAACTTGTGCAACTTACTTTCTATGTATAAAAGTCGATCTAATGATATCTCTTTTTTAGATTCATTAAAATGAAAAGCTTTTTTAATAACAGCATAATTCATCTTATCTATAACAGCTTCCATACATTCATTAATGGTGCTTTTAAAGTTATTACTGCCTTTTAGTAGATAACGAATCGCATCTACCTTATAACCTTCCAAAGTATAATCTACATATGCTGTCACAAAAACAATAAATATTTCTTTGCTTATCATTCGTATGGCCTTCGCCGCTGTAACACCATCCATCTTATTCATATTTACATCCAAAAACACAATAGTATACTTCACCATTTCAATTCCAAGTGCAATGAATTCTTCCCCTGAAGCAAACGTATCTATATGAAAAATCAATCCTTTGTTTCTCATATAGTCTGATATAATTTCTTTAAATTCTTGTCTAAAATAATATTCATCATCACATATCGCAATTCGAAACATACGTTTACCCCCCTAAAGTTCACATATTTTTCTTTTGACCATTATTTTTTTACTTGAGCGTTACTATGTGCTTAAACACCTCCTAAATTTGAAAACTGATTACTAACATAAAAGTTGCGGTTGCCAAAAGAATAGGTTATGGATTCTCCAGTTGGAATTTGCATGCCCAGATTCAAAACTAAAAAAACAGACTCACAGAATATCAAAAAAATTCTGGGAGTCAATACATCTTTAATATATTCTATACATTTGCTTTGATAACATCTGTTTAAGATGTAAATCTTGATTGGCATGAGCAGAAATTCAAGTCTCTATTATCATGTAATATCAATTCCCTGGAAATCAATTTTATTGTGGCTACCTCTTATTTTACCATATAGAGACTATAACGTACATTATCATTTATTATTTCACCCGACACATATCGACACAAATCACATGATAACTAATCAATCTGATACCTACACTCTGTAACGCCAATTGGATTCTTATAAATTAACAAAAAACACCTTAGAATTCTTTATTATCAATATGAAAATAGATTATTGACTAAAATATATATAAAAAATCCCCAAACCAACCAATACCTGGTTTGGGGATTAATGAGTCAAATAACAGAGTGCCCACTATACAGTACTGCCGGGTTCATAGCCAAATACTTTTACGCCAGCATCATATACCGGAATATATGCTGTTTTTACGGTATTTCCGGAGGTAGCTCCAGAAAGGTCCTTATAGGAAAAATCGTTGGCATTGTTCCAGGTTACTGCGGATGGTGCTGCAATTCGAAACTGTACTTCTTTTCTGTAAGCAGACTGTCCGCCTGGATAAATCTTGGTTCCGGTAAAATCTGCATTGACATAATAGATATTGGACGCTTCATTCCATGGCAGTAATTTGGATACCACAGCTCCGTTATTGTAATTGGTATTTACCGTAATATCAGAAGCTTTATATCCCGACTTTATCACTTCTGAAATATCAATGAAGTATTTAAAGGACAGCTTATCTCCCATTTTAGCAGGCCAGCCGGTACGGTTGTTTAGAAGTGCCTTGATTTCAATGAAATTATTGCCGGAGGCATTGATTCCTGCTTCAACAAAGTACTCGTCATTGGTTACCGGTTCGATTGCTTTAAAATCAGCAATGGGCATTCCGCCGTATACGCCGTATAGTTTTGCAAGGGCACCTACAAATCCTGCATTGTAATCACAGGCAATCTCATTGTT
Source organism: uncultured Eubacteriales bacterium (assembly GCA_963528005.1). GTDB lineage: Bacteria > Bacillota > Clostridia > Lachnospirales > Lachnospiraceae > Lacrimispora. Next base: position 203,089 of record CAURSM010000006.1, read on the forward strand.
TACATAATTACCGATATCATCGTTGTAGCTGTCATCTCTTCCGGGACCGCCAACTAAAGCACCGTAGATTGTATGTCTGTGATAATTGGGAACTGTCTGGCTATCTGCCCAAGAACTGTGAGCGGTTCTGTGGTGAGGTCTCTTTGGAGGATTTTCACCAAATCCAACTACAAAACTGTGTCCTGCGCTACCCAGTGCATAGTCTACCTGCTGCTTGGCAAAGGTATTATAAACAGCTACCTTGGAAGGAGTGCATCCAGACCAGTCTGCATAAACACTCGCTAAGAAGGCTGTGGTAGTGGCATAACGCAAAGCTCCCCAAGAATCCAACCAAGCAAGGCCTTTTGGTGTATAGGAGACACGTTCTCCGTTATAACCAGTGGACCAGTAATCCAAATGCATTTCTGTTGATGTCTTATAGATTGCTTTATTTGTGATTCTGGCAAGAAGGATTGCTGTACCATTATGTACATCATCCCAGTTGTGTGCCCATTTGTAAGCAATGGTATTGGACTGGGCTTGTGTTCCCCAGTTTCCCACATAGGATTCTGCTTTGTTCAGATAAGTGGTTTCTCCTGTTGCAAGATACAACCAGGTACCTGCCCAGCTAAGCTCATCATAAAAGCCACTGAAAGAAGTGTAAAAACCATTGGCTGCGGTATAACCTGCATCACTTTTGGTGGTATCTGCAAAAGCAAAGAGCTCTTTGGCATGACGGACACATTCTGCGGCATAAGTGGGATTTGTCTCTGCAAATATAGCACCTGCGGCAGCTAAAGCTGCTGCTGACCCAGCGACTACGGAAGAACCGGGCCTTGATAAATCCACCTTAAAGGATGGACGTGCCATCTGCATAACCTCGGCAGGTCCCCACCAGGAATGGTCAGCATTGCCGTCACCTACCTGATAGTAGAATACATTGGCAGATGGATGGCATTTTATCAGATAGTCGGTTGCCCACTTAATTTCCTCTAGCAGATAATCCAGCTGACCACTCTGTTTTAAGGCGTCCCTTGATTCATAAACACTCCAGGCTAACATAGCAGCCGTGTATGCCAACGGTAGGTTGAATTTAGGGTGATCACCTGCATCGTACCAACCGCCGGTCAGATCAAGTCCGGAATCTGCTCCGTCTGTTAGACCGGAATCTCCTCTCCAGTTATTTCGAATGGTTTTCGGAAGTTTTCCTGAGCGCTGGAACTCATAAAACATGATAGCTTTTTGTAATGCTTCTCCGTAATTAAAATTTGCTTGCGCTTTTTGTTCCTTAGTAAAAGTTTCTCCTGAAGAATTAACATTCATTTTTATTTCCTCCTTTAGATTTTAACATTTAGTTAGGATATAACTGACTAAATATGTTGCCGGCGATATATATTCGTTTCAGTTATATAATGTAAAAAGGAATAAAAAATGATTTTGTAAACTAATTGATTGTTATTTCATAAAAATTTTCATTAGGTGATCATAAAGCGGATTAATCATGTAACCTGTAGGACTATGTAAAAAGGACTACCGCACTATTTCTTCCATGCGATAGCCCAAATCTTATAAACTAAATACAGTCATATTCGTACCGTGATTTACATGATATCTTCTTTTTCAACGTTGTGCACTGTAAGAAATCCACAAAACAGAGAAACGCCTAATAACAGGGCTGGTAGAATTGTATTTCCCCTTAAAGACAAGTCTCCTATGTTCCCATTCATAACGAAAAACAATAAAAAAGAAGAAATGATTGCTGCCTTTGATGACCTCATCTTTTTCCCTATATACAAAGTAATAAAGCTCAGGGACACTGTAAGAACCGTCTTTAAGATAATCTGTATATAAAAACTTACACTTGCCATATCATAACCAAGTGGAAAACCGTCCTTTACCAAGGAGGTCAAATACAATAGCAGATAAATCAGCAGCTTTCCAAGGAAAAGAGCTATTACACAGTTAATCCATACTGCCAACATTTGAGATAGAATTATTTTTTTCCTGGGAATGGGATAGCTAAACATAAGACTCTGAGTTTTATTTTTATATGCCTTGATAATAAAGGAAGATAGCATGGTTGAAGTAAAAATCAAAAATGGAAGATTGGTAAGCAAATCAATCTGCGCTGCCATGTTCTCTATTTCCGGTACGGAATCCTGTATTCCTGCTTCGGTATCAATTGGAACCAAATAGCACATGGTAAATAAAATAAGTCCAAGGACTGCAATTACAATAGCCTGATTTATAACATATTTTCTCGTATCATTCTTCTTCCATTCCAGCCGAATTAATTTCCACATTCGCTTTCACCTCCTGTGACTTTTAGAAAATACTCTTCCAAAGACTCTGACTGGGAATGGAACCCGTGAATTACAATCTGATTTTCTGTTAACGCCTTCATTATCTCCTGGGATGTGGCTTGTTTGGCATAGACCCTGATACGATTGTCATTTAACACTTTAAAATTTGAAATATTAAGACGGTCTGTAAAAATATAGGACGCCTTTGCTGTCTCCGGCGTTTTAATTTCCAGATACTCAAGCCCCTTATCCGAAATCTCTTTCATAGGAATTTCTCTTACCAGCCTGCCTTTGTGAATGATTCCTATGGTGTGTGCAATGCTTTCAATTTCAGAAAGTAAATGGCTGGAAATAAGAATGGTCATTCCATACTCTTTGCACAGCATCAGGAACAGATCACGAAGCTGTTTCATACCTGCCGGATCAAGGCCATTGGTGGGTTCATCCAATACCAAAAATTCCGGCTTTGTAAGAATGGCTCTAGCAATACCCAACCGCTGTTTCATTCCAAGTGAAAATTCCTTCACCTTTTTTCCTCTAGTATCTGACAGAGATAGCAGGGACAATGCCTTTTCCACACTGTCAGGACTGTAATAACCCATATATTCACAGTGGAGTTTTAAATTCTCTTTGGCCGTCAGTTCATTGTAAAACACCGGAAATTCGATCATACTTCCCATACGCTTTAAAAATGAATATGAATCAGGGAGCAATTTCTCACCAAATAAAATGACATCTCCTGAAGTTGGTTTCCACTGGTTGGTGATCATCTTCATCACCGTTGTTTTACCTGCGCCGTTCGGCCCAAGAAATCCATAGATTTCTCCTTTAGCAATATGCATATTTAAATCGGAAACAATGGTTTCTGCACCAAATTGTTTGTTTAAATGATCTGTTGTTAAAATTGTCTGCATTTTGTCACTTCCTTTCCATATCCAAAATTCTAGCATGTGATTTCTTCAAAACTCTTGAATAAATCTTACGAATTTCTTTCGCGCAAAAAAAGTTTCAATAATTGAACTGCTGGAGTTTTAAAGTGAATATGGTTTCCTCATTCTGAATACTTTTTAAAGTTAGTGTGCCATTGATCTTTTCCGCCAGACTTCTTGCTATGGTAAGACCTAACCCATTGCCTTGGATCTCCCGGTTCCTGGAATCTTCTAACGTATAAAGACGGTCAAATACACGGGGTATTTCTGAAGATGCAATGCCCTTTCCATGGTCAATGACATCCACAAAGACAAAGTTGTCCTCCCGTCGAAGGGTCAGTCCCAGGTAATGCCCTGCATCTCCATAGCGGACAACATTGCTAATCAGATTATTAAGAATGCGTCCCAATGCTTCTGGGTCAGCATAAACAAACACAGGAGGGTCGGGAATATTAATATCTACTTCAAATTCTTTCTCCGTTAAAATATTATAAAAGTCAACAATGGTTTCCCTGCAATATTCATTTAAGTTTATTTTGGACATAGTCAGTACCGTATCTCCTGCTTCCAGTTTGGCAAGTGTGAAAAAACGGTCAATCTGTTCCTTTAATTCGTTGGCTTTATAAGAAACCTTTCTTACCATATCCTTTTCAAGCGTTTCCTGCATCAAAAGCATTTCCAAATAACCGATGATAACGGTCAGGGGCGTCTTCAAATCATGAGAAATATTAGAAAGCATTCGTTTGGTGTTTAATACCGATCTGCGATAACCGGCATTTGCATTTTGCCTGTCTTCCAGCGTGCGGTTGATTTGTTCCAGAAGATATTTGATTTCCTTATCTTCCGTAAATATCATCACTTTTTTATCCGTATTTTCATCTAAAATCCGTTTCAGTTCATCAGCAATCGTTTGAACTTGTTTTAAAATCTTTTTATTGAATAGGGACATGAATTCACTCCTTCAGACTTCCCAGCTTGTAACCAATTCCCCAAACCGTCAGAATATATTTTGGTCTTCTGGGATCATCCTCAATCTTTGTGCGAAGACGGCTAATATGAACATTAACGGCATTTTCATCACCTAAATAATCATCCTGCCATATGGAAGAATAAAGCTGTGCCTTGGTATAAACCTTTTTCGGATTGGAAAGAAGCAGACGAAGGATTTCATATTCCTTTGCTGTTAAGTCCACTGCCAGCCCATTTTTGTGCACTGTGTGACTTTCCAGATTCATCTCTAAATCTCCTAGACCAAGACAAACAGAGGCAGCTTCCCCACCGGAAGAATACTGGGTGGTACGCCTCAAATTTGCCTTCACTCTGGCAAGCACCTCCGTAAGAGAAAATGGCTTCGTAATATAATCATCCGCCCCCAGTCCCAATCCAAAAATCTTGTCCGATTCCGTATCCTTAGCGGACAAAATTATAATAGGGGCCACACTTTCCTTTCTGATCCGTTTCATGACCTCAAGTCCGCTGATTTTGGGCAGCATTAAATCCAAAATCACCAGGTCATAAGACCCGCAAAAAAATGTTTTTACTGCCTGCTCTCCATCAAAGGAACTTTGGACTTCAAAACCTTCCATCTGAAGAAAATCGATTAACATCTCACTGATTTCTTTATCGTCTTCCACCAATAATATTTTCATCTATCAAATTTCCTTCCTAGCAAGTACAGAATAACATCAGAAAAATGAAAGTATTCTGCATAAATAAAGCTATTGTTTCCATGTTTATAATAACTGATTCCCATCATCTTCCCTAATCTCGGTAGAAAATTCAGGATTACGGATCCGACCAACGATAATGATTGCTACCATGTAAATGGTAAATGTAAACACAAATGGCAGGCGGCGGTCAATGCTTGATAACCAGCCGGCTAAGTAGCCAAATGGTGAGGCAAATGCAATGGTAAAAGACATGATCAATGCATTAATGCGAGCACGCTCCTTTGGATTAATATTCAACTGGAGCAAGGCATCTTTACGCGGCACCACAAGGGCACCGGCTACCGCCGCTACAAAAACATAAATAATAATAAACGGCATACTGCCGATGGGAGTCAGTATCAGAAGAATCGAGCAAGCCGCATATAATACCAGACCGATCCACATAGGTATCCGGAATTTCACTGATTCCAGGCGGTGCTGTATTCCTATCATGAAAATCAGCATCACAGCCGCATTTAGAATAGGGAAAAAAGCCAAATAACGATCTGCTATGCCCAGTCTTTGTGTTACATACAAGCTAAAAAAGTTGGTACTGATAAGATTTGTTATATGTAAAATTACAGAGACAATAAGTACTTTCATTATTTCTTTATTCATAAGTACTTTGGGTATCAGATCTCTGTATTCAAATAACATCTGTAACACTGAGGTATCTTTCGTTTCAGCCATACGAATCTTTCCTTGCCGTGTTTCCTCACAATGCCGAAAAGTAATAACCACCTTAATCAACATGTTTACAGCAAAGATAACATATAAAACACGGACAACCGGAACCACGGTAAAGGAATTAATCAACAATCCTGAAATTGGTGCAAAAAAGATAGCAACCAAACCACCTATATTTACCCAGGTATAGATTCCTAATAAATCCTTGGAATCTGTATCTTCAATCAATAAGCAATACCATGCGGTCTGGTTAATCTGTTCGAAACTGTTAAACAAAACTGCAATTAAAAAGAGCCAAAAATTACCCGAGATTGCCCATACCAGGCAAGCAATTCCCCATCCAAAGAAATCTCCCATCATGGTCGTAAATTTCCGCCCCAGCTTATCAGTGATGATACCTCCAAAGAAGGAAAAAAGAACCTGCACAAACATAGCGATTGACAAAATCAGTCCGATTTGAACGTCAGTGATTCCCTGCGTGTACATGTACAGTGTGGCAAAAGGTGCAATTAAGTTATATGGAATTCCCCATAGAGGCTCCATTAAAATTAGAGTTCTTGGATTTCCTTTGTTATTTTTTAATAACTCAATTAAAGGGTGCCTTGACAGTGCTTTTATTTTTTGTGCTGTATTCACTGGCTTCTCCATTCTATGGTTTATATGACTGCTTCAACTGATGCATGTAAAATCACCAGTTTAAAACTGATATTAGTAATTTTTACATCTGAATTTTTTAGTTTTGCATTATGTTCAAAACATTTCAACGATTAGTTGTATACTTCAATATAAACTTCAGGATGAATATCTATATCTTGTTGCTCCATATCATCTAAAAACAAAGGGATTGACCATTCTTCGGCACCATCAAAAGTAATAAACCATTGTAAACCATTATCATAGCAACTAAATGAGTATGCCAAGAACCTCCATACCTCACCTTTAGGATGCGTTGTACCATCGTAATCAATAAAGTCTTTTATAACACGATATTTATGGCCATTATATAGAAATCCTCTTTGTTTTCCTATATTTTCAGCCTTAAGATCACTCCAAAATCCAATTTTCTTTGGCCCAGTCATTGATACACCTCTATCATTTATTGTACATAATCTTTATGAGAAGAATATCACCTTACATACTCATTTGCTTATTGAATCGCGGTATGATTGATCTCATATTCCATATATTGAAATATCTATGTATCCCTCCTCAGATACTTCTACTCCTTCCGAAATAAGAAGTTCTCTTTGGGTTGCTGCATGTCTATTATTCGAAATTGATATCTTTCCTTTTGAGTTAATGATACGATGCCAGGGAAGATTGTACTTCTCAGTCATTGAATGAAGTACCCTGACTACCTGTCTTGCTCCTCTTGCATTTCCTGCAAGTCTCGCAACCTGTCCATAACTCATAACCCTCCCAAATGGTATTCCCTTTATTATTATGAGAATTTCCTCAGTAAACTGTGTCATATAAAACGTATCTCCTTATTGATTTTAAGGTATCCCAATTACAATCAGAAGCATCCATAATAGCTTAACCAAATATTTATAACTTTCTTGTATTATATATTTCTTAATCTTAGTAGTCAAACACATATGCAAAATAAGGTTTAACTTAAATTTATCAAAGATTAAATTGGAAATATGAAACTACAAATTCTATTTCTTCGTAGGTCTAAACTACACACGCTATTTCTGAAATCAGTCCTTTGCACTGTTTCCAAAGAGCATAGGGTTTAGACCTTAATTTGAATACTTTCTATATCGTGATAGCAAAAAAGGCCTGAAATCAAGCCTTTATCATACTATCTTATTTGACCTTAGAAATCAAAAAAAACCGTCTCAACATGCTTTGAATGGTCAATAAAGATGCCGCCTAAAGCTGGTGGGGCCTTGGCGGCATGGTATATTTTTAAATTTGTTATTTTTAGCCTCTCATAGTTCTAAGCAAACGGTCTTTTGCTCTTACGAAATAATAATTTTTACCGGTTATCATCATAAAATAGCGCATTAATAAAAATCTTTCGATACTGCTTCTGTCGCTTTATCAATAAAAGCAGCAATTTTGCTGGGACTTTCCTTCATACCACTTTTAACCCACTTTTTTATTATGGCTATACTGCCATATGCGGTAAATGTATACCATTTATCAAATAATTTTTGATCAAAAGATTTAACATCCTTCATCCATTTCTCAATATTTAAATCGTGGCTGATATAAAGAATACGTTCTAATAATTCTTTGTCTCCATTCTCTGAAAATAAAACTTCACATATATTACTATTTGCTTTTATATACTTGCAAATTTCATATGATAGTTTTCCAGACGCTTCAAGCTTCATTGTATGTTCCACAACCTGTTTGATTTCTTCATATAGCTCATCTTCAATAATGGATAGAAGTTCAAACTGATTCGTATAATGCGAATAAAAAGTATTGCGGTTTATATCTGCTTTCTTGCATATATCTGTAACTGTTACTTTGCTGATAGGATACTCTTTCATAAGTTCCAGTAAACTATTTCTAATAACCATCTTTGTATATCTCACTCGTTGATCAGCCTTTTCGTATGCCACAATGTCCTCCCTAAATAAATCAGTAAACGAACAATACTTATATAATTTGTAAGATATCGAACGTAATGTTATCGAATTGCCTGTTGATTAAGTAACACTGTGTTAGTATAATATATTTGAACGTTCAACTCAATCATAATTTTAAATGGAGGTAAAATAATGGGAAATATAACGCTAGTTCCTGTATGGATTATACAAGATATTTTAGTTTTAATCATTGCCACTTTAATGGTTTTTTATATCATTGATAATGAAGAACGTCCCAAAATTGTATTGATGCAATTCATATGCTTTGTCTTTTTCTATGCTGCAGCTTTTGAAAATGTTGCTGTATTTATGGGATCTATTGGGAAAGAAGGCTTTTACTCATATGGTAACAGTATCCTAATGATATTCAATGTACCAATAACTGTTCCAATTATAGAGTTTCTTATCGTTTATTCAACGTTACGTGTCTTGAAGACAATAAATATACCGTCATGGACGAAACCATTCATTACTGGGCTTAGTGCTATGATTTTTGACTTTTCACTGGATCCAGTGGCAGTAAAACAGATTTTTCAAACTTCGGAAGGAATCATTGGCAGATGGAGTTATTACCCAATCCCTGGTGAACCTGTCATATACGGGGAGCCGGTCATGAACTTTACTGGTTGGATTTATATAGCTGGATACTGGACTGTATTTATTTTAATCGGCGAATGGTGGCATAAAAAGAAAGGCTACAGCAATCTAATTGGTTATCTATATCCGATTTTGGCTTCCATTCTTTCTCTAGTTTGTTTGGTTTCTCCTATTTCCAATTTCTTTAATTATATGGGACCATTTTTCACCAGAACGTCTAATATGCAATGGGTAATGTTGATCTCTCTTTCTGTAATTTCATTGGGAATTTTGGTGTTAGCTTTTGTCAAGTTCTGGGATCGTCGGTTTGTTAGCTCTTTGAATTTCAGAAAAGATTTTCCTATTATGTTTACTTTCCTGGGTTTTCCTTTGATTAATACCTTATTTTGTATTATTGGTGGGTATACGGAAGTACTATGGCTTGTTGTCCTGGCAGAATTGTTATTATTGCTAGGCTGGTGTGGAATTTATGTTTTGAATAAAAAGTTTTTTCTAAGAAAATAAGTATTACCAACAAAAATATTTGACCCTTCCATTCCGCCCCACGGCTGGCTCCATGTGCAGTGCCTGTGCAAAAAGATGTCCAGCCCAAGCAATATTACTGGAATATGAAAAATAACACCTTATGCTCTGACTTTTCCAATCAGTCCCTTGCAATCTATAAACCAAGATATGGCTGCGGGAAATGCCAGGTAGCAGTTCCCTGCGAAGCTTCTATTCCAAAAATAAAAGTACTCCAATAAGAATATCCCTTTGTCTCCTATCTTCTTATGATAAAATCTTCCGTAATCATGAAGGTATATTGACAACTATCTTCTGATTTGTAATAATGAAACCATTCTACAAGGAAAGGAACAAAGTGATCTTATGAATTCAAATTTATATTATGATATTTCTCTTCCTTCTAATATGGAAGAGGGCAAAAAATATCCCGTTCTTTATGCCATGCACGGACGAGGCAGTAATGAAACAGATATTATGAGTTTGTTTAAAGAACTAAAAGATCGTTTTATTCTTGTCGGTATCCGAGGTATGTTAGATTTGAATGGAGGCTATGAATATTTCACAATCAAAGGCTTTGGTAACCCCAATCCAGACTCCTTTGACCATGCAATCACTGCCCTCACCAAACTGATTGATACCATTCCAAGCAAGTATCCAGTGAATACTTCCAGACAATATTTAGCCGGATTCAGTCAGGGTGCCATCTTATCCATGAGTCTTGCTTTGACACTGGGAAATCGAATAAAAGGAATTGCAGCTTTAAGCGGATACATTCCAAAGCATTTGAAAGATAACTACACCCTAAAGCCAGTTGATGAGTTATCCGTCTTTATTGCCCACGGGAAAGCTGATCCAATCTTTCCATTAAACATTGGAGAAGAAAATTATCAGTTCTTTAAAGAACGAACCGAACAGGTACAATTCCATACCTATCCGATTGAACACCGAATATCAAAAGAGGAACAACGTGATGTGATTGGGTGGATAAAAGAGCATGGCTTGTAAAGCCCTGTAGCAAAAAGTCCTCCAACCGAGAGCAAATCACTTACAAAAAAGTATTCCCAGAAAGAAAATTTGAAAATCCTTTTTACAACAAAAAACGCAGTTTCCGCCGGAAATTTCGGCAGTGACTGCGTTCATTAATTACTTTCATATATTTTATAAAATTTCTTATGCCGTTCCAAAGTTGATTTTGGTTTCTTATTACCTGAAGGTTGCGCATAAAATAGCTTTCTACCAACTTCCCCTTTTTTCTATTTAACCCTGCTGTTTCACAGTCAATATATTGATTTTTTCTCCATCTATCAATGGTTTACTGCTTTGCAAAACAACCAGGTCACCAGTTGAAAGTCCTTTTGTCACTTCAATATAAGCATTCTTTTTCTTTCCCAGGGTGACAGGTGTTTTCACAACGCTGTTTTCCGATACCCGATAAACATATGCCCCTGAATCATCGGACTGAACGGACTTCGCCGGAATATAGACTGAATTTTCCCCCTTGTCGCCGACAAGTCTGATATCCGCTATGAGTCCGATTGCGTTGTTCGAACTTTCTTCTCCCAGAGAGACAGTCACAAGAAACATTCCGGTACTGGAATCACTGACTGCAGAAATATCGCTGATGCTTCCCTTTAAATTTTCCCCAAGGGTCTGAAGATTTACTTCTACTTCTGTTCCGATTTTGATCTGGTCTATATCCATGTCAGCTACCTTAATCTCCACGTTTTTACCACTGTCATCGATAACTGTGGCCGCTTTTATCTGGGGAGAAACCGTCTGGCCTGCTTCCACACTTATTTTTGTCACCAGACCTTTTATAGGTGATGCCACCATACAGTCATCGTATTTCTTCTGGGCAATATTCAGAGCTGCCTTAGCACTTTCAAGCTGAGCCTTTGTCACCTCACCGTTTGTGGTCTGACTATTCTGGGCTGCTTGAAGCTGAACCTGGGCCACATCCATCTGGGCCTTAGCTGCCTCATAATCTGCCTGGGATACAGCACCACTTTCATAAAGTACTTTAATCCGGTTAAAATTGTCACTTGCCGTGGTGAAGCTGATCTGGGCAGGCTTTACCACTGTGTTTAACTGATTTGCCTTTTGTGCACTGTCATAAGAAGCCTGGGCTGCCTGGACGCCTGCTTTCGCCTGCTCTAACTGCAGACTGGCATCCTGATTGTCGATCTGAAATAAGGGAGCACCTGCTTCTACATGATCGCCTTCTTTGGCTAAGATCTGGGTCACCTTACCGCTTGCAATGGGAATGATATCAACGCTGCTTAATGCCTCTACCGTTCCCTGCCATACCATGGCAGATAAATCTTTTCCTTGTTTCGCTGCAGCAACCGTTACTTCTGTCTGTTTTTCAGCTCCAGAACAGCCAAAAAGAGCCGACGAAAGTATTGTTGTTACCATTAAAACTGCTGCTATCTTCTTCATCCGTTTTCTCCTTCTCAGACTATTATTTTAAATGAACTTTCACAGAAGCATTCATTCCAAAAACAAGAGGAAGATTCTGCTGATTTTCTATCGCTACCTTAATCGGAATCAGCTGTGTTACCTTAGTATAGTCGCCACTGGTGGTAAAACTGGTTCCTCCTGAAAAATAGGTCTGGGTCGCGGGATCGATCTCAATTACCTGCCCCTTAAACAGTTTTCCTGGATAGGCATCCAGTTTAATATCCACTTTCTGTCCCAACTTTATTTTCATGATATCTGTCTCTTCCACGTTTACTCCGACATAAAGATCGGATGTATCCGCCACAACTGCCAGTTCCGAACCCATGGCAACTGCCTGATTGGCAGCTCCCTCATTTTTCACTACGGTTCCGGTTATTGGTGATGTAATATAAGGAAGGGTTTCCTGACGTCCAAGCACCTGGTTCTGTTCCACCAGATCTCCATTTTCTATTTCCCAGGATAAAAGCTTTCCATTTGCTACGGCTTTTACCGAATACAGCTTTGCTGTTACTCTGGCATTATCCGTTTTAAAATAGTTTGTGCTCACATAATAGAAATATCCTGCGGTACCGGCTCCCAATAAAATAACCGCCAGTAAAAGAGGAAGGAGTACTTTTTTCAGCTTTCCCGTTCCCTTGCTGATCTCCTGATCTTCAATATTGATGTGTTCGTTTTCCTTCATATTATTTTCCTCCGCTATGATTGTTCTGCAAACTGGCTGTGATACAGATCGGAATAGAATCCTTTCTTTTCAAGCAATGCTTCGTGATTTCCCTGTTCAATAATATCGCCATCCTTCATGACCAGAATCATATCCGCGTCTCGGATGGTGGAAAGACGATGGGCGATGACAAAGCTGGTTCTGTTTTTCATTAATTTATCCATGGCTCTCTGAATAAAAACCTCGGTCCGTGTATCAATAGAACTGGTTGCTTCATCTAGAATCAGAATTTTGGGATCTGCCAGTATGGTTCTTGCAATTGTTAACAACTGTTTCTGTCCCTGGGATAAGTTACTGGATTCTTCATTAATCACCATATGATAACCTCCCGGCAGAGTTCGTATAAATTCATCGCAATGAGCCGCTTTTGCCGCCTCTATGACTTCTTCATCTGTCTTATCAAAATTACCGTAGCGGATGTTATCCATAACAGTGGCGTTATAAAGCCAGGTATCTTGAAGCACCATGCCGAACATGGCACGTAAATCCCTTCTTGTAAATGTAACACTGTCATGCCCATCAATCAGGATCTGTCCAGAATTAAGCTCATAAAAACGCATCAGCAGCTTGACTATGGTAGTTTTTCCAGCTCCTGTAGGACCTACGATTGCAACCGTCTGCCCTGCCTCCACGTTGGAAGAAAAATGATTGATAATCATGGTATCTGGCTGATAACCAAAACAGACCTTTTTAAATTCCACATTTCCATAAACCTCAGACAATACAATGGGACTATCTGTCTCCCTGACTTCTTCCTCTTCTTCTAAGAATTCAAAAACACGCTCTGCTGCCGCTGCTGTTGACTGCAGGGTATTGGAAACGTTGGCGATCTGGGAGATTGGCTGCATGAATGATCTCATGTACTGGATAAATGCCTGAACGTCGCCGATCTCAATCGCCTTTTTCACCGTTAAATATCCACCTAACAGACAAACACATACAAATCCAAGATTCCCCACGAAAGACATAATTGGCATCATCATTCCTGATAGAAACTGGGATTTCCACGCAGATCCATAGAGTTTATCGTTGATTTGCTGGAATTTTTCAATGGCTTCTTTCTCACCGTTAAAAATCTGGACGACGTTGTGACCTGCATATATTTCTTCAATGTGACCGTTTAAGTTCCCCAGACTTTTCTGCTGCTGGGTGAAATATTTCTGTGATCGTTTCACTACCGTGCCGATTAAGCCCATGGAACCAAGTAGGACAAAAACTGCCACCAGAGTCATACGTATGCTGATGGAAAGCATCATAGCTATAATACCGATTAAGGTGGTCACTGATGTAATCATCTGGGTTAGACTCTGATTTAATGTCTGGCTTACCGTATCCACATCGTTGGTAATTCTTGAAAGTATCTCCCCGTGAGTTCTGGTATCATAATAATTTAACGGAAGGCGATTCATCTTCTCCGATATGTTTTTTCTCAGTTCATAGGTGATCTTCATACTGACCCCTGACATAATGTAACTTTGCAGATAGGAAAAGATAGCCGATACAAGATACAGGACAACTAAAAGTAGAAGTCGGTTTCTGATATAGCGAAAATCCGTAAGCAATCCGGTTCCCATGGCCCATGCCATCAAGCCTTCAAAAAGCTTAGTGGTTGCTTTTCCTAATACCTTCGGTCCAACGATGGAAAATACAGAGGAACCGGATGCGAACAAGATTACAACAATGACAGAAATTTTGTATTGTTTTAGATACCCGGCAAGGTGAAGCATGGTGCCTTTAAAATTCTTTGCTTTTTCAGTCTTCTGGCCAAGTCCACCGCCCCTCCCTACAGGTCCGCCTGAGGATTTTTCTTCACTCATTTCAATTCCTCCTCACTCAGCTGTGACAGCGCAATTTCCCGGTATATTTCACAGGTTTTCATCAGTTCCTGGTGAGTCCCTCTTCCGGCAATTTTGCCCTGATCCAAAACAATAATCTGATCCGCATTCATGATGGTGCTGATTCTCTGGGCTACCAGAATGGTAACGCTGTCTTTTGTTTTGTCTTTCAGCGCAGCACGAAGCTTTGCATCTGTCTTAAAATCCAGAGCGGAGAAGCTATCATCAAATACATTGACCGGTGCTTTTTTAACCAGTGCCCTTGCAATGGAAAGACGCTGCTTCTGACCGCCCGATACGTTCTGACCGCCCTGGGCAATCTCTGTTAAAAGGCCCTCAGGCTTGGAACCTATGAATTCTTCCGCCTGAGCCGTTTTGGCGGCTTCCTCCACCACTTCTTTGCTGGCCTCTCTGTCACCATATTTTAAATTGCTCTCAATTGTTCCGGAAAATAAGATTCCCTTCTGGGGTACAAATCCAATTATTTCTCTCAGCTTTTTTAACGGCCATTTTCTGATATCAACTCCATCAATTAAGACTTCTCCCTCTGTCACATCGTAAAAGCGGGGCAGCAAATTGACCAGTGTGCTTTTTCCGCTTCCGGTTGCACCGATAAAAGCAGTTGTTTGTCCCGGCAGTGCCGTAAACGTAATATCACGAAGAACTGCTTCGTCAGCATCGGGGTAACAAAAGGACACTCCTCGGTATTCCACAATTCCTTTCGGGGATTCTGAGATGATTTCGGCTTTTTTAGGCTCCTTGATGGTTGACTCCGTAGTCAGTATCTCAACCACTCTCTTTATGGATACAATGGCTCTTGGAATCATGATAAACATCATTGCCATCATCAAAAAAGCCATTATAATCTGCATGGCATACTGCATATATGCCATCATATCTCCTACTTTCATCTTAAAGCTGGATACTGCTTTTGATCCCACCCAGACGATTAATAAGTTGGTCAGATTCATGATAAGCATCATGGCGGGCATCATACCAGAGGTAACCCTATTGACAAATAGATTTGTTTCTGTCAGTCTGGCATTCACCTTGTCAAACCGCTTTTCCTCAAATCTTTGAGTATTAAATGCACGAATGACCAAAGTTCCGTCAAGGCTTTCCCTGACTACAAGATTTAACCGGTCAATTAACTTTTGCACATACTGAAATCTGGGCAAAACCACCATCATCATGGAAAAAATCATTACTAACAGCAATCCCACGGATAAGGCTATAATCCAGGACATGGATTTATCCTTTTCAAGGGCATGAATGACCCCGCCGACGCCAAGAATGGGCGCATAAAACACGATTCGGACCAGCATTACAATCAACTGCTGAATCTGGGTAATATCATTCGTGGTTCTGGTTATTAATGAGGAAGTGGAATACTTCTCCATCTCCGCACTGGAAAAGCTTTCAATTCTCGTAAATACATCCTGCCGCAGATTCCGGCAGATTCCAGCTGCCATTCTCGCACCGATCAGTCCCACAATTACGGTGCAGAACGCGCTTAAAAAAGCAATTCCCATCATTTGAAATCCGGCTTTGACTATGTATATCGTGTCTCCCGATGTAATACCTTTGTTTACGATATCAGACATATAATCTGGAAGCGATAAATCACAAGCAGCCTGCCCGAACAGCAGTAGCATGACTGCTACTAAAGATATCAAATGGGGTTTAAAATATCGGAAAAATACATTCACGTCAGTTCCCTCTTTTCTGTCTCATCAATCTGTCGGTGCGTCAATTTCTTCCGTCATATCATTCACTGCGCTTTCCATCTGATCAATAAATTGGTTCCACAATTTGATCAGCTGTTCCATATCTTCCATTCCCATGCCTTCCACGACTCTTCCAACCATCAGATTCACTTTTTCAAGGCACTGCTTCCTTACTAAATAACCTTTTTCCGTAAGCATGACACAAATATTTCTTCTGTTGTCAGGATCAATCTCCCTGGATATCAGTCCCCGCTTTTCCAGAGAATTTAAAGTCCGTGATGCGGAGGATAAGACTATATCCATTTTTTTAGCCAAGGCTGATACATAGATGCCTTTATGTTCCTTATCTCCGTTTGTTGCTTCATAAATCTGTTGAATCGCAAACAGCTCAAGGCGGGTTAACCCCTGAGACAGTAGGATCTTATCAACCTTTCTCCCTTTGCCCATCATAACTGCCAGGTGGGTTTTTACCTTTTTTATGTATTTCTCTTTTTCATCTATCAAAATTTTTCTTCCCCTTTTAATCATTTAACATCGTTAACATTTATCATCGTTCATGATTTTACTCTTCTCCAGTTCCTGTGTCAATATATATTTTTTACCTTTTCAGTTTTTAGCGTCAGTAATAAATAAGTGTTTTTGACACGTCAACTCCGCTACCTTTCTTTAGAAGGATGTTCTCTCCTTTACTGCCTCTCTCAACAAAACCAAGGCTTATTTATCATGTTCTCCAAATTAGAACGACCTTTTTGCCTTAATCAGCTGTCATAATCATAATAGACTCCTGCATATTTCCACGTACTGTTACTTTGTATGATGGTTTCATAATTAGAAATTTGTAAATCAATGCTACTTTGTTGGCTTTCAAATTTTGTGCTAACCCTACAATACGCAGCAACTTTCAACTTTTTATTTTCTTCATTGGTAGGTTCTATTCTTTTAAGTTTTTTTATATCAATTCCTCTTCTAGATATAAGATGCAAAAAAGCCGTGAGCTGATGATTTCAACTCACGGCTTTCGCTTATTTTTATCCTATTTTATTTTTCAGGACGTTGCAATATCCTCCCAAAATCCCCAAAACGCTTTGCTTACTGAGGTTTCCTCTCCAGTAGCATCACCGTCTTAATATGTGGAGAGTGTATGAAAAAGATTTCCACAAGGCGTGGTTGATCCTTGTAGGAATCGTATATTATAGTTTAATACGCAATAAAAATATCTCCCATGTAAACCGCTTTCCCAGAAATATTAACGTTTATTAACGAGTTCTTTTTTTCCGCATATACCCTTACTGTTCCCTTACGCCCGATTTCATTTCCCTGTTCTATTAGTATTTCAGTCTGGTCAGAAGGCTCTATATAGGATATATAATAAGCGCCCATCACCCCAGAAGCTGTACCCGTAACTGGATCTTCTATGGTTCCTGAATGTGAAGCTGAAAAATGCCTTCCATGCATTGCACACGTTTTTTCATATGTCTCCAGACATATCGGATGGATTGAAGCAGTCGGAATTTGCGTTAAAATTTCTTTAAATTTTCTATTATCTGGCTTCATACGTAAAAAGTCATTTAGGTTTCTAACAGGAAGAATTAAAGTCCAGATCCCTGTACTACCATAAACAACCGGAAACCTCATATCGATATTTTCTCTTAGTAGTCCGATTGAATCCATCAAATGGTCCAAATCCCCATGAAATTCTATAAATTCAGCAGATGCCTGAGCCATTTTAATCTCTTGATGCTCATGATCATAATGAACGTTAAGAATACCCGCCAATGTCTCTATGCTCAAATCCTGTGAGGATGTAACATTATTTCTTTTCATCAGCCCAAAAATTGAAGCTACCGTACCATGCCCACATAAATTCATCTCATGTCCTGGGGTAAAAAAGCGTATTCGTAAGTCTGCTTTATCAGATTTAAGTAAAAATGCAGTCTCATTGAAACCTATTTTTTTAGCTATGTTCTGCATCTGGTCTTCTGTCAGATTGTCAGAATCAAACACAACCCCTGCTGGATTTCCTTTACCTGGACTATCGGTAAAAGCCTCGTAATGAGCAACATTTATTGTATTTCCATTATCATTTAATTCCATCGATATTATCCTCCCATTTTAATCTGCGACTCGGATGACCACGGCTTTTCGTGATATATCATATAATGGTTTGCATTGTCGATGTGACTAAAAGCAACATTGTTCCGACAAACATAAATCCTCTGCCCAATTCAAGAAGAAAAACTACGTTTATCTTTTTCTGCAATACTTAATAATTCGCGACAAGGAACCAACTCAATTTGCTGGACAGCAACTGGCATTCCATTAGCTAGCCATTCAAAAAGAACTTCTTCATATACACCAGTTCCAATAAATTCATATTAGAAATAAAAGTTCTATTAAGTTTCTTTTCAATCATAACTCATTTCAGCCCTTCTATCCCCCTAATCTCCGCTCCAAAAGGTAGTGCTCCCATCACAACTTTTTCCCAAGGTGTTCCTATAACAGAATCTAATACGACGATAGCGCCTTTATCTTCCTCTGTTCTAATTAACCGTCCACATCCTTGTTTTAATTTAAGTCCCATCTCAGGATAATCAACTGTTATGACGGGATCAAGTCCTTGTTCTCTTGCCTCTTTACGTTGTACTTCAATGAGAGGATCTAGATCTGGGAAGGGCAGCTGCCAGACAATTAGCAAGGTTAATGCATCACCTGGTACATCGATTCCTTCCCAAAAATTCGCACCAATCAATACCGAGAATTTCTCCTCTTTAAATCTTCGTACAAGGTGCCCTCTCTCCCCTTTATCTTCCCACAGAATATCAAATGGAAATTGATATCCTTCCAATCTCTTTCTGATTTTACGAACTTCCTCCATCGAATTGGTAAGTACGAGAGCTCTTCCCTCATTACTGTTTAATAGGGATACTAATTTTTCAATGCCATGGGTAGATTTTTCTTCTAAACTGTATAAGGACTGTGGTAAGTAGACAACAACTTGTTTTTCTAAATCAAAAGGACTTTCCACCGTAGATTTGGAAGGTTCCTTTAATCCAAGCGTTCGTATAAAATAATTAAAATCGCCTTCATTACTTAACGTTGCTGAGGTAAATATCACTGGTAATTCTTTCTGAAATAAATGTCGTTTTAACATCTCATTTAAATTCCTAGGAACAACCCAAAAACTACCATCCCCTCTATCAACCCAAGCTATCATATCTGTACTGTTATTTTTACAGAATTTGTCTAGTGCCATTATGGCTCTTTCAATTTGCCATTCATATGCTTGTATTTGGTTTGTGGATAATGACTCTATATATAGTTCTTGCTCAATCTGCATCTCTAGATGAAGGTGATCTAATGCCTTTTGAAATCCTTTAGCCGTCTTTTGCAACGTCTCATCCATCCGAATGGATAGTCTTTCTGAGCTTTCTGCAATTATCACAGACCTATTTAAATTTTCGAAAAAGTCATAAGAAGCCTGTTCCATTGCAGCTGCTACTGAAACCAATGAATCTCTTGCTCCCTGTACTTCCCCAAGGGTGAAGACTATATTGTCAATCTCCTCCTTGTTTATTTGTTGTCCTGCTTGCATGGCTGCTGGTAGCAGTATTTTATGCCCTTCATCGAAAACAACTGCAGAATAATTTGGAAGTATGGGTAATTGTCCATTTGCTAATCGTTCTTCCCTTGTCCATAAGTCATTAAAAAATGTTTCATGATCTACAATAATTAAATCTCTCGCAAGTCTATAATATTCTCTTGCCTTAACAAGTTTGCAATATCCACGGTTCATGCAAATATCACACGACATAGACTCATTCCAACCAATCCTCTTCCAAATATGATCTGGTACGGTAGCTATTTCTGAGCGTTCACCTAATTTTGTTTTATTTAACCACTGATTAATCTCATCCGACATCATATCGAATTCTTCTAAATTTTCATTTACTCGAACATCGCATATATACTGACATGAGTCTTTTGCCATCCTAGCATCTATCTCTAATCCAAGTAACCTAGAAAGGGTTTTAATATCCCCCGTGTCACCAGCAAGTTGTTCTTGAAGTACTGTGCTAGCACACGCAATTACTACAGGTTTTCCACTAAACCTAGCATAGGGAATTGCTGATAATAAATAAGCGAATGTTTTGCCTGTTCCAAGTCCAGCTTCCGCTAAGTGAACTTTTTTGCTGCAAACAGCATCAGCTATCTGAAAAGCTGTAAATATTTGTTCGTCCCGAACTTTGTATCCATGCTCAGGAAGGATATCATACAAAACGTCACCAATCCATTCAACTAATTTAACTTGAAAATCTTCTCTATTACCATAATCAAAGGGCTCTTTTACCCTTGTGTTAATTGTACACAATGCACACATGTTTCTTTTTCTCCTATAATGCGTAAGCGTTTTATAAAATAATGCCTTTCCACGAAGTCAAGCGTTACGTCTAAATAATATTCATCAAAATTACCTATATCATCTATATTTTTCACTAAAAATCAGGGCAAAAATCAGGCAATTTCTATGCCTGATTTTTGCCCCTTTTCACACTAAAACCGTAACATATTGTGGTTTCAGTATTCTATTTATCATTTTGACCACAACGTGTCATCAGGATCACTGTCTCAACATGCGTTGAGTGGTTAAAAAAGATGCCCTCAGGACATTATGATACCTTGACAGGATAACATTTTTTTAATAATCTCAAATTGAAAACCTTCTTAATAAACAGTAGAAATATCTTTGACAAAAAATCTCTTTTATCAGTTAAATCTCTTAATAGCACAAAATACCATTTCTTATTTCTTAAATATCTGTTTAAACAAGTAACTATGCACATATTTATATTGAAGGGCTTTTCCTTTTAATCCATTCACAAATATTGCTTACTGATACTACCTCATATTTCTCTGCTTTTCCTATACTTGCATCAGTAAATGTTTTCACAACAATAACACCAATAGTTTCCACAAATTCATTTTTCATGTTATTTACTGTCAAAAAGTCCAATACATCATCCTTATTTTGTTCAATTGTAGAAACTTTCTTGTGTAGCTTATCCTGAAAGGTTTTATTTCCTGTTTTCGTTAATTTATTATACTCATTTGCCGAAGATTTAGGATCGCTCTTTAACTCCAAGTTCTTGCATTCAATTACAAAAATTTTATTATTTATATATAGTAACACATCAATTTGACCCGGAAGTTTTAAATTTTTATTTCCATTATTTATTTGTATATTTTCTATATTCCACTTAATAGTTTCGACTTTAAATTCATCTTTAATGTGACCAAAGACATATTTTTCAAATTCTGTATCTATCCTTTCATATATTTTTTGCATCTTCTTTTTTAGAATATCATCTTCAATTTCTCCCGAATACATATACAATATCCAATTTATCATGGCTAATGACAACAAGTTCACAATCGTAATATATCTATTATCATATTCAAAAAAACACTTACGCATTGCTCGGTATTCAATTCTTGTTTTTTCAGAGAAAACTTTTTTCTTATCAACTCTATAAATAAATTCTTCAAAAATATTATTTGCCATTTCCCTACTACAACTGCAACTAGTTTGTATAATATTTAACCATGAAGATTTATCTGCCACTAAAAATTCATCCCCAATTTTACAGTTGTTTTGAATAGTGTTAATTATTTTTTTTATTGTTTCAGCATTGAAGCCTTTATAATTATCTAAAATATGATTTATGGATTTTACATACTTTTCTGCAATACCGTTGTCGTGTGTATCTTTCATTTCCTTCACATATTCTGCTGAATAATTTTTACTCAAATAGTTCAATATTAATTTACCATCTTTATCTATGGATAACTCTTTTTCCTTAAGTCTTCCTTCGGTATATTCTATTTTTAAACAATTAATAATACATAATGCCCTTAAAATTTGAATTATTTTCTTAAAATTAACATCATTTTTTATATCAGAATTATGCAATTTTTTTCTTTTTAATTCTATTGCTTCTAACCCATATTCAAATGCCAACTTATCAATTGACATTTGGCTTTCTAAATTGCAATACAACGTTTCGTATTTTATTAATTTTTGATGCCTGACATTGGAGAACGATTTATACATATCTAGTGTTTGTATAATCCCCCCCATAAGTGAATCATTCGCATCTTCGGCTAAATTAGTACCTTTCAACCAAGTTATTAATCCATTAGTAATGTATCTGTTATATTCTAATGCGGTTAGAAGTAATATAATTGTTCCATTTTCCACCCCACTACATTCTACATACAAATCATCATATATTTTTCCAATGATCATATTAAATATTGTATATTTTTCCTTTTTAACGATAATTTTATTTTCTTCTAAATTTAAGGTTTGACAGATTTCATGAATGTATGATTCTCCATTATAATCATCAAATTTAAATTTTCTTGTATTTGCAAAAATTAAATGCCCTTTATCATAGATTGGCGTTTCTTTTAAAATTCCATTCTTAATAATTTCCTCATAACTAATTTTCGAAATAAACGTTAATTCCTCTATTGTTGCAGCCATTTGCTGACAACACTTACAATCTGCCACCTCATTTAATAATAACTTTTTTATATCTGCTGATTCTCGTCTACATTCTGTACACCACATCAATCATCTCTCCCTATACAAGGTGAAGTTTCTCTTCTGCTCTTATTTTATTGCTTTGCCTCTTTATGATTAGGCAATGTTATTCCTTGTTTACTCTTGAAACTTATATTCAACGAATTGCTCGCTAATGTCTTTTCGACCTTTTTACCACGATATACTGATATAATTTTCTTCCTTTGCAAGATTTATTGCTTAAGATAATTCATCTTCTATTTAATTTGTAAAAATAAATGTCACAAGAATTTCTTTTACAAGGACGCTAGACTATGCATCTGATTTTTTGTAAAGAACAATGCGTTAGCATCAACTTTTATTTTACTTTAGCTGAAACAAAAGCTTTATTAAGAATATTTAGGTTATAATTATTTTTGCTAATAATCATTGCTACATGTTTAAATGCTTATAAAGGATGAGTTGAAACATCAAAGGGCTCCTCATCTTAATTTTTTTGTATGCAATTTAGCTGACAATGTCTCTTCGCTATAAACATAAGCCATATTTTTATACGCTACAGCCTTAAAATACACTTTAGAATAAGAATAATCTGCAAAAAAACCCGGAGTAACTCAACATATCGTCAAATATTAATATTGCTCCTGGATAATATGTCTCGAGTTGTAACTTCTGAAAATTATTTTCTATTTTTATTTGCAATCATTTTTACGCTCCTACTTGTATTAGTGTAGCAATTACGGTTAAAAATTCACCTATTATTTCCCATTGTATCTCCCTCTTCAGTAACTATTCTGCGAGATATTCACTGATACACCCATTGGAATAGTTCATGGTTTTATAACTTTTATTTACTTTAAACCCAAATGCTATCTAAATATCAAGAGACATATAGATAGCACTCAATCACTTAATATATAACAGGAATTCGTTTTGTTACATTAATTCCCCAAGAATATCTTACTTTATCAAATTGATAAATAACTGTATCAATATTCTGAGTTTTACTGAATTTTGTTCCAAGTGCAAAAATAAACCCACTAGATGCTGCAACACAAATCTTAATTTCTGATATTTTTGTATTCTTTTGAACATCAACAATATCGCCTAGAATCTGTTGAACATATTCATTGGTTTGCTTTGCTGAATTGATTATATCATAATCAATATTACCTTGTATTTCATATTTCAAGATATAGTCGTTTTCCTCCTGCACGCCATGTAAATCTTCATTATGTATTGGTTGTGTTAATTGAATAATTGCCAGTATCTTACCATCTTTATCAGCATTATTTTCTTTTCTTTCAATATGAAGCTTAATTTGTATTGGAATATCTTTTAGTAAATGGAAATCATCATCAGAAGGATTATTTCTATTTTTATGAAAATATAGTTTCTTATTAGCATCATCAAGTTCATATCCTAACATAAATACACAAGGAATATTTCCAACAGGAATTCCTGCATATCCAATCTGATAATCTTTATCTATATATTCATTGATCCGGGGTAATAAATTTTCCATCTCAGTTATTAGTAAAATCACTTTTTCTTCTAATGGTAAAGATTTATTTGAAATAGTTTCATACTGGTTAATTGGTAGTTTTACAACAGAATATTCTTCTAATTCATCCTTATTATAAGAAAAACTCATATGTTGCAAAGATGTATGCTCTATTATCAATAGTTTCTTAGCCGAGTTCTGTTTCAAAAGCAAGAAGAATAACCAAACAAAAACAGCAATATCAACTATCAGCCCTATAGCCAATATTTGCTGGCCATACTTCATTTCATGTATACCGTTTAAAACATAATAATATTTTGATTCATCCGAATAATCCACTAATGGCATGACCACCTTTAAATATCCTGTTAATTCATAAATAATCATTAGTACGATTTTTCCAGTACTAAAAAGAAAGCCAATACTTATCACTGATGCCATCATCTTATTCCAGTGTATTTTATACCCCTTAATTTTTATATAATTTACCTTCTTTCTCGCATTCAGTTATCTCTGTAATTTTCTTAGTTCTGAAGTCCCCCACCCATACTCTGGCACCTTCTGTTCCGGCAA
Source organism: uncultured Eubacteriales bacterium (assembly GCA_963528005.1). GTDB lineage: Bacteria > Bacillota > Clostridia > Lachnospirales > Lachnospiraceae > Lacrimispora. Next base: position 227,806 of record CAURSM010000006.1, read on the forward strand.
TAATAAAGAAAATATATTCACATGCTGTTTTATCAACTTTCAATGTTCCATACCAATCGTTCCAATCAATATTAGATGGAACTGGTATTGATTGTGGATGAGTATGCCACACCCCCATATAGAAGCTCTTTTGGGCCTGCGACCTGAGTAAAAAGAATCTATGTTTGGGGTCTATGATATTAAATCGTGTTCTGCTTCTAGTATCCAGAAGATAAGGGTGAGATGCATTTTCCAGGGTAATATTTCCTGTCTTGCTATGTTTATATCCAACAATAAATCCTCCGCTTTCAGGAAGCATTGAATCCGTTTGTAGCCATTTACCAATTTCTTCTAAAACAGGAGATAATATATCTACAACCCTCCCATTAGGAAGCCTCATTTTGATGCATTTATTCCCTATCTCTATCGCCACAACACCGACACTTCCCTTCAATAAATTGATTTTCTTGATCAATCACCTGCGTAGGAGAGATATCAATTAAGTCACTCTTATACATTTTCCTTGCAAACGCCGCTTGTACTGTAACTAATAGAGTACTAGATGTTCTTAATAAAATTGAGTTTCCATAAGCGACCCTCGTAGCTCCACAACTGTTCCTAATAACCTTTGATTCTACTATAGCATCTGAAAATTTGTTTGCTTTATTGTTAATTAATTCTCCTCTTTCATTTGTAAACAAACATTCAAAACACCCTTCTTCCAAATAATCTACAGTAAGAATATGACTATCTGTTCCTCCTGCCTCCAACCAAGTATATATTACAATTTTATCATATTTTTCTTTTTTGAATACTCTGTTAGAAGCTAATTGAATGTCACTACTACCTACAGTGAAAATAACTAAATCATTTTTTACCATCTCTTCTTTAAGAAGAAATTCATCTATATCTTTCTGAATAGCGTTGACACAAATTTCTGGATGGATATATTCCAAATCATACTTTAATGCAGATGCCTTATTCCAACCAACCCACAAACTATCAGAACTGTGCCTCAACACATTTTCATCTTCTAATATATCTGAGTCATAAATAGTAAGATTACATATTCCTGCCTTGACTAGCTCCTTAGCTACATAACTCCCAAGGGAACCCGCCCCTACTAGCAAAACTTTTTTTCCAATTAGTGATGTATCATTTCCAATTTGTTTGCTTAAATGGTAATAATCAACCCTTTTACTCCTTACAATACGCACCTCTTTAATTTCATTCTTAAGTTTATTGAGCAGAGTGTCATTAGCTGCACTTTTAAACGAAACAATTGCCGTGAAATTAATACTATTACCATTTACCAGCATTTCAAAAATAAGACCTACACTGGCGGTTTTAATTTTTTCTTTACTCATTTGCAAATAAGTTTCTTCACTTATCCTGTTAAATTCTCTTCCATTAATAATCATAAGAATATTCTTAGAGTCCCATTTTTTACCGCGAGTAGGCGGTAAAATTCTTCGGTTATCTGTAATTGGAATATAAAATGCGGGTAGCTCGGGCTGATGACGCCAGATTTTATTACCATCTTTAGTCTTCTCTGCATCAGATAACCTTATTCCATTTGCTACCATACGTACTGTGGCATTATTACCTAAATAAGTATTAATACGTTTAAAAGTTCTATCCTTGCCTATGTACAATTTGATTTTTAGTTCTTCTTCCGCTACATCATTCCAATAATATAAAAATTCTTTTTGAAATTCCTCTTCGATTTCTAAGTCTGTTAATAATAACAATTCAATCAACCTATCAATGGCATCAATAATTTTTTCCTCATAAGTTTGCAGAAACCTTATATAACTTCCACTTTCATGCAGACATATAAATCTATACTTGTCCTTCTTATTTTTATCCAAGGGTACACCCAGGGGCATTATATGAGGATAATTATATTTATCCTCATTTTTTACAAGAATGATTGGACTTCCTGTTGTGTTCCCTATTGTAGAATACCAGAATCCATATTCTTTTTCTTTGAGCAGAAAAAAAACTATATCATCATCTTCTCCAATAACGGATACTTCATCATATGAATCCAATATCTGTTTTACAATTTCTCTTTCATCCAAAGCTATGCTCCTTTTTACTTCGAGTATTTGATGATGTTGCCTGTTTGGGCGGCACTTTAAAATCAGCGCCAAATACCTTTTGAACATACACCCCGGCGTCATGATCTGATTCAACATTTACCGCATTCGTTAATCTCTCCACAGCTTTGGATAGTCTGTTGTAGAATGTAACTCCATAATTATCACTACATTCTTTCATCTTTTTAAAGATATCCGAATAAGGCTCAACTAATAGATATCTTGATATATCTGCTTTAACCAAAACATTATTCTTATATGTTTTTCCGAATTTATTTAGAATGGCTGACATTGTCTGTTGTAGAGATGCCAAATCATCATCACCTTCAGATGACGAAATACCTACAAAACAATCACATGCTAAATATGTAAGCCCGATACTAGGTGGCACCTCGTAAGCCAATGTAGAATTAGCATATTTTTCATTTTTCCATTTTTTAATATAGCGAATAATTCTTCTAAGTTGCTCATTTCCATTAATTTTACCACACAAATCAGTATTCAAACCTTCTGGATCAGCCGGTTCCCAAGAAGGTGTTCCAAATTCTCTGCCTCTCGATAAATATATCTTACCGTTATGTTTTGCATATAATGGCAAATCTATATGCATCCACTCTTCTTGATCTTCGTAATATGTGACATTTACGCAAGGCTCTTTGATATTAACTTCTCTAGCGGCAACATAATTTAATGCATCCCTTAAATACCTTTTTATTTTTCTAGTATCCGGATAATCATAAATATTTAGAGGAATAATCACAGCTATATCCCTATCAATTACCTTATTTTTAATTGTGGTGTGATATTTATAACTTCCCTGATCAAAAATTTGAATTTCACTCTTTTTAAGTTCAATATCGTGTTTTTTTAATTCAGTTGGGAATCTGTTCTCAATGTCAGTTTGTAAAATCTCCCTTTTTTCCCGCAAATAGTCACTTTCACTTGTAATTCTGATTTCATTATAAAAATCAGAAAACTGCTTTTTCAACTTCATGTAAACCCCTCCTCATAATATCAGCTATGCTTACTCTTTATTATTGAACTACCCGTTTCGCAAACACACTATATCCAGTATACTTCCCAATATCATTGCGCTAAATATAGATATTATCAATACATTTCTAAATACTTACTTACTTACTTA
>CAURSM010000007.1:0-225662 GCA_963528005.1 uncultured Eubacteriales bacterium
GTAGAGCAAACGGCTGTTAACCGTTAGGTCGTAGGTTCGAGTCCTACTCGGGGAGCTCGTGATACTCAACAGTAGCTGCGAGGTCATCGAAACATTTGTACGGCCCCATGGTCAAGCGGTTAAGACATCGCCCTTTCACGGCGGTAACACGAGTTCGAATCTCGTTGGGGTCACTAAAATAATATGGCGACATAGCCAAGTGGTAAGGCGTGGGTCTGCAACACCCTGATCACCAGTTCAAATCTGGTTGTCGCCTCTATAATTAAAGCCTCAGAAACCTGATACAATATGGGTTTCTGAGGCTTTTTGCTTTGTGTATTTGGTGCTTGGTTGATTATTCTAGAAAGAAAGGTCTTTGAGAAAAACCATAATTTATATGGCTTATATAATAAATGGGGAAGAATTCTCAAAGAGGAGGAGGCTTTGCGCCAAATAAGGAAAATAAGAGATTGTTAGTAATTGGTATAAGTGATAGAATCAGCATTAGTAGAGTTTATTTATGATCTACTAATGACCAGCCATCGCAATAGTGATTTTGATGAATGAAGAAAAAGAACAACTTAATCTACCAAATGATGTATTTATTGTAGAAGGGAGAAATCTTATGTACTTATTAAACTCATTTACAGCAAAAAGCATGACTTTGCGTAACCGTATCGTTATGCCTCCTATGTGCATGTATAGTGCCGGAACCGATGGTATATCAAATGAATTTCACTTTACCCATTATACCTCTCGTGCGGTTGGGGGAGTTGGGCTGATTATTATGGAAGCCACCGGTGTATTGCCGTGGGGGCGCATTTCTGACCATTGTCTGGGACTTTGGAATGATGAGCAGGCAAAGGCGCTTGCCCCAATTGTTACCGCCTGTCAGAAACAGGGGGCTAAAATGGCAATTCAGCTCAATCATGCAGGGCGTAAATGTGGGGCTCAGGAAAAGGCGATTTACGCTCCCAGCGCTATTCCATTCAATGAAGAGTATCCTATGCCCCACGAGATGACGGAATACGATATTCAAGATACGGTCAATGCATTTCGCAGTTCTGCATCCAGGGCGAATGAAATTGGTTTTGATGCTATTGAAATTCATGGTGCTCATGGTTATCTAATCAGCGAATTTTTATCCCCCTTGACCAACCATCGAAATGATGCTTATGGTGGTTCAATGGAAAACCGATGCCGTATACTAATTGAAATATTAAAGGCGGTACATGAGGTCTGGCCAGATGACAAACCGGTTTTATTGCGTGTTTCTGCAGAAGATTATGAGCCGGATGGCATGCATAAGGAAGAAATGTCGGAAATGATTGAGCTTGTAAAGCCTTATATTGATGTGCTTGATGTGAGTACAGGTGGAGTCGTACCAACACCTCCGCCAGCAATTTATCCGGGGTATCAGGTAAAAATTACTGAGTGGTTGAAACAAAAAACCGGACTTCCAACAGTTGCCGTTGGTCTAATTATAGAACCCCACCAGGTGGAAGAAATTCTGGGTGGTGAACGAGCGGATCTTGTTGCCTTGGGCCGGGAACTTTTGCGTGATCCGTATTGGGTGCTGCATGCAGCTCGTGATATGGATGTGGAATATCCGTGGCCAGAGCCGTATATGCGTGGATTTCAGGCAAGAAAATAATTGTATGCGACTAATTAAGAGACCGATAGATTTAAATGGTATTTATTGTACAAATTTAATTCACTTTGGATTTATTAAAATGAATTTGCTTGTTAAAAAAAACAAAAATTTGCTACCTGGTTACAATATAGATTGTATAAGCACAACTTACGATTCAGATTTTGTACTTTGGATTACTGGCAGCAATATGTCCATCTTTAATAGAGATTAATTATAATGGAATAGGAAAACGGCTCGTAAGATGAAATGCAAAAGAGAGGTGATAAAGAATGAAACAAGAGCTACATGTATTTTTTGATTATATCTGTCCTTACTGTTTGAGGGCCCATGAATATTTAATGGAACTTATTCCGGATTATAAGGATGTCACTATTGTTTGGCATCCGTGTGAGTCACATCCCAGGCCAGAACGCCATGGTCTCCACAGTGACCTGTGCATACAAGGGTACTTTTATGCCATTGATCATGGTTCTGATATTTTAAAATATCATGAACGAATGTATCAGGCAGCCCAGAAAGAACATGTTAATATTGAAGATATTGATTCTCTTACAGAGTTTGTCAGTGATTTGGTTGATAAAGATGACTTTAAGATGTCGCTTGAAATGGGGGCTTATCGGGATAAGCTGGAGGAGTCTAACAAGCTTGCTTTTATTAAATCGGGTGTGTGGGCAGTTCCTGCTTATAGAATGGGTGATGAAAAGCTTGATGCAGTTGAAAATGTGGGTGTTTCTAAGGCGCAGATTCAGCATCTTTTAAAGAACACCGGCTTGTAAGCGTTCTTTTTGTAAGGTCCTTTTATGTAGATTAAAAATAATAGAAGGCTGGGAAAGATAAGATGATTTCAGAAATTGAAATAATAGGATACAAATAAAGATAAAGGAAAGATTGTTCCAATCAAATGGAATCAAGCTTTCCTTTTATCATTTATTATTCTTTTATGTTTATATTCTAACCAATGTGGTTATCATACCAGTTGTTATGGAGAGAAGATGTGTAAGAAATATAGTTATTAAGTTCTTGTTCTATTTGATCGTGCTGTTAATTACTTATTTTCTTATCTTAGTATAATAAACAGGTAGATATCACAGGAAACGTTCATATAACATGCTAGAAGGTGGACAAGGCTATTAAGCTATAGTAAGATATAAGCAATGAAAGAGTTGGAGGAATACTATGCAGTACGGACCAAATGCCAATGACATACACCCAAATGAGAAAATTAACAGTATCTGTTATATTAAAAATGTGATTACTCGTCCCAATATCGTAGTAGGTGACTATACCTATTATGATGATGTAAATGGAGCTGAGAACTTTGAAGACCATGTCACTCATCATTATGAATTTATAGGTGATAAGCTTATTATTGGAAAATTTTGCGCAATAGCCAAAGGGATCGAATTTATTATGAATGGCGCAAATCATAGAATGTGCAGTGTTACCACCTACCCATTTAACATTATGGGACATGGCTGGGAGAAATGTACACCGTCACTGGAGGATCTTCCATTTAAGGGAGATACCGTTGTAGGTAATGATGTTTGGATTGGACAGAATGTAACTGTCATGCCAGGAGTCCATATTGGGGATGGCGCAATAATTGCAGCTAATTCAGTAGTGGTAAAGGATATCCCTGCCTATCACATTGCAGGGGGTAATCCTTGTAAGATAATTAAAAAAAGATTTGATGATAGGCTAATTAGCTATCTCCTGGAATTGAAGTGGTGGGATTGGAATGAGGAGAAGTTATTTCATAACCTTGAGGCTCTATGCAGTGGTGATTTAAGTAAGATCATGAACATTAGGTAGAAGATTAGTAACACCATAAAGGCAAAGTAAATAATTGTTAACATTTATAATGATAGCAATTTTTATATGAGGTGAGAATGCTATGAGTGATTTTAACAAGAAAGATTTAGAAGATGCTCTTCGGGCTGTTAATTCCATTATTAGTAAGTGTGAAAAGGCACAGGAAAAATTTCAGGAGGGTAATTCTCAGCATACGCTTCTTAAAAATCGTTTAAAAGCGATGTATATTTCAAAGTCATTATTGATAGATGAAATTTCTAAAAAAGAACCAAGCATTTAATGATCTGCTTTGAAACGTTCTATGAGTAGAAGTTTTTTTGTTATTTGGATTTCGTGATACGATTGAAAGCTTAGAAGGAATTGAAGATGAATATATTACAAACAAAAGCTAATTTAGTATGTGAAATATCAAAATGCGAAGCAGTGAAAGGTATTGGACAAACTATTACTTGCGTACTTAATGATAAGGATCTAGGTAGAGTGATTCTAAGAAAAGAAGTGCTATTTTATCATCAAGTGCTGGAGCGTTCTTTGGATCATCTGCTTCAAGCCTTATTTGCCCTGAATCGTACATATTTTCCAAGTAGGAAGCGAATGGAAGAATATATCCATGGATTTGAAAATAAGCCAATCAACTGTTATGAAAGGCTAATTAAAATAATTGAGATGGCAGCTTCCAGTGAGACGATGGTGGAGTCCGTAAGAGATTTAAAAGAATTAACAAGGGAAATTCAGCTTGCGGAGTTTTAGATTATTTAGTAAAACTAGTGATACAAAGACAGATGGTTTCTTTTATAACCACCTGTCTTTTTTAGTGCATGGGATAGCTGTGAAAATATTTAATAACATAATTTCATTACAGAAAACGGAAGTATATTGTTACCTAAAAGAACATGTGATCCGCTATTTATTACGTAATAGCGGATTCTTATGATTTTTGGTGTATGATGTAGTTTTAGATGTGTAAACTAAAATGGATCATTTTGTAAATGTAGGAATCAATGGAGATAAGACAAAAATACAAACGAATTGTAGGTGTTTTGGTTAAACCTTTTTGGACCAGTGCCATAGAAAGGTAATTTTTGATAAAGGCAGTACTAATAAATCCATTCTAAGAAATAGAGGATGTGATGGGGGTGACTGTCTCTGGTAACGCCTTCCAGGTGAAAACAGGGGGATTCCCCACATTTTCCTCAAGGGGTACAGTAACCTTCTAGCTAAGATTTATCTTTCACATCATGCTAGTATACTTAATACAATACATAGAAAACTGCCATTTATATAGATTTCCAAGAAAATTTATGAGATAATAAAGGGGTAAATTCCAATAATTACCACACTTAAGTAACAGCTACAAACTAGTAAGGAGGGATTTTTATGAAAAAAAATCTTACTATTCTATCATCTATTTTTCTTTTCATAGCCATGATATTGGTAGTATTTGTATGGGGAGGGCCTATCATAATAGAGGCTTATCTCTATAATAGTTATATGAAAAGTGTTACATTAATATTGATTTTTACCATAGTAGTATATCGAAAGCGTCTTACCTGGGATAATTATATGGTTTATGTGATAGCCGGATTTGCTGTAGTTGGTATGCTGATTGATACATCGGGAAATCCGATTATTAATAAGCCGTTGGCGCTGCTTGTATCACACTGGGGTAAGCTACAGGTCACACGAGAGGTAAATAACTATGCGCCCGGAGAATTTGCAATCTCTGATTTTATTTCCATATTGAAGCAGTCTGGAGAAGTTGTAAAGCTCAGCGTAATCTGGTTATACCTTTATCGATTATTCCAATATTTAGTCACCTATGCTGTTTTGGGATCTTTCCTTGGTATATTTATAAAAAGAAAGCCTCAAAGAAGTTTTGTATACAATCAGACGGAGAGTGAAGAACTTTCTGAGGATGTAAAAAAGAAAATAGCTGAAGAGTTGAGACGCAGGCAGGAAATGTCTGAAAATAAGTATGTTCTTGCTGAAGGTATGGTCGCAGAAGTGAGAGAACTAAAACAAAGAGGTAAAATTATAGAGGCCATTAAACTTGTTCGGGATTATACCGGAATGCCTTTGGGAGAAGCGAAAAAATTTGTGGATGAACTGGATTATTAAAACTGAATTAGTAAATTGAATTAGTAGACTTAATTGAAAAACTGAATTGATAAGTTGGATTAAAAACTTATCAGTTAGTAAAAAACATATTATTTATGATCATGACATCTGCTTGATACCTTTTGTATGTATCTCCATAAGCAAAAATATTATATTAAATAAATAATATATACCATAATGGAATAACATATTTTACAGGTTTGTAAGTATTAGCAAGTCCATGTATTAATTATCAAAAAGATCTCCTACGAATTTGATTTCATAGGAGATCTTTTTATTTCTTGTCTAGCCTATTTCTTGTCTGGCTTATATCTAATTAGGCATATATATTTTATAAAGCTCATTTTTTATATGATTTACTTCTAATCATCTTACCTTCTATCTGCCTTGCTACCGTCCACCCGTTTCAAAACAACACGATCGGAATGTCCAATAATCATTGGCACTTTCTCAATATAAACGTCACTGGTATCAAGTCCAAACCAGTTTGTGGGGGAAGCTGTGAACTTCTGTATGAATAGCTTCGTATTAAATACGAAGGCGTCCCAGGCGGATAATGAGGTTTCGTGGGATAGAACTTCCTGGATAAATACGAAGCGGAAATCTCCAAGTTTACGGTTTGGAATAATGGAGTAGGAATTGGTCTGTGACTCGATTTCCTTATTCTTCACCAGTTCTGTTGATATTTGACGTAAAAACACATTAAGGTTTTGATCAATACGGAAACCTAGCTTCAACTGAATTTTTATAATATGGTCCGTATTGAATTTCTCAATGGAATACTCTGCCTGATAAGGTTCATCTGTAACGACCACATCCACAAACCAGTAGATATCTGCTTTTTTAGGGCGCTTATCTAGTAGAAAGTATAAGATTTTCCGCTCGATTTCCTTAGGGTTTGGGCACTTGCTTAGGCAAACCAGGTTACTGGCATATTTTGGTACTTCTGGATCGTGGCGTAGCTTAGAGAGCTGGTTAATATAATTTTTTATAGGAACATACTCCTGATAGCGCATTCTTATGATATGAGCTCTGTCCCAGAGATACATAACAAATAAGATAGAGGCGGCGATAATAATAGCTACAAAACCACCATGGAAAAACTTAACTATATTTGCGATAAAGAAGGAAATTTCAAAACTCATAAAGAACACCAGCATAATCACTGCAAGCACAATGGGCGTTTTCTTCTTTAGCATATAGTTAAATAGTAAAATGGTTGTCATCAGCATGGTGACTGTTATGGCGAGACCGTATGCTGACTCCATTTTCTCGGAGCTTTGAAAGTAAAGTACAATTCCAATACAAACGATCCATAATATTCGATTGATGGCTGGAATGTAAAGCTGCCCCTTTAAAGGAGAGGGGTAAATGGTATGAAGTCTTGGAAATAGATTTAGTTTTATGGCTTCCGATACAAGTGTAAAGGATCCTGAAATCAAAGCCTGAGATGCTATAATAGCAGCCAGTGTTGAGATGCCGATTCCGTAGACTAAAAGGCCATGAGGAATCATCTGATAAAATGGATTGATATCTTCTGTTAAGATAACACCGGGATTATTTCTGGAGGATAAGATCCAGGCACCTTGGCCAAAATAGTTGAGCAATAAACATATTTTAACAAATGGCCATGTAAAGTAAATATTTTTTCTGCCTACATGTCCTAAATCGGAGTAGAGAGCTTCGGCACCAGTAGAGCATAAAAATATGCTTCCTAAAATAAAAAATCCAAGCTTATTGTCATCACTAAATAGGATTTGAATGGCATAGTGAGGTGACAATGCACGCAGCAGGAATGGATTTTGCACAAGATTGATGATTCCAAAAAAGGCGATGCTGCCGAACCATATAAACATGATAGGACCAAACAGTCTTCCGATAAACTCAGTTCCTATATGCTGAATGAAAAACAGGATACAGATGATGAAAATGACCAGAAAAACGATATTCTTTTGGTTGTCCCCGAACAGGTCTTGAAAAACTGGAAGTAGTTTTAGACCTTCAACAGCGGAAGTCACGGTGACAGCAGGTGTTAGCATTCCATCGGCAAGGAGAGCAGAGCCTCCGATCATTGCAGGAATGATTAACCATCTGGAACGGCTTCGGACCAGTGTGAAAAGCGAGAAGATACCGCCTTCTCCATTGTTATCTGCCTTTAATGTGATGCAAACATATTTTATGCTTGTTAAAATAGTGAGTGTCCAGAATACCAGGGATAAGGTTCCCAGAATGAAATTTTCTGAGGCGTGCTGGATTCCACCATTTCCGTAAAGAACAGATTTCATTACATAAAGTGGTGAAGTACCGATATCTCCATATACCACACCTAATGTTATTAGAATTCCTCCAAGTGATAGCTTTGATATGTTAGGTTTCTTTGATAATGATTCCATTTTTTCCTCTTCATTAAATGTATTTTCTATAAAAAAATCAAAAAAAAACCCTTGCTGTAAAGAAGACATTACAACAAAAGTCTTGTTACTTCGTTGCGATGCAGATTATATCATGCTGTGAAAGCGGTGTTTATAATCGGATTGATGCAATCGCAAACACTGATTCAGTGCCAACTACTCCCTTTTGATATGGGTATTTTACAAAAAAGAATTAGTAATGTCAAATTAAATATTCCTTAAGATAATTATGCCCATACTTTCAATGATATATCATGTTTTTGTCTTTTTTGTGAAGGCATAAAATCTGGGATTTTAAAGGAACGGCAAACAAGTTAGTTCTTGTTACTCATTATATTATTTTACGTATTTTGTATGTTCGGATAAATCTATGACATAATCAGATGCTTTCTTTTTACCAACTTCTGTCAAAGTGAGATAAATCTCTGCCATACGAATGATAGAGTCCTTGTCAATGGGTGTTGCTTTCATGCTTATGGTTCGAAGCCGTTCATCAATCTCATAGGTATCATCGGATGATTCTTTTACCATGACAGCGTTCTTATCTTCTGAGTTCTTAATAGGTAAAGATTCGTCATCCCACCCCATTAAATAAGTGGGAGTCGTATCTAAAATCTCAGCCAGACGTTCTAGTACATTGGCAGGAACTTTTTCGATGTGACCGTTTTCATAGCGGAAAATGGTGGATCTGGATACGCCCAGTTTGCTTGCCACTTCGTCTGCGCTCATTTGCTTTTGTTTTCTTTGTGCTTTTATTCTTTGACCGGTGATTGACATTTTCCCACCTCCTGAATGTATAATATCACTTACGTTGCAAAAATGCAACGAATATAGATGCGTTTTTGCTATAACTGTGTTGACTTTTTATATTGATTGAGCTATTCTTATTTTATGGTGTAGCATTAATGCAACTAGGGGAGGTGAGTTTCATGAATACTCAAATGTTAAAGGGAAAGATTGTTGAATCAGGTATTACCCAGGAGGCGGTTGCAGATGCCATAGGGATGAATCGGTGTACGTTTTATCGTAAGATGAAGAGAAAAGGAAATACTTTTACCGTAGAAGAAATGAATAAAATTGTTCAAGTAATACCATTAAGCAAAGAAGAGGCAGTTCAAATTTTTTTTACTTGACAAGTAGCGAAAATGCGACATTGCCAATGACATAAAGTAGTTACAGGTGTAGAGCAACAAGGATAAGAAGTAAAATAACAGCAATAAGAAGTAAAGTAACAACAATAAGAAGTAAAATAACAGCAATAAATGAATTGGATTGAAGAAAATAAGGGCGTAATTATGACAAAAAAATACATGAAGGAGGGGAAAAAGTACAATCTGCTTGTTAAGACCATTATCAAAAGCTTATACTATAAGTAGGTCAGGATTTTTCGTAGAACAGCAGCAGATTGGTGATAAAAATGCAGTTTGGAGGAAATACATGATTATTTCATTGGATAAAAATACCTTAGAACGGTTAACGAAAACAGAACTGGAGATCATCCATTTTATTAATAGCCACGAGGAGGAGCTCCCGGAGCTTTCTATTGTTGATATTGCTTTTGAGACTTACTCTTCCCCCTCTACCGTATCAAGAGCCATTCGAAAGTGTGGGCTTAATGGTTTTAATGAATTACGGTATAGGTCTGGATATAAGGCAAAGAGTGAAGAGATTCAATCGATGAATGAGTTGTTTAATAAGACATTAATTGAGGCACAGGCGGTACATGAACGGATATCGTTGAAGGATATTTTAGCAGTTATCAAATCCTTAAATGAAGCGGGGGAGATTTCCGTTTTTGCCAGAGGACTTACAAAGTATGTGGGCCAGGAATTCTCTTTAAAGCTGCAGCTTCTTAATTATCATGTTTTCTTTACCGATGATCCCAATATCATGCAGATCAAGGCAGGGAAATTAAGAAAAGAGGATGTTTTATTTATTTTATCGCTAAATGGAGAAACACCGGAACTGGTTTCTTCGGCGGCTACGGCATATCAAAGAGGAAACTGTGTGATTACTTGTTGCTGCAATGAGAACTCAAAATTGATTACATACAGCGAACATTCCTTAGTTGGGTTTAAGCACTCCCATCAGGCCATAAAGGAGTTTGAAGTCTCTTCCAGAATTCCTCTTTATATGATTTGCAGAATAATTATAGATTATATTTCTTTTTACTCTTAAGGCTGGGGACTTTGCCACGGTACCTTTCTTAGTTGAAACGAATATTGATACGTCTTGACAGGGCTTTCCAAGCTCAAATCAAGGCGTATTTTTTTGCAGTAAAAAGATTTTATAATTCTTAACGCATTTTCTGAAAAGATTTTCATTCTTTTTTTACTTATAATAATAAGTGTAAAACGGTTCTATAAACAAGTGAGGTGCTAATAAATGATATATACTTTGACAACGAATCCTGCCATTGATATGAACGTTTTTTCTGATGGGATTCAAGGGAATGCAGTTACCCGCACATCGGGGGCAGTTTACACACCCAATGGGAAGGGATTGAATGTAAGCTACTGTTTAAAGCGATTCCAGACAGAGTCAGAAGTACTGGGCTTTTTCGGAGGATTCTCCGGGGAGTATATTATAGAAGAAACAAAGAAGCGTTTTATAAAAACACACCCAGTCTGGGTGGAGGATACCACCAGAATTAATATTTTTTTAAACGATGGGACCCAGGAATATAAGCTAGTAAACGAAGGTGCGTTTGTATCTGCAAAACATCAAATAGACATGTGCAGCTTGTTAAAAGAGCTTCCAGAGTTGAATACATTAATCATCAGCGGAAGTCTTTCCAAAGGTATGGAAGCGACCTTTTATGATGAGATATTAGAACTCTGCAGAAAAAGGGGGACTCATATTATTATAGATATTAGTTCCAGGCATTTGGCGGAGTTGATGCGTTTTCGACCCTATTTAATCAAACCAAATGAGGAAGAAATTAAGGATATTTTTGGAATTATTATGAGAGATGAAGAAGACATTAAAGATGTTCTTCATGACCTTTATGAAAAAGGCGCTCAAAATATTTTACTGACACTCGGAGAGGGGGGATCTTATTTCTACAATGGAACATCCATGTATTATGCCGGGACAAAGAAGGTGAAGCTGGTAAGCTCTGCTTGTGCAGGAGATGCTTCGCTTGCAGGATTTTTAAGTATATGGCTTAAAAATCCTTCTCATATAGAAATGGCATTAAAACGTTCTGCCGCGGTCGGTGCAAATGTAGCAGAAAGCAGTGGCCTTGGCTTAATGGATAAAGTAGAAGAATACACAAGAGAAATTATGGTGAGAAAGGTGGAATGAGTATGAATTTGTTGGGGGTTACAGGGTGTCCTACAGGGATCGCTCACACATTTATGGCAGAAAAGGCTTTAAAGGAAGCGGCAAAAAAGCTGGGGTGCCAAATTAAGGTTGAGACCAATGGAGCCATTGGAGTAGAGAACTTATTGACAGCGGAGGAGATTGCATCAGCAGATGCCATTATTGTGGCCTGTGACAAAAACGTAGATTTGGATCGTTTTAACGGAAAGCCAGTCTTGGAGGTGTCTGTATCCGATGGGATGAATAAGGCAGAGGATCTGGTTTTGGCGTGTCTAAACCACAAGGTGCCCGTTCGCAAGGGGAACAAGCAAAGTGGCAGCACCCAGACACAAAATACCAGTGCGGCCCATCAAATCTATAAGCATCTGATGAATGGTGTTTCCCATATGCTTCCCCTGGTGGTAGCAGGTGGTGTATTGACCGCCATTTCCTTCTTATGGGGGATTTATTCCTTTGATCCAGCTTCTGAGCAGTATAACAAGATAGCGGCTCTTATAAAGTCCGTGGGCGGTTATTCCATGGGACTCATGGTTACTGTGCTTAGTGCCTACATTGCCCAGTCGATTGGGGGGCGGCCGGGTCTCCTTGCTGGTTTTGTGGGTGGTATGATAGCAGGAAGTACCGATGCAGGTTTCCTGGGTGGAATTATTTCTGGTTTCCTGGCTGGATATATTGCTTTGGCAACGGTTAAGGCCTTAAGAGGACTTCCAAGGCAGCTAGAAGGATTGAAATCTATTTTCATTGTACCTATTATTACCATTGGCGGTGTTGGAATTCTAATGATGCTCTTTAGCCAGCCTTGTGCAGCTCTTAATCATTGGATGATGGAAAGTCTGACAAAAATTCAGGATACCAGTCCTATCCTTTTGGGAATTGTCATTGGCTGCATGAGTGCTTTTGATATGGGAGGTCCGGTAAATAAGGCGGCTTACGTGACTGGAACGGTCCTTCTGGGACAGGGAAATTTTTATTTTATGGCTGGAGTCTCTGCGGCTTGCATTACACCACCGCTTGTACTTGCAATTGCAGCCACCATTAAGAAAAACCGTTTTACAGAGGAAGATCGTACGGCAGCACTGGTTAACTATATTTTAGGAAGCACGCACATTACAGAAGGGGCAATTCCATTTGCGGCTAAGAATCCCTTAAAGGTGATTCCCATTCTCATGATAAGTTCCTCTGTCTCCGCCGTAGCAACTTATCTTATGAAGGTTCAGGTTCCGGCTCCTCATGGCGGATTCTTGATTCTTGGACTGGTTAATAAGCCTTTGGTTTGGGTGGCTTGTATCTTGCTTGGTTCTGTAGTTGGTGCATTTCTATACATACTGGTAACTCCCCCTGTTACAGAAACATATGAGGCAGTGGATCATGAAGATGAAGCCATCTCTGTAACTCCTTTGTTTAAGGTGGAAACCGTGACCCTTTCCCTGGAACAGACAGAGAAAGAAGAGGTCATTGATGAGATGATTCAGATGCTAAGGGCAGATGGAGTGTTAAATGACCCAGAAGCATTCAAAGCAGAAATTATGAAAAGGGAGGAGTTCTCCTCTACCTCATTTGGAACTGGAATTGCTATTCCTCATGGGAAATCTCCGGCTGCCAATGTTCCAAGGGTTGCAGTGGGGCTTTCAAAAAAGGGAATTAACTATGATGCAACGGATGAGATTCCAGTTACCGCCGTGTTTATGATTGCAGTGGGAGAGGGAGAAGGGGATACTCATTTAAGACTGCTGTCAGATTTGTCTCAGAAACTAATGGAACCGGCTTTTGTGAAACGTTTGAATGAATGCACCACAAAGGAAGAGCTGGTTGCACTGCTGGAGAAAGAATAGGAGAGTAAAAATGCCGTTAGCTACTTCAGAGGAGATGCTTCTCAATGCCCAAAGGGATCACTATGCAGTTGGGGCATTTAATGTGGAAAATATGGAAATGATGATGGCTGTTATTGAGGCTGCGGAGGAAATGTTAGCTCCAGTGATTTTACAGACAACGCCTTCTACGGTCAGTTATGCAGGTCTAAATCTCTACTACGCCAATGTGAAAGCATTGGCGGAAGCAGCGTCGGTCCCGGTTGCACTTCATTTAGACCATGGCAGCAGCTATGAACTGGCTATTAAGGCACTGAAGGGTGGATATACGTCCATTATGATTGACGGATCTCATTATTCCCTGGAGAAAAATATTGATTTGACAAAACGAGTGGTGGAGGCATGCCGCCCTAAGAACATTCCGGTGGAAGCGGAGCTGGGACGGGTAGGTGGCAAGGAGGATGACTTAGAGGGCGGGAATGGCGGACTTACTTCTCCAGAGGAAGCGGCGTACTTTGTGAAGAAGACTGGAATTCAATCTCTGGCGGTTTCCATTGGGACGGCACATGGTATTTATCAAGGTGAGCCTAATATCCGTGTTGATTTACTAAAAGACATAAGGAAGAAGGTTTCCATACCTCTGGTCCTTCATGGCACTTCCGGAGTTCCAGATGATATTGTGCGCAACTGCATCTCAGAGGGAATCTGTAAAGTTAACTATGCAACTGATTTACGAATCGCTTATACCAAAGGGGTAAGACAGATCATAGATGGGGATGATTTTGTCATTGATCCCAAACTATATGGAAAAAGAGGAATTGAGCTGGTAAAACGATACGTAATCGACCGGATTTCTGTTTGCAGGAGCATTGGAAGAGGCAGGTAATCCATACTCCTGGTTTTATCTGATGAACATAGGAATATAATGGTAGTACATAGACAGGTTTTTGGCAGTCGCAGTCAGGAGGGCTTATGGTATTACCGGTTGAATTATTGGATCAGGGGCTTTTATTACAGAATGTAGAAATAGATGATTTGAATTCATACATAAAAATAAAAAAGGCTTGCTGTAAACGTTATGTAGATCAGTATTATGGAGGCTGGGATAACAGAATCCAAACCATAATCAGTAAGGACAGCTTTCATCGCCTTTTGGAGGTAACGTGTTTTTGCAAAATCTTGCAGCAGGATACGATTATAGGATTTTTTTCCTACAAGGAGCAGCAGGACCAGATCAGTGAAGTTTCCTTGCTTCTCATGTCTTCCAATCGAGGCAAGGGGCTAGAGGAATTCTTCTTAAGCTATCTTGTTTCCCATTCCAAGGAAACCCATAAACCAGTGTATATCACCGTATATCAATCGGATCCATGGAAGGGCCACTTAGTAGACGCTGGATTCCAGGTATATGACAAATCCAGGTCACACTATCTTATGAGCTTTAATAAACAGCATGGGATGGGGACTTATGACTATAGGAACCGCATCTATAGTAAGGCTTCAGAAACAAATATGGCTATTGACCAAGACTAAGGCTGCTGCAAAGGGAATTGCAGCAGCCTTTTGCTGAGAAAGCCTTGCCTGGTCAGTCATTAATAAATGACTGGCTGGATTTGTTTCCCTTCCAAAGCAAGTTCCAGAGTATCTGAAATCAGCTCGGTATGAGCAATCAAAGAGGTAGGCTTTTTGACTGGGTCATCCTGGCCAAAGGGAACAAAGTAAATATTTTTAGCGTTAAATAATTCGCCGATGTTTTTAAAATTAATCCCCATGGCATCGTTTGTGGAAATGGAGATGACCAGGGGTTTTGAGTTTCTCAAATGGGCTTTGGCAGCCATAAGAACTGGGGAATCAGTAATCCCATTTGCCAGTTTGGCAAGGGTATTTCCGGTGCAGGGGGCAATGAGCAGAATATCCAGGTAGGCTTTCGGCCCAATGGGTTCTGCGTCCTCTACACGGAGAATTGGACTGTGACCTGTCATCTCAGCAATCCGATCCATATATTCACCAGTATCACCAAATCTTGAGTCGGTAAATTGTACATTAGTAGAAAAGATGGGGTAAACATCTGCGCCCAGTTCCGTTAGAAGCTTTGTGGACGTTTCTATTTTATCGAACGTACAAAAGGAGCCGGTTACGGCCAGGCCCACTTTTAATCCTTTCAGTTTCATATGCCACTCCTTTTAGCGAGACACTTAACGATTGCTTCAAATAAGATTTCACCGGAGGTTTCCGGTGCGTAGATTCCAGGAAGTCCGAGACATAATTTGGCCCGGATGCTTTGCTTTTTACAAAAATCAAAATCTACGCCGCCAGGGGCGGAGGCGATGTCAATGATGGTTACCTCTGGCTTCATAAGCCGGATTAACTCCTCATTTAAAACCAAAGCCGGTATGGTATTGAAAATGAATGAATACTGCCCAAGGGTTTGGGATAAATCAGAAAGAGCCACGGTATCAAAACCCATGGAGGAAGCCAGCGCAAGCTGGGTGTCTTTTCTGTCAGTAATGGTAACTGCGGCGTCAAGCCCTTTTAGCTTTAAGGCCATAGTTCTTGCACACCTGCCAAAGCCCGTAACCAGACAGCGGCTTTTGTGAAGGCAGCCGGGGCTTTCTATAAGGGCCTCTGCAATGGCGCCCTCTGCAGTTGCGATGGTATTTTTCACAGTAATTTCTTCCATGTCCATGTAGTCATAGCACTTGATCTGGTTCTCCTTTGCGTATTGCTTCACATCATCTGGAATTGCTCCTCCAAAAAGGATGTGATCCGGAGTCAGCAGGCTTAAAAGATTGCCAATGCCCAAATCGTCCATCTTGTGAACGGAAAACAGATTTAATTTATCCTTAGTAAATGGTATGGGACAGAGTATGATGTTACTGCTCTTAATGGCTTTATCTATGGAAAAGGAGGAATCCTCCTTATCATAGTGAACTGTTACTGGAAAGCCGTTTTGGGTAAGAATCCGGCTTAAATAAAGCTGCCTTAGATCGCCGCCTAAAAGAAGAAAATTATGCATACGGTCATCACTCCTTATACTGGTTTATATGATGAAAATTTTGATTTGTGTATGGTACCATTAGGGGATGTTTGTCATACTTTTGTTAGTATGAACCTCTAATTTTGGGAATGGATGTCTATGAAAAATGCAATTTTTAAAGGCTCTGGAGCTGCAATCGTCACTCCAATGGATGAGCATGGGAACCTGGATTTAAAGGCAACAGAAAAATTGTTAAAGTTTCAATTGGAACATGGCACGGATGCCATCATAGTCAATGGAACCACAGGAGAATCCTCAACACTTGAGGAAAAAGAAAAACTGGAACTGCTGGAACTTACGATTCATTATGTAAACCATAGAGTGCCTGTTATCATGGGTACTGGAAGCAACAACACCTTACACGCGGTCCGTATGTCCAGAAAGGCCCAGGCTCTTGGCGCCTCAGGACTTTTGGTGGTGACCCCTTATTATAACAAAGCCTCTCAGCAGGGCCTGATTGAGCATTATAAAACCATTGCAGACAGTGTGGATATACCAATTATTATTTATAACGTACCAACTAGAACCGGGATTAATGTGGAACCGGAAACCTATAAAACTCTTTCAGAACACCCTAATATCCAGGCCACAAAGGAGGCAAATGCCAGTATTACCCACGTTTCTAAGGTAGCTGCGCTTTGCGGAGGCAAGCTGGATATCTACTCAGGAAACGACGATTTGACACTGCCTATTATGGCTCTTGGTGGAAAGGGCGTCATTTCTGTGCTTGCAAATATCATGCCCTTTGAAATGCACATGTTATGTCAGCATTTCTTTGACGGAGAGATTGAGAAAAGCAAAGATATGCAGTTAGAGCTGCTAAAGATTATGAATGCCATGTTTATGGAGGTAAACCCCATTCCGGTTAAAACGGCGGCTTCCATGCTGGGGCTTTGCGGGGAGAATTTCAGGCTTCCAATGACAAAGCTTGACCCGGATAAGAAAGAGAAGTTAAGAGAGATTATGGCATCTTATTTTGTTCAGTTTGAAGCGTAACAAATAAAAGATGAAAAATACAGGGAGGGACCGGAACTTAAAATTCTGGTCCCTTCGGTTGATGCCAAAAGAGTTGCATTTTTCTTGTTCCTGTATGATAATATGAAATAAAAAGAAAAGGGGACAGGAATGAAAATTATCGACAGTCACGTTCATCTGGTACAATACATCGCCGGTACAGGCTCTGGAGGAGAGCTTCGCTCCATAGGCAATGGGGATGCAATCTATGCAAGTGGTGAAGTAGTTCCTCAGATGATTCCACCCATGTTTGGCGGGGAACAGGTGACCCCAGAGCAGATCCTTTCAATCATGGATGAGAATCAGGTGGAAAAGGCAGTTCTTTTACAGGGAAATTACTATGGGTTCCAAAATATATACACCCATGAAGCCGTAAAGCGTTATCCTGACCGTTTTGTAGGCGCGGCTTCCTATGATCCATTTTCCAGAAATAAGGATAAGATTTTAAAGCACTTATTTGAGGAGCTCTCATTTAAAATTGTAAAGTTTGAAGTGAGTACAGGTTCTGGTCTTATGAGTAATCATCATACCCTGCCTCTTGATGGTGAAATCATGGAGGAAGCTTATTCCTATGCAGATGAGAAGGGACTCGTCTTTGTCATTGATATTGGAAAATGCGGAAGCGAAAGCTGGCAGGTGGAGGCACTTAGAAGAGCCATCTTAAACCACCCGAACATGAAGTTCGTGGTCTGCCATCTCCTTGCAGTTTCCACTAAGGATGAGGACAAGCTAAAATGGGGTCTTGACCTCTTATCCCTTCCTAATGTATGGTTCGACCTTGCTTCTCTTCCTCATATCTGTGGCCCGGATAGATATCCTTATGAAAACGCCAGAAGGTCTATTGGGATTGGGAAAGACATTGTTGGAGCGGATCGGTTACTGTTTGGTACGGACATCCCTTCTGTTCTTAAGAGGGATACCTATAAAAATTATGTAAACTTCCTCATGGACAGCGATTTGTTAAATGAGCAAGAAAAACAGAAGGTTTTTTACGATAATGCGTGTAATGTGTTCTTTTGAATGACAACTTAAGATTCTAAACGGGAAATTGCCTAATATTATCCAAAATAGCGGAAAATATTAGGCAATTTCTGTGTCTTGCGGTCTTTTTTTCGGCGTGATATATTTATAAAAACTGGGAGAGGTAGGTAGGTTGCCTATGAAGAAAAAAATTAAAGTACATATTTTTACCAAGATGCTTCTTGGAATATCGGTTCCTGTCATTGTTATTTTTATCCTATCTGGCATTATTATCTCAGAACGGGTGGAGAAAAGCATGGAAGCACAGTCCTTTCAGACACTGGATGCGGCATCTTTGGCAGCCGCCAATCAGGTGGACTCATTTCTTAGCTATTATATGGCACAGACAAAGAGTGCATCTGCCAGCCAGCAGATGGAGGAGTATCTGACAAAGGCAACAGGTAAGATACGGATGCCAGACAGCGAAGGTTATCCCCAGGTAAGAGCCACTCTTGATAAGATGCAGGCGGCAGATACGGAAAATATCTTAGCTTCCTGGATTGCCGATGTGGATTTAAGCCAGGTGACTCAATCCGATAATTTTACGTCTAAAGATGGCTGGGATATCACATCAAGACCCTGGTTTCGAGCCACACAAACGGACAAGCCAGTCCTTACAGAACCTTACGTAGACGCCAGTTCCGGGCTTACCATTATTACCGCAGCCAGTGGTGTAACGAAAAAAGGTTCTGGCGAACCCCTTGGAGTGATGGGGCTTGATATTTCGCTTGCCCATCTAAACGATATTATGGCAACCTACAAAATTGGGACTTCTGGTTCGGTCATACTGACCACGGAAAGTGGATTGATCGTTTACCATCCAAACAAGGACTTGATCAAAAAAAATATTTCTGAAATTGATATATCCCCTAACATCAAAGAAGCATTTGCAAAAAAGGAAAGTGGTGATTTCAACTATACCATGGATCAAGTGTCTTATGCCGGGTCCATTAAAAAGGCAGGAAATACTGGCTGGTTCGTGCTCTCCAGTCTTCCAAGGACAGAATTTCTTTCCCAGCAAAACCAGGTAATTGCTACGGTTGGTATTATCTTTGTTTTATCTGCAATTGTATTGATTTTTCTTATTTTCCTGGTTGCAAAGGGAATTTCAAGGCCTTTGGCTAAACTATCTACAGCCGCAAAGCAAATTGCCGCAGGTGACCTTGATGTTCACGTAGATGTAACCAGCAACGATGAAATTGGCCTGGTGGCGGAATCTCTTTCCAATACCTCCAGTCAGTTGAAGAATTATGTAAACTACATAGATGAGATATCCGCTGTTCTGGATCAAATTGCTGAACGGAATCTTGTTTTCCAGCTTCAGTATGATTACAAAGGTAATTTTGCAAAGATTAAAAATTCTATGTTAAAGATCAGAAGCACGCTGACAACCACCATGGAACAGATTACAGTCACCTCGGATCAGGTGGCCTATGGCTCTCAAAATATTTCTGAAAGTTCAAAATCACTGGCGGATGGAGCGTCCCAACAGGCGGCTTCCGTAGAAGAACTGGCGTCCACGATCAATGAGATCTCTCATAAAATTGAGGAAAACGCCAAAGATTCCGCCAGAGCCAATGAGCAGGCCCTGGAGGCAGCAGGAGAGCTTGATACAAGCAATCATCACATGAAAGAACTGGTTCTTTCTATGACTGACATCACGGAAAGCTCTAACGAGATTAGCAGGATTATCAAGGACATCGAAGGAATCGCGTTCCAGACCAATATCCTGGCACTGAATGCAGCCGTAGAGGCGGCCCGCGCAGGAGAGGCAGGAAAAGGATTTGCGGTGGTTGCCGATGAGGTAAGGAATCTGGCTTCCAGAAGTGCAGCAGCAGCAAAGGATACGGCAGAACTCATTGATGGTGCCATTAGAGCGGTGGAGAATGGAACCAGCCTTGCGGATCAGGCTGCAAAGTCCGTTACTAGTGCAGTGGCTGCCACCCGTCAGGTGACAGATCGAATCAGCAGGATCTCAGAAGCTTCTGTAGAGCAGTCTGAGGCCATACGTCAGGTAACCATTGGCGTGGATCAGATATCTGGTGTCGTACAGACAAACTCTGCCAACGCAGAGGAAGGGGCTGCAGCAAGTGAGGATCTTTATGAACATGCCAGCAGGTTAAAAGGACTGGTCAATGAATTTAAGGTAAATTAAAAACAAGGAGCTGTTACAATGTAACGCTAATATAAATTTACAAGCAAAAAAATACCTTGGTTTGAGTTTTGAGTCTCAAACCAAGGTATTTTTTCATGTTAACTATTATTACTTTTGCAATAATCCCTGTTACTATGTACGTTACGCGGTCTTTTCTTCCAAAAGGAAATCAGACAGAGAATCCAGAATATCTTCATGCTCATTGCTATAGATGATTAACTCCAGAGCCGGATTCGGACAGATTGTCATGATACCAAGAATGGATTTTGCGTCAACTAAAACGCTTCCTTTGCATAAATCCACGTCATAATCATACTTGGTTACCGTTCTGACAAATGTGGTAATATCTTCGATGTTGTTAATTCGGATAGGGTACTTTTTCATATCGCTTCACCTCATAAAAATAATTCTGGTTACATATACCTGATGTTTTGCCCTGATTATATGACAAAATGTGACATTAAGATATGTCTAAATTTGTATAAAAACCGTCTTTTCTTGCAAATCTTTGAAGATTGGTGTTATAATGACCTGGGGGAAGGGCATGTGAAACTGTTATTTGGAGGGGAAGATGAAGAAAGAACTTCTGAAACGTTTAAGAGATTCAGCGCATGCAACTTCAATTTTGCAGCATTATAAGAATGATTATAAAGACAAAGTAGTGGATAAGAATATAGTAATTAGACCGGGAAAGCTGATGGATATGTATTGTCAGCCCTGTAACGTGTCCATATCAAATCATACTCATAATTACGTTGAGCTGATTTATATGTACAGTGGATCTACGGTTCAAGTCATTAATGGCACGAGAAGGCTTGCGCTTGGGACCAACGATTTGCTTTTGCTTCGGGAGGGAACCAGCCATGCCATCGAACCGGCAGGAGAAGAGGATTTGGCAGTCCATTTCTTTTTGATGCCGGAATTTTTTAGTCATCCTGCATTTATGGGTGAATGCGGAGATATTCTCCATCGTTTTATTGGTACATCAAATAAGAATAATGAGCCTCAGGCAGAGTATCTTCATTTTCATTTAAGTGAGATGCTGCCGGCCAAAAATCTGCTTGAGAACATGATCTGGTCCCATGCAGAGGAAAAAGAAGGCAGACAAGAAATTAATCAGGCTACCATGGGTATACTTATCATGGAGCTTCTTCATGATGCAGGCAAGTCAGAAACTCATGATATGCTGCAATATGAAGAAGAGATTGTACTTACGGCTTATAAATATCTGGAAAATAACTATACTTGCGCCACCCTGGAGGAGTTTTCCACCTTATCGATGCAGCCGTCTTATTACGTAAGCCGTTTATTTAAGAGATATTACAAGATGACTTTTACGGAATGCCTTCAGCTTATCAGGCTTAACCGTGCAGCAGGTTATCTGTCCTCCACAACCATGCCGGTAGAGGAGATCATTGTGGAGATCGGATATGAAAACAGCAGCTATTTCCACCGTTTATTTAAGCAAAAATATGGAATTACACCAAAACAATTTAGAGACAGCTCCAAGGGCAAATTCTGAAAAGATTATGAAATATGATGGTGTAACATTGACTTTCCAATCATAGGTTATTATAGTTAAGACAAAACGAAAAAGGGGCGAGGGATATAAGATGAGCCAGATTCGGGAACGCTTTTCGCGGTTTATGATTGGAAGGTACGGAGCGGATAAACTTAGCCGGTTTTTAATCGGATTTGCTCTTGTCCTTTTGCTTGCAGGTGTTTTTATCCGTAATTCCTGGGTTGATATCCTGGCTTTTCTTTTTATGGCGTTATGTTATTTTCGCATGTTTTCAAAGAATATAAGAAAACGCTTTGAAGAGAATCAGAAATTTGAACGCCTAACCTTTCGGGTAACCGAAGTTTTTAAGAAATGGCGTTTTAAGTTC
This sequence comes from uncultured Eubacteriales bacterium, assembly GCA_963528005.1. GTDB lineage: Bacteria > Bacillota > Clostridia > Lachnospirales > Lachnospiraceae > Lacrimispora. The sequence continues at coordinate 22,219 of CAURSM010000007.1, forward strand.
CAGCAGAAGAGGCAATACCATATTTATAAATGCCCAAGCTGTAGTCAGAAGATCAGGATTCCAAGAGGAAAAGGGAAGGTGAGTATTCACTGTCCCAATTGCAAGACGGATTTTGTGAAAAAAAGCTAGATAGATATTTTAGAAGGGAACTATTATGAATTTACAATTTAAGCCGCTTCAGGCAGAGGACATGCAAAAGATTGCTCCGTTCTATGCTTTACGGCCCAATAAAACATGTGACAGCGTCTATTTGGATAGTTTTATCTGGAGAGATTATTATCAGGTAAAGTATACTGTCATTGATGAAAAAGCAGTTTTATTTCTAATGGAAAAGGGCGGCGAGCCATTCACCGCAATGCCCATCTGTAAGGAAGAAGATCTTTCCTATTATTTTCAGCAATTAGTGGAGTATTTTAATGAGGTGTTAAAAAAGCCTCTCAAGATTTTCCTGGCAGACGAAGAAGCCATTCAGTATCTGAATTTGGATCCAGAAAAGTTTCTTGTAAAAGAAGAGGAAGATTTAAAGGATTACCTTTATGATGCGCAAGCATTAAAAACTCTGGCTGGTAAGAAGCTTCATAAGAAGAAAAACCATTTAAATAACTTTCTAAAGGAATATGAAGGTCGTTATGAATACCGGTCACTGATTTGTTCCGACCGGGAATCCGTTCTCTCTTTTCTTGATGAGTGGTGGGAGAATAAGGTTGAGGCTGCAGAATTTGTTCGTCAGCTTGATTATGAAGTAATGGGTATTCACGATATCCTGAAAAATTGCTCTATGCTTAATGTAAGAATGGCTGGAGTTTATATTGATGGAAGCTTAAAGGCATTTACCATTGGAACCTACAATCCCCTGGAAAAGATGGCTGTTATCCATATTGAAAAGGCAGACCCTGAAATCAGGGGCCTTTATCAGTTTATCAACCAGCAGTTCTTGATTCACGGTTTTACAGAAGAAGTAAATCTAGTTAACCGTGAAGATGATGTTGGCATGGAAGGCTTACGACGGGCTAAGATGTCATATTATCCTATGGGATTTGCAAGGAAATACGGCGTAGTTCAGAAAGGTTTTTCACAATGATACGGTATTTAAAGCAGGAAGAAAAGGTGGAAAGCAAAAAGCTTTGGGAAAAGGTTTTTTCAGATGATTCGGAAAGCTTTGTTCATTACTACTTTTCGGACCGGGTACGTAAGAATAAGGTTCTCTCCGCTTATAAGGACGAGAACATGGCTGCCATGCTTCATCGGAATCCCTATGAGGTGGTGGTTAAGGATCATGTTTGGACCATCGATTATGTGGCAGGCGTGGCTACGGCTCCTGACTTTCGTCATCAGGGATTTATGAGACGGCTTTTGGAGCGTTGCTTTATGGATATGTATCAGGAACGAATGGCCTTTAGCTTTTTGGTTCCAGTAGATCCTGCTATTTATCAGCCCTTTGACTTCACCTATATCAGCGAACTCACTACAAAGAAGCTGAATGAAGCTGGAAGAACCCATTTAAACCGACGTGCTTTTATGGAACGTTCCGATGAATGCAAAGAAGTTTCTGGTTTTGTAGAGCGACAGCTTGAAAAACAGTATGAGGTCTATGCTCTTCGCAGTGAAGAATATTACCGGGATCTGTGTAAGGAGGTCAGAAGCGACAGCGGAGATTTGATTCTTCTCACCACTAAGGATGAGAAGGAAACCTTGGCTGGCGTGTGGGCTTATTACGGAGAAACGGCAGGTACTTTAAGAGAACTGATTTGTCTTCCAGAGTATGTGAGGGAAAGCAGCCAGGCAAAACCTTATACCATGGGTAGAATTATTCACCTGGAACGTTTTGTTTCTGTTATTAGCTTAAAGGAAGAAAGTCCGGTAAGCGAGATGGAGATGTTCATTGAAATTAAGGACAAGTTCATCCCTCAAAATAACGGCTTGTTTCTATGGAAGCTTGACCGAAAAGGGTCTAGCATCTCTCCGGTAGAAGAGAGCGGGTTAACACCCCACATATCTCTTACCATCAGCGAGATGACCTCTTGGCTGTTTGGATATAGCCTTCCATCTGTTCCTGCTGATGCAGAGGCCATGGTGGAACGGATACGGCCATTAAAGGGCGTATTCTTTAATGAGGTAACTTAACATTGTTTGTCGGTATCACATCCGACTGGTATTTGCGGGCGGATTAATTATAATCCGCCCTGCATTTTTGTATGCGGATTTATTTATATAAGAAAGGGTTTTGTATGGAAGGGGTAAGTCAGTTAAAGGAATGGATCAAGGCCAGCAACAATATTGTGTTCTTTGGCGGGGCAGGCGTATCCACGGAAAGCGATATTCCTGATTTTAGGGGAGTGGATGGCCTTTATCAGGAACAGTATAAGTATCCTCCGGAAACCATCATCAGCCATAGCTTTTATCGAAAGAATCCAGAGGAGTTTTACCGGTTTTACTGCAATAAGATGATATTTCCCCAGGCAAAACCAAATAAAGCCCACCTTGCGTTAAAGAAGCTTGAGGATATGGGGAAGTTAAAAGCAGTCATTACACAGAACATTGATGGGCTCCATCAGGCAGCAGGCAGTGTGCAGGTATTGGAACTGCATGGCTCTGTGAAACGAAATTATTGCACCAAGTGTATGAAGTTTTATAACCTGGAAGAAATGCTTGCTTCCATGGACGAAAATAAGGTTCCCCGTTGTGACTGTAAGGGGCTGATTAAGCCTGATGTGGTTCTTTATGAAGAGAGTCTAAATGAAAGCGTGATGAGCAAGGCAGTGTCCTACCTCGCAAACGCAGACATGCTGATCATAGGAGGCACTTCCCTGACAGTTTATCCGGCAGCAGGCCTGATTGATTATTATAGAGGCAATCGGATGGTCTTAATTAATAAGACGGTCACTCCTATGGATCACAAGGCGGATCTGGTCATAAGCGGCAGTATTGGACAGGTACTTCATGATTCGGTATAAATAAAATTCATTTGAAAAAGGAGAAAAACACTATGTATGAGGCGGCAAAAGAAAGATATGAAACCATGGATTACAAGCGTTGCGGGAAAAGCGGAATCATGCTTCCAAGAGTATCTCTGGGATTGTGGCAGAACTTTGGCATGGAGAAGGCACCCACGGCACAGAGAGACATTTTATTAAGTGCATTTGATATGGGAATCACACATTTTGATTTGGCAAACAACTACGGAGCTCCTTACTTTGGAAAAGCGGAAGAGAATTTTGGAGCTGTATTAAAAAGCGATTTGTTAAGATACCGGGATGAACTGATGGTTTCTACCAAGGCAGGTTTTGACATGTGGCCAGGACCTTACGGCAACTTCGGTTCCAGAAAATATCTAATGGCAAGTCTTGACCAAAGCTTAAAGCGTATGGGGCTTGATTATGTGGATATCTTCTATCATCACAGACCAGACCCTAATACACCGATAGAAGAGACCATGGGCGCTCTAGCTGACATTGTAAGACAGGGAAAGGCACTGTACGTAGGAATTTCCAATTACAGCAGCAAAGAGGCAAAGGAAGCCATTAAGGTATTAAAGGGAATGGGAGTTTCCTGCCTCATCGCACAGCCACGGTACAACATGTTTGAGCGAGTGGCAGAAGAGGGACTTTTTGACACACTGCTTGAGAGCGGAACTGGCTGTATCTGCTATAGTCCGTTGGCACAGGGCGCACTTACGGATCGATATTTAAATGGCGTTCCAGAAGATTCCAGAGCGGCAAGAGCTGGAAGCACCATAGGCGGCCGCTATCTGACAGAGGAGAACTTATCTGTAGTCAGACAGTTAAATGATGTGGCAAAGAAAAGGGGTCAGAGCCTGGCTCAGATGGCACTTGCCTGGGTATTAAGGGAAGAAGCAGTTACCACCGTATTAATTGGAGCCAGCAGCGTAGGACAGCTAAAAGACAATGTGGATTGTTTGAAAAATACCGATTTTTCTAAGGAAGAATTAAAGCTAATCGATAATATATTAAAATAATTAGATATAAGGGCGGCCCGGAAAGGACAGGCGGGTATTACTATGATTTATGAAATTGGAGATATTGTAAAGCTGAAAAAGCAGCATCCCTGTGGCAGTCAGGAATGGGAAATATTAAGAGTCGGAGCTGATTTTCGCTTGAAATGTATGGGCTGCGGACACATGATTATGGTACCAAGAAAGCTAGTGGAAAAAAATACCAGGGCATTAAAAAGCAGTGATGGCAATATAAAGCCATAAAAAGGCGTAAATATGTCGGAAAAGGTGCCGAAAATCAAGAAAAGGACTTGCTTTTGTTGAATATTTCCGGTATAATGTTAACTCGTGACATATAGAATCCTTGCTCCTGAAACTGAAAGCAGGGGCCAGAGACCACAAGGAGGTAACAAGCATGAACAAATATGAGTTAGCCGTTGTTATTAGCGCAAAGCTCGAAGATGATGAGAGAACAGCAGCTCTTGAGCAGGTTACGGGTTATATTACTCGTTTCGGCGGAGCTGTAACTAACATCGATGAATGGGGTAAGAAGAGATTAGCTTACGAAATTCAGAAGATGAAAGAGGGTTTCTACTACTTCATCAAATTTGATGGCGATTCCACAACACCAAACGAATTAGAAGCACACATTCGTATTATGGAGCCGGTTATCAGATACTTATGCGTTAGACAAGAGGCATAATAGATAAAGAAAGTGTGATCGTATGAACAAAGTAATCCTTATGGGCAGATTAACCCGTGATCCAGAAGTAAGATATTCCCAAGGTGAGCGCTCCATGGCCATCGCAAGGTACAGCCTTGCTGTTGACCGCAGAGGCCGCAGAAATCAGGATGGCAATGAACAGACCGCAGATTTCATCAACTGTGTCGCATTTGACAAGGCTGGTGAGTTTGCAGAGAAGTATTTCCGTCAGGGTATGAGAGTATTGGTTTCCGGAAGGATCCAGACTGGAAGTTATACGAATAAAGACGGCATTAAAGTTTATACAACAGATATCGTTGTAGAAGATCAGGAATTCGCAGACAGCAAAGGCGGAGCTTCCGGAGATGGCGGTTTTCAGCCAACCTCCAGACCAACTCCCTCCAGTGCAATCGGCGACGGATTCATGAACATTCCGGATGGAGTCGAAGACGAAGGACTTCCATTCAACTAAATCTGATAGGAGGTAGTACCAATGGCATATAATAGAAACGATAAAGCTGATGGCGCTAAGTTCAAAAGAGGCGGCATGCGCAGAAGAAAGAAAGTATGCGTATTCTGTGGCGAGAAGAACGGCGTTATTGATTTTAAAGACGCAAATAAATTAAAAAGATATGTATCTGAGAGAGGAAAAATCCTTCCTAGACGTATCACAGGCAACTGTGCTAAACATCAGAGAGCACTTACTGTTGCTATCAAGAGAGCTAGACATATCGCTCTTATGCCTTACACTATGGACTAATCCTTATTTAATAAGGGTTTGTTAGTGGTAATGGGTTGAAAATTAATATAAGCGGGATGATTTTTTCGGACGATTGATTGGACGAGGAGAGAGTTTCGTAATATGGGAGACTTCACATGTGAGTGTGGGGTCTTTTTTTTATGGGATTAAATGTGTTGGTGTGGTAAAGAGAGGAAGGAAGTCTAGATGGAATGTTTTGAAAACGGAATGGTTAAATATGGAAATTACGATTATTATGGTATATAATTAATTATTGATAGAGTATTGGTCGTCTTTCTGGTTTATAGCAATTGGGGGTAATTTATGGTGGAAATAAAAAGAGCACTATTAAAAGATGCAGAGGCAATAACAGAGATAAAGATAAAGGCTTTTGATAAAGAAATAAATACATACTTGGGTAGAAATGGAGGACCCCCTGGGTATGATAAAGTAGAATCTGAGAAGGATATTATAACTAATTTTATAGCATACAAAATCGTTTTGGATAATAACATTATTGGTGGATTATTTTTGATTCCGATGGAAGGTAACAAAATGAGATTTGAGGATTTTGTTATTAATCCAATATATCAAGGTAATGGCTACGGATATAAAGTAATGCAGTTAGTTGAGATGATGCACCCAGAAATTAAGGAGTGGCAATTATCAACACCAGTATTTAGTGTAGGAAATCAACATTTATACACTAAGTTTGGCTATAAAGAAATCTCGAGAAATGATGATGAGATAGAATATGTGAAACTAGCGTAAATTTGATTAAGTCCCTCATCATCTATAGCAGATAGCATTTCATCATATTCATAAGATAATAGTTAAATAGTTAGGTTAAAGAATAGAAATTATACACATAGGGTTACAAGTTGCATTAACTTGAGAGGTGTTAGTTTGAATGATTTATATAAAATAATTAAACCATACTTAAATCAAACCATATTATCTAAATATAAATTCGGTTATGCAGGGGAGGTTTATATTGAGTCAGATAAGTTTGAAGAAGAGTACAGCCATTATCTTCCGATATTAGAGAAATATTTTAGTCTGAAAAAGCCGTATTATTGTAATAGAAACGGTACTTATTACTCAACAGATTTAGTTGCAACAACAGACTTGGTAAAAAATATAGCTTTAGATGCACCAATAATATTAAACTTAAAATTATCGAATGATAATAAAAGATATATAATATTTTCACTCACAGAATATATGTTGTCATGTATAGCAAAATTAGTTGGTGTCATATTCTCTTATACTTCTTTGGATGTAAATTATTATAAAGCACTTAAAGAATACCTAATAGATTTAACTGACTATATAACTGGTATTATTTTTAATGAAGAATTAGTTCCATTTCCACCGCTGTCTTTAGGCTTAATTGACAGGCTATTAATGGATATGAAGAAACTAAATATTTCCCAGGTTCGTGAATATTCAGAGATGGATAACATCCTTATCATGTTTATTTCTTATTTTGCTTTGTGTGATTATATTGGAGAACATGATATTATCATTTCACCTTTACAAGGGGCTGCGTTAATACCACCATTTTTTATTTCTATGCAGAAATATACTACTGACAGAAATTGCAGTTTCGGTTTGACAGGGTATGAATATGTTAGATTTTCAAAGTATGATAACGATCATTATTGTGAATTATCCTTGATTGACCAGGTACATTTATTAAGTACTCAATACCCAGAGTGTACGAATATTATATTGATAGATGATAATACAGGAACTGCAACTACGATTAAATCTGTTAAACAAGAATTGTTAAAGTATTTTAAGAACATCTCAACTTGTGCATTAGAGTATTATTGGGAAGGTAAAATTTTCAAATCTGATTACCCAGCGTTTCAACTAAATGAAATAGATTTAATAACGCCACTTTGCTACAGATACTTTAGAATACTTGAGGAACATTTAGAATTCCTAAAGAATGAAACAGAAATCAACTTTCGGTATGATTTAGTGGAGTTTAGTAAAATAAATATGATTTATGATAAAATTGACTATTCTTCTTATATAGATACCAATTGTACGGAAACCTCAATAAAAATAAGAATCTTGAATATCTATGAAAGAATTATGGAGATAGTAAAAATCCTCTCATAAGAATATTTATTATTTCATTTAGCAAACTGAACTCAATTCAAATTTTATAGAATTTTGAGCTTCCCATTATATTTATAAGGCAAAACATAGCGCATAGACAAATCAGAACTTGTAGGGAGAGAAGATAGTTTGCTATTTTTATCGAATCCTATGTAGATAATTTATATTTCGTATAGGAGGAATAAACAATTGAAGCATGCAGGAACGCAAACAATAAAAACTATACGATTGACATTACGGAAACTCGAACTTACTGATGCGGAAATGATGTTTAACAATTGGACAAGTGATGATAAAGTTACACGCTTTTTGCGGTGGGACGCACATAAATCAATAGATGATAGCAAGAATTTGATTCAGATGTGGGTTAATAACTACCAATCTGATTACACTTATTACTGGGGAATGTATCTAAAAGACGGCGAAATGATTGGCTCGATTGGTATCGTAATAACTTCGGAATATGACTTCAAGGGTGAATTAGGTTACAAGATAGGTAGCTGTTGGTGGGGGCAAGGATATACCAGTGAAGCGGCAAGAGCAGTTATCGATTATATGTTCAAAAATACGGATATTGAACGAATTGAGGCATATAACTCGGTAGAAAATCCTGCTTCAGGGAAAGTGATGGAAAAGGTCGGAATGAGGTATGAAGGCTTATTGCGACATAACTATAAAACCCGTGACGGCTTTCAAGATTGTACTCTATTCGGAATAGTACGAGATGAATGGGAACAAACAAAATAAGCATTTTGTGTAGAGAGGTTGGAGGAGTACTTCCATTTTGTAGAGGGCATGAACTTCCCATTATATTTATTAGACATAGTACAAATTATTTATATAACATATGGAGGCATAAATGGTTCAGGGTAATCGCATTTATTCGTTTTATTATATTGATAAAAATTCTGCGGCTGCGTTACTTGCGGCCTTTGATAAATCAATAATAATTGATATTGTAACACCTATTCATAGTGGTATGAGCACAAGTAATTATTGCATTACATCTGGGACAAAAAAATATCTTTTGAAGATTTATTCTGGTAATGTCAGAAACATTGAACCTGTTATGTACTCATATCTTAAGAAGCGTATCCGCATTCCAGACCTCTATTACTATGATGATAGCCGAAAAATTTGTCCTTATCCATATGCTATAATTGAATACATAAATGGTGAAACACTTTCTGAATATGTAAAACACAATCATGGTTACCCTATAGATATTGTACAGGAAATTGGCAGGATGATATCAACCATCCATCAAAAAACTTATTCTGAAAGTGGCTTGCTTAATCAGGATCTTCACCTTGAAAGACCAGGGGGTAAAACAGCAGAATTTATTATGGATTCATTAAGTGGAAAACCCGGAACTCGCCTTTCTTACACAGTCCGAGACGAAATATTGAAATTTTTAAAAAGCAATAATGATATCCTTAACCGTATTGACTGTGACTTTGTGCTTTGCCATGGAGATATGTGCAATGGTAATATAATAATTTCTGACGGTAGAGTATATTTCATCGACTTCGAGTACGCTATGGCAGAAAGCCGATACAGAGATATCGGAAAATTATTCCGGAATAAAGAACCCCAAGTCCAGCAGTATATTAACACTACTGTCTATAAAGCATTTAAAGACGGATATGAGGACCTGCCACCTGACTGGCTGGATATTGCAAAGATAGCAGATATTCCTGTTATGCTTGGACTTCTTAATATTGATAACGCGCCGAAAGAATGGGTTGATGATATTGAGCATGATATTATAAAAGCAATACACTAGGTTTTTTATTTACTTATAGGTTTATAAGTTAACTAAGAAGTGAATTTAACTTTCAATTATATATATAGCAGGTATGTAGAAAACATTAAATTTGTAAGGCTGAACGGTCAAATATCATTTAAAAAGAATACTAATAATGAATAAGCTAGTGAAACTTTATGACAGATATTATGACAAAAGAAAATGTGTACTAGTACTACTTGTTGACGAAGGTCCACCTTGCAAAGCCAATTTTTTTGAGTTGCAGATATGAATAAAGAACTATGGTCAACCTTGTCTAAAGAAGAGGAATATTATATATGTCAGAAACTATGGACTACTAATATTGGCATTTAGCGATTTGTCAGTTCGTTTTGAGTGATAAATTTTGGAGGACACCTCATGATTGAAAGATTGCTTTCATGTGCCATACTGTCGGGTGTGGGTCTAATTTTGGATAGTCAATATAATGAAATCCTTGATACGCTATTTATTAAAATGCCTGAAAATGATTTGCTGTTAGAGTTGGAATTTGCCTCATCCGATACAAATAAAACAATTTCAATTATTCTTTTATATTGTGAGGAACATAACGTAGATTATTCTGTTTTCGGATTTTTCTTAATGGAAGGGTTGAAAAAAGCATATTCGAACTTAAGTATAGAAACCTTTGCTGCTAAAGCATATGAACTATGGAAGACACTGCCTTCGCCTATACAAAGGGTTGAACCATTTTTTACAATGTGCTATGCGGATGATCCTTTGTCATGGGGAGATACAGAACAAACAAAAGAGTTGTACGAAAAGATGTTCCGGTTCTATGATAAGTAATTAAAATATATGAGAGAAAAAGCTAATGTTTCTTCATGTAGAAGTTCAAGTTGTAAAGCAGTTGTAACTTCCCATTATATTTATAACATGTAAAACTTATTCTTGTTAGGGGTTGTACTTTATAATTACTAGGGCTAGGGTACGCATTTCACGGAAGTGATCATGAAAACATATCATTAATTACGTACATGTAATTGTGCGTCTTTATTATAATAAGTGTTCATACAAACTTATACATATAGAATAAAGTGAGGAGGGTACTAATGAGAGTTGTAGATGCGATAAATATAATATTACCAGTAGCTACAGGCTTTTTAGGTATGATTATTCAATCAATTTTAAATCAAAAATCATTACAGATAGAAAGAGAATATAATTTTGTTAATAAGATGTATGATAAAAGAATAACTGCTTATCAGGAATTATATGAAGAACTTGTAAAATACAGAAGTTATTTCATGAAATATATTGATGAAGGAAATGAATATGTTGAAACATACGAAGCTAAATCTTTTGCTCCCATGACTAACACAAATAATCTGATAGCATTTTTTGATCAGAGGGAAATTTATTTTCAGCAGGAAAGTATAAAGAAATTCAGAGAATTAGTTGCAAATACTTTTATGTTAAATAGCTTGGCAATAGCAATTGCTGGTAAAAAAGAAGATGATTTAATATATAGCGTCAGTCCGAGTAGCATACATGTAATAGAGCAGATTGAAGATTTACAGAAACATATAAGAAAAGTTATTGGTTTAGATAGACTTGATAAAGATACTGAATATTTACTTAATGGTAAGAAATAAACACATACTCCATTAATCAAATTAGTGTAGATAATAAACTTCCCATTATATTTATAATGCAACATTGCATATTAAGTATTTTAGATCATGCTGTTATCAATAAGCTACTTTTTGCTTTTAACATAGTTAGTATCATGTTTTCTGCACATAATGAGCAAACGGACAAGCTAAAATTAGTAGTAAGTATGAAGTTATAATATAAATTATTAATATCAGGGGGTATTAGTCTTATGGATGAAGAATTGAAAATCAAAATGTACGCATTTACCGTGGATTGCAAAGAGCCAAATGCTCTGGCAGAATTTTATGGGGCGTTGCTCAAGTGGGAAACAATGTCTCCCGGAGAGGATTTTGCATATGCATACCCTCCGGGATCGAATCAGGGATCCTATCCTAGTTTATTGTTTCAGCGCAATCCTGAATATATACCACCTGTATGGCCAGGAGAGCCAGGAGCTCAGCAGCAAATGGCACATTTAGACTTCGCTGTTAATGATTTGGAAAACGCCGTTCAACATGCAATCCAATGTGGAGCAACCGTTGCAGATGAGCAATTTTCTGAAGAATGGAGAGTTATGCTTGATCCTTCAGGACATCCTTTTTGCTTATGTCAAATGAAATCTGTTATGGAAAGTCCACATTTCGGATTGTTGTAGATAAATATGTAAGGTAAAACATTTCTTTCACAAGGGGGTATGATATGAAATTAATACAACAATTATGTTTTTCTGGAGAGACAGAGAAAGCATTGGAGGTATATAAGCGAGCCTTTGGCTGTACAGTAAGGAGTTTAATATATTATTCTGATGCTGTGAAAAATGGCTGGGAAAAACCAGATGAGACAAAGGAATCACTGGTTTACCATTCCGAGATTATGTTTGGTGACCAAGAGGTAAGAATGACTGATTTGTCCAATGAAGATAATGTGAATCTTACAAAAAAGGTGAATCATATAATTGGGTTTGACACAGAAGAAGAGGTTATGAAGGCCTTTTCTGTACTTAGCGATGGAGGAGAAGTATTAAGGCCACTGGAAAGACCGCCTTACATGGTGATAATTGGAACTGTAAAGGATGGTTTCGGTGTTCAATGGGAGCTTATGTGTGACTTTTAGCATTACCTATATTTAGAATCATTATTATAAAGATGAAATAAATAAAAGTTGTTTCTATTTGCGGAGGTATTAAATGGAAATTGAGATACGCAAGCTGATGCCGGAACATGCAGATGATTACGTTCATTTTTTCGATATAACGCCACACGATGATAATGTAGATGAAAATAAATGTTATTGTGTGTGTTGGAGTAACGATGATTATAAAAGTAAAGATCTTTCCACAGCAAAGAATAGAAGAGAGTGCGCTTTTGAATATGTAAAAGGCAATAACGTTCAAGGTTACCTTGCCTATAAGGACGATGTGGTGGTTGGCTGGTGCAATGCCAATACTAAGGCAGGCTGTTACAAATGTGCCAGTTGGCAACGGTTTATGGATTATGTGCCATTAGAAGAACCAGGGTCTGACATAAAGGTGAAATCAATATTTTGCTTTATGATTGCACCGGAAATGAAAAGACAGGGCATTGCCACACAGTTTTTGGAGCGTGTTTGTAAAGATGCTGCTGAAGATGGATTCGACTTTGTAGAGGCATACCCGTACAAAGAAGCGAGTTATCAATCTTCAGACTTTGGAGGTCATTTTGAATTGTATAAGAAAATGGGGTTTTATGTCTCGAAAGAGACAAAGCAAGGGCTTGTCGTGAGGAAGCAGTTAAAGTAGTGTCAAATTTAAAGACATTGAGATATACAATGAATAGGTGTAAGAACAGGAGATTTTATAATGAGCCATATTTATATCATGCCAGTAACTTTTCATTCAGGTGAGTCGAAACGTATCATATACCCCGTACTACTGAAAGATGAGAACGAACTAATTTTAGTTGATTGTGGTTATCCAAATTCCATGCCAGAGTTTGAACATGCAATGCAAGCATTTGGTTTATCCTTAAGCCAGTTAACTAAAATAATTATTACACACCACGACCACGATCATATGGGGGCGTTAAAGGATATAACTCAGGAATATCCAAATATCGAAGTATTGTGTTCGAAAGAACAAGCCCCTTATATTACGGGAAAGCTTAAATCTCTACGTTTACAGCAGGCCGAAGATCTCCAGGATTCCTTGCCAGAAGATGAAAAAGAATCAGGCATACAGTTCCAAAAAATCATAGCCTCAGTAAAAAAAGTGGACAAGGTTTCGATAATAGACAGTGGAGCGGTTCTTCCTTACTGCGGTGGCATTGAAGTGGTTGACACGAAGGGTCATATGCCTGGTCATATCTCCTTATATGTTAAAAAGGAGAAAACACTGATTTCAGGAGATGCGCTGGTTATTATTGGGAAAAAATTGTGTATGGCAGTGCCGGAATTTGCATTGAATTTTGAAGAGGCAAAAGACTCCATTCGAAATCTGGAGAATTTTGATATAGAGAAAATCATTTGTTACCATGGTGGAGTTTGCGATACTGATGTAAAGGGTTGTTTGAGAGAGATTATTTCTAGTTTTGCGTAAGGGTATAATTAGTTAATTCTTATTTTCTACTATATATTAAGGAAGAATAATTTCGTAATAACACCGTTAAAGAAGTTGTTTTTATAGTAATGGTTAGAGAAAAGGGGGTATAAATATGGGGTGTTTGGTATGTGAACGAATTGAAACAATAAAGAACGGAACCAACCCTTATTTTGTTATGGAACTTGAAACTGGTTATGTTGTCATAGGGGATCATCAACATTTTAAGGGCTATACTTTATTCTTGTGTAAAGAGCATGCCATAGAACTGCATCATTTACAGAAAGAGTACAAGCTAAAATATTTAGAAGAAATGTCTATCGTAGCTGAGGCTGTTTATCATGTATTTCAACCTGAAAAATTAAATTATGAATTGTTAGGAAATGGAGATACACATTTGCATTGGCACCTTTTTCCCAGAGTATCGGGAGATACGCCTTCAATAGGACCGGTATGGCGGCTTCCTGTGGAGGAAATGTATAACGATTCCAATCGTCCCAGCGAAGATGAATTAAATCGTATGAAAAGAGATCTTAAGGAAGAAATTGAAAAGCTGATTTAGACGCATTAAAATGGAGCGAGTCATTGCAACTCAAACAAGATTGCCTTAATCCTCATAATAAAGGGCTGAACACTCCTATGGAGCTTCCAGCCCAATTATTATTAGGAAAGATACACATTCACGACGATATCATTAAATCAGTTAAATAAGCCCAGGTTCTTTAAAATCCAGGGTAAGATCAGCGTCATCCACATGGAGTTCTGTCTCTTCTTTTGTATCCCCATCTACATGGAAAATTTGATAACCCGAACCTAGTTTTTTAATTCTGTATTTAGATCCGTCATACATTTCGGAAGTCAGGCCTCCGGTTTTTACTTTTCCAGCTTCATCTACAATGTATAAACCTGAATTGTTAGTTTTGGCTAACTCAGGGATATAAATTAATTTGAATTTTGTATCTTCATCTGCTGTTACTGCAAGTCCCTTATAATATAACTTTCCTTCATACACTCCAGTGACACCCTGACCTTCGGAATAGCCTTTCTCTCTCTTTTTGGAGAAATAGTAATCGTATTCTGTTGCTTCATTTTCCAACTTTACTTTTCCTGTGGATCTTGAAGATTTCGAACCGAAATAATAATACCCTTCTTTTAATTGGAAAGAATCATCACCATTATAGATGTAAAGCAATCCATCAATAATTTCTCCCTTGGAGTTGAAAAGATAATAGATATTATTGATTTTTTCAAGGCGTGCGTGGAGTAAATCATCGTCGTCCCCAGCTAAATCATACTTGCCATTTGTATCGACTTTTCTTACTTCTGCCATACGGCTTGCATTCGATGGTGTAGCTTCAGAGGAGGTGGCCTTTGCTGCGGTCATCATCTTTCCCTTTTTATCAAAGTAATACCAGGAGGTATCCTCATCAGGGTCACCATTTAATCCAGGTGGCACGATGGATAGCCAGATCTCTTTTTGTAGTACGCCCAGATCTTCCTCGCCACAATAGTAATACCTGCTTACGTCATTGTTATAGGTATCTAATAGCGCTTTATCGGTATTTTCGTCAACCTTTATGTATGTATCGTCAACTGTTTTATAAGCCCAGCCGTCAATCATCCGGCCTTGTTCATCGAAGCAGAAATCATGATCTCCAATGGAAGTTTTTGTGTTTCTTCGAATTTGTCCACTGCTTTTAAAATTATACCAGTACTCTTTTTCTGAACTGTCTTCATTGTCAGGAGATTCCAGCTTAATCCAGCCGCTGGCTCTGCTTCCATCCTCAAGACAGTAATAGGTATCATTGCTGCTGACCTCGTCTGTTAAATACTCTGCTTCATTATCTGAGTACGTAATCCAGCCAGTCATCATCTCGCCAGTGCTGGAGAAAAAGTATTTTTTATCCCCGATTTGCTGCTTTCCGGTCATCATTTCCCCGTTTTGATCAAAATAATACCAATATTGATTCTTATCCGTGGTATCATTCCAAGATTTGTTATAAATCCATGAGTTTTTAACTCGGAGCCCTTCGGAGTCTACATAGTATGTTTTGTCTCCATCGGTAATCCAGGAGGCAGTCATTAACTTACCATTATCGCCAAGGTAATAAAGGCCGCTTTGTCCCTTTTTCCAAGCTGATGTTGCATATCCGCCATTTTCTTCGTAATGCCAGCCGTTTTCTGTCTCTGTCCAGCCATCTGCTTTTGATACCATAACAGTATTTATGGTTAATGTAGCTGCTGTCATAATAATAAAAGTATTTTTAGTCCATTGCTTGTTCACAAGTATGTCTCCCTTATTGTATTGTATGTAATATTTTTATGATATGGCGAATATTAACCTCATTTCAATCACTTTGTTTTCATAGTGCTTGAAAGATAAACATATCACGCCTATATGGTATAGTACTTATGTAAATTTGTAAAGTAAAATTTATATAATTTTAAGAAAAAAAGACCTTATTGATAGATTATTTTTAATAAATAAAATTGAAATCATAATTTCATATAAAAATGAAATTGTTTATCAATAATAAAATACTTTGTTTGGTGGTAAAAAATAAAAAAGTATATCATGGGTTTAAAGATTTTAAGGGGATCGTTCTGTATTGCCAAGAAAGTGAATCTGTGAACCTGATTATTATTTGTTTCGATAATCTTAAAAAAACACTACACAGCTTTTGCAGCAGAATCATTTTTTGAATTAAAATAGTGTTATGAGAAGGTTGATTATATATAGGAAAATGTTAAAATGGTAATAAAAATAAAGCGCATGAGGTGAAAATATTATGAATGGGTTTCTGTCTATTTTACCGCTTATACTTATAAGATTTGGTGTTTTAAATATACTTAATAAGAATGCATTAAAACGTGCGGCTTTTTTTACTCCGATGATTGGAAAGGAGAAGGTGGCATACTTGTTTTATCAGGTATCGAATATTTTAATCCTTCTGTATCCTTTCTTTCTAAAAATAGAGACAGACTCATACTGGTTTTATGTAGGTTTGGTGATCTATGCATTGGGAATCATATTGTGCCTTTTCTCTGTATTAGATTTTGCAAAGCCTGCGGAAAATGGTATTAATTTGAAAGGACTTTATCAAGTTTCCCGTAATCCTATGTATGTGGCATATTTTGTTTATTTTTTAGGGTGTTGTTTGCTCACTCAGTCAAGGTTACTATTTGCAATCCTTATCGTATTTCAATTATCAGCTCATTGGATTATACTTTCGGAAGAAAGATGGTGCATAAAGAAATTTGGGCAAGAGTACATGGACTATATGAATAAAGTAAGACGTTATATTTAGAATTAATAGATAGACTTCATTTCACAGATTAAGTGAATCTAATAGAAAAGAAAGGAGTATTGATATGGCATATTATGACGAACAATTACAGCGTTTACAACAGCAGATCGTCCAGAAAAGGCGTGAGGAGTCTAAGCTGAAGGAATTAAATAAACAGCGTGAGGTGTTAAGAGCTAGAGTATCTGAATTTCAAAAAAATAAGTTGGAACAGCAGGCTGATGTTGATCAATTGGAGGGCCATAGCCTGGCTGCATTCTTTTATGCCATGATTGGCAAGAAGGAAGAACGATTGGATAAAGAGCGAGAAGAGGCATATGCTGCCAAGGTAAAGTATGATGTTGCGGCTCGCGAGCTTTCTGCTATTGAGGAAGATATTTTGCGAAGCGAAGCAGAAATAAACCGATTAAAGGGTTCTGAGCAGCAATATGAGAGAATGTTAAGGGATAAGGCAGAAGAGATTAAAAACACAGGATCCGATGAAGCGGAAGAGATACTTCAGGCAGAGGAACGCATTGCATATATTGAAAATCAACTGAAAGAGATTAATGAGGCTCTTGTTGCTGGAGAGAAGGCACTTAGTATTACCAATCGTGTTCTTTCTAATCTTGATAGTGCCGAGGGGTGGGGAACCTGGGATCTGCTGGGCGGAGGTATGATTTCTGGAATGGCAAAACATAGCCATCTTGATGAAGCCCAGAAGCTGGTTGAGGATTTGCAGGTGCAACTGCGCCGTTTTAAGACGGAGTTGACTGATGTAACGATTGATGCCGATATACAGGTTAGTATTGATGGCTTTCTCCATTTTGCAGATTACTTTTTTGATGGATTATTTGCAGATTGGGCTGTATTAGATAAAATCAACCAATCTCAGACTAAGGTGAAGGATACCAAAGTTCAGATTGAACGTGTTTTGTATCATTTAAAATCCATATCTAGTTCTAGTAAGACGGAAATGGAATCGGAAAAGGTAAGGATGAATGAATTGGTTTTGAGGACTGTGATAGATAAATAAAAATTGAGACTTTACGCAACCAATTAATAGAGCAAATACCAATAGGAGATGTCGTTATGAATAGAAATGAAGTACTTCTTCTTTTAACAGACCGCTGGTGCGATTGGGAGGCAAGTTATGCGGTTGCTGTTATTAACTCATTTTCAGCTTATACAGTAAAGACAATTGGAATTAGCACCACAAATTTGGTATCAATGGGTGGTATAAAAGCCGTAGTGGATTATGGCATTAACAGCTATCATGATTTCGATCAGGTTGCAATGCTTATAATTCCTGGGGGACTATCTTGGGAAGAAAATGACTATGATGAAATAGCCCAATTTGTTAGTAAAACGAAGAACTATAATATTCCGGTTGCAGCCATATGCGGGGCAACTTATTTTCTGTGCAAGCACGGATTTTTAAACAATATAAAACATACCGGTGATTCTTTGGAACAGTTTCAGGGCGTAAAAGAGTATAGAGGGGAAGAATATTACATACCAGCTCAAGTCGTTTCTGATGGTGGGTTTATCACGGCAAATGAAACGGCTGCCGTTGAATTTGCATATGAGATTTTTAAAATACTAAAGGTAGATACAGAGAAAGAGATGGAGACGTGGTTTGATAATTTCCAAAATGGAGCGATACGGTAGATAAGCATTAATGTTAGATTTATCAAAGCAATAAAAATCCTTTTTTTTACTACATAGGATAGGAGTTTCTAAATGACAATAGGCGTGATACAAGCTAGTTCCCAAGCTAACAAAAATAAGATCTTAGAAAAAAGCGTCAAGAATGCAGTAGCCAACCAAGATCACCAGGTGATCAACTTTGGTGTGTTTGACGATGAAACTTTGTCGTATTCTTACATACAGATAGCTTTATGCATCAGTATGCTGATAGAAAGTAAAGCAGTCGATTTCGTGGTTACTGGCTGTTCCTCAGGACAAGGCATGATGCTTGCTTGTAACAGTTTGCCGGGAATTCTTTGTGGCTATATTGAAAATCCAACGGATGCGTATTTATTTGGAAGAATCAATCATGGAAATGTTGCTTCCTATCCCTTGGGGCTGAACTTTGGGTGGGCAGGAGAGATCAATCTGCAAAATACCATGAATGCTTTGTTTGAAGAGCCTTTTGGAATAGGTTATCCGGTTGAAGATGCGCAACGGAAAAAGGAAGATACATTGCTATTAAAGAGAATTAACGCTATAAGTAAGAAAAGCCTAATTGAAATTTTACCTGACTTGGATCAAAATTTTGTCAAAACCACCTTAACCTATGATCCTGTACGTAGTTATATTATGCAAAATGGAACAGACGAAAAACTAAAGCAGTACATCAAAACTATGTGAAAGGTACCACGAAAGGCACTGCCCCAAATACTACCAATATCACAATCAAAAGAAAGGGTATAAATAATATGTTAGAAGCAATTAAAAACAGACGAAGCATACGGAAATTTAAACCAGATGAAGTGCCAAAACACATGATAGAAGAAATTCTGCAAGCAGGAATTCTTGCGCCGTCTTCAAAAAACGGTCAGCCCTGGAAATTTGTAGTAGTTACAGGAGAAGCAAAGAAAGATATGATAGCAGCCATGGAAAATGGATTAGAACGGGAGAAGGAGCAGCCTCTCTTGCCAAGTGTTTCCTATTATATTACTGGGGCAGTAAATACCCTTCATATCATGGAACAGGCACCGGTAACTATTTTTGTGATTAATCCAGTGGGGATTGACGTTCATGCTTCTTTAACAAAGGAAGAGCATATCAGTGAGATTTGCAACGCTCAGTCCGTTGGTGCAGCAATTGAAAATATGATACTTACTGCAACAGAGCTTGGATTGGGTAGTTTGTGGATTTGTGATACTTATTTTGCCTACGATGAATTGCAGAACTATTTAAACACGGAAGGTGAACTTTTTGCAGGCATTTCATTTGGATATGCAGACCAAGCGCCTGATGCAAGACCTAGAAAAGGGATGGAGCAGGTTGTGGAGTGGCGTGATTGATGAAAGACATAAAGATACACCTTGACTGGATGCTAAAAACCGATAGGAGATTATACAAAATCTGATTCATTGATCTATATGCCTAAAAGGCAATCCTTAGAAATGGGGTGTACTATGAAATTGGGGGCTACGTTGTATATTAAGAACACAGTTGAAGCCGTGGAGTTTTATCAGGAGACATTTGGTCTTACCCTGGGGTATTATGAAAGGTATCCGGATGGGACTTTTATGCACGCTCAACTGAATAAGGACGGGGAAGAAGTATTTGCCGTTAGTGAATCCAGGAATGATACTTTGGTAAATTTGATGCTGGCCTCAAACTTAAAGGACGCTCGTCCTACTATGTGTTTTGGGATAAGCTTTAAAAGCGACGAGGAAGTAAAAAATGCCTATGATAAGTTAAGTGAACATGGAACCATACTCCTGCCCTTGGGGGCTCTTCCGTGGAGTACTTGCTGTGCAGAGGTGGTGGATCAGTACGGAATATACTGGTACCTGTTTGTCTAGTGATTCAATTGATTAATACCAAGATGGAGTGTTTATGAAAAAGGCAATTTTTTTTGCATTAACCATGTTTCTAATATTCTCAACCTTTGCAACACAAACGTATGCTTTGTCAGATTCACAAGGGGAAGCAATACAACGGTTGTTAGATGAAGCTTGCCGGAAATCAGGCGTGCCGGGAATGTCAGTTTCAATACTTAATAAGGATGAAGTGCTCTACTTTTCATCCGGATATGCCAATCGTGAGGAGAAAGAGTCAGCAAGTGAAGATACGCTGTATGAGTTGGCCTCTGTTAGCAAAGCATTTACCGGAATGGGCATTCTTTTGTTGGAAGAGAAGGGGCTGCTTTCCACTACGGATACAATCCAAACATATTTACCTTGGTTTACATTAAAATATCAGGGAAAACCAGTTGATATGGAACGTCTTACATTGAACAACTTTCTTCATCATACCAGTGGACTAACAAACAGGAAGCATACGAAAGATATCCCAGAGGGCAATACACCAGATATGCTTCAAAAGACTGTGGAAATGCTGGTTGACACTGACTTATCATTCCCACCCGGAAACCAGTATGACTATGGAACCGTTAATTATGACGTATTGGGACTGGTGATAGAGAAGGTGGCGGGGCAAAGCTATGAAGACTTTATGAAGGAACAGATATTTCAGCCATTAGGTCTTTATAATACCTATGTATATAAAGAGGAGGCTAAGGCTACGGGACATTTAGCCCAAGGCTATCGTTCTTCCCTTTTTATAACAACCCCATATCAAGCACCGGATTATGCTGGGAATAAGCCTGCAGGTTACATTATTTCCTGTACAAAAGATATGGCTCGTTGGATGGGCATACAGATGGGGAATGTAAAAGACATACCTGAGATATACCAAACGGTTATCAAGAAATCTCATCAGGGCAATGCTTCCGTTCCCAAGGTGAAAGGCATGTATTATGGGGCAGGTTGGTTGGTAAACACCGATCAGACCATCATAGAGCATTCCGGGGGAAATCCCAATTTCAGTACCCAGGTCTCCATGCTCCCAACGGAAGGGACAGCCATTTGCCTCCTGACCAACGGCACTAACACCAATATCAACATGGTGAAAAACATAAAAGATATATTAGATGGCAATCTAACCCAATCATATAAAATAAGCAGTACACAATGTTTGGATATTGTGTTGTCATCTCTTACGATTATATTTTGCTTATTGGCGGTCTTGTTGGTTTTTTTAGGATTGCGAAGAAATAAGACAATTGAGCGACGTACAATGACAAGGAAGCGGGCAATCGCGTCTACTATCTTATTAATTGCAACAATTGCCTTATGTTTAGTTTCAATGCTAGTTGTCTCTAATCGGTCAATCATACTTATTTGGCAAACGTATAGTATCCTTACCGCTTTAATCTCATCTGCGTTATTGACAGCAGTTGCCGCATGGTCTGTATACACTCATCCGTATCAGGCATTGCCCAGAAAGTAAACACCTTGAAAGCAATTAATTTCCAAAAAATAAAACAGCCATAGGTTCATTTTTAAAAATGACCTGTGGCTGTTTTATTATATATAGGATATTTATTATAATAACAAAGCTAGTTTACTGATTGTCCTAAATTTTTAATTCAAAATTGTCTTCCATTTCCCAGTCCGATACTGGTAATAAGAGATAATATAGTTTACCAGCCAACCAATAGGAACTGCGAACCAAACCATGGCAATACCAAATCGAGGCGCAAGGGTCACCGCCATAACTACCCGGATGGTTAGGTTGGTGAAATTAGCTATGGTAAACATCTTCATATCAGCGGCACCGCGAAGCAGCCCGTCTGTACTCATCTTAAGCCCGATGAGAACAAAGAAGAAGCCCATAAATCTTAAATACCCAGTTCCAGTCTCGTAGGCAAGCTGAGTTCCGCCGCCTCCCAGGAACAACCGAACAATGGGGGTGTGAAATAGCTCTAAAATAATACAAGAAGATACCGCAAACAGGAAGATATATAAATTGGCGGCGTGATAACCTTTCCTTACCCGATCCGTTTTCCCGGCGCCCAGGTTCTGGGCGGTGTAGGAGGACATGGCGTTTCCGATGGCGGCCATTGGAACAACACAAAGGCTTTCAACCCGCATGGCAGAGGAAAATCCTGCTAACACTTCGCTTCCAAAGCTGTTGACCACGGACTGAACCAGAAGCATACCAATGGCTACCGTAGACTGTTGAAGTATGGAAGGCAGTGCAACCTTGGACATCTCCGAAAGAGTCATAGGGTCAAATGTTTTTTGAAGATAAGAGGCGTATTTTTTAAACTCCCGATAGAGGAGCACGGCAGATAATAATACCGAAACACCCTGTGCAATAAAGGTTGCCCAGGCTGCGCCCGGTACTCCAAGTCCCAAGTGATAAACCATAAAGATAGCCAAAAGGATGTTAAGCAAAGAGGAAAATATAAGGAGATACAAAGGAATTCTTGATTTTCCTATGGCATTAAATATGGCAGAAATCACATTATACATAAATAAAAAGGGAAGTCCCCAGAAATAAATATGAAGGTAGTCTGTAGCCATATCCAAAATGTTCTCAGGGGTATTTAAATAAGTCATAAAGCTTCTGCCAAAGATCAGGCCAATGGCAGCTAATAAAACGCTGAGGCAAAGAAAGGATAAGAGTGCCGTGGTGGCAGACTGCACCATCTTCTGATAATTTCTGGCTCCTAGATAGTGACCTGTGATAACTGCAGCTCCTACACCGCCTCCAATGGCAACGCAGATAAACACATTGGTAAAGGAATAGGAAGCGCCTATAGCGGCCAGGGCATCTTCGCTGACAAATCGGCCTACGATTACGGAATCGGCCATGGTATAAAATTGCTGGAAGAAGTTGCCGATGATCATTGGTACGGTAAAAGCAGCCAGGGCTTTGGCAGGCTTATCATGTATTAAGTATTCTTTGTCCATTACATACTCCTAAGTTATATTTTTAATGCTTTTTTCCGCATTCGTATTCGCAGATGCATTCGGTTGCTTCTGCCTCCATATTGCTTTTTACAGCAAATTTTTGTGCGAATTGGTTGATCGTTTCTTTTACCAGATCAATGTTTACCAGATAATGCATATGGTAACCCATTTTCGTCCCTGTTATGACACCAGCTTTTTTTAATAGGTTCATCTGCTGCGACACCGCGGGTTCGCTGATTCCCAGTTTTTTTGATACGGCTCTGACGCAGTAGTGTCGTTCCATTAGAAGTTCTAGTATGCGGTATCTGGTGGGGTCTGTGATGAGATGAAGGATGGTTATAGGGTCCATAAGGGTTCCTTTCTGTTCTTTATCTAGAATAAAGAAGATTAATCTGATTAAGAATGTGCTTAATTAGATTAATCCTCTTAATAGGGTTTGTCAAGCTTGTTTTACAGAAGATACCATAAGCTGTAAGTTCTTATAGGAAGAAGAGCTTCCATAATAATCAGAAAAAGAATCCTGAACTGCCATATTTCTTTCTGCAAGAATGGTTTTGATTTCTTCTAATGAATATAGACGGGTTGGGTCCCTTAGATGATTTCAGGTGATCGATGATAAAATTCACCTGTCTCCCTGTATCCTCCACCCAGGATTGATGTTTGATATCAAGACTCCAACTATGTTTGTACCAATCTGATTCTTTTGCTATCATTATTATTTCCTTTCATTATGGATCGCCGGCATAATTAGTATACAAAAATTTACGAAAAATAGTAGACTTATAATTTTGAATATGATATGATTTTGAAAAGAGTGCGGATAGAAATATAAAATTGATTTAGTGCACATTGCACAAAAAAGTGATAAGAAATTGAATGAGTTTGCATATAGATTTCTAAAATTATTCGTGTTATACTACGTTTAGAAAATAGAAGTGTAGTTTGTGACTGGTCAGGCAGGCAAGGTCTACAGGGTTGTAATCACGTATCTGTATTATACGGTGGTACTCTGTGCTTGTCTTTTTTTTGTTCTATTTGAAGGGGATTATGAAGATTGAGAAAGTACTGAATAACAACATGGTATTAACGTTTAATACTGAGGGAAAAGAAGTAATTCTAAAAGGAAAATCCATTGGCTTTGGTAGAAAAAAAGGCGATGAAGTGGATCGTAAACTGGTGGAACGTATCTTTGTTCAGAATGATAAAAAGGATGCCAGACACTTTGAAGAATATTTTGCAAAGCTACCCCAAGAATATTGGGATATTAGTGAGCAGACGGTTGATTATGCAAAAAGTGAATTTGGCATACAGCTTAACGAACGAACCATTCTTACGATATGCGATCACATTGCAGGTGCGGTTGACCGTTACCGGGAAGGGGTTATTCTTCGCAACGCTATGGTCTGGGAGGGAAAGAGGTTTTATCCCAATGAGTTTAAGGTTGGACAATATACGGTTGAATTGATTAAAAAAAGGCTGGATATCTCTATGGAAGAGGATGAAGCCATGTTTTTGGCATTTCATTTCGTCTATGGACAGTTAAATAAAAAAGAGCCGGAAAACCTTGAACTGATTACCAAAATCATACGGGATATCATTGAGATTGTAGAGGCTTCTTTTCAGATTAAGCTTAACACAGAATCTTGGGACTACAGGCGGTTTGTAACACACATTCGATTTTTCGCACAGCGTATGCTGCAAAATAAGCAGTATGAGACTACCGATGAGGATTGGTTTCATCTGTTAAAGGAAAAGTACCCTAATTCCTATAATTGCATTGTAAAGATAGCCAATTACGTTCATGACCGGTATTACTATGAAGTAGACCGGGAAGAGATGATGTATTTGATGATTCATATAGAAAAAGTAACAAGAGATGTAAATTAAAACTGAGAGTTGGGATTGTTACCAGACAAAATACGGTCTGGGCAGGACCCTGCATAATAGTAGGCTGCAAGTAAGATTGCAGGCTGCTTGATGCAGGGTTCTTTTTTATTCACTATTCATTGAATGCAAAGACAGCCCACGTATGGGCAGATGTCTTTTCAGATAGACTATCATAAATCTACCTTGTTTGAAGGAGGAATAAATTATGGCATTTAATCATGCAAAGACCGCAGAAACCGTTTTAGAAAAAGTTGGCGGCGAGAAAAACGTAGTAGGGCTTACCCACTGTATGACACGTTTAAGATTCGTTTTAAAGGATGGAAACACTCCAAAGGATGCAGAAATTGAAAAGATTCCTGGTGTTATAAGAGTAATCCGTCAGGGTGGTCAGTATCAGGTTGTTATTGGAAATGAAGTTTCCAATGTTTATAATGAGCTGTTAAAGCTCGGAAAATTTGAAGAGTCTACGGGCAACGGACAAGGAGATGGGACAAAGGAGAATTTATTCTCACGTCTTTCTGGCTTCATTGCCGGTTGTATGACACCTCTTCTTCCTGCCATGCTTGGTTGTGGTATGATTAAGGTGGTTTTAACCCTTCTTACCACATTTAATCTGGTGGATTCCGCTAGCAGTACCTATATTGCTTTAGAAGCGGCTGGTGATGCCTTCTTCTACTTCATGCCTATTTTACTGGCTATGACAACCGCGAAACGCCTTGGTTCCAATATTTACCTTGCTATGGTTATGGCTGCTTTCCTGCTTCATCCAAAGTTAGGAGCTTTACTTGCAGAGGGAAGCACCACATATTTTGGCCTTCCTGTAACCTCAGCTAACTATGCATCTTCCGTATTGCCAGTCCTTCTTATGGTTCCGCTGATGGGCTATATTGAGCGGTTTGCAGAAAAGATTTGCCCTAGCTTGGTAAAAGTATTCTTAAAGCCCCTCATTGTAATATTTGTTTCAATTCCATTGGCACTAGTCGTTGTAGGTCCACTTGGTAGTATCCTTGGTAATTATCTGGCAGCCGGAGTTAATCTTTTATATACCAACGTAGGTTGGCTCGCTATCATGCTCCTCTCTGCTGCAATGCCTTTTATTGTTATGACAGGTATGCACTATGCTCTTCTTCCGATTGCTACGATCGGTTTAGCAAGCCTTGGCTTTGATGCCGTTTTAATTATCACCATGTTCTGTTCTAACTTAGCACAGGGTGCGGCATCTATCGCTGTTGCAGTTAAAAATAAAGACAAAAATGTAAAGTCTGCCGCATCGGCAGCAGGTATCTCAGCCATTGTAGCCGGAGTAACAGAACCAGCGATGTATGGTGTAACACTGAAATATAAAACTCCAATGATCGCCAGTGTAATCGGTGCGGGCGTTGCAGGACTTTACGCCGGCATCACTCACCTGGTAGCATACTCCATGGGTGGATCTCCATCCTCTTTATCCATTATTCAGATGATTGGTGGAGACAGTTTTAAGAATATGACCAACGGTATTGTCACTCTTTTAATTTCTCTTATCGTTACCTTTGTAATGACAATGATTCTTTATAAACCTGAGGTAGTGGAAGAAGATTCCCCAGCAGTCTCAGAGCCAGTGGAAGAGAAAAGACCTTTGGTAGAAACCATTGAGTTATCCAGTCCTGTTTCAGGAACAGTCATTCCTCTGTCACAGGTTGAGGATGCAGTATTCTCTGGTGGAATTCTTGGAGAGGGAGTTGCAATCATTCCGGAAGAAGGAAAAGTATTTGCCCCAGTTGATGGAACCATTAGCGCAATCACCGATACAAAACATGCGGTAGGAATGACGAGCAATGATGGAGTGGAAATTTTAATACACGTAGGACTTGATACCGTACAGTTAGGCGGAGAGGGCTTCGTTCTTCACTGCAAAACCGGAGATAAGGTAAAAAAAGGCGCTCTTATTTTGGAATTTGATATGCAAAAGATCAAAGAAGCTGGATTTCCTTTAACAACTCCAGTCCTAGTTTCTAATATGAATCAATTTGTTAGCTTAAAAGCCAGCGAAAAAACCCAGGTGAAGGCTGGAGAAACACTGATAACTGTTGTTTAATTTTGAAAGAGGTGTGATATGTCTGTATTTAATGAAAACTTTTTATGGGGAGGCGCAGTTGCTGCCAATCAGTGCGAAGGCGCTTGGGATGTAGATGGAAAAGGAATCTCTACTTCTGATGTTTGTACCGGAGGTTCTCATGCAAAATCCAAACGGATCACCAGAACCATAGAGCCTGATACCTTTTATCCAAGTCAGGAAGCCATTGATTTTTATCATCACTACAAAGAAGATATTGCTTTATTTGCAGAGATGGGATTTAAGGTGTTCCGTTTTTCCATTGCTTGGACCAGAATTTTCCCAACCGGAATGGAAGCGGAGCCAAATGAAGCAGGGCTTGAATTTTATGACCGTGTGATTGAGGAGTGTTTAAGCAAGAACATTGAACCTCTCATTACAATCTCACACTATGAGATGCCATTCGCTCTTACAGAAAAATACAACGGCTGGTCTTCCAGAGAGTGTATTGATCTGTATGTAAGGTATGCAAAGACTTTATTTAGCCGTTATAAAGGAAAGGTGAAATACTGGCTGACCTTTAACGAAATTAATGCAGGAACCATGCCAATGGGCAATTTCCTCTCTCTTGGAATCTTAAATGAAGGAACAACGGATTTCACCAATCAGGTTGATGTTCCAAACCTTCGTTTCCAGGGACTCCACCATCAGTTTGTTGCCAGTGCACTGGCAGTAAAGGCGGGTCATGAGATTGATCCTGAGACAAAAATTGGATGTATGATTGCTTACATGACCACCTATCCATTAACCTGCAATCCGGATGATATTATAAAGGCGCAGAAACAGAACCAGATTGCAAATTTATTATGCAGTGATGTTCAGGTTCGAGGAGAGTATCCTCACTTTATGAAACGCTACTTTAAGGAGCAAAACATTGAGGTAGCTATGAAGCCTGGGGATGCTGAGATTTTAAAAGAGGGCT
The DNA here is from genome assembly GCA_963528005.1 of uncultured Eubacteriales bacterium. GTDB lineage: Bacteria > Bacillota > Clostridia > Lachnospirales > Lachnospiraceae > Lacrimispora. Next base: position 50,406 of record CAURSM010000007.1, read on the forward strand.
GTGTGGATTTCTATACCTTCAGCTACTATATGTCAAACTGTGCGACTGCTTCTAAAGAAGTTGGAGAGACCTCTGGTAACATTATGGGAGGAGCAAAAAATCCTTACCTGGAATCAAGTGACTGGGGCTGGCAGATTGATCCTAAGGGACTTCGTTATACGTTAAATGAGATTTACGGACGTTATCAAATTCCTCTTATGGTGGTGGAAAATGGTCTGGGGGCTTACGACAAGATTGAGGAAGACGGAACCATTCAGGATGAGTACCGCATTGACTATTTAAGAAAACACATCCAGCAGATGGAAGAGGCAGTGGCTGACGGTGTGGATTTAATGGGTTACACTCCATGGGGATGCATCGATTTGGTCAGCGCATCCACCGGAGAGATGGCAAAGCGCTATGGCTTCATCTACGTGGAGAAATACGATGATGGAAGCGGTGATTTATCCAGAAGAAAGAAAAAGTCATTTGACTGGTATCAAAAAGTAATTGAAACCAATGGAGAAGTGTTAGATTAAGTTTTACGGGGAGTTTCATATATGAAAAAACAAGGTCTGATTGTAGGGGTTGTTTTTCTTGCAGCAGTGATGGCAGCAGGTTGCGCAGGAGCCGGGAAAAAAGATACGGCTCCTGCCACCTCAAAGGCAGAGGAGACGGTGAGTGCACTGGTTGAATCTGCGAAACAAGAGACAGAGTCTGATGGGACCATAGTTTCTACAACATATGGTCCGGTAAAAGGGGTGAAAGAAGGGGAGATCTTAACCTGGTACGGAATTCCATATGGAAAGGAACCATCAGGAGAGCTTCGCTTTAAAGCTCCGGTAAAACCAGAATCCTGGAAGGAGCCTTTGGAGTGCATCTCGCCCTCTAAACCAGCTCTTCAGCTTACAGGAACTGAAGTTACAGGCAGTGAAGATAGTTTACGCCTGACTGTTTATGCGAAAGAAGGAAGTGAGAAGCTTCCTGTCATGGTATTCATTCACGGTGGAAATAACCAGACTGGCAATGCAGGAGAGATCCCAGGTGTGGAACTGGTGAAAAACGCCAATTGTGTGTTTGTATCTGTGGATTATCGTCTGGGACTTTTAGGCTTTAACTGCCTTCCGGCTCTGACTAAGGACGGAGGAACCGGAAATTTTGGAATGTTAGACATTGCCTCTGCTCTTGACTGGGTGAAGGAAAACATTAAGGAATTTGGCGGTGATCCTGAAAATGTGACCATATCCGGTTTTTCTGCCGGAGGCCGTGATGTGATGGCAATGCTCATAAGTCCGGTGTTTGAAGGGAAATTTCAAAAGGCCATCGCATTTAGCGGCGGTATGACCACCGCAGAGGAAACATTAAGTGGGAAAAAGATTGCAAAAGCCCTGGCTCCTCTGGTTGTGGAAGATAAAAAAGCGTCCGAAGAAGGGGAAGCAGCCAAATGGCTGATGACCGATGGAGCGGATGTGAAGGAATACTTATATTCCATATCTCCGGAGCGTCTGGTACCTCTTATGGGAAATGCCATGATTCGTATGAGCGTATTCCCCCATCTTTATGAAGATGGAACGGTGATTCCAAAAGAAGGTTTTGATACTGAAGTCTATAACAGCGTTCCTTTGATGATGCTTACGGGAAGCTCGGAATTTTCCTTATTCTGTCTCAATGATCCTTATTTTAAAAGTGATGATATGAAGGGGTATTCAGAAGAGGAGTTAAAGAGTGCCAAAGCATTTGCCAGCAAGTATGGAAGTGATATGTACCGCATCTTTAATGCACAGGCCAGTGCAGAAACCATGTACGATCATTATAAGTCTGACATCTATCTCTGTCAGGTTGATTACGGAAGTGATGCTTCGGCTGTAAAGGATTTGGGGGAGTACGGAGCGTTTCACGGAATCTTTGTTCCTATGCTTTCCTCTAAAAATAATTATACGGAAGTGTTTAAGGGAGCATTTGAAAAGCCTGGCTACGTGGCTATGACGAAGGAATATAACCGGTATTTGGCTGATTTCCTGGCTTCTGGAGATCCAAACGGTGATGGTCTTACTTCCTGGAGCAAGTGGTCGAAGGATCGGAAGGTTTCCATGGTATTTGATGGAGATGAATCAAAAGAAATCATAGCGCAAAAGGATGTCAGCACCACTTATGAGGACATCATAAAGGCAATGAAGGCGGACACTAGCGTTTCCCAGGAAATAAAGGATAAGATGGTGAAAAACGTTTTAAACGGGCGTTGGTTTAGTGCCGTTTTAGATGAGACATATCAAAATAAAAGCCTTTGGGCAGATGTAGAATAATTCACAAGACCTTGCGTCTGAAACTCTTTTTATCTGGGAGTTTCAGACGCCCTTTTTTTGTGGTAGTATAAAGAGGTGTTAGATAAATGAAATCATAAAAGTACGTAGAATGGAGGGGGTACAGTATGGTTAAAATTTTTCTTGCCGAGGATGAAAAAATCGTCCGGGAAGGAATCAAAAATGGGATACCATGGGAGAAATACGGGTTTGAGTTTTCAGGAGAGGCGCCAGATGGAGAACTGGCATATCCCCTGATTCTTAAGACAAAGCCTGATATTCTTCTTACGGATATCCGAATGCCGTTTATGGATGGTCTGGAGCTTGCTGAGATGGTGAAAAAGGAGCTTCCGGATCTTCATATCATGTTTTTTAGCGGGTATGATGATTTTGAGTATGCAAAGCGGGCCTTAAAGATTGGCGCAGCCGATTATCTCTTAAAGCCAGTAAACAGCAGTCAGCTTTTAGAAGCATTGGAGCGAATGAGCAAGGCCATCATGCAAAATAAAAGTGATAAGGGGTATAAGATCGCTTTTTGTGAACAGCAGGAAGAGAGAAAGCGAATGGAGAGGGACAGGCTGTTTGATACCATCGTATCTGGCAAGTTAAGTCTTTCAGAGATGCTTTCAAAGGGTCAGGAGCACAGTCTGCAATTAAGTGCGCCCATGTATAATCTCATCCTGTTTCAGACTCGGGTGTCGGATAATCAGGAGCAGTATTCTGACATGGGAGTTATCTTTGATGAAAAACTTAAGAGGGAATTTGAGGGAGTTTCTGACGTGGTGTTATTTAACCGCCTTAGCGAAGGGTATGCCTTTTTAATTATGGGAAATGACCCTTTGGAACTGGAAGAAAAAATCAAGTCTCATTTAGGAAAACTGATCTCTCTTGTGGAAAGTTTTAAGGATATGGAATACTTTGGAGGTGTGGGAACGCCTGTATGCAGGCTCAGCGAGATCAGAAGCAGCTTTAAGGCTGCAAGCAAGGCTTATGCTGGTCGTTATATGCTGGAATTTAACCAGATTTTAAGGGCAGATGAGGTCATAGGCATTCATGAGGATTCTGGCAATATCAGCCTGGATGGCATGGATATGACCAAATTAAGCAGGGACATTGTTCCCAATTTCCTTCGAAATGGTTCTGTTCCAGAGGTAAGGTATTTTGTAGAGGAGTATATAGAGGCTTGTGGAAACAATTTTGAATCCCTCCTTTTTCGGCAATACATATTGATGGATGTGTATCTGGCAGTCAATGAATTTTTAAATCAGCTTGATATTGACCAGGAGCAGGTGGTGAAAGAATTAGGAGATGCAAAGGCCATGCAGCCCTGTACTGGATCAGAGGAAGCTGCCGCTGACTATGCAAAAGATCTCTTGAAAAAGGCCATCGTTTTAAGAACCGCCTGTTCTCAGAAAAAGTATCGGCAGGTTCTTGATAAGGCCAAAGAATATATCTTAGGTCATTATAAGGATGAAAATATATCCCTTAACGTGGTGGCCTCCTGCGTGAACATCAGTCCCAATCATTTTAGCACCATATTTAGTCAGGAAATAGGGATCACGTTTGTGGAATATTTAACAAAGGTTCGGATGGAGGCAGCCAGAGAGCTTCTTTTAAAGACGGATTACCGGACTTCTGAAATCGGTTATCAGGTAGGATATAAAGATCCCCATTATTTTAGCTATCTGTTTAAAAAGATCCATGGGATTACGCCTAAGGCATTCCGGTCAGGAGGGGAGTATGAAGTGGAAGCATAATTCCATTAAGTCCCAGATTCATTTGATGCAGGCAGTGGTGTTTGTTCCAGTGATTATAATGATAGGAATTATTCTATATATGATGGCCTGGCAAAACGAGCAGTACCGTCAAAGCATACGGAATTTGACCATGGCAACGGAATTTAACTTTGACTTTAAATCAAACATTGATTATAAGATGTACCGGATCGTAATTGGGGCGGATTCATTTGACACATTAAATCCTTATGAAGACCTGGAAAATTCCAGAAAGATCTTTGAACAGCTTAAGGCTTCCACGCCCCAGGAGACCAGCAAGAAGGGGCTGGACGGTCTTATACAGCTTATTGGAATTCTAGAGAAAAGAATTGATGACATCAAGGGGAGCAGTATCTTTGGTGATTACGACAAGAACATGGAACGGTTGGAAAAGGACATTTATGTTGTAACGGATCTCATTAAGGAATCCATGTCTAACTACATTTACAACGAGACAAAGACCCTAGAAACCATGCGACAAGACCTGGATAACCAGATTAAGCAGACCATTGCTCTTTGCATTGTGGTTTGTGCTTATATCATGGTATTTCTCATTGCATCTTTTTCTGCCTTTGGAAAGAAGATTACCAGGCCCATTGAGGAGCTGTGCAGCTACACCATGAAGCTGGCGAACGGAAACTTAAAGGTCAGTGCGCCGAAAAGCAACATGAGTGAAATCCAGACCTTAAGCGATCAATACGATCAGATGGTGGTGAGGATTGGAGAATTGATTGAGCATGTCAGGGAGGAACAGGAACTTAAGAGAAAGACAGAGCTTAAGCTGTTGCAGGCACAGATTAACCCTCATTTTCTTTATAACACCTTAGATACTATCGTTTGGCTTGCAGAGGGGAAACGCCATGAGGAAGTAGTGGACATGATTACAGCCCTTTCCCTTTTCTTTCGGACGGGTCTTAACAATGGACGGGACTTTATCACCATACGAGGAGAGGAAGAGCATATCAAAAGCTATCTCCAGATTCAGCATTTCCGTTACGAGGACATTATGGATTATGAGATAGAGATTGCGGAGGAGATAAAGGATTATTCCATCTTAAAGCTTACCTTACAACCAATCGTGGAAAATGCATTGTACCATGGCATTAAAAATTGCAGAAAAAAGGGAGCTTTAAAGATCAGTGGCTGGATCAAAAGAGATGATATCTTTTTAAAGGTTGAGGACAATGGGATTGGAATGAAACCAGACGAGCTTTTAAAGATGCAAACACTTGCCTCCAGAAAAGGAGAAGATGTGGAACAGAGGGAAGGCTTTGGCATTGCCAACGTAGCGGAGCGTATCCGGTTGAATTTTGGTGAAGCTTATGGAATTTCTATCGAAAGCGAATACGGACAGGGAACGTCAGTGACGGTGCGAATACCAGCAGTTTTAAAACATTAGTAAAAAAATCAACTTTTTTCCGAAAAAATCCAACCTATGGTTGGAATAAAATGAAATACGTAAAAATCTTAACTGTTTTCAAAAGATTTTGCATTGAGAAAAATACAGGGGAAGATTATGATACGGGTAGATACAAACGGTAGCGAAAATGATAGTTCAAATGGAGGGAAAGTTATGAAGAAACGATTTTTAAGTGTTTTAACAGTTGCAGTTATGACCGCAGCTACGATTTTAACAGGTTGCAGCGGAACACAGACCACAGCAACCACAGCAGCTTCTGCAGCAGCCGAGAGTAAATCCGATGCAGCAACTACAGAGGCAGCAAAGGAAGAATCTAAAACAGAGGCAAAAGCAGGGGATAAGAAAGAAATCGTAGTAGGATTTTCTCAGGTAGGAGCAGAGTCCGACTGGAGAACCGCTAATACGGAGTCCATGAAGTCCACATTTACAGCGGAGAACGGATATAAGTTAATCTTTGACGATGCTCAGCAGAAACAGGAGAATCAGTTAAAGGCAGTTCGTAACTTTATTCAGCAGGATGTAGATTATATCGTAATCGCACCGGTTACAGAGACCGGTTGGGATACTGTTTTACAGGAAGCAAAGGATGCAGGAATTCCGGTTATTATCGTTGACCGTATGATTAATGTATCAGATGATTCCTTATATACTGCATGGGTTGGATCTAACTTCCTTCAGGAAGGATACGACGCAGTGGGCTGGCTTGATGAGTACTTAAAGAAAACTGACAAAGCCGACAAAGATATCAATATCGTAACCATTCAGGGAACCATCGGTTCTTCTGCACAGATTGGTCGTACCAATGGCGTGGAAGAGAAGATGAAAGATCATCCAAAGTGGAAAATGTTAGAGCGTCAGACAGGTGAATTCACACAGGCAAAGGGTCAGGAAGTTATGGAATCCTTCCTAAAGACTTATAATAATATTGATGTTGTAATTGCAGAAAATGATAACATGGCCTTTGGAGCAATTGATGCCATCAAAGCAGCAGGCAAAACCTGTGGACCTAAGGGTGATATCACAGTCATTTCCTTTGATGCTGTTGCAGCCGCTTTTGATTCTATGATTGCTGGCGATATGAACGTATCCGTAGAGTGTAATCCTCTTCACGGACCTAGAGTTTCTGAAATCATTGGGAAACTTGAAAAGGGCGAGACTGTAGAAAAGATCGCTTATGTAAAAGAGGGCGTATATCCTGCAGATACAGCAGCCGCAGAAAAACCAAAGAGACAGTACTAATTTATAAGGACCGGCGATGCCGGATGCAGGCATAGGCTGGATAAACAGGTGTTGGGTCACGGAGGACTGGATATGAAAGTCCTCCGCTCCACACCTTTTTTTATCCTTAAAAATGCCCAGACGGCAGTACAGCAAAGGAAAGGAAGGATCAATTATGCCAGGTGAACACGTATTGGCCATGCGCAACATAACAAAAACGTTTCCAGGGGTTCAGGCTCTGTCCCATGTGAATTTTACCCTTAGAAGCGGTGAGATACACGCACTCATGGGAGAAAATGGAGCAGGAAAATCTACCCTCATAAAGGTTCTCACAGGAGTTGAGGAGTTTGAAACGGGAGAGATTACTCTGGTGGGACAAAAGGGCGCAATTATCAATCATTCTCCTCAGGAGGCACAGGAACGAGGGATCAGTACCGTATACCAGGAGGTCAATCTCTGTCCCAATCTTTCCGTGGCGGAAAATCTCTATATTGGCAGAGAGCCAAAACGAGCTGGTATGATTGACTGGAAAACCATGAATGGAAAGGCCAAGGAGCTGTTAAAGGGCCTTAAAATTGAGATTGATGTGACCAAATCCATTGATAATTATTCCATAGCCCTTCAACAGATGATCGCCATTGCAAGAGCCGTGGATATGTCCGCTAAGGTTTTGATTCTGGATGAACCGACCTCTTCCTTAGATGACAACGAAGTGGAGAAGCTGTTTACCCTCATGAAGCGTTTGAAATCCGAAGGGGTTGGAATTATATTTGTAACCCATTTCTTAGAGCAGGTCTATGAAGTCTGTGACCGGATTACAGTCTTAAGAAATGGTGGCCTTGTGGGAGAGTATGAAATAGAAAAGCTTCCAAGGGTTCAGCTTGTAGCAAAGATGATGGGAAAGGATTTTGACGATCTGGCCTCCATTAAGAAGGAAAAAGAAGAAGGAAGAATCCGTGAGGATGTGGTCATTGACGCCCATGGAGTTGGTCATCAAGGTTCCATTAAGCCTTATGATCTAAAGATCCATAAAGGAGAAGTAGTGGGTCTGACTGGTCTTTTAGGTTCTGGTCGTTCTGAGCTTGCCAGAAGTCTTTATGGGGCGGATAAACCAGACAGCGGAGAGCTTAAAGTAAACGGGAAAGCAGTAACTGTTAACAAACCGCTTGACGCCATGATGGCTGGAATGGCATACCTGCCAGAGAACCGAAAGGAAGAAGGAATCGTCGCGGATTTATCCGTTAGAGATAATCTGATTCTGGCTCTACAGGCGAAAAAGGGCATGTTCCATCTTATTGGCAAAAAGGAGCAGGAGGAGCTTGCACAGGAATATGTAAAGCTACTTCAGGTGAAAACTGCCAGTCTTGATACTCCGATTAAAAGCCTGAGCGGAGGAAATCAGCAGAAGGTCATCTTAGGCCGCTGGCTGCTGACCAATCCAGAGTTTCTGATTTTAGATGAACCTACGAGAGGAATAGACGTAGGCACAAAAACAGAGATACAAAAGCTTGTGGTGAAGCTTGCGGATGAGGGGAAATCCGTAATGTTTATTTCATCGGAAGTAGAGGAGATGCTTCGTACCTGTAACCGTATGGCAGTGCTTCGGGACGGGGAAAAGGTTGGCGAGCTGGAAGAACACGAGCTTGACCAGAACCAGATCATGAAGGCGATTGCAGGAGGTGGTGGTGATGAATAAGTGTATGGCATTTATAAAGAAGCTGACGGGAACACGGCTTTTTCTACCTATCTTCTGCCTCTTTCTGGTATTGTTGTCAAACCTGATAAAGACACCTGGATTTTTTGAAGTCACCCTTAAAAACGGGGTTTTATACGGCTACATCATAGACGTGATCAACCGGGCCAGTGATTTGGTCATTCTGGCGGTTGGAATGACACTGGTCGTGGCTGCTTCTGGAGGTACGGATATCTCTGTAGGCGCTGTTATGTCAGTGGCAGGAGCCGTTTGCTGCTTTATCTTATCCGGTGGACAGCAGACTGTAAATGAATTTCAAAATCCTTATCTTTTAGGAGTGATGGCGGCTATTATTGCTGGAGTTTTATGCGGCAGCTTTAATGGATTTTTAGTGGCAAAGATGAAGATTCAGCCCATGGTAGCCACCTTGATTTTATTTACAGCTGGCAGGGGTATTGCACAGCTTATTACCAAAGGTCAGATTACTTACATACGTGTGGAATCTTATAAAAAGTTAGGCTCCAGCATTCCTGGAATTCCAATTCCTACTCCTGTATTTGTGGCTCTTATTGTGGTTCTTCTTACTTATGTGCTGTTAAAGAAGACTACATTAGGCTTGTACATACAGACCGTAGGAATCAATCCAAAGGCGTCAAGACTCATGGGAATCAATTCAACCATGATTATCTTCTTATCCTATGTGTTTTGTGGGCTTTGCGCTGGAATCTCTGGTCTTGTAGCTTCCTCCAGAATCTATTCCGCAGATGCCAATAACATTGGACTTAACCTGGAACTAGATGCAATCCTTGCGGTAGCTTTGGGCGGAAACAGTTTAGGGGGCGGTAAATTCTCTCTTCTTGGAAGCGTAATTGGTGCCTATACCATTCAGGCTTTAAGCACCACTCTTTATGCCATGGGAGTATCTCCTGACCAGATTCCAGTTTATAAGGCAGCCGTGGTAGTTATAATCGTTGCCCTACAGTCCACAGAACTTAAGAGAATGGTGAAACGGCTGCAAACAGAACGTGCAGCAGGAAAGAAGGTGGCCTAGATGAAGAAAATGGGTAAATTAGACGGAAAAGTATTCCTTCTCATCATTACAATCGTTCTTTTCGTAGCCATGTATCTGGCCGGTATCATCATTTTTAATGGCAAGGGTTTTGCAAAACCTCAAGTATTTTTAAATCTGTTTATATCTAATGCTGGTCTTATCGTAATTGCGGCTGGAATGACCATGGTCATGATAACAGGCGGTATTGATATCTCCGTTGGCTCTGTGGTAGCACTCGCTTGTATGATGCTTGCTTGGATGATGGAGATTAAGGGCATGGGTGCAGTTCCAGCTCTGATTATTGTATTGATTATGGGTCTTGTATTTGGCTTGGTTCAGGGATATCTGATTGCATATTTAAAGCTTCAACCCTTTATTGTTACCTTGGCGGGAATGTTTTTTGCCAGAGGTATGACAGCCATCATCAGCCAGGATATGATTAGTATAAAGAATGAACTATTCTTACAATGGGCAAAAAGTAAAATCAACTTAACCTTTCTTGGTGGGGCGGTAAATAAAAAGGGTGTAGTAAATTATCCTTTCATTTATCCCAGTGTAATCATTGCTCTGGTGATTTTAGTTATAGTGTTTGTGGTTTTAAAGTATACAAAATTTGGTCGAACCATCTATGCCATTGGTGGCAGTGAGCAGTCAGCTCTTATGATGGGAATTAACGTGAGACGTACCAAGCTTTACGTATATGTAATCAATGGATTTTTATGTGCTCTTGGAGGATTCCTCTTCTGCTTAAATACCTGCGCCGGATTCGTGGAGCAGGCAAAGGGCTTTGAGATGGAAGCCATTGCATCGGCTGTTATTGGTGGTACCTTGCTGACCGGAGGCGTTGGTAATGTATTTGGAAGCTTGTTTGGAGTACTGATTAAGGGTACCATCGAGACCTTTATCACCTTCCAGGGAACACTTTCTTCCTGGTGGACTAAAATTACCATTGCTGCGTTATTGGCATTCTTTATTATTCTTCAAAGTTTGTTTGCAAAGGCAAAGGAAAAACGATAAGAGACTGTAATAAAAAATACGTCTTGATTGGCTATAAAAGTCAGTATCAAGGCGTATTTTTTCGTTTCCATGTGATATATTTATAGTTCGCTTCGGTATTCACTGGGGCTGATGCCGTAGATGTGCTTAAAGGTCTTACTGAAATGAAACGGATCAAGGTAACCTGTAAGCTGACTGATATCAGCGATGGATAGCTCTGGGTTTCGAAGAAGCTGTTTTGAGATGCTGAGTCTGTGGTTTCTTAAATACTTGGATTGGGTGATTCCAGAATACTTTAAAAAGATCTTGCTTAAATAAGGGATGGAAAATCCAAATTCCGAGGCCAGGGAGGTAAAATCAATCTGGTTTTGATAATTCTTATGAATGTATTCTTTTACCAGTTCCACGATTTCCTTTGCCCTGTTTGGGGAGTGAAGGAGAGTAGCGGCATCAAACTGATCTTTGGATGCGAGAAGCTTGGTTTCAAGGGCGGATAAGGTGATCGCCAGCTCGTCATAATTAACAGGTTTTAGTAAGTAGTTACTGACTTCATACTGCATGGCTTCTTTTGCATATGAAAAATCATTGTAACCGCTTATGATGACAAAGAGAATGAAGGGGTATTTTTCGTGAACCTGTTTTGCCAGTGAAAGCCCATCCATTTCCGGCATACGAATATCCGTAAGGATGACATTGGGCAGGTATTCTTCTGTAAATTTAAGGCCTTCCAGTCCATTGGAGGCAATCCCCACCACTTCAAAGGAGGGGTTTAACTGTTCGATTTTTTTCCCGATGTTTTTGGCAATTAAGGATTCATCCTCAACCACCAGCACTGAATATCTCATGGAATAATACCTCCTATGACTACAATTGCTCCGTGGGGCACGTTGTTGCTTAATTTAAAGATGTGCTTGCCCTGATATAAAATCTTGAAACGAATGTATAGGTTCATCAGTCCCATCCCGTCTATTTCAAGGTTTGGGAGTGCGCCATTTTTCTCAATCAGAGCAATCTTTTCCTGGAGATCATCAAGAGCTTCTTTTGTAAATCCAGGTCCATTATCCCGGATCTGAATCTCCCAGTAGGTGTTTGTAAGGATGCCTAAAACCTTCACGTTCCATGGGGGGCTTGATTTTGTGGAATACTTAATGGCGTTTTCCACGATGAGTTGAAGACATAGCTTTGGGAGTCTAACCTGATGCATGGCTTCTGGAATGTCAAATTCATACTGTAGGGTTTCATGGTATCTGACTTTCATACATTCCAGATAATCATGGGTGTGAGCCAGCTCATCTTTTAGTGATACAAGCTGTTCCTCGTCAGAGGAAATGTATCTTAGGATTCGTGAAATGGTCTGGCACATCATAATGATCTCCTGGTTCATATTTTCATCTGCCATGGCCTGTATGGTTGCCAGGGAATTGTATAAAAAATGAGGATTCATCTGGGCCTGGAGCGCCAAAATCTTTGACTGCATGTCACTGTTTTGAAGCTGCAATTCCCGTTCCATAGAGGTCCTGGCCTGTTTTTGCATCTTTAGTAAGGCTTGATATAAGGTATTTACTTCGGTGATGCCAAGGTCCATTTCCTCAAACGCCGTGTCTTTTTCTTCCCCTGTTAGCTGAAAGGTTCGAACCTGATTGTAAATTTTAGAAAGGGGAGTGGCAATTCTTCTGGATATTAAATAAGAGACTAAAACCGTTATGACCATAACGAAAAACAAAAGCATTAAGTTGGTGGAAACATACTGGTAGATGGGCTGCATCAGCATCTGGTTATCGATAATCAGTGCGGTGATAAAACCGGTATAATCCGAGGTAGTATATATGATGTATTTGTTCTCTGACTTTAAATAAATGGGGGTCTTGCTTAAATCGTTTGATGGGTCGCTGAGTCGTTCTGTTATGAGGTTAAAATATAGCTCTTGATGTTCATTCTCCCTGGTAGAATAGACGGTTTTCCCATCCGGACTGTAGAGGTAAACCTCCTCGTCATAGGGACTTTTAAAGGCGGTAATTGCATTGGTTACGCTTTTAAAGGATTTCTTAACTTCCACAATGCCCTGAGGAATATTAAGAGGACTGTAAAATACCCGGCAGAGGGAAACAAAGTTGTTGTCTCCCGGATAGGAATAATAACGGCCTAGTTTGTCATCTTTTTCACAATAAATATATTTCTTGCCTTCTAACTGAGTGACCTGGTCATACCAGTCTCTACTGGAGGCGCTTTCCTTTGAAGTGGTATTGTCAAGGCCTACGCCGAATTTCCCGCTGTCTAAGGAATAGAGATAGGTCTGATCCGCAGGAGAGTTTGGTCCGATCATTGCAATAATCAGGTCGTAGAGGATTTTTGTATTGTTGATGCTTTCATAGATCTCATTGGAGCTTAAGGTGCTGTCTTGATAATTAAGATAAGTTCCGAACTTTTCTTTTATGAGGTTGGAATATATGATATTTTGGGATACCGTATCCAAATTGTGAATGACGGATTCAAAGTTGTCCATAATGATGGCGGCATTGTTTTGAAGGGTGGAGAAGGCACTGGTTTTTAGCTTGGTGGTTTCCCTTGCGATGGTGTGAATGGTAAAGGAAAGGATTACAACAATAAACAAAGCGGTGTAAGGGAGAAAAAGCGTCTGCATTATGCTTTGTTTTTTTGGATTTTTCATTATAATTGCTGCCAGTAATGGCTCTCCTTCCCCGATTTTTTGCGATTGGTTAAAAATATACATGAAAAAGGATCGGAATGTTCATTCAAAAATGTATATATTACACTATATAATACAGATAACAAATGAAAAGTCAATATAAAATTTTGGGGAGGTATTTTTATGAAGCTTGGGAAGTTAGCTGTATTAAGTCTTACAATGGCAGCCGCACTTGTCTTTTCTGGATGCTCTAAGGTGGAGAGTGGGACAGGGGGAAGTACTGCTGCAGGTGGAAGTTCCTTAGAAGAGACAAAGGACACATCAGCAAAGGGGAAAGATAATGTGACCTTATCTTTTATGGCCAGCCAGGACTGGATTCAGGACGCAGAAATTGAACTGTCAAAGAAATTTACTGAGGAGACTGGAATCAAAGTGGACTATCAGATCATTCCTTCTGATCAGTACGTCAACCTTTTAATGACCAAACTCAATACTGGGGAATGTACTGATATCTTTGGTGCTCAGAGTGGAAAGTTTGATATCAAAGCACAAATCAATGTGGAGAAGAATGCTTTGGATTTAAGTGGAACCTCATGGGGCAGTCAAGTGGAGCCACTGGTAGCCGATGAACTTTCCGTAGACAAAAAGCTCTATGGTCAGCCGATTCAGGATGTTTCCTCTGTCTGGGCCATTGCTTATAATAAGCAGATCTTTCAGAAATTAAATCTGGAAATTCCAACGGATTATCAAAGCTTTACAAAGGTTTGCGATGCCATTGCGGCAGCAGGAATCACTCCAGTCTACGAATGTGTTTCTGATGGCTGGCATCATACCTTATGGCTTCCAGAAGCAGGTGTTCAGGCAGAGAGTAAGGAACCTGGAATCGTAGAGAAATGGAACGAGAACAAGGCAACCTTTGAAGGGGATGCGACTCTGACTACAATCTTAACCCAGATCAATGAAATGGTATCCAAAGGCTACTGGGGGGAGGATTACATGTCAAATACCTATGCAGATTCCGCAAAGAACATTGCCTCAGGAAAATACGCCATGACCATTGCTAATCAGGGATTTGGTGTAGAGGTCAATAAGATTAATACGGAAATTGCGATTGATGATATTGGTTATTTTGTAATTCCTCTTGCGGATAACCAAACCTTAAATGTAAACCCCGCAGGTCCGGCAAGATTTGTATTCAGCGGTACCAAGCATAAAGAAGAGGCGGAGCAGTACCTGGAATTCCTTGCAAAAGAAGAGAACCTTACATACTTAACAGAACATGTTGGTAAATTCAATAAGCTTCCTTTTAAGAACGCAAAAAGCAGGTACACAGAAACCGTTCAGGAGTTTTACGACCGTTACCCCAACAAAGGAACTGTAGTTCAGACGGCAGTCAAATACGTAAATCCACAGTGGAGCGAGATGGGAGCAAATCTTTCTGCCATGATCGTAGGTGAGATGAAGCCGGATGAGGTATTAAAATCCATTGATGAAGTAAGAGCACAGCAAGCAAAGGCCGCAGGCGATCCTGCTTGGAAATGACAACCTGGAATTCTCTTTAAGGTGAGTGAATACAATGAATAAAAATAAGATCTACCCTATGTGGTTTGCCGTATTGGCACTGGTCATCTACTCGGTTTTATTTGTCCTTCCTGGTCTCATTGGAATTGGATATTCGTTTACGGATTGGTCCTCTTATTCCAACCAGCTTCATTTTGTAGGTTTGGAGAACTTTAAAACTGTCTTTTCTGCAGATGAAAACTACCTGAAAATTATTAAGAATACCCTGGTATTCACTCTTGGGACAACAATTATTAAAAATATGTTAGGACTTGCACTGGCGGTGCTGCTGACAAAATCCATCCGGTTGCTTAATTTCCACCGGGGAGTCATGTTTTTGCCCTCCGTGCTGTCTACCTTGATCCTTGGTATGATTTTCACTTCCATACTAAATCCATCTTCTGGATTGTTAAATACGTTCTTACGGGATATTGGGCTGGAGGGGCTTGCAAAGCCCTGGCTTACCAGCCCTCACTATGCCTTTCAATCCGTAATGGCAGTGGATATCTGGAGAGGAACCGGATACATCATGACCATCTTAATTGCTGGTATCCTTTCCATCTCCCAGGACTATTATGAGGCTTGCAGCATTGATGGAGCCTCATCCTGGCAGAAGTTTCGCTTTATCACACTGCCCCTGCTTCTTCCCACCCTTGCGACCACAACCGTTTTGAATGTAATTTATGGGCTTAAGGTCTTTGATATGATTTATGCCCTGACCAATGGAGGGCCGGGTAAGGCCACCACAGAGGTTTTATATACCGCTGTATTTAAAAAGTTTGGGACAGGTCAATATGCCATAGGTACAGCCTTATCTTCAGTCATGTTTGTATTTATGGTGGTAATTGGATTCTTTATGATTCGCATGATGACGAAAGACGAGGTGCAGGAGTGATGAAGGCGAAAAAACATGGGGCAGCGATTGCTGCCAATGCCGGGGCGTGGCTGATTACAGCAATTTCACTTGTTCCATTTCTGCTTATTTTACTAAACTCTTTTAAGGACAGTTTAGGGGCCTCTGAAATGAATCTTAAGCTTCCAGTGCTTCCGCTTCAATTCACGAATTTCCTGGTAGTGGTGGAAAAAGGGAAGCTCCTTACTTCTTTCTTTAATAGCTGTATCTATTCCGTGGCAAGTGTGTTTCTTTGTACGGTATTTGCCTCCATGGCTTCTTATGTATTTTCAAGAAACAGGTCTAAGATAAACCGGATCTTATACCTTTACATGGTGCTGGGTATTACCATGCCAGTCAATTATGTGGCACTAACGAAAGTCATGATGTTCCTTCATTTAAATAACTCAAGACTAGGAATCGTGCTTTTGTATACCGCCATGCAGTTGCCGTTTTCCATCTTCTTAATCCATGGTTTTGTGGCAAAGCTTCCGGTGGAGCTTGATGAGGCTGCTGTCATTGACGGATGCAGCCCAGTGCGATTATTTGTTTCAGTTATCTTGCCTCTATTAAAACCTGCCATTGCAACGGTGGTGGTGCTCACCTTTTTAAATACGTGGAATGAGTTTGTATCCCCTCTTTACTTTTTAAGCAGCTCCACAAAGTGGCCCATGACCTTGTCGGTTTATAACTTCTTTGGAATGTATTTTAAGGACTGGAATCTGGTTTGTGCCGATATCTTCCTCACCAGCTTACCGGTAATCCTGGTTTATCTTCTGGGACAAAAATATATCGTATCTGGTATGACAGCCGGAGCCGTGAAAGGATAGGTGATTTCATTGAACCAACAAAATAAGGTCGTAATAGAATTAGCAGATAAAACACTTATCTATGAAAGAATTGCTTCGGGCATTCTCCGCTGTACTTATCGAGTGACGGGAAAAGAAGAATCTCCTTCTCCCCTGGAGTTACATCCAATTATTTCTGGTACGCTTAAATCTGTAACCACGGACTCCTGTCATGTGGTTACAGGTGGAGACCTTAAGGTGGAGATTGATAGAAAGTCAGGAAGGACTTGCTGGAGTCATGAAAAGTCAGGGAAATTGCTTTTTGAGGAAACAGATCGGCAGTTAACAGAGATTCCTGTTTATGAGCATACCACCAAAGGGGAAGCCCCTGAGATTAAGCGGGTGAAAACTGTGGATGGTGAGCGGAATTTCATCAGTAACCTGGTGTGTGAAACGGTTCGGACTGCTTACCGGGGGAAGCTATCGTTTGCCTGGCAAAAGGATGAGAAGCTTCACGGACTGGGGCAGGGAGAGGAAGGAATCTATAATTACAGGGGAAGTACCCAATATCTCTATCAGCACAACATGAGAATACCCATTCCCTTTTTAATCTCTGACCGGGGGTATGGAATCTTGTTTGACTGCGGCTCTATCATGACCTTTAATGACGATGCAAGAGGTTCTTATTTCTACTTTGATACGGTGGATGAGTTAAGCTATTACGTGATCTACGGTCCTGATTTTGATAAGATCATTAAAGGCTTTCGGAGTTTGACTGGAAGAGTGCCCATGCTTCCCAAATGGTCCTTTGGTTACATCCAGTCAAAGGAGGCGTACCATACTCAACAAGAACTTATGGACGTGGTAAAAGAGTACCGGAAAAGGAAGATTCCTATAGATGGAATCGTACAGGACTGGAACACCTGGGAAGAGGGGAAATGGGGAAATAAAATTCTTGATAAATCCCGGTATCCTGATTTTCCCAAGGCGATAAAATCCATTCATGAAGACAACGTCCATGTGATGGTATCTGTTTGGCCAAACATGGATTCCAGTACGGAAAATTATAAGGAATTTCTGGAGAAGGGACTGCTTTTAAATGATTTATCCACCTACGATGCCTTTGACCCAGAAGGAAGAAAGGTTTATTTTAAGCAGTTAGAGGAGGAACTTTTCTCCGCAGGTGTAGATGCCTGGTGGTGTGATTCCACGGAGCCATTTAGCGGTCCTGATTGGAAGGGAAGCTTGAAAAAAGAGCCTTGGGAACGGTATTCACTGGTGGGAGAAGAACATAAGAAATATCTGGATGCCACAAAGGCCAATCTCTATGCCCAGGTTCATGCAAAAGGGATCTACGAAAACCAGAGGCGGGTATGCCAGGAGAAACGGGTACTCAACCTGACCAGATCTGGCTGTGCAGGCTCTGGGGCCTATGGGACCGTCTTGTGGTCCGGGGATATTACGGCTACCTGGGAAACTCTTAAGGTACAGATTCGGGAGGGACTTAATCTATGCATGAGCGGTCACCCCTATTGGACTCTTGATGCAGGTGGATTCTTTGTGGTAAAGGATAATTGGAAGAAACGTGGTTGCAGCTCAAACAATGACCCAGAGCCAAAGTGGTTCTGGCAGGGAGGTTATGAGCTTGGAGTGGACGATGCAGCTTACCGCGAACTTTATGTAAGATGGCTTCAATTCTCCCTTTTTCTCCCCATGTTCCGTTCCCATGGAACCGATACACCAAGAGAAATCTGGAACTTTGGAGAGCCTGGCAATCCGTTTTATGATAGCATAGAGCAGTGCATTCGCCTTAGATATCAATTGATGCCTTACACCTATTCCTTGGCAGGCAGGGTCATGCTTCATGATTACACCATGTTTCGGAGCCTTCTTTTTGACTTTGCAGAGGATGAAACAGCCAGTGAAATTTCCTCTCAGTTTATGTATGGAGATTCTTTGCTAATCTGTCCAGTCATTGAGCCTTTGTATTATGAAGCGGAAAACAAGCTTTTGGACCGGGAGAGAACGTGGAAATGTTATCTTCCTGCTGGAAGTGGCTGGTATGATTTCTTCACGGGAGATTATTATGAGGGCGGACAGTGGGTTATCGTAGAAGCACCTATTGAGAAAATCCCTGTATTTGTTCGGGAAGGGGCCATTATTCCCATGGAAGCGGGCCTTGATTATGCGGATGAAGTGGTTCATACTCCCTTTGAATTCCATGTATATGAGGGAAAGGATGGAAGCTTTTATTTGTATGAGGATTCTGGAGACGGATACGATTATGAGAAAGGCTTCTATAATTACATTATGATTTCCTGGGATGACAGGAAAAAAGAGCTGTACATTGGTGAGAGCAAATATTCCTTTCCTCAGTCCATATGGGGAAGAGACTGCGTGCTTTATACCTCTGGCGGCAGGGAGGTCTTCTTTTCTTACGATGGAAAAGAAACCAGAGTTAAATTAGAAAAAAATGAAACATAGAAAAACAAGTTGGCCATCATTTCCGGATGTAGGAATGATGGCCTTATTCCGTGTCCCAGGTTATGCTTGCGCATTGCTGTGTAATTGATTATAATCAATAAGATTACGTTAGATCAGGCCATAAGCAAAAGAGGAATAAGGGAGGTAATGCAGAAATAATGCTTTTTTTTCTGCACAATACAATGAATAAATTTATTGGTAATAAAAGGTTTTATCAGATGGTGCTTTCTATCGCCATACCAATTATGATACAAAACGGCATAACGAATTTCGTCAGCCTTTTAAATAATATTATGGTGGGCACGGTGGGGACCGAACAGATGACAGGAGTTGCCATTGTCAATCAGTTGATGTTTGTATTTAATATCACCATCTTTGGAATTATATCAGGAGCCGGGATTTTTGGCGCTCAGTTTTATGGAAGTCAAAGGCACGATGGCGTAAGACACACCTTTCGGTTTAAGATCGTCTGTTGTCTGGTTCTGACTGCTTTCGCCGCCGCTTTGTTTTATTTTTGCGGAAAAGACCTTATCTCCATGTATTTGGAAGGGGAAGGCAATGAAGCGGAGCGGGCACTGGTCCTTGGGTATGGAAGACAGTATATGTTAATTATGTTAATCGGTATGCTGCCCTTTGGAATTGAACAAGCGTATACCAGTACTCTTAGGGAGTGTGGGGAAACGGTTCTTCCCATGAAAGCTGGTATTGTTGCAGTCTTAGTCAATGTGACCTTGAATTTCATTCTTATCTTTGGAAGATTCGGCGCTCCGGAGATGGGAGTTATGGGAGCTGGTACAGCGACGGCTGTGGCTCGATTTGTTGAGGCAACCATTATCGTATCCTGGACCCATAGCCATAAGAAAAAGAATCCATTTATTGTGGGAGCTTATAAAAACTTTTACATTCCAGCAAACCTTATTAAGAAGATTCTTATTAAGGGAACTCCTCTCATGGTAAATGAGGCCTTGTGGGCAGGCGGAATGGCAGCCCTGATGCAGTGTTATTCCATACGAGGGCTGGTAGCTGTTGCAGGACTTAATATATCTGGTACCATTGGTAATGTATTTAACGTGGTTTATCTGGCTATGGGAAGTGCAGTTTCTATCATCGTAGGACAGCTTCTGGGTGCAGGAAAGCATGAAGAAGCCAGAGATACGGATACGAAATTAATTGCGTTTTCCGTTGCCTCTGGCGTGGTAATTGGTGGAATTTTAATGATTCTTGCTCCGCTCTTTCCTATGATTTATAACACTTCTGATGAGGTAAAGGGTCTTGCGGTACAGTTTATCCGTATCCTGGCATTGTATATGCCAATCAATGCCTTTATGAATGTTTCTTATTTTACCCTTCGCTCCGGTGGAAAGACCATTGTTACGTTCCTTTTTGACAGTGTATTCATCTGGGTGGTGAGCATTCCTGTGGCTTATACCTTAAGCCGGCACACCAATATTCCAATCGTTCCGCTTTACTTCATGTGCCAGATGGTTGATTTAATCAAATGTGTCATTGGTTTTGTTCTGGTGAAGAAAGGTGTGTGGATTCAGAATATCGTGTTGGGAGAAGATTAGGTCTGCCCTGCTTTCTGCTTTGGGAAGGAGACATGCCAAGAAGAGACTTAAATATTCGGTTAAAATGGGTTACATTTGAAAACCCAACTTCCCGGCTGATGTCTGTAATGGTCTTGTCTGTTTCCTGAAACAGTCTTTGTGCCTGAATGATACGAAGGTTGTTGACATAATGAATGATGGTGCTGTTGGTATAGCGTTTGAATTCCCGGCAAAGATAGTAGGGGCTGATATAAAATCTGGCGGCTAAGTCATTTAAGGTAATAGTATCGCTGTAATTTAAGTGAAGGTAATGAAGGATCTGACTGATGCGGCCGGACTGTTCTGGTTTAATCGGTTCTCCAGACTGCCTTGCCAGTTTTATCAAAAGCTGATTTAAAAGCATTTGCATGGTTTCTTTTGAATAACAATCCCCGTTTTCCTGCTCCTTAAGAATCTCTTTTAGGAGCTGATGAATGATTAAGCTGTCCTTCTTCTCTGGCCTGTAAACGCCGGGAGCGTTTTCTAAGGCTGATTTAATCTCCGGAACCAGAATGGTATCTGGTGTAAAATAAACCAAAAGCCGTTTGAAGGCTACGCCGCTGTCTCCGTAGGAGTGGTGCATCACATAAGGTGGAAAAAGGATAAATTCTCCAGATTGAATGGAATAGATATGTTCATTTATCATGTGATAGCGATTTCCGTATTCCAGATAGTAAAGCTCATAATATTCATGATAATGGGACCGTTCCATATTGTCATCAACGCCCTGTATCCGTTCGCTGGCAACCGCTTGTCCCCCAGCCATTAAAAAGCTTGCAGAATCGATCAAAGGTGCACTCCTCCTTTCGGTTTCTTTTGATAGGGACATTATAGCTTTTTTCTTCTTTTTTGGCAATCTATGGGGAATTTTTAGCTAAATGAGAAATGAATTCAATAAACCCTCTTGATTTTTTAAAATCACTGTGATAATATATGGTTAGTTAGCCGACACTAACTACGTGTGAATATTCTAAACATCAGACTAACCCTCTGAGATTCTCCTTCATTGACCCGTGAAGGATCATGACTCCTACAAAAAGGCCCTCCCTGTTACCGCATGACAGGGACGGCCTTTTTGATATTTACATTCCGATCATATCAAACTGTTCAAAGGAGATTAACAGTCTGGAATCTTTTTTCGGATTTGGATATTTAATTTGAACGGATTTTAATGTCTGGCTGTAATACCAACCGGATTCCGCCTTCTCGAATTTTTTCCTGTGAAGGTGGTGAGGCAGAAGTTCGCCGTCAAGTGTGACGAAGAATGGTGCCTTGTCTCTTTGAATGACATCCAGATACATGGTTTCTGCTGTTGTTTCAAAGCTGCCTTCCTGCTTAAAGTCTAATATAGTCTGCTCGCCAGCCGTCATGGTGATGGAAGTCTTTAAATACACTCCCTTTTCATAATCCATGGAACAACCGTCATCTTCGTATAAAGTAAAGGTATGATCCTTGTCCGCTGCAATGAGAAGATGAAGACCTGTAATGGTTTCTGTGGTCACGTTATTGATCTGGTTTAATGCCATCGGAATAATGGAACCTCCACGGACAAATAAAGGAATGCTTTCCATGGTGACAGGAATTGTTATGGTCTGACCGCCTTCGTATCGTTCTCTTGTGTAGAAATCGTAGAAAACCTCTCCTTCTGGAAGATAAACGCTTCGGTGAGTGGCGCCCTTTTCTACCACATTGGCAACGAGAAGAGAATCTCCTGTCATAAAATCAATGCCTTCTTCGTAGCAGTTTGGATCATGTTGAAATGCACTGCACATAGGTTCCATAATGGGAAGTCCTGTTTCATGAGCCCGTTCCATAAGAGAGTAAAAGTAAGGAATCATGCGGTAGCGAAACTTCATGGCCTCTCTAATATAACCGGTGCAGCTCCCATACATCCAAGGCTCTGTAACGGTGTTGTCAGTATTGACAGAGTGTACGGAAAAACGTGGCTGGAAGATGCCGTTTTGCACCCAGCGGACCATTAATTCTGCCTCAGGAGAAGTTCCATAAAAACCGCCGATGTCGCAGCCCTGGTTTGCAACTCCGCTAAGGCTCATTCCTAAGATGGTCGCAATGTTATATTTTAAGGAATCCCAGCAAGTTAAGTTATCTCCAGCCCATGTTTGAGCGTAGCGCTGAATTCCACTGTGACCGGAACGGCAGACAATAAATGGTCTTGTATTTTCAAAGGTCTCATGCACCGCTTCGTCGGTGATGTGGCACATTAAGTTGGACATGACAGATTTAAGCTGTCCGATGGTTCCACCTTTGCCTTCAAAGTCACACCGACAGTCCTTGTCCACCATGCTGTCGTATTCGCAGTTGTCGTTCCAGATAGAATTGGTTCCCATCATAAGAACATTTTCTTTTAAAAGCTTTTTCCAAACGGTTCTGGTCTTTTGCTTTGTAAAGTCTGCAAAAACACCTTTTCCGCCCCACCAGGTACCAACTCCTGGCTCGTCTTTTTCACTGTCCTTTACAAAGATGTCCTCTGCCTTCATCGCTTCAAGGTCTGGGTGAGTAAGAAGAATGCCTGGCTTTACGTTAGGGGATACGGTGATGCCACGTTTTTTCATCTCGGAGAAGAACTTCTTCGGATCTTTAAACCGGTCTTTGTTCCAGGTGAAGACGCAACGCTTGATGCCTTCTCTTGTCTCAATAGAAGTGTAGCCGGAGGAAAGCTGGAAGCCGTCAGCCGGAATGTCCTCTTCTTTTGTGGTATCGATAAATTCTAAGATGGCATCGTCACAATCCTTTGGAAGCTCTGGATAATACATGGAGGAGCCAAGATAGCCAAGGGCATAACGAGGAAGAAGGGCTGATTTCCCGGTTAAATCTGTATACTGCTCTACCACACTTCGTACCTTTGGACCTGCGATTAAGAATAAGTCGATGTCACCGCCGTCAGAACGGTAACGGCTGTGAGGTTTCCAGTAGTTACTCTTTTCTCTTCCCATATCAAAATCACATTCATAGGTATTGTGATAGAAGTAGCCAACTGCCTTTTTGGTATCTTTATTTAGCTTAATGTAAAATGGAATGTGCTTATATAAGGAATCTGTTTCCTTTGGATTATAGCCCATGGCATCCTTTGGACTCATGGAAAGAAACTTCTGTGCTTTATTTAATTCCCCGCTCTTTTCTCCAAAGCCGTAGAAGCAGTCTTTTGGTGAAATCTCGCTGGTATGGATGCGTCTTAAGTTGCTGTCTTCCATATAGCCAAGGTCTACAATATCAGAATGGATGCAGGTGCCTTCGTTATCGTAAACACAGATGCGAAAGGGTTCTTTTTCAATGACAACCTTTAAGAGCGCTCCTTGTAAGGTAACAGCGTCTTCCTTGTCTGTTATGGTTGCGTTAGCAGGTGCAATTCGTTTTCTCATATCTCCAAGGAATCCGTCCATACGGTCTTCCCATGCAGTGGTTACAAGGCTATAGGATTCTTCTGCAAAGTCCCCGTCAAAGCCTGCCCGAATGCGGATGATGGAGTCAGTAAGAAACATAAGACGGATCTCAATGGAATTGGTGAGAATCCGAAAATAGGAATCGGACTGTATTACTTCTTTTACACTGGTACAAAGCTTCATATGGCATATGCTCCTTTTTTAAATGTAACATAAGTTTCTGATATAATCATAAAGAAAACCCGGGATGAATGCTAGACGGAAATTGCAGTCTGGTGGGTAAAACTATACATATCTTGCGCTTTTTCCCCAGGAAATATGAGTAGAACCTGTGATAAAGAGGGCAGAATAGGTTTTATATAGACCCTATCAGTGCAATTTCCGTCTAGTATTCCCTTTTTTTAAACGGTATAATGGTAACATATGAAAAGATGAGGAGGACCAGCTCATGGCCAGCATGAATTGTAATTATTACAGTTTTTCTTTGAAACACAACGTGGTTATCAATATAATCATTCCAACTCCGGAAGGAAACGAACAGATTACAAGTGAGGAAACAAAAAAAGCATATTCTTATGAAGCGGGACTTCCCGTTTTATATTTGCTTCACGGTGCCTATGGGGATCACAGCTCCTGGATGCGGTTTTCCAATATTGAACGGTATGCACAAAAGCATTGCGTGGCAGTGGTAATGGCATCTGCAGATAACAGCTTTTATCAGGACATGTACTGTGGAAATCAATATTATACCTTCTTCACAGAGGAACTTCCTGCGTTTGTTCAGAGCATATTCCCGGTTTCAAAAAAGAGAGAGGACACCTTTGTGGCAGGTCTTTCTATGGGAGGATACGGTGCCTGGTTTCTCGGACTTTCAAAGCCAGAGCAGTATGCAAAGGCAGCCAGCTTATCTGGTGCCCTTGACCTTTATATGACTTACGAGAGGACAAATGGAGAGGATGGCGGTACACCATTTCACTGGGACCACATTTTTCAGGATCCAGAAGCGATTAAAGGAAGCGATGCAGACCTGATCACTCTTTATGACCGGTGCGAAAAGGAAGGGAATCTTCCAGAGCTTTATTTTGCCTGTGGAACGGAAGATTTTGTGTATGATATGAATACCAGCATCCGGACACAATTAGAAGAGAGAGGTTTAAAGGCCGTCTACGTGGAGGGACCGGGACAACATGACTGGTATTTCTGGGAGGCTTATATCCAGAAGGTTCTTCAGTGGATGTTACCCGTATAAATGATAATTCTTTACTCCTATGGTTCTTGATTTTTGGGACGAATTATGATATTATAATGACAGTTAGTTTTAGCTAACTGCGTGTGAATATTCTAAATCAGACTAACCCTCTGATTGCATCCTTCATTTGACCCGTGAGGGATCATGACTCCTGCGAGAGAGCCGTACTGTTACCGCATGACAGAGCGGCTTTTTTTGCGCGGTTTTTTAGGATCAGTGAGGGAGAATCCCTGATTGCATATGGAAAGTGAATCGGTTGTAATAATAGAATTCATGGGCTATAATTAAAGGAGAAATGCGAATTTGGAGGAATTACATGAAATCTTTAGTTATAGCAGAAAAACCTTCCGTAGCCAGAGACATTGCCCGGGTGCTTCGTTGTACCAGGAGTCAGGATGGGGCGATTGAGGGAGATAACTATATTGTGACCTGGGGGCTTGGCCATCTGGTAACCCTAGCAGATCCAGAGGACTATGATCCCAAATATAAGGAATGGAAGATGGATAACCTTCCAATGATGCCGGAGAAATTTAAGCTGGAGGTCATTAAGCAGACTGGAAAGCAATACCGTGTGGTAAAAACTCAGATCCACAGAAACGACGTAAATCAGATCATTATTGCTACCGATGCCGGTAGAGAGGGAGAGCTGGTAGCAAGACTTATCTTGGAAAAAGCGGGAAACAAAAAGCCAACCAAGCGTCTTTGGATTTCCTCTGTTACAGATAAAGCCATCAAAGAAGGGTTTGCGAACCTAAAGGACGGGCACCAGTACGATAATTTATACGATGCTGCCATGTGTCGGGCAGAGGCCGACTGGCTGGTCGGAATCAATGCAACCCGTGCCCTCACCTGCAAATACAACGCCCAACTAAGCTGCGGCAGAGTACAGACTCCTACTGTAGCCATCATTGCAAAGAGGGAAGAAGAAATCAAAAATTTTATTCCAAAACCTTATTACGGAATCACTGCAAAGTGCCAGAATCCATCTCTGACCTTTACCTGGAGAGAGGAAGGATCAAAAAGCTATCGTTCCTTTGACAAAAGCCGGGTTGAAGCGCTCCTTGCAAAGATGAAGGAGGAAAAGGAAGGCTTGGTCAAAGACGTAAAAAGTGTGCCGAAGAAGACCTATTCTCCCCAGCTTTATGACCTGACAGAGCTTCAAAGAGACGCCAACCGTCGCTTTAACTACTCTGCCAAGGAAACCTTAAACATCATGCAGAGGCTTTATGAAAACCATAAGGTCCTCACTTATCCAAGAACAGATTCCAGATATTTAAGCTCAGATATTGTACCTTCCATTAAGGAAAGGCTGGAAGCTTGTAGCGTAGGACCTTACCGGAAGCTGGCTGGAAGACTGATTAATAAAAAGATTGAGGCAAAGCCTTCCTTTGTAGACGATAAGAAGGTGACCGACCACCATGCCATCATACCAACAGAGCAGTTTGTACAGATGGATCATATGACCGTAGATGAGAGAAAAATCTACGACCTTGTGGTGCGAAGATTCCTTGCTGTTCTTTATCCACCCTTTGAGTACGAACAGACAGAGATTCTTGTGGATATTGGTGGAGAAAGCTTAGTTGCCCGTGGAAAAACCGTGAAAACCTCTGGTTGGAGAGAAGTCTATGAAGATCAGGCTGAGGAAGAAGATGAAACCGAATTAAAAGAACAGAATCTTCCCCAGGTGAAGAAAGGTGACCATCTTTTATCACTTACTCTTCTTATGACAGAAGGAAAGACAAAACCACCAGCTCCATTTAACGAGGCAACCTTACTTACTGCCATGGAAAATCCCGTGTCCTATATGGAGACAAAGGATAAAGATATGGCAAAAACCCTTGGAGAAACGGGTGGACTTGGTACGGTTGCTACCAGAGCCGATGTCATAGAAAAGCTATTTTCCAGCTTTCTCTTGGAGAAAAAGGGAAAAGACATCTATATCACCTCAAAGGCAAAGCAGCTCTTGACTCTGGTACCGGAAGATTTAAAGAAGCCAGAACTCACCGCTGACTGGGAGATGAAGCTGTCAGAGATAGCAAAAGGCACCAGAAAACGTGCAACTTTTATGAAGGATATCAGACAGTATTCCGAGGAGTTGATCCACGAGATCAAGGCAGGAGAGGGTCGTTTTGCCCACGATAACTTAACCAATACCAAGTGTCCGGTTTGCGGAAAACGGATGCTGGCTGTCAAGGGCAAGAACAGTGAGATGTTAGTCTGTCAGGACAGAGAATGCGGTCACCGGGAAGTGACGCAAAGAACCAGCAACGCCAGATGCCCGGTTTGTCATAAGAAGCTTTCTCTTCGGGGAAAAGGAGATGGCCAGATCTTTGTATGCTTATGTGGTTATAAGGAGAAGCTTTCTGCCTTTAAGGAACGAAGGGCCAAAGAAGGGGCTGGAGTATCCAAAAAGGATGTGGCAAATTACATCAATAAGCAGAGCAAGGAAGCGAAGGAAGCAATTAATAATCCATTTGCGGATGCATTTGCAAAGCTTAAGTTAGACAATAAAGATTAAAAATTATTTATTATTATACTAGAGAATACCATTCTTAGAATTTAATTAATCTTTTAAATTAAGTCTTAACATAGACTGGTATTCTCTTTTCTTATATCCCTAATGAATGAAAAGGTATCAACCTGGACTTGTATAAAAGCAACAGCCCTTGATTCTTCTTATGGTAAAAGATTGACGTAAATATATTATAATGTTACTATATCCCTTGTGATTTAATACAAAAGCAAAGGGAGAGTAATCATGGGTATTGAAAAAGTAGGAATTGCATTTAACGAGTATTGTTGTAACAACAAGTTTTTAAAGGTGTTGTTGCCGATAAATATTCCACTATTATTTATTTGCGCGATTTTAAGAAACGTTCAGAATTTTATTTCGATCGGTTCATCAACAGGTGCCATTGTATTCTTTGGTTTCATTCTTAGCGTTCTTCTGACATTCTCAAAATCAGAATACCGGATGTTAAGTATTGGTCTTGGTATTTATTCTTTGGATTATGTTTATAGCATTGTTCGTTATTTGTTTAAGTACCAAACATTAAACTGGAACAGTATTATTTATTTCGTTGTTTGGGGATTTTTTGCATTTATGGCTTATAAAAAATCATTACGAATTAACGCTTAAGGAGAAATATCAATGGGATTCTTTGATGACATAAAGTTAAAAGGCGCGCAGGTTGTTGAAAAAGGAAAAGAATATACGGAAATAACAAAACTCAATATACAAATCACCACTTATGAGGATGAAATTAAAGAACATAAGATTAAAATAGGTGACATTGTATTGGCAAACGGCCTTCCAATTATGGACGACAACTCAGAGGTAAAAGAGCTTGTAGAAAAAGTTGAAGAGCTGAATCAAAAAATCGTGGAAACAAACGAGAAGATTAAAAACATTAAGAATACAAATTAGAGCCATACTCTGGTTCTAAGTTAATAAAAGTGGGGACGAATTCTATTTTTCTGAATTTCGTCCCCGTTTTTATCCAAGTATTTATAGACTTGGTAAAACTTTAGTAAAATTTTACTTTGCTTATTGACGGTAGAAGTCAGTCCAATTATAATGAAATCTGAAAGGTGAGGATATAGGTTATGGCTACAATTAAAGAAATTTCACAACTTGCGGAGGTTTCCATTACAACCGTATCCCGAGTGCTGAATCAAGATGAAACCATCGTGGTCAGCCCGGAAGTGAAAAAAAGGATATTTAAAATTGCCCACGAATTAAAATATGTCCCACCCAGGATGCGTCATACGCAGAAGAAAAGAGAAATTGTCATAGGCGTGGCTGACTGGCACATTATTCGTAAGGATCGGACAAACATCAGGCTTTCCTCTCTGGACTTAATCGTAAAGTCCATGACTGGAAATAGTGAGGTAAGGTTTGAACGCATGGATAAGGGAACGCCTGGACAGTACGACGGAATCATGGCATTTGGTGTGTTTTCTGAACAAGAGATGGAGTCTCTTCGGATGCAAAGCTATGCCATCGTATTTATTAATTCCGACCCAAAGGATTATGAATATGACAGTATTGTAATGGATTTTAACAAAGGAATTCATGAAATGCTATCTTATCTGGTGGATCAGAAAAAATACTTAAATGTCGGCTACATAGGAGGTCTTTACGACGAAGGTCAGGTAAAGATCGGTTACCGCAGACTTGAGGGCATCAAAGCAGCTTTTACCCAGAGGGGATTGTATGAAGACCAATATTTCTTCCTGGGAGATATTAGTAAGGAAAGCGGTTATGAGCTTGCAAAGAAGGCGGTGGAATCCGGAAACTTACCAGAAGCAGTGCTTTTAGGAAGTGAGGAAGTGGCAGAAGGAGCTTTAGAGGCTTTTTACGATGCCGGGCTTCGCATCCCAAAGGATATTGCAGTGGTAATCTATAAGGATATTGAGACCTTAGAATCCAAATGGCCCACCTTTACCAAGGTCCGTATGTTCCCAGATATTGTCTGGCAGACAGCCATTAAGCTTTTGCTTGAGCAGATTCGGGAAGGGCGAAAGGACAATATGACGATTTTTCTTCCGACTAAGCTGGAGGTCGGAGACAGTGCGTAAGGCGTAAAACAAGAGAACCGATGAACCACACGAAAAAGGAGAGCAGTATGAGAAAAACAGTTTCTGTATTAATGGCAGCAGCACTCTGTGCAGCAATGATCGGAGGATGTTCCGGTAGCAGCAAACAGGCAGGTGCAACCACTGCAGCAGCTTCTAACGGAGCAGAAAGTTCCGCAAAGACAGATGATACAACTAAGGCTGAGAACAAAAAAGTAGACAAGTTAAACGTATACTTTGTACCTTCCAGAGAGCCTCAGGAAATCGTAACCGCTACAGAGCCATTAAAAGACATGCTTAAGACAGAGCTTTCAAAAGAAGGTTATGATATCGGTGAAGTAGTAATCACAGTTGGAACCAGCTACGAAGCAGTAGGAGAAGCTCTTTCCGCAGGAACTGCAGATATCGGTCTTATCCCTGGAGGAACCTATGTCCTTTACGATGACGGCGCAGATGTAATTCTGACTGCAACCAGAGATGGTTTAAGCAAGAATTCAGACGTGGCAAAAGACTGGAATGACGGAAAAGCAACAGAAGCAACAACTGAGCAGGCAACTTCTTACCGTTCTTTAATCATTACAGGTCCTTCTGAAAAAGGACAGGCACTTGCAAAAAAGATCAACGGCGGCGAAGCTCTTACGTTTGAAGATTTAGATGGAGCAAACTGGAGTGTTATGTCTTCCTCCTCCCCAGCAGGATACATTTACCCTTCCTTATGGCTTCAGGAAAATTTCCAGAAGAATATTTTAAATCTCTCTCATGCAGTTCAGTCTGATTCTTACGGTAGTGCATTTGCAAGACTTGCCAGCGGACAGATCGATGTTCTTTGTACCTACGCTGATGCACGTAGAGATTACGAGGAGAAATGGAAAACCGAGTATAACAGAAGCGGATCCATCTGGGAAGAGACCAGTGTCCTTGGTGTAACCCCTCCAATCTTTAATGATACAGTAAGTGTAAGCAAGTCTTCCAAGATCATGGATGATGATTTTAAGAAGGCAGTTTCCAATGCATTCATCAACATTGGCAAGACAGAAGATGGCCAGAAGGTTATCGCTATCTACAGCCATAAGGGATATCAGGAAGCAAAGAGTTCTGATTATGACAACGAGCGTAAAGCACAGAAGATGATTAAGGAATTAAATGCAAAATAAATAAAACATACAGGCTGCGGGGGCGTCGTAAGGGGTAACAATTGCGGCGCCCCCGCTCTTTGTGCATGGAAATGAGGAAAAGTATGATTGAATTTAATCACGTAAGCAAAAAATATCCCAACGGGTTTGAGGCATTAAAAGATATAAACTTAACCATTGAACAGGGAGAATTCGTGGCGATCATCGGTTTATCCGGTGCGGGAAAGTCTACCCTTTTACGTACCATTAACCGTATGCATGACATTACAGAAGGAAGTCTTACGGTAGACGGCACGGATGTTATGCAGTTAAGGGGTGGGCAGCTTCGCAAATTTCGAAGAAAGATTGGTATGATCTTCCAGTCCTTTAACCTAGTAACCAGAACCAGAGTCATTAATAACGTTCTCATGTCAAAGGTGCCTGATCTTTCTTTCCTTAGGGCCTTGTTTGGCGTTTATCCGAAGGAAAACAAGCTGGAAGCCCTGGAGGCACTTGATAAAGTTGGAATTCTTGATAAGGCATTCGTCCGTGCAGATCAGCTTTCTGGCGGTCAGCAGCAAAGAGTAGCTCTTGCAAGAACCCTGGCTCAGAACCCCCAGATCATTCTGGCTGATGAACCAGTGGCCTCTCTTGATCCCGTCACTGCAAAGCAGGTCATGGGAGACTTCCAGAGAATCAATAAGGACATGAATATTACGATTTTACTGAACATCCATCACGTTGACTTAGCTCTCCAGTATGCCAGTCGTGTG
The DNA here is from genome assembly GCA_963528005.1 of uncultured Eubacteriales bacterium. Classification (GTDB taxonomy): domain Bacteria; phylum Bacillota; class Clostridia; order Lachnospirales; family Lachnospiraceae; genus Lacrimispora. The sequence goes on from CAURSM010000007.1 coordinate 81,908, forward strand.
GTAGGAATCAGATCAGGAGAAATCGTATACGATGGTCCCGCTACTGAAGTAACAGAGGAAATCTTAAATGAGATTTATGAAGGAAAGCAAAAGGAGGCCGAAGGATGAGTGTATATGACAAGATATTTCCTCCCACGAAAATGGAATTGTCCAATGGGAAAACTGTCTTTAAGCCTGCGTCCAGACTTCCTCTTGTTGTGCTGATTGTTCTGCTCTTTACCGCACTTTCTGTAAAAATCACTGGTTTTGACCTGGGAGTTTTAAAAGAAAGAGGGAATCAGTTTTTTGTAATCCTTGGAATGATGATTCCACCAGCATTTTCCTACAGTTCTCAGGTATGGGAGCCCCTCTTTGATACCCTTAAGATGTCCCTTCTAGGTACCGTAGTGGGAGCGGTTGCTGTCATACCGTTTGCCATGGCTGCTTCTACGAATGTGATTAAAAATTCCATCTTAGTTGGTGTGGTAAGACTGTTCCTTAGCATTGTAAGAACCCTTCCGACTCTGGTAACGGCTCTCATTGCTACCTATGTATTTGGACTTGGAACACTGGCAGGAACCACTGCAATTGCTGTGTTTACCTTTGCTTATATGGGGAAAATCCTCTACGAAGAGATAGAAACTGTGGATATGGGAGCGTTTGAAGCCATGGAAGCCATTGGGGCTACGAAAGTAAGAGCTTTTGTCAGTGCCATCATTCCTCAGGTTCTTCCGTCCTATATCTCAAACGGATTATTCTGCTTCGAAGGAAATGTCCGTTATGCTGCCATCTTAGGTTACGTGGGAGCAGGTGGTCTTGGCTTAATCTTAAATGAAAAGCTTGGCTGGAGAGAATATCCCAGCGTTGGTATGATCTTAATCATGCTATTTGTAACCGTATTTCTCATCGAGACGGTAAGTCGTTATTGCCGCCGAAAACTGGTATAGGAGGGCGTTAAAATGAACAAACAAATTGAAAAAGCATACGCCGACCGACCCAAAAATACGGTCTATCAGATAACCGTGTCTGTCATTGTTCTGGCGTGTATCTTATGGTCTGGCTCTGCGGTTGAGATATCAAAGGGAGGATTTTCCGGTCTTCAGATTGCAGGAAATATCTTAAATGGGATTCTTCATCCAGAACCTAAGCTATTATTTAATTTAACCATACAGGGAGTTCCTTATCTCCTTCTTGAAACGGTTTGTATTGCATTTTTAGGAACTTTGGTAGGCTCAGTATTGGCCATTCCACTTTCCTTTTTATCAGCTTCCAATCTAATGCCGGCACCAATATCTTTCGTAGGCAGATTGATCATCATGGCCATTCGTACCATACCTGCATTTGTCTATGGTCTCATGTTTATCCGTGTCAGCGGACCAGGCGCATTTACAGGACTTTTGACCATGTCTGTGTGTTCCATTGGAATGGTATCTAAGATGTACATAGAAGCCATTGAGGATTTAGATACCAGAATCTTAGAGTCCTTAGATGCTTGCGGATGTAACACATTACAGAAGATCCGCTATGGCATTCTTCCTCAGCTTATCCCGAATTTTGCTTCTACGGTTATTTATAGGTTTGACATTAATTTACGAGATGCTACGGTACTAGGCTTGGTAGGAGCCGGTGGTATCGGTGCGCCTTTGATCTTTGCTATGAATGCTTATCGGTGGAATGAGGCGGGATCCATCTTAGTAGGACTTGTAATCTTAGTTCTTTTGGTGGAATATATTTCTACAAAAATCCGCGTAAAGCTGGCCAGGGGGTAAATGAATGAAACGACATGCAACCATTTATTATACCTCAGATGTCCATGGATTTTTATTTCCAACCTCTTATGGAGATAAAGAAGAAAAGGCCATGGGACTTCTAAACTGCGTCTCCAACTTTAAAAAAGATAGCAACACCTTAATCTTCGATGGGGGGGATACGTTGCAGGGTTCCCCGATGGCGTCCTACATCACAGCACAAGGAGGAGAGCTCCTAGAGTCAGAACCTCTTGCACTTGTATATAATAAAGCAGGGTATGATGCTGTGGTTCCGGGAAATCACGACTTTAACTTTGGTTATGAACGTCTGTCCCATTATTACAATGCCCTTACGGGAGTCTGTCTCTGTGCAAACGTGGAAGATCCAAGGAATGAGCTAAAGCTTACAAACAGTCAGATCTTTACCTTGGAAAATGGACTGCGAATCGGAGTAACAGGCGTTGTTACGGATTATGTGAACGTATGGGAAAATCCGGAGCATATTAAAGATATTCAAATTACAGAGGCTTTTTTGGCAGCTAAGAAAGAGCTGTCTCTCTTAAAGGATCAGTGCGATGTTAAAGTCTGCATCTATCATGGAGGTTATGAATGCGATTTGAACACTGGTGAAGTTTTAAGTACCAGTGGTGAAAATGTAGGTTACCGCATCTTAAAGGAGCTGGATTACGATATCCTGCTTACGGCTCATCAGCATATGCCTGTTTCAGGAAGGGATCTTTTTGGAACCCATACCTTACAGGTAATGCCCAATGCGGTACAATATGCAAAGATTGATATCACAGTCTCAGAGGGGAAAACCTTGGTGGAATCTATGATATGCCGGGCAGGGGATCACCATGAGGCGGAACCATATACTACCCTTCTGCCCTTAGAGGGAGAGGTGCAAACGTGGCTTGATGTAAGCATCGGAAGATTCAAGGAGCCAGTGTTAGAAAAGAGCAAACTGGATATGGCCATGTATGGATCTGGAATTGCAGATTTTTTCAACCAGATACAGCTTGAATATACAGGGGCTGATATTTCCTGTGTAGGCCTTGGCAATACTCCCATGAGTCTGCCGGAGCACGTCACTATGAGGGATCTGGTAAGAGTGTACCCTTTTACCAATACCCTTGTGGTCATTTCTATTGACGAAGGGGCTTTGAAAAAAGCTCTGGAGCGCTGCGCTGAATACTTTACGTTAAAAGATGGAATCATAGAGATTTCTGAAGTGTTCTTAAACCCTAAGGTGGAGCATTATAACTACGATTATTTCGCAGGGATCACCTATGAAGTAGATGTAAGAGAACCAGTAGGAAGCCGGGTAAAGGCGATTCGTTTTGAGGGTGAGCCATTAAATGGCCGCAGCTTAAGTCTTTGCATGAGCGACTACAGAGCCAGCGGAACTGGAGGTTATGAAGTGTATAAAACCTGTCCGGTTTTAAAACGTTTGGGAGCAGAAGTACCTGAACTTGCCCTGGATTATCTAAGAAAGCACCCTGTGGTTGAGATTCAAAAAAAGGGGAGCATGGTCCTTTATATGTAAATGGCTGTCCGCACCAAAATAACAAAAATATTCCACTTTGGCTTTAAAAATTTTACTTGACAAAAAAGCATTGATGCTTTAGTCTAGCTATATACTTTACAAAACCAAGTTAACAATCATTTTCAAGGCAAAGAAGCCATAACTATGTGCAGCGTCGCACAAGGTTATGGCTTAATTTTTTTACCCAAAATTAAGAAAGAGGTGCTTTTTATGGATCACGGAGATTTATCATGGATGCTTATTTGTTCCGCTCTCGTATTTATCATGACCCCTGGGCTGGCATTTTTTTACGGAGGCCTGGTAAAACGAAAAAATGTAGTAAATACCATTATGTCATCAGCTATTATGATGGGAGTTGGTTCGATTCTTTGGGTTTTGATCGGATTTTCCCTCTCCTTTAGTGGAGATATTGGAGGTGTCATCGGCAATCTTAACTGGTTCGGTCTTAACTTCGATACGTTTACCGATGTCACTCACCCTTATCCAAATACTCTGGTATTTGCAATCTTTCAGATGATGTTCGCAATCATTGCCCCAGCCTTAATTACGGGAGCAGTGGCAGAGCGAATGAAGTTTACTTCACTGGTGATTTTTGTGGCATTGTGGTCTATCATTGTGTATTATCCCCTGGCACACATGGTTTGGGGCGGTGGGTTCTTGTTCCAGATCGGTTCCGTTGATTTCGCAGGTGGAAACGTAGTTCATATTAGTTCTGGAGTGAGTGCACTGGTTTTATCCTTCCTTCTTGGAAAACGAAGACACTTAGGAAAAGCACCGTATCACCCTCATAATGTTCCGTTTGTATTTTTAGGAGCAGCACTTTTGTGGTTTGGATGGTTTGGTTTTAACGGAGGCAGCGCACTGGCAGCCAATGAACTGGCAGCTCACGCATTCATGACAACTAATACAGCAGCAGCTTCCGCACTTCTTTCCTGGATTTTAATAGAAGTAATTAAAAACGGAAAGCCTACCCTGGTAGGAACTTCTACCGGCCTTGTTATCGGCCTGGTTGCCATAACCCCTGGTGCAGGATTTGTACCAATTTGGGCGGCTATTATCATTGGAGCATTGGTTAGTCCAATCTGCTATTACTTTATTAATGTAATTAAACCTAAGTTTGGATATGATGATGCACTTGACGTATTTGGATGCCACGGAATCGGCGGTATCTGGGGTGGCATTGCTACTGGTATCTTTGCAAACACAAAGATTAACTCATCAGCACCTTTTAATGGTCTTGTATACGGAGATGCAACCTTATTGGTTCGTCAGATTGCAGCCATTGTAATAACCATTATTATAGCCATCGTAGGAACTGTAATAGCAGCAAAAGTCGCTTCCCTGATTACCAAGGGCATTAAAGTATCCAATAAGGATGAAATGATTGGCCTTGACGTATCGGAGCATGGAGAAACTGCTTATCCGGCATTTAATGGTATGGATTAAGAGAAGGGGGATAGTCTCATGAAGAAAATAGAAGCATTTATCCGGCCAGAAAAGCTGGAGGATATTAAAGATATTATGGAAGAGCTGAAGTTAAACGGCTTAAGCATCAGCCAGGTTATGGGCTGTGGAAATCAAAAGGGCTGGACAGAATATGTCCGCGGTGCTGAAGTTGATTATAATTTCCTCACGAAAATTAAGATTGAAATGGTAGTGGGTGACGATCAGTTGGAAACGGTTATCAGCGCGATCACCAAAAAGGCTTATACCGGAGAGTATGGAGATGGAAAGATCTTTATTTCGGATATTCAGGATGCGATTCGTATTCGAACCGGAGAGCGCGGGGAAGACGCGATTAAGTAGTTTCTTCTATAATAATAAGGCAGTGGGCTGGAATCAGATTGATATGCTCCCTTCTAAATGACAAGTTTTTATTATTTCACTTGTCTACCTGGAAGGGAGCATATCAGTTATAACCAGACACTGCTTTTTGTGATAATTTTAGCTATGTAACTATTATCGTAATTCAAATAATCTTTGTGAGGCAAACATTAAACCATTTGCAACTGCAAGACGAGCCTGGCTATTTGCAGATACTCTAAAGGGAGCAATCTTATGGGTTACTATTACACTAAATAAATGGTTACAGTCTCATGAGCCTATTTTATATCTAATAAGCTTAAGGCTTATTAGTTTCCAAATTGGATATGATTCCCTGCTCGGCGGATACCGGCGAGCCATCGCCGTTTTTAACAAAGCGAAATGCATAACCATAATCCTTATTAACTTTAAAAGATTTCAGTTCTTCTGCAGTAAAGTAGCCAGCTACATAAGTGTACGCCACTTTCTCATCCTCACCTTGGTATTCCCAAGCTTCGGAATAGCCCAAATGGTACCCTAGTTTGGTAAGACGCTGAAGTTCCGTTGATAGTTCTTCACTTCTTATACTGAGTTCTTCTGTGTTAGAAATAATATCAACAGCAAGAAAGTATGTTACATTTCTTTCAGCATATTCTTTTAAGGCATTTTCAACTTCAACGTATAAGAGTTTTGAACCGCTTTGAGGGCGTGATACATAACTGGTTGTTGAAGTTGTTGGAAAATCTGCAACAACAATTCCATCCGGTATATATCTATACTCTATATCTAAGCTGTTTTTTCTTAATTGTGGATTAACAGATAAAATACTAACAACAATGATGCATATACATGATGCCATTGCTATAAATTTTAGTTTATTAGTTTTTTTTCTTTTATATAGTATTTTTTCATAGTAACCATTAAGTAATTCATCGTCAATATTATTGAGCGCCAAAAATATTTTTTCACCTTTCATAATAAAATGTCCTCCTTATTAAGGTATTCTTTAAGCTTTTTGCGACTACGATATAGACTTGCTTTAACACTGTTTTCTTTCATAGAAAACATGTGGGCAATTTTAGAGAGTGAATTTCCGTACCAGTATCTTGAAAGAAACAAATTGCACTCCTTTTCTGGCAACATATGCAAGAAGTGATTAATAATTTTCTCAAATTCAGCATCTGCAATTTCTTGCTCTACAGTATTGACAGCTGGAAAGCAGTCATCTAACTCACTTATTATTAAAGTGAGTTCATTTCCACCACGCTTTTTTGCAGTTATTGCTTTCCATCTATCTAAGGATAGGTTTCTTGTGATTTTCCCAAGAAAAGCAGATAATTTATTTGGATACTGTGGAGGAATTGCATTCCATGATTTTAACCAAGTATCGTTTACACATTCATCAGAATCCTCTTTATTGCGGAGTATATTATAGGCGATAGAATAGCAGTAAGCTCCATAATGTTTTGCTGATTTATTGATTGCGGTTTCATCGCGTTTCCAATAAAGTTCAATTATCTCTGAATCCTTCATATCTTATGCCTCCTTTCATTTATAGAACTCTTCAACTATATAGACGACATTTAAATAAAAAGGTTATATAAAATTGAAAAAAAGTGTAATAAAGTAGTTGTTAGTTTAAAATTTACCATAAATAATAAATAAATAAATAATAAGTCAACCAAAAAAATATTGACTACTTATTTTAATTATTGTACTATAAAAACATAGTACAAACAAGTTGTACTGAAAAATAGTGGATTTATATATGCATAATACGACTTACATAACAATGGAAAAAAAGATAAGAGAAATTACTTAAACTTCATTAGTTAATTTTAAAAATATTATAAATTAGTCGGATTAAAGGAAAATATGAAAGGAGGCTGTTATTTAGTTGTAAATTTAATATTTAATTCGAATAATTCGTATAATATTAATGAAAACAATACTACAAAAAGTACAATTAAAAAAAAGGAGGAATTTATATGAGAAAGTTTATATCGAAACCTTTGGTTTCTCTTGTGTTGTGTTTTGTATTTGTTATGGGTCTTGCTACAACAGCATATGCCTATAGAACGTTAGGCTACACATGGAGTAGTAGTACAATTAAATATTATTATGAAAACTACAATTCCAGTCGGGGAAAATCATATATTAGTACAGGCGCAAGTGGGTGGAATGGTACGGATGTAACATTTACAAACAGTACTTCTTACAATGTTTATTGCTCAGAAGTATCAAATTCAAATGTTAGCTGGGATGGACTAACAATCTCATATAGCAGTGGTAACCGTTTCACAAGTGCATCTTTGCAACTCAATATGGCAAAAACAGACACATGGAATAGCAATGGAGCACTAAAGTCAGTAGCAGTTCATGAATTTGGACATGTCCTGGGATTAGATCATGTTCCAAATGGAAAAGTAATTATGAATCCATACACATGGGGGACCAATAGTAGATACGGTGATTTTGGGTTAACAACTCCACAAACAGACGATAAAAATGGCGCAAATTATCTTTATTAAGGAGGAGGTATGCAGGTATGAGTAAGAATAGAAAAGTTATTTCTGTATTTATATTGTCATTAGTGGCAGTTTTGGGTATTGGTTCTTTTATATATAGTAGGAATCATACGGAAACAACGTATTTGTCTGCAAGTTGGGAATATAATTACAAGGACATTAAGGAAATTTCACAAGCAAGTGATCTTATTGCTTTGGTTAAGGTGGCTGGTGTTGAGGATAAGTTCATTGAGCAAAATGTTCCATATACAGAGTTTAAGGTAGATGTTGTTAATCCGGTTTATAAAACCAATGAGGGAGAGAACTTAACTATATTAATGACTGGTGGCGAAATAAAAGGTAATGCTATAGAAATTGGAGATGACCCTCTATTACAGGTTGGAGATGAAATATTAATATTTTGTAAACGGAATACGGATGGAACATATAGAATTTTAAGTGGTTCTCAGGGGCGATTGGTGTATGATAATGGAAAGCTAAACTCATTAAATATTATAAACGCAAGAGTAAGAGAACTAAATTCTGCTTCTAATCTTAAGATACAGAATGCAGATGCAGACATGCTAATTAACCAAATTAAAGGGTATGTAAATGCAAATTAAGGGTAAAATTAATCCACAGTGGATCTTAACAAGATGAAGATATGAAAAAGAAAAACTACCGTAGTCTTTTGCTTTAAAAAGGTACGGTGGTTTTTTTTTATTGGGACATGGAATTGGTTTGGTATATATTTCATCACACACTCAAGAAAGTAGACTGGCATATTATAATTAGTATAATAGCGATAAGATTAATATGTTAAGTGGAATATTTAGATAATTTTTCGCTATTGCTTAATAGAATTCATTATCAGGAAAAGGAGAAGGATATTATGAGCAATGTGGTATTACAATTAGAACGGCTTGCTGACGGAAGCATTGATGTAAATGCAAATGTTCTCTATGATTCAATTGTCGTTATATCAGATTTTATCAGTTATGATAGTGGGACTGGAATTATAACCTTGCTTCAACCAGGTAGATATGAGTTTGATTGGTGGGTAGCGACCCAATCCTCTAGATCTGTAAATGGTGTAGGCTTCGCACTGGTATCGTCTCAAGGAGATATTCTAATAGGCAATTCACCCATTAAAACAGGTGAGGTAGTTGGGACAGGAATTATTGTGGTCACAGAGGCACCTGTCACTGTGGAACTTAGGAATAACAGCACAGAAAGCGTATATTATCCCACCATAGTCCCAGTCAAATCCTCCCTTGTAGTAATTGGAGGAGGAGAGGGTGGAGGTGAGACCGGCCCCACTGGTCCTACGGGAGCAACTGCTCCGTTAAACTTATGTAAGTAATTGATTCAATCTTCTAGATATTTCTTTTTCCATTCCCAAACAAATGTTTTTACGGTATAAGTCGTACATATTCAAATTTTTTATTATGGCAGGTCCTATCTTTGCAGGTTTAAATAATCCTAGAACATCGTAAGATTTTCGATTAAATAGACAACCTTGCTTGCATATGGTTTATAAAGAGCAAAAAGGCTGGTTTCATGAATAGGGGTAATCTCAAAGCGGTTTCTATTTTTAAGGAAAAGGGAAGTGACTTCAATGAGCGATTCACTAGTTCTATTTTAACTTTTTTGGTATCCAATGGTTATATCTTTAAGGATTCCAAAGTAAAAAAAAGTCGTTCGGCAGGCAGCGAGCAAATAGAAGACGAAAGGGAGCGCAAGAATGATTGTTAATGATAACCATACCAGTTCAGAACTTAAAGAATTCGTATATGAATATAAAGTTGCTGTTTATCTGAGGCTATCAAAGGAAGATGAAACAATCGGTCAATCAACCAGCATTGAAAACCAAAGAAATATACTTATGGAATATGTACGTTCACAGGGGTGGATCTGTCACAAGATATATATCGATGACGGATATTCTGGTCTTCGTTTTGACCGTCCTGGATTTTTACAGCTACTAAGTGATATTGAAAGCAAGAAGATAAATTTAGTGATAACGAAAGATTTGTCTCGATTAGGGCGTGATTATATCGTAACCGGTTATTATCTGGAACGATATTTTCCGGAGAAAAATATCCGTTACATAGCTTTAAGCGACGGCATTGATACCAGTACGACGGACGGCTTTAATGATATGGGCCCATTTAAATCGCTTCTAAATGATATGTACGCAAAGGATATTTCCAAGAAAATTCGTTTTGTATTTGATCAAAAGAGGAAAAGAGGCCAATTTATTGGTGCATTTGCTCCTTATGGATACTTAAAAGACCCTAATAACAAAAATAAATTAATTGTTGACCCGTATGCATCCTCAATTGTAGTACGCATGTATAATCTAATCCTCAATGATAATAGCATGGGAGCTATAGCTAAGATTCTAAATGAAGAAAAGGTACCTTCCCCGATTGCCTATAAGGAGACCTTCTGCAATTATAAAAACAGAAGAACGGATCGGAGATTATGGAACCAAGGAATGATTAAGAACGTATGCACCAATCCAACATATCTAGGTCATATGGCACAAAAACGATCAGAAAGAGTCAACTATAAATCAAAGAAAATGAAAAATTACAAACAATCAGAATGGATTATAGTTGAGAACACTCATGAACCTATTATAGAGCAAGATCAGTACAATATGGTACAGGAGATGATTTTAAAAAAGGCCGTTCTCTATACACGAAAAGATGGAGTAAAACATCTGCTTAATGGCCTGGTATACTGTAAGGAGTGTGGAGCAAAGTTCACTTATAAAAAGGTAAATGGACAACAAAAAATGAATTGCAGTACGTATTTAAAGCACGGAAAAAATTATTGCTGCAGTCATTACATCGACGAAGAAACCTTAAACGATTTTGTTGTGAAGGAGCTTAAGAACATTGCTGAAAAAGTATTACCCCTGGATTATGAGGCTCAATTTGGGGTTCTGGTGAAAAAGGAAAAATTAGATACGTACGTTGGAGAAATCGTTCAGTTAGAAAAGCGATGCGGGGAGATACAAAACTATATAAAGAGGTTATACGAGGATAGAGTGAAAAATATTATTGAAAATGATACCTTTATCAGTCTGCTTAGTGATTATAGCAAAGAAAAAGAAATCATAAGCACGAGATATCAGCATATTAAAAAGTTACAGCAAGAGTTGAAAGCTTCTCAAATAGGATGTGAGGACTGTAAAAAATGTCTTACGGATATTATTCAATTTAATACAACAGATAAAGCAATACTGACGCAACTAATTAAGAAGATTGAAATAGACAAAGATAGGAATGTGTTTATCAGTTATAATTTTAGAAATCCATTTCAAAAGGAGTAAATTAATAGACATAAGTTGAACGGAGCAACCGGTCCGGCGGGGGTAACTGGGCCAACGGGAACCACAGGTCCAGCCGGAGAAACAGGGCCGACCGGAGCTACAGGGCCAATAGGAATCACTGGCCCAACGGGGGAAAACGGTCCAACGGGAGCCACAGGCCCAACGGGAGTAACAGGCCCAACCGGAGATACAGGCCCGACGGGGGGAATCGGCCCGACGGGAGCAACTGGCCCCACCGGAGTAACGGGTCCAACCGGAGTAACAGGCCCAACGGGAGTAACGGGTCCAACCGGAGATACCGGCCCGACGGGGGGAACAGGTCCGACGGGAGTAACAGGCCCAACGGGAGTAACGGGTCCAACCGGAGATACCGGCCCCACCGGAGTAACGGGTCCAACCGGAGTAACAGGCCCAACGGGAGTAACGGGTCCAACCGGAGATACCGGCCCGACGGGGGGAACAGGTCCGACGGGAGTAACAGGCCCAACGGGAGTAACGGGTCCAACCGGAGATACCGGCCCCACCGGAGTAACGGGTCCAACCGGAGTAACAGGCCCAACGGGAGTAACGGGTCCAACCGGAGATACAGGCCCGACTGGAGTAACAGGCCCAACCGGAGTAACAGGCCCAACCGGTCCAAGCGTAGTAAATAACTTTAGATTGGTTAGCGGTATTGAGAGCGTGGCTTATGTTTTATATCCGCCTTTAAATACAGAAGTAACAATAGCAACTGTTTCTGGGGAGGTGACTGCGGGGAATCAAGTAAAGGTGGATTACACATTTTTTCTGGATTGTGCTGCAGTTGAATTATATCATTTTGTGGTTAATATACGATTATATCGTGACGGAGTCCAAATTTTTAGCCGCGATTTCAGAGACAGCGGAAACGTTGGTCCAGGCACTGGTTTTAATGTTTCCCATAATATATCGCAGACTTATGTAGACACGGCTCCTGCCACCACCACCTCCACTTATGAGGTACGTGTCATTACTGAACTTGCTTTTAGCATTGATATAATGTCTTCAGGTCGTGATAACTCTATAAATCTCCTTATAATCTAGTTTCAAACAACAGGCAGCCTTAATAGATAAAGGCTGCCTGTTGTTTGAATTATATCTGTACTCTTTTTGCAAGTATTAGCAATGGTAAAACCAGAAAGGTTTGCCTAGAAAGTCGAATTTTTTACTAAACTTTCTAGTCAGTCCTTTCTAATGCCAGATATAGGTAAATGGTCCTTATTAATGCTTTTGGAGCTATAAAAGTCTTTGCTAGCTGTAAAATTATATTATTTTTGCTTACACCAAGGATATGTCTAATTCTCCAAGAAGAAACTATATAAATTCCATTGCAATGCCTTGATAACAACCACGAAAAACAGCAGTATTTAATGAGTGAAAAATTTGCTGATTACAAAGTTAGGGGAGATTCCCAGGAGAAAGAAAAACCCAAACGCTTCCCCGCTTTGCACCTTCACTCTAGTGGTTAAAAATGAACGTCCATAAAGTACAAAAAAATCAATCCAAATGAAATGACATTTTCCAATGTGATCATGCCAGATTTAGAAAGATAAAGTAGTCATGAATATACACTCAGCAATCAAGCTTGACATATTATTATAAGTATAATAGCTGTAGAAGTTCTAGATAAAGATAGATAATGAATCGGTCTTTTGCCGCTATTGTTCGACAACACTTTATTTTTGGTAAAGGAGAAGGATATCATGAGCGACACAGTTTTACAGATAGAGCGGTTAGCAGACGGAACCGTAGGAGTCAATGAAAATGTAATCTTTGATTCCATTGTGGTTATATCTGATTCAGTCAGCTATAACAGTGCCACCGGTACCATAACTTTGCTTCAACCGGGTAGATATGAATTTGACTGGTGGGTAGATACCCAATCTTCCAGATCCTCAAATGGCGTAGGCTTCGCGCTTGTATCATCTCAGGGTGACCTTCTTGTAGGTAATTCTCCTATAAAGACAGGTGAGGTTGTAGGTGTGGGTATACTTGTAGTCAATGAAGCACCTGTAACGGTAGAGCTTAGAAATAACAGCACTGCAACGGTGTATTATCCCACCATAGTTCCGGTAAAAGCAACGCTAGTGGTAATTGGGGGGGAAGGCTCAGGCGGAACTGGCCCCACTGGAGCAACTGCTCCGTTTACCTTATGGTAAAAACTGAAAGAAATATAATAATAATCCCTCTAAATTAATTTAAAATAGTAATATATGAAAAAACTGTACAAGAATAAAGTAAATAATATCTTAGCAAATTGTATTTCCATCCACCCTACAAGACCATTTTATCTCAAATAATCTATAAAATCGAAAAAATAAAAGTTAGAAAGGCCTATATTTATTAAAATTTAATATAGCCTCACCCATAAAAATAAAAGTTTGTTACATATGTTAAACGGAGCAACCGGTCCGACAGGAGCAACGGGTCCAACGGGAGTCACAGGCCCCACAGGTGATAGTGGTCCAATTGGTCCAACGGGAGCGACAGGACCCACTGGATCAACAGGACCAACGGGTGAGACGGGACCAACAGGAGCAACCGGACCAACTGGGGTAACAGGTCCTACAGGAGAGTCTGGAGTAACCGGCCCGACAGGAGTTACCGGTCCGACAGGAACAACGGGTCCAACGGGAGATACAGGTTCAACAGGAGCGACCGGCCCGATAGGTGATACCGGTCCAACGGGTTCGACTGGTCCCGCTGGTGTAACTGGTCCAACCGGAACAACTGGATCAACGGGATCTACCGGCCCGACGGGAGATATTGGTCCAACGGGAGCGACAGGTCCCACAGGATTAACAGGACCAACGGGCTCTACAGGACCAACTGGTGATACCGGCCCAACGGGAATCATTGGTTCTACCGGCCCCATCGGCCCGACAGGAGCCACCGGTCCAGCAGGAGAAGTTGGCCCAACCGGAGCCACAGGTCCAGCAGGAGAAGCTGGTCTCATTGGAGCCACAGGTCCAGCAGGAGATAGTGGTCCGACCGGAGCCACAGGTCCAACAGGAGATGGTGGTGCTACCGGAGCCACGGGTCCAACTGGAGCGACCGGCCCTACAGGTCTTATTGGTCCAACGGGTTCTACCGGTCCAGCTGGAGTAACTGGCCCAACGGGAGCCACGGGTCCAACGGGAGCCACCGGCCCCACCGGAGCCACCGGCCCGACAGGAGAGACTGGTACTACGGGTTCTACCGGCCCGACGGGACTTACTGGCCCAACGGGAGCGACAGGTCCAACGGGAGTTACTGGTCCTACAGGTCTTACCGGAGCGACAGGTCCAACCGGAGCCACAGGTCCCACAGGATTGACAGGTCCAACCGGAGTTACAGGCCCAACTGGACTAACAGGCCCAACGGGAGCGACAGGTCCAACAGGATTGACAGGTCCAACAGGAGATACCGGCCCTACAGGAGCCACGGGTCCAACGGGAGCGACAGGTCCAACAGGATTGACAGGTCCAACAGGAGCGACAGGTCCAACAGGAGCGACCGGGCCAACAGGAGCCACGGGTCCAACGGGAGCCACCGGACCAACCGGAGTAACCGGCCCAACAGGAGATACCGGTCCAACGGGAGCCACAGGCCCAACGGGAGCCACAGGCCCAACGGGAGATACCGGCCCAACGGGAGTTACAGGTCCCACTGGTCTTGGCCCAACGGGAGCCACTGGCCCGACAGGGGATACCGGCCCAACGGGAGCAACTGGTCCCACAGGGGCAACTGGTCCAACCGGCCCAACTGGTGACACAGGACCAGGCATAACTGTTTTTGCCAATGTATTTACACCGCTGGCAGAGGATTCTGAAACAGCAGTATTACTTTCAGGGGATGTTCGTTTTAGTAATAACGGAATTATGCAGGGGATTACCCATACACCTGGAGATGCACCTATAACAATAGAGCAAACCGGTGTATATAAGATTAATTACAGTATCTCTATAAGCAATAACATTGACGCTACGGTAAACTTAGCCGTTAACGGAGTAGTTGTTAATTCTGCTGCCGTTCCAACCGAGATAATGGTGGGCACATTCTCTAATTCAATTATACTAAGTTTAACAGCAGGGGACGTAATTACTCTAAGAATTGAGTAGGTAAGGCTGTTAAGATTTAGGTTTGGGGTATAAAAAAAGATGCCGGCAATCTGTCTTTCATAGACAGGTTGCCGGCATCTTATATTAATTAAGATACCTTGTTTTAAAGGAAATACCTATACTAATTTTATCACATTCAGAGATACTTTATTAAAAAAAGCAAAAGCTGTTTTGTTAACAAAAGCATCACCTCTTCCAATTAATGTTGTCTGGTATGCTCCTGGTGTAACTGGAAAATCAGTTGAGCCAGTAATCCCTGTCTTATATATTGCACCTTCTGGTCCAATGTAAATACCGCGGCCATCAGCCCCATTATTTACTCCTATATAGTATGAAACAACAAGGTTAGTTAGATCTGCTGAAAAAACGCTGATAAATGCAGCCCCAGTTCCGGTCCATGTTGAAGGGATCACGTTTGGTGTTATAGGAAAGTCGGCTGATGAAGTAAATCCTGTGATATATGCATGGCCTTGTAAATCTGTGGTAATATCTCTAACTCCACTCGCTGAGCTTCCCCCAAAATAGGTGGATCCAATCAGACTGTTCCCAGACGGAGATAACTTGGATATAAATGGTTGATTATTAGCAGGGCCTTTTGTTGTCTGGAAAGCGCCAGGTGTTACTGGAAAATCAAATGAATTGGTGCCTCCCGTGACAAAAGCATGGCCCAAGGTATCCACAGCAATACTATAAGCGTAATCATAATCGCTACCGCCCAAAAAGGTGGAGTAAACAAGAGAACTACCGTCGATTGCCAGTTTTGTAACAAATGCTGCATCCACAATAAAAGTGGTCTGGAAAGCACCGGGTGTTATAGGGAAATCAGTGGAACTGGTAGTGCCAGTCACATAGGCATGCCCCTGAGTGTCCAAAGCAATGCCAAGACAGTCATCACTTACACTACCTCCAAGGTAGGTGGAATAAATAAGGGTTGCTCCGTCGGGGGAAACTTTAGTAATAAATCCACTAGTACTAGTACCGGGTAAAGTGGTTTGAAAAGCTCCTGGAGTAGAAGGCAAAACAGTGGAGGCGGTTCGCCCTGTCACATAAGCACTACCTTGCGGGTCCACGGCAATATCATAACTAATATCAGTATTATTGTTTCCCAAAAAGGAGGAGTAAATAAGGCTTCTACCGTCTGCGGCTATTTTAGTAACAAACATATAGCCACGAGTGGTTTGAAAAGCACCTGGTGTTATTGGAAAGTTAATAGAATTCGTTTGTCCAGTCACATAGGCACAATATTCCGTATCAATAGCTATACCCCAGCTATATTCACGACCACTACCTCCAAGGTAAGTGGAATAAATAAGAGATCCTCCGTTGCTGGAAAACTTGGTAATATATGCATCCTCATTTCCTGCATAGGTAGTTTGAAAGGCACCTGGTGTTACTGGTAATCCAGTTGAATTTACGTATCCCGTCACATAGGCTTGCCCTTGGTCATCTACTGTAATTGCGGTACCATACATAAAATCTGGGCCTCCAAAATAGGTGGAATACTGTAGTATAGGGTCTATAACAAGGGGAGCTTCTGAAGAATAATCCCCAACTAATTCAAAGCCAATATCAAAATTATTGTAAAGTTGATAGGCGCAGTTCACTGGTATGACAATACCATCGATCTCCTGATAAGCAATAGGAGCTATGTCGGTGAGAGTTCCTAGTGCATGGTGTACCAGAAGATTTCCTGTCTCATCTATTTCCAGACTCTCAGCCCCTTCCCAATGAAGGCGGATAGATGATACATGTTCGGGACTAACTAATAACCAGTTCATTTTCAAACCATCATCACTGGCGGAAATCTCCAGATCCACGCCCTCCCAGACAGCATTATATTTTAGTTTCTTATAATGAGGAACACCATTTTGCCACTTTAAAGAGTCATTTCCTTTGAAAAAGTGGTGATATCCCTCCTGCTGAGATATACCTTCGGGGAAAAGATTGGTATTTGCATTTGTAAAAGAGAGCTCCAGAGCCACCCCATTTCCAGGCTGATCTGGCTCTGGAACTCCTTCCTCTATAGGCTCCAGCTCCACGGAAGTAATCCGGTCTGAAGAAAAGAAAAAACGGCGTCCTTTATAATTTGTCGTAAAGTGTGCCCTCTGATCTTCCTGCCCATTATTTTTGACAAATGAGAGAGGAAGTTTACATTTATTTAAATGAACGGAATCTTTTAAATGATTTTGCATACTATACACCTCTTTCTATATGGTATAAAGCATAATATGCAAAATACTTATTCTATGAGACAAACGTTCAGGGAGGGTGGTAATGGCGGCACCCCTTATATGATTAATTAGATAACTTTATCAAATTCAGAGATACTTGATTGTAGAATGCAAATGCTGCTTTGTTAACAAAAGCATCCCCTCTGCCAATAAGAGTTGTCTGGTATGCTCCTGGTGTAACAGGAAAATCGATAGAGCTAGTGTAGCCTGCGGTATATATTGCACCATCCGGCCCAATCACAATCCCTCGACCCGTATCTCCATTACTACCACCTAGATAATAAGATACAATAAGACTGGTCAAGTCTGCTGTAAAAACGGTGATAAAGGCATTATCTTGCCCTGTTAAAGAAGAGGGAAATACATTTGGTGTTGTTGGAAAATCAGCTGCCTGAGTATATCCTGTTACATACACATGACCTTGTGCATCTGTGCTAATATCATTTCCAGAACTTATTACGCTTCCACCCAAATAGGTGGATCCAAACAGACTGTCTCCAGAGGGAGATATCTTGGATACAAATACTTGATTAACAGCAAGGCCTTTAGTTGGCTGAAACGCACCAGGTGTTACCGGGTAATCTGATGAATTGGTGATTCCTGTAATAGAAGCATAGCCTAAAGGGTCTACAGCAATACTTAAAGGGGTATTATTCCCGCTCCCCCCTATAAACGTGGAGTAGACCAGAGAACTTCCGTCAGTTGAAAATTTAGTAACATATCCTGCATCTACTACAAATGTTGTTTGAAAGGCATTAGGTGTTAAAGGGAAATCTGTTGCCCCTGTAACACCGGTTACATAGGCGTGCCCCTCGGCGTCTAAGGCGATGCCAAAACTGGTGGCTGAGTTATTTCCTCCAAGATAGGTGGAATAAATAAGGCTTCTTCCGTCTGGTGACATCTTGGTAACAAATGTGCTAGACGGTCCGGGCAAAGTTGTTTGAAAGGCACCGGGGGTGCTTGGTAAAACCGTAGAGGCAGTAAGACCTGTAATATAAGCACTGCCTTGAGAGTCAACTGCAATTGCCTGACCTTGATCTTCGGTGCTGTTTCCCAAAAAGGTAGAGTAAACAAGACTTTCCCCATTTGCAGCGATTTTTGTTATAAACATATAACCGCGGGTGGTTTGGAAGGCATCTGGTGTTATTGGAAAGTTAACAGAATTTGTTTGTCCTGTGACATAAGCGCAATATTCCGTATCAACTGCAATATCCCAGCTATAATCTCGACCACTACCTCCAAGATAGGTGGAATAAATAAGAGATTCTCCGTTGCTGGAGAACTTAGTAATATAAGCATCCTCATTGCCGGAGAAGGTGGTCTGAAAGGCACCTGGGGTTACCGGGAAGCCGGTTGAGTTTACGTATCCAGTTACATAGGCCTGACCCAGATCATCCACTGCAATGGCATTGCCGTATTGAACATCGCCGCCACCAAGATAGGTGGAATACTGAATGATAGGATCAATAACAAGCGAGGTATCAGTAGAATAATCTCCAGTAAGCTGGAAACCTAAATCAGAATCTCCATAGCTCTGATATGCACAGCTCACCGGTATCTTAACTCCATCAATTTCCTGATAAGCAATAGGAGCTAAGTCAATCAGCGTTCCTAGTGCATGATGAATGAGAAGATTTCCCATCTTGTCAATTTCCAGACGGTCGGCACCTTCCCAATGAAGTCGGATTGATGAAACGCGTTCTGGTTCAGCTAGTAACCAGTTCATTTTCAAGCCATCCTCACTAGCACTAACCTCCAGATCCACGCCTTCCCAGACTGCGTTATACCGTAGTTCCTTATAATGAGGAACTCCATTTTGCCATTTGGAAGAGTCATTTCCTCTGAAATAATGGTGATATCCTTCCTGCTGAAATACTCCTTCTGGAATCAGATTGGTATTTGCATTTGTAAAGGAAAGCTCCAGAGCCACCCCATTTCTAGGCTGATCCGGCTCTGGAACTTGTTCCCCTATAGGCTCCAGCTCCACGGAAGTAATCCGGTCTGAAGAAAAGAAAAAGCGGCGTCCTTTATAATTTGTCGTAAAGTGTGCCCTCTGATCTTCCTGCCCATTATTTTTAACAAAGGAGAGAGGAAGCTTAGTTTTATTTATAAGCATGGAATCGTTTAAATGATTTCGCATAATATGCACCTCTTTCTAAATGGTTATAATGCATAATATGCAAAATGTATTTTTAATGAGACAAACGTATGGTAAAGTTGATATTAGTATAATCTCTTAGCTTTTTACACTAGAAAATTAAAATTTCACTAAATTTACAGAAATTTGCTGGAAAAATGCAAACGCTGATTTGGTCACATAAGCATTATTTGTACCAGTAAGATTCGTCTGAAATGCACCTGGGGTAACTGGGAAATCGGCAGAGTTAGTGGCTCCTGTGGTATATATGGCACCTTCCTGACCAACCGTAATGCCTCTAGCACCATCAACATTACTCCCCCCTAAATAATATGATACAAGAAGGTGAGTCAGATCTTCTGTAAAAATACTGATAAAAATATTTTGTAATCCTTTCAAAGAAGATGGTAATACATCCGGTGTTGTTGGAAAGTCAGGGGATTTAGTGTTCCCTGTGACATATATCCGATTTTGTCTATCTGTTTTAATACCTTCGCCTTCATCATAAATACCACCTGCTAAAAATGTGGAGCCAATCAAACTGTCGCCAGACGGGGAAAACTTGGTTACAAAAGCGTTAGATGTGGCGTTTCCTATTATTACCTGGAAAGCATCCGGTGTTACTGGAAAATCTGCTGAATAGGTAGTACCTGTAACACAAGCACAATCCAAGGTATCTACAGTGATATCATAACAAATAGTATCATTACCACTGCCCCCCAAAAAAGTGGAATAGACAAGGGAGCTACCATCAACTTCCAATTTAGTTATGAATGATGGGGATCCATTAAAAGTAGTTTGGAAGGCTCCTGGTGTTACTGGAAAATCAGGAGATATTGTGTGACCAGTAACATAGGCATGCCCTACCGTATCCAACGCAATACCGTAGCATTGATCACTAATACTGCCACTAAGGTAGGTGGAATAGACGAGGCTGCCTCCATCAGGAGAAAATTTTGTAATAAATATAATAGAACTATCGCTAGTCGTAGTTCTTTGAAAAGCACCTGGAGTGGTGGGAATGGAGTCGTCAAATTGGGTAGACCCTATAATATAAGCACAACCTTCAAGATCAACAGCATTACCTCTGGGTCTATCATTGTGACTTTTACCAAACAAGGTCGAGTAAATAAGGCTCATGCCATCTTCGGCTATCTTAGTTAGAAATAAAAAGCCACGAGTGGTTTGAAAGGCGCCGGGGGATACTGGAAAGTTTAGTGAGCTCGTATACCCTGAGACATAAGCGCAATTTTGTAAATCTAAGGATATATCAATAGCGTAATCGCTACTATCACCTCCAAGATAGGTAGAGTAAATAAGAGATTCACCATTTGCGGCAAATTTAGTTACAAATACATCACGATCACCACCAAAGCCTGTTTGAAAAGCGCCTGGTGTTACTGGAAAATCAGTTGAATAAGTGTAGCCCGTAACATAAGCAAAGCCTTGATTATCTACCGCAATTGCAGTGCCAGTTTGATTAGAACTCCCCCCAAGATAGGTAACATACTGAATAATAGGATCAATAACAATGGGGACTTCGGCAGAATAATCTCCAGTCAGTTCAAACCCAAAATCAAATCCACCATAGAGCTGATAAGCACAATCGAGCGGTACATGAACCTCATCAATTTCCTGATAAGCAATAGGGGCCAAGTCAGTAAGAATTCCCAGCGCATGATGAATGAGTAGATTTCCCGCTTCGTCAATTTCCAGACGGTCAGCCCCTTCCCAATGAAGTCGAATGGATGAAACTTTTTCAGGTTTGTCTAGCAGCCAGTTCATTTTCAAACCGTCCTCGCCTGCGTAAATCTCTAAATCTACGCCCTCCCAGACAGAGTTGTACCGTAGTTCTTTATAATGTGGAACTCCATTTTGCCATTTTGAAGAATCATTTCCTTTAAGATAATGGTGGTATCCCTCCTGTTGAGATACCCCCTCTGGAATGATATCGGAGTTAGCATTTGTAAAGGAAAGCTCCAAAGCCACACCATTCCTTGGTTGATCAGGTTCTTCAAAATCATCAGGAAAATGACCGGGCTCTGGTACTTGTTCTTCTAAAGGCTCTAGCTCTACTGAAGTAATTCGGTCTGAAGAAAAGAAAAAACGGCGGCCTTTGTAATTTGTCGTATAGTGGGCTCTCTGATCTTCCTGTCCATTGTTTTTAATAAATGAGAGAGGAAGTTTACATTTATTTAAATGAATCGAATCTTTTCGTTGATTTTGCATAATATGCACCTCTTTCTTAAATATGTTATAGAGCATAATATGCAAAGTATTCTTTCTATGAGACAAACGTATGGTAAGGGGCCTGTCAACACGGCCCCTTACCATAGAATATTATAGCAATTTGACTAAATTAAGAGATACTTGATTATAAAATGCAAAAGCTGTCTTGGTAACATAAATATTATTAATTCCATTAAGAACAGTCTGGAAAGCTCCTGGTATTACTGGAAAATTAGTAGAAACAGTCTGCCCTGTCGTATATACCGCACCATCTGATCCGACGGAAATAGAAATACCAGCTTCATTTTGCTGCCTCCCAGATAATAAGAAACAATCAGATGAGCCAAGTCTGCTGAGAAGATACTGACAAATGAATCCGTAAACCCATTCAAAGCAGATGGAAACACGTTTGGAGTTGTTGGAAAGCTATAGGAGCCAGTGGTTC
This sequence comes from uncultured Eubacteriales bacterium, assembly GCA_963528005.1. Classification (GTDB taxonomy): domain Bacteria; phylum Bacillota; class Clostridia; order Lachnospirales; family Lachnospiraceae; genus Lacrimispora. The sequence goes on from CAURSM010000007.1 coordinate 103,994, forward strand.
CGGTGATATATATATGGCCTTGTAAGTCTGTACTAATATCTTGACTGATATCAATTCTATCCCCATCAAAATATGTGGATCCAATTAGACTGTCTGCTGTTGGAGATAATTTAGATACAAACATATCAAAGGGCTATAACAGTAGTGCTTATTACTCCCCGCCCCTAAAACAATCCAGTGATATCAACAGACGCCTGCTGGTAAAAAGCAAACGCTGTTTTAGTAATATAAGCGTCATAAGTCCCATTCAAAGCCGTCTGATATGCTCCAGGGGTAACAGGAAAATCAGTGGATGATGTCCCCCCTGTCGCATATAATGCGCCCTCAGGTCCAAGGTCATTCGAAGTGTAACCTTGACTATCGTAACCATTGCCCCCTAAATAATAAGAAACAAGCAGGTTAGTCAAATCGGCTGAAAAGATGCTGATAAATGAATTTGAAATTCCTCTCAGTGTAGATGGAAATACATTAGGTGTCGTTGGAAGGTTAGGTGACAAAGTACTTCCTATGACATATGCATGACCTTGCATATCCACAGAAATATGAGAGCCATAATCTCCATTGCTTCCCCCTAAAAAAGTGGACCCAATTAAACTACCTCCGCTAGGGGAGAGCCTTGAGACAAATGAGTCAGCTATCCCGCCCCCATAAGTTGTCTGGAACGCATCGGGGGTTACTGGAAAATCAGTTGAGTTGGTACTTCCTACAACATACGCAGAACCATGGGAATCAACAGCAATACCAAATCCTCCAGTTGTACCGATGCCACCCAAAAGAGTGGAGTAGGCCAAGGTGCTTCCATCAATGGAGAGTTTAGTCGCAAATGCTGAGATACTAGTAGCTGTTGTTTGAAATGCACCAGCTGTTACAGGAAAATCACTACCTGCTTGACCTGTGACGTAAGCATAACCGTAAGCATCCAAATCAATATCATAACAATAATTATACCCTACTCCTGAAAGATAGGTAGAATAAACAAGGCTTCCACCATCAGGAGAAAATTTTGTTACAAATCCAGCGTATAATGCTAAAGGGGGGAAGGCTGTCTGAAACGCACCGGGTGTAGTAGGAAACACATTGGATATAGTTGTTCCAACAACATAAGCACAACCCTGAAAATCTACGGCAATGCCATAACCCATATCTGCTTGGTTGTTTCCCAAATAGGTGGAGTAAACAAGATCCTCTCCATTTAAGGCGAGTTTAGTAACAAAGATACCGCCTGGAGTGGTTTGAAACGCGCCAGGTGTTGTGGGGAAATCAAGAGAACCTGTACTTCCTGTAATATAGGCATAGTTTTGAGTATCCAAGGAAATAGAATATCCGTTATCGAAATTACTACCTCCCAAGTAGGTGGAGTAGATAAGAGATGCTCCGTCGCTGGAAAATTTTGTAACAAATACATTGTATGAACCAGCATTAGTTGTCTGAAAGGCACCAGGAGTCACTGGAAAATTTATTGAATATGTGTATCCTGTGACATAAGCATGCCCCTGGCTATCTACAGCAATTCCCTGACCAATATCTATACCACTGCCACCAAGATAGGTAGCATACTGAAAAATAGGATCAATAACTATGGGGACTTCGGTAGAATAATCTCCAGTTAGTTCAAACCCAAAATCAAACTCACCATAGAGCTGATAAGCACAATCTACCGGTATTTTAATCCCATCAATTTCTTGATAAGCAATTGGAGCCAGGTCGGTCAGTGTTCCTAGTGCATGATGAACCAAAAGATTTCCTTTTGCATCAATTTCCAGACTGTCTACCCCTGCCCAATGAAGCTGGATAGACGAAGCGCGGAGTGGCTTATCTAACAACCAGTTCATTTTCAAACCGTCTTCACTTGCAGCAATTTCCAGATCCACCCCATCCCAGACAGCAGCATACCTTAGCTCCTTATAATGGGGGATGCCATTTCGCCATTTTGCAGAGTCATTTCCCCTGAAATAATGGTGATATCCTGGCTGCTGGGATACACCTTCTGGAGTGAGATTTTGATTTGCATTTGTAAAAGAAAGCTCTAGGGCGACCCCGTTTCTAAGCTCATCCGAGTCCTTAACATGGTCAGGGAAATGGCCGGGCTCCGGGACCATTTCCTCTTTGGGTTCTAGCTCCACCAAAGTAATCCGGTCTGGAGAAAAGAAAAATCCCCGTCCTTTATAATTAGTAGTAAAATGTGCCCTCTGGTCCCCCTGCCCATTATTTTTAACAAAGGGGAGTGGAAGTTTGTTCTTATCATAACTATTAGAATTAATTATCATATTTTGCATCATTTACAAAAGGACAAATAGACACTTTCCTAAACGTCATACCATCATAAATATCCAATTATATCAACCGATACCTGCCGGTAAAATGCAAATCCAGTTCTTGTAACAAAAGCATCAGAACTACCATTCAATGTCGTCTGATATGCCCCAGGAGTAACGGGAAAATCAGCGGAGCTGGTTAGCCCAGCCGTATACATTGCACCTTCCGGCCCAAGAGCAATTCCCTGACCAGTTTCACCCCCACTGCCCCCAAGATAGTAAGAAACAATAAGATTTGTCAAATCTGAGGAGAAAATGCTGATAAATGCATCTGATGTTCCTTCTAAAGCAGAGGAAATCACATTTGGCGTAATCGGAAAGTTAGAAGATTGGGTGTGTCCTGTAACGTAGGCGTGGCCATATTCATCCAAAGCAACACTAAAACCATCATCGTGAAGGTCTCCACCCAAAAAGGTGGATCCGATTAGACTGTTCCCACCTGGTGATAGTTTAGTGAGAAATACATCATCATTCCCACCGCCATAGGTTGTCTGAAACGCGTTTGGTGTTACTGGAAAATCTGACGAGGCGGTTCTGCCTGTAACTAAAGCACAACCCTTGTTATCAACTGTTATAGCACGGGGTAAATCGTTACCACTGCCAGATAAATAGGTGGAGTAGACCAGTGCACTTCCATCTATGTTAAGTTTTGATACAGTTACTGAAGGAGTTGATGCAAGTGAGATTGGTGCGGTCTGAAACGCACCTGATGTCACTGGAAAATCAGCAGCGTTTGTAATACCTGTAACATAGACATAATTATAAGCATCCAAAGTAATATCCACGAAATTACCATTACCGTTACCACCAAGATAGGTAGAATAGATAAGGCTGTTACCATCGACAGAAAATTTTGTAACAAAGCCAATAATACCAGCTTCGCTAGGAAGAATTGTCTGAAACGCTCCAGGTGTAGTAGGTATAGAGCTACTTCGGCCAGTGATATAAGCACAGCCTTGGGAGTCAACTGCAATGCCATAACCTATTCCTCCCGAGTCACCTAAAAAGGTGGAGTAAATAAGGCTTTCACCATCCGCCGCAAGCTTCGTGACAAATATTCCTCCCGCTGTTGTCTGAAATGCCCCCGGTGTAATTGGAAAGTTAGCAGAAGCAGTCTGCCCTGTGACGTAGGAGCAACCTTGGGTATCCAAGGCAATGGCATAACCAAGATCTGAACCGCTGCCTCCGAGATAGGTGGAATAAATAAGAGAACTGCCATCGCTGGAAAACTTGGTGACAAATACATCACTTAGGCCGGCATTGGTTGTCTGAAAAGCGCCAGGTGTAACAGGAAAATTAATTGAGGTTGTATCACCGACTACATGGGCACACCCCTGGGTATCCACCGCGATTCCTCTGCATTCATCCGTTAAGCTGCCTCCTAAATAGGTGGTATATGCAAGGATTGGGTCAATGATAAGAGGAAGATTTTCCAAATACGTGCCAGTCAGTTCAAAACCAAAGTCAAAACCACCATATAGTCGATAAACGCAGTCTACTGGTTTTCTTTCTCCCTCTATTTCCTGATAGGCAATGGGAGCCAAATCAGTTAAGGTTCCCAATGCATGATGAACCAGAAGGTTCCCTGTAGAGTCTATCTCCAGGCTGTCTGCCCCTGACCAATGAAGACGAATGGAAGAAACCCGGTCTGGCGTATCCAACAACCAGTTCATTTTCAAACCATCTTTACCACCCGATAGCTCCAAATCAACCCCATCCCAGACTCCCGGATATCGAAGCTCCTTATAATGAGGAACGCTATGGTTCCATTTTGTAGAATCATTTCCCCGGTAAAAATGGTGGTGTCCTGGAAGCTGGGATATTCCCTCAGGGGCAAGACTGGCATTTGCATTTGTAAAAGAAAACTCCAGGGCAACACCGTTTCTTGGTTCATTGGGCTCAGTAATAGGGGCAGGAAAATCCTCAGGTTCTGGTATAGATTCCTCTATGGCTTCTAGCTCGACCAATGTGATTCGGTCTGAGGAGAAGAAAATGCGTTGGTTCTTAAGGCTGGTAGTAAAGAGTGCCCTAGAGTCCTCCTGTCCGTTGTTTGCAACAAAAGAGAGAGGAAGCTTGATTTTATTTAAAGGCAATGGGTCTGCCATAATATTCTGCATAATTAACACCTCTTAATTATTTATTTGATAGAGCATAATATGCAAAATATTCTTTCTTTGAGACAATCCTGACAAGGTGCCATTGCGTGGTGGTTCTTACATTAATTCTCTAAAACAATCCGTCAATCTCAACGGAAGCCTGGCGATAAAAAGCAAACCCTGTTTTAGTCACAAATGCATCACTGGCTCCATTTAAAGTTGTCTGAAATGCTCCTGGCGTAGCGGGAAATTCTGCCGAGGTGGTCTGCCCTGTTACATAAACTGCACCTTCCAGCCCCGTGGCAATGCTATAACCAATACCACTTCCCAGACGGTAAGAAACAAGAAGTTTTGTCAAATCTGCGGAAAAGATACTGATATATATATTTGAACCTTCCTCTAATACAGAGGGTATTACTTCGGGGGTTAATGGAAAGTTAGGTGAAGTAGTGTATCCGGTCACATAAATATGGCCTTGCATGTCGCTGGTACATCCATAATTAAAGTCATAACCAGCTCCACCTAGATAAGTGGATGCAAGAAGACTGTCTCCCCCTGGAGATAACTTAGAGACAAAAGCATCTGCTGATCCACCTCCATAGGTTGATTGAAATGCTCCAGGTGTTACAGGAAAACCATTTCCGAGTACGAATCCTGTAATGTAAGCATTACCAAGAGAATCTACAGAAATGTGCTGTCCGTAGGTACTAATTGTACCAGACAAAAATGTGGAGTAAATAAGTGAACTTCCATCAAGGGTAAGCTTTGTTACAAATGCGGTACCTGCAATGAAGTTTGTTTGAAATGCACCTGGTGTTACAGGAAAATCAGAGGAACTGGTCCAACCCGTGATATAAGCGTAGCCCTGAGCATCGACTGCCATGCCATTCAAGATATCCTGACGAAGTCCTCCGAGGTAGGTGGAATAGATAAGGCTTCCACCGTCAGTAGAAAATTTGGTAATAAATCCAGTAACAAAGACAGATAAATTTGTAGTTTGAAATGCACCTGGAGTAACAGGAAAATTATCGTCAAGGGTAGAACCTGTAACATAAGCATGGTTTTGCGAATCAACTGCTATGCCGTTACCATACCCATTAACTGCGCTGCCTAAATAGGTTGAGTAAATCAAACTACCTCCGTCTGGTGCAAGTTTAGTAACAAATATACTTCCTACAGTAGCTTGAAACGCACCGGGGGTGATAGGGAAATCAGTTGAACTGGTCTGACCTGTAACATAAGCGCATTCCTGTGTATCCAGGGAAATGGAGTTGGCGACATCACCCCCACTTCCTCCCAGATAAGTGGAATAAATAAGGGAGCCGCCATTGCTGGAGAATTTAGCAACAAATGCATCCCCCCCACCTCCAGCGGTGGTCTGGAAAGCGCCGGGTGTCACAGGAAAATCAACAGAAGTAGTAGTACCCGTAACATAAGCACAGCCCTGAGTATCTACAGCAATACCTCTTGCATCATCTGTTAAACTTCCGCCCAGGTAGGTGGCGTACGTTAGGATTGGGTCAATAATAAGCGGAATATTCTCCAAATAGCTGCCCGTGAGTTCAAAACCAAGTTCATAGTTTCCAAATAGTCGATAAGCACAGCCTACTGGCTTTCTTTCCCCATCTATTTCCTGATAGGCAATGGGACATAAATCAGTCAATGTCCCTAAAGCATGGTGGACCAGTAAGTTTCCTGTGTCATCTATTTCCAGACTGTCAGCGCCTGCCCAGTGTAGTCGTATAGAGGAAGCTCTGTCTGCTCTGTCTAACACCCAGTTCATCTTCATACTATCTTGACTACCCGAAACTTCCAAATCCACGCCTTCCCAGACATCAGGATAGCAAAGCTCTTTATAATGAGGAACGCCATTGCTCCATTTTGTAGAGTCATTTCCCTTATAAAAATGGTGGTATCCTGGCTGTGGCAGCACTCCCTCTGGTATAAGATTGGATTTCACATTTACAAATGATAGTTCCACAGCCACACCATTTCGAAGCGTTTCTGACCCGGTTGGAAGCTCTGTTAAGTCAACTGGTTCTTTTCGTGGTTCCTCCATAGGTTCCAGTTCCACCAAAGTGATCCTATCGGAAGAAAAGAAAAGACGCCGTCCATTGTGGTTTGTAGTAAAGAGAGCCTTGGAATCATCCTGACCTTTGTTTTTGATAAAAGTTAGGGGAAGCTTCGTTCTATTATTGTTAAAAAGATTAGTTTTAACATTCTGCATGATTAACACCTCATAATTTCTTATTGATAGAGTACAAAAAGCTATTGTGTGGCGGTTCTAACGCTAATCTCTAAATTATCCCTTCAATCTCAACGGAAGCCTGCCGGTAAAATGCAAACCCAGTTTTGGTCACAAATGCATCACTGGTTCCATTTAAAGTTGTCTGGAATGCACCCGGCGTTGTTGGAAATCCGGTAGAAAGGGTCTGCCCTGTTACATATACTGCACCTTCCGGTCCTGTAGCAATACTATAACCAATTCCAGTTCCCAGACAGTAAGAAACAAGAAGTCTTGTCAAATCTGGGGATAAGATACTGATATATATATTTGAACTTCCATCGCGTAGAGAAGGAATCACTTCCGGTGTTAATGGGAAGTTAGGCGAGCTAGTAGATCCGGTGGAAAACATGCGACCTTGCGCGTCAATTGTTCCTCCCCGGTTAATATCAGAACTATTACCTCCTAAAAAAGTAGAGGCAATAAGACTATTTCCGCCAGGAGATAACTTGGATATAAACGTATTTTGGACCCCTCCTGGAGCGATTGTCTGAAATGCTCCAGGTGTTACTGGAAAATTAGGCCCAAAGACGAACCCTGTAATAGAGGCATTACCATAAGAATCCACAGAAATACTTTGTCCGTTTGTAACGGAGCTGTCAGACAAATAGGTGGAATAAATAAGGGTACTTCCATCTAGTGAGAGCTTTGTTATAAACGCGGAATTTACAGTGGCCGTAGTTTGATAAGCGCCTGGTGTTACAGGAAAGTCAGTGGAAGAGGTTATTCCTGTTACATAGGCGTAATCCTGAGCATCCACCACAATGTCATTGATGACATCCTGACCGCTGCCTTCCAGGTAGGTGGAATAGATAAGGCTTCCTCCATCAGAAGACAATTTTGTAATAAATCCGCTTTGAACCCCCAAATACGTAGTTTGAAATGCTCCTGGAGTAACAGGAAAATTAAGATCACTGGTATATCCAGCAACATAAGCATGGCCCTGAGAATCAACTGCGATTCCGTTACCAGCTCCAGCTCCTGAAAACCCTAAAAAAGTAGAATAAATCAAGCTCCCCCCATCTGGCGCAAGCTTAGTAACATATATACTTCCTCTAGTAGTTTGAAATGCACCAGGAGTAATGGGGAAATCAGCTGAAGTTGTTCTACCTGTAATATAAGCACACCCCTCTGTATCTAGGGAAATGAAGTTGTCGGCTTCAATGCCACTGCCTCCCACATAAGTGGAATAAATAAGGGAGGAACCATTGCTTGCAAACTTGGTAACAAATGAATCTGTGTCACCTCCATAGGTGGTTTGAAACGCACCGGGTGTTACAGGAAAGTCAACAGAAGTAGTAATTCCCGTAACATAAGCACAGCCTTGAGTATCTACTGCGATACCTCTTCCATATTCTGTTAAACTGCCCCCCAGGTAGGAGGCATACGTTAAGATTGGATCAATGATAAGGGGAATATTCTCCATATAACTGCCTGTCAGTTCAAAACCAAGTTCAAAGCTTCCGTATAGCCGATAAACGCAGTCTACTGGTTTTCTTTCTCCATCTATCTCCTGATAAGCAATGGGAGATAAATCAGTCAATGTTCCCAAAGCATGATGAACCAGCAAGTTGCCTGTAGTATCTAGTTCCAGACTGTCAGCGCCTGCCCAGTGTAGTCGAATAGAGGAAGCTCTGTCTGGTCTGTCTAACACCCAGTTCATCTTCATACCATCTTGACTACCTGATATCTCCAAATCCACACCTTCCCATACAGCAGGATAGTGAAGTTCTTTATAATGAGGAACCCCATTTTTCCATTTTAGAGAGTTATTTCCCCGATAAAAGTGGTGGTATCCTGGCTGTGGCAATATTCCTTCTGGTGTAAGATTGGGATTGGAATTGACAAATGAAAGTTCAACAGCAACACCCTTTCGGGGATCATCTGGCTCCGGTACTGGTTCCTCCATAGGTTCCAGTTCCACAGAAGTGATCCGGTCCGAAGAAAAGAAAAGGCGCCGTCCTTTATGGTTTGAAGTAAAGTGAGCTCTGGAATCTTCCTGTCCGTTGTTTTTGACAAAGGAGCCGGAGAGTTTCGCCCTATACTCATTGAAAGGATTCGTATTCATATTCTGCATGATAAACACCTCATAATTCTTTATTTATAGAGCCCAATGAGAAAAAATCTCTAAAACAATCCGCGAATTTCAACGGAAGACTGTCGGTAAAATGCAAACCCGGTTTTTGTCACAAACGCATCACTGGTTCCATTTAGAGTTGTCTGATACGCTCCTGGTGTTGCAGGAAAATTATTAGAGCTGGTAAGGCCTGATGCATATACTGCTCCTTCCGGTCCGATGGTTATATGATAAGCTCTTCCGGTCCCCAGGCAGTAAGAGACAAGAAGTTTTGTAAAATCTGCTGAAAAAATACTGATATACATATTTGATCCTCCTTCTAAGATAGAAGGTATTACTTCGGGAGTTAATGGAAAGTTAGGCGAGGTAGTGTAACCAGCCACATAAATATGACCTTGCAAGTCAATCGCGCCTCCATAATTGACGTCTGCAACAGTGCCCCCTAAAAAAGTGGAGGCTATAAGACTGTTTCCACCAGGTGATAACTTGGAAACAAAGGTATCTGTAAGCCCACCTCCATAGGTTGTTTGAAATGCACCAGGCGTCACTGGAAAGCTAGGCCCGCCAACGCGTCCTGTTATATAAGCATAACCCAGGGAATCTACAGATATGCTACGTCCGGTGGAGTTATTATTGCCAGACAAATAGGTGGAGTAAATAAGTGCACTTCCATCAAGTGCGAGCTTTGTTATAAATGCGGAACCTCCAGTACTTGTTGTTTGAAACGCACCTGGTGTTACAGGAAAATCTGTGGAAGAGGTAAGACCAGTGGCATAGGCGTATCCCTGAGCATCCACTGCAATGTCATTGATAATATCCTGACCAGTCCCCCCCAGGAAGGTGGAGTAGATAAGGCTTCCTCCGTCAGTTGAAAATTTGGTGATAAATCCACTACTATTAAGACCCAAATTCGTAGTTTGAAACGCACCTGGAGTAATAGGAAAATTAGTGTCAGAGGTATATCCTGCTACATAAGCATGGCCCTGAGAATCAACTTCAATGCCGTAACTATTTCCGTTATCAGTGCCACCTAAATAGGTAGAGTAAATCAAACTTCTTCCGTCTGGTGCAAGCTTCGTAACAAACATATATCCAGCAGTAGTTTGAAATGCACCGGGGGTAATGGGGAAATCGGTTGATCTAGTTCCACCTGCAACATAAGCACAATCCTGTGTATCCAAGGAAATGGAGCTGGCGATATCGCTCCCACTGCCCCCAAGGTAAGTGGAATAAATAAGGGAGGCGCCATCGCTTGAAAACTTGCTAACAATTGCATCTTGCACACCACTTAAGGTGGTCTGAAACGCACCAGGGGTCACAGGAAAATCAATGGAAGTAGAAAATCCCGTAACATATGCGCAGCCCCTAGTATCTACGGCAATCCCTCTTGCATCTTCTGTTAAGCTGCCCCCCAGGTAGGTGGCGTACGTCAGAATTGGATCAATGATAAGCGGAATATTTTCTAAATAGCTGCCAATGAGTTCAAAACCAAGTTCAGAGCTTCCATATAGCCGATAAAAGCAGTCTACTGATTTTCTTTCCCCCTCTATTTCCTGATAGGCGATGGGAGCTAGATCCGTCAATGTTCCTAAGGCATGATGAACCAGTAGGTTCCCCGTGGCGTCTATTTCCAGACGGTCTGCCCCTGCCCAATGAAGACGAATGGCAGAAATTCTGTTTGGTTCGTCTAATACCCAATTCATCTTCAAGCCATCTTGACTGCCCGAAACTTCCAAATCCACGCCCTCCCAGACATCAGGATAGCGAAGTTCTTTATAATGAGGAACGCCATTGTTCCATTTGGTAGAGTCATTTCCCCTATAAAAATGGTGGTATCCTGGCTGAGGTAATATTCCCTCTGGAGTAAGATTGGAATTTGCATTTATAAATGAAAGTTCCACAGCCACACCCTTCCGAATTGTATCTGATTGGATTGGAAACTCTGTGAAATCATTTGGTTCCGGTATTGGTTCCTCCATGGCCTCTAGCTCCACGGAAGTAAATCTGTCAGAAGAAAAGAAAAAACGTCGTCCTTTATAGTTTGTAGTAAAGTGAGCTCTGGAATCCTCCTGACCGTTGTTTTTCACAAAAGAGAGAGGGAGTTTCGTCTGATATTTACTCATTGGGTCTGTCACAACATTTTGCATAATATACCCCCTATTTTCTAAAATTTCTATACAAAGACATAGTATGCAAAAATCATAATTTATGAGACAGACATACCAAATGCCACCTAGTAGCATTCAAGCAAATCCCCTCTAAGCACCTTGATTCTTGATAATATTGTGGGTGAAGTATATAATGTTAGGGAAATCTTAATAATATCTCAGTAAAAAAATGATAATTCACGTTTGGAAAAATGATAAAATAGGCTGTCCTCCATAACCAGGAAAGGAGTATCACAGATATGCAGGAAAAAATACTGATAGTAGACGATGAACAAGAAATTGCGGACTTAGTGGAGCTATATTTAAACAATGAAGGATTCACGGTTTATAAATTTTATTCAGCAACAGATACCCTTGCCTGTATTGAAACCACAGAACTTGACCTTGCTATTTTAGATGTTATGCTGCCGGACATGAGTGGATTTAAGCTATGCCAGAAGATTAGGCAGCAGCACACCTACCCAATTATAATGCTGACAGCAAAGGATGAAGAAATAGACAAAATAACCGGTTTGACACTAGGTGCAGATGATTATATTACAAAGCCTTTTCGCCCCCTTGAGATGGTAGCAAGAGTAAAAGCGCAGTTACGAAGATATAAGAAATACAATCCATCTCATTCCACAGCAACGGAGGAGTCAGTGATTGTCCATTCCGGTTTGTTCATGGACGTTAAGACCCATGAGTGCACTTTGGATGAAAGGCCCCTTGCCCTAACCCCCACGGAATTTTCAATTCTTCGTATTCTTTTAGAGAATAAAGGCAATGTGGTCAGTGCAGAGGAATTATTTCATAAGATTTGGCAGGACGAGTATTACAGTAAAAGCAACAATACCATAACGGTTCATATTCGTCACTTGAGAGAGAAGATGAACGATACGGTAGAAAAGCCAAAGTATATTAAAACCATATGGGGAGTAGGATATAAAATTGAAGGGTGAATATAAAGCTGACTATTTTCAGCTAAAATCTAAATTGTTTTTTCGATTTTTAGGAATGATGGTATTTGCTTTTCTTATTATATTTGTTTTGTATAAGACCTTATGGAGTGGAAAAGGAGGAGATGTCATTGTTTCCATCTTACAAAAAATCCTTGGGATGGAATATGGTGATGCACTCTATATATACCGTCATATATTTCGCGATTACGCGGAATTGATTTGGGTGATCGGAATTGTATTCATATTTTTTGTATTTCTGATATTTTTCCTTAACTGGTTTACAAAGTATTTTAATGCAATCAATGAAGGAATTGACGCTTTATTAGAAGAGGATAGGATTATCTCCCTGCCAGCAGAAATGTCAGCCATTGAACTTAAATTGAACACAGTAAAGCGAACCCTTCAAAAGCGGGCTTTAGATGTACAGATCGCCGAACAGCGAAAGAATGATTTGGTTATGTATCTGGCTCATGACATAAGAACGCCCCTTACATCGGTGATCGGATATTTGAGTTTATTAGAGGAAGCTCCTGATATGCCCCTGGAGCAGAAGGCGAAGTATGTGCACATAACCCTGGAAAAAGCGTACCGTTTGGAGAAGATGATCAATGAATTCTTTGAGATAACACGCTATAATCTCCAGCAAATCAAAATAGAAAAAGAAAAGATAGACCTTTACTACATGCTGGTGCAATTAATGGATGAGCTTACTCCTATTCTCTCTGAAAAAGGAAATACAGTCACCCTCAAGGCAGATGAGAATCTAACGGCTTATGGTGACCCTGGAACCCTGGCAAGGGTTTTCAATAACATATTAAAAAATGCAGCAGCTTATAGTTATCCAAATACGGATATTATTATTTCAGCTATGGAAGAAGAAAATGAGGTAGTTATTTCATTTCATAATCAAGGACACACGATTCCACAGGAAAAACTTTCCGCAATTTTTGAGAAGTTTTACCGAATGGACGAAGCCCGGACTTCAAATACTGGGGGAGCTGGCTTAGGTCTAGTTATAGCAAAAGAAATCATTTCCTTACATGGCGGCAGCATAACCGTGCAAAGTGATAATAATACCATCGTATTTAAAGTTACCCTGCCTAAGTATATTTAGTTCCTTTCCACCTGGTATTAGGATTTTCTTAGGATTTAAACAACAAAATATTAAAATCAGGAAAGCTCCTGTTTGGTAAGATAATTACGAAACAGGAGCTTTTTATATGAGTTTTGATCCAAATGAGAAAGGAAGATTACCATGAAACAAGAAGCAAACAACCATAATGTAGATAGATATAAATCCCGCAGACAATCAAGGCGTAAAAACAGGTTTAGAAGAATTCCCATTTTTTTATTTCTATGTGGTTGCCTTGCAATGGCAGTAACCGCTTTTGGTTTAATAAAGGACAAAGATTCACTTGGCAAAGAAGAGTGGCAGATGCCTCCCATCTATGCAATTAATACCAATATGACCTCTCCCAATATCAGTAGTGAGGAAACCCCATGGAACTTGATTCTAGTTAATAAGTGGAATTCCATTCCAGATGACTATAAAGTGGAGCTAATGGAATTAAAAAATGGACAATCAGTAGATAAACGGATCTATCCTGAATTGCAGGAAATGTTTGATGCAGCCAGAAGTGAAAACATCTATCCCATTGCAGGGTCTGGATATAGAACGGAAAAGAAGCAAAAAAGCTTAATGATGGAAAAGATTGCTGAATACAAAGCCAAGGGACACTCCCAGGAAGAAGCCAGGACCAAGGCCGAGGCGTGGGTTGCCGTTCCAGGAACGAGTGAACATCAAATTGGTTTATCATTGGATATCAATGCAGACAAAATGCAATCCACTGGAAACGATGTTTATGAATGGCTCCGAAAGAATAGTTATAAATTTGGATTCATTCTTCGCTACCCTGCCGACAAGACGGATATAACCGGGGTAATTAATGAACCCTGGCATTACCGTTATGTCGGAAAGGAAGCTGCGGCTCAAATATACAAAAGAGGTATCTGCCTGGAAGAATATCTAAATAAAACAAACCAGTAAAAGACGTTGTTAAAAATGCCACCAAGGCGGTATCATCTTTCTCAGATTAATCATTACCAAGTTTTTTAAATGAAAAATAAATGATTATGATTGGTTGACAAATGAGTAAATAAAGCATATATTCATATTAAGTAAACTGGTGGTATACTTAAAAATGCAATAAATACGGTGGTATTATGGGACGAAAAGAACACAGCATGAAGGAAAAGGAATTGAGGAGAGGTCATATCATTGACGCCGCAGAACGAGTCTTTTTTTTAAAGGGATATGAGAATGCTTCTATGGATAACGTTGCTAAAGAAGCTGGTTTTACGAAAAAAACAATCTATATGTATTTTAGCAGCAAGGAACAAATCTATTTTGAAATTATGATTCGAGGATATCGTCTGCTGATTGCAATGCTGGAAGACAATTTTAAAGAAAAGAAGCAGGAGAACGCCTTTGATGAGCTGCGTACCATCTTCTTATCCTTTTATCAGTTTAGCCAGGAGTGCGCCCCATACTTTAAAGCCATCATGGAATATGAAACAAAGGATTGTGACCAATATACCGGTGTAGAAGATGCCGCGATTCATGAGTGTTATGAGTTAGGAGAACGGATCTTTGGCTATCTCTCCAAATCATTGGATCGGGGTAAGGAGGAGGGAAGTGTGAGAGAAGAACTTGACAGCGAAAAAACAGCTTTGATTTTATGGGCGTTTACTGTGGGAGTATTTAATACAAGAGAAAGAAAAAAGGATTATTTAAAAGTGTATCATAACGTCTCCCCCGAAGACTTTGTCACGGATTCCTTCCATATGATGATGCATGTAATTGGAGTAAAAGGAGAAATAAAGCATGAAGGGAGATAAATCCTCTGATGTCGTGGCAAAAGGGTTGCTTTCCCTTACAGTTTCCATCATAGTTCTATTCATCACACTTTTTATTATCAGTGGAGGTTTTATGAAGCAAGATTATTTAAAACCATGGTCAAAGGAATACTCTAACACTTATAATGATCCACGAATCCGTCTGGCTGCCAGAGGGATCTTGGCGTCTAGCGGACATAACATGCAGCCGTGGACCTTAAGGCTTGACCCAATTGATTCCTTGTCGTTTTATCTTTATGCCGACCGTGAGCGCATTACAAAAGAAGTGGACCCAGAGTTTCGTCAAATGATGATATCTCAGGGAACCTTTTTAGAATACGTTTCAGTGGCAGGTGAAAAAGAGGGGTGGAATGTAAAGATTAAGCTATTCCCCAATGGAGAGTATGACGAAGAAAATCTGCTCCATAGCATGGATACTCTGCCGGTGGCAAAAATAACCTTAGAAAGCGCTCCGCAAGAGGAAACTCCACTTTATAACGCCATGTACATGCCAGATACAAATCGAATGCCTTATTGGGACCAAGAGCTTTCTTCCTATGAGATTTCCAGTCTGGAGTCAGCTTCTGATACATCTGATATTTCAGTAAAAATATATAAGGAGCAATCCGATCGTTCTTACATTACAACTTGTGTCAAGGAAAGTGCCATGATGGAAGCAGCAGTCCCCCGGGTGATGGAAGAAACAAATACCATATTCCGTGCCAATGAACATCAGAAAAATGAGTATGGTTACGGCTTTTCCGTGGAAGGGCAGGGAACAAGTGGCCTTATGAAACCAGTTTTGCAGGGAATGCTCACGATGTTCCCGTCCCTCAATTCAGGAAAAGCGGCCAGCCAGAACTTTATCAAATCAACGATGACCTCCGCTGAAAACGTTCCGGCCTACGTTATGATTGTAACCGAAAGAAACGACCGGGCAACCCAGGTTAGGAGCGGAATGATTTACAGCCGGCTTGTGCTCACAGGACACACCATGGGTCTAGCCATGCAGCCACTTAGTCAGGTACTGGAAGAATATCCGGAAATGAACCACTTATATACCAAGTTTAAGCAAAAGTACGCTCCAAAAGATGGCACCATACAGATGTTATTTCGGACGGGATATCCAAAGAAACGTATGCCCTTTAGCATGAGACAGGATATCATGAACTTTTTTGTGAAGTAATCATGGATTATCTGGCCGTCTGTGTGTTCACAGGTGCTACCTTTATTTGTAATAAAAACATAATATACCGCAAAAGAGTATAGCATACAAGAATTACAGCAACAGTAGTCTGAAACCATAGGATTGGCTGTAAGACTGAAATTTCCAACCCATTTTTAACCAGGTAGCCTGCAGTCTGCTTCGATGCAATGGCACTGATAACAAATGGAAAGGTAAAGGCAGAATAACTTGGGTAAAATGGCAGGCACAATAGTGGAATGAGCCGTGTCAGTACAAGGACATATAATAGAAAAGAAAGTATGGCAAGTCCTATTACAAAAGTCAGACTTTTATTTTCCACTGATTGCAGGCAGGCCGCCAGGCATAAGCTTCCAGGCGCTGCAAAGATACAAAACAATGCCTGCGCAGGTTCTGGTATCTCAGTAAATCTTACATAACGATACCCAACCAATAGAAGTAAACCAAGGAAGCTTATGAATCCAAACCAGAAGGCGGCAGTACCAATGAACGTCATTTGGTAAGCTGGAGAAGTAACACCTGCAGCGGCTATCCCCACATATACAATAAAATAGCTGGCATATACATTCTTAAGATTCACCTTTCTCATAAATCGATAAGTAAAGGCACATATAAGCAGGAGATGAAGTGCTATGGCCAAAAGCCAGAGGATTAGAGCCATTGGACCTAAAAATGGCTTTATGTAAACTGATAGCAACATAACCCCCATAGGAAATGTAGCCGAAACACTCATCATAATTGGATTCTTTAAATCTTCCTTAACATCAGAAGGATACATTGTTATTTTAAGTACCAGCACTACCAATAAAAGAAATGATATGATTCCAAACAGATAGCGAAGGCCATTGGAATAGCTCTGAAGTAAATTGCCCAGAGCGGCACAACCAAGCATAACTCCAGACATTGGTATTGGCACTCGTTTGATTAAGTCAGTCATAAAGTCACCTCGCTGCCACAAGTTCATCTGTATTTACAAGATCAAATTCCCGTATGACAATCTGTGCTACTTTTTCAGCAACCAATCCGGTAAATGCAATGCATTGCTCCTTATGTTCCCCGCTAGCCATATCAAATCCTCTTGTGAGCACACGGCAGCAAAGAGAGTTCTTTCCGTTGGCAGTTTTAAAATAGTCATGAAGTTCATTGGCTAATAAAAGGTTCTTTTCAACTTTTGGATCACCTTGCTTTGTTCGTCCAAAGAAAAGTCCTAGTGTCATAACGCCCCCGGATACTGCGCCGCATACGCATTTGGAGCGTCCAATTCCAATGGGAAACCCGGAAGCCATAGAAATGACCGTATCTGGGACGTCAAGTTCAAAATTATCTCGAATAGAACAAACAACAGCTTCTGAACAGAAAAAACCACCACGATATAATTCTTCTGCCTCTTTCTTGATTTTTTCTACACTGACCTCTTTTTTCATTTCCATATTCAAACACTCCTTTGTAAATATTTATTGCCATAATCTTATCATAATGGACTAGGAACCTCCAATTGTGTTTTTCAATTTGTATTGGGACAATCATTGTTTTTATCAATAAAATTACTGTTTGCCAATGAATCATAAGGAAATAATAAAGAAATATAACTTCATTGATACAATGGTAGAAACTATGTATAATATATATTATTCCTATTACAAATAGAAAATTTACACGAATAACCTGGGAGGCGTTATGGGCATCAAAGTGGTAGCAATCGATAATTCGGAGGAATTATTAGATAAAATAACCAGAATCTTACAAGGTATGAAAGAGGTCGAACTATTAGGCAGTTTCAGCGATGCTGTCACAGCCATGCAGTATATAAAGGAACATCCAGTACAACTGGTATTTTCTGACGTTGTGATGCCAGATATCAGCGGCATTACTCTTGCAGCCAAGCTTTATGAACTGGCGAATCCGCCGGAGGTGGTTTTGCTTTCTGGAATCCCCGGTTTTTCTCTGGAGGCATGGAAGATCAGGGCTTACGGGTTTATCATTAAACCTTATAAAAAGACCCAGATTAAAAACATTGTGGATCAGTATATCGGGGAATATGGCACTGGAGAATAATCGTATTTCCTTGATTTGTCCCTATTGGGGTGGGTTTTTCTTTTAATGGACGAACCCATTTTCCTATGTTATAATATGGAGATAGTGAAAAAAGACCCTTTTTTCCATAAGGAGAAAGATATGAAAGAGAATTTTAAAATAAAGGGGCAACTGAGAACTTATATGCAGTGGCCACTTTATCTAAGTGCGCTGTGGATCATCGCCAACGCGGTGGTGGGGGCAGTCAGCGCAAAGGCAGGAATCATTATGGCCTTGTTCACCCTTTTGTATACCGGGATTGCAGTCTGGCTTTACGCTTACAGAAGGAAGCGTCTGCTAGGCGGACTTGTGGAATTTTCCGCAGAATATTCCTGGATGCAGAAGAATTTTCTTACCGATCTGGAACTCCCCTATGGGATCGCAGATGAGAGCGGGCGGATTCTTTGGGGAAACGCAGCGTTTTCAGAGGTTTTAGGTGAGGAAAAACCTCTTAAGATAACAAGAAAAAACATAATGACCATTTTTCCAGAGATAACCAAAGAAGCTTTTCAACTGAAAGACGGGACGAAGGAGCTTCATGCCACATTAAATGACCGTAAATATAAGATTCATTTAAAGACAGTGAAGATGGAGGAGTCATCACTGGGCCTTGGGCAGTCTGTGGATATGGACGCCGCCGGTGAGACCCTTGTAGCGGTTTATCTTTTTGATGAAACAGAGATTCTTACTTACAAGCAGATGGTAGATGACCAGAAGATGGTAGCAGGATTGATTTATCTGGATAATTATGAGGAAGCCTTAGAGAGTGTGGAAGAGGTTCGGCGTTCTCTTCTTACCGCTTTGATTGACCGTAAGATTACCAAGTATATCACCAACATGAACGGAATCGTCAAGAAGCTGGAGAAAGATAAGTATTTCATCGCCATTAAGCAGTCTTATATTGGGGAGCTGAAAGAAAACCGTTTTTCTATCCTGGAAGAAGTAAAAGGTGTGAATATCGGCAACGAGATGGCAGTAACCTTAAGTATTGGCCTTGGAATGAATGGAGATACCTATTACCGCAATTATGATTATTCACGTATAGCAATAGATATGGCCCTTGGACGTGGAGGCGACCAGGCTGTGGTTAAGGATGGGGAGCGAATCCAGTTTTTTGGAGGCAAAGCACCTCAGGTAGAAAAGACCACTCGAGTCAAGGCAAGAGTAAAAGCACATGCCTTAAGAGAGCTTATGGAGACAAAGGACCGTATCTTAATTATGGGACATCGTCTCACTGACGTAGATTCCTTTGGCGCAGCGGTTGGTATTTACCGCATCTCCACTGCCTTAAATAAAAAGGCTCACATTATTATTAATGAAGTAACCACCTCGGTTCGCCCCATGCAGGACCGGTTTATTGGCAATCCGGATTATCCGGATGATCTGTTTTTAACCGGAGCAAAGGCAGCGGAGCTTGTGGATGCCAATACCCTCTTAGTGGTGGTAGACGTCAATCGCCCAAGTATTACCGATGCACCTGAGCTGTTACGCCTGGTTAAGTCCATCGTGGTACTGGATCATCACAGACAGAGCAGTGAAATCATTGACAATGCTGTATTATCCTATGTGGAGCCATACGCTTCCTCAGCCTGTGAGATGGTTGCGGAGGTGCTTCAATATATTGCAGATGGGATTAAGATTAAGTCCGCAGAGGCAGATGCTCTATATGCGGGAATTGTAATCGATACCCATAACTTTACCAATCAGACCGGAGTCAGAACCTTTGAGGCAGCCGCCTTCTTAAAGAGAAACGGAGCCGATGTGGTCCGTGTAAGAAAGCTGTTTCGAGATGATCTTCAGGATTATAAGGCGAAAGCAGAGGCAGTTAGGGAAGCAGAGATTTTTGAAGGGGATTTTGCAATCAGCGTTTGCCCATCAGAAGCCATTGGAAGCCCTACGGTTGTAGTGGCTCAGGCAGCCAATGAGCTTCTTGATATCGCGGGTATTAAGGCCTCCATTGTTATGTCCCATTACAACAACATGGTGTATATAAGCGCCCGTTCCATTGATGAAGTAAATGTTCAGGTCATGATGGAACAGCTAGGGGGCGGAGGCCACCGGACCATTGCAGGTGCTCAGCTTGCAGATGTGACCATTGAGGAAGCAAAAACCCGCTTAAAAGCGGTTATTAAAGAGATGTTAGAGAAGGGAGACATATCATAATGGATATTGTATTATTAGAAGACGTAAAGGCATTAGGAAAAAAGGGACAGATCGTTAAGGTGAATGATGGATATGCTAGAAATTTCATTCTCCCCAAAAAGCTTGGTATTGAGGCAACAACTAAGAATTTAAATGACTTAAAGCTTCAAAAGGCAAACGAGGCTAAGATTCAGGCAGAACAGTTAGACGCTGCGAAAGAGCTTGCTGCAAAGATTGGTGAATTATCCATTACCCTTTCCATTCGTGCAGGAGAAGGCGGAAGAGCCTTTGGTTCTGTCTCAAGCAAGGAGATTTGCCAGGCCATTCAAAGCCAGCTTTCCCTGGATATTGATAAAAAGAAACTAGTACTTCCAGAGCCTCTTAAAACCTTTGGCTCCCATGAAGTTCCTATTAAGCTTCACAAAGAAGTAACTGCAAAATTAATTGTTAAGGTAGTAGAAAGCTAGGAGGCATAACTATGGATGACGCCCTGATTAAGCGGGTGCTCCCCCACAGCATAGAGGCAGAACAGTCTGTTATCGGTTCCATGTTAATGGACCGGGATGCGATCATATCGGCTTCCGAAATCGTAACTGCAGGAGATTTTTATCAGCACCAGTATGGCATCATGTTTGAAGCCATGCTGGAGCTTTTTAATGAGAATCTGCCAGTGGACCTGGTAACCCTTCAGAACCGGTTAAAGGAAAAAGATGTGCCGCCTGAAGTATCCAGTCTTGAATTCGTTCGAGATATCATCACCACAGTTCCCACCTCGGCCAATGTTAAGTCCTACGCCAATATCGTAAGGGATAAAGCAGTGCTAAGGCGTTTGATCAAGGTGAATGAAGAGATTGCCAATTCCTGTTATGCAGGAAAAGAGCCTCTGGAAACCATTATGGCACATACGGAAAAGACCATATTCAATCTCTTGCAGAACCGAAATTCCGGAGAATTTGTTCCCATCCGTCAGGTTGCTATGAATGTATTAGAAAAGATTGAAGAAGCCTCTAAGAACCAGGGAACGGTTACAGGAATCCCTACCGGCTTCATTGATTTAGATTATAAGACGTCTGGCTTACAGCCCTCTGATTTCGTCTTAATCGCCGCCCGTCCTTCCATGGGTAAGACGGCATTCGTACTTAATCTGGTAGACCATGTAGCAGTTAATAAGGGTCTTCCTTGTATGGTATTTAGTCTGGAGATGTCAAAGGAGCAGTTGGTAAACCGTATGTTAGCCATGGAATCCAACGTAGACTCCCAGAAGCTTAGAACAGGAACCTTATCTGATTCAGACTGGGATGCAGTTGTAGAGGGAATCGGAGTCATTGGTAACTCAAAGCTGATCATTGACGATACTCCAGGTATCTCCATTATGGAGCTTCGCTCCAAATGCCGTAAGATGAAGCTGGAATACGGCCTTAGCGTAGTTATCATCGATTACCTCCAGCTTATGAGCGGAAGCGGAAAAGGCGGAGAGAACAGACAGCAGGAGATCTCAGAGATATCAAGGTCCTTAAAGGCCCTTGCAAGAGAGCTTAGCGCCCCTGTGATCGCTTTATCCCAGCTTAGCCGTGCCTGCGAGACCAGACAGGACCACAGGCCCATGCTTTCTGACCTTCGAGAGTCTGGAGCCATCGAGCAGGATGCCGATGTGGTTATGTTCTTATACCGTGATGATTATTATAATAAAGATACAGACATGCCTAATATTGCAGAAGTCATCATTGCAAAGCAAAGAAACGGTCCCATCGGTACCGTGAATCTGGTCTGGAGACCAGAATATACCAAGTTTGCAAACATGGCTCGGTAACAACAAGGATAGTAAAAGGGATCTTCCTATATTTGGAAGGTCCTTTTTTGTTGCCGAAGCAATACTGAAACTGGTATGTATTTTACTGGTTTTCTGTCTGTATAATGCACCTTGTGCCAGAGGTCATGATGTTATAATGTTCCTGTCTGAAAGAACAGGTAGATGAACGAGGCAGGAGGAACATTATGTACACATTGGTAATTAACTGCGGAAGCTCTTCCCTTAAATTCCAGTTAATTAAGACGGAATCAGAGGAAGTAATGGCAATTGGACTTTGCGAACGGATTGGAATTGAAGGAAGCATGGTCACTTACCAGAGAAAGGGCGAAGAAAAGAATGTGACTGCAGCTTCAATGCCCACGCACAAAGAAGCAGTTAAAATGATGCAGAAATTGCTCACCGATGAACAATCGGGTATGATAAAGAGTTTAAACGAAGTGAGAGCCGTGGGACACAGAGTGGCCCATGGAGGAGAGATATTCACATCCTCCGCTCTCATCACAGAGGAAACATTAAAAGCCATTGAAGAGTGCTGTGCATTAGCGCCCCTTCATAATCCGGCCAGTCTGACCGGGATTCGTGCCTGCAAAGAGCTGATGCCAAAGACCCCCATGGTAGCTGTATTTGATACAGCATTCCATCAGACCATGCCGGAGATGTCTTATCTATATGGGATTCCATATGAATATTATGAGAAATACAAGGTTCGAAGATATGGGTTTCATGGAACCAGCCACAGCTATGTTTCCATGAGGGCGGCGGGGTATCTGAACCGCAATTATGAGGACATGAAGATTGTAGTCTGTCATCTGGGGAATGGTTCCAGTATTTCAGCCGTACAAAATGGAAAATCTGTGGATACAAGCATGGGATTTACTCCTTTAGAAGGACTCTTAATGGGAACCAGAAGCGGAGACATTGATCCTGGTGCTTTGCAGTTCCTTATGATGAAAGAAGACTTAACCATTGCTGAGATGCTTGATGTATTAAACCGAAAATCTGGTGTTCTTGGTGTGTCCGGAGTGTCCAGTGATTTTCGTGATATTATGAAGGCAGCAGAAGACGGAAATCACAGAGCACAAACAGCCCTAGATTCCTTTACATACCGGGTTGTAAAATACATTGGGGCTTATGCAGCTGCTATGGGAGGAATCGATGCCATTGTGTTCACCGCAGGTGTAGGAGAAAATGATGGAAGTATGAGAAAGAAGATCTGTAACCAGCTTGCATTTTTAGGAATTGGTTTGAATGAAGAGGCAAATTCAAAGAGAGGAAGCGAGCAGTTAATCTCTACGCCTGATTCAAACGTTGCAGTCTTAGTGATTCCTACCAATGAAGAATTAGCAATTGCCAGAGAGACAAATTTTATTGTTCAGTAATCCATGTATCAATGGATGCTAATAAATAAGCAAAAGGAGAAGGAAAAGAATGAGTATTTTTGCTTTAATCGGGGCGTTTGGCGGAGGAGTTTTGGGGGCTTACTTAGGAGCACTTCCAGCATTTATCTTAACTGGAGTACTTGCAATTGCAGGAGCGGCGGTGGCAATGGCAGGAGGGGCGGATGTTACCATAGGTTACATTGCGTTTGGTTCTTATCTGGGTCCTCATATTTCCTTTGCAGGAGGAGTTGCGGCGGCGGCTTATGCAGGAAAGAAGAAACTTTTAAAAAGTGGTACAGATATTTTATCCCCTCTCTACGGAGTGTGTGATCCTATGACCCTGGTGGTGGGTGGAATGTTTGGAATGCTAGGATTTGCCATTCATTATCTTGCAGGAGGTGTTCTGCGGTTAAATACGGATCTTCCCGGAATTACAGTTATTGTATCTGCCCTCATCGCACGTTTTGCATTTGGAAGCACGGGTCTGATGGGAAAGGTTCAGCAAGGGGTAAAAAGAACCTACATAGCAGGAGGAAAAGAACTTTACTGCCTGATACTACTTGGTGTCGGTATTGGAACTGCCACTGGATTTGTGTATCAGACCATGGCAGCAGGAGGTGCATCAGAAGCAGCGATTAGTAACTTTCCCGTCCTTTGCTTTGGGATAGCAGCGTTTTCTTTGATGTTTACCCAGACAGGTTTTGCTGTTCCCTCCACGCATCACATTGCCCTGGTTTCTGCGTTAGCGGCAGTGCTTTCTGGCAATCCTCTGATGGGAGTGTTGTTTGGAATCTTGACCGCATTGTTTGGTGATTTTGTCAGTAGGACGTTTAACAGTCATTGTGATACCCATGTGGATCCACCTGCATGTACCATTTTTATCTTCACCTTTCTTGTAAATATATTATTTGGAAACGGTTTTTTCCTGACCTAGTCCATAAAAAATAAGCATGAACCTGCTTCGTATCGGGTTCATGCTTATTTTGCGTTATGGGCAACCGCCCACAGCGTGTCTTGCTACGGCAATATCCTGCTCTGTTGTGCCACCTGACACACCTAGTCCGCCAAGGAAGCGGCCGTTGCATGTTAAGGGGACTCCGCCTCCAAATACGCAGAATTTTCCGGGGTGGGTCTGCTGGAGGCCGTAAAGAGGCTGTCCAGGAAGAACGGTTTTGCCGGCTTCTTCTGTTGAGATGCGCAGAGCAGCCGCAGTATATGCCTTTGCTTGAGAAACCGATATTCCGGCAAGGAGAGAATCATCCATGCGGTGCATGGAAACCATGTTTCCACCGTCATCCACCACGGTAAATACCATGGGAACGTGAAGTGACCTGGCCATCTCTTCCCCTCGCTTTATGATACTTAAAGCGTCTTCTAAAGTCATGCGCTCACATTTTAAGGCTTCAATGACAGCCGCTGCAATTTCTCCCGCCATTTGGGAATCGCTCACAAGAATACCTCCTTATAGGGACTTTCATAGACTTAACACCATTATATAAGGGAAGTCTTTTGCTTTCAATTACAGTACAATCCGAATCAAGGGACAATCCAATACAGATGATGTAAAAAGGGGAGGTTTCAATAGTACATGAAATCAGTCTGTAGATTACTGGAATCTCAGGTCTTGTTTCTAGTAAGATGAAACATACAAGACAAAAGGTTCTAGGCACCTTAAGCTTTGATCTTAGAGGGGGTAAAAAGCCGATATATCAGGCCAGGATAGAAGAAGTCTGGATTGTACAAATTTTATGTTTTAATAATATTCCAATGTTTTCGCCTGGATGCGATATGATGTGGACAGAGGAATGAGCCAAAAACTTATTATGTAGAAGGAGGATATTTTATGCTTGCAAAAGGGTTTACAGAGCCAACGGAGCGTATACAAAAACTAAAAAGAGCCATTGTGGATGCAATTCCATATGTTGAATCAGAACGAGCCGTTTTAGTAACGGAATCTTATAAAGAGACGGAAGGGCTGTCTCCGATTATGAGGAGAGCAAGAGCAGCGGAGAAGATTTTTAGAAGTCTTCCAATCACCATTCATGACAATGAACTGATTGTAGGTGCAATCACAAAGAATCTTCGTTCCACCGAAATCTGCCCTGAATTTTCCTATGATTGGGTAGAGAAAGAATTTGATACCATGGCAACCAGAATCGCAGATCCATTCCGGATTCCAAAGGAGACTGCAGCAGAGTTAAAAGAAGCATTTAAGTACTGGGATGGAAAGACTACCAGTGCCTTAGCGGATTCCTATATGTCTCAGGAGACAAAAGACTGTATCAGCAATGGCGTATTTACCGTAGGAAACTATTTCTATGGTGGTGTAGGACACGTGTGCGTGGATTACGGCAAAGTATTAAGAATCGGATTTACCGGTATTATCCGTCAGGTCATGGAAGCGATGGCTAAGCTTAATACCAGTGATCCTGAGTATATTAAGAAGAAAAATTTCTATGAAGCTCTCATCATTACATATAGTGCAGCCATTCAGTTTGCACATCGTTATGCAGAAAAAGCAAGAGAGATGGCAGCGGTTTGTCTGGATACAACAAGAAAAGCAGAACTGCTTCAGATCGCAGCAAACTGTGACAAGGTTCCAGAACAAGGCGCCACAAACTTCTATGAGGCATGTCAATCCTTCTGGTTTGTACAGATCCTCCTTCAGATTGAAGCCAATGGGCACTCTATCTCACCGGGACGTTTTGACCAGTACATGAATCCCTATCTTGCTATGGATAAAGGCATTTCCCATGAGCTTGCACAGGAATTGGTAGACTGCGTATGGGTGAAGTTAAATGATATTAATAAGACCAGAGATGAAGTTTCTGCCCAGGCATTTGCTGGATACGCAGTATTCCAGAACTTAATTGTAGGCGGTCAGACAGAAGACGGACTGGATGCAACCAATGAAATGTCTTATATGTGTATGGAAGCAGTTGCACATGTAAAACTTCCAGCACCATCATTCTCCATTCGTGTTCATCAAAACACACCGGACGAATTCCTATACCGTGCTTGTGAGTTAACCCGTTTAGGTTTTGGTGTTCCTGCCATGTATAACGACGAAGTAATTATTCCAGCTCTCTGCAACAGAGGCGTATCGCTAGCAGACGCAAGAAATTACTGTATCATCGGTTGCGTGGAGCCACAGTGTCCTCATAAAACAGAAGGCTGGCATGATGCAGCATTCTTTAATATTGCTAAGGTCCTTGAAATTACTCTCAATAACGGAAAGGCCGGGGATAAGCAGTTAGGTCCTGTAACAGGAGATATTACCTCCTTTACGAATTTAGAGCAGCTTTTCCTGGCTTACAAAAAACAGATGGAGTATTTTGTTTATCATCTTGCAGAGGCAGATAACTGTGTGGATTATGCCCATGCAGAACGTGCACCCCTTCCATTCTTATCTGCTTTGGTGGATGACTGTATCGGCCGTGGTAAGAGTGTTCAGGAAGGCGGAGCAATCTATAACTTCACCGGACCACAGGCGTTTGGCGTTGCTGATGCAGGAGATTCCCTTTGTGCAATCAAGAAGCATGTGTTTGAAAACAAAGAGATTACCATGGAGCAGTTAAAAGAAGCTCTTGATCATAACTTTGGCAACTGTTGTGACAAGACTTGTTCCCAGGCAGAATCTACAGATGAAGATAGAATTTATGAAGCAGTAAAGAGAATTTTAAGCAATAACGGTTCCATCAATCTTGCTGATTTACAGGCACAGTTGAGCAAGCCTCAAAAAGAAGTTTCAGGCAGCAAGGAGGACTATGGGCAGATTAAGAGAATTCTTGAGAATACACCATGGTTTGGTAATGATGAAGACGAAGTGGATATGATTGCAAGACGCTGCGGACAGATTTATTCCTATGAAGTTGAGAAATACAAAAACCCAAGAGGCGGTCAGTTCCAGGCAGGATGTTATCCCGTATCTGCCAATGTATTGTTTGGTAAGGATGTAGGAGCCCTTCCTGACGGAAGACTGGCGAAAGCCCCTCTTGCAGACGGCGTATCACCAAGACAGGGAAAAGATACCAATGGTCCGACTGCGGCTGCCATGTCCGTTTCTAAACTGGATCATGCAAACTATTCAAACGGAACCTTATATAACCAGAAATTCCTTCCATCAGCACTTGCTGGAGATGATGGCTTGAAGCATTTTGCTTCCATTGTACGCTCTTACTTTGATCACAAGGGTATGCATGTGCAGTTTAACGTAATCGACCGTGATACCCTTCTTGCAGCACAGAAAGATCCGGATCAGTATAAGGATCTTGTAGTACGTGTTGCTGGATACAGTGCACAGTTTACCGTGCTTGCAAAAGAAGTTCAGGATGACATTATAAGCCGTACCGAGCAGACGTTATAAAGGGTTCCGGCATAGAAAAAGAAGGGAGTCGGCATGGAGTCAATTAATTATAATCTGACGGGAACCGTTTTTGATATCCAGCGGTTTTCCCTGCACGATGGTCCGGGAATCCGTACAATCGTATTTTTAAAGGGTTGTCCTCTTTCCTGTCAGTGGTGCAGTAATCCGGAATCCCAAAGTATAAAACCAGTCATGATGTATAAAAAAGATGAGTGCATTCATTGCGGACGCTGTATCAACGTGTGCAAGGTGGGAGCCATCAGCACGGAAAATGAAAACTGGATCGACAGAGAAACGTGCACCAGCTGCGGAGAGTGCGCCAATGCATGTCCGGCAGGAGCCCTTGTTTCAAAAGGGAAGACCATGTCCGTCCAGCAGGTGATACGGGAATTAAAAAAAGATGCCACTACTTATCGCCGCTCCGGAGGGGGAGTCACCCTCTCTGGCGGTGAGCCACTGGTG
Organism: uncultured Eubacteriales bacterium; assembly: GCA_963528005.1. Lineage (GTDB taxonomy): Bacteria > Bacillota > Clostridia > Lachnospirales > Lachnospiraceae > Lacrimispora. The sequence goes on from CAURSM010000007.1 coordinate 132,206, forward strand.
CAGTATGAGTTTGCAGCAGAGATTTTAAAAGCTAGTAAGGGCCAGGGCTGGAACACTGCCATGGAAACCACCGGAATCGGAACGGAGGAAGCGGTAGCACAGGTTATTCCATATGTAGATACCGTTCTTTTGGATATCAAGCATATGGACCCGGAACAGCATAAGCGGTATACGGGAGCAGGCAATGAAGTGGTGTTAAAAAATGCTCCTCATATTACCCAGATATCAGATACGGTAATCCGGGTTCCTGTAATTCCAGGTTTTAATGATTCCCTGGAGGCAGTTGGAAAAATTGCAGCATATGCAAAAACCCTGACAGGCATCAGAACCATACACCTTCTTCCCTACCATTCCTTTGGAGAGAACAAATATGAACTGTTAGGAAAGAAGTACGAACTGGAACATGTAAAGCCACTGAATCCGGAAGATCTTACAGAGAGCAAGAAAATTGTGGAAGAATACGGTTTTCGGTGCGTAATTGGTGGATAAATTCAAATTGAGAATGGAGGAAAAGAATGGATCAGCAGTTAATTGAAAAAGTAATGAAACAAGTATCTGATGAGCTTGGAATCAAGAAAGAAACAACACGTCCGGCAGCAAACGGAATCGGGATGACTGAATTTGTGGGAACTGCTATTGGCGATACCATAGGACTTGTAATTGCCAGTGTTGACCCAATGCTTGCCGACGCTATGAAATTAGGTAAGTACCGTTCAATTGGTATTATCGGCGGCAGAGTCGGAGCCGGTCCCCAGATCTGGGCTGTAGATGAAGCAGTAAAGGCAACCAATACAGAGATTATTTCGGTAGAGCTTCCAAGAGACACCAAAGGCGGAGCCGGACACGGAAGTTTAATCTATATCGGTGCAGAAGATGTATCCGATGCCAAAAGAGCAGTGGAAATCGCACTTCAGGTACTGCCAAAATACTTTGGAGATGTTTACTCCAATGATGCAGGACATCTGGAATTCCAGTATACGGCAAGAGCCAGCTATTGTTTAGAAAAGGCACTTGGAGCACCAGTAGGCAAAGCATTTGGAATGACCTGTGCAGGTCCCGCAGCCATTGGTACTGTTTTGGCAGATATTGCAGTAAAAGCAGCCAATGTTGAGGTGGTAGGTTATAGTTCTCCAGCATCAGGAACCAGCTATTCCAACGAGGTGATTTTAACCTTTACCGGAGATTCCGGAGCAGTAAGGCAGGCCGTGCAGGCCGCCATCGAAGCAGGCAAAAAAATGCTTGGAGCCTTGGGAGATGAACCAAAAACCTCTGAGACCCCTTACATTTAACAAAGAAACCAGATAAAAACATTCAGGAATAATAAGGAGGCTTTACAATGAGCGCAGATGCATTAGGTATGGTAGAGACAAAAGGCTTGATAGGAGCAATTGAAGCAGCAGATGCAATGGTAAAATCAGCAAACGTAACATTAGTTGGATATGAAAAAATCGGTTCAGGACTTGTAACTGTTATGGTAAGAGGAGATGTTGGAGCCGTAAAGGCAGCAACCGATGCAGGTGCTTCCGCAGCCGCATCCGTAGGCGAACTTGTTTCTACTCATGTAATTCCACGTCCTCACTCTGATGTTGAGAAAGTTCTTCCAACTCTTTTGTAAATTTGGTTGTGGGGCGACTAAAGTCCCGTTACCAGAAATGAGGTGGATGAATTGACAATCAGTGAAGAGCAGCTAAAGCAGCTGGTACTAAAAATCTTAAAGAGACTGGAAGAAGAGGGAAAAAAAGAAAAGAAACTCTTGTATATGGTCTGTACCTCAGCCTGGGATGAAAGATATTACAAATTTTTAGAAGAAATACAGAAAACAGGTGAATACCGTGTCTGCCCTGTCATTCCCGATGAATGGCAGATGGAGGGACGGGAAACCTGTTTTAGAAGTTTTTCATCCTGTGAAGGAGTACGGTATTATTCCCAGGGGATACCGGCTGATTTAGAGGATGCAGTTACGGTTTTTCCGGTGACTCCCACAGAGGTGGCGGTAAAGACCGCTCTTTGCATTCACGATACCTTTGAGACTACCTGGTTGGCAACCTGTTTTCGGGCAGGAAGCCGGATTCTGTTTTTGCAGTCTGGGCTTACTCCATTTTCAGGAAAGGAACAGCCAGCCTATCAGGAACAGATTTTATCTTATTACAGAAAGCTTTTGGAATATGGAATAGAAATCGGTTCTTGCAAGAGTCTCGTTAATGCAGAGGAAAAAACCAGTGAATGTGCAGCTCGTGGGAAAAGGCTCATAACGGCATCCAATGTTGAAAAACATGCATCAGATGGAGTACTTCTTTTACAAGAGGGGGATATCATTACAGATTTAGCAAAAGACAGGGCAAGGTTATTAAACATTGTCTTATCGTAAACATAAGTTGTGAGGTGATTTCATGAAACAGGCATTAGGATTGGTTGAAGTCCAGGGATTGTCAACGGCAGTGATGGTAGCAGATACCATGGTCAAAGCAGCCAATGTTACAATTCTGGAGATTGAAAACTCCAAAGGTCAAGGCTATATGACCGTTAAGATTGCCGGAGATGTGGGAGCAATCAATGCGGCTGTAAGCGCAGGAAAGCAGACAGGATTGGAAAACCAGAGGCTGGTGTCCTTTAAAGTCATTGCCCGGCCTGCAGATTCTGTGGATCAGATTTTTGGAGCTGCTAAAAATACAAAAATAGATACTCCCATACAGTCATCCGATTCTGCTGAGTTACAAACGCAGGCAGAAAAAGAAGATGGGACTACGGGGGAGACATCCGTAAAAGAGACGGAAAAAATAGAAGAAAAGTCAGTAGTTAGATCAGAAGGTAAATCAGAAGCTAAAACAGAAGTTAAACTAGAGGTTGAACCACAAATTAAACTAGCAGTTGAACCAGAAGTTGAATCAGCAGATAAATTAACAGTCAAACCAGAAGCTCAACTAGAAGAAGAATTAGAAGAAAAACCATTAGAAGAAAAACCAGTATTAGTGGAGCAGGCATCAGAAGAAAAACCAGCACAGGAACTACAGGCCGGATCACAGGCTGAATTACAGGCTGAATTACAGACTGAACCACAAGCGGAACCTGAGAAGGCTTCTTCTATAAAACCATCAGGAGCGAAAAAAACGGCGGAAAATAAAAACAAAAAATAATCTCAGGATTTAGGCGGTACACATGAGTTCGTGGGGAATTTATGTGTCCGGGAAAGGAAAGGGAACGTAAGTGAGACTGGCAAAGATTACAGGTACTGTTGTAGCGACCAGGAAAGATGAGACCTTAACGGGCTACAAGCTGATGATCGTTCGCAGGATTGATTCCCAAGGTAATTTCATAGATTCTGAAGAAGTGGCAGTAGATTATGTAGGGGCAGGAGTTGGCGAAATCGTATTAATTGGCCAGGGTTCTTCTGTCCGTGTAGATAAGAAGAAGCGGGAAGCTGTGATTGACATGGCGATTATTGGAATCATTGATACCGTCGTAGGTTAAAAGGTTCTCTTTATCAGCTTTAAAGGAAAGGAGGTAAGAATTCATATGATTAGCAGTATTTACTCCAGTGTAACAGATGCGGTATCAGCAGCAAAGACGGCATCCATAAGATATGCAGAGTTGACTTTAAATGAGCGGCGTGAAGTTGTAGAAGCAGTAAGAGCGGCACTTCGCCCCATGGCAGGAGAACTGGCGGCACTGACTGTGGCAGAAACCTGTATGGGAAATGAAGCAGATAAAACGGAGAAAATTCGTCTTGCCATAGAAAAAACTCCAGGTGTAGAGGATCTCATTTCAGAAGTCAACACAGGCGATCACGGCATGACTCTTTATGAGCTTGCTCCCGTAGGTGTTGTGTGTGCGGTTTTGCCCTCCACCAGCCCTTGTGCGACCCTTATTAATAATACCATTGGTATGCTTGCAGCAGGAAACAGTGTGGTACATTGCCCTCATCCTAGAGCACTGCGGGTATCCCAACTGGTGACAGCAGTGATTAGCAATGCTGTATTCACCACCTGTAATATTCCGGATCTTGTAGTAACACTCCATGAAAGTCTTATGGGATATACCAAAGAGATTATGAGTCACCCGGATGTAGACCTGGTGGTGTGTACCGGATGTGCGGACTCTCTGAATCAGGCAATGGCTTCAGGTAAACGGGTGATTGCAGCAGGACCGGCAAACCCGGTGACGATTGTGGATGAGACGGCTCATATCAGTCAGGCAGCTTATGATATTGTCCGTGGCGCAGCCTTTGATCACAATTTAATGTGTACTTCCGAAAAGTGCATGATAGTGACAGAGCAGGCATACGATGCCTTTATTTATCAGCTTTTAAAGAATGGGGTCTATTATGTGAAGAACGAGGAAGAGATTCAAAAGCTTCTTAAAGTTGCTGTAACAGAAGACTTAATGGTGAATAAAAAGCTGGAAGGAAAAAGTGCTGATAAGATACTTGCCAGCGCAGGAATCTCCTGTTCTTCTCCTGTAAAGCTGATTGTGGCAGAAACGGATAAGACTCATCCCTTTGTGACTCTTGAACTTTTAATGCCCTTGGTTCCACTGATTAAGGTACCTGATTTTGATGAAGCATTAGAGACGGCTCTTGAAGTAGAACAGGGATTAAAGCACACAGCCACCATTCATTCCCAGTGTATCTCACATTTAAGCCGAGCCGCAAAAAAGATGCAGACCTCTGTATTTGTAAAAAACGGCCCATCTTTATTGGGAGTTGGATTTGATCTGGAAGGGCACGCCAGTTTTACGGTTGCAACGACTACCGGAGAGGGGACTGTTACTGCAAGGCATTTTACCCGGAGGAGAAGGTGTACACTGACCGACGGTTTCGCCCTCCGTTAATCATTGAGAAAGCAGGTTGAAGGAATGTTTGAAAGGTGCGAGGAAAGAACCTATTTCGTGACCTCCGAATCCGTTACAAAAGGGCATCCGGATAAAGTCTGTGACCAGATTGCAGATGGGATTTTAGATGCTTATTTAAAGGAAGACCCTGCATCCAGAGTAGCAGTAGAGGTTATGGCTTCTACAAACACCCTGATGCTGGCAGGAGAAGTCACCTCAACGGCCCGGATAGATGTGGTAGAAATAGCCAGAGAGGTGATCAGAGACATTGGATATGTGGAGCCTGGAAAAGGGTTTGATGCAGATACCTGCATGATATTTACCAATATACATAATCAGTCTCCAGACATTTCCCTTGGTGTTACCAAAGACAAAGCCGGAGAGAAGGAAGTGCTTGGCGGAGGAGACCAGGGGGTTATGTACGGCTATGCTGTCAATGAGACAGAGGGCCTGATGCCTCTGCCCTGTTATCTGGCAAACCGATTGGCAGAGCGGCTTGATTTTGTCAGAAAGACCCAGGGAGCTTCTTTTTTATATCCGGATGGAAAGACCCAGGTTACGGTACGTTACAACCAGGCAGGGGAACCTGTGGGAATTCACAGCATTGTTGTATCTGCCCAGCACAGCGAAGCAGTTAGCCGGGAAGTGCTGAATGCATTTATTCGCTGTATGGTCATTGAGCCAGTAATAGATTCTGGCCTAATAACGCCTGAGACAAGAATCCATATCAATCCTACGGGACGGTTTGTCATTGGAGGTCCGGCAGGGGATACGGGTGTTACCGGAAGGAAGATTATGGTGGATACCTATGGCACCATTGGAAAGCATGGCGGAGGTGCTTTTTCCGGCAAAGACCCTACGAAAGTGGACCGCTCGGCCGCCTATATGGCTCGCTATGTGGCAAAGAACATTGTAGCCTCAGGTCTGGCAAATCGGTGTGAAGTAGCACTTGCATATGTCATCGGAGGTATTGAACCGGAGGCAATAACGGTCAATACCTTTGGAACAGGAACCATATCAGACCATCAGATTGAAGCGGTTGTAAAAAATGTGTTCTCTTTTGGCGTTTCCGATTGTATTTCCAAATTAAAACTACGAACACCCCAATACCAAAAGACAGCCGCTTACGGACATTTTGGAAGAACAAATCAGGGATTTTGCTGGGAAGAAACAGATAAGGCATGGATATTAAGACAGTTGGCTTTTTAATAAAAGGTTCCTATAACAAAAAAATCAGGAGGTAAATCAAATGTCAAATGAAGCATTAGGAATGGTGGAAACAAAAGGTCTGGTAGGTGCAATTGAAGCAGCAGACGCAATGACAAAAGCGGCAAATGTAACAATGATAGGATACGAGAAAATTGGTTCTGGCCTTGTAACGATTATGGTTCGCGGAGACGTAGGCGCTGTAAAAGCATCCGTAGATGCAGGTGCAGCGGCAGCAGCAAATGTAGGGGAAGTGGTATCCCACCATGTCATTCCAAGACCTCATACAGATGTAGAGAAGATTTTACCCAAATTATAATAAGCCGTAAAAACAGCTAAAAAGGAAAAGGGAAGCATGGATAAAGAAGAATTAATCAAGCTTGTTACCAAGCGGGTCATTGAGAAAATGAAAGATTATGATACACATAAAGTTCCCATTGGGGTATCGAACCGGCATGTCCATGTATCCAGACAGGATTTAGACATACTTTACGGAAAAGAATATGAACTGACCAGGAAAGGCGATTTAAAACAGCCGGGACAGTTTGCAAGCAATGAGACAGTAACAATACGAGGCCCTAAGGGAGAATTTGAACGGGTACGGATTCTTGGACCAGTGAGAAAACAAAGTCAGGTTGAAGTATCAAAGACCGACAGTTTCCGTCTTGGAATCCGTCCTTTCATAAAGGAATCTGGAGACTTAATAGGAACTCCGGGACTGGAGCTAATCGGTCCCAAAGGCATTGTTTCTCTTTCAAGTGGTGCCATTGTTGCTTTACGCCATATTCATATGACACCTGCCAAGGCAGATGCGTTGGGTCTGAAGGACAAAGATATGGTAGAAGTGGAGACATTTGGTGAAAGACGTGGTGTATTGGGAGAGGTACTGGTTCGTGTATCGAATCAGTTCTCTTTGGAAATGCACGTAGACGTGGATGAAGCCAATGCCTTTTCCTTAAGCAACGGTGATTATGTAATCATTAGAAAAAAACAGTAGGGATTTCCAGAACAGACTCACAATAAGGGAAAGAAGGTAGAGACGCTTGGATATGGATTTAAAAGCAATTGAACAAATGGTAGAACAGGTTTTACGTGAGATTCAATCAGAACAGATTGTAAATGTAACAGAGCAAAAAAAAGAAGGTTACGGTCTTTTCTCAACAATAGATGAAGCAATAGAAGCGTCTGAAAAGGCACAGAAAAAACTTCTTTATACCGGAATGGCTGACCGTCAAAAATATGTGGACGTAATCCGAACAACGGTTTTAAACAAAGAAAACTTAGAGCTGATTTCAAGACTGGCAGTGGAAGAGACAGAGATTGGTTGTTATGAACATAAGCTTATTAAAAACCGTCTGGCAGCGGAAAAGACTCCTGGAACCGAGGATCTGATTTCTGAGGCAGTCACAGGGGATAACGGTCTTACTCTCATTGAATATTGTCCTTTCGGTGTTATTGGAGCCATCACTCCCACCACCAATCCGACGGAGACTATTATCAATAACTCCATTTCCATGATCGCAGGTGGTAACACAGTTCTTTTCAGTCCTCACCCAAGAGCAAAAAAGGTCTCCAGCCTTCTTGTTAAGATGTTAAATAAAGCATTAATAGAAGCTGGTGCTCCCTCGAACTTGATTGCTATGGTGGAAGAGCCATCTTTAGAGAACACGGAAAAAATGATAAGCAATCCAAACGTTCGTCTTTTAGTTGCAACTGGCGGTCCTGCCATAGTAAAGAAAGTTCTCTCCTCTGGAAAGAAAGCCATCGGAGCAGGTGCAGGCAATCCTCCTGTGGTCGTTGATGAAACCGCAGATATTAAAAAAGCAGCTAAGGATATTGTAGATGGATGCAGCTTTGACAATAACGTTCCTTGTATTGCAGAGAAAGAAGTATTTGCCGTAGACTCCATCTGTGATCACCTCATCCAGTATATGAAGAATAATGGTGCTTATCAAATCACAGATAGACAGCAGATCGAGGAATTAAAAGCCCTTGTAACCACAGAAAAAGGTGGTCCAAAGACTTCCTTCGTTGGAAAGAGCGCAGTCTATATCCTGGATCAGCTGGGGGTGAAGGTACCGGATTCTGTTCGTGTGATTATCATGGAAGTACCAAAGGATGATTTGTTTGTCCAGGAAGAAATGATGATGCCCATTCTTCCAATTGTACGGGTATCTGACGTGGATACTGCCATTGAGTATGCTTATGAAGCAGAGCAGGGAAACCGTCATACAGCAATTATGCACTCTCAAAACGTAGAGAAATTAAGCAAGATGGCAAAAATTTTAGAAACAACAATCTTTGTAAAAAATGCACCATCCTTTGCAGGAATCGGGGCAGGCGGAGAAGGCCATACCACATTCACCATTGCAGGACCTACCGGAGAAGGCCTTACCTCAGCAAGATCTTTCTGCAGAAAACGGAAATGCGTTCTCGCCGATGCATTCAGCATAAGGTAAAGCAGTGAAAGCTTATGTCCATGGAATAAGAAGGAGAAGTGCATATGTCAAATGTATATATGAAGACCAGAATACAGGAGGGCAAGCAGGCAAGAGAGTATTTAAAGGGCATAAAAAATAAGCGGATTTTAATCGTTTGTGATAAATTCCTTTCAGAGAATGGAACTGTTAAATATTTAACAGATATTCTTTGTTCCGGCAATGCGATAGAATTATTTGACAAAGCCATCCCTGACCCAACCATTCAGGTGGTAGGATCCGGAATTTGTATGATGTATCAGGGAAAGCCGGATATTGTCATTGGTTTTGGAGGCGGATCTGCCATTGATACCGCAAAAGGAATCATTTATTTTTCCATGGTAAAAGAAATGGTTAAAAAGCCCCTCTTTATAGCCGTTCCAACGACCAGCGGAACCGGATCTGAGGTCACTTCAGCTTCTGTCATAACAGATCCTGATAACAAGAGTAAGCATCTGATTTCTTCCGATGATATTCTTCCTGATGTAGCTATCTTAGATTCTTCACTGACCTTGTCAGTACCTCAGGTCGTTACAGCCAATACCGGAATGGATGTGCTAACCCATGCATTAGAGGCGTATGTTGCCACAGGTGCCAATGTTTTCTCTGATGCCATGGCAGAAAAATCAATTGAGCTTTTGTTAAAGTCTCTGCTGGGCTGTTACAAGGATGGAAATGATATAAAAGCCAGGACCAGGATGCAGGAAGCCTCTACCCTTGCAGGAATCGCATTTAATACGGCTGGCCTTGGTATCAATCACAGCATAGCCCATCAGCTTGGCGGAACCTTTCACATCCCCCATGGTCTGGCAAATGCCATTTTGTTAAATCATGTAATAGAATACAATTGTACAAGCCAGGAGATTATGAATAAGTATGCCGCACTTGCCATAAAAGTACAGTTGGCAGAAGCAAAGGAAGATTCCAGGGAAGCCGTAAAAGCAATCAAAGGACTGATTACAGCTCTCATGCGCTGTATGAATATGCCAACCTCTGTTATGGAACTGGGCATCGACCGAATGGAATATGAAAAGCAACTTAAAAATATGGTAGATAATGCTCTTATGGATGCCTGTTTTGCCACCACTCCTACTAAAATCGCAGGTCCTGGGATACAGAAGATTCTGTTGGATATTTACGATTGCAGGGAGAATGGCAATAAAGGATAATAATATCATAAGACCGAGCTGTTTTATATGACAGCCCGGTCTTCTTGTGTTATTCTGATATAGAAATAAATCATTTACAAGAAGATGACAAACACAACATAGCAGCAAGGAGAGGTTATAGGAATGGAAGAATATCAGGAACTGCTTCATTTAGCCGAGATGCAGTCGGATTCAGCAGATGACTATTTCAGTATGGATGAAGAGGGCAACATGACAAAACTGGATATCATCCACTTGTTTGGAAAGGAGAAATTGGAGAATATCCAAAAGAGTCTTTCAAAAGCAACCGGCGTAGCATTTGTTACGGTGGATTTTAGAGGAGAGCCAATTACAGATGCAACGTTTTTTTCCGGCTTCTGCAATCAGGTTCGTAATAGCAAAGAGGCCATAGAAGGTTGTAAATCTTCGGATGCCTTTGGTTCTATCCAGGCAGCGGTAACAAAAAAGGTCAATGTATATTTCTGCCCCTGCGGACTGTTAGAGATGGCAATTCCCATTATTGTCAGAGGGCACTATCTGGGAGGTTTTATTGGGGGACAGGTCCAGTGTGTGGATGCCCCTGAGTCGGTAAGCCGCTTGGCCTCTGTCATGCGTTCGGACCAATCAAAAGAGGTAAGAGAAAAATGTGAGGAGTTTCGAAAGGAAATTCCTGTTTTTCCCTATGAGAAGTTTCTTGATATTGCCAATCTGGTTTTCCTTGTAATCAACCAGTTAAGTGAAAACGAAGTCAGCAAACATCTTCATGAAGATGCATTAAAGAAGCGGTTAAAAGGAATTCAGGGAGCCAACCAGCTTCTTGTCAAAGAAATAACAAAAAAGAACATGGAACTCCAGGAACTAAAGATGAATTTTAATCCCTGTGAGACTATGGATGTAATGACTTCCCTCATGAATTTATCTATTATGGAAGATAAAGAACAATTTCAGGAATTTCTGGGTTCTTTTATTGAATATACTAAATATAAATGTATGGACAAGGGTACCTTTGTCCCTGTATCAAAAGAACTGGATCATGCAGAAAATTACCTGCTGATTCAAAAAAAGAAGCTGGGGGACCGTCTTGATTATTCCATTCAGGTGCCAAGAGAGATGCATATGAGAAAGATGCCTTCCGGTATCTTACTGCCATTTGTTCAAGATGCCTTGTATAATGGAATCGCATTAAAAAAGCAGGGGGGAAAGATTTCCATAGGCGGCTCCATAAGTAATAACAACTTAGTCCTTGAAATCAGTGACAATGGCCCCAGTCTTTCAGAGGTGGAATTAGAAGCCAAATATGAGGCGTTTAAGGACAAGCACGAGGGGTATTATATTAGCTTGGGGAAAGATTATGCCAGGGATAAGATGAGAAAGCTTTTTGGTGAAGAGTATAAAATCATATCAGAGGGCACTAGGAATAAGGGGTGTAAAAGCGTTCTGATTTGGCCTGAACATTACGAAGAAAGGACGGAATAATCATGTATAGGGTTCTGATTGCAGATGATGATATTTTAATGCAGGAAGCCTTAAAGATTTTAATATCCCGAGATGAATCATTCCAAATAGTCCAGGTAGTAGGCGATGGAGAGAGCGCGGTAAGAGCATGCAATGATGGTTCTATAGACATTGTATTTATGGATATGATGATGCCCGGCATGACAGGACTGGAAGCCAGCAGGATCATTCATCAGTTGAATCCAGAGATCACCATTTACATGCTTTCCGCCTTTTCAACTCATATTTTTGTCCGGAGTATGGCAAGAGATGAAGTAAAAGATGTTTTGGAGAAACCCATTACATGGAGCCACGTAAAAAAGATACTGGAGAACTACAAGACCAATCATGAGGATACGGTTGTAAATCATCATGAGGCACTTGCAATGCTTCTAAGGCAAAAAGATTTTGGGGAATTTTACAGAAATCTTTCCAGGATTATTGACGGTATTTATGAGATGGCAGGAGGGGATTCTGTTAGACTGATTAAACTTTTTACCTATATCGGACAGAATCTTTTGGATACCAGAATGGTCTACGACGAGAATATGCAGATCGGAGAGCTGTTTCCTATTAATGAAGCACTTATACTTGAAAGAAAGACATCGGAGCTCTGGCTTTTTCGAGTGATGGATTATCTGTTTCAGCAAAACAGCATCAACCGTTATTCCCTGTTGGAAAATATATTTCTTTATATAGAAAATCATATCAAAGAAGATATTACTCTTAACACGATTATAGAAAACTGTGCCATCAGCCAGGGATATCTAAGCCGTATTTTCCGTGAGCAGCTTAACGTAAGTGTCACAGAGTACATTCATATGAAAAAGATACATCTGGCAAAAGGTTATTTTTATTTTACCGAGGACAGCATTGCTGATGTAGCCTTTCGCCTTGGATATAATGAAAGCAGCTATTTTAGTAAGGTATTTAAAAAATATGAGAAGGTAACCGTGAAAGAATATAAAAGTGAGACACGGAAAAAATGCTCTTACTAAGTCGTATTAGAAGCTTCCGACTCTGCCGGAAGCTTTTTTGAGTTTGACTGCGCTACAACGCCATGATTTGCTCTTATTGATTTTATAGAACCACTACAAAGAAAATACATAAAAATACGATACAAGAAGAGATAAAAATCATATTTACATGTTTCTCTTCCCGCTTTTCATATAATCTTAACGCTTCATCGATCATGGGTAACAACCGATATTGATTTGTATTGATATTATTGCGTTCAAATAGATTCATATTCTCATTGATTTTCATTACTACGTATTCCTTTCAGGTTTTAAAACTTTTATGTTAAAATTCTCTAAAAATAAGTTTTGAATCGTATATAATATATCACTGATGACCAAAGGTGTAAAAGTCCTGTTTTTCCTATCAATGCATTCAAAATAGGAATGATACAGTTATTTACAATTAAAATTCCTTTCTATAAAATAGGATTAGATTATAGTATAATAAGTGGTAACGCTTTTATTTTGATTAGTATGGAATTGAAATTATTTAGAATTAATAAGGAGCAGGTTATGGATGAAAGAGATTTTGAATTGCTAAAGACTCTGGGAAAAACAAAGAATATAACCCATGCGGCTGATTTACTATACGCAACCCAATCTTCTTTGTCGAAACGAATCAATGCCATAGAACAGGAGCTGGGAATTACCCTTATGCTTCGTTCCCGACAGGGAATCCATTTCACACCAGAAGGGGAAGAGGTCTTAAAAAGAACAGCAAAAGCTGCGGATCAACTAAAGCTTATGAGAGAGACCATTGATAGGAACAAGGGACTGGTCTGCGGAACTCTCAATGCTGGAGTGTCTATCAATTTTGCCATGTTTCGTCTTTCGGAAGTTCTTGCTCAATATCAGAAAGCATATCCCAATGTAAATACACACATTATTACAGCGCAGAGCATAAATGTATACCATCAGTTGATGAAGGGAAATGTTGATGTGGCAGTCTTAAGAGGAGAACATAGCTGGACAGGGACGAAGATATTGCTTGAAAGAGAACGGATTTGCGCCATTTACAATCACAAGTATAAGGATATGCCTTTTTCTAAAATCCCTTACATTGAGCGAAAAACAGATATTGATTTTGAGCGGGACGCATCCCGTTGGATGAGAGAACACAACTTTCAGCCTGAGCAGAGCGGGATCTATGTGGACAACATCATTGCTTGTGTAGAAATGGTAAAGCGAGGCCTTGGTTGGAGCATAATTCCAGAAATATGTCTTGAGAATTTTGACGGTTGTGTACAGCCTTTATATTTTAAAAATGGAAAACCCTTTGAACGTTTAACCTATGTACTATGTTCTGAAACAGCACTGGAACTTCCTCAAATCAAAGCTTTTTTAGGTGTGCTGAAAACCTATAAAGAAGATAATAATAATGTATAATAGCCCATCCACCTGGCGGGAGCCGATACTGTGGATGAGCTACGATATAAGATTATAACGGCTTACTTCTTAATTTCCTTCATATAAGCTTTAAATTCCTGGGCTATTTCCTTGTATTTTGTATGGTGAAGGTAATGAGTCCCCTCCATGGGAATCACTTTACCATATTGGGATTGCTTCGCCTGTTCTTCATGGAGGGGGAGCCACCAGGGGTTTTTCTCGTTATTGGACAGTACGAAAAGAAGCATGGGAAGATCATGAGGATAGGTGAGCTTTTCCCCATTTTTGAAATTGGAACCAAGGTGCTTTAATTCGTTAATCATCGTTGGATTACTGCTTACCTGATTGGATATCATATTCATCTGTTCGCTGGCGTGTTGATCCAGTGGCAGGGATTCATTGCGATTGACTTCCAGTTTTTTGACCAATCTCATCAGACCCGAACGCTTCAGAAACTCAAAGGTTTTTAAAGGTAGTTTTACATCCATGCCGGGTTGATTGGGAACGCTGCTGTCAATTCCAATAAAAGCCTGGACTTCATCCCGGTAGTTGTTTACATAGGTTGCGCCGTAAAGGCCTGTGATGGAATGTCCCATTAAAATGTAATGATCCAGATTTAGCTGCTGTACTGCCTGATGAATCTCGCTTACGATATTCTCTGTTGTTCTTTCCTTGTCGGTTTCGTCGCTGAGTCCATAACCAAAGGGTTCTATGGCTACCACCTTATAATCCGGCGACAATTCGTCAATGAGTGGTTTAAAATCCAGGACAGGAGATGGAGTGCCTTGTCCCGGTAGAAGGACGATGGTCTGATCCCCATTTCCTTTGATAAAGACATTCATCTTTTTTCCATCAACCTCTACCGATTGGCCGTAAGGTTCGATTTTTTTCTTTTCGATACGGTTGCAAATTGCATTGACCACATAAGTGATAGCTAGAAACAATATAAGAGCAATTACGAATCCTGCGAATATTTTTAATAATAGTCTCCCCAACTTACCGGATCTATTTCTCATATCATTTTTCGTTTCTAATGTCTTTGCCATGTTCACTCTCCTGTCTATCTAACGTTAAGCAGTCTTATCATATAAACTTCATCTAGTATAAAATAATATTCCCCTTTATTCTAGTAATATGTAGCCCATAGAGTAAGTATCAAAGAGAGAAGTATCATGGTGTCAATATGAGGGGAAAAATGAACGTCATAAGCAATCCCAATGGTATTTCATTAAAATATTTCTTAATATCTCAAAAAAATTCATTCTATATTCATAATCCGTATCAAACCCGCATATGATATAAATAGTAAGGTTATCAAACTTAATGAACCAAAGGAGAGGATATAGCTATGGCTGAGATACATTACTTAATATCGGATGCATCGAGGAAAGTCGATGTGGAATCCCATGTCCTTCGATACTGGGAGGACGAGCTTCAATTAGACATTCCCAGAAATGAGATGGGGCACCGGTATTACACCGAGGCACACATCCATTTGTTCAGGCAGATCAAAGACTTGAAAGAAAAGGGATACCAGTTAAAAGCCATCAAAACAGCGCTTGATAAGGTCATTGAGGGAAGCGAAGATCCTATCATCCCAGATGATTTATTGGATGACCAGATCACCCAGGAATTAAAAGAGGGTAGCTTATCTGGTCAAGAGGGCGGAACAGTCCTGGATATACATAATACAGCGCCAGTTTCCATCGCCCAGGAGAAGATGGAGCAGTTCCAGGAAATCATGAACCACATTATTGGACGAGCCTTAGAAGTCAATAATGAACAGCTTAGCCAGGATGTGAGCTGTCTGGTTAATGATAAGGTCATTAAGGAAATGCAGTATCTGATGAATTTAAAGGAAGAAAAAGAAGAAGAGCGTTTCAAGCAATTGGACGAGCTTTTAAGAATTTATCAAAAAGACAACAAAGGTCGTGCAGAAGCAGCAGCTTCCAAAATTCCGTTTTTCAACCGCAATAAAAAGTTCGGAAGAAACGGTAAAAAATTGTAATACCACACTACTTTCAGATAAAAAACAGGGTATCCTGTTCCGGCAAAAAATCCGCAGCTGCCACTGAAAGTGAGACTGCGGATTTTTCTATCTCATTCTTATTTTCTACAAGCATCTACAAACGTCTGAAAGATTCCAAAAGCTGCATCATCTTTTTTCCATAAATATTCCGGATGCCACTGAACACCCAAAAAGAAGGGATACCCAGGCATTTCTATCGCCTCCACCAGGTGATCTGGGGAATAGGCCGTTGTAATTAGACCAGGGGCCACATCCTTGACCGCCTGATGGTGCATGCTGTTTACTTTAAGCACCTGTTCTCCAGAGATTGAGGAGAGTAGGCTGCCTTCCTTTAAGGTTACGGTATGGCTTGGCATGTCGTAATAAAAGGGCTGAGTATGGGCGATGGGAAACTCCCTCTTTACCTGGGAAGGGATATCCTGCCAGATGTTACCGGAAAGTCCGATGTTTAAAATCTGGATTCCTCTGCAGATTCCAAGAATTGGTTTTTCCAGGGCTAGAATCAGGGGGAGCAGTGATAGTTCCATCTGATCCCGTTCATAAGAAACATTACCGCATCCTTCTCTTGTTTCCTCTCCAAATAAAAAAGGATGGACATCTGGACCTCCAGCAAACAGGAAGCCGTCAAGTTCATCTACAAGCTGTTTTAAATCATCTTTGGAAGCTTCTAAGGGCATCACAACAGGAATGGCTCCTGCAGCCGTTAAAGCTCTTAAATAGGTGGGTCGCATCTTAATATCATGGTTATCGGTATCGTGATAAGGAGTCAGACCAATCAGGGGCTTTCTCATATAAGAAACATCCTTTCTATCACCATGGAATGGGACCAAAGAAATCACAAAATGCCCCTTCCTTTCGGAAGAGGCATTTATGTATTCATAAATTAAGCTTCGGAAATAGCTCCTGTTGGGCATACACCTTCACAAGCGCCACAATCGATACAAGAATCAGCATCAATAACAAACAGAGAATCACCCTGGCTGATAGCGCTTACTGGGCATTCGCCTTCGCATGTTCCGCAACTAACACAAGCATCACTAATAACACGTGCCATAATAAATTACCTCCATATATTCTATACATTTTTTATTATTTTATACTATTAATAAAAATTAATCAAGTAGAAAACTATGCATTTCATGTATAATTTTAGGAGCAAGAACGGTTAGTTTTGTCTAATCTGGCGTCTTTGATGCCGCTTAGGATAATCTTCTTTGCAGCAACGGCTCCTTCTTTTGACATAGGGGGAACATCCTTAAGGGGATACTCCATCCCAAGGCTTTCATACTTCACCTTTCCCATGTCATGATAAGGGAGAACGTCCAGGGCTTTCACGTTTTTCAGTTCCCCGATAAATCGTCCCAGCCGGTATAAATCAGGTTCGTGGTCCGTAAGTCCCGGCACAACGACGTGCCGGACCCAAACGGGAACCTCTAACTCATCCAAGTACCGGGCAAAATCCAAAATGTTGTTGTTGGAGTGTCCGGTCAATGGCTTATGCTTTTCGTCATCAATGTGTTTGAGATCAAGCATGACAAGGCTGGTAGATTTTAAAAGCCGTTCAACTTTAGAAAGAAATGCTTTGTCATCCCTTCTGAAGGTTACCCCTGAGGTATCCAAGCAGGTATGAATGTCTTTCTCTCTTGCTGCTTCAAATAGTTCTGTTACAAACTCAAGCTGCATCATCGGTTCACCACCGGTGGCCGTTAGGCCGCCGCCCCGGTAGAAGTTCCGGGACGACTCATACTGTTTTAAAATTTCTTCAACTGTCATCTCTGTACCGCCTGCCATCTTCCAGGTATCCGGATTGTGGCAATACTGACAACGCATTGGGCAACCTTGTAAAAAGACTACCATACGTACGCCTGGTCCGTCGACGGTACCGAAGCTTTCGATGGAATGGATACTTCCTGTCATGATTGATTCGCCTTCTTTACGTTAGATTACATATTGTCGTGGAATGTACGGGAGATAACTTCATCCTGCTGATCTTTTGTCAGTTTGATAAAGTTTACTGCATAACCGGAAACACGAACAGTAAGCTGTGGGTAGTTCTCTGGGTGCTGCTGAGCGTCTAAAAGTGTTTCACGAGTGAAAACGTTAACGTTTAAATGATGACCGCCTTCTGCTACATAGCCATCTAATAAATTTACAAGATTGTCGATTTGGGATGTGCTGATATTTGCCATAGTGTTATCCTCCTTATGTGGTTGTTTCGTGTGTTGTTAGTCTTCCTGATCCAGACCGAAGAAGAGAGTTGGCACTTTACATGCCATATCACCTTCTGCACAGTCTGAGGAGCTAGTAGTATTAATTGTCTTTGCCAATGTTTTATCGGCGTTAATGGTACCGTTCTCGGCAACACGGATGTTCATGTGTCCGCCGTTTCCGCCCATGAATTCATCAAGCATGGAAACGATATCATCGATTTGTTTGTCTTTTGGATCTGCCATAGCAGTCACTCCTTATTTCTGGTCTTCGCTAAGTTCCAGTTCCAGATCTACCTCTAAATCACCAGAGAAAATCTGATCTTCTTTACCAAGAGCGCCTGGTATGATGGAGAAGGTATTTGAGATACCATCCTGAGCATCCTTAAATGGAAGCTTTGCAACGGATGCAAGGGAAGCGACAGCGCCATGAGTATCTCTGTGGTGCATTGGGTTAGCACCTGGTGCAAAAGCGTCACCTTTCTTACGTCCATCAGGAGTTGCTCCTGTGTTCTTACCATATACTACGTTGGAGGTAATTGTCAAGATAGAGGTTGTAGGAATACCATTTCTGTAAGTATGGTTTTCCTTAATGTAGGACATAAATGTGTGAACCAGATCGTGAGCGATTAAGTCAACACGGTCATCGTTGTTTCCGTATTTTGGGAAATCACCTTCTACTTCATAATCAGTAACGACACCATTCTCGTCGCGGATCGCTTTTACCTTTGCATACTTAATAGCAGAAAGGGAGTCAGCCACTACGGAAAGTCCAGCGATACCGGTTGCGAACCAACGGGTTACTTCTCTATCATGAAGAGCCATCTGAATGCGCTCATAGCTGTATTTGTCATGCATGTAGTGAATGATGTTTAAAGTGTTTACATAAACAGAAGCAAGCCACTTCATCATCTGCTTGTAAGATTCTAATACTTCATCATATTCTAAATATTCAGAAGTGATTGGACGATACTTAGGTCCGATCTGCTTTTTAGAAATCTCATCGACACCACCGTTGATTGCGTATAAGAGACACTTAGCAAGGTTAGCACGAGCGCCGAAGAACTGCATCTCTTTACCAACTCTCATGGAAGATACACAACAAGCGATCGCATAGTCATCACCGTGAGTAACTCTCATCAGGTCATCGTTCTCATACTGAATTGCGGAGGACTCGATAGAAGACTTAGCACAGAAACGTTTGAAGCCGTCTGGAAGTCTTGTAGACCAGAGTACAGTTAAGTTAGGCTCTGGAGCGGTTCCTAAGTTGCTTAAGGTGTGAAGGTAACGGAAAGAAGTCTTTGTAACAAGGTGACGTCCGTCAATACCAACACCTGCGATGGATTCTGTTACCCAGGTAGGATCTCCAGAGAATAATTCATTGTATTCTGGAGTACGTGCAAATTTTACAAGACGAAGCTTCATAACGAAGTGGTCTACAAATTCCTGGATCTGTTCTTCTGTAAAGGTACCAGCTTCTAAGTCTCTCTGAGCATATACATCGATGAAAGTAGAAGTACGTCCTAAGGACATAGCAGCACCGTTTTGATCTTTAACAGCAGCCAGATAAGCCAGGTAGGTCCACTGAATTGCTTCCTGTACGTTAGCAGCAGGTCTAGCAAGATCACAGCCATAAATCTGGCCAAGTTTCTTTAAATCTTTCAGAGCGCGGATCTGCTCGGATAATTCTTCACGGTCACGGATAACATCAGCGTACATAACAGAGCTGGTAGTATCTTTCTGATCTTCCTTATCAAGAATCAGGAAGTCAATTCCGTAAAGAGCAACACGACGGTAGTCACCAATGATACGGCCACGGCCATAAGCATCTGGAAGACCAGTAATGATATGGCTGGAACGGCAATCACGCATCTCCTGTGTATAGCCATCAAAAACACCAGCGTTGTGTGTCTTTCTATGTGTTGAGAAAAATTCTTTTACTTCTGGATCAATGGTGTAACCATTATCTGCACAAGCCTTCTCTGCCATACGAATTCCGCCGTAAGGCTGTAAGGAACGCTTAAATGGCTTCTCTGTCTGAAATCCTACGATTGTCTCTAAATCTTTATTCAAGTATCCAGGTCCGTGAGAAGTAAGGGAAGAGATTACTTTTGTGTCCATATCAAGAACGCCGCCAGCTTCTCTTTCTTTCTTAGATAATTCAAGTACCTGTGTCCAAAGCTCTTTGGTTGCGTCGGTCGCTCCAACTAGGAAAGAGTCGTCACCGTCGTAAGGGGTATAGTTCTTCTGGATAAAGTCCCGGACGTTTACTTCACGTTCCCAAGCGCCGCCATTAAAGGCTTTCCATTCTGGTCTCATTGTTGTACCTCCAAAATTCTTTATTAGTAATGTCAATAGATAAGTGCCGTCAACGATTATATTTGATTATATTTCATATAATCCTTGTATGAATATATTATATATGAATACTGTATACAATGTCAAGTGCAACTGCATTATTGATAAAAATTTCTATTAATTGATAAAAGTCAACTTTATCTTGCTTAATGTTTAAAAAAGTATTATATTATAATGACAATATGTACATTATAAAAAGGAGGTATACGAGATGCAAATCGATAAAAATATGGTAATCGGTAACTTAATTCAGATTGATGATTGTGTTGCGCCGATTTTAATGCGTGCAGGAATGCATTGCCTTGGATGCCCATCCTCTCAGGGAGAATCTTTAGAGGAAGCATGTATGGTTCACGGATTAGACTGTGACGTTTTAGTTTCCCAGATTAATGAAGTACTGGCAGACAGATAAATATAGGTAAGGAGGCAGGTCGCAACGATCTGCCTCCTTATTTTTATGTCTTTTTTTCTTCCCGGTAATGTCTCGGGCTGATTCCATATTCTTGTTTAAAGATCTTTGAAAAGGTAAGGGGATTGTCGTATCCGATTCCAGTGGCAATCTCTTGAATGGACATGGTTGTATCTGTAAGCTGCTTTGCAGCGATATTAAGCTTAAATCTCATAAGGTATTCTTTTGGGGATACTTGAAGCTGTTTTTTGAAAATAGATGTTAAATAGGAACGATTAATTCCAATGTAATCCGCAATGTCTTGCACCGTGATGTGTTCATAATGAAGCTTTATATATTGAAGTGCATAATCCACATAGGTGTCAATGGAATAATCGTATTGCTTTTTCCGATTGGTTTTAAGAGAGCTTTGCATCTCAATGAGAGAGGAGAGTATCTCATACAAGTACCCAACTCGCCGGATTTCATTGAAAAAGGTAAGTTGATTTAGATCGAGAATCTTTTGAATGAGAGGAAGGTAAACCTGACTTGGGATCTGGGAGTGAATGGTTGGTGTTTCTTCGGATAAGCCGGCATAGCTTAAATAAGCCTTTGCCATCTCCCCGTCAAAGGTAATCCACATATATTCCCATGGATTTTCATAGTTGGCATGATAGCGGATGGGAACCCCCTTAGGAATTAAAAAGATGTCGTCGGTCTTTAAATCATATTGCTTCTCACCGATAATGAGAGCACCAGTACCTTGCAGTACAAAATGAAGATGATACTCGTTTGGTATCTTATGATCATAGGTGTAGCCAGGTGGACACTTCTGGATCCCGCAGTGAACCAGATATAAGTCATTGGTCTGCCTTTGAATGTTTCTTAAACAGCGGAAGCCAGCTACGTTATTGTACGTGGTTTGTTTATCCATGAATGAAATTCCACCTCCCTATAGAAAAAAGACCCTTCAGACAGCGGTTTAAAACGAGTATCTGATGGGTCTATTATACAGGAAGGCAAATAGACATGCAAATATTTTTTACGATGGAAAAGCCTTAACGGTACATTTTCATATAATCTCCATGGGCATCAATCAGCTCATCTACCATTGCCCGAATGTCCTTTATATTAAGCTCTGCACTGGTATGAGGATCCAGCATGGCAGCCTGATAGATTTTAGAGATATCTCTGTCATGGGCTGCCTCTATGGTTAGAAGCTGGGGATTGATATTGGTCATGTTCATGGCTGCTAGCTGGGTGGGAATGCGGCCTACCAGGCAAGGGGTGATCCCACTTCCATCGACTAGGCAAGGGACCTCTACACAAGCATCGGCTGGTAGGTTCTCAATCAGACCGTGATTTAACACACTTGCTCCAATTTTATAAGGAACATTGGTTACAATTGCTTCCATAATATAAGAAGCGTATTCAAGGGAACGGGTGTGAGTAATCTCTCCCTTATTTAATATAGAAGCTTTTTCATCCTCCCAACCCTTAATTTGTTTGATGCAGCGCCTTGGATATTCGTCTAGAGGAATCTGAAATTCTTCAATCATTTCCGGATAATTGGATTTAATAAACAGGGGATTGTATTCTGCATTATGTTCGCTGGATTCGGTGCAGTAATAGCCCAGATGTTGTATGTATTCATAACGCACCATATCTTTATGCTTTTCCCGTCTGTTTTTTTCAAGGGCACGTTCCCGAATCGTTGGATAAAGGTCATTGCCATCCCGGTCATTAATTTTTAACAGCCATGCCATGTGATTGATTCCTGCAATCAACTCAGTACGGCCTTCAAGCTGATCCTCCATATCAAGCCCTTTTAATAAGGTCTCGGAACATACCTGAACGCTGTGACACAAGCCAATGGTCTTAATGGAGGAATAACGCTGCAGATACCCTGTTAATATAGCCATTGGATTGGTGTAATTCAAAAAATAAGCATTGGGGCAAACTTCTTCCATGTCTCTTGCAAACTCTTCCAGGACTGGAATGGTTCTTAAACCCCTCATGATACCCCCTATTCCCAGTGTATCGGCAATGGTCTGTTTCAGGCCGTATTTCTTTGGAACATCAAAGTCAATGATGGTACAAGGATCGTATCCTCCTACCTGTATGGCATTTACCACAAAGGTTGCATCTCTTAAAGCCTCTTTCCTGTTTTCTACCCCAAGATAGGTGGTGATTTCAGACCGGCCCTGGTTGATGTTTTTGTTGATTGCATTTAAAATCAGCTCGGAATCGGTAAGGCGCTCCGAGTCAATGTCATAAAGGGCGATTTTAGCATCTTGAAGCACTGGGGTGCACATGCAGTCACCTAAAACATTTCGAGCAAAAATGGTGCTTCCTGCGCCCATAAACGTGATCTTTATCATTTCATTTCCTCCTTGTTTTTCGTTGCTACCCTAATGATGCTATTGTATAATTGACATAGGTAAAAAGATAGGAAGATTGTTTCATATCTTTGTTGATTTGTTGCATGGAGGTGATTTTTATGAATCAGACAGCAAGAGGACTTACCATCTATTTTTGTGGTCATGAGTCCTGTGCTCCTGGCCATTTTTTTGGTCCTGCCATCAGGACTCATTATCTTTTGCATGTGGTTTTAAAGGGGAAGGGAATCTACCGGGCAGGGAATACAGAGTATGCCTTAAAGGAAGGGGAGGGGTTTTTAATAAAGCCCCAGGAAATCACCTTTTATGAGGCAGATCCTGAGGATCCTTGGGAATACTCCTGGGTATCCTTTGCCGGGGTGGAGGCAGAACGTCTTTTGCGGGAACACAGGCAGGAGGAAAGAGGGTATGTGTTTCAATTTAAGGAAGGGGAGGAGTGGAAGGGGTGTTTGTCAAAGCTGGTGGATGTTTTTTTGACTGGAGGGGACAGACAAGATGCGATGACAGGGTATCTCTATCTTTTGTTTTCCATGCTTCCCATAAAAAGGGAAGAAGGAACCTTTGAAGCCAGCTACGTATCAAGGGCAGAAGCATACATACATCATAATTACAGCTACTCCATCCGAATTGAGGATGTGGCAAGATACGTGGGCATTGACAGGACTTATCTTTATAAGCTTTTTATGAAGTATAAAAAAATAGCTCCCAAGCAGTATTTAACCGCCTACCGGATTATGGAAGCAAAAAGGCTGTTAGAGGATACGGAGCTTACCATGACAGAAACTGGCCTCTCCTGCGGGTTTCATGATGCGTCCATATTTTGCAGATGCTTTCAGCAGGCAGAGGGGATGTCTCCCTTGCAATACCGGAGAGGAATTCCAAATCAAGGCGGTTGATATAACAAAATGCCATAAATCCTTAACAAAAATCTATATGATTTATACAATTTATATATTATAATAACTGCATACCGAAGAAAAATGCACAAAAAAATATGGAAATAGATTTGAAAAACATATAAAATGGTTAAACAGGGAGGTAGCAAAATGAAACGTAAATGGGGATTTACAGCAGCAGCGATTGCAATTGCGGCTACGGCACTTGTGGGTTGTCAAAGTCAACCGACAGGAAAAGAAACCACAGCAGCAGGCAAAGAAGAGACAAAGAAGGCAGAAGAGACCACCAAAGCGGCTGAGAATGCTGGTGGGGGTAAGACTTTGACCGTTGCCATCTGGGATAAGAATCAGGAGCCAGGATTAACGGAAATCATGAATGATTTTACAAAGGCCACCGGAATTAAGACCCAGATTCAGATCACCCCATGGGAGCAGTACTGGACCATGCTGGAGGCTGGAGCTACAGGCGGTTCTTTACCTGATGTGTTCTGGATGCATTCCAATGAGATCTCAAAGTATGCTCAGTATGATATGCTTCTTGATTTAACCGATAAAATTAAAGACAGCAAGACCCTTGAGATGGATAAGTTCCCCAAGGAGATTGTAGATATTTATAAGTGGGAAGGGAAAAAGCAGCTTGCAGTACCAAAAGACATTGATACCATTGCTCTTTGGTACAACAAAACCATGTTTGATGAAGCTGGAATTCCTTATCCTGATGAAAGTTGGACCTGGGATACCTTTGCAGATGCAGCAAAGAAGCTGACAAAGCCTGATGGAAGCCAATATGGATTTACAGTGAAACCTTCCAATGATCAAGCTGGCTGGTGTAACATTGTTTATGATATGGGCGGCTATGTCATCAGTGATGATAAAAAGTCTTCCGGGTTTGGCCAGGAAGGAACCATCAAAGCGCTTACGTTCTACACCGATTTGATGAAAGCAGGATACGCACCTCCATATGAGGTAATAGCAGAGAATGCAGATGAGGCTTTGTTTGAGGCTGGTAAAGTTGCTATGATTACACAGGGTTCCTGGATGCTTCCAGAGCTTTGTAACAACGATTATGTGAAAGCAAACTGTGACATTGCAGTTCTTCCAAAGGATGCCGCATCAGGCAAACGGATTTCTATTTATAATGGCCTTGGCTGGGCAGCTTCTGCCAATACCTCCATGCCGGAAGAAGCCTGGAAGCTGATTGAATACATGGGTTCTAAGGAAGCACAGCAAAAACAGTCTGACCTTGGTGTGGTAATCTCTGCTTATGAAGGAACCACAGATAACTGGGTGAAAGCTTATCCAGCCTTCAACTTAAAAGCATATCTTGATATGAAAAAGGAAATAGTAATCCGTCCATATTCAAAATCAACCATGGTATGGACCAACATGATTCATGAGAAACTGATTGATGCCTGGAACGGAAATAAAACCACAGAGGAAGTATGTAAGGATATTGAGAAAGAAATGAATTCCATGCTTGCAAGCGAATAAGGAATGCAGGGGAGGCAATGGGAATTGCCTCCCTTTTTCAACAAAGATGGGAGGGGCTTCATGAACATAAAAACAAAAGGATCCAGACGGGAGAGAAGTGAATTTCTATGGGGGTGGTTGTTTCTTTTGCCTACCATGGCAGGTCTGATCATTCTAAACATCATCCCAATCATACAGACCATATATCAAAGCTTTTTTAAGACCGGAGCATTTGGACGAGGCAACGTTTTTGTAGGCTTGCAAAATTATGAGAAGCTTTTTTCAGACTCATTGGTATGGCAGGCGTTAATAAATACCTTCAAGTACGCTTTGGTAGAGGTGCCTTTTTCCATTGTTATCGCTCTTATACTGGCCGTTTTAATGGATGGAAAGATTCGGGGAAAGTCCGCATGGAGAACCATCTACTTTCTCCCAATGGTAGCAGCCCCCGCAGCGGTTGCCATGGTATGGAGATGGCTTTATAACTCGGAATTTGGTCTTTTTAACCACATACTTAACAGCTTGGGGTTATCTTCAGTCAACTGGATTTCAAATCCATCCACCGCATATATCTCTGTGGCAGTTGTAGGAATCTGGTCTATCATTGGTTATAACATGGTACTTTTTATCGCTGGATTAAAAGAGATTCCTAGAGATTATTATGAAGCATCCCAGATAGATGGTGCAGGAGGGGTAAAACAGTTTTTTTATATCACCCTTCCCCTCATATCTCCAACCATGTTCTTTGTAGCAGTGACTAGAATTATTGGAGCCATGCAGGTGTTTGACAGCATTTATATGATGATGGACAAAACCAATCCGGCTCTTGTTAAAACCCAGTCCCTGGTGTATCTGTTTTATCGATATTCCTTTGTGGAAGGGAACAAAGGGTATGGCTCAGCCATCGTCTTGCTTCTATTAGTTGTCATCTTATTGATTACGGTCATTCAGATGATGTGTCAGAAAAAATGGGTTAATTACAGCTAATAAGAGGAGGAAGAAAGATGGATAAGAGCAGAAAAATAAGGGAGAGCCTTATTTACGTGATCCTCTTTGCAGGATCTGTCACCATGCTGGTGCCTTTTATATGGATGATATTAACCGCATTTAAAAGTACTTCGGAATCCACTCAGATGAATCCGTTTATCATTTTCCCATCGGTCTGGAGAAAGGATGCTTTTCTTTCGGTTTTAAGCAAGATGAATTTTCTTCGGCTATATTGGAACACCCTTGTTTTAATTATTGGAAGAGTGGTGTGTGCGGTACTTACGGCGACCATGGCAGGGTATGCTTTTGGACGGCTTCATTTTAAAGGAAGAAACTTTGCATTTTCCCTGGTTCTCTTTCAAATGATGGTTCCCACACAGATATTCATTATCCCTCAGTACCTTATGGTAAGCCGGCTGGGAGCTCTTAATACCTGGTTTGGGCTTCTCTTTCCAGGATTAGTTACTGCCTTTGGCACCTTCCTTCTCCGCCAGGCTTATATGGGCCTTCCGGCATCCTTAGAGGAAGCGGCCAGATTAGACGGCTGTAACATTGGGCAGACATTCCTACATGTGATGGCGCCCCTTACAAAGTCCTCCATGGTAGCTCTTGGAATCTTTACCGCATTGTTCGCTTTTAAGGATCTGATGTGGCCATTGGTTGTAAACACAGAGCAAAACACCATGCCTTTATCTGCAGCACTTGCAAAGCTGCAAGGACAGTTTGTAGCAAATTATCCGGAATTAATGGCAGCTTCCTTGCTGGCCTGCATTCCGATGGTTGTAATCTACCTCTTATTTCAGAAACAGTTTATTGATGGAATCGCCACATCTGGAGGAAAATTGTAAAAGGAGCTTATACTATGTCAATCATTTACCACGAAGAAGTCAGAGAGTTTCACCTTTGCAACGAATATTTCAGCTATATCATTCAGGTTATGGGAAATGGCCAGTTGGGAAATCTCTATTTTGGAAAGAGGATTACAGATCGAGAATCCTTCTCCTATCTATTTGAAACCGGAGAGCGCCCTCACGCAGCCATTAGCTGTTCTGAGCCAGTGGATCTTTGTCTTGAGTATACAAAGCAGGAATATCCAGCCTATGGAACTGGAGATTATCGGTACGGAGCCTGTGTCATAAGACAGGAAAATGGCAGCAGGACCATTGGATTCACCTATCAGTCCCACACAATTACCAAAGGGAAACCATCTATCTTACCTCTTCCCTCCACCTATGTGGAAGCAGATGAGGAAGCGGAGACATTAAGCATTCAACTACACGATGAAGTCATGGATACGGATTTGATTCTCACCTACACCATTTATAAAGAGTTACCAGTGCTTACAAGAAATGCCAGGTTTGAGCATCACGGCAAGGAGGAGATTCTCCTTACCACTGCCATGAGTGGCGCCATCGACCTTCCAGACAGCCAGTATGAGATGATTCAGTTATCCGGTGCATGGTCCAGGGAACGTTACATTAAAAGACGTCCTTTGGAACAGGGGATTCAGTCTGTTTACAGCATGAGAGGAATCAGCAGCGCAGAGCACAATCCTTTTATAGCCCTGGCAAGAAAAGAGACCACAGAATCAAGCGGGGAAGTGTATGGATTCAGTCTGGTTTACAGCGGAAGCTTCTTAGGTCAGGTGGAGGTTTGTTCTCATGATACAGCAAGAGTGCTTATGGGAATTCACCCAGACACTTTGGAATGGCCATTAAACGGAGGAGAGTCCTTTCAAACCCCAGAGCTGGTTATGGTATATTCCAATCAGGGCTTGTCCCATATGAGCCAGGTATACCACCGCCTTTACCGGACCCGTCTTGCAAGGGGATACTGGAGAGACCGGGAGCGTCCTGTATTGTTAAATAACTGGGAAGCCACCTACATGGATTTTAACGAGGAAAAGATCTTATCCATAGCCAAAAAGGCAAAGGAAACCGGAGTCGAGCTGTTTGTCTTAGATGACGGCTGGTTTGGAGAGAGAAACGACGATTACAGAAGTCTTGGAGACTGGTTTGTAAACAAAGAAAAGCTTCCAGGAGGCATCAAGGGACTTTCTGAAAAGATAGAAGAATTGGGCTTAAGCTTTGGTCTTTGGATTGAGCCGGAGATGGTGAATAAAAACAGCCGTTTTTATGAAGCCCACCCAGATTGGATTATATCTACGCCTGGACGTTTTGAAACCCCCAGTAGAAACCAGCACGTGCTTGATTTCTCTAGGATAGAGGTAATTGATGCTGTTTATACCATGTTAAAGGATGTCATTGGAAATGCTAAAATCTCTTACATCAAATGGGATATGAACCGGTACCTGACGGAGTGCTTCTCCAGAGGCGTTGATGCCAAACATCAGGGAATGGTCATGCACAAATACATTCTGGGAGTCTATGAGCTTTATACAAGGCTGATTCGAGATTTTCCAAAGATACTCTTTGAATCCTGTGCAAGCGGCGGAGCCAGGTTTGACCCGGGTCTACTTTTCTTTGCGCCTCAGGCGTGGTGCAGTGACAACACGGATGCCATAGACCGTTTGAAAATCCAGTATGGAACCACTATGGTATATCCAATCTCCAGCATTGGAGCCCATATATCAGCAGTGCCAAACCACCAGATTCACCGCGTCACAGATTTAAAGACAAGGGGCGATGTTGCATTGTTTGGAGCCTTTGGGTATGAGCTTGATTTAAACAGTCTCACGCCAGATGAGGTTGAAACAGTAAAGGATCAAATTGCCTTTTATAAAGAAAACAGAGCCCTTCTTCATCAGGGAACGTTCCATCGACTGAAAAGTCCGTTTGAGGGCAATGATACCGCCTGGATGGTGGTATCCCAAGAAAAAGATCGTGCCATTGCTGCCTATTATCAGGTGTTAAATCCTGCCAATTCTGGCTGGCTTAGATTAAAGCTCACAGGACTTATAGAAGAAATGCCATATAAAGTTACCATATGGGATCAGGAAGAGATCTTAACAGGAAGCCAGTTGATGTATGCTGGAATTCCCATTGACAGAGTCCGTTTTTCAAAAGACAGGGGAGACTTTGCATCCGTTCTAATTATAATAGAAAAACAGTAAAAAAATAGGAATGGGCTGTGGGAACGTTATTCTTCCACAGCCCATTATGTTAATCATATCAATCCTCTGATGGGGGATTGATATGACGTTCTCCCCACTGAGACATCATGTCAAGAATCGGTGTGAGGGTTTCTCCGTCTTTGGTGAGAGAGTACTCTACTTTAGGAGGAACTTCATTGTATTGTTCTCGATGAACCAGACCATCTGCCTCCAACTCTTTTAGCTGCTTGCTTAAGGTTCTGTGGGCAATGGGCTGAAGTTCGTCCCAAAGACGATTATAGCGCATCACTTTGCATTTGTAGAGTTTGTAAAGAATGACCCACTTCCATTTCCCCTCGATTTTAGAAATCGTGTAGTAGATGGGACAATTTCCAAATTTCACATCAAAATCCATGGTTCTACTCCTATACTTACAAAAAGTTTAGTATATAACAAAAATGTTCATACTTGTATGTTGTAACACTATCATATAAACTTTAAGTGTCCTTGTCAAATAAATGATAGGAAATGACAAGTTGTTGTGATGATTTCATAAAGGAGGTTTATCATGAGAGCAATAATACACGCAGGGGCAGAGGGAATCAAAGGGCTACAATATACAAAACAAGCAGACAGAGATCTTAAAAAGGGTGAGGTTAAGATAAGATTAAAGACTGCGGGAATCAATCACCGGGATTTGTTCCTGATGAATTCCAGGGGGGCAGAGGATGTCCCATTCGTACTTGGTTCCGATGGGGCAGGCGTGATTGAAGCAGTTGGAGAAGGAGTCACTAACTTAACTATTGGTGATGAGGTCATCATTAATCCTTGTCTGGGCTGGGAGTACATGGACCAGGTTCCAGTAGTGCCTGGTATCTTAGGAGGGCCAACAGACGGTACCTTGGCAGAATCTGTTATCATTCCTTGGCAAAATGCACGAATAAAACCTTCTTACTTATCCTGGGAGGAGGCTGGTGTATTGTCCTTAGCGGCACTTACCGCCTACCGTGCCTTATTTACAAGAGGAAATCTTAAGCCAGGGGAACACGTACTGATTCCCGGAATTGGTGGAGGTGTTGCTACCTTTGCTGCACTTATGGCATCTGCAATCGGTGCCAAGGTAAGTGTAACGTCACGAAGTGAAGAAAAGCGAAAGGCTGTTGAACAAATGCCCATCACTCAAGCCTTTCATAGCCATAGCAACTGGAAAGAGTGTTTGGGAAGTGGTTCCATTGATCTTATATTAGACAGCATTGGGCCAGCAACCTTTCCCCAATACTTTGATGTTATAAAACCCAATGGAAGAATTGTAATGTTTGGGGCTAGTTCCGGGGATGAAATCACAATCCCTGCAAGAGCCATATTCTTTCCTCAAATTACCATTGCCGGAACTTCCATGGGCAGTGGGGAAGAATATAGATCCATGTTAGATTTTATGACGAAACATTCCATTCATCCCATTATGGATTCTACCTTTGAATTAAAAGATACCGCATCCGCATATGAGCGAATGGAGAGAAGTGAACAGTTAGGTAATATTGCCATTTTGATCCCTCAAGATTAAGGTTGATTTTATGATTCTTTTGGGCACATGATATGAGAGAAAGCACGTAGCGCAACTGCTATGTTGCTTTCTCCTGTTGTTTTTTAAATTTAGAATGAAGCCTAAGCAATTCAATTTATAAATTGGAGTTGCGCATGCAAATAACTTGTGATATGCTTTTTTTATCAATCTCAAAGTCCTTGAAAAAGGATTCATAGACCGCAAAAGGAAATATATTCTTAATACAAGGCTGTGGAAACAGTTTTTTTTATTTTATAGGAAAGTTCTACGAACTCCCCTATAAAATAAAAGCACGACCTGCGGGATGCACATGACGCTTAAGAGGAGGATGTCACTAAAGTGACAGCGCGTCAGCGCCAGAGTCTGACAAGTCAGACTCTTTCTTGTTGCAGAATTTTATGGATGAAGGCATGAACCAGAAGGAGCTTAAGTTTTCTGGCTAGAGCAAAAGGAAAGGAATTATACATTATATGGAACAAAAGAAAATGACACACGAAGCCAATCCACTAGGGTATCAGCCCATTGGGAAGCTACTCATGCAGTTTGCCATGCCTGCCATTATCGCCATGTTAGTAAACTCAATTTATAACATCGTTGACCAGATTTTTATCGGTCAGGGGGTTGGATATCTTGGTAATGCAGCTACAACTATCGCATTCCCAGTCATAACCATTGTACTTGCCCTATCTACCCTTCTTGGAGCAGGTGGAAGTGCCTATGCTGCCATTAAGCTGGGAGAGAAAAAGGAGCAAGAAGCAGAAAAGACCTTGGGGACAGTCATAATATTAACCCTGGTTTTTAGTGCTGTGGTTATGATTTTTAGCTTTATGTTTATGACTCCTATGCTAAAGCTGTTTGGCGCAACGGAAAATACCATGATTTATGCCAGACAGTATACCACAGTTATGCTGATTGGTACGCCTTTTAACATGATCGGTGTGGTATTAAGCAATATGGCAAGAACCGATGGAAGTCCTGCTTTATCCATGTATGCTATCTTAGTAGGAGCTATCATTAATACAATTTTAAATCCTATTTATATCTTTGTTTTTCACTGGGGAGTAAGTGGTTCTGCCTTTGCTACCATCACCTCTCAGTTTATCTCTGCGGCATTTTTGACTTTCTATTTTATATATAAAGGAAAGCACATGAGATTTCGCAAAGTTTATATGAAAGTTGACCGGGTAATCCTGCGTTCAGCCCTTTCTCTTGGAATGTCAAGTGGAATCACGCAAGTAGCCTCAACCATACTTCAGGTAGTTCTAAATAACTCCCTGATCTACTACGGAAACCATTCCGAGGTAGGAGGAGATGTTGCTTTAAGTGCCATGGGTATTGTAAATAAAATTGGTATGATGCTGGTTTCCATCTGTATTGGAATCGGCATTGGCTCTCAGCCGATTATGGGTTACAATAAAGGAGCGGGACAGTATAAGCGAGTTCGGAAAACCTTTGTTATGGCAGCCATTGCCTCAACCTCAATCTCATTTATGGGTTGGCTTGCCTGTCAGATATTCCCAGGTCCGATTTTAAGTGTATTTGGCTCACAGGATGCAGAGTTTTCCTATTTTGCCATTCGATGTTTAAAGGTGTTTATGCTTGGTATCTTTACGGCTGGATTTCAGGTGATCGTGACCAGTTATTTCCAGTCAACGGGACAACCTTTAAAGGCATCCATATTATCCATGCTACGCCAACTTCTGCTATTGATTCCTCTGGTTCTTATTTTACCTCTTCACTTTGGACTAGATGGAATTCTTTATGCAGGTCCAGTTGCTGATATCACATCGGCAATCATTGTCAGTCAGTTTGTTATATACGAAATGAAGAAGCTCAATAAAATCTGTAAAGATTGTTAACGCCGCCAGGCGTGAAAGGGGAGTTTGAACCATGAGTTTAAAAGCAGAGAAGACAAAGCTTTTTGCAAAATTGGGAAAAGCGGATAAAAAGATGGCACTTGATTTGGAACATCCAAAAAGGGGAAGCCAAGAACTTGACCTTTTAGAATTCACCAAAAAAGTACGGGTAAAACCGTTTGATGTCAATGGCTTTTACGGTGTTACCATTAACGGCAGTTACCCAAAGAATGACCATATTCTTATGCTTCCAGGAGGTGCATACACCTTGGAGCCGGATAAAAGGGTCAGGGAAATCGGGGAACATTTTGCTGTTATGGAAGGGTTTCGAGTAACCATCTTTCAATATCCACTGGCTCCCGAATACACGGCTTTGGCAGCGCATCAGTGTCTCATGGAGGCATATGAGGGCTTAATAAAGGAATATCCAAAGGATACCTTTTACCTGTTTGGTGATTTTTCTGGCGGAGGTCTTGCCTTATCCTTTTTGCAGGAGCTGAGAGATAGAGGGGATCTTCCCATGCCTCATAAAACAGCCGTGGTATCCCCTTGGCTTGATATTGCATTAAATAATCCGAAGATAAAGCTGTTTCAGAAAACGGATTTTATCCTACCTGTGGAGGCGTTGCGTGCAGTAGGTGAGAAGTACTGCGGACCTCTTGAAACCGATCATCCCTTTGTCTCTCCCCTATATGGAGACTGGGATCACCTGGGTCCCATTCTTGTATTTTCAGGGACAGAGGAGATTATGACTCCCGACTGCGAGCTTTTGGCGGAGAAGGCAGGTAAGTTAGAAGGAACTGATATCATCTATAAGAAGGGTGCAGGTATGTTCCATAACTGGATTAGGGTTCCCAGTAAGGAAACTGAGGGGACGTTTAAACTGATTTGTTCTTTTTTTCTAGATGAAGATTAGGTAATAAAAGTATAAACTTTAGCTATAAAAAGCCCCGCAATTGCTGGCTCAGTATGAGATACTGCCTGGCAATTGCGGGGCTTTTTTTATTGCTTTTTTAATAGAATCAAAGTGTCTTCCTGAAAGCTGTGCATCAATACTTTGGTGCTGGCTTCTGTGACACAAATCCCTACCCTGGAAACTCTTTTATCCGATAGGTTAATTGCTTTTGCCTGATACCCATGAAGTTCCTTTTTTAATAAAAGCTCTGTAGGATAAGGCATATAAATCAAATACTCTCCTTCAGTGGTCATGGCCATCCGAATATCAGAGGATTTTTCCTCCAAAAGATCGGAGACCGGTATTAGCTCATCCACAACCATTTCTTTCATGAAATCGGCTATATATCCATAATCCCAGGCTCCTGGGAACAATAAGGCTTCTTGCATAGGAAACGATTGATCAAAGCCTTCTCCCATAACGGGATTTGGTTGTTTGCCGCTTTTTTTCCAGTTCCATACGCCATGGGTGACCCCTGCACAGGCTCCGGATAAAAGGCTGCTCCATGCGGCCTTACGAATGTCAAAGGGTTGGAATCTGCCATACGCATTTCTGCTAAATCCCATTTGCTCGTAGCAAGGTTCTGCGTTGATAACAGGTTTTTTGGGATAATCCCTATAGAATTTTTCTGCCAGTAAGTATGCCATTTGCTGACCGTCTGCATTGTGTCCGGATTGGAACATATAAAAGCTGATCCGATCTAAAAAGGATTCCGGGATATATTCATATCCCCGTTTGATGTGCATTGCCTTTAATGAATCCGGTGACATGAGACATGCCTCAGATAACGCTGCCTCGTAGTAATCAATGGACTCCGGGGTGTCAAAGTCTGTATCTCCGCTTACCATATAAATCGGCTCAAATTCCTCAAATTCTTCAATCACCTTACGGGTATAAGGCTTTATAAAATCTTTTGGCATAATGTAGTCCTTAGAGAGCCTGCTTCCCCAGGTTCCGGGAACAAAATTAAGCCATAAGATCACAAGAGCTAACTGAAAGCCTTTTTCCCTAGCCATACTGCACATGATCTTTGCCCGGTCGAAATATGCTTCGTTCCATTTCGTATAATCATATGTGATTCCATCTTTTGTTTCAAAGGGATAGACACCCACATCAGACATGCAGCGGTCCCACTGAGGCATCATGTTAATTTGAAGTACGGTAAAGCCCTGTGACCAGCGTTTCTCCAGGTAAAATTCCCATTCATCCATTGTGGCAGAAGTAAAGGCACTCCAAACGGTGTCTGCAAGATAAAAGAATCTTTGCCCGTCCAGTAAAAAAGTTCTTCCGTTATCATTTATCTTAAGCCTGCTCATTGGGGCCTCCATTTCTTTATTTTCTTGAGATACAGTTTAGTACAATATCACCTGCGGTTGCATGTTTGCTGGTTGATGGCACTATTTCTTCATAATCTCTGGAGTTGGTAACCAGAACCATTGTAGTTACATTATAACCCTCTGCTTTTAAAGATTCCATATCCGCTTTGATAAGAACGTCCCCGTCCTTTACCTCATCGCCGTCTTTTACCTGAAGCTCAAAATACTTTCCTCCAAGCTTTACTGTGTCAATTCCAATGTGAACAAATACTTCTGCTCCAAGATTGGTACGGATTCCAACTGCATGTGGATATGCGGTAATCACTTTACCAGAACAAGGTGCAAACATAGTTCCGGAATCTGGTATTACAGCAACTCCCTGGCCCAAGGTACCTGAGGCGAATACTTCATCAGGAACCTCTGATAAAGCAATTACAGTTCCACCTACTGGGGATTTGATAAATTCATCATGGACTTCTTCTGTTACTGCGGGTGTTGTTGCCTTATTATCATCTAAAAGCATGCTGTCATCATAACCAAACAAGTAGGTACAGATAGCAGATCCAATATACGCAATTGCACAAGCCGCACAAAATCCTGTAAAACCAACGCCGATGTAGCCGGTTAAGGTGAGAAGGCTGGTACCAAGCAGTGCAGGCGCACCAGCACCAACGGCAGCAGTAATGGCACCTGCGATACCGGAAAAGAATGCCCCAATGAAAAATGGTTTTTTATATTTTAAGGTAACTCCGTAAATCGCTGGTTCTGTAATGCCTGCAAGAACCGCGGAGATGGCTGCTGGTCCAGCAATGTCTTTTACTTTTTTATCTTTTGTCTTTAAAAATACGCCAAGTGTGGCTCCTGCCTGAGCAAAGTTATTTGGACCTGTAATGGTAAACAGGGTATCTCTGCCGTATTGTGTGATGTTGTTAATTACGATTGGCACGAATCCCCAGTGAAGGCCAAACATAACAGCTGCCGGCCAGATAAGACCCAGGACAAAACCAGCAATAATTGGGTTCACACCTACGATTGTCATATATCCTCCAGCCAGTACCTTTCCTGCATAATCGGCAATGGGGCCAATCACAAGATAAGTAGCTGGTACCATAACGGCCAGAGAGATCAGTGGGGTAAATATATTTTTAATGACACCTGGTAGAATCTTCTTTAACCCTTTTTCCAGCTTAGAGAGAACATAAACGGAAAGTATAATAGGAATTACCGAGGAAGTATAGCTTACCAGGACGACTGGAATGCCGAGGAAGGTTAACGCCTCTTTTGCGGAAAAAGCAGCTGTTAGATTGGGGTAAACCAATGCGGAAGCAATTCCCACGGATACAAATAAATCTGCATTGAATTTTTTGGCAGAAGTATAAGCAAGAAACAGAGGCAGGAATGTAAAGATTCCGTCTGCAGCAGCAAATAAAATCCGGTAGGTTCCCATATCCTTGCTTAGCCATCCCATGGTGGTACATAAGATAAGGATACCTTTTAATAAACCGGCTCCAGCCATGGCCCCAAGTGTGGGAGCGAAGATACCGGATACTGTGCTCATAAATAGGTTAATAAGGTTTTTGTCCTTTACTTCTGTGTCGTTGCCGCCCTCATCCCCTGATTTAACATCAGTAACCCGGATAATGGTATTGTAAACATCGCCCACCGCATTGCCGATTACCACCTGAATCTGTCCGCCAGCTTCTACTACGGTAATAACGTGTTCTGTTTGCTTTAGTTTTTCTTTATTGACCTTGGAACTGTCTGCCACCCGAAAACGAAGCCGGGTTGCGCAATGGACCAGGGAGATGACATTTTCTGCACCACCTACATTGGCAACGATTTGCTTTGCCAGTTCATCATAATTTTTATTGGCCATAATTTTACCCTCCTGTGATATGAAGTACCCCATACAGCACCTCTGTATGACTCTTTGTAAGTTCATACTAACATCACCAATATCTCGGTTCAATCCCCATGGACTTTTTCTCTATCTGTGTTAAAAGACTACATGAAAATAATAATTATTTAGATTTTTTTGTGCATATCACCCATGCATTTAAATTTTCTTTAAATGCATGGGTGATATGTTAGTGGTAAATATATTTCTTTTTATCAAATACGCTGTCGCCTTCGATCAGTCTGGTCCGGTAATATACCCTTATGGTTTCCTCTTCCAGTTCTGTAAGACGACGAATGAGATGTTTCATGCCAGCCAGATGCCTTTTGGTATGAGTCCCTTTAATCAGAGTCAGATTAAGGCCGGGTATGCTCTGCATGGGAAGAGAGTCAAAGCCAATGAGAGATAGTTCCCTTGGTATTTTAATATTTCGTTCCAGGATAGCCTTTGTGGCTCCCAAGGTGATGATGGAGCTTTCTAAAACAAAAGCAGTGGTCTTAATCAGTCTCCGGTCAAGATACTGATTCATAGCCTCATAAACAGCCTGTACCGTATCTCCAAGGCGAAGCATCCGGTTGGTTCCATCTCCGCACTGGCGTATCTCCATTTCTTCAATAAATGCTTTTCTGCGTTCTGAAAAATTAAAGATATCAACAGACTGGGCCAGATAAACAATGTGGCTGTGCCCTTTATCCACCAGATAATCCACCCCACGCCGTATGCCTTCTCTGTTATCCACAAGGTAGCTGTCCGCTCCCAGTTCATAAAATAAATTATCTCCGATTACAATGGGAATATTTAATTTAAGGAAGGGATAAATATCACTTTGTATCATCTCAGCAGCCATAAAATAAATTCCTTTGACATTGCGGCTTTTGATACTGGTTAAGAATTCCTCCAGTTTTCCTGTTTTTTCATGATAGACTTCATAGGAAAAATGGTATCCGCTAAGAGCACATTGAGCCTGCATATCATCAAATAAACGGGATACAGGTTGGTTTGCAATCTGCTTTAATATGAGTCCATGTTTGATGTAGGTTAAAAATAGTATGGTTCCTTTGTTCTCTTCGTTTTGAATTTTGATTTTCTCCTGATTTGCCCGTTCCATTTCTTCCAGATAATCAAAAACCCGTTTTCTGGTGGCTTCATTGACTCCTGGTTTATTATTTAAAACAAGGGAGACTGTTGCAGGAGAGAGCATAAGCGCTGACGCAATATCCTTTGATTTGATACGCATGATGATTTATCACCTCACTTTTATATTTGGAATTATTAATAAGTTTACATAATCTTAGATAGAGCATCATTCCATCGCTCAACATATTTGCTTCGTTTCTCAAATTCCATCAAAGGGGTATAGACTTCGTATTCCATTTGACCAAATAGTTCATCTTCCCTGCTAATGCCGGCTGCCAAACCTGCCAGATATGCGGCGCCAATGGCTGATAATTCTTCCTTTTTAGCAGCACGGAGTGTTTGCTGGGTAATATCACTTTGAAACTGCATTAACAGGCTGTTTTTAGTAGGTCCGCCGTCTACGCATAGTTCTTTTAATGTGCAGCGGCTGTCCGATTCCATGGCGCGCAGTACATCCATCACCTGGAAGGCGATGCTGTCTAAGGCAGCCTTTGCGATTTCAGCTCTTCCGGTAGTACGGCTCATCCCCCATAACATTGCCTTGGCATCTTCTTTCCAATAAGGGGCGCCAAGACCAGTAAAAGCAGGAATTAATATGGTACCGTCCTCTGGATTGGCCGTGCGTGCCAGTTCCTCTGCTTCTAAGGCGGACGATATCAGCTTTAAATCGTTTTGCAGCCAGGAAATTACGGCTCCGGCATAATGGATATTCCCCTCCAGCACATACTCTACCTTTCCATTGATACCCCAGGCAAGAGAGGTGGCAAGGCCTGCATTGCTAATCACAAAGGAGCTTCCAACATTCATCATTATAGAAGATCCAGTTCCGTAGGTTGCCTTAGCCATTCCCTTACAGTGACATTTTTGGCCAAATAGGGCAGCATGAGAATCCCCCATCACTCCATGAATAGGAATTTTCTTATCCAGAAATCCATCAAAATCAGTATAGCCGTAACAGGCATTGCTGTCCATAACTTCAGGCAAAGCCCCCATAGGGACATGAAACAAATGACACAGTTCCTCATCCCAGCAAAGGGTGTGAAGATTAAATAACTGAGTGCGGGAGGCATTAGAATAATCGGTATAAAAGCTATCTCCATTTGTCAGTTTATAGACAAGCCAGCTATCAATCGTCCCCAGGCAGTATGGCTCTTTTGGCTGGACTTTATGAAGAAGCCAGGCCATCTTCGCAGCCGGATAATAAGGAGATAGGGGAAGTCCTGTCTTCTTTTGAATCATTTCCTTGTAATCCATTCGCCCGTCCGCTTCTTCCTTAGCCCGGACACATTGCCAAACCACCCCATGCTCTAACGGAGTGCCATGTTTATCCCATAGGGCAGTGGTTTCTCGCTGATTGCTGATGCCAACGGCTTTAATGCTGGCAGGGCTTACCCCTGTTTTCTTTACCACATCCCGAACCGAGCGTATGGTATTTTGATATAGTTCTGTCAAGTCGTGGGACACCCAGCCATGTTCGTTAATGATTTGCTTGTGACTGTGATCCGCCCTTCCGACCATACGTCCTGTTTCGTCAAATAAAACGGCCTTCGTTGCCTGGGTACTTTGGTCAATTGCAATTATATAGTTCATTGCCTACCCCTCGCTTCTTGCCTTTATAACAGCGGCAACCATTCCCTCGTCGTCCAGGCCATAATGATGGAATATCTCATGATTGCTGCCGGAAATTAAGTGACCGTCTGGCAAAGCCAGGTTTACTACCTTTGTTTGACTGTCAGCAGCTACGATTTGAGCAACCATGCTTCCAAGTCCTCCAAATAAAGAATGTTCCTCAACTGTAATGACCACATCCGCTTGGCGTGCTACCCGTCTGATGGCTTCTTCATCTATGGGTTTTAAGCAATGCATGTCTAAGAGTCCTACCTCATAACCCTGCTTTTTTAGTTCCTTTTGTGCTTTCACTCCATAAGGAACCAGTTCTCCGCAAGTAATGATAACCGCATCCTTGCCTTCTGCTAAAACTCCTGCACGGTTTAAGGTAAAATCCATGGCTTCTCCATAGACATCCTCAGTTGCAGACCGGCTCACTCTCACATATGCCGGTTTCTCATCCTTTAAAAGTTCCTGGATTAAACAGGCAGTCTGAAACCGATCACTTGGAAGGTAAACCCGCATATCTGGAAGACAAGCCATGGCAGCAATATCCTGAAGAGAGTGGTGTGTCATTCCAAGGGCCCCATAGCTAATTCCGCCGCTGATTCCAATTAAGGTCACATTGGTGCCAGAATAAGCAACGTCAACCTTAACCTGTTCATAACTTCTGGTGGAAAGAAAGCTGGCAGGAGAGGCAGCAAATACCTTTTTGCCGCAGGAAGCCAGACCGGCAGAAACAGAAACAAGATTTTGTTCTGCAATCCCCAGTTCAATGAACTGCTCTGGGTATGCCTGTGCAAATGGAGCAAGAGATGCAGACCCTCTGGAATCAGAGCAGGTCACAACAATACTTCGGTCATTCTTAGCCTCTTCCATAAGGGTATCGCAAATTGCCTGGCGGTTTGTTATCTGGTTCATTGAAGCACCTCCCCTAATTCTTTCATTGCCATCTGGTACTGTTCTTCCTTTAGCACCCCGTGATGCCACCCTTTCTGGTTTTCCATAAAGGAGACTCCTTTTCCTTTTACCGTATGAGCAATCACAGCAGTTGGCTGTCCTTTTACCAGAGCGGCCTGTTCATAAGAGGAAAGTAACTCCCCACAATCATTGCCGTCCTCTACCTCAATCACATTCCAACCAAAGGCTTTAAACTTAGTGCCCAAATCATTGGAACACATCACTTCTTTGGTAGGTCCGCTGATTTGAAGCCCATTTAAATCAATGGTAGCACAAAGATTATCAAGTTTATAATGGGCGGCTGACATCATAGC
This sequence comes from uncultured Eubacteriales bacterium, assembly GCA_963528005.1. Classification (GTDB taxonomy): domain Bacteria; phylum Bacillota; class Clostridia; order Lachnospirales; family Lachnospiraceae; genus Lacrimispora. Next base: position 173,156 of record CAURSM010000007.1, read on the forward strand.
CTCATAATTAGAACCTTCCGCCATCTCTCCATCTCCCAGAACCACGTAGGTGCGGTAGGTCTTTTTATCCATTTTAGCGGCAAGAGCCATTCCAACGCCCAAAGAAAGTCCATGGCCCAGTGATCCTGAGTTTATCTCAATTCCCGGCACATCTGTATTGGGGTGGCCGATGTAGGGAGAATTAAAGGCACAAAAGGTATCAATGGCCTCCTTCTTATCAAAAAATCCTTTGTCACCAAGGACCATGTAAAGGGCATCTACACAATGGCCTTTGCTCAGAAGAAAACGGTCTCTATTCTCATCCTTTATATTTTCTGGGTTTATATTCATGACTTCATAATAAAGTACAGTTAAGATATCGATTACACTTAAATCCCCACCCACATGACCTGCTTTGGAGTGAAAGATTTCTTCTATGATATCTCTGCGCAGTTCATACGCCTTTTCTTTCAGTCTTTCCATGTTTTCCTCCATTTCAGCCTATTCTCCACGAATAAATGCTTTTATTTCCTCATCGTTGTCATCATAAAGATCTGGCGCAATTCCCAGATACTTGCAGGCCTCATAAAGGACCGGAACAACATCTTTATGGATTCCCACACAGTGATGAATATAAGGCCCCTCCACAATCTTTGCCTCCAGACGCTTTAGGTTCTTTACTTCTACCCAGACATAAGTTCCTTTGGTGTAGGGACCTTCGATTCCTTTGGCATTTCCAAGAAGGAGAGAGTACTCGCCGTTGTCTCCATCAAACCGGCACAGGGTCATCTCTCCAAGCTTTGCCTGGGCTTCCACCGCACCAGGGTGAGAAAAAGCAAGAGGGTAGCCGATGGTTGGTTTGGAGGCAGCACAAGATATTGGCCATGGCCCGCAGTGCTGGAGAAGCTCCCCGTTATCATGATCTGGGTGGCGAACGGTCCAATCAGCAAAAAAGGTTCTGGCCTCGTCCATACCAGCCGCTTCACACATGATTGCAGTGATAGCACCGTGAATATCCGTTTCACATACCACGGGAAGACCTTCTTCGTTTAACAGGCTGTTAGCAGCACAGGGCATGATACCAATTTCTGTTTGAAGGGCATTCCAGCACTGGATTGCAATGGCATTGCAGCCATAACGTTCTGCCAGTGATTTCATAGCTGCTTTTAATGTCGCAACCATCTCAAGTTCTTCGTCCTTGATCGCAACATTAAAATGTTCTTTGCAATATGCCATGATTTCCTTGATTTTTCCTTCGTCTTGTCTTATCTTTTTAATCTCTGCCGTTAATTCTGGCATAGGAATGGGGGCAAGCTGTATCTGGAATTTCTCTAAAAGCTCTCCTTCGTTGCACATGGTGGACCAGAAATCAAAAGGTCTGGGACCGATTTGAAGAATTCGTGTTTTCCGAAATGTTTTTACAACGTTACATACGGCAAGGAAATTACGGATTCCCCGTTCAAACTCTTCATCCTCTAACCGGCAGTTGCATAAATAAGTAAATGGAATGCGAAACCTTCGTAACACCTTCCCGGTGGCAAAGAGTCCGCACTGACTGTCCCTTAAGCGTATGCCGTCCTCATCTGGACGTTCGTCTCTGGGACCCCATAATAGTACGGGCACATTAAGCTCTTTTGCAAGCCTTGCTACTTCGTATTCCGTACCAAAATTCCCGTGAGGAACAAATAGACCATCAACCTTTTGTTCTTTAAACCGAGCTTCAATCTTAATACGATCTTCTTCCCGGTGCAGCAGCCCGTCTTCTGAGATATCGTTGATGTCTACAAAGGAAACGCCCAGTTCCTCCAATCGTGTCCTGGTTAAATCCGCATATTTTACTGCATCTGGAGCGGAAAAGATACTCCGCCTCGTGGGGGCGAACCCCAATACTACATTTGCCATAACATGACCTCCTGCCAATCATTTGATACTCCTATTATTTACTTATATTTACTAAATATCAATTGATAATTAAGCGTAATTTAGTGATTTGTTGACTTAATTTACTTAATCTGATACAGTGTATTTAGTTGATTTACCAATAGGGAGGGTCAAAGATGTCCATGACTGCAAAAGAGCTTGCTAAGCTTCTAAATCTATCGGAAGCCGCCATATCTATGGCTCTTCATAATAAACCAGGAGTTAGTACCAGAACACGAAAAAAGGTGCTGGAGGCCGCAAAAGAAAACGGTTATGATTTTTCCAGAATAGAAGAGTCCTCCACACAGAGTTCCTACCAAGGAACGGTACATTTTATTATATATAAGAAAAGTGGAGCCGTGGTGGGAGATACTCCTTTTTTCTCTCAGCTCTCAGAGGGGGTAGGGCTTGGTTTAAAAGAATCGCCTTATCACTTAAATGTTTCTTATCTTTACGGTGAGGACCGGGTGGAGAATCAACTTTCGGATCTGGTCCGCTCAGGAAGTAAGGGGATTCTTTTGCTGGGGACGGAGATGTCGGAGCATGATTTTCAGCCTTTTACCAAGCTTTCTATTCCACTGGTGGTGTTGGATACCAGCTTTGAACATATTAGTACAAACTGTGTACTCATTGACAATGTACAAGGTGCATTTTTCGCAACCAGCTATTTAATAAAAAAATGCAAGGCTCAACCCGGTTATCTACAGTCTTCCTACCCTATAACAAATTTTTTGGAGCGGTCTGATGGATTTTATAAGGCGGTTAGGCAAAATGGCATGTCTTCTTCCAAGACGATGGTCCATCGCCTTACTCCTTCTATGGAAGGGGCTTATGCGGATATGACCACACTTTTGGAACAAGGGGAGATTCCAGCCAGGTGTTATTTTGCAGATAATGATTTTATTGCCGCTGGAGCCATGAAGGCGTTTCGTGACTTTGGCTACCGGATTCCACAAGATGTGGCTATAGCCGGCTTTGATAATCTTCCTATCAGCACCATGATGGAACCGCCTTTAACTACCATACATGTGCCAAAGCAGAGTATTGGTATGTTGGCAGCCAGACGATTGGTAGAGCTTATTGGGGATAAAGTCCCAGATCCTGTGAAGATCCAGGTAGGAACTACTTTAATTCCTCGCAAGTCCGTATAATTAGGAAATAAAATACCAATGAATATAAAAAAAGAAAGGTGTCATAATGCAACTATAATAAGCTGCTTTATGACACCTTTTCTTAACTTGTGATGAAGTAATATGAACAAAGGAACGGATTAAAGTCTGGATAGGGACTGAAGTGCATGGCCTTCAATCAGGACCTCGTAATGTTCCTTGTAGTACGCTTCAGAAGCGTAGTCCTGACGAATCTTGGAGCCGTATTCTGCAAGCAGGTTGCAAATACGATTAAAGTTTGTAGTCTTGTCAGGAGTGTTGCGGAGTACCAGGAAATACTGTCTGGTGGCCGGCTTTTTATATAATGTATTCTCTCCGTCATAAACCTGTCCGATGGCCCTTGCGGCGTCGGATATCTGATCTAAACTTTGAAAACTATAGATTCGTATGGAGGAAGCACCAGTAGAGTCTTTTGGCTTTTCGGCTTCCGGTTCGTTCTTCTTATCGATTCCCAGTAGATTTAACAAACCGTCAGCACCTTCTAATAGTTCGCTGGCCAGATCTCCTGGCATGGAATCCAAGTCTTCGTCTGTAGATGGTGAAAATTTTGCAAATCTTGTATCTAATTCTTCCGGATCTTCAATTTTAGTAATTACTAACATTACGCTTTCGTTGGATAATGGAATTGCTTCTACCATAAGAGGAATGTCTTCTGCTTCAAATCCCACTTCGTTAGAGGCTTTCTGAATCATCTCGCGGAACAGGTTGCGGGCTTTTTCACTGCCGTAAGCAAGCTCGCCTAAATTAAGGTTTCGGACACTTAAATCAAAGCTGGTAAGCGTACAACGGATCTGACTATCATTGATACGTTCTATCTTCATAGGATCACTTCCTGTTCTTTTAAAAAATAGTGAATGAATATTTACATACTTCCTCAACATAACTATACTATATAATATAGCAAAAAGGCAATTACTATGTGAAAAAGTTTATATAAATTTAAGGTTTATATGCAAGAAACCGGGTATCCTATCTAATTACTGGGATTTTCCGGTTTTGTTTTTTTGATCATTTGGCTGAGAATACATTTCCTGTAACCTTGCTGTAGCCTTGTTAAGGTGGTTCGGTTAAGGTCGGATGATACATAGAACTATCTTTTTTTGTTTGCGATGAAAAATAATTGTACTTTTAAATGGTATATGCTACCATAATTATATGAAACAATCGTGTCACTGCAAGGGCGTTGGCCTTCCATTATTACATAGATGGGAGGTGGTGCGGATGAAATATGACTTTAAGGACCTAATGTCCTTTGGAATGTTTATTATCGCATTACTTACCTTTATATTTTATAATTGTAAGTAGCGTTTTTCTATAAAGTCCTGGAAACAGGCATAGAAAAACCACCCTTGTATACTTTGGCGAGTTTGAGGGTGGATTTCTATCTAATATAATGGCCAACCCCTTGTATTGGGGCGGTTGTTTCTTTAATATTATTCTAATACATATTTAGTGCATTTGCAAGTTAAAGTGATATCATTTTGTTAACATGATGATACTAAAATGATATGACTATGTTTGACAGTTACAAAAAATCATACAAAAATTTATGGTTATACAACGTAGCCGCAAAGAGATCAATTATATGGATCATCTAACGTAATTTCAGGTGCATTGAGCAAAACTATTATTCCTTATTGTTTGCGGCGAAAAATAATTGTACTTTTAAATGGTATATGCTACCATATTTATATGAAACAATCGTGTCACTGCAAGGGCGTTGGCCTTCCATCATTACATAGATGGGAGGTGGTGCGGATGAAATATGACTTTAAGGACCTAATGTCCTTTGGAATGTTTATTATCGCATTACTTACCTTTATATTTTATAATTGTAAGTAGCGTTTTTCTATAAAGTCCTGGAAACAGGCATAGAAAAACCACCCTTGTAAAACATTGGCGTGTTAAGCAGGGTGGAATTTTCTATCTCATTAATAGGCCAACCCCTTGTATTGGGGCGGTTGTTTCTTTAATATTATTCTAATACATAAGTACTCTATTTGCAAGTAAAAGTGACGTCACTTTGTTGTCACTATGATACTAAAATGATACTACTATTTTTAGCATTGACGAAAAATCGTACACTAGTTTACCGCGACCAACCAAGTCGCAAAAAAATCTTTTATTTGGATCATCTAACGTAATTTCAGATGCATTGAGCAAAACTATTATTCTTTATTGTTTGCGTTGAAAAATAATTGTGCTTTTAAATGGTATATGCTACCATATTTATATGAAACAATCGTGTCACTGCAAGGGCGTTGGCCTTCCATCATTACATAGATGGGAGGTGGTGCGGATGAAATATGACTTTAAGGACCTAATGTCCTTTGGAATGTTTATTATCGCATTACTTACCTTTATATTTTATAATTGTAAGTAGCGTTTTTCTATAAAGTCCTGGAAACAGGCATAGAAAAACCACCCTTGTATACTTTGACCGGTATCGGGTGGAGTTTTCTATCTAATAAAATGGCCAACCCCTTGTATTGGGGCGGTTGTTTCTTCCTAATCAAACGTTACCACAACTAGAATCTTGTGTCAATAGTTTCGACTAAAACCATTGCAATGAAAGAAACTTAAGGGTTACATTACATGGAGTTTTATATATTTTAGAATTAATAATAAAAACAAGTTGATAAATTCCAAATTATGGAATAAAATGGAAGACAAGAGATGATATTGGACAGGCAAGAAGGAGGTGGCTGCGATAAGCGCCGTTCTGTTTGGAAAATATCAACTATACGGCATCTTGGGAACCGGCCGGGCAGGAACAGTTTTTCTGGCGGTTCATCTTGGGCTTGAGGAGTACCGTGCGATCAAGCGGGTACCTAAAAGCTTTCTCAATTACGATCGTTTCAGACGAGAGGCCCTTGTTCTAAAGGAGCTTCGCCATCCCGGAATCCCCATTGTTTATGACGTAGAAGAAGACGAATCTTATAGTTATTTAATCGAAGAGTATCTGGAAGGAGAATCTTTGTATGACCTTGTGAAAAAGCAGGGCCATCTATCTAGGGAACTGGCCATATTTTATGGGATCCAGTTAACCAATATCATTCATTACCTGCATTCCGCAGGATCAAATCCCATTTTACATTTGGATTTACAGCCGAAGAACCTAATGTTGTGTCATGACACGGTAAAGCTAATCGATTTTGGACTTGCTGCGTCCATGAATGAGGCCAATGAGCCAGGAGAGCGGTACGGAACCGTAGGATGTGCGGCACCGGAGCAGTATAAAAAAGAAGGAATCCTCGATGAGAGAACAGATATCTATGCCATTGGTGCTATTCTCCACTATTTATATACAGGAACATTTCCCAAACTGCCCTTTCGACCGGACCGAACAGCGGACCCCAATTTATTTGCCATCATATCAGGATGCATCATGGAAGAAAAAGAAGAGCGTTTTTCATCGGCACAAGAGCTGGGAGAAAGGCTGAAACAGCTTAAAAACACGGGAACGGCTGCAAAAGACCGTCTACAATCATCATCTCTTACCATTGCTCTTTTTGGGAGCAAATCAGGGGCCGGAACGACTCATATAGGAATCGGCCTGTCTGTCTATCTTAGAAATCAAGGTTACCCCAATTTATTAGAAGAAAAAACAGATTCCGGAATGGGAGCCGGGATGAGTCATTATGCCGGAGGAAGCCGGGACCAGTATGGCCTTATGCGGCATCATGGTTTTGTGTGGAAACCCTATTACGGACCAGGAGTAAAGTTAAAAGATCCCCCCATAAACGTAAAGATTCTGGATTATGGTGCCAGCGATGAAGCGCTTCTTACCGGAGACATTAACGCGGTCTTAATGATTTGCGACGGCAGTCCATGGAGTGTCAGTCAGTCAAACCGGGCAGCCAGCCAGGTGGCAAAAAAGGGACTGCCATATGCAATTGTGTACAATCACACAGGTATAAAGGCCAAAATTAAGCTTCCAGAGGGAGTATTAGCCACCCGTTGTTTTCGTGCGCCTTACTTTCCGGATCCATTTTCCATAAATAAGGAAGCCATTCATTTTTATGAAAAGCTATTAGTAACGCTTTTGGTAGACCAGAGCATGGAGAAACGGTGGTTTGCAGGAACTAAGAACCAGTTGTTGTCATGGCTTTTGGGAGCAGGTAAATCCTTTTGGAAGGAAAGGTAATTATGAAAGGAAAGAAAAAGTCGTTTTGGCCATTTCATAGGATCGGAAATAAAGAGGTGAGTCAGGAGACCATTGGCATCATAGGTACAGGAAATAGCGTAGGTGTAACTCATTTTGCTATCATGACAGCAGGGTATTTAAGCGGTGTTCTAAGACGAAAGTGTGCTGTGTTGGAATGGAACAGTCACGGTGATTTTGTAAGTATGAAAAGGGGATGTGCAAAAGAAGAGGATAAGGGCACCGCTTTTAGCCTCCTTGAGGTCAGATATTATGAGAATGCGGGGATTAATACACTTTTGCTGTGTAAAAAGTCTGATTACAATACGGTGATTGTGGATTACGGCACCGTGGGGGACGGAGGATTTAAAGAGTTTTTAAGATGTGACAGGCAGTTTGTTTTAGGAAGCTTAAGCGAGTGGCAGATGGAGGCGTTTCTGGAGTTTGAGATTAAAGGGAATAAGGCGGAAAAGAGCTGGGAAACCTTCCTCACATTTGGGAGCGAAGAAGCCAGAAAAAATATGGAAAAGAGGCTAAAACGCCCGGTACGAAGAATTCCAGTTTCAGTAGACGCGTTTGCTGTCACCGGAGAAATGATGAAATTTTACCAACAGATATTTTAAGACTGCGAAAGAGGATTGTGTCACGCAACGATCCTTGTGGTCCTCTTTGCCGCGGTTTTCTTACGAAAGAGTTTACAGGGGAGATACATATGAAAAAAGGAAATGCCAGAGACAGGGTGGAGAGTTCCAAAGAAGCCCAATATCTGGAGGGGCTTAAAAAATATCGGGATCAGGGAATTGCTATTATTATAGATGGGGAAGAGCTGCCCGAAGAAGATTGGAGTAAGATATTTGAAGTTAAGGAGGATGATTGCTTTTATATGGCAGACTATATACCGGATGAAACAACCGGAAAGCTGCAGGAGATAAGATTTGATAAAATCTACAATCGGTGATTATCCAGTAATAAATGGGATGCACGCCAGGATGCCATCTTCAGCCTAAAGCTGGCTTTACCCGTGCATCAGGGTGGGATCAGGGGAAGAACGAACGTAATGAAAATGTAAATTCCAAAAATCAGGAAATATGATATAATCGAAAAGAAATATGTAGAACCATGGGTAAATAGCACATACGTGGCAGGAGGAAAGCAGATGAATCGAAAAGCCGTGCCAGTTCTCGTGGCGCTGGGATTGATGTTTATATTAATCTTCGGATTTTTTGGAACCCGGATTTTGGAACGATATATCCCAACAGATGAAAAGGCAGATATCACACAACTGCTGGGAGTAACAGATGATAAAGTGGCCCTATTTCTTAATGAAGAATTACAGGAAGAGAAAGGGATTTACGTGGAAGGTCAGACCTATCTACCAATTGATTGGGTCAACCGAACGTTAAATGAGCGTTTTTATTGGGATACATATGAAAAGCTTTTGGTTTATACACTACCAGATTCCATTGTCTATGCAGATCATACCACCATGGGAAGTACCGGGAAACCCCTTATCTGGGTGGATCAAAACGATGTATATCTATCAGCGGGATTGGTGTCTAACTATACGGATATCAGGGTAACTGCGTATGATAGCGCTCAAAATAAACGGATGTACGTCAACGATTCGTGGGATCCTTTAAACACTGCCGTAGTTATGAAGGACAGCAATATCCGGGTAAAGGGTGGCGTAAAAAGCCCTATTATAACTTGGGCTGCAAAGGGAAGCCGTGTTACCGTTGTTGAATCCATGAATCGATGGGATAAAGTACGCACCGAAGACGGATTTGTGGGCTATGTCGAACACAGGCGCCTTACGGACCGATCAAGTGAGACTTTAAAAAGCACCTTTGAAAAGCCAGTTTATAAAAACATTACAATGGATGAACCAGTTACCCTTGCATGGCATCAGTTAACCAGTGCCGAGGGGAATGCCTCCTTTGATAATCTAATTGCCAATACAAAAGGAGTTAATATCATCTCTCCTACCTGGTATGAGCTTACAGACAATGAAGGGAATTTCCGTTCCCTGGCTGATGCAGGATACGTGAAAAAAGCCCATGGAAAAGGATTGAAGGTATGGGCCTTAATCAACAATTTCAGTAAGGATGTGAATACGGAAATTCTTTTGTCAAAGACAACCACCAGGCGAAAGCTCATTGAATCGTTGATGGCTGAGGCGGAAAAGTATGGCTTTGACGGAATTAACCTGGACTTTGAGGGAATTAAAGAAGAAGCCGGTGTTCATTACATAGAATTTATCCGGGAGCTTTCTATATCCTGCCGGGAAAAGGGACTTGTTTTGTCAGTAGATAACTACGTTCCTATGGCGGGAAATAAGTTTTATAACCGTAAGGAGCAGGGTATCGTTGCTGATTATGTTATCATCATGGGATACGATGAGCATTATCCGGGAGGGGACTCAGGTTCCGTAGCTTCCATTGGATATGTAGAAAATGGAGTAAAGGACACCCTTTTAGAAGTGCCAAAGGAAAAGGTTATTCTGGCCATTCCATTTTATACAAGAGTCTGGACGGAAGACGAAAGTGGAAAGACCACCGCCTCATCCATTGGAATTGCAAACGCAAAAAAATGGATCAGCGAAAATAAAGTAGAATTAAACTGGTTGGATGAATCCGGTCAATATTATGGAGAAATAAAGACCTCCGATGGCCTTAAGAAGATTTGGCTGGAAGAAGAGCGTTCCATTGGACTTAAGATGAATGTAATCAAACAGCATAATCTGGCAGGAGTTGCCTGCTGGAAGCTTGGATTTGAACCCGCTGAACTTTGGGATGAGATCAAGCTGGATAACAAATAAACGAATGAAAGTATAAGACAGGAAGGTCATGTCATGAAAAAGAGTTTCCTATTGGCAGTAATCATAGCAGCCACATGTGTATCAGCAGGATGTTCGCTAAAGCAGCAGGTACCAGATAACACAACAGAGAGTGGGGAAAGTTCCACAGAAACTAAGGCGCCCTCCACGACAGCCCCCACAACAGAGGACACCCAGCAAAGCGCAGAAAGCTCATTACCTGAGGCAGAGTCAGAAAATGGCGTAAATATTGTGATTGCAACCGATACACACTATCTTGCAAGAGACTTGACAGACCTTCAAAAAAGCTTTCAATATACCGTAGATCATGGGGACGGAAAGGTAATGCCATATATATGGGAAATTACCGATGCTTTTATAGCGGAAGTGAAGGAAGAGAAGCCTGATGTTGTAATCCTTAGCGGAGACCTGACTTACAATGGAGAAAAGGAAAGCCATAAGGAATTTGCAGCAAAACTTCAAGAGATTGAGGACGCGGGAATTCCCGTCATTGTAATACCAGGCAATCATGATATCAATAACCCGCAGGCTGCCCGTTTTACAGGGGATTCCATACAAGAGACAAGTTCTATTACTCCTCAGGAATTTGAGGAGATCTACGAGGACTTTGGATATAATGAAGCGGTCAGCCGGGATAGCGCCTCTTTGAGTTATGTTTATCAGATTGACGATACCACCAGAGCGTTCATGCTTGATAGCTGCCAGTATGAGCCTAAAAATCAGGTTGGGGGAATGATAAAAGACGATACCTATGATTGGATTGAGGAACAGATGGAGGAAGCTCACGATCTTGGAATGAAGGTACTTCCTGTGAGCCACCACAATCTTCTAGATGAGAGTGAGGTCTATTTAGAGGACTGCACCATTGAACACAGCGAGCAGCTTATCGATCAGTTGGAAAGCTGGGAGGTTTCCCTTTATCTTAGCGGCCATCTTCATGTTCAGCATTCAATGAAATCCTCCAAAGAGTCAGGCATTCAGGAAGTCGTTACCAGCTCTCTTTCCACCCCTCCCTGCCAGTATGGGATACTGTATTATGGAGAAGAAGGTGAATTTCGGTACCATACAAAGGCTCTTGATATGAGGGCATGGTCCATAAAGACTGGGAATAAGGATAAGAACCTTTTGGATTTTAAGGTTTATGGAAATCGGTTTTTAAATAAGGTATTTTACAACCAGGCACAGGATGAATTTGACCGCTTGGACACCCTTAAGGGTCTTTCAAAGAATCAAAGAGATCAGATGGCAAAAGTATATGCCGAGCTTAATGTGGCCTGTACGGCAGGAAAGGTCTATTCCATCAAGGATAAAGTCATGAAAAAACCTGGTTATAAAATGTGGGAAGAAGAGGGCTATCAAAGCATTCTGTCCCAGTACCTGCAATGGATTACATCAGATGGAACGAAAGACTATAATGTACTGGACAAAGAATGATGGAAAGTCGTCTTAACTGGTTCTTTTTTATTTCACTGTAAGATATAATTCATTAAGAATGTGTTTCGGGTAGATAATGTGAAATTAAGAAAATGGGAACCGTTTATGGCGGTGATTTTGCTTGTATTAGTATATGTCGTATCCAGCCATGCAGGGAAGATGACTGCAGGTGTCAGTGTGAAGGCAGGCAAGGAAAAACCCGTGATTGTAATCGATGCCGGACATGGAGGGAATGATCCGGGTAAGATTGGAATTGATGGGACTCTGGAAAAGGATATCAATCTTCAGATTGCTTACCGGTTGAAAAAATACCTGGAGGCATCTGACGTTGATGTTGTGCTCACAAGAAAGAATGACAATGGACTTTATACAGAGCGAGATAGCAGAAAAAAAATGGCTGATATGACGAAACGGTGTGACATTATTAATGGTTCCAACCCGGATCTTACCGTCAGCATTCATCAAAACAGCTACCATCAGGAGGAAATTTCCGGAGGACAGGTATTTTACTATAAAAAGTCAGAAAAAGGAAAACGTTTGGCTGAAATCATACAGGAACGATTTGATTACGTTCTGGGTGATAAGAACACAAGACTGGCAAAACCAAACGATAATTATTACCTGTTGCTGCATGTGAAATCCCCTATTGTAATAGTGGAATGTGGATTTTTAACAAACTGGAAAGAAGCAGCTTCCCTCAATTCAGAAGAATACCAGGACCGTGTGGCCTGGACGATTCATATGGGAATTATGGAATATTTAAATGGAAGATAAAAAGTACCCTGGTGATTTGACACGATCTATCGATTGTGTTTTATCATCAGGGTACTTTTTTTGTATTTTATTTCATTTATGAAAAGTAGGATATCATTATTCGTTTAACAATATTAAAAGTTCTGTGTTGAAAAAATATCTAGTAAGGGTGTCGTTTGACTCAATACCACTTAAGGTTTAAATTAAGATTGTAAGTCATCTGTTTCTGACTTATCTGGAGAGTCGGCAGAGGATAAAGAGTGATCCGCCTCATCTGTATCAACCACTTTTGCCAGTTTTTCTATCTCTTCATTCCTCTTTGTGATAGATTCTATGGAGTCTCCCAGTTTTTGAGCTATCTCTGATGACAGCTTCTTGGATTGGCTTTCTAATTGGGATATTTTATCTAATTTCGACGCTGTACTGCCGTTCATGGAATGCACTTCTGCACTCCAAACCTTCTTCTGACCATCAATTTTGTTTTTAACTGAAGTTAGTACTTCTGCATGGTCAGTACCATTGGTTAATGCAGTCAAGTCATCTAAATTGCTATTTTGAATTTCTTCTTTGGTTTTTGGTTTTTCATAAATCTTACCAGTACTGTCCTCTGTTTTTTTGTCATCCTTATCTTCTGATTGAAGCTGCAGGATCTGCTGGTCAATGTCTTTCATCTGCTGTTCATATTCTTTCAGCTGTAGTTCCAACCCAGATGTGCCGTTCTCAGCTGCGGAATTTATTAAAGACGCTTTCCTTTCTTGCAAAGCTTCCTTCTGTTTCATTAACTGTTCTAGCATACTCTGTTTTTTCCCTGCTGGAGAAACTGCAATGATATCAGTCCTTGATTTTTCGACCTTTATGCCATTTAATGCTTCGTTTTTCTTTGCAGCCGAATGGTTTATAGATTGAATATTAAGTCCCCCAGTAGATTTGCTTAATGTTCCTATATACATGATATTTCCCCCTAGTTTTAACTTCTATATAATGTATCGGCTAGATATCATTGGATATAAGGGGAGGTGCCACTCTTATGTCTATAAATTAAAATGCCCTGATAGTTAAGCACAGCCTATTTCTCTGTGTCTAACTATCAGGGTACAGTCTACCTCTTATAAAAGAAAGATCTTATTCTTTCTACAAGCTTCCCTCATCTCCTCTGGCCAAATGCTAGCCTGAACCTCGCCCACGTGGGCACGATCCAGAAGAAGCATACAAAGACGTGACTGCCCGATGCCTCCGCCGATGGTACAGGGAAGTTCTCCATTCAAAAGCATCTTGTGGTATGGAAGGTCTTTTCTGTCTTCGCAGTCTGCTTTTTTAAGCTGATCTGCCAGTGAGGCTTCATCCACACGGATTCCCATGCTTGATATTTCCAGTGCGCAGTCTAAATGATCGAACCAGAATAAGATATCTCCATTCAACTGCCAGTCATCGTAATCAGGAGCTCTTCCATCGTGAGGTTCTCCACCTTTTAATTTATCCCCGATTTTCATAAGGAAAACGCAGCCCAATTCTTTTGTAATCAGGTTTTCTCGTTCTTTTGATGTTTTGTCTGGATAACGATCTTCTAACTCTTGTGAGGTGATGAAAGTAATGTCTTCTGGAAGATGTTTTACCGCCTGAGGATACTTATACCACACCTCATGCTCCATGTGCTTGATGATCTTAAAGATGTTTCTAACGGTATCCTTTAAGGTTTCCAAAGTACGATCTTCTCTTGTGATGACCTTCTCCCAGTCCCATTGATCCACGTAGCAAGAGTGAAGGTTATCAAACTCCTCATCTCTTCGTATGGCATTCATGTTGGTATAAAGTCCCTCTCCAGGCTGAAAGCCGTATTCATGAAGGGCCATACGCTTCCATTTGGCAAGAGAGTGAACCACTTCCATGGTTTCACCTGGGACTCCTAAAAGATCAAATTGAACAGGGCGTTCCACACCGTTTAAGTTATCGTTAAGACCACTGTCCTTATTTACGAATAAGGGGGCAGAGATCCTCTCTAAGTTCATCTCCTTTCCAAGTTCCTTTTGAAAGGTATCCCTTATGTATTTAATGGCTTCCTGTGTTTCGCGGACAGAAAGTTTGGGGTCATAGTGTTCTGGTATAATCAGTTTCAAATTTCTTCCTCCCAAGTTAAAATGTTTCTATCATGGTATCATTTTTAGAGGGAACCTGCAACCATTGTTTTTTAGGGTGCAATCGCCGGAGAGCCTTTGTTTATCAGCAAAGAAGTTGCACGGTTAGATGGCCTGTGATATGATAAATGGAAGTGAAAAGGAGCAATGCTATATGATCACAGAACGAATTTATATAGAAGATAAAGAGCATCCAGACGAAGTTTTACTTAAGAGAGCCGCCCAGGTTTTAAAAGACGGTGGTCTGGTTGCATTTCCCACAGAGACCGTATATGGTCTGGGAGCCAATGCCTTAAAAGAAGAGGCAGCAAAAAAAATCTATGCGGCAAAGGGAAGACCATCGGATAATCCGCTCATCGCCCACATTGCCGCTCTCCAGGATCTGGCACCATTGGTCCTTCATATACCGGAGGCAGGAAGAAAGCTGATGGAAGCTTTTTGGCCAGGCCCCCTGACCCTGGTTTTTCAAAAGAGCGAACTGGTTCCATATGGAACAACAGGAGGACTCGATACGGTAGCAGTGCGTATGCCGGATGATTTGGTGGCAAGCACTTTAATCCGTCTATCAGGAGTTCCTATTGCAGCCCCCAGTGCCAATACCTCTGGTCGGCCGAGCCCCACCACTGCGGACCACGTGTGGCAGGATATGAACGGAAAGATTGATATGGTGGTAGATGGAGGCGCCGTTGGAATCGGTGTGGAATCAACCATTATTGATGTATCTGGGGAAGAACCAATGATTTTAAGACCTGGAGCTATCACACAGGAGATGGCATCAAAGGTTTTAGGGCAGGAGATATGTCTTGATCCAGCCATAGTTTCAGGTCCTTTAAAAGAAGATGTAAAGCCAAAAGCACCAGGGATGAAATACAGGCATTATGCCCCAAAAGCTTCCCTTACCTTGGTAGAAGGTGACCCAGAAGCAGTCATCATGACCATAAACCGTCTGGCAAAAGAAAAGCTAAAAGAAGGATTTCGTGTTGGTATCATTTGCACGGAAGAAAGCAGGGAGTTTTACCAGGAAGGTATGATAAGAAGCATGGGAGAACGGGCGAAGGAAGAGACTATTGCCCATAACCTATATGGAGTTCTTAGAGAGTTTGATGATCTGGAAGCGGATTATATCTATTCTGAAAGCTTTTCCAAAGACCATCTGGGACAGGCTATTATGAACCGGCTGACAAAAGCGGCTGGTTATCACATATTAAAGACTCAAAAGGAGGAGACAGTATGACCGGAAAGCGGGAAGATTATATCACATGGGACGAGTATTTTATGGGAGTTGCCCTCCTTTCAGGAAGGCGCTCCAAAGACCCAAGCACCCAGGTAGGTGCCTGCATCGTAAGTGAAGACAATAAGATTTTATCCATGGGCTATAACGGATTTCCAATGGGATGCTCTGATGATGAGTTTCCATGGGACCGAGAAAATGATGAAAATGATCCCTACAATGCCAAATATTTCTATTCCACTCATAGTGAATTAAATGCTATTCTTAATTACAGAGGGGGAAGCCTGGAGGGATCCAAGCTTTATGTAACCTTGTTTCCTTGTAATGAATGTGCAAAAGCGATTATCCAGTCAGGCATTAAGACGATTGTATACGGAAGTGATAAGTATGCAGACACTCCTGAGGTCAATGCTTCAAAGAGAATGTTAAATGCAGCAGGGGTCCGGTATTATCAGTATCAGCCCACTGGTAGAAAAATAGAGATAGAGGTTTAAGATGAAATTTTTACTGGCGGCACTCAATGCCAAATACATTCATTCCAATCCTGGAATTCACAGCTTGAAAGCCTATGCGGAAACTTATGTTAACCGTCCTGAGCTGAAAGATGGAAGATTTCAAATTGAGATTGGGGAGTATACCATCAACAGCCAGCTTGATGATATTTTAAAAGACATTTATTTGAAGAAGCCAGATGTAGTAGGATTTTCCTGTTATATCTGGAATATGTCTTACGTTTTGGAACTTGTTCGGGACCTTCCAAAGATTCTCCCTCAGGTGGAGATCTGGCTGGGAGGTCCTGAAGTGTCTTATGATGCTTCTGAAATTATGCGCAGAGAGCCCAATGTCTTTGGAATCATGATGGGCGAAGGAGAAGAGACTTTTTCAAAAGTAGTGGAAAGCTATATAGATAAGGAAACATTTGATTTCACTGCCATAGATGGTGCCACTGTTCGGGATAACCATGGAAATCCTTTAGAACGACCTCTGAAAATGGGAGTGGATTTAAGCAAGATCCCATTTCTCTATGATGACTTATCTGGGTTTGATAACAGGATTATCTATTACGAAAGCAGCAGGGGCTGCCCATTTTCCTGCAGCTATTGCCTTTCTTCCATTGATAAGTCGGTACGGTTTCGGGATACAGAGATGGTGAAAAGGGAGCTTGATTTTTTCCTGGCAAAAAAGGTGAATCAAGTAAAATTCGTGGACAGGACCTTTAACTGTAACCATGCCCATACCATTGGTATCTGGAAACATTTGCTGGAACATGACAATGGAATCACGAACTTTCATTTTGAAATTTCAGCAGATCTTTTGACAGAAGAGGAGCTTGACTTAATCTCTCAAATGAGGCCGGGACTCATACAGCTTGAGATCGGTGTCCAAAGCACCAACTTAGATACCATCAAAGAAATCAGACGAACCATGGATCTGTCCAGCTTAAAGGAGACCGTAGATAAGATCAACGGCTTTGGTAACATCCATCAGCATCTGGATTTAATCGCCGGGCTTCCCTATGAAGATTATGACAGCTTTCGAAGGTCCTTTAATCAGGTTTATGAGATGAAGCCAGAGCAGCTTCAACTTGGATTTTTAAAGGTATTAAAAGGTTCTTATATGCATCAAAAGGCAAAGGAATATGAAGTAAAGTATAAGGAGCAGGCGCCTTATGAAGTCCTTTCCACCAAGTGGTTAGATTACGGAGAAGTATTAAAACTAAAGAATCTGGAAGAAATGCTTGAGGTATATGGAAACAGCGGGCAGTTTAATACCACCGTGAAAGAACTTTTAAAAGAGTTTCCGTCTCCTTTTGATATGTTTGAGGCGATTGCTGAATACTATGATAAACAGGAGCTGACAGGTATCAGCCACAGCCGTATGGCTCGCTATGAAGTACTGGAACAGTTTATAGGAAGTCTGGTGCCAGAACGATTGCCCAAGTACCGGGATCTTTTGGTGTATGATTTGTATTTAAGAGAGAATCTAAAAAGCAGACCTTCCTTTGCACTGGATCAGGATCCATATAAAGATAAGGTAAAAGCCTTCTTTGCTGAGGAAGCAAAAACGCTTCATTATTTAAAAGAAGGGTATCAGGGATACGAGGCCAGACAGTTAATAAAAATGGCGCATGTTGAAGTGTTTGGGGACAAACGGGCGGTCCTTTTTGATTATAAGCAAAGGGACCCCTTAACCCATAACGCAGCGGTGTATGAAATTGACATTTGGAGGAATGAATGGCAAAAAGAGAAACAAAAGCAGAGCTAAAAGAACGGATAGAAAAGGTGCTTCATGCTCTTGACAGAGAGTATGGAACCGACTATATCTGCTATTTAAACCATGAGACTCCATGGCAGCTTTTAATTGCGGTGATCTTAAGCGCCCAGTGCACGGATGCCAGAGTGAATCTGGTTACCGAAGATCTGTTTCAAAAATATAAATCCCCCAGGGATTTTGCAGAGGCAGAGTTAAAAGAGCTTGAAAAGGATATTCATTCTCTTGGTTTTTACCACATGAAGGCCAAGAATATCATTTCCTGCTGCCAGGATCTTGTGAATAAATTTGGAGGAAATGTTCCAGACAACATGGAGGAGCTTCTCTCCCTTGCAGGTGTTGGCAGGAAAACAGCCAATGTGATTTTGGGGAATATCTATGATCAGCCTAGCATTGTTGTGGATACCCACGTAAAACGAATTTCCATTAAACTGGGATTTGCAAAATCAGAAGATCCAGAAAAGATCGAGTACGAGCTGATGAAGGTGCTTCCTAAGGAACACTGGATTCTTTGGAACATACAGATTATTACACTAGGCAGGTCTATCTGTGTAGCGAGAAATCCTAAGTGTGGAGAATGCTTTTTAAGGGATTTATGCCCAAGTGCCAAGAGTTAACGATTCTGGGAAAGGGGAAGGAACATATGGTTTCATCTTATATTGCAGTAGATTTAGAGACGACAGGACTTGATCCCAAGATGGATAAGATCATTGAAATCGGTGCGGTGCGGGTGATTGACGGAGTCATAACAGCACGCTATGAAACCTTTGTAAATCCTTATAGAAAGTTAGAGGAACATGTGAAAGCCCTGACTGGAATCACGGACCGACAGATCGAGTCGGCGCCAGGAATTAGCACAGTGATCGGAGAATTCCTGGAATTTTCTAAAAAGCTTCCTATTTTGGGACATCACGTGATTTTTGATTTTAGTTTTTTAAAACGGGCAGCAGTCAATGAAGGCAAAGGTTTTGAGAGACAAGGCATTGATACCTTAAAGCTGGCAAGGAACTTTATGCCGCCAGAAGAGAAGAAGAATTTAAAGGCTGCTTGTGAATATTTTGGAATTAAACCAGAGCAGAGTCACCGTGCGCTGTCGGATTGTTTGGCAGCCCATCAATTATATCAGGAGATTGGGAAGCAATTTGAAAGTCAAAATCCAGAAGCATTTGACCTGCATGCTTTGATTTATAAGGTAAAAAGGGAGCAACCAGCCTCAAAAAGGCAAAAAGAACACTTGCAGGATTTATTAAAATATCATAAAATAGTTTTATCTGCGCAAACGGATCATTTATCCAGAAATGAAATATCAAGAATCACGGATAAAATCATAGCACAGTACGGAAGAATATAAGAGAGGTGATAGCAATATGATAAACTTTAACAATAAAAACAATAAGAAATTTATGTCAATCGTTTTAATCGCAGTTGTAGTATTATTAATCGTTTCCATGATACTTCCAATCATGATGAGATTCTAAGCATTGGGGGTTTCGCCACATCATACAGACACAGTAGAGCATGAGGAATGAATATGAAAAAGAAAACGTTGTCCATAACCCTGGCAGCAGTTTTGCTGGCAGCAGGAATTGGTATTCTCTCTCCAGTATATGTAATGGCTGATACGCTCCCCGACGGTATTTATGTGGGAGAGTATAATTTAGGCGGTATGACAGAAGAAGAAGCCAATAAAAAGATTCAGGATCTGGTTGGCCAGATGGAAAACCAAAAGATCACCCTTATGGTTGACGGGCAGCCAATGGAAACAACAGCAAAGGAACTTGGATTTCACTGGAGCAACCCTGAGGCAGTGAACCAGGCTGCATCTGCCTGGCAGGGTGGCAATTTGATTAAGCGATATCTAAATAAAAAAGACATCGAAAAAAACCATGTAATTATACCACTTGAAACAGCCCTTGACGATGGAAGACTGGAAGCCTTCATCAATGAAAAATGTGCTTCTGCCATTGTAGAACCACAGAACGCTTCCATTGTTCGCGCCAACGGTGCATTTCAGGTAACTCCATCGGTGACTGGTAAGAATGTTGACATCAAAGCGACCAAAGATGCTTTGAATGCCGCTTTGGCAAACGGACTTTCTGAGCCAGTATCTGCAACTGCAACCGTTTCTGATGTGAATCCAGCCATAACCACAGAAGCTTTATCCTCCATACAAGATGTTCTTGGAACTTTCTCCACCAGTTTCTCTTCCAGTGGAGCATCCAGATCAAAGAATCTTCAGGTAGGATCTTCTAAAATCAATACCCGGGTCCTCATGCCAGGAGAAACCTTATCTGGTTATGAATGCATGCATCCCTTTACCGTTTCCAACGGATATGCAACTGCCGCTGCTTATGAGAATGGTCAGGTAGTAGATAGTGTAGGAGGAGGCGTTTGCCAGATATCCACCACTCTTTACAATGCCGTATTAAGAGCAGAGCTTTTAGTGGCACAGAGACAGAATCATTCCATGGTAGTCAGCTATGTAAAACCTTCTCAGGATGCTGCCATTGCAGGAACTTATAAGGATCTTAAGTTTACCAACAATTACAGCACACCAATTTATATTGAAGGATACACGTCTGGAAAGACCATAACCTTTACCATCTACGGCAAAGAGACCAGGCCTGCAAACCGCACCTTTGATTTTGTATCTGAGACCTTAAGTGTTACGGACCCAGGAGCTCCAAAAGAAGTGGTGGATCCCGCCATGGCACCTGGAAGCAGAAAGCAGGTACAGTCTGCTCATACTGGAATCAAGTCAAGGTTATGGAAAGTTGTTTATTTAGATGGGGTAGAACAAAGTCGTGAGATTCTTCACACTGATACCTATAACCCTTCAAAAGCAATTATAAAGGTAGGTCCTGCGGCTCCAGTATCTGTAACCCCAGTTCCAGAACAAACGTTACCTCAAGAGACACATCAAACCGTGGAACCCTCTACACAGCCAGTAGAAACAGCACCTCCACAGCAGGAAGTATTTCCGGCAGAAGATGTTATCCCACAGGGACCAGGAATGTAGGCGGATAGGATCATGAGACGCATTGAACGAGAGAATACAGGAATTATTAGGCCTGGACAGGATTTGGTGGTGGCTGGATATGCTGGTCTTTCCGGCACCATTGAAATTGCAAATAAGAAAAAAGAAGAACTGTATCAGTGGTTCCGGAAAGATTATATCGAGGGGATACTGGAACAAGAAGGCAAAGAACCCACATATGATTTTGATGCTCTAAAGCAGTGGGGTGCCACAGAGTGGGAGCTTTCAGGAGAAGGTGGAATCTTTAAGACCCTTTGGGACTTATCTGGAGCCTATATGACAGGCATCCGTTTTTACCTTCGTCGGATTCCGATTAAGCAGGAAACCATTGAACTATGTGAGCGGTACGATTTAAACCCGTACCGCCTTTTTTCTAAAAGCTGTCTGCTATTAACAGCGGATAATGGAGCCGATCTTTTGGAGGCCATGAAGGAAACTGGAATTCATGGTGCCGTTATCGGCAAGGTGACGGAAGGCATTGGAAGAATTATTGATCACGGAGATGGTGTCGGGTATCTTGACCGGCCCACAAAGGACGAGCGATATAAAGTTATGGAATGATAATTTGACGAAATGATCATCGGAGGTATGGATATGAGGGAAAAGATATTGGCAATTATTGAAAAAAACAGCAGGATTGATTTAAAGGATCTTGCAATACTCTTAGGAGAAAGCGAGACCGCCATTGCCAATGAAATCGCTGAAATGGAAAAAGAGCATATCATCTGTGGATACCATACTTTAATTAATTGGGACAACACCAGCGACGAGAAGGTAGTAGCCTTAATCGAGGTAAAGGTAACGCCCCAAAGAGGTATGGGATTTGATAAGATTGCGGAACGGATCTATCAGTATAATGAAGTAAACGCCGTATATCTCATGTCCGGTTCCTTTGATTTTACCGTATTTATTGAAGGAAAGACCATGAGACAGGTGGCTCAGTTCGTATCAGAGAAATTATCTCCAATGGAATCTGTACTCAGCACTGCCACTCATTTTGTCCTTAAGAAATATAAGGACCACGGAACTGTCCTTGCAGAAGAGACACCGGATGAAAGGATGTTGATTACGCCGTGAGAAATCCATTATCAGACCGTATCGTAGAGATTCCCTCTTCTGGAATCCGTAAATTCTTTGATATCGTCAGTGAGATGAAGGACGCCATATCCTTAGGAGTAGGTGAACCTGATTTTGACACACCATGGCATATCAGAGAGGAAGGTATTTATTCCCTTGAAAAGGGGCGTACTTTCTATACCTCCAATGCTGGACTTAAGGAATTAAAGGCTGAGATTACCAGCTATTTAAGCAGACGTTTTGAAGTTACTTACGATCCTGAGCATGAGGTTATCGTTACCGTAGGTGGAAGTGAGGCCATTGATATCGCTCTTCGAGCCATGTTAAATCCAGGAGACGAAGTGTTAATTCCTCAGCCCAGCTATGTTTCCTATGTACCTTGTACCATCCTTGCCAATGGAGTGCCAGTGACCATTGACTTAGAGGAAAAGGACCAGTTTAAGCTGACAAAAGAAAAGCTTCTGGAAAAGATAACGGATAAGACTAAGGTGCTCATCCTTCCTTTTCCTAATAACCCCACAGGTGCGGTTATGACGGCGGAGGAATTAAAGGATATTGTTGAGGTTGTGATTGAAAAGGATTTATTCGTCATTTCCGATGAGATTTATGCAGAGCTAACTTATGGGGGAGATCATACCACCATCGCCTCCTTCCCTGGAATGAGGGATCGAACCGTACTTATCAATGGATTTTCCAAATCCTATGCCATGACAGGATGGCGTCTTGGTTATGCCACAGCTCCAAGAATCATTCTAGAGCAGATGCTAAAGATTCATCAATTTGCAATCATGTGCGCTCCTACTGCCAGCCAGTATGCAGCAGTGGCTGCCCTTCGGGATGGAGATAAGGATGTTCAGGTAATGAGAGAATCCTATGACCAGAGAAGACGTTATCTGGTCCATGCATTTAAAGAAATGGGCTTAGAATGTTTTGAGCCTCATGGTGCATTTTATTTATTCCCCAGCATCAAGCGGTTTGGCATGACTTCCGATGAGTTTGCCACCAGGCTTTTGCGGGAAGAAAAAGTAGCGGTGGTTCCTGGCACTGCATTTGGAGACTGCGGAGAAGGGTTTCTTCGTATTTCCTATGCATACTCCTTAAAGAACTTAAAGGAGGCATTAAGCCGAATGGACCGCTTTGTAAAGAATCTTGACAGGAAGGCATAACGAGATGAATATTGTATTATTAGAGCCAGAGATGCCAGCAAATACCGGCAATATCGGGCGGACCTGTGTTGCAACAGGCACAAAGCTTCACTTAATCGAGCCATTGGGATTTCGACTCAATGATAAGTTAATCAAGCGGGCAGGACTGGATTACTGGGATAAGCTAGATATAACCGTATACAGTGATTTTCAGGATTTCCTGGACAAAAATCCTCGTGCGAAGATATATATGGCAACCACAAAGGGACTTCATGTTTACTCTGATGTAGCCTACGGACCAAATGACTATCTGATGTTTGGAAAGGAAAGCGCCGGAATTCCGGAAGAAATTCTTTTAGACAATCAAGACCGTTGTATCCGAATTCCCATGTGGGGAGACGTTCGTTCCTTAAACCTTTCCAATTCCGTTTCCATCGTGCTTTATGAGGCATTAAAACAGAATGGATTTGAACATATGACCATGCAGGGAGAGCTTCACACACTGCATTGGGAAGAATGATAAGAATTTAATCGAAACTAGAATGCGTTTTTTTCTGAGCCAGCGCTTTGCGCTAATCAGGAAAGAACGCATTTTTTTTGTCACTGACACCCAATAGGTTTATACCAATAACCTGGTCTCAGCTCCTTGTATAGACAACTTTATAATTCTTGAAAAATAATTGGTACAGACAGTATCATGGCATAGTCAAAAAAAATCCGAAATAAAACATACAAATCCAACAAAATAATTTGGAACTACCAGGAATAAATGAAAAATTGGAATCATAATATAACGTGGGTAGAGACAAGAAGCATGAATTTCATTGGATAGCAATTTTACGAAGAACGTAAATTGTATATACAAAAAAGTCATAGGAGGGGTACATCGTTATGAAACGAAGGATTTTAAGTGTTATTCTGGGGGCTATGCTGGTAGTATCTACGTTGTCAGGCTGCGGAGGATCGAAAGCAGCAGCAACAACAGCAGCAGTCAAAGAGGAAACAACCACGGTTGCAAAATCAGAAGATGCTACACAAAAAGCAGTCACAGAGGCAACAAAATCAGCAGAAAAAGGAGGAAAAGTTGGTGTCGCTATGCCAACGCAATCCTCAGAGCGCTGGATCAACGACGGTGCCAACATGAAAAAGCAGCTTGAGGCACTCGGTTACGAAGTAGATCTGCAGTACGCAGAAGACGATGTGCAGATGCAGGTTTCCCAGATTGAAAATATGATTGCTTCCGGTGTGAAATGTCTGGTCATCGCTTCTATTGACTCCTCCGCCCTTGTAAACGTAGAAGAGCAAGCGAAAAAAGCAGGCATTCCAATTGTTGCCTATGACCGTCTCCTTATGGATACCGATGCAGTTTCCTATTATGCAACCTTTGATAACAAAGGAGTTGGAACCGCAATCGGTGAATACATAAAAGAAACAAAGCAGCTTGATAAAGCGAAAGCAGATGGAAAGTCCTATACCATTGAATTCTTCATGGGTTCTCCTGATGATAACAACGCTTTATTCCTCTATAACGGATTGATGGAAGTATTAAAACCATACTTAGATGACGGCACACTGAAATGTGAATCCGGCCGTACCTCCTTTGAAGACACCTGCATTCTTCGCTGGTCCCAGGAAACCGCTCAGCAAAACTGTGAAAACTACTTAACCGGTTTTTATGCTGACAAGAAACTGGATATCGCAGCTACTGCTTTTGACGGCTTTGCCTATGGATGTAAGGCAGCCCTTGAGGGAGCTGGCTACAAGGTAGGAGTTGATTGGCCACTGGTTACTGGTCAGGATGCAGAGCTTATGGCAACAAAAAATATTATTTCAGGATATCAGACCATGTCTATTTATAAAGACACAAGACTTTTGGCAGAGAAATGTGTAAAGATGGTTCAGGCAGTGTTAGAAGGCGCAGAACCAGAGATTAACGATACTACGCAGTATAACAACGGAAAGATCGTGGTACCTTCTTATCTTTGCACACCAGTAGCGGTTGATAAGGACAATTATAAAAAGATTATTGTTGATGGCGGCTACTACACCGAAGATCAGTTGTCAAAATAACAAGTAAGAAAGAACAGGCGGCAGCGGGAGAGCGGCCGCCTGCTTTTTGTAACAGGCAAGAAGGAAAAGGAGCTGGGAAGATGTCCGATTATATATTGGAGATGAATCACATCACCAAAGAATTTTATGGAGTGAAGGCCCTGGATGACGTAAATATCAGGGTGAAACGAGGAGAAATCCATGCCCTGTGCGGAGAAAATGGAGCTGGTAAATCCACACTCATGAACGTACTCTCAGGAGTCTATTCCTACGGCTCCTACAGCGGAGATGTTAT
This sequence comes from uncultured Eubacteriales bacterium, assembly GCA_963528005.1. Classification (GTDB taxonomy): domain Bacteria; phylum Bacillota; class Clostridia; order Lachnospirales; family Lachnospiraceae; genus Lacrimispora. The sequence continues at coordinate 198,628 of CAURSM010000007.1, forward strand.
ATACAACGGAAACGTATGTCAGTTTCACACCATCCGGCAAAGTGAGGCAAAGGGAATTGTTATCATTCATCAAGAGCTGGCCCTCAGCCCGTTTCTTTCCATAGCAGAAAATGTTTTTTTGGGAAACGAGCAAAGGAAAATAAAAGGGGTTGTAGACTGGACAAAGACTCATAAAAAGGCACAGGAAATGTTAAAAAAGGTTGGCCTGGAAAATGAAAACCTAAACGATCCTGTAAACACCCTGGGGGTTGGAAAACAGCAGTTGATTGAAATTGCAAGAGCCATGGCAAAGCAGGTGGAGCTTTTAATTCTAGATGAGCCAACGGCAGCTCTTAACGATGAGGAGAGCAAACGCCTTTTATCCATTATGCAGGAGCTAAAAAAACAGGGCATCACCTGTATCATGATTTCCCATAAGCTAAATGAAATCAGCGCAGTCGCGGATTCCATCACAGTCATTCGGGATGGGAAAACCATAGAGACTTTGGTAAAGGGAACAGACGATATCAGCGAGGACCGTATCATAAAAGGAATGGTAGGAAGAGAACTGACCAATCGTTATCCCATAAGAACGTGTGAGATCGGAGATAAGATATTTGAGGTGAAAAACTGGAATGTCTTCCATTCAGACGATCCAAACAGACAGGTAATTAAAGACGTATCCTTTCACGTAAAGGCCGGAGAAGTAGTCGGATTTGCAGGACTGATGGGAGCCGGGCGGACGGAATTAGCCATGAGCCTTTTTGGCAGGTCTTATGGTCAGAAAATAAGTGGGTCCATCTTCATTCACGGAAAGCAGGTAATCATTAAAAATGTCCAGGATGCCATCAATAACCGTCTAGCCTATGTTTCCGAGGACCGAAAAAGCTATGGCCTCATCTTAATTGACAGCGTCAGAAGCAACATGACCCTGGCAGCCCTTAAAAACTTCTTTTCCAAACGTGCTGTGGTGAACAAAAACAGTGAGATTCTTGCAGCGGAGGAATATAAGAAACGAATCAACGTAAAAGCTTCCTCCATCAATCAGACGGTCAGCTCCCTATCCGGTGGCAACCAGCAAAAGGTAGTTCTTGCAAAATGGATGCTGACCCAGCCAGATGTACTTATCTTGGATGAGCCAACCAGAGGAATTGACATTGGAGCCAAATATGAAATTTATGGTGTAATCAATGATTTGGCAAAGGCGGGGAAAGGCATCATTGTAATTTCATCAGAGCTTGAAGAAGTCATTGGAACGTGTGACCGAATTTATGTCATTAGTGAGGGCCGAATCTCCGGGGAGATGACAAAAGCGGAAGTATCTCAGGAAAAGATTATGAAATGCATCATGGCAGATAGCGGAAAGGAAGCGTAGAGATGGATAAAAAGAAAACAGTAAATATCAATATGAAAGAATATGGAATGATACTGGCACTCATTGCAGTATTTCTCATCTTTTCAGTGATGACTGGCGGTAAGAACATGTCACCTGCCAACATTAATAACTTAATCATGCAAAACAGCTACATCGTCATTTTGGCAGTGGGAATGCTTTTATGCGTATTAACAGGAAACATTGACCTGGGGGTTGGTTCCATTGTTGCCGTATGTGGTGCTGTAGTAGGAATCATGATCGTCGATTACAAAGCCAGCATATGGATTGCAATTCCGGCTGCCATTTTAATTGGAACCCTTTCTGGTATGTTTGTAGGCTTCTTTGTCTCTAAGCTATCCATTCCACCCTTTATTGTCACTCTGGCAACCATGTTAATGGCAAGGGGTCTGACGTATACTCTTTTAAAAGCCCAGACAAAGGGTCCCCTTCCAGCCGAATATACATTTATTGGAGCGGGATTTCTTCCAACTATAAAAATTAATGTAGGGGGAGGAACCATTGATTTGATTTCCATTGCAGTGGCCCTGATTGCTTTTATTTTAATCATTCTCTTTGAAATGAAAAGCATAAAAACCAAAAAGAAATATGGGTTCCCTGTTAATCCCTTGTGGCAGACCGGAATTAAGATTGGTGTTATTTTTCTCATCGTCTGGTTCTTCTTTTACAAGCTTTCCAGATACAATGGAATTCCATTTGTCCTGGTCATTATGGGAGTGTTAGTCGCCCTTTATCATTTTATCACCAGCAGAACCGTGGCAGGGCGCCAGATTTATGCACTTGGCGGGAATGCCAAGGCAGCAAAGCTTTCTGGTATCAATACCGATAAGGTTTATTTCTGGGTCTATACCAATATGGGAATTCTATGTGCCATTGCAGGAATCGTTCTTTCTGCCCGTAACGCCTCAGCAACCCCAAAGGCTGGAGATCAGTTTGAGCTTGATGCCATTGCTGCATGCTACATAGGAGGCGCAGCCACCACCGGTGGTGTGGGAACCATTATAGGAGCGGTAGTTGGAGCCTTTATCATGGGCATTTTAAACAACGGAATGTCTCTGTATGGCTGGTCAACGGATATTCAGAAAATCGTTAAAGGTGCCGTACTTCTTGGTGCGGTTACGGTAGACTTATTATCGAAACGCAAAAAATAACCAAGGGGCATTGAATATGGGGACACAGAAACCAAAATATATGGAAGTTGCTGACTGGGTGCTATCTCAAATTGAAAATGGAACATTTCAGGAAGGAGATAGACTTCCATCGGAGCACCAACTGTGTCTCCAGTTTCAATTAAACCGGCAGACCATACGTCACGCCATTGATGGATTGGAACAAAAAAATATGCTGACCCGAATTCAGGGAAGCGGTACCTATGTGGGGGCCAATGGACGGACAGAACGGCAGAAGCGATATTATAATATAGCAGTAGTCAGCACCTATGTAGACAGCTATATTTTCCCCGCTGTATTAAAAGGAATCGAGCGGACACTCTCAAAGTCTGGATACACCATGCAGGTTGCCTTTACAGGAAACCACGTGGAGCGAGAAGGGGAGATCTTAAAAAAGATCGTGGAGAAAGGTATGATTGATGGTCTGATTGCAGAGCCAGCAAAAAGTGCCATTCCAAATCCCAATCTTCACTTTTACCAGCAGCTTGGTAAGCAGGGCATTCCCGTATTGTTCATCAACAGCAGGTATCAGGAACTGGATATTCCTTATGTGTCTCTTCACGATGATATGGTTGGAGAAAAGGCGGCAGAGTATTTAATCCGGGCAGGTCATAAAAAGCTTGGCGCTTTATTTAAATGTGACGACGGACAGGGACATCTAAGATACGCAGGTTTCATCCGGGCACTGGAAAAGGCGGGACTGCAAGCAGATGGCCGTAATATTATGTGGATGGATTCTGAGAGCCAAATGGATATGGAGGTGTGGGCTGATTATCTGTTTCAAAGACTTCAAGGTTGTACCGGACTGGTCTGTTACAATGATGAAGTGGCTTACCGTTTTACCGCCGTCTGCAAGGACAGGGGAATCCGAATCCCGGACGATATATCCATTGTGGGAATTGATAATTCGGAACTTTCAGTCATTGGGGATGTGACCATTACCTCATTTCCTCACCCCATGGAATCACTGGGAAAAAAGGCAGCGAAAAATATTATAAAGCTAATAGAAAATCCATGTTTTGAAGCAAACTATCTATTTGATTCTGAAGTGGTGGAACGAAGTTCAGTGAGAGTATTAAAGCAAGATATCATTTAACATGGCATGATCCCCTTTATTTACCATAATAATGCCGTAATTTTTACATTGCCTTTACAGAAATGTGGTAACAGGAGCTATCCACTTCCGTTATAATCAGACTTACAGAAACTGAATTTCTGGAAAGGAAAAGGAGTCCGGTAGATGATAAAAACTTACGTGGTAGATACGAATGTACTAATTCAGGCCCCTGATGCCCTTTATTGTTTTGAAGACAATCAGGTGGTAATTCCAGTCGTTGTGTTAGAAGAATTAGATAATCTGAAAAAGGCAGAAGGAGAAAAGGGCGCAAATGCCAGAACAGCAATTCGAATTTTAGAACAGCTTCGTCAAAAAGGTGATTTGCTCACAGGTGTTAAGCTAGAGCATGGAGGCACCTTAAGGATAGAAAAGAACTTTGTCGATGTGAAACTTCCTCCTGATTTACCAGAAGATAAGATGGATAACCGGATTTTGAAGGTTTGTAAGGGCTTAGAGGGAGATGTGGTATTAGTCACCAAAGACATACTTCTTCGGGTCAAAGCACAGATCATTGGTGTGCGGGCAGAAGATTTTACCGCAGAGCAAGTGCCAGAGAGGTCGGGTCAGTATCCAGGAAGGACCGAGGCGTATGCCCCAGAAGAATGCTTTAAAGATTTTAAGAAAAAAGGAATATCATTGGATCGTATTTACATCATAGATGAAGCCGGGGAGAGAAAGACCCCTCAGTTAATAGAAAATCAGTTTGTAATCTTAAAAGCAGATCAATCCACGAAAAAGACAGTGTTAGGACGAGTATGCAAAACCTTTATTATCCCTTTGGGATATGGAAAGCATAAACCTTATGGGATTACCCCTAGAAACGCGGGTCAGTACTTTCTCCAGGAAGCGTTAATGCAGCCAGCAGAAATTGCACCTTTGGTGATTGTAAAGGGCATGGCAGGAACCGCAAAGACCTTTTATTCCCTGGCGGTTGGATTGGAAACGCTATTAAATAATCCTACGGGTGAATACCGTCGTATGATGATAACCCGCCCCAACGCCCAGTTTGATTCTGACATCGGCTTTCTGCCGGGAGATGAGCAGGAAAAAATCTCTCCCCTCATGCGGCCTATCATTGATAATCTGGAACAGCTCATTGATTCCAATGAAGAGAAGCGGTATGAGAAGGAAGATGAACTGTCAGGTAAAATAGAAGAGATATTTGAACGAGGTCTTATAAAGACGGAAGCCCTCAATTACATTCGAGGACGTTCCATTGTAAAGACGTATTTAATTATAGATGAAGCTCAAAATATGACTCCCAATCAGGTAAAAGGAATCATTACCAGGGCGGGAAAGGGCACCAAGATCATTCTCCTTGGAGATCCCAACCAGATAGACCGCCCGTTTTTAGATGAGCGAACCAATGGTTTAAGCTTTGCTGCGGAACATATGAAAGGAAGCCCCCTATGTTGGCAGGTCACACTGACAGCGGAGGAATGTGAACGCTCCGCCCTTGCCATGGATGCAGTCAAGCGATTGTAAGAACCTTACTATAAGATTTCAAAAGTGGCTGCCGCAGAATTCTTCTTGCGGCAGCCACTTTGTATCCTGATATCTATATGATAGTAATGATTGGTTCCCCTACGCTCACCTTACTGGCATCCGTTGGGATGATGTCGGAATAGTTGGAGAAATTTGATATAAGCACTGGTGTCAATAAAGAACAACCCTCTTTTTTAATGGCCTCCATATCAAACCTTAATATTTCCTGTCCCTTGGAAACACGACTGCCCACAGAAGTAAGTGGAGTAAACCCTCTGCCTTCCAGCTTCACCGTATCCATGCCCACATGAATCAAAATCTCTGCTCCATCTTCTGTCACCATACCAATGGCATGCCCAGTCGGGAAAATTGCTGTTACAGCTCCGTCTGCCGGTGCATATAAGATACCTTCCTCTGGCATAATCGCAATTCCTTTACCCAAAGCACCAGAGGAAAAGGCTGCATCCTCCATATCTTCCAGGAGAACCGTATTTCCCTTTAAGGGGCTTACAAGGGTTCTGGTTTTCGTTCCTGTCTGCGTATTTTCTGGTGAAGAAACACTGCTTTTTTCTTTTACCACATCCTTATAGGTCAATAAGCAAACAACAAAGGCCACGATAGAAGCCACTACTACACCCGCAGCCACCCAGGGAATGCTGGACGCATCATTATTTGCCGGGTTGATGTATGTAGTAAAACCAAATATTCCAAGGGCACCTGACATGTATTTTTTAACATTTCCAAAGCCAATAATAGCACCACCAATAGAGGCTGCAAAACAGGAGATGATAAAAGGTTTTTTCTTAGGAAGTGAGATACCATAGATTGCCGGTTCCGTAACTCCAAAGAATCCAGAAATAACTGCAGGGATACAAAGACTTTTTAGGTTTTTGTCCTTTGTCCGTAACATAATTGCGAAAACAACGGCTGTCTGTGCGAAGGAAGCAGCAAAATAAGGCTGCATGAAGCTATCAAAGCCCTGAGTGCTTAAATTCATGATGTAAATTGGAACAAGTCCCCAGTGAAGACCGAAGATAACAAGTACCTGCCAGAGTGCACCAACAATAGCACCTTCCAGTACTGGACTGGCATTGTATGCTGCCTGGGTAAAGTATCCGATGATTGCTGCAATGGAATTAGCCACTGGTCCAACCAATACAAAGGTTAAAGGAGCCGCAATCATAAGCGTCAGAGTCGGTACCATAAAGTTTTTGATGACATCTGGGATAATGCGCTTCCACATCTTTTCAATCTTTGATGCTGCATAGACTGACAGTACGATTGGTACCACCGATGAGGGGTAACCGCTTTTTGGCATGATTACCGGAATCTTTAAAAAAGTTGCATAGACATTTGATTCAAACATGCTTCCTGCAAACAGCACCTGTTGAACATTACCCGCGGAAAGAGCTACCACCTTTGGATACACCAATGCACAACCAAGTGCAATTCCTGTAAATGGATTAAGCCCAAATTTTTTAGAAGCAGTATAACCTAAGATAACCGGCAGGTAATAGAAAAATCCATCTGCAACGGCATAAAGAAGCTGGTAAGTTCCATCGTTTACGGAAAGAATGCCTGAAAAAGTTAATAATGCAAGAATTCCTTTTATTAACCCAGTAGCACAAAACACACCAAGTATAGGCTGGAATACACCAGAAATTGTATCAATTAAAGCAGCAGATAATTTCTGACGTTTTTGAGGACCTTCCGGAACATAATCCGAAGAATCACCTCCAAAGCCGCCAATCTCGCAAACAACAGCATATACATCAGGAACATGATTACCAATGACCACCTGATACTGTCCGCCGCTTTTCATAACGGTAACAATGCCTTCCGTATTTTTTAATATCTCCGTATTTGCTTTTGATTCATCTTTTAATTTAAAGCGAAGTCTGGTAATGCAGTGAGTCAGGCTGATTACATTGGATTTCCCGCCTACATTTTGAATAATAATTCTTGCCAGTCCATCATATTTACTTGCCATAATTATTTCCTCCTTTTTTCTATGATGATAAAGCATTTTGGATTTATCTTTCATCACGGGATTGGCCATATCCCTGGTGATTACAAGTATTGTTATTTTCCTATGTGTTCCTGGATGATTCTTCTAATATGCACCGTTAAATACATCAGCTCCTCGCTGGATAATTGATATTCCTTTTTCTTTTTCATATAAGTCTCTACTTTTAAGGCACATTGATAAGCATCCTGATACTTATTGTAGATCATATTACAAAATTCCGGATCACCGGTTTCATAAGATTGTTTTCGAACCACCCGCTGAGCAAAGAATTTTAAATGGGTGACAAAACGCTCATAGGACAGGGAATCCTCGTTAAGGGAGAGGGTAAAGTGATACCGGACGATGTTTATAATATCTTGTATCATCTGAGTGATTTCAATGGACTGTTCCATTTCGGTATCCAGCTCTGCATTCACGATATGAAGGGCGATACTACCCGCTTCATCTTCGGAAAGCAAGATACCAAACCGGTCTTTAATAATCTGCAATGCTTTTTGTCCCACTAAAAATTCCTGATGGTAGAAACGCTTGATTTCCCAAAGCAAGGCATTCCTGACTTCAATTCCCTGTTTCTTGCGCTCAAATGCGAAGTTTAAATGATCCGTCAAGGTGATATAAATACTGTCGTTTAACTTTTTATTTAGTAAATCTCTTGCACAGCTAATAATTTCGCTGGCACACTGTATATGCTCTTCCGGAATCTGTGAGAGCAGTTCCATAAAATGGCCAATTTCCTGTGTCTTTAAAGAAAATACCTTTGATATCTTAGATTCATCCACCTGATCGCCAGTCTTTACGGAAAAACCAATCCCTTTTCCCATAAGAAGAATCTCTTTGCCATTGGAATCCCATGAGCTGATAATATTATTGCCTAATACCTGCTTAACGTCCATAAGTCTCCCCTATTATCGATTGGTAAAAAAATAACTGGTCATATTCATACTTTGCAAAAGCAAAGATATAAATATGGCCAGTTATGCCTGTAAAGCTTCTACAGTTACACCTAGTCCGAAGTTTATTAAGTAAATATTACCATACAAGTGGCGAAAAGTAAAGCAATAGTTATAAAAATAGTACAAAACATATGCTCCTATTACCAGGTGACATCATCCTTCCTACACTTGCTAAAGGTTTGTCGCGCGGGGAAGGCTGAAGATAAATTCAGACCCAACTCCCTCTGTACTGATTACATCAATATTTTCTCCATGGGACTGGATGATTTCCCGTACAATGGCTAGTCCTAAGCCAGTGCCCTTTTTATCCTTTCCCCTGGATGAATCTGTTTTATAAAAACGTTCCCAAATTTTCTTGATGCTTTCCTTAGGAATTCCGACTCCCGTATCCTTAATGGAGATAAAGATCTTTTCATATTTCCCAGAGGCTTGAATCAGCACCGTTGAATCCGAGTGACTGAACTTAAGGGCATTGTCAATCAGGTTGTAAAGAACCTGCTGGATTTTGCCTAAATCAGCGTACACCATCTGAATGCTGTCTGAGAAGGTTAAATCAAAGGTGATATTCTTTTCATTACAGGCCCCCTCAAAAGAGGCAGCCGTGTCCTTAATGACTCGATTGATATCAAAATTGGTCCGGTTTAAATAACCTTTGCTATCTAAAGAGTTCAGGGTCAGCATACCCTGGGTCAATTTATTAAGCCGCTCCGTTTCGGATATTACCCGTTTTAAATACTTCTCATGCATTTCCGGTGGAATCGTCCCGTCCAGAATCGCTTCCAGATAGCCTTTAATGGAAGTTAAAGGAGAACGAAAGTCATGAGAAACGTTGGCAATAAAGTTCTTTTGATACTCCTCCATTTTGTTTAGCTCATTGGACATATAATTAAGAGTATTAGCAAGGTAACCCATCTCATCTCTGGTATTAACTTTAATATGATGAGTTAAGTTTCCTTGAGCGTATTCATTGGCACCAGCAGTAATTTTTTTCAATGGAAGATATACATTCTTTGTAAATACCAGAAGAATCACAAGGGACAAAGAAAATACAACCGCAGCTGTGATATAAACAATGTTTAATATATTATCCCGCTCTACCTGTAAATGAGACAAGGGAAGATGAATCACTACATAGCCATAGGTAGTATAATTTCCAGTAATCGGCGCATGGACGCTTAACACATCATAGGAAAACTCATCGTAATAATTTCCAGTGGTATAATGTTTATTCCCAATGGCAGCAGGATCAAATTTTTCAATGATCTCGCCCTTTTTCCCCGTTGATTGGCTATCCGCTACAATTTTCCCCTGGCGTTCCACGATCCAAATCTGGGCATTCAAATAACCAGCCAGCTTTTCGAGCTCCGGGTAAGAGGAAGTAACATTCATATTTTTCCCGTGATACATACTGCTGTAGGAAGAGGCAATCTGATTTGCTTCATCATATAGGCTTTCAGAATACCGCTTTAATAAATATTGATTTGTTATTTCTGCAGAAAATGTTGCGATAGTAATAAATCCAAGCAGGCCAAAGAGGAGATAGCCCAGGATGAACTTTGTATAAAGAGAATGGCTCATTTACCGCTTCACCTCAAACTTATAACCGATCCCCCAAACAGTGGATAGCGCCCATCCAGAATGATCTTTAATCTTCTCCCGAAGACGTTTAATATGCACATCTACAGTCCTGGTATCCCCAATGTATTCATACCCCCAGATATGATCAAGGAGCTGCTCTCTTGTAAATACCTGATTAGGAGAAGAAGCCAAGAAGTACAATAACTCCAATTCCTTAGGCGGCATCTCAATGGAATGACCCAAATAGATAACAGAATAATTGGTAAGGTTTACAATCAGATCCGGGTATTCCACATAATCCCCCTGCTGGTCGGTATGAGCGGCAGAAGGAGAGGGGATAGTCTGGTAACGCCTTAGAACGGCCTTAACCCGGGCCACCAGTTCCTTTGAATCAAATGGTTTGATCATATAGTCATCGGCTCCAAGTTCAAGGCCCAGGACCTTATCAAAGACCTCGCCCTTGGCAGAGAGCATGATAATTGGAATCTGGGACTGAGAACGGATTTTTTGGCAGACCTGATAACCGTCCATGCCTGGTAACATTAAGTCCAAAAGCACCAGGTTTGGCTTGAATTCCGGGAAGACCCGAAGGGCTTCTTCCCCGTCCCCCACAATTTCCGTATCATAGCATTCTTTAATTAAATATAAGGAGATTAATTCCGCAATGTTGCTGTCATCGTCTACAATCAATATCCGTTGTTTCTCAGCCATAATGGACTCCATTTCTTATTTTATTTGAATGAAACAATGGTGACTCCAGAATCACCTTCTCCAAAGGCACCAAGCCGAAATTCCTTCACATACTTTAATCGTTTCAGATGCTTATGAACTGCATTCTTTAAGGCACCGGTTCCTCGCCCATGAACCACTCTTACCTGAGGCAGATGAGCAAGGTAAGCATCATCCAGATACTTATCAAGCCGTGGAATTGCTTCATCTGTAGTCATACCAATTAAATTGACTTCCGGTGAAATGGAAAATGACTTGGAGATACGGGTAGTGCTGCTTCCACTTCCGCCGCTTCCTTTTTTGGAGCCTCCACCGGTACCTGATCCAGACATAGAATCATCCTGTAAAAGCTCAAGATCTGATACATTCACAAGAGATCTTAAGATGCCCATCTGGACGTAAAGATCGCCCTTTGCATTGGGAAGGGAATTAACGGTACCATTTAAATTCATATTTAAAACCTTGACTCCATCACCAAGTTTTAGCTTTTTCGGATCGATTTCCTTGGTGGAACGGTTTTTCTCCTTTTTTAAGGAAAGAGAAGAATCCACATCCTGGAGCTTGCTTCTTAATCGGCTGCGTTCTGCCTCAAGCTCCTTGCTAATACCCGAGTCACTTGACAGCTTGTTAATCTGGCGGATGGTCTGATCAGCAGTATCCTTGGCATCCCTTAAGATTTTCTGAGCCTGCTCCTTGGCATCCTGAATCATCTTATCCCGCCGTTCGTCTAACCGTTCTTCCTTTTGGGTAATTCTAGCCTTTAGCTGTTCCACCTCCCGTTTATAGGACTCTATCTGTATCCGTTCCTTTTCGATGGTGGTACGATTTTCCTCCAGATGGGTGAGAAGATCTTCAAAGGTTTCATCCTTGGCTTCCAGATGAGTCTTTGCATCTTCAATGATATGATCTGGAAGTCCCAGCTTTTTGGAAATGGCAAATGCGTTACTCTTTCCAGGAACACCGATTAAGAGACGGTAGGTAGGTCTTAGGGTTTCTACATTAAATTCACAGCATGCATTCTCCACACCAGGAGTGGTTAAGGCAAATACCTTAAGTTCACTGTAGTGAGTGGTAGCCATGGTACGGCATTTCATGTTATGAAGGAAGGACAAAATGGAAATTGCAAGAGCAGCGCCTTCTGTAGGGTCTGTTCCTGCGCCAAGCTCATCAAATAGACAGAGAGAACGACTGTCTGCCTGAGAAAGAATGTTGACAATGTTGGTCATATGAGAGGAAAAGGTACTAAGGCTTTGTTCAATGCTCTGCTCGTCCCCAATGTCTGCAAATACTTCGTCAAATACAGCCAGTTCCGAACCATCAAAAGCCGGAATGTGAAGACCAGATTGTCCCATAAGAGTGAATAGCCCCACCGTCTTAATGGAAACCGTCTTACCACCTGTATTAGGACCGGTTACGATTAAAAGATCAAAATCCCGTCCCAGATGAACACTGATGGGAACTACCTTTTCTGGATCAAGAAGTGGATGACGACCGTCCTTAATATTGACGATGCCCTTCGTATTAAATACAGGTTCACTTCCTTTATAATGCTTTGAAAGAGCTGACTTTGCAAATATAAAATCCAGCTTGGCAAGGGTTGTATAATTGGTTTCAAGCTCTTCCAGGTAAGGCATTAGCTGATTGCTTAAGTCAGCCAAAATCATCTCAATTTCCTTCTGCTCCTGAATTTCATGAGTTCGAAGTTCATTGTTTAGCCTTACAATGGCCATAGGCTCGATAAAAAGCGTAGAGCCAGTGGAGGACTGGTCATGGACCATACCAGAAACCTGAGACTTGTGTTCTGCTTTTACAGGAAGACAGTAGCGACCGTCCCTCATGGTAATCACCGCATCCTGAAGATAGGAACGGTTGGAATTTAAAATGGAGTTTAGCTGTGTGTGGATTTTATCATTGATAGACCGCATCAGCCGTCTAACCCGGTGAAGGCCTGGGCTTGCGTCATCACTTACTTCCTCTTCTGAAATGATGCAGCGCTTAATCTCTGTATTGACCGGAGTAAGAGGTTCCAAAACCCGAAAGAATTCCTCCAGGGAATCCTCAGAAAGTTCTGAGTCCTCGTGGCGGCCGTAAGCCTTCGCCCGAGCAGATATCGTTAAAAGAGAACTGATGGCAAGAATTTCTAAGATGCCAAGAGAGCTTCCCACTTCAAGACGTTTGAGGGAGGGACGAATATCTTTTACACCATTAAAAGAGATACCACCCTTTTGACGAACTCTTGTAACGGCATCTGTAGTTTCTGTTTGAGACTGTACGATTTCCTGGTACTCGGTAGAAGGTACCAGACGTTTGCACAGTTCTTTTCCTGCGTCAGAGGTGGCATATTCTGTAAGCGTTCCAATGATTTTATGGTATTCTAACGTTTTTAATGCTTTCTGATTCATATATTTACCTTTATGATTTTCTTTCTTTCCAGATGTTGAATTTGTATCAAATATAGTATAGCATACGTGAGATAAAAACTGCAATCCTCAGGATGTTTTTCATGGCCTTAAAGCCCCTGTTTTTCTGGTTCCACAGGTTTTTCTTGCATTAAGACAGGAAGAACCTTATAATAGTAGTTAGGTCTTCTGCAAAGGAGGGTAAGTATGCCGGATCATAACGGGCCAGATGATAGAAAGACGGAGCCTCGTCGGTTTATTAACGAAAAGATAGTGAAGCAGCCCATGTCAAAAGAAGATATTTTAAAGAGGTCATTAGGACTTTTGGCGACTGCAGTTATTTTCGGATTTGTTGCGGCGGTTACATTTGTCATTTCAAGACCAGTTGCTGAGCGATGGTTTCTAAGAGGCGCCACCACAGAAGCTACTCCGGTGACCATCCCAAAGGATGACCCCGAGTCAGTCTCTTACGAGGCGGAAGAAGTCTCAACGGAGGCTCAGACAGAGCCAATCGAAGAAATTTTAAAGTCTGCTATGGAGAAATATCCATTTTCCATGAGTGATTTAAACGTACTTTATGGAAACATGAAATCAGTGGTTCAAAATGCGGACAAAGGTATTGTTACGGTACATTCTGTTAAGACTCAAAAAGACTGGTTTAATAATCCAGTGGAAAATTCCGGCTTGTACGCAGGTGTGATTACGGCCACTGCCAATCAGGAGCTTTTGATACTCACTCCGGAGAAAGCGGTTGAGGATGCGGATGCCATTCGTGTGGCCTTTACAGACGGAACCGAGGTACAGGGAACCATAAAGAAAACCGATAAGATATCTGGCATGGCAATCGTGAGTGTATCCACGGAAGGTCTTGGCAGAGCACTCTTAGAGGAAGTAAAAGCCATTGAGCTTGGAAACTCCTATTCGGTAAAGCAAGGAGATTTGGTGATTGCAATTGGCAGTCCGGCTGGCATGGTTCATTCCTCAGGATACGGATTTATTTCCTATATTACGAAGAATGTGCAAGTGACAGACGGTATGACCCGTGTTCTTTATTCTGATGTGAAAGGGAATGCAGGGACTGGTACCTTTCTTATGAATACTTCCGGTCAGATCATTGGCTGGACAACAGACCAATATAAGAATGAAGGTAATAAGGACATGACTGCTGCTATGGCCATATCCGATTACAAGAACATATTAGAAAAGATGAGCAACGGAGTTGCCTATCCATATTTTGGAATGAAAGGGCAGGAAGTCAGCGCAGCCATGAACAGCAGCGGTATGCCGCTTGGTGTTTATGTGGTAGAAGTGAATGCAGACAGTCCGGCTTACAACGCAGGAATTCAAAGTGGCGATATCATTACCTCCATGGGAGGAAAAACCATTGTCACCATGAAAGATTTTCAGATCCAACTGGAAAAGTCCAGTACGGGACAGGTCGTACCTGTAACGGTTTCCCGAAGCGGAAGGGAAGAATTTAAAAAGATACAATTTCAGGTAACCATCGGAGCCAGGTGATCTTCCTGGCTCCCCTTGTTGCCTGAGTCATAATGTGGAGGAATTAGATGAGATATATAGAATCATTTCGTGATGGAATGCATGTTTCAGATGTGTTTTTATGCAAGAGCAGACAGGTCTGTTTAACAAAATCAGGTAAGGAGTATGGTAATTTAATACTTCAGGACAAGACAGGCACCATAGATGCCAAGATATGGGACCTTGGTTCCCCAGGAATTGGAAACTTTGAATCTATGGACTATGTTTACATTGATGCGGATGTTACTGTATTTCAAAATTCCAATCAGTTAAATATCAAGCGGGCTCGCAAAGCAGATGAAGGGGAATACATACCTGGAGATTATCTGCCTGTATCCTCTAAGGACATTGGCCTTATGTACGAAGAGCTTCTTGGCTTTATCAAGTCTTTAAAGAATCCATACTTAAAACAGCTTTTAGAAAGCTTTTTTGTGGAAGACGCAGCATTTGCCAAGGCGTTTCAATTTCATTCAGCCGCAAAAAGCGTTCATCACGGATTTGTTGGAGGATTGTTGGAGCATACCTTAAGTGTAGTAAAGCTATGTGATTATTATGCAGGGTATTACCCGGTCATTAACCGTGATCTGCTTCTTACTGCAGCAATGTTTCATGATATGGGGAAAACCAAAGAGCTTTCCGCATTTCCAGAAAATGATTATACAGACGATGGACAGCTTTTAGGCCACATTATTATAGGAACCGAGATGATTGGTGAAAGAATCAGAACCATTCCAGGATTTCCAGACAAGCTCACATCTGAGCTTAAGCACTGTATTTTGGCCCATCATGGAGAATTAGAATATGGATCTCCAAAAAAGCCTGCTATCATTGAGGCACTTGCCCTTAATTTTGCAGATAATACAGACGCAAAACTGGAAACCATGATTGAAGTATTAAAAAGTGCAGGAGATAACAGCGGTTGGCTTGGGTTCAATCGGCTTATGGATACGAATATTAGAAAGACGACAGAATAAGCGCCTGGGCTATCATATGGGTGTAAAAAACAGAGGGTTGAGCTATTTCATCCTCTGTTTTTGCATTCAAAATTATATTTTAGAATTTCTTTCGTTTTCTCTGTCAATCATTTTAAGATTGGTTCATTATTCTAATACTATTAGTATAGTGATCTTGTTTCTCAAATAGAAAAAAGACAAGAAACAGAGTAGAAGCAAATAAAAGGAACGAATTAGGGACTATCATAGAAATAGGTAGATTTCCTGATTAAAACCAAGTCAGTGACGATTATATTAGGTCATGAAGGAGAGATAACATGGAAGCAAATCATATTTTACTTGTGGAAGATGATAAAGAAATCCGAGAAGGAGTAGAGATATATTTAAGAAGCCAGGGATATGAAGTGTTCCAGGCAGCAGATGGACTAGAAGGGCTTAAAATCCTTGAAAGGGAAGAGATACATCTGGCGATTGTGGATGTGATGATGCCTAGAATGGACGGAATTACCATGACCGTGAAGCTGAGAGAGAAGTATGATTTCCCTGTCATCATTCTATCTGCGAAATCAGAAGAGGTAGATAAGATCATGGGGCTTAACATCGGTGCAGATGATTACGTATCCAAACCATTTACCCCCATGGAGTTATTGGCCAGAGTAAATTCCCAGTTAAGACGTTATAATAAGTATAGGGATATGCTGGAGGCAAAGGAAGAAAAGGAACGGAGCAATGTCTATTCCATCGGTGGTCTCGAACTTAACGAGGATACGGTGGAGGTATTTGTAGACGAAAAAGCGGTGAGGCTGACTCCCATTGAATTTAAGATATTGGCTCTTTTAATGAAAAATCCAGGCAGAGTATTTTCTGCTGAGGAGATTTATGAAAGAGTTTGGAATGAACGTGCCATTAATACAGATACCATTATGGTTCATGTGAGAAAAATTCGTGAAAAGATAGAGATAGATCCAAAGGAGCCAAAATATTTAAAGGTGGTGTGGGGAGTTGGATACAAAATTGAAAAGCAGGCATAAGATCAGCATACTACTGGCAGTCATTGTTGTATTGTCCGCTGCCATAATTATGGTAGGGCTTTATCCATTTTTTAAAAATGAATCTTCTGGATATAAAGAGCCAGTGTACCAGCAGCAGACGTTTTTAAAGTATCTGGTGTATGGCAATTACGTACTTTCCATGGAGCAGGCTCGTAATCATCAGGGAGATATGGTATCCCCCTTTCAGTTTTTCTTTCCAAAAGCAGCCGATGAGATGAAAAGGCAGACTGAGGAGACATTAGCCTCTCCAGTAACCGAACAGACAGAAAACGTAGTGGTAGAAGATAATTCTGGAAAAGAGATTGAAATGCAGTACGATACACAAGAAAATGGGACTCGTACCGATTACCTGGCTCATCTTCGCCAGATTACCATACGCAAATACGATAACTGGAAAAGCAGCTTCGACAGCATAAGAAATTCAATGGATTACCAGGTTCTTAACGAAAAAGGGCAGGTGATATCAGACCATTCCGGTGGTAGTGACATCGCTGGAAATGATAAATATGTATTTCAGACCGTGCTGCAATACGATGGGCTTGGCAGAATGGAAGTGGTTTCTATTCATGGAGAGAATTCAGCCAGAATCTTAACCTTATTACAAAGCTTTGGGGAAAAGGATCCCATGATAGATGATTACTGGGATGAATACTTGTATGAAGGAGACTTAAGGCTTCAAAATCCGAAGAATATAACCATATCTTATGGACTTACCACAGAACAGGTTGCAGCATTTCGAGATACGGCCATTCGATTCTCCAACGACTATGATAATACAGAAAGCATCCTTAAAATATTTATAGGTCTTACCTGTGCCGTTGCTGTTCTTGCGTTTCTCTTTTCCTTCCTGGATGTGACATTACAAGAGAGCAGTCGCATGTTTCGAACCCCGTTTGAGATTGTCGCTGGAATCGGGTGCGGCGGAGTACTCTTTGGAGCTGGACTTACAAATTTAGTTCTATTTACAAACCAGGGGAATTTATATGAGACGCTGCTTCGGGCCAACTTTCTTCCGGGAGTGGCTGGGATTATGGTAAAGCTTTGGAATCTTCTGTGGTGGTCAGTTCCCTTTACCGTTATTTACTGGGCTGTTTTGTGCCTGAGGGATGTATTAAATATCGGCATCAAGCGCTATTTAAGAGAACGGACACTAATTGGATGGTTTTGTGGCTGGGTTAAGATGTTCTCCATTAAAACCTATCATTTTATAGGAAATATCAATCTAAAGGATCGCTCAGATCGGGCAATCTTTCGTATCGTAGGAATCAACTTTTTTATCCTTGCAGTTCTTAGCAGTCTTTGGTTTTTTGGCATTGGCACATTGTTCTTTTATTCCATATTCCTATTCTTTGTTATGAGGAAATACTATAGGGATTTAAGTGGTAAATACGGAGTGCTGTTAGAAGCCACCAATCAGATTGCAGAAGGAAACCTGGAAGTAGCCATTGAAGAGGACTTAAGTATCTTTGAACCC
Source organism: uncultured Eubacteriales bacterium (assembly GCA_963528005.1). Classification (GTDB taxonomy): domain Bacteria; phylum Bacillota; class Clostridia; order Lachnospirales; family Lachnospiraceae; genus Lacrimispora. The sequence continues at coordinate 216,474 of CAURSM010000007.1, forward strand.
TTTAAAAGAGAGATTCAGAAAATCCAATCTGGATTTAAGGTAGCAGTGGATGAGGAGGTAAAGAGTCAAAAGATGAAAACCGATTTAATCAGCAATATGTCTCATGATTTAAAGACGCCCCTTACAGCTATTATTACCTATGTAAATCTTCTAAGGGACGAACGAGTGACACCAGAACAGAGAAAGGCTTATATTGATATTCTGGAACAGAAATCCATGCGCCTAAAATCTCTCATTGAAGATCTATTTGAGATCAGCAAAGCAAACAGTAACAATGTAACCTTGAATCTGGAAGATGTTGATATTGTCAGCCTTTTAAAAGAGGTAAGTCTGGAGCTGGGAGATAAAATAGAAGAATCCACCATTGACTTTCGCTGGAATCTGCCGGACGAGAAGATCGTGCTACCACTTGACGGACAGAAAACGTATCGTATCTTTGACAATCTTCTAACAAATATCATTAAATATGCCATGCCGAATACAAGAGCCTATATTGATATGAAAAAAGAAGATGGATTCGTGGTCATCTGCCTAAAGAATGTATCTGCAGCAGAGTTGAACTTTAATCCCAATGAAATCACCGAGCGTTTTGCCAGAGGAGACCAGTCCAGAAACACCGAAGGTTCCGGCCTTGGTATGGCCATTGCCAAAAGCTTTGTGGAGCTTCAGAATGGAAAACTCATTGTAGAGATCGAAGCAGATTTATTCCGTGTCAGCATACGTTGGCCGGTAGAATAAAAACAATTTTTTATTGTTATAAATAAAAAAGAAAATATTTTCATAAATTCTTGAAAACCCTGTGAGATCTGATATACTAAAGAAAAGACAGTATGGAAGGAAGGGAGGATAAGATTTATGATCATACAAAGCAAACGTATTTGGATTGCAGGGCAGTTTATACCAGCACAAATCAAAATGGAAGACGGAAGGATTGAAGCAGTCTATGACTATGGAAAGCTGCCGGTTCAAAAGGATTATGGAAATGACAGGATTGTTCCAGGGTTTATTGACATTCATACCCACGGAGCCTATGGATATGACACCAATGATGGAGACCAGGAGAAACTGCGTGATTGGATGAAGCGGATTCCTGAAGAAGGAGTCACCTCCATATTACCGACTACAGTGACCCAGGTACCTGAGGTGTTATTAAAGGCTGTCTCAAGTGTAGCTGATGTGGCAGAGAACCAGTATGAAGGTTCGGAAATTCTAGGAATCCATTTTGAAGGACCTTACCTGGATATGAAATACAAGGGTGCCCAGCCCCCGGAAGCGATTGCAAAGGCAACGATTTCGGAATTTAAGAAATATCAGGAAGCAGCCAGAGGCATGATTCGTTACATCACTCTGGCACCTGAACACGATGCTGGATTTGAGCTGACCAGGTACTTGGTTAAACATGGAGTTGTAGTCAGCATGGGTCATTCTTCTGCCACCTATGAACAGGCACTTATGGGAATTGCAAATGGTGCTACTTCCATGACACATGTTTACAATGGAATGACTCCTTATCATCATAGAAATCCAGGTCTGGTGGGAATGGCATTCCGGGTGAGAGATATCTACGGTGAGATCATCTGTGATGGCTGTCATTCTCATGTGGCTGCGCTTAATAACTTCTTTACGGCAAAGGGCAGAGAGTATGGCATTATGGTTAGTGATTCTCTCCGGGCAAAACATTGCCCACCAGGAGGTTCTTATAAGCTGGGAGGCCATGATGTTGAGATTAGAGAGAACGGTTTGGCTTACTTAAAGGGCACAGAGACCATTGCAGGAAGTACCTTGAATATGAATATGGGGCTTAAAATATTGGTGGAAGAGGCTATGGTGCCTTTTGATACTGCACTGAATTCCTGTACGATCAATCCGGCTAGGTGCTTACGGGTGGATGACAGGAAGGGACGTGTGATGGCGGGGTATGATGCGGATTTGGTAGTACTATCCGATTCCTATGATGTGGTTCAGACTTATTGTAGGGGGATTGGTATGTTGTAAGGAGAGGGCTGAGTAGTCGGTGGGTATTTGCCGGGCGCTCAGCTTTTTTTGATTTGAGATAGCGAGAAATTTGGGGTTTATATTTTGTTTTAAAAAAATATGCTATGGTTGAAATATAATGGGGATGAGTTAAAATAATAGTATAGTGGAAATGTAAAAGAATAATAGAATCTCAATATTTTTTAGGGGGAAAGATATGAAAAGGATATTATATGAGAATTTGCCGTATATAGCTATATTGCTAGTCTGTTTATTTAATGCAAGAAATATTGTTACAGGTAATGGAAATAACATTATGATAAAATATGGAAAATTAACAGATCGTGAAAAGGAATGTTATGATAGTTCAAAAGTTAAAGTGTCACAACTTTTATACCTTTTATCTTTGGCTGGTTTGACTGTTCTTTCCTTTGTATATTCGGTGATTTTTCCTGGTATCATTTTGCCTAAAGTATTTTTAGTTTGTTATCTGGTTGAGATTGTATTGCTTTTGATTTTTTGTAAAACAAAATGGATATTAGATTTGTTTTGTAAGAAAAGGTAGGATTGAGGTTTTGTAAAACATTGTAGTGTGAGTTGGTAGTGTCTGTGCATCCTTCCTTATGCAGTGCTTAAGGCCAAGTCCGCAGTGCCCAAGCTCGAATCCGCTGCGCTCCTTCTCGCTTGGCGGCTGTCGCCGTATGCCCTAAAAGTCAAAAAAGCCCATAAGAATGCTGGCATTCTTATGGGCTCTTCCGATTTTTAGGGCGCACTGCTCATAGCTTTACAAGATTCTTACATTCTTCAAAGCGCCTGTCATGGCGAATTCTGTCCATTCGCAGACATTTACAGCATGATCCCCAATACGCTCTAAATATTTAGCTACCATAAGCAAATCGATACACTGGTCGATTTGTTCGGTAGACTGTTTTAACAAATCCACCACATCCGTTTTTACTTTGTCAAATAACTCATCTACCACATCATCTTGCTTTTCAATCTGTCTTGCTGTTTCTAAATTCTGTGTAATAAAAGCGTCGATGGAGCAACGAACCATTTCACGAGCAGCGGTTGCCATAGCTGGAATGTGACGTACTACGTGGTATACGTGTTCTCCCTTAATGCGTAGGATCAGTTCCGCAATATCGGAAGCGTGGTCACCAATACGCTCTAGGTCTGTTACTACCTTAAGGGCACTGGATACGACTCTTAAGTCACCAGCGACTGGCTGTTGGCGAAGGATAAGAGAGAGACAGCGAGCTTCAATGGAACGCTCTAAATCATTGATGGTACGGTCACCTTTAATGATATCTTCTGCTTTTTCAAAATCCTGATCTTCAAATGCAATGAAGCACTGTTCGATGGAGTTCTCCACCATTTGCCCCATTTCCTTAATGTCTTCATTTAAAAGATTTAATTCATGCTCATAATTCACTCTGGTTGTCATCACGATTCTCCTTTATTCTTCTGCTATCAAATTCATCAACCGAAACGACCGGTAATATAATCTTCCGTTCTCTTATCCTTAGGTACCGTAAACAGCTCAGTCGTAGGTGCATACTCCACAATTTCCCCCACAAGGAAGAATGCAGTATGATCAGCGATTCTAGTTGCCTGTTGCATGTTATGGGTTACGATAGCAACGGTATACTTTTCTTTTAATTCATCCATCAGATCTTCAATCTTTAAGGTAGAAATAGGATCAAGAGCGGAAGTTGGTTCATCCATTAACAATACCTCTGGTTCAACCGCTAAAGCTCTGGCAATACAAAGACGCTGCTGTTGTCCGCCGGAAAGACCTAAAGCAGATTTTTTCAAACGGCTTGAAACTTCATCCCAAAGGGCTGCTCCCTTTAAACTCTTTTCCACAATGCTATCAAGCTCTGATTTATTCTTAATTCCATGAATTCTGGGGCCGTATGCCACGTTGTCATAGATACTCATGGGAAATGGATTAGGCTGCTGGAATACCATACCAATTTTCTTGCGAAGAAGGGTAGTATCCACTCTTTGATCGTAGATATTTTCCCCATCTAAAAGGACTTCTCCTTCGATCTTAACATTAGGAACCAAATCGTTCATACGATTTAATGTTTTTAAATAGGTAGACTTTCCACATCCGGATGGTCCAATAAAAGCAGTGATTCGATTGGTGTAAAGCTCTAGGTTTACATCCTTTAATGCATGGTTGGTTCCATAATATAAATTTAAGTTGCTGGAAGATATCTTAACGGTGTTAGTATTCACGATTCTTTGACCTCCGTGTTGAATTTATGAGAAAGGAATTTTGCCAGTCCGTTAATGGCTAGGACAATGACTAAAAGGACGACTGCAATTCCGAAGGCTTCCGAGTATTTTGCCTTTTGCATACATAAGTAAAGCTGGATTGTTAAAGTTCCGCCGGATTCAAAGATTTTTCCGAAAAGATCTTTGGGAAGAAGATATCCACTTCCAGCCGTAAATAAAAGTGCTGCGGATTCTCCAACAATACGTCCAATTGCAAGAATAATTCCAGTTACAATACCTGGCATAGCGCTTGGAAGTAATATAGTACGAATCATATACCATTTGGTTGCACCGATACCAAGAGCACCGGAACGGTAGCTGGCAGGAACCGTTTTAAGCGCTTCCTGGGTAGTTCTTGTAATAAGGGGTAACACCATAATAGCAAGAGTCAGGGCACCTGTTAAAATAGAATAACCAAGCCCAAGAGTAATTCCGAAAAATACATAGCCAAACAAACCAAAGATAATGGACGGAATGCCTGCTAAGGTTTCCGTGGTAAATTCGATGATACGTACAATTCTACCACCTTTTGCATATTCATTCAAATAGATTGCAGCTCCAACTCCAAGAGGTGTTGCAATCAAGAGGGTAATGACTATAATGTACAGAGTATTTACAATATTTCCAATAATTCCAAAAGTTCCTTTTATGGTGCTGGGAACACTTGTCAAGAAACCAACGCTGATAGCTGGGATTCCACGCACAAATACATATCCCATAATTCCCACCAGAACAAGAATAGAAATAGAAGCGCACAGATAAATAAGTACCAGTAAAATAGAATCTGAGATACGACTCTTCTTATTATAAATACTGTTAGAAGAAGAAACTCCATGTTGAGCGGGCATTGCCACTTGATTAATCATGATGTGCGTCTCCTTTCTTTAGAATATTGTTAAGTGATACATTGATAATCATTATAAATGCAAACAGGATCAGTCCGATGGTAAAAAGAACCTGTTTATGAAGACCAGAAGAGTATGACATTTCAGAAACAATAGCAGTAGTTAAGAACCTAACAGAGTTAAATGGAAGCGGAATATTTACCGAACTTCCAGAAACCAAGCTGATTGCCATCGCTTCCCCAATGGCGCGTCCAGTCCCAAGAACAACTGCAGTAATGATGCCAGATTTAGCCGCCGGTATCACCACATGGAAGATGGTCTGTATCTGTGTGCCTCCAAGAGCTAAAGAAGCACTTCTTAAATGCTGTGGAACAGAACGAAGAGCCGTCTCGCTAATGTTAATGACCGTAGGAAGAATCATAAGAGACAAAACCAAAACAGCAGAGATTAAGTTAGCGCCTCCTGTAAACTGGTGTGTGGTAGAACCTGCAAATATTTTCAATTCCAGCTTATACATAAGCGGGTTCAATACCAGGATACCAAGAAGCCCGTAAATAACGGAAGGAATGCCAGCCAGAAGTTCAACCGCAGGCCGCACAATCTTGGTAAGCCTTGGTGGAGCCACCTCGGCAAGGAAGACAGCAGTCATTACCCCAATGGGAACTCCAATCATAATCGCCATGGCGGTACCAATAATAGAGGTCAAAATAACATAGAGAATACCAAAGCTAGGAGAAGCAGCCGTTGGCATCCAGGTAGTGCCAAATAAAATATCAAGGATACCAACCTTAAATAGTGCAGGGGTACCGCTTATGAGCATGTATAACGTAATTGAGGCCACAGCCAGAACAGCAAAGAAGCCGCAGATAGTAAAAATAACCTCTGCAGCGCGTTCTATTCCTGATTTACTTCCATGGCCACTGAATATGGAATATGTCTTTGGTTGCATATAAGTAGCTCCTTTCAAAAACGGGGACGCAACGTAGATCGCCAGCTGCGTCCCCTGAAATTTCTGTCAGTCCATTAGTTTGCTGGAATTAAACCAACAGATTTCACTAATTCTTTTCCTTCATCAGAGTAGATGAAGTCAAACAGTGCCTTTACCATATCATTCTGAGCAGAGATCTCACCCTTAGTCGCCATAACGAATGGACGGCTTAAGAAGTAGGAGCCAGCTTTGATGTTTTCTGGAGTAGGCTCTGTATTTTCAAGCTTAAATGTCTTAACGGTATCATCAAGAACATCAAGGGAAACGTATCCGATAGAGCCAGGAGTTGATGCAACCTTAGCCATAACTGCACCGGTGCTGTCAAGTTCGTTGCTGTATTTGCATTTGTCTTCTAATTTTAAGAGTTCTTCAAAAGCAGTTCTTGTGCCAGATCCAGACTCACGTCCAATCACAACGATAGGCTGATCAGCGCCTCCTAAGCCTTTCCAGTTATTCACAGTTCCACTGTATACGCTGATTAACTGATCTTTTGTTAAGTTATCCACTGCATTTTTGGAATCGGTAACAACTGCAATTCCATCAATTGCAACAATATTTTCAATAATGCCTTTTGCTTTTTCTTCATCTTTTAAATTACGAGAGGAGTTACCGATATCAGCAGATCCGTTTCCAACGGCTTCGATGCCTGCACCAGAACCAACAAATTCTGCTTGTACAGTAACACTCGGATTTTTTTCCATAAAAACTTCGCTTAAAGCAGTTGCAAATTTTTCCATAGAGGTGGAACCAACCATGCTGATAGAACCTTTTAAATCTCCAGAGGCAGCCCCTTTGGCTGTGGTAGAATCTGCAGCAGTTGTATCACTGGAAGCACCTGTAGTAGCAGCTGCATCAGAAGCCTTTGTTTCATCAGTTTTGCCTGCGCAACCAGCAAGGGAGCTCATAGCAAGGATTGTTAATCCAGTAATAGCTAATGTTCTAATATAATTTTTTTTCATAATCACTTTCTCCTCTTTTCTATTGAAAATTGCTTTCGCTTACATGTTGGAGTATATCAGTCAGCCGTTAATCGTGATATCATGTTTTTGTATAAGTATTGTAAAGGTTGTGTAAAGAAAGAAAAAATCAGTTCCTTCTATATAATAGAGTATTTGTCATTTTATCCTTTGTAATCCCTCTTTTTATATAAGAAGAAACCCAAAATCATAGAAACTTGCTTTTTATGAAAGAAACCTGTAGATACGCTGTTAAAATATGTGGAATAGACTGGACAGAACTGGATAAAGTGTGGTAAATTGGAACGTGCGCTTTAATAAAAATAGAAACTTCATATTTGATCCGTAAGCTTATGACGGATACGAAAGATACGAGACAGGAGGACGTTTCATGGGAGCATATCAACTGAAAATCACGATCAAAGGCAGTAAGCCGCCGATATGGAGAAGGATTCTGGTACCGGAGGGAATTACTTTTGAAGGACTACATCAGGTGATTCAGACAGCATTTTCCTGGAGCGGTGAGCACCTGTATCAATTTGAATTCCGTTCCGAGGGTGTAGCGGTTGTCCCCTTTGGAGAAAATAAATCGAAAAAACTTACATCCATATCAGCAAAAGAGTCCATTGATTCTTTGGTTTCTGCCGCTGCTAAATTTACATATACCTACAACTTTAAAGACAGTTGGGAATTTGTCATTCAGGTGGAAGATACAATTACCGATTATCAAGAATCCTATGCACAAGTGGTTAAATTCAAGGGAGATATTATACCGGAATACTGCGAAAGCCTGTCCGCTTATAATGAACTTCTTGAAAACCCACAGGAAAGCATAAAAGAATATGACCTGGAAGCCGTTAACAGTAATTTAAAACCTAGCGGTGAATCCTCATTAGAAGAGATTAGCATCACAGATATTTATCATCATTATGATACTAAGGGCATCGCAGAGATTGCCGAGAGACATGGCATGAATGGACTTGATGCATTGGATAAGGAAGAACTGGCGAAACGGACCATAGCTCATATTTTAAATAAAGAGGTTATGAGAAAGTATTTTCTCTGTGTTCGTGATTCTGAAATGGAATTATTTGAGCAGCTTCTGACAGATGATTCTCATATCATGAATGATGATATAGAAGAACTGGACTTTTTATATGCTGGAGGGTATCTGACAGCTGGTTCAGATTCCAGATTTGTAGTTTCAAGAGACGTGAAAGAAGCATACCGCGGGATTAACACAACTGAATTTCAGCAAGAACGGAGCCGTATTGGTAAAATAGGAGATTATCTATGTGCTGCCAACGCTCTCTATGCGATTACACCTCCCTCCGTATTGTTGGAGACATTTAATAAGTATGAATCCCTAAAACTCACTCAGGAAGAGTTAATCCAGGCCTATGAGCAGCTACTGCCATACCGTTGTCTTGTTATATGGATGGAAGGGTGTTTTGTAGATGCAGCACTAGCGGAGCAAAAGAGCTATGCAAATCTGGTTCGCATACAGAAGAAGGTTCCTTATTATATTCCAACTTTGCAGGAAATCCGTTTCATGGCAGACAACGACGGTTTTCTTATGACCCCTGAGTTAGACAAGCTAACCCGGTTCCTAAAAGAAGAGAAGAGTGTATCCGAAGATCTAATTCCATACATCCTACGCCAGGTTCAGGCAGAGATCAGTCTGGGCGGTCAGCTTCAGGAAGTGTTAACTGATTTGGAAGTCTCCGGAATCACGATTAATGAAGGCGAGCAGATGGAACGCTTCGTCATCATCATGAACGAAATCTGGAATCATACCAGGCTCGTATTAAATCGTGGTCATAAGCCATACGAGATGGTGATGAAAGGTCTGGAAGATGTATCGAATCAGCGTAAGACTGGACAGAAGATATATCCCAACGATACCTGCCCTTGTGGAAGTGGGAAGAAATATAAAAAGTGTTGTGCAAGTAAGGCATAATACAACGATTAAGGAGCTCGAACCAAAGACTGGTTCGGGCTCCTTTTAAATTGCTAAATTGTATAAAAAAACATGATTTTCGAAAAAGATAAAAAAGTTTGAAAAAGATGTTGACTTTTGTCGACTGCTTTGGTATGATATAACTCGCCGCTGAAAACGGCGGCAAAAAACTTCTTCCAA
>CAURSM010000008.1:0-224983 GCA_963528005.1 uncultured Eubacteriales bacterium
AAAACCTTTATTAAAAGTTATTATCGATTCGAATAAAAGATTATCAAGTAATTAATAATTATGACTGAGAAATGAATTAAATAGATTATCTTAATGGCTGTGTGGAAAAGTAATTGCACATTAAAATACGATATGTTACCATGGTGATATGAGATAATCGTGTACAAGGTGGTGGCCTCCCAGAAGGGAGGTGATGCCAATGTTTGACTTTAAGGACTTAATGCAGTTCGGAATGTTCATCATTGCATTACTTGCCTTTATCTATTCACTGATAAAGAAGTAAGTACATAAAAAAACCGCCCCTTGTACTCTGACCGGAGTAGGGGCGATTCTTTATACCATTATTCCGAGGTCAACCACTTTGTGGGCGGTTATCTCTTTGTAATTACAATATAGCATATCTGAATTAGTGGTGCAATAGTTATTACTATAATTTGCGCCTTATAATAGAAATAACAGGCAAGTATCCGAGATTCCGGGCTTGCCTTTAAATTACTAAAATTTGCTATGAAAAAGAAATAAACAGTTTCAATCCAAATGAAAACAGCCAAGATAGGGGAGCTATCCGGCTGCTTTCGAGGGGAGTATAAATAATTAATAAGGATGAGGAAATTAATTCCTCATAACAATTATAATATAGCCTTAATGAAAATGCAAAGTTAATTTTCATTAAGGATTTATTATGGAAATAAGGATTCGTTTTATCATGGGACACCCCTCTGCAACCTTGATAAACAAAGGATTATTAATTTTTTGACAATTTTTACGAATTAAAAATAAGTATAATACCTTCTGTTTTTGCCATACTAGTTCATGTAACAAACAACGCTTACAGGAGGTATTATAATGTCTAGAAATAACTACAACGATATGGACAATTCTTCAAGAAACAGCCAGAACAAGTCTCAGGACAAGATGCAGGACAAGATGCATAACAAGATGCAGGATAAGATGCAGGACTCCAGTCGTAATTCTTACAACGACTCCAGCAAGAATTCTTACAACGATTCCAACAAGAATTCTTACAACGACTCCAGCAAGAACTCTTACAACGATTCCAATAAGAATTCTTACAACGATTCCAACAAGAATTCTTACAACGATTCCAGTCGTAATTCTTACAACAACACAAGCAAGGATTCCAGCCGTAACTCTTACAATGACTCCAGCAAGGATTCATACAACGATTGCAGCCGTAACAACAACAAGTAATTTAATTTATTAAAACGAAAAAGCAAAATAAAAGGCGTGGGAAAGAGACAATGGGGTCCTTTCCTGCGTTTTTTTTTGTTTCTGAGGCAAGGCCATCACATATTTTCGCAAACTGGAAACTCTGGAATATATTATTATATAGAAAGGACAGGTGATAATATGTTCCAGACCATCCCAATTTGGGAAATTGATAATTATATTGAATATTATGATAATATTATGATTATAGATCTTCGAAATAGCCAGTCTTACCAGAAATCTCATATCAGAGGTGCTGTCAATCTTCCCTACGAAGAGATGGACAGTTGGGTCGGCACCTTGCCAAAGGATAAACTTTTAATTTTTTACTGTGCAAGGGGCGGGCAAAGCATGATGGTTTGCCGAAAATTAGAGCCATATGGATATGAAGTGGTTAGTATCGCCAATGGAATCGCATACTATCGAGGAAAATATATGGCGTGGGGTAGGTAAATTCATTGACAGATATATCCCCTAGCTTTAAAATATATCTATTATATACTGAAGGAGAATGAAATATGAAATATATGATTGCTTCTGACATTCATGGGTCAGCCTATTATTGCAGGCTCCTATTAGATGAATATAGAAAATCCGGCGCCAGCCGATTGATTTTGTTAGGGGATATTTTGTATCATGGACCAAGGAATGATCTTCCAAGGGACTACGAACCCAAACAGGTAATTTCTATGTTAAATGGCATAAAGGACCAGATCTATTGTGTAAGAGGAAACTGTGATACAGAAGTAGATCAGATGGTATTGGAATTTCCTGTCCTTGCAGATTATGGATTGGTTTTAGTCGATGGTCTTACCATCTATATCACCCATGGTCATATTTATCATAAAGATCATCTGCCACCAATCCAAAAAGGAGATATCCTTCTTCATGGTCATACCCACATTTTGACCGCTGAGCGAGAAGGCGATATCACCATATTAAATCCAGGATCTGTTTCCATACCAAAGGCAGGGAATCCGCCTACGTATGGAGTTTTGGAAGATCAAGTGTTTTCTATCCTGGATTTTGAAGGAAATAAATTAAAAGAAATGAACTTAGGAGAATAAAGTGAGAAAAACATTTGAACTCATCGCACCCTGCCATTTTGGTATGGAAGCGGTATTAAAGAAGGAAATAACGGATTTAGGATATGACATTACGGAAGTAGAAGATGGAAGAGTGACGTTCCTTGGAGACGATGAGGCTATTTGCCGTGCCAATATCTTTCTTCGTTCCACGGAACGTATTCTTTTAAAAGTGGGAAGTTTCAAAGCAGAGACATTTGAAGAGCTTTTTCAGGCAACCAAAGCCATTCCTTGGGAAGAATACATTCCTAAAGATGGAAAATTTTGGGTAACCAAAGCTTCCTCTATTAAAAGTAAGCTCTTTAGCCCTTCTGATATCCAGTCCATTATGAAAAAAGCAATGGTAGACCGGATGAAGAAATCCTTTAAACTGGAATGGTTTGAGGAAGATGGTAGTTCCTATCCCGTAAGAGTATTCCTTTACAAAGATCAGGTAACGGTAGGGATTGATACAACGGGAGAATCTCTTCATAGAAGAGGTTACAGAACCCTTACCAGTAAGGCACCCATTACGGAGACACTTGCGGCAGCCCTGATTATGCTCACTCCGTGGAATAAGGATCGAATCTTAGTGGATCCCTTCTGTGGAAGTGGAACCTTTCTCATAGAAGCAGCTATGATGGCAGCTAATATTGCTCCTGGAATGAATCGTTCCTTCCTTTCACAAGAATGGGATAATCTGATATCTAAAAAAATGTGGTACGATACCTTGGATGAAGCCAATGAAATGGTGGATAAAGACGTAAAGGTAGACATTCAGGGATACGATAGTGATCCAGAGATTATCAAGGCTGCCAAGTTAAATGCAGCCGCTGCGGGAGTGGAGCATATGATCCATTTTCAGGAAAGGCCAGTAAGTGCACTCAGCCATCCGAAAAAGTATGGATTTGTTATTACCAATCCGCCTTACGGTGAGAGACTGGAAGAAAAGGAAGATATGCCAGAGCTTTACCGCCAGATCGGTGAGCGCTATAAAGCACTTGATGCCTGGTCCTTATATATGATAACTGCCTTTGAAGATGCAGAAAGATACATTGGAAGAAAAGCAGATAAGAACCGTAAGATCTATAACGGTATGATGAAAACCTATTTCTATCAGTTTATGGGGCCAAAGCCACCAAGAAGAAAAACAGGAGATTCGGTTGAAAAATAGAACAAAGATTGCCTTGATGCTTTTAGCAGTCTCAATCTTAACAGGGTGTCAATACAAAAGCCCTGATAAGCCAGTAGTGGGAAAGGTGCCTGTAACAAATGGCGCCCTTCCCGAATTCTACGATGGCAGAAATGAGGGCAGGGTACCTGCCGTGAAGAACCAGGGGAATCTTGGAACCTGTTGGGCATTTGCTTCTCTTCAGGCTCTGGAAGCAAGTCTGCTTCCAGGAGAATCTTTTGATTTTTCCGAAGATCATATGTCCATTGGCAACGGTTTTTCCATTCCTCAGGTAGAGGGAGGGGAATTTACCATGTCTTTGGCTTATCTTTTGTCTTGGAAGGGACCTGTTTTGGAAGCTCAGGATCCATATGGCGATGGGAGTTCTCCCAAGGGGCTAAAAGCAGTAAAGCATGTTCAGGAAGTTCAGATGATTCCCGGCAAGGATTATGAAAAGATTAAGCAGGCAGTTCTTCGTTATGGGGGAGTACAAAGCTCTTTGTATACCTCTATGACCGATGAAAACAGCCGTTCAGCCTCTTATAATGAGGAGGCTTATGCTTATTGCTATATCGGCTCTGAACCCCCGAACCACGATTCTGTGATCATTGGCTGGGATGATAATTATCCAAAAGAAAACTTTCAAGCGGAAGTGAACGGAGACGGGGCATTTATCTGTTTAAATAGCTGGGGAAAGGGATTTGGAGACCAGGGGTATTATTATGTATCTTATTACGATTCCAATATAGGGATGAACAATCTTGTATACTCCCTTACGGAGGGTATTGATAATTACAGCCATATTTATCAGTCAGATTTAAGAGGTTGGGTCGGGCAGTTAGGATATGGGGAAGATACCATCTGGTTTTCCAATGTCTACGAAGCAAAAGGTGACGAAGCTTTGTCCGCAGTGGGATTTTATGCAACCAATTCCAATACCTCCTATGAGATCTATGGAGTGGATAAGGTAAAAGACGAGGCCAACATTGTAACTGGCGGAGATTTTGACCGGAAGGTGCTGTTAGCAAAAGGGAGTTTTAGCAATGCTGGTTATTATACAGTTCCGATTACCGGCAGTATAGAGGGAGAACAAAAGCTTTATAAGGGAGAACGGTTTGCTGTCATAGTTAAAATTACAACACCCGATGCCATTCATCCGGCTGCCATCGAATACGATGCAGGAGATGGACGCACCTTGGTGGATATTTCCGATGGAGAAGGTTATATCAGCCCTGACGGAAAAAGCTGGGAGCGGGTGGAGAAAAAACAGGACTGTAATCTATGCTTAAAAGCGTATACCACAGACCGATAGAACTGGCGATAAAGGAGAGTATAATGAACGAGGAAACGATAATTTTTGCAACGGGAAATGAAGGCAAGATGCGGGAGATCCGGGAAATCTTAAAGGATCTGGGAGCCAATGTCCTTTCCATGAAAGAGGCAGGAGCGGATCTTAACATTGTAGAAGATGGAACCACCTTTTTGGAAAATGCCGAGATTAAGGCAAGAGCTGTATGGGAAAAGACTGGTGGGATCGTTCTGGCTGATGATTCTGGTCTTGTGGTTGATTGTTTAAACGGAGAACCAGGTATCTATTCTGCAAGGTATATGGGAGAAGATACTTCATATGAGATTAAGAATGAGAATCTTTTAAACCGTGCAGCAAAGGCAAGTGGAGAGGAACGAAGCGCCAGATTTGTCTGCAGCATCGCAGCAATATTACCAGATGGAAGCGTACTTCATACAGAAGAAGCCATGGAAGGTCTGTTGGCAGACGCACCTGCCGGAGAAGAAGGCTTTGGTTATGATCCCATCTTTTATTTACCAGAATTTAAAAAGACAGCCTCACAGCTTACTATGGAACAGAAAAATGAAATCAGTCACCGCGGCAAGGCACTGGAAGCAATGAAGTGTAAGCTTATGGAATATTACAGGGGGAAGAAGGATGAGAATACTGATTGTCAGTGACACGCACCGAAAGGATGACAGCCTTTATAAGATCATTTCTGAAACTGGTCCTTATGATATGCTCATTCATCTGGGAGATTCGGAAGGAAGCGAGGAAAAGATCACTGGCTGGGCAGGAGAAGATTGTCAGGTCCACATCGTCCTTGGGAACAATGACTTTTTTTCCAATCTTGACCGGGAAAAAGAGATCACAATCGGAAAATACCGGATTCTTCTAACTCATGGTCATTATTATAATGTTTCCCTTGGCGTGGAACGGCTTGAGCTGGAGGCAAGGGAAAGAGATCTTGATATCGTTATGTACGGCCATACCCACAGACCGTTTTACGAGGTACATAATGGGGTTATTATCTTGAATCCAGGAAGTTTATCTTATCCAAGACAAGAGGGGCGTAAGCCATCTTATATGATCATGGAAGTAGATGAAAGCGGAGAAGCCCATTTTACCCTTAATTTTCTAAAATTTTAATAAAAAGAGACAACCATACACCCCCATGCCATAAGCGGCGAAGGGAAGTGTATGGTTGTCTCTTTTATTATAAGCAGAATTTAATTTGTTTTCCAGCCAGCAGGTAGATAAGTAGCTGTATTTTCAATCATTTCATCTGCTAACGTTTTAATTTCTTCTTCGGTTGCCCTGTTCTTTACTAGAGGATCAGCGGCAAAAGCCTCATATACCAGATTGCGGTCATAAGTAAGGGCCGCATTTAAGATTCGTTCGTGGTTATCTACATGAGGTTTGATGAGTTCCAGAATATTCTCCGGGATAGAACCAGCCACAATTGGCTTAATGCTGTTGCGTTCAAAGACAGCATTGGTTTCTACGATGGCATCCTTTGGAAGATTTGGAATCTGTAAATTGGTATTTGGAATATTCACGTTGCTCACGGTCCTCTCAAGTCCGCAGAGAGACTTAATGAGCAGGATTCCTTCTTCGCCAGATGGTTTTAACTCGATTTTTTCTTCCCCATTTACCAAACGATGGCTCTTTTCCAGTCTGGTCTTTAAATCATTTTTTCTCCATGCGACTGTAGTAAGGCCAAACTTCCAGCTCTTTGTTGTCTCTGAATCCTTCAAATATTCATCTCCAGGCATAAATTCGGCCAGATGGCGGTCTCCCGCAGCAGCGATTAGGCCATAACGACGGAACAAATCAAATTTTAAGCGATGGGCGCATTCAAAGGTGTTGTTGGCCCAGTTCTTATCCGGTTCATGATATCCTTCTTCATAATTTGCGTCGATATAATCCCGATAAACTGGGAATAAATCAATGCCTTTATAAGAGGCTTGATCAAACCAGGTAAAGTGATTTATTCCAAGAACGTTTACATGAATATCCTTACGGTCGATGTCAGAAAGACCAAGAGATTCCTCGCAGATTCCTTTTAATACTTTCTGAGTACCAAATACCTCGTGGCAGCATCCAAACGCCTTAATCTCAGGAAATACATGGTACAGAGTTTTTACACACAAGGACATAGGATTGGTATAATTGATGACCCAAGCCTCAGGTGCATATTTTTTAATGGCTTCCGCGATGGTAACAAACATAGGGATGGTACGGAGGGCACGAATCATTCCACCAGGTCCAGCTGTGTCACCTACAGACTGATAGATGCCAAGTCTTTCTGGAAGATGAACGTCGGATTCCATCTCATCAAAGGTACCAGGAAGGATGGAAATGACTGCAAAGTCACAGCCGGTTAAAGCTTCTTCCAAAGATTTGGAAGACTCATACTTCCATTTTCCTATGGTATCTTCTCTGTCAGTCAGTTGATTGCCAATGATTTCATTATTCTTAGAGGAAGACTCATCAATGTCATATAAGCGAATGGTGCCGCTTAAAGAATCATCCATAGATAAGTCAGTCATAAAGGTCCAGGCCCAGCCTCTTGAGCCTCCGCCGATGTAGGCGATCTTTAAATCCGTAATTTTGTTATCAGAGTAATTCATGATGGAGTCCTCCTGTGGATGCGATATGTTTTTATATGTTTTCTATTGCTCTATATTGCATATTATAATGCATTATAGTATTATAAATCTTATATAATTGGTGCTTTTTTTGATGAAATCATACTTTTGGCTACTGACTTGGAGGAAAGAATGGATAAAATCATATTTTCAGAGAGCATGGAGGGCGTCGTCATTGATGAGGTGGTGCGAGATGAGGAATATTCCATGACCATGAACCACTTCCATGATACTTATGAGCTTTATTTTCTCCTGGAGGGGGAACGATATTATTTTATTGAAAAAGAAACGTATTACGTAAAGGCTGGAGATGTTGTTTTGATTAACCGGGAGCAGGTTCATAAAACCAGTCAGGCGGGAAGCGGCAAGCATGACCGGATTTTACTACAGCTTAGTGGCAGAGTTCTGGACCCGTGGCTAAAAAGTGCAGGTATCGTTTCCTTAGAGCGTCTTTTTGGAGATTATTACGGAGTTTTAAAGGTTTCAGAATTGGAATGGGAGGAGATGAAGTCTCTTTTGCTTGCAATACGTGATGAGATTGGACAACGGGGAGAGCGATATGAAACCATGGTTCGTTTAAAACTATCCCAGATTCTTTTGCTGATCCATCGAATCAGCAAGAAACGTGTGTTAAAAGAAATGCCAGGTACGGTACAGACCGCCAAGCATGGAAAAGTTCATGAGGTGGCTGAGTACTTGACCACTCATTGTGAGTCAGGAGAAAGTTTAGAAGAAATTGCGGAACGATTTTTTATCAGTAAATCCTATTTGAGCCGTATCTTTCGGGAGGTCACAAGCTTTTCTGTTAATGAGTACCGGAATCTTGCCAGGGTGAGAAAAGCAAAGGAACTTCTTTCTAATAGTGATTATACAATCACAGAGATATCCGGTTTGCTTGGGTTTGAAAGTGTAACTTATTTCGAACGAATTTTCAAAAAACATGGGGATGAGACCCCATCAGGTTATCGAAAAAAATCCAGGAAAGTGGAATCTTAATTCATAGGATTCCACCTCCTGGATTTTAATTATTTTTCCAATGCTTCACATAGTGCAGTTAAGGCAAGTGCCTGTCCATAAGCCATAGGCATAAGAAGAATGTTCTTATAATGATCTGCGGTCATACCAATTCCGGTTCCGGCAGATACGTTAAGTACGGTGCCATCCTCTGAGATATTATTGCAGATTGCTTGGATTGCCTGGTCTGCTGCTTTTTTATAGGATTCATCAAGAATGCCAGCCTTAACACCGCGAAGCAGTCCTGCGGCAATGGCAGCGGATCCGGAAACCTCTTCATAGCTGGTAGCATCGTCAAGAACGGTATACCAAAGCCCGGAAGGAGCCTGGAGACGTAACAAAACGCTGGCCTGAGCTTTAAAGGTGTCAATGAAATAATCCCTTACTCCCTGGCTTAATTCTTCCTTGCAGTCATCAAGAAATTCCATGATACCATAGGTGAACCAGGAATTGCCTCTGCACCAGAAGATGCCTCCAAAGTTATCCATCTGATCAAAACGGAAGCCATGATGGAAGAGACCGGTCTGTTTGTCAAAAAGGTATTTGATATGGACAAGGAACTGGTGGGTGGCTTCGTCTTTCCATTCCTGTTTATTTTCCAGGTATCCCATGTGATTTAGGAAAAGCACGGACATAAATAAGGTATCAACCCAAATCTGACCTTCGTTTAATTGCACTCCATTCCGGTCTCCAATGGCGCTTGTTACGTGCTGAAAGCCGTTGTCAGGAGTCTTAGGAAGGTCGTGGATCAGCCAGTCCGCTCTCTGTTTACAGAGATTTTTAAAATCCTCTGGGTTTGTTAATTTATCTTGAATATAGGAAAGAGGGAGGAATGGAGCGGTGGTATTAATATTAATAGATGGAAGTCCACGCTTTATATGCCCGCTATACCAGTTGTCAAAAAAGGAAAGATAACGTTCATCTCCATAAAAGTCCTGAAGTTTTTTCAGTCCGTAAAGTCCAACACCTTGTGGCCAATCCCACTCTTCAATCCCGAAATCTCTTTGTATGATTCCTTTGCTCGTATCATTGGTACTGACAGTCTGGTCCTTATCGTAATCGCTGCCTCCCAGGTTCATAAGCTTTTCCACCACTAAATGGATTTTTTCAAGTAACTGTTCGTTTGTCATGATCAAGATTCTCCTTTTTGTGTGTGTTTCCTATTTGTTTTTTAATGTTTCAATATATTCGGTCGGCGGAAGGCCGGTATACCGCTTAAATACCTGACTGAAGTACTGGGGATTGCTGCCAAACCCTACCTGTCTGGCAATGTGCTTTACGTTATCGCTGTGATAAAAGGTCATAAGCCGTATGGCTTCTTCCATTCGTTCCTTATTTAGATAGTCAGAAAAACGCATTCCTTCTTCTTTGATAAACTGCTTGCTTAAGTATCCCACACTTACAAACAGATAATTCTCAGCCAGCCACTTTAGGGATAAATTCTCAGAATCCAGATGTTCTCTGATATAAGTTTTTAAAATGGATATATTGGAACTGATTTTTTGAGAACCAGGGTCCTTTGTTTTCTGAACCATGACCACGGAAAGCAAATCTCTGATTTCCTGTACCGAATTGCAGGAATATAATCTTCTAAAAAAATCGCAGGCAGCATCCGTAGGAAGCTTTTCCTGTTCCACCCCGCTTTGAAGAAACAGACCTAAGGCAAGGCTTCTGGCTGTGATTAATGGCATGGAGTCCATAAATGCGGAATCCAAAAGAGCAGTCTTTTGTAAGATGTTTTCAGCAGAGGTAATGGAGTCCTCCAGACGGCTAATCATCCAGGGGGAGGCGATGTGATTTTTGATCTCGTGGGAACCTCCATCCTCTTTTATTAAAAGAATTCTCTCAAACCTGGAGATCTTTAAAAGAATCTCATGAAATAATTGTTCAGCAGATTCCTTATGGAGAAACTCTGTTTCAAAGGTTACGGATTGACCTGGATATTTTAATTCCGTGAGCTGTCGTTCCATCTCCTCTTGAATGGCAAGGGTGGAGGCTGGGAAGATCAGGACAGCTGTGTTTTTCACGTAAAGAATGGAAAAAAGCAAGGGAATCTTTGCGATTTCTAACATCCGCTTGACATCACAGGCAAAATTCTTTAAATAACTTTCTTCTACAAAGGAACAGATGCAGGCATATAGGCAATCTTTTGGGACGGATAATAGCCCCTGATATTTTCGAAAGACTGGTGAAAAGTTATCCTGATGCTCTAGCGCCTCCATAATAAAGCTTTGTTCCAAGGGAAAATGAAGGCTTTTTAAGAAATGATCCTGTTGAAGCTTTCTGGTTTCCTCTTCAATAAGCCGTTCCTTTCTCACAGAGACAAGAGAATCAATTAACTCATTTTTATCCGTTGGCTTTAATAGATAGTAGCGAACGCCGTATTTCATGGCTTGCTTTGCGTATTCAAAGTCATTGTATCCAGAAAGCAGGATAAACGTAATCTTTGAATCCGCTTTGATGGAGCGGTCAATCAGATCCAGGCCGTTTAAGATAGGCATCCGGATATCTGTAATCACCACATCTGGATATTCATCACAGATAATATCGTAAGCTTCCATACCGTTCTTTGCTGTAGCGATTAGCTTATAGCCCAGGGACTCATAGTCGATCATCTGGGAAAGAGCTTCTCTTATAATCTGTTCGTCATCTACTATCATTAGTCTCAGCATATCAAGCCTCCTGTTCCTTTGGAATGGACAGCATGACAACTGCCTTTCCACCTTTGTTGTAAAATTTCAGTCCGTAATTGTCTCCGTAAAGCAGTTTTAATCTGGAATTAATATTAAGAAGACCGACCCCTGACCCCTGAGGGGTGATTTCTTTGTTGGCAATCTTCTCTAATAGGTCCTCTTCAAACTGGGAACCTGTATTGGAAACCTGGATCTGGTAATCCTGATCCATCTCTTGAATGGAAACCCGAATCCTGCATAATTCATCGGTATCTTCCATGGCGTGCTTTAAGGCATTTTCCACCAGAGGTTGGATGCAGAGCTTTGGGACAAAGATTTGAGAAGTCTTTTCCGGAATATCAAGCTCAAAATTAAGTCTGTCCTTAAATCGTATCTCCTGAATCCGGATATAGTCATTAAGCACCTTTAGTTCATCAGACAATGGAATCATATCCTTTTGATCCGCAATGGAAGCTCTAAATAAGTTACCAAGAGAACGGACCATGACGGAAATATCATCAGCACCGTATTTTTGTGCCATCCAGTTAATGGTGTCTAAGGTGTTGTATAAAAAGTGAGGATTGATTTGCTGTTGCAGCATCTTTATGGTAGAATCCCTGACAAGAAGCTGCTTGTCATAATTTTCATCTCGAAGCACCTTTACGCTGTGAGTCATTTCATCAAAGCTGCGGTGGAGCTGACCAATCTCATCTTGACGATTTTCATAATCATATAATTTAATATTGTAATCAGGAACCTCTCCGCTGCCAAAGCATTTAATCTTTTCAATGAGATAATCAAGGTGGCGGAAGATGTGGCGGAAGATTACGTTTACCCATACGGCGGTAATTGTAATAATGCAGAAGGTAAAAAGAAAGATCTGCATGCTAATCAGGCGAATTCCGTAAAACAAAGGATCATAATCCCTGAAATATAAATAATCCCATTTTGCATAAGGAATGTGTCCGCTTATGATAAATTCCTTTTTGCCATCTAAGGTGGCAATGGTATAAGAATTCTCCTGTTGTTTGATGTCCTCAATCATCTGAAGGCTTAATTCATCGTGAAAAGGCTTTGAAGGATAGATTCGTTTGCCTCCTGACATGAGAATAAAATTAGAGTTTTCAGAAAGACTTCCTGAATTCGTTAGGCCGTCTTCAATCATTTTATCCATGTTTACAGTAATGTAGAGTTCTCCCAGTTTCTTTAAGCTTAAGTATTTCAGCTTAAGGATTTGCCTGGCACAGACGGTATCTGGACCGGCCTCTATGCTGGAGGACCACATGGACCCGCCATTTAAGGAATCCAGATTTTTATTTAACTCCTTAACATTAAATTTTAAAATATCATCCGAGCTTCCCATACAGATGTTGGTTCCATCTTCTAAAATAATATTGATGGATTTGATATAGCTGCTTCGATAGATATAGCTATATAGCTGCTGGTAGATATCCCTGCGAGCCAGGGCTCTTCGATTGCTATAAGGATTTTCTGATAAAAAGGTAAGGTTGCTTTGAATCGCCTGATCCCCAACCAAACTGTCTGTTATGGTCTCCACCATCTGCATCTCAGATTCTAAGTAGGTAGTGACATGATTGAGGGAGTTTGCATTGGTCTTATAAAGCTCCTCGTTATAACGAGTTGATAATATTTTAACACTCAAAAAGAAAGTAATGCAGATTGCCAGCATGGACAATAAAAAAACAGTCAGTATCTTCTTATATAATGATAGGTTGTTAAACAACATAATACATCGGTTCATAATCATACATCCTTTCCCCATGTCAGTATTATATAGTAAAAGTGCAAAAAAATAAATTGAATTTCGACATATAATTACAAAAAGCTGTTTTTTTAACCACAAAAAGCCATATTTTAACTTTACCGTTGTGCATATTTGACATATGATATGGATACGATAATTAAATCGAAAGGGAGGTTTTATAATGAAAAAGAGACTTTTAGCAACAACCCTTGCTGCACTGATAGCAGCGACCTCTTTAGCGGCTTGTGGCGCTAAGACAGAAAAACCTGATACACAGTCAACCGGAGCTTCTTCAGCAGCTGAGACAACAAAAGCAGCGGCTGGTACTACTGGTTCCACTGGAGGAAAAGTAACTTTAAATCTTAGCTGGTGGGGTAACCAGACAAGAAACGACGTAACCAAAAAAGCAGTAGATCTTTATATGAGCCAGAATCCAGATGTGGATATCAAGGTTGAATTTACGGATTGGTCTGGTTATTGGGATAAGCTTTCTGCTATGGCAGCTGGCGGCAATCTGCCAGATATCGTTCAGATGGACTATTCTTACTTAAATCAGTATCAGAAGAGTGGACAGCTTGCTGATTTATCTGAATTCATCTCTACCGGAGCTATTGATACCTCAAAAATCTCAGAGAGCATTATCGAAAGTGGTTCCATTGACGGAAAATGCTACGCAATCAGCCTTGGAAGCAACGCTCCTATGATGCTTTATGATAAAGCAATCGTTGAAAAAGCTGGCGTTACCATTCCAGATCAGATGACCATGGATCAATTATACGATATTTCCAAAACAATATACGAAAAAACTGGCACAAAAGCTCTTTATGACGGTGGAATCAACATGATGCAGATCATGGCTAGAGCGAATGGTTCTCATTTATTTGATGAATTAACAACTGGCAAAGAAGATTCTATGAAGATTTATTTCAACACCATGGAGAAATTTGCAAAAGCAGATTTCAGCATTTCCGCAGATCTTCTTGCTGAAAAGAATCCAGACGTAGTTGAAACAAAACCAATTATTGACTCTTCCACATGGAATGACTTCTTATTATCCAACCAGTACATTAGTGTATCCAAAACTGCTGGAAGAGATTTAGGAATTACCATGTTCCCAACCATTACCGATTCAAAGACACAGCCAATTTATTTAAAACCAAGTATGTTCTTCTCCGTTGCTGAATCCTCTAAGAACAAAGAAGCAGCAGCGAAGTTCCTTGACTGGTTTGTTAACAGCACAGAAGCAAACGATATTCTTCTTGCAGAAAGAGGAATCCCAGTTAACTCTGAAGTTGCAGAAGCAATCAAACCAAAAGCAGATGAAATTTCCCAGCACGTATTTGATTACGTAGCTAAGGTTTCAGAAGTTGCAACACCAATCGACGCTCCAGATCCATCTGGTAAGGGCGAAGTAGAAGCATTAGGAAAAACTGTTGTAGAAGCAGTCCGTTATGGGGATGCAACTGCAGATGATGCCATTGGCCAGTTTGTACCTGAAGCGAAAAAGATCTTGGAAGAAGCAGCAAAATAGTAGTTTAAAAGTCCGGAGGGGATAAGATGAAGAATAATCAATCACTCCCTAAGAGAAAAGAAACATTGGCACAAGTTTTAAACAGACCGAAGGTTGCAGGATATGTATTTATCCTGCCCTTCATTATAGGGTTTCTTGCATTCTTAGCCATTCCAATGATTCTTTCCTTAGGGTTTTCATTCACCAGATATAACATTTTAAAGACACCGGTTTTTATAGGTCTGGAAAATTACAGAACCATGTTTACTGGAGATCCAAAGTTTTGGAAAGTATTCGGAGTTACCATGTATTATGTTCTGTTTTCGGTGCCTCTCCGGCTTATCATGGCTTTAGCAGTTGCCATGTTGTTAGTAAAGAGTAGTAAATTATCTGGATTTTACAGAGCCGTTTATTATCTGCCATCTATCATTGGTTCCAGTGTTGCTGTAGCAATCCTCTGGAAAAGAATGTTTGCAAGCGATGGTGTTATCAATGCACTTATGGCTGTGGTCGGACTTCCAGGAGATATCGCATGGCTGGGAAGAACAGATACCGCAATCTGGACTTTAATCATACTGGCTATCTGGCAGTTTGGTTCTTCCATGCTTATATTCTTATCTGGTTTAAAGCAGATACCGGTCAGCCTATATGAAGCTGCTACCGTAGATGGTGCCAATGGCATCGAGCGTTTCTTTAAGATTACGCTTCCTATGCTGACACCAACCATCTTCTTTAACCTGATCAACCAGTTAATCAACGGTTTTATGGCATTTACCCAAAGTTATATCATCACTCAGGGTAAACCCAGAGATACCACTTTGTTTTATACCGTTTACATGTACCAGAATTCCTTTACTTATAATAAGCTAGGTTACGGATGTGCTATGGCTTGGTTCATGGTATTCGTTGTAGGTCTGCTGACTCTGATCCTATTTAAGACTCAGAAAAAGTGGGTACATTATGAAGCAGAAGGGTGATGAGAGATGATGACAGGATATAAAGAAAAACGAGCAGCCATCTCAGTGATATATCATGTATTTACCTTTTTCTTTGCATGTGTTATGATATATCCGCTTGTGTGGATGGTGATGAGCTCCTTTAAAGACACCAATGAAATATTTCGTACCGCAGCCAGTCTGTTTCCAGAAACATTTTCTCCTGCCAACTATCTGGTAGGCTGGAAGGGATTTGCAGGTTACAGTTTTGCAATATTTTTTAAGAATTCCTTTGTGATTGCCGGTCTATCCACACTAGGAGCAGTTGTTTCCTCTGCTGTAATTGGTTATGGATTTGCCCGTATGGACTTCAAATTTAAGAGCTTCTGGTTTGCATGTATGCTGCTTGCTATGATGCTTCCCTTCCAGGTCATTATGATTCCTCAGTATATTATCTTTAATAAACTGGGCTGGGTAGGCAGTTATCTTCCAATCATTGTACCACAGTTTTTTGGACAGGGCTTTTTCATTTTCTTGAATGTACAGTTTATAAAAGGAATTCCCATTGACTTAGATGAGGCTGCGAGAATGGATGGCTGTACGGTTTATTCCATTTTCTACCGGATTATTCTTCCTCTAATTAAGCCATCACTGGTAACAAGCGCAATTTTCTCCTTCATGTGGAGATGGGATGATTTCCTTTCTGCGTTGATATACTTAAGTGATCCGTTGAAGTATCCGGTCAGCTACGCTCTTAAGATGTTCTCAGACCCTACAGCTGGTTCAGACTGGGGCGCGATGTTTGCAATGGCAACTTTATCCCTGGTTCCTATATTCTTAATCTTCTTAACCATGCAGAAGTATTTGGTAGAAGGAATCGCATCTACAGGAATCAAGGGCTAGTATTAGCTTTTTAGGCGGGAGACCAACAATATTTGGTTTCCCGCTTTTTTAAAATCTTAGAAAAAGGCGGAATGATGTTATGAATCCTATGAGAAACAGATTAAAGGCAGCAGTAGATTCCATCAAGACATTATGCTATCAAAACATGATGAGAGCAGAGCAGGTCTTGGTGAGTCCAGGGGATTATAGCTTTGAAGAAAGCTTTGACAGCAGTGCGTTTTCATGGACTCCCTTTGGACCGGATGAGACCTGGGGAGGAACCGATAAGCATTACTGGTTTCTTACGAACGTAACGCTTCCTGAAACTTCTAGTGAAGCTCAGGTACGGGCAGTTTTAAATACTGGGGCCACAGATATCTGGAATACGGACAATCCTCAGATTCTTGTATACTTAAATGGAAAACTCTCTGGTACCATGGATATGAACCATCAAGAGATAATCCTTTCTGACTATGCAAAGGGCGGAGAGACCGTTGAATTAGCCTTTTATGCTTATTCCAATAGTACCGGGCTTACGAACTTTTTCCATTTGGAAATTGGAACGTATTCAGAGGTAATCGCAGCTTTTTATTATGATTTTGTCATACCTTTTGAAGCAGCAGACCTTTTGGAAGAAGATGATCTAGAACGAATCGATACCTTTAAGTCCTTAAATGAAGCTCTTAATCTGGTTGATTTCAAACGTCCTGGATCAAACGAATTTCTCCAGTCTGTAAAGGAAGCAGATGCCTGGCTCCTGGAACATTATTACAAGGACAGGCCAGATAATCAGGTCACAGTTCACAGCATCGGACATACCCACATTGATGTAGCTTGGAAATGGCCCCTAAAGCAAACGAGACAAAAGACAGTCAGAAGTTTTCAGACCGTATTAAATCTCATGAAGCGTTATCCAGAATACAAATTCATGTCCAGTCAGCCTCAGCTTTATGAATTTGTAAAGGAAGAAGCTCCTGGTGTATTTGAAGAAATCAAAGAGAGAATAAAGGAAGGACGTTGGGAAACGGAAGGCGCCATGTGGCTAGAACCAGATTGCAATCTGGCTTCCGGGGAATCCCTGGTTCGTCATATCCTTTATGGAAGAAGATTCTTTGAGAAGGAGCTGGGGGCAGCCGCCAGTGAGGTATTATGGCTTCCTGACGTATTTGGATACAGCGCTGCCATTCCACAGATTATGAAGCAATCCGGCCTGCCTTATTTTATGACCACAAAACTTGGCTGGAATGAATTCAACCAGTTCCCCAATGATGTATTTCGCTGGAGGGGAATTGACGGAAGCGAGGTTCTCACCTATCTGATTTCCACAAGAGATTACGTAAAAAATGGCGAACCTGTAAAGAATTTCAGCACCACCTATAACGGAAGACAGGATGCCAAACAGATCATGGGAACCTGGCAAAGATTCCAAAACAAGGATGTAGGCAAAGAAGTCCTCACCTGTTATGGCTACGGAGATGGCGGCGGCGGTCCTACCGAAGAGATGTTAGAGCAGAGCAGACGACTGGAACATAGCGTGGCCAGAGCACCGAAAACAAAGCAAACCTTTGTAAAAGACTTCTTCCACATCTTAGAAGAGAACATGGATGAAAAGCAGCTTCCAGTGTGGGATGGAGAGTTATATCTGGAACATCATAGAGGAACTTATACTTCTATGGCTAAGAATAAAAAGTACAATCGTACCTGTGAGTTCTTAAACGCAGACACAGAATTTTATTCTGTACTAAATCTTCTGCTGACAAAGGATGGAGAATATCCGTCAAAAACCTTGGAGGAAAACTGGAAGCTCCTTCTTTTAAACCAGTTCCATGACATCCTACCAGGTTCCTCGATTAAAGAGGTTTATGAGGATTCCCAGATTCAGTATGAGCAGATCATTCAGTCAGGCAATGAGATTATTGGTACCTGTATCAACCGTCTTCTTTTAGCCTCAGGTTTGAAACAGACAGATAAAGATGGGGAATCCTTATCTGTATGGAACACCTTAAGCTTTCCAAGAACCGGAATTGTATCCTTAGATAATAAGGTATCAGACCTTGGTCTGTTATTCCAGGAAGGTGCTGACGGTGAGATTCTTTATCTGGCGGAAGAGGTTCCTTCCAAGGGATACGAAGTATATGGAAATGGAAAGAAGTCATCATCCTACGATGATTCTCCAGTCATATCTTCTTATCAATCTGACAAGGAAGGTCGTCCAACAAGTTTCGTCACTCCTTTCTATGAGATAGAATTTGGAGCAGAAGGAACCATTACTAAACTCTATGACAAAACGGAAGATAGAAATCTATTAAAAGAAGGAACACAGGGAAATGAGCTTCTTGTGTTTGAAGATCGTCCTTTGGAGTTTGATGCCTGGAACGTTGATGCCACCTACCGGGAGAAGGTTTATAAGGTGACAGAGGTCACAGAAGCACGCCTGCTTGAGAATGGACCAGTAAGAGGTACCATCTTAATTACAAAGAGATTTATGGAATCCACGTTAGAGCAGAAAATCTGCTTTTACAAGCATACGAAGCGAATTGATTTTAAGACCCATATCAACTGGACGGAACATCAGCTTCTATTAAAAGCGGCCTTTCCTCTTGACATTCTTTGCAAGGAAGCCAATTATGACATTCAGTTTGGAAATGTAAGCCGCCCAACTCATGAAAATACAACCTGGGATCAGGCGAGATTTGAAGTTTGCGCACACAAGTGGGCAGATATTTCGGAACCGGGATATGGTGCTGCTCTTTTAAATGACTGCAAATACGGCTATGATATCCATGATTCCATCATTCGCCTTACCCTGTTAAAATCCGGTATTTTCCCAAATCCAGATGCAGATCAGGGAGACCATGAATTTACCTATTCTCTCTATCCTCACCAAGGCGATTTCCGCACAGGTGGTGTGGTGAGAGAGGCCTATGATTTAAACTGCCCAATGACAGCAACCGGTGTTATTGGCAAGGAAAGCCTTTCTTACTCCCTTCTTTCCATAGAAGAAGAGAATATTTTAGCAGATACCGTAAAGTGTTCCGAAGAGGGCGATGGTATTGTCATTCGTATGTATGAGACTTATGGAAAGCGTACCAAGGCTCATGTAAAATTAGCTGATTTAAATGCAACTTCCGCAGTATCATGTACTTGTTTGGAGGAAGAGATAGAGTCCATTCCATTTATAGATAATGAACTTTTAATCACCTTTAAACCATACGAAATCAAGACCATTAAGTTAAAGAGATAGATATTCCTGCAAAAAATGCACAAATTGTACAGGAACTTCACAAGGAATGCATAGTCAGTTACCCGTATATCAAATATAATGAATCCAGGACTTTAAATGTTTGGAGGAAAAACAATGGTATTGGCGGAGGAACGGCAACAACGAATTAATATATGGCTGGAGGAACTGGGGCATCACATGTTTGAAAAACTTTGTGATGTCCAGTTTTTCGGTTTTACCACCACAAAAAGGCTTTCTCTCACAGAAGCGTTGGAACAGGAATTTGCCCCCATGCCTCAGGGAACCAAGTGGGGGAAGAAGTGGGAATACGGCTGGTTTCAAACTGAGATTATCTTACCTGAAAGAGCAGAAGGAAAACGAATCTTTCTCCACCCAGAGGTTGGCGGAGAAATGCTTTTATGGGTCAATGGAAAGGCTGCCGGCTCCAGAGACCTAAAACATGAGGGGATTACATTAACTCGATGTGGAAAAGCGGGAGAACGGTTTCATATTGTAGCAGAAAGCTATGCAGGGCATGGGCCAAGGCTGGAAAATGGCGGACCATGTCCTATCCAGCGTATTGCAGTGCCAGAGCCACCAGCCTGTCAGGTGAAGGTAGGAGTATGCGACATTGGCATATGGAATGAGGATGCATTTCAGTTATCTATGGACGTGTTCACTCTCTTTCAACTGTATGAAGGCCTTGATCCCAAATCACTGAGAGCCATTAAAATAAAAGAGGGACTGTTTAAATTCACTCAGATTGTAGACTTTGAACTGGAAAAAGAATCACTTAATAATACCTTTATAAAAGCAAGAGAAATTTTAAAACCTCTCCTTGCCTGCAAAAATGGATCAACCGCTCCAGAGTACACCATATTTGGACAGTCTCATCTAGATCTTGCCTGGCTATGGCCATGGGAGGAAACAAAGAGAAAATGTGCAAGAACCATATCCACGCAAATCGCTTTATTAGAGGAATATGAAGAATATAAATTTCTGTTATGTGAACCTCCTATTATGGAAACCATTCAAGAACTTTATCCGGAGCTTTATGAACGATTATTGGAAAAAGTGAAAGAAGGTCAATTCATACCAGAAGGCGGCATGTATGTGGAGCCAGATACCAATCTGGTATCCGGAGAAAGCTTGATCCGTCAGTGTCTCTACGGTAGAAGATGGTTTCGGGAAGAACTAAATACAGAAACTCTTATGGTATGGATTCCCGACTGCTTTGGGTTTAGCGGACAGCTTCCTCAGATTATGAAGGGCTGCGGCATCAAGTATTTTGCCACTCAAAAGATGGCCAGGGCATTAAAAGGCTGTGATGTCTTTCCCTACAATATTTTCTGGTGGGAAGGAATTGACGGCAGCCGCATTTTAACTCATTTCTTTAAAAAGAATAACGCCAGGCTGGACCCTCAGGATATGATTCGTCGCTGGGAAGAGGACAGAGTACAACAGGAAAATATCGATACCTTTGTATTTCCCTTTGGATTTGGAGACGGAGGAGGAGGCCCTACCAGAGAGATGGTAGAAGTGGCAAGGCGAGTAAAGGATCTGGAAGGAGCACCCCGCACCCAGATGGAAAGTCCGGTCAAGTTTTTTGAGAGGCTGGAAGAAAAGGGGACTGTAAATGAAATTTATCAGGGAGAGCTTTATCTTCCTTGGCATAGAGGGACTTATACGTCTCAGGCAAAGCTGAAAAAAGAGAACCGAAGGGCGGAAATCGGGCTGCGAGATGCGGAGATTTGGAGTTCCTTAAGCTGTTTTATGGGCAGAGGGAAAAACCAAAGAGAAGAACTAGAGGTTCTTTGGAAAAAACTTCTCTTCAATCAGTTCCATGATATTTTACCTGGCACCTCCATAACCAGAGTCAATGAGGAGGCCAAACAAGAATTAAAGAACTTGATACAAAGCGTTATGGAACTTTCAAAAGAAGCCCGGGAAGGATTAGCAAAAAGTGGGGAAGACGGTTTTAGTGTATTTAATTCCTTGGGTTGGGAACGGGAGGAACTTGTTGCATTTCCATTTATAAAAGGAAAGACATATAAGAGTAATGGAAAAAGACTTGCTGCCCAAAGGCTTGGGAATGAAGTGCTGGTTCCGGTCAAGGTTCCTTCTTTTGGATCTGTTGGTGTGGAAGTGATTGGAGATCAGAAAGAGGAGTTCCTTCCAGATGCCATTTGTACCATACGAACCGAATCGAAATCCTACATACTTGAAAATCAATTCGTTACAGTGATAGTGGATAGCCAAGGAGAAGTTGTAAGCTTTGTGGAAAAGGAAACAGATATTGAATATGTAAAAGGTACTTGCAACAAACTCCACATGTATCAGGACATTAACATCGATTATGATGCATGGGAAATGAGTTCCTTTTATAAAGAGCAATCCATAGACCTTACCGGTCCGGTTACCATACAAGTGACTGAGAATGGGCCTCTTATGGTTTCTTTGGAAGTAAAGCGAATGCTTCACAATTCCCCAATGATTCAGCGGATTGAACTGACCTATAACAGCAGAAGGCTCGATTTTGTCACGGAGATTGATTGGATGGAAACTCATAAGCTTTTAAAGGTGGATTTTCCTGTTAATATCCGTACCAGTGAAGCCATAGAGGAAATCCAGTTTGGTTATGTAAAACGTCCCACTCACCAGAACCGCAGGCATGATGCAGACCGCTTTGAAGTGTGCAACCACAGATATACAGCCCTTTGGGAGCCTGGACGCACAGCCGCTGTGTTAAATGACTGTAAGTACGGAATCAGCACCAGCGGTAATTCCATGGAACTGACCTTGCTAAAATCTCCAGTCTGGCCGGATATGCATGCGGATAAAGAGAAACACCAGTTTACGTATTCCTTTTATGCCATAGGTCAGGATTTTACAGAGAGCGGAGTCATACGGGAAGGAATGCAGCTTAACCACCAGTTAGCCTTATGCGAATTTTTGTCTGAGAACAGAAAGTTCTTTGCCTTATCGGCAGACAATGTGATTTTAGAAATCATAAAGATGGCGGAAGATGGAAGCGGGCATATGATTTTACGGCTTTATGAATCCCAGGGAAGGCATGGAAGCTGTGTGCTAACGGCAGATCTTCCCATAAAAGAAGCCTATGAAACCACCATGGAAGAACACCTGGAGGGTGGACAAAGAATTTCTTTGAAAGAGGATCAGGGGCAACGCCAGATGCTTTTGGAATTTGAACCATTTGAGATAAAAACCTTGAGAGCTTTTTCATAAACGCAAAAAATGCATAGTAAAGCTTAGAAATAAAAACAAATTACGCATAGCAACAATTTGAACAAAATATTATAATTCATTCAACAGCTTTAGGATATAAGCAACGAAATAAATCTTACGGAGTTTACAAAATGCAGAAAAAACTAATCATTTTTACCGACAGTGGAGACACATTCATCGACGAAGGTACTGAAATACGCAATGAAGAAGACATTGTAATTCATGCGGAGATGATACCTGGTGCTGGCGAGACCCTTAAGGCTCTTTATGATGCTGGTTATACCATCGCCATGGTAGCAGATGGGGAAGAGCAGTCTTTCACCAATGTTTATGAAGAAAATGGGCTTGGGTATTGTTTTCATACCAGAACCATTTCAGAGATAGTTGGAATTCAAAAACCATCAGAGCGGATGTTCCAGGACGCCATGGATAAAAATCATCTAACGGATGAAGATAAACATCGAATCGTAATGATTGGCAATAACGTTCGCAAGGATGTAGCTGGAGCTAACCGCTTTGGAATCACCTCCATATTGTTAGACTGGTCCCCACGTTATGACATGAACCCGGCCAGTGAAGAGGAAAAGGCGGACTATATCGTGCATGAACCTAAAGAACTTCTGGCCCTGATTGAGAGTCTGGAGGAAAATCTAACGAAGGTCGGGAATGTATAGAAAAGAGGGGATGTAAGATATGAAAAATGTAAAAGTTAAGGAACGTGCCAGAAGAATACCGTTTAAAGTATACATACGCAATACCTGGCAGTTGTATTTAATGCTTTTAGTTCCAGTTATCTACATGTTGATGTTCCGCTATAGGCCTATGATGGGCGGTGTTATTGCATTTAAGAAATTCAACGTTTTTGCTGGGATATGGAACAGTCCCTGGGTGGGATTTGCAAACTTTAAAGAAGCGTTTGGCTCAACAGACTTTTGGAATGCGCTTGTTAACACCTTGATATTAAATGCCGGAGATCTTATTTTAGGCTTCCCGGTTCCTGTATTAATTGCGGTTTTCTTATTTGAAATACGAAATTTAAGGATTAGAAAAGCAACTCAGACCATTTTATATCTTCCTAACTTTTTGTCATGGGTTATCATTTCAGGTATTATTACACAGTTGTTTTCTACCAGTGGACTTGTAAATGACGTAATCCGTAGCACAGGATTACGAGAAGTTAACTTCTTAAGCAGTCCGTTTGTCTGGAGATTTGTATATTGGTTTTCTGGAATCTGGCAGTCTGCTGGTTATTCCCTTATTATTTATTTGGCGGCTCTGTCTGCGACAGATCCTTCTCTGGGAGAGGCAGCCTATATCGATGGTGCTACCAGACTTCAAAGAATTGCTCATGTAACAATTCCACAGATCAGGCCAACCATCTCCATTATGCTCATTATGCAGCTTGGGAAGATTGTATCCATTGATTTCGATCGTCCTTATATGATGGGAAATACACTTGTAAAGAGTGCCGCTGACGTTATCAGTACTTATGTATACAGTGTAGGTCTCCAGGCAGGTCGATTCGATTTCGCCACTGCTGTAGGCTTATTCCAGTCAGTTGTTGGAATCATTTTGATTCTTTCCGTAAATAAGATTTCTAAGAAGATGGGACAGGAGGGAATCATGTAATGGGTGAATTAAAGAGCAAAGAAGAAAGGCGGTTTCAGCTTTTCTGGAACACCTTTTTTATCGTAATCAGTATTGTGGCGTTGATTCCCCTCATTCGGGTATTTTCAATGTCCCTCAGCTCCAAGGATGCTATTTTAGCTGGTAAGGTATTCCTTTATCCGGTTCAGCTTACCACAGAGGCCTATGTCAGATCCTTCCAAAGTGGAAGTTTTGTTTCTTCCTTTATATTTTCCGTATTTTTAATGCTTGGTTCAACCATTGTATGTGTGGTTATGACTGTACTTGCCGCTTATCCTCTTTCAAAAAAGAATTTAAAGGGCGGAGCTGTGATTATGACATTGTTTGTCCTTACCATGTATTTGGATCCAGGTATTATTCCAAAGTACTTAAACGTAAAGGACTTTAAGTTAATCGACACCTTTTGGGCATTGATTATTCCCGAAGCCCTAAGCGCCTACAATATGATCATCATGTGTACTGCATTCCGAGGACTTGATTCCTCTCTTTATGAAGCGGCAAAGATTGATGGTTGTAATGAGGTTCAAACCTTATTTAAAGTTGCACTTCCATTGGTTTACCCAACGCTTGCAACCCTTGCTCTGTTCTATGCAGTGGGCAGATGGAACCGCTTAAGCGATGTTCTATATTATGTGAACTCTTCCAAGCTTTACACGGTACAGATGGTGCTAAAACAGCTCATTGAATCCGTTAAGCTTTCCAATGATGAAGGAATTCAGACCCAGCTTGTAGCAGACAATATCAAAGCTGCGAGTATTGTGATTTCCATGTCACCAATGGTAATTGCCTATCCATTTATCCAGAAATACTTTACAAAAGGCATTATGCTTGGTGCAGTAAAAGGCTAATTATTTATTTCTAATAATTATGAAAGAGAGAAAGGGAGGTTTTTCTATGAGAAAAGCAAATTTAGTAAGATGCTGTCTGGCAGTTCTTACTGCAGCAGCTTTGGTAACAGGCTGCGGCTCCAGTAAGGGTGGCGATGCTACTACAGCAGCAGGCAGCTCCGCAGCGGCTGGGGGTGAAACAACAGCAGCGGACAAAGGCAAAGAAGAGACTATCAAGGTAATGGTTTGGGACAGAGGTGATGCGGCTCCTGGTACGACAGTTGAGAAAAACACGCAGACAGAATGGATTAAAAAGCAGATGAAGGAGAAGTACAACATCAACGTAGAATACGTTTCTGTACCAAGATCTTCTTCTGATGATAAGTTAAATATTATGATGTCCGGTGGAAGCGCACCTGATATCGTATTTACCTACAATCAGAGTATTTTCTCCAACTATGCAAATAATGGGGGACTTGCTGATTTAACACAGGCTTATGAATCAGTTGGCGGTGACATTAAAAAGTATGTTTCTGATGCACAGAAAATGGGACTTGTGGAAGATAAGCAGTTTGCTATTATGAAGCAGAGAGGTGTTGAGGCTCCAAAACATACCGCTTATATTCGTCAGGACTGGCTGGATAAGTTAGGTATGCAGATGCCTAAGACAAAAGAAGAATTATTCAAATACTTAGAGGCTGTAAAGGAAAAAAATCCTGGCGGCGTAAGCAATGTAACTCCTTGGGCAATGAGCGGACGTAATGATACAGAGAAGGGATATTTAAACTTTTTAGGTTCTTACGTAAACTTAAAAGATGACAAAGATGCTTATGTCTACAGTGAAGCTTACTTAACCGTTGCTCCTGGAGCTCTTGAAGGTATCAAAAAGTTAAATGAACTTTACAACAAGGGACTTATTACAAAAGACTTTGCTACAGATACCAATGAGGATATTTACAAAGCTCAGGTAATTGCAGGCAATGTTGGTTTCTTCCTTGATGATACTGAGAGTCCATGGAACTACATCACCGTGTTATATCAGAGTGCAGGCGGAAGAACCTTCGTTCCAGTACAGTGCTTTGAGCTTGAAGATGGTTCCTACCGTACACCGTTTGAGCAAAGATATGGTATGTTCGTAATGGTTCCAAAGACCAGCGAGAAAAAGGCTGAAGCATGTATGAAGTATTTAAACTGGATGGCAGATCCAGCCGTTGCTGAGAATATTGTTTACACAGCAGAGCATCAGAGAGACGAAAATGGCGTTCCAATCAAATTATCTGAGGCAGATTTAAAGAGCAAAGGATATCCAGGAACTTGTGATGACCTTAACATTGTGAATCTTTCCATGGACTGGACAAAGAGCAAAGATGCGATTGTCTCCAAGTGGATCAAAGATCAGTCTGTAAAATGGGAAAGCGATGAATGGTTCTCAAACTTCTATGATGTACGCGCAGAAGGTAAATTCCGTTACCCAGTATACTCTAACATTTCTCAGGCTGAGACAGACTATGGTAAAAATGTAGAGGACCTAATGCTTTCTTATGTTTATAAGCTCATTAGCTGTTCTCCAGATCAGTTTGACAGCATGCAGCAGACAGAATACAACAACCTTGTAAATGCAGGTCTTCAGAAAATTCTTGATGCAAGAGCAGAATACTATGATAGCGTAAAATAATTCCTTTTACGGGGCAGCAGGCTATAAAAAGCTCGTTACAGCTCTTACTCATCCTCGTATGGATGATTCCGGGAAGCTGTAACGGGCTTTTTCTGTCTCAATGCTTTAAATTGGGTAATGAAGGCTGTCAGGATTACTGGCCTTTCGAAATTCAGAAGGGGACTGACTGCAGTACTTTTGAAAGATTCGATTAAATTGGGAGAAGCTGGTGAATCCACACTCTTCCGCAAGTGCTGAAATCTTCTTTTTGGTATTTAATAGAAGATACTGCACATTCTTAATTCGTGTCATCTGTATGTATTGAGTCAAGGTATACCCAGTCACATCTTTAAACTGATGGGACAGGTAATACGGGCTGATAAAGAATTCTTTGGATAGGAAATCCAAAGTCAGTTCTTCAGAATAATGGTTATGTATATAGTTAGCGATGGAGTATACCTTACGGGAAGCCTCATCTTTTAACGGTTCATTGGTATAGGTGTTGTAAGGCGCAAGCTGCCTTAGGGTATAAAGAAAATCAATAAACATCCCGTGAACCATAAGAGGTCTTAAATCTGGATCTTCCTCTTGAAATGAATAATGATAAATCCGGTTCAGCTTGTCGTTAATGAGCTGCTGTTGCTTGGGGGCAAATCGGTATATGGGTATGGGAGTATAAAAAGGTTCAAATAGTTTTTGATAAGTCTCTGGCATCCCCCAAAGGGAAGAGGGATATAAAAAACTCATAATCAACCGTTTACCAGGCGCCCCTTTTGGGTACTCTGAACGGTGAAGTACAGAAGGGCGAAGCAGTACCAGGTCCCCAGAACGAATGGAATAAGGAATTCCTTCTACCAGATGACTGGCCTGAGGGCTGATTAAAACCATGATTTCATAAAAGGAATGAAAATGCTGAAATGGCATGTTAATGTCAAAAGAGCGTTCGTCATAATCAAAGTAGTAATAAAGAGAATGCGTAATGTCATTGATTGTTAGATTGTGCTGTTTTTTATAGAGCAATGTGTCATCGGAACTAGTCATCATGAGCCACCTGTATTCTTTCTTTAGAATCATCATGTTTCGGTTATTTATTATATCATAATAAACAAAGTATGCAATTGATTAAGCGAAAAAAAACAAAAACATTGTAATGTTTGCAAACGGTACCTTGAAAGTATTGGTAAGGTACAAGGAAAGGAAGTGGCATAGGGATGGATTTTTTAAAAGAAAAAATTGATTTATTGGTATCGAGTTTTGAGAAGATTTTATATGATGAAGATGATATTTTCTTAAAGAATATGGAAACGAAAAATCTGGCCGGAGATGATGCAGAACGCTACCGCTACTGGGAATGGACCCAGGGAGTAGGGCTCTTTGGCTTATGGAAAATATATGAGGAAACAGGGGATGAGGAATTCCTAAACAAGCTGGAGAAGTATTATGAAAGACAGATGAAAATCGGTCTTCCAGCAAGGAATGTTAACACCACCACGCCTCTTCTAGCCCTTACCTATCTGGCTGAAAAAACCGGCAATGAATCTTATAAGGAGATTTGCCGCGAGTGGGCTGCCTGGCTGGTAGATGGACTTCCAAGAACAAAGGAGGGAGGATTTCAGCATCTGACTTCCGATACCCTAAATGAAGAAGAGCTTTGGGACGATACCTTATTTATGTCCGTTTTATTCCTGGCACGTATGGGAAAATTGGAACAAAACCAGGCATGGATTGATGAAGCCCAATATCAGTTCCTGCTTCACATCAAATATCTTGCTGATAAAAAAACAGGTCTGTGGTATCATGGCTGGACCTTTAACGGAAACCATAACTTTGCAGAAGCCTTTTGGGGAAGAGGAAACAGTTGGGTTACCATGGCAATTCCAGAGCTGTTTGAAATCATTGACTGTGATGAATCCGTAAAGAGATTCCTGATAGAAGCACTGGATAAGCAGATCGAAAGCCTTAAAAAGTATCAAAATGAAAATGGTATGTGGCATACGGTTATTAACGATAACACTTCTTATGTAGAGTCCAGCGCTACCTGTGGATTTGCCTATGGAATTTTAAAAGCAGTTCATTTAGGACTTGTTGACCCATCTTATGAAGAATGTGCCAGAAAGGCTCTAGCGCCTATTCTGGACTACATTGACGCAGAAGGTGTACTTCATCAGGTTTCTTATGGAACGCCTATGGGAAGGGAAAATGTACAGTTCTACAAAGACATAGAACTTCGCCCAATGCCATACGGACAGGCAATGGCTATGCTTTATCTTCTGGAGGCATCAAAGAAAAAATAAATGATTAGGACGAAGCTTAGGTTTCGTCCTTTTGTATTGGGAAGGATACACACAAAAAAGACAGAAAGAAGGAAGATGTAATGATACATGATTTTGAATTGGTAAAAAAGTATAAACCTGTTATTATGATGGATAAAGTGGAACCTTTTACGATTGATGCAATGGGATATACTGTGTTTTGGGAAACAAGAAGAAGCAGTTCTTTTCCGAAACGGGAGGTGGAGATTAATACCTCTCAGATTGGTTTTGCCATTGAATATGCTATTTGGTATGACTATGATATCCAGCATTTATACGAGTTGGAACATCTTTGGGTATATGTTGGTCATGACGGAACGGTACAGAAGGTGGAAGCTAGCTTTCATGGGAAATATTTAAATATGGTGGATTTAGATACAGGGGAGGTTAACTTGTGGGAAGATACCCATCCTGTGGTTTATGCCCAACCGGGGAAACATGCGCTAGTGCCTGATCCACGAGTGATTCCAATGATTCCTGTTTGGAAGGAGAGTTGTATGGAGAAGGCGGGGATAGATGGTGTTTTGGTTCAGGATATGTTTGAGGAAAAGATACATACAGATGATGAGCTTCAGAAGATGACGGAGACGTATATACGGGAAGTGTATGGATTTGTACCTTCTATGGAATTTCGCCCGTTTTTGTTGGAGAATGATAAGTTGATGACGTGGGAAGAACTTAGAGCTTCTATACCTGGACGTGTAAATGGTCAGATTCAGGTGATAAGGGAGTATTTTAGTAAATGAGATAGGTGAGAGTAAACTGCACTTATTATCTAAAAGATGCTTTTGTAATCTTCAGTTGTAATTGCCTGTTATATGGATCGTATGGTATACTATCATGTATTTTGTAAACACGACAACGAAACTTAATTGCGGAGTTAAAGTGGAGCTAGGGATTTTACCAACAAATATCTAATTCAAATGATATTGTCCCTTCCCCTTTCACGCTGTTTCAGTTAAAAACAAAGTGAAAAATACTTGTTGAGGAATTATTAAAATGCCATTAGAAAACAACTTATATAAAATGAATATTGAATTACAGACTAAAGTTTCTGACGAAATAGATAAAGCCACCAAAGGATTGAGTAAAAAGAGTATATCTCAATTACAGATTATTTTAAAGGAACTTTACTCAATGGAAAGATCTAAAGGATTAATAATAAGCTATCCAAGAATCATAATAGACTCTTGGGATCATTCTGATTCTTTAGGGATGGAATTAGTGGATTTTGCAGGATTGTATAAAAAATTAAGTAAACATTAATTATATCCTAGAATCTGTTATCTAGCTTCCAAATTAAAAATACCATGAAATTGTAATATCTACATGTAAATATAGCTACGATGTAATGAAAATATATGAGCTTAAAAAAATCCAAGTTGATGGAAATTACACATTCAACTTGGATTTTCCTTTTTAATTAATTAACTTAAATATTATTGTTAGCTAATAGATTATATGATTTTTATCGCATCTGATTTTTAATTTTGTTATTAACTGGTATCTTCTATAAAAAGCTTTTAGTCACCCATCAATAACCAGCCGGAACCGCCCGCAAAGAAATAACACGATCAAAGCAGGTAAAGTCCGTAAAGTAAACGGTAAAACACTCACTAGCCCGTGACTGGCTTCCGAATTTCCCTGCCACATAGTTATGATTTCCAAATCCAGGACCAGCAGAGATGGCATACTTGCCCTTTGTGGCGGTCACAGCGCCATTTTTTGCCACTATACCGCCTCCTTTTACACCTTCTGCAATAAAATACTCTGATTCCAATCGACAGCCTGGGTCAAATGCCAATTCAACCCGTAAGGGTGCCCGATCAATGCCCTCTGTTTTTATCCTCACATCAATTCCATTTTCAACTTCTGATATCATAACATCAAAGCTCATATCAGGTCCAATCAGCTTATCACGCTTGCTATGGTCCATTTTCCACCAATCGGTTGTATCCTGAGGCTCGTCAAAAGGAAGATAATACCAACCAGTCTTTGTCTCCTTTAACTGGAAGCCTTTCTCATCACCCAACTCTGTGAGACTTTGAGCGGTAAAATACCGATGTTCACAAAACCCAGCCCCTATTTTCATACTCACGGTGAAATCGCCATGCTGGAAAAAGAGAAAGGTAGGACTATTCTTTAAAATAGAAGCAGAGTAGTCGCCTCTGCGCAGGCGTACAATGCCAGAATCCTTATAATGACGGCAATAATCTGTTAATAGCCCACAAGTATCGTTTTCAAAATCCACAAGCTTCGGCATCAGCATAAAGTAAATGAGAAAGCCCTCCATACTAAGGTGCTTTTCCTCTGCAAGTTTCATAATGGAACAAGCAGCATTTAAAAAGGTTTCGTCATTAAATCGTATTCCCATGTAGAGATATTCTAAATAATATCCTTCTGGATAAACCTTAACTCCCCTGTCCTGTCTGGTGGAATTATTGGTAAAAATACTTTGATCCGGTTCTATGTAAGTGAGCATCATGGATAAATTCCGTTTCACAGGCTCAAAGAAGGAATCATCCCCGCTTGCTATGGCAAGCATAATCATAGCGTTATTATTTACTTTATTATAGCCGCCTGCAGAGCGTTCTGCGTATTCTCCGTCCTCATTGCAGTCACAGCCCTCCACCAGGAAAGCCTCCGCACCCTTTTTAAAGGATTCATCACCAGTAATGGAAGAGAGCATTTGGAGAACAGAAGCAATGGCCCAACGGTGATTTGGGGTATGGAATCCGCTTCCAATCATCGCCCGTCCACCCTTTATTAAGATAGACTCCATAGACTCTTTAAAAGGAACTAACATGCCTTTGTCCACAGAGCATGCCTTATCTGATTCTAACAGTTGCTTTACATACAAATAAGCAGGCAAAATCCCATCCAGGCAAAAAGCAGTAACCGCTCCAGAATAAAAGTTGCAGTTGATCAAATCAAAAAAACCGTTATCTCTCTGACCTCTTACTATATATTTAAGAGCAATTGATATCCTATCATAAATATCTTTATTTCCACAATAACGGCTATCCTCATTAAGATAGCAGGCAATCATATCAGTAACCTGAAAGATGGCATATTTAGGCTCTACGAGGCCGTCCTGATCTCTGAATCCGCCATAGAATTGACTGGAAGGGTCAGTATCCTGAACGTGAATCACCTGAGAGACCCAAAGGTCACAATCCCAAAGAATTTTATCGTAATGTTTTTTCATATAAGCTCCATTCTCCGCATGTAGCGGTTTCCTGATACCCGAATAGGCTCATTGTATCATGGCGGTAAAACAGGAACTACTTATATGTTGCCAACCTGTTTGAAAAATCTCCTGATAATTGCGGTTAAATTACATAGAGGAAGCCGGCAAAATACTCCGCCGGCAGGTATGAAAAAAAGTATATATAAAAGATCCCTGGGACCTGTTTGTAGATATAAATATACAGAGAAAGTGTGTCTATTCTTTGGTAGATTTATGAAGAGTTTGTGAAACCTGAATTTTTAAAACTAACGAAATAGTTTGTTTAAAATAGATGAAAAAACTCGTGTTATGGGGAAGAGATGACATTTATGATATTTTCCTGGAAAATAAGGTCAATTTATAAGTTCTGAAAGAAGACAATAAAAAATGGAGCACCGTAGGATTGGGGAAATACGGTACTCCTAAGAAGAGTTATATAAATTATAACGCAAGAAATCGTTTAAGTAAAGTAAAATAAGTAAATTTTTATCTTTTTAATATAAAAATATGTAAATAGAAGATATTTGGGGTTAAATAAAATGAATAATAACGTTTGTCCTTTATTGCAACTATATTATACGGTTTTCGGTTGATTCTTCTGCTCATATCCAGCCTATAAACGCATAAACTGTATCATATCTTCTTTAAAAGACAGGAGGTTGATGCATGGAAAAGATTGTGGACAATCGATATTATGACTTTATCATTAATAATGCATTGATACCAACCTATAATACAGGCGATAATATCACACCTCTTAATGATGTAAATTCCCTGGTTCATATATTAAAGGAGCAGATGGACGCCTGCGATCTTGGCAGGAGTTCTTATCATTTGTTTCCGGCTTTATTTACGCTGGAATCCACCCTAAGCTATGATATGCCAGATTTATACGCCACGGA
This sequence comes from uncultured Eubacteriales bacterium, assembly GCA_963528005.1. Taxonomy (GTDB): domain Bacteria; phylum Bacillota; class Clostridia; order Lachnospirales; family Lachnospiraceae; genus Lacrimispora. The sequence goes on from CAURSM010000008.1 coordinate 33,223, forward strand.
GGAAAGTCCCCAAGTGACCACGTCTGGAAGAGGCGTAATTGTAGGTGTGGTGGACACGGGAATTGATTACCGCCATCAGGCGTTCATGCACAATGATAATACCACCAGAATTATATCTATTTGGGATCAGACATTGGTTGATAGCGTACCTCCCAGAGGATTCACCTTTGGAGCGGAATACACCAGGGAACTTATTAACTTTGCATTAATTTCAGATGATCCTTTGTCTATGGTTCCTACCGTAGACACCATTGGCCACGGAACTGCCATTGCAAGTATCATCGCTGGACGAAGGAATGATGCCTATAATTTTTCTGGGGGTTCTCCGGAAGCGGATTTGATTGTGGTTAAATTAAAAGAGGCCAAAGATAATTTAAAAGAAGTATTTTTCGTTCCAGACAATGCTCTTTGTTTTCAGGAATCAGATATTATGTTGGGAATTCGATATATGGTGGGGGTGGCTAGCCGGCTAAATCGTCCCATTGTCATCTGTCTTGCCCTAGGCAGCAGCCAGGGTGGTCATGATGGGAGAGGACCTTCCAGTGTCTATCTGGATTATCTGGTGCAGCTTCCAAAGACAGGGGTAGTTATTTCGGCTGGAAATGAAGGAAACAATCAAAGACATTACTTCAACAATACAGTGACAGCGCCGTACTTTAATAACTTTCAGCTGGTAGTAGGAAGAAATGACCGGGAATTTATGATGGAGATTTGGCCTAACATATTGTCCAATCTATATATAGAGATTACCACACCTACCTTTGAAACGACTCAGATAATCAGTGCTTCCGTAGAAAGCTGTCAGAGAATCACGTTTCAGACCATCAGTGGTGAGATATGGGTAAATAATATTCTTTTTGAAGAAGAGACAGGAGATCAGCTCATTTTAGTGCGGTTTCGAAACATTCCACCGGGAACATGGTATTTCCGGGTTGGAAGTAATAGAGGCGAACCATTCTCGTTTCATTGCTGGCTGCCGTCTGGCAACCTAATATCCAATGAGACCTTTTTCTTAAATTCCGATCCAAACATTACAATTACTGCAGATGGGGATTCCTCTCATCCTTTGACCGTCACTGCGTATAATCAGCAAAATGGAGAGATACTCCCGGAATCTGGAAGAGGATATACGAGATTGGGATTAGTAAAGCCAGATGTGGGGGCACCTGGCTACCGGATTCCCTGTGCCATACCAGAAGGTCGATATGGGACCATTACAGGCACTGGGGCAGCAGCGGCCCATACTACTGGGGTTGCTGCCACTGTCATGGAATGGGCCTATAGTATGGGCAATTACACTGCTGTAACAGGGAATCAGGTGAACCGCTTGATTATAAGAGAAGCAACCCGTGATGAAAATCAAACTTATCCCAATAACATTTGGGGTTACGGAAAGCTTGATCCTATTAAGATAATCAAACGGCTTTCAAGCCAGTGACTGCTTCCTTACTTTCTCTGCTCTAGCTCTTCCCGGATCTTGGGTTTGATACCTCTTCGATTCATCTCCTTTAGAATGTTCTCGAATTCTCCGGGGGGAGCAGATGGGGCCTTGATCTCTCTGCTTGCGATTTCTAGCTGGTTAAATTCATTGGCCCACTGTTTCTCGGTTTTCTTTTCTCGATGTTTCAAAATATCACCTCCCAGAAAATTATATAACGATTGTAAAGCCGTACAGTGAATTTAGATATATAAAAATATTTCCAATATTCAAAACCGATCATTCACAAATCTTTCTATACCTATATTATAATAGGAAGAGATTATCTTTTAGACAAATAAAAAAGCACCGGGACCCCTTGTGTTTACAAGGAATTCCGGTGCTTTCACCGTAAACCTGACATGCGGGTAACAGGACTTGAACCTGCACGGTCTCCCACCAGAACCTAAATCTGGCGCGTCTGCCAATTCCGCCATACCCGCTGACAACAATATAGATGATACCATTGGAAATAGAAATTGTCAAGAAATTTAATTTGTAAATTTAACAAAGTTAGTGAGAGAGTAGTTTTGAGTAAGAAAAAACGGACTCTATATAGAATCCGTCTTTCTTAATTCGTGAGACACCGGGGATTCGAACCCCGGACAACTTGATTAAAAGTCAAGTGCTCTACCACCTGAGCTAGTATCCCATACTGGGCTAGTTGGATTTGAACCAACGAATGCAGGAGTCAAAGTCCTGTGCCTTACCGCTTGGCGATAGCCCAATAACTACTTCAGATAAAAAAAAATTCCCTAAAAGGGAAAAGGTGAGTACAGGGATTCGAACCCTGGGCCTCCAGAGCCACAATCTGGCGCGATAACCGACTTCGCCATACCCACCATAATTCCACATCGTGGTTAGAGATGTGAAACGAGCCTGAAGGGATTTGAACCCCCGACCCACGGCTTAGAAGGCCGTTGCTCTATCCAACTGAGCTACAGACTCAAGAGCGGGTGATGGGAATCGAACCCACGTATCTAGCTTGGAAGGCTAGTGTTCTACCATTGAACTACACCCGCAAAAGTGTTTGAGAAAACCCTTTTGACAGTTTTATCTCAGTCGGGGTGACAGGATTCGAACCTGCGACTTCCTGGTCCCAAACCAGGCGCTCTACCAAGCTGAGCCACACCCCGAGGTGATTTGCGTTTGCTGTATTTCTCAGACGCAAGAGTTATTATATCTGATGTATATACTTTTGTCAACAATAATATTAAAAAAAGTTCAATTTATTTAAAAAGCTCGATTTTACGTGGTTTTTAGAGGGTTTTATTCCTGAAAAGGGAGGAACCGGCAGGACTAATTTCTTAATCCTGCCGGTTGAGTATGAAAAATAAAAAGTCAATATTAAAAGGTGGGGTCCTTTACATTTATTAGTATATCTGGAAATTGTGACGGAAGTTTGACCAGTCGATAAACATTTCATAAAGATTCGAAAGGAATTATAAGGAATGTTTAAAAACAAAAGAATGTTTTAATTACCTATGATATAATGAAAGTAACTAAAAATGAACCATAAGAGAAAGGAGAGGCTGTCTATGAAATACTGGGATACCATGGAAAGCGAGATTGGAACTTTAACCTTAGTGTGTGATGAGGAAGCAATTCTTGGATTGGAATTTCAGGTTATGGAGCCTGAGGGAGCAATTAGAAAAAGAACACCTTTAATAGAACAAGCAGTGTTACAGATAGAAGAGTATATGGAAGGCCAACGAGTGGAATTTGATCTGCCTCTTAGGCCAGAGGGGACTAAATTTCAAAAGCAGGTTTGGGACGCGCTTTTATCCATTCCTTATGGAGAGGTTAGAAGCTATAAGGAGATTGCAGAAGCCATTGGTAACCCCAAGGCATGTCGTGCGGTGGGAATGGCAAATAATCGTAACCCTATTTCCATTATCATTCCCTGCCACAGAGTCATTGGGGCAAATGGCAGCCTGGTAGGCTATGGAGGCGGACTTCCTATTAAGACAAAACTTCTTAAATTAGAAGATTCGAAAAGAACTTGGTAAAATTATTAAGAATTTTTGGGGATTCTTTCAGTTCCTTTAATACCCTATACTTTTCTTTTCTATCATGTTATAATTCTCCACGTCACATGAAATAAGACTGATTAAAAGGAGTGATTATTATGAGAAGAAAAAATTTGTTGGCAGTGATAGCATTAGCCATGACAGTAATGGTTGCAGCTACCGCATGTGGATCAAAAAACAATACAAAACAGCAGGAATCCACAAAGGAAGCCGCAGCTACTGTAACATCTTCTGAGACAAAAGAAGAGGGAAGCAAAGAATCAGATGCAGCTTCTGGCAGTGAAGATACGAATGAAGCAGAAAGCGAAGAGACAACTGCTTATGTGCAGAAGACTTCTGCTGATGCAGGTAGCATTACCTCTGGCGTATTTACCTCAGCTTCTGGAAAGTACGAGATTACACCACCAACTGGCTGGAGTATAGATGAAGATGGAGACGAAAGCATAGCTTCCTTTACCTCACCAAGCGGTAACGACATTGTAGAAGTTACTTATGCAGAAGGTGAAGATGCAGATGGAGCAAGAGAAGTTTATCCTGCAACCATGGAAGAGTATAAGAAGCTGGTTGATCGTGGAGAGGGCATGGAATTTGTTCGATATAATGTAGAAAACGGCAAAAACGGAAGTCAGAAGTTTGATTATGCCATTCGCTATAATTCACCTCAGGATGGAGTTCGCTACTTCGCTATTACCGGTTCCTACGATGCAGCTACTAAAAAGTACCTTAGCGCTTCTGCTTCTATAGAATCAGAAGATAAAGCGGTAATCGATCAGGTAGAAGCATCTCTTAAAACTTTAAAATTAAAATAAAACAGAGTTAGAATAATAAAAAACGCATTGGCAGATATCTTCCCCATCTATGATGGGCAGGACCTGGCAACGCGTTTTTTGTTTTTATTCGTTTCTTATGCTTGTTTCATGAAAGACTTATTAATGTGCCGTTAAGAAGAGTGGCATCCTCTGGCTGATGGGTACTGATAATTACCAGCTTATCCTTGGTACATTCCCTGATATAGCGAATCACGCTTATCTTTGTTTTATAATCAAGTCCAGTAAAGGGCTCATCCATTACTATAATATCCGACGGAGCCCACAACGCCCTTCCAATGGCAACCCGCCGTTTCATGCCACCGCTTAAGGTGGTTACTTTACGGGTTAAGGATTTACTGGGTAAAAGATTTATAAGGATCTCCCTGGCCTTATTCTGGAGTTCTTTTGAATGTCCAGGAACCGTCATCGTAAGGTTTTCAATGGGTGAAAATTCCTCACAAAGACGATCTTCCTGAAAAACTGCGGTGAATTTAATCCCAGAAGGAGCTTTCACAAAGCCGGAATCGGCTTCTAAGAGTCCCATAAGAATCTTTAAAAATGAGGTCTTCCCGGACCCTGATGGTCCCATAAGGCAATAGACCGAGCCAGAATGAAGAGAAAGATTAACATCTGATAAAACGTTACGTCCTTGAAAGGATAAATTTAGATCCACAACTTCCAGTTCCACCACTTATTCCTCCCTTCTTTTGCAATGACTGAGGTGGGAGAGGCGAGAGACAAAACCCACAAAAACAAAGCTTCAAAAGCAGCACTGATTACAACAATCACCAGTGTCCAGGCAAATAAATCCGCCGTGCTTAAATAGATTTTTGCCATATACAACCTCTCTCCAATGGAATGGCCGGGTACTCCGATGACTTCAGCGGCGATTCCTGATTTAAAGCTCATACCTAGTGCCACACGGCAGCCACTGATAAGATGAGGAAGCAGGGCAGGCCGGTAAATATAATATAGTTTTTTGATTGGAGGCATACGAAATACTCTGGACATTTCAAGAAGCTTCTTATCCGCACTTCGAAACCCCGCCATAGTATGGATATAGATCATGGGAAATACCACTATGAAAGAAACAAACAAGGATAGATTTTCTGATCCAATCCAAATCAGTGCCAAGATAATAAAAGAAGCAACAGGCACTGACTTTAAAAATGAGATTGGAGGCTGTAAAAAGTCCTCCAGCAAAGGAAAACGGCAGGCAGTGCCCCCGGTTATGATGCCAGCTGCAAAAGCCAGGAAAAAGCCAAGGCTGATTTTTCCAAAGGAAAATGCAATGGTCTTCCAAAAATCCATTGTAAAAGCCTGAAACAACAGTGAATGGATTACCTCAAGAGGGCCAACTAAAATAATATGATTATGAAGGGCGGCGCTTACCACCTGCCACAGTAAGAGCCAAAAGAGGATGATACCGGTATTTTTAAACCGGCTGGGGGCTGATTTCATGAAAATCTCCTTATGGGAAGGTTGAATTATGGCATGTAATAGAAGGAATCGTCAGGAAGAGTTCCACCCACAGAGGTTGGCTCTATTCCAAAGAGCACGTTTAAGTAACCATTTAAAAGAGACTTCATCTCTTTCCCGTCTATATAGGTAATACTACAGTAGGGGATGGCCTTCTCTGCAATAGGAGCCTTTTCGATTATACCGGATGAAACCACGAGAGCCGCTGCTTCGCTTACATTGGAATTGACAAATTCCGCTGATTTTTTGTGTTCCGCCAGAAAGGTAACCACAGCTTCTTTGTGTTCTTTTAAAACGTCATTCCTACAAATGGTAACGCCTGTTACAAGACTTCCGCCCTCTGCCCCGGAGTTTGCTTCCCACTCTTTGGTTAGGTCAAGGACTATGCTCAGTTTATCATTTTGAGCCATGGCAGCAGTTGCAAAGGGCTGGGGAAGAATGCCCACTGCCTCTGGTTTTTCTTTTAAAAGAGAAGCCACCTCGGTTGCTTCTGACTTATATTCCAAAGTCACATCCTTTGTAGTTAGGCCGTTTGTTTTTAATATGTGCTGCATAACGTAATCTGGTGTGGTTCCTTTTCCCGTGAGATATATTGTTTTTCCTTTTAAGTCGGCAGCGGTTTTGATGGAGGAATCTCCTGAGATTCCATAAAGGACACCAAGGGTGTTGATATCAAGAACTGTGATTTCGTGGTTTGTTTTCGTATAAAGAATGGAAGCCATATTGGCAGGTACCAAAGCAACATCCAGCTCTTTGTTTATGATTTTTCCAAGCAGTTCATCGGCTGCGGTCACCATGGTAAACTCATAGCTGCCTTCAGAGGTTCCCTTTACCGACTTGTCCTTGAGTTCCAAGAGTCCCATGGAGGTGGGGCCTTTTAAGGAGCCAATTTTCAAGGTATAGTCATCATTTTTAACTGTAGGTGTTTCTGTGGATGTTACCTCCTGTGACGTGGCTAACGTGGTGGTCTGGGGCTTTGGTTCTTTCCCTGAACAGCCAGTCAATGTTATAAAAGTCATTGTAAGGGCCATTAGTATTACTATTATTTTCTTCATAAAAATCCTCCCTTTTTGCATTCTAAAAATTGTTTAAGTACTTTACCAAATTTTGGTAACGAGACAGGTTCAGTATATCATCGTGTCGTCTAATTTGTCAAAAATTAGATGAGTTATATGTGAATTTGTGATATACTAAAAATACCTGTATTTTTGAACCTGCAGGAATGTGAAGGGAGATAAAAGCGAATGAATCAAGTATATGAAAAATTACAGAATTGTTTGAAAAGTGTTAGGGAAAAAACGGATTTTGTTCCGGAAGTCGCCTTAATCCTTGGTTCCGGTCTTGGAGAATACGCAGAGGAAATAGAAGTCGTTACTACCATTGATTATAAGGATATTAAAGGATTTCCTGTATCTACCGTTGCAGGACATAAAGGAAGATTTATTTTTGGTTATGTAAACAAGGTTCCAGTGGTTATTATGCAGGGACGAGTTCATTTTTATGAGGGATATCCTATGACCGATGTGGTGCTCCCAACAAGATTAATGGGATTATTAGGGGCAAAAACTCTGTTTCTTACCAATGCCTGTGGTGGCGTGAATAAGGAATTTCATGCAGGTGATTTCATGCTGATCAGGGATCATATTGCAACTTCAGTTCCATCTCCTTTACTTGGAGAGAACATCGAAGAACTGGGCCCAAGATTCCCAGATATGAGCGATGTTTACCGTAGAGAGCTTCGTGGCATCATCAAGGATGTGGCAAAGGAAGAGGGAATTGAGCTTCAAGAAGGCGTATATCTCCAGTTATCAGGCCCAGCATATGAATCTCCTGCTGAAGTTCAGATGTGCCGAATTCTGGGAGCAGACGCCGTAGGCATGAGCACTGCCTGTGAGGCTCTTGCAGCCAACCACATGGGCATGAAGGTATGTGGCATCTCCTGTATTACCAATATGGCTTGTGGCATCACAGATCAGCCATTAAGCCACGCAGAGGTTCAGGAAACGGCTGATCGGGTGGCACCGATCTTTAAGAAGTTAATTACAGCTTCTATAACAAAGATTGCAGGAAAATAAGAGTATTGTAAGCGTATTATAAGAGGAAAATGGGACTAGAGGAAGCTTCTGGTCTCATTTTTTTATTTTATAGTGATAGCACGTCAGTACCAGAGTGTGACAAGTCAGATTCTTTCTTTTGGATACCACAAGGAAGAACCTTAAGATAGATGAAAAAAGTGTATTCCAAAAAATACACCTAATCGGTAAAAATTTATTGATAACGCTACATTGATATGCGATAATATTTTAATAGGGGAAGTAAAAACAAGGGGAAAACAGGAGGGGAAATACTCATGAGAGTTACGATCTGTATCGGCAGCGCATGCCATTTAAAGGGGTCCAGGGAGGTTGTAGCACAGCTTCAGTCTATGGTAAAGGAGCGTCATCTGGAGGAACAGGTGGATTTAAACGGTTCTTTTTGCAGCGGCAATTGCGTAAGCGGCGTTTGCGTAACCGTTGATGGCCAGTTGTATTCTTTAAAGCCTGAAGACACCAAGGAGTTTTTTGACAGGGAAATTGTAGGGAGGCTTTGATCATGGGAATTATTGATTTCAAAGCTACCAAATGCAAACACTGCTACAAATGTATTCGTAACTGTGAAGTCAAGGCAGTCATGATCAAAAACGAACTGGCGGAGATCATGCCGGATCAATGCATATTATGTGGTAAGTGCATGCAGGTATGTCCACAGTCAGCCAAAACTATAATCAGTGATCTGGAGTTAGTTAAGGGATTCATAAGCAGGGGAGAGAGAACCATAATTTCACTGGCCCCCTCTTATATGGGTCTGTTAAAGTATGATTCCATAGGTCAGGTCAACGGAGCACTGCGTAAGCTTGGTTTTGCCGATGTCAGGGAGACCGCAGAAGGTGCCGCCTTGGTGACGGCAGAGTATACAAGACTGTTAAAGGAAGAGAAGATGGATACCATCATTACCACCTGTTGTCCTGGTGTCAATGATTTAATTGAGATCTATTATCCACAGTTGATTCCTTATCTGGCACCAGTGGTATCACCGATGATCGCTCATGGAAAACTTCTGAAAAAGGAATTGGGCTTTGATACAAAGGTGGTGTTTCTTGGTCCCTGTATTGCAAAGAAGAAGGAAGCAGAGGATGCCCGTCACGCTGGATATGTTGATGCGGTTTTAAGCTTTGTCGATATTAAGAGATGGCTCTTAGAAGAAGGGATTTCCATAGAATCATGTGAAGATATCCCATTTACCAACCAGAACCCCAGAGTCAACCGTCTTTATCCGGTTACCAATGGGATCATCAGTTCTGTACTGGCAACGGAAAAGGAAGGGGATCATTACCGGAAGCTTTACGTCCATGGCATTCGCAACTGTATGGACCTTTGTGAAAGCATCACGGAGGGCACCATGGAAGGCTGCTTTATTGAAATGAACGTATGCTCCGGGGGCTGTATCAACGGCCCATTGGTGGAAGATGAAAAGATCTCCCGGTTTAAAGTGAAGCTGGATATGGAAGAAACTATTGAGAAGGAAGCGGTTCCATGGGAAGAGATTAATCCCATTATGGACCAGATATCGTTTCAAAAGCATTTTATGAACCGGGCACCAGAAGATGTTTTACCCACTGAGGCCCAGATCAAAGAGATATTTAAGATGACAGGAAAACGGAAACCGGAGGATGAGCTAAACTGCGGAGCCTGCGGTTATTCCACATGCCGTGAAAAGGCAATTGCTGTGTTTCAGAAAAAGGCAGAACTTAATATGTGTATTCCTTTTATGAGTGAAAAGGCAGAATCCCTTTCTAATCTTGTGTTGGAAACTTCACCAAATATTGTTCTGATTGTGGATAAAGACATGAAGATTCTGGAATTTTCTGGAATGGGCGAGAAATACTTTGGAAAGAGCAGACAGGAGGCTCTAACCATGTATTTATACGAGTTTATTGATCCTTCTGATTTCCAATGGGTATATCAGACCCATCAAAAGATTCATGGAAAAAAGGTGAGCTATGGGGAATATGGCTTTTCCACTATGCAAAACATTGTTTACGTGGAAAAAGAAGACATGGTTTTAGCTACATTTATCGATATTACGAAAGAAGAAGAACTGGCAAAGCAGGAATACGAAAAAAAGCTGGAGACCATTGATTTGGCTCAGAAGGTTATCCACAAGCAGATGATGGTGGCTCAGGAAATTGCAGGACTGTTGGGGGAAACCACAGCAGAGACAAAAACCACATTGACGAAGCTTTGCAGGTCTTTATTGGATGAAGGAAGCGAAAGCGAGGTTCGGTGATGGGAATTACAGTGGATGCAGCATACAAAAGCCTTAATAAGTTCAATGAAGTTCTTTGCGGGGATAAAGTAGAATTTTTGCAAACGGATGAATCTAATTTGATGATTCTGGCTGATGGAATGGGAAGCGGGGTAAAGGCAAACATATTGGCGACCATGACTTCTAAGATCCTAGGCACCATGTTTTTAAATGGAGCAACCTTGGAAGAATGTGTGGAAACTATCGTAGAGACGCTTCCAGTCTGTCAGGTCCGGCAGGTGGCTTACTCCACGTTTAGTATTTTGCAGGTGTTTAACAACGGAGAGGCCTATCTGGTGGAGTTTGACAATCCAAGCTGTATCTTTATCCGGGATGGGAGTCTTGTCCCGATTCCTCAAAACACGAGGATCATACGGAATAAAACAATCAATGAATACAGGTTTCGGGTAAAAAGGGGAGATGCCTTAATTCTTCTCAGTGATGGCACCATTCATGCGGGAGTGGGACAGCTTCTTAATTTCGGGTGGCTGTGGGAGGACGTGGCTTCTTATGCGGTTAAGCAGTATCGTCTGACTATATCAGCCATACGTCTTGCTTCTGCCCTTACAACAGCTTGTGATGAGCTTTACCAGTACCGGCCCGGCGATGATACCACAGTTGCAGTAATGAGGATCATTGACAGGAAGCCGGTACATTTAATGACTGGACCTCCTAAGAGTAAACGGGATGACGTCTCAATGGTAAGCGAATTTTTCTCAGGAGATGATACCACCAAACGTATCATCTGTGGTGGAACCAGTGCAAATATTGTTTCCAGGGAGATTGGGAAAAAACTTTCAGTTTCCCTTCATTACTATGATCCGGATATTCCACCCATTGCGACACTTGATGGGGTGGAGCTTGTAACGGAAGGGGTTCTGACCCTAAACCGGGTATTAAAGCTATTAAAGCAGTTTACAAAGAATCAGTCTGTCACAGAAGAATACTTTAAGGAACTGGATAAACCCAATGGGGGTTCTTTGGTTGCAAAGATGCTGATTGAGGATTGTACGGAACTTAATTTGTATGTAGGAATGGCAATTAACAGTGCGTATCAGAATCCAGGTCTGCCCTTTGACCTTGGCATACGCCAAAATCTTGTGGATCAGCTTAAGCATGCGGTAGAAGAAATGGGGAAAAAGGTTACAATCACATATTATTAACACACAAAGGATGTTCACACGGCCACTTCGGTGGAAGTTACAGGAGGAAAATTATGGCAACAAGTGACGCTACATTACAACGCATTACACACCAGGTACTGCTTGAGGTGGCAAAATATGTCTGGGAGGATCGGTTAGAGGAAGGCAGAAATGAGATTCCATATCACATCATTCCAGGTCCAAAAGCTCAGTTTCGATGCTGCATTTACAGGGAACGGGAGATTATCAGGGAAAGAGTTCGCCTTGCAGAAGGGTTATGCCCCAGCGGGAAGGGCACCACAAATATCGTACAGGTAATAAATTCTGCCTGTGAGGGCTGCCCCATCGCCCGTTACGTGGTTACGGATAACTGTCAGCTTTGTATGGGAAAGGCATGTCAGGCATCCTGTAATTTTGGTGCAATCACCATGGGCCACGACCGCGCTCATATTCACACGGATAAATGCAAGGAATGTGGGAAATGCTCCCAGGCCTGCCCTTACAATGCCATCGCAGATCTGACACGCCCTTGTAAAAAGAGCTGTCCTGTTGATGCCATTACTATGGATGAAAACGACATTGTTGTTATAGATGAAAAGAAATGCATTCAGTGCGGAGCATGTGTCAATGGCTGCCCCTTTGGAGCCATTGGAACAAAGACATTTTTGGCTGATGTAATACGCTTAATTAAGGCAGGGAAAAAGGTAGTTGCTATGGTAGCTCCTGCTACGGAAGGCCAGTACGGCCCGGATATTACCATGGCAAGCTGGAAGACTGCATTAAAAAGAGTTGGCTTTGAAGACATGGTGGAGGTTGCCTTAGGCGGTGACTTAACAGCAGCAGCAGAGGCCGCGGAATGGGCGGAGGCTTATAAAGAGGGGAAGAAGATGACAACCTCTTGCTGTCCGGCATTTGTAAATATGATCAAACAGCATTATCCTATGTTGCTTGAAAATATGTCAACTACGGTATCCCCAATGTGTGCCGTATCCAGAATGTTAAAGGAAAAAGATCCTGATACAGTGACCGTATTTATCGGGCCATGTATTGCAAAGAAGAGTGAAAGTCTTGACTTAAATGTAAAAGACAATGCGGATTATGTTTTGACTCTAGGAGAGGCTTATGCCATGATTCAGGCAAAGGGAGTGGACTTAGAACCAGAGGAAAATTCTTACCAGCAGGCTTCTGTATTCGGCAAGCGTTTTGGAAATGGAGGCGGTGTCACCGCAGCTGTATTAGAGTGTCTGAAAGAGACCGAGGAAAATACCAATATTGAGGTCATGAAGTGTAATGGTGCAGCAGAATGTAAGAAAGCACTGATGTTGTTAAAGGTTGGAAAGCTTCCCACAGATTTTGTGGAAGGTATGGTCTGCACAGGTGGCTGTGTAGGTGGCCCTGCAAGACATAAGAATGAAAACGAAGCCAAGAAAGCCAGAGACCTTTTGATTGGACAGGCGGATGGAAGAGAAGTTCATGAAAACTTAAAGAGCCAGGGACTTGAGATGGTGCCAATGCATAGACATTAAGAACCCGATAGATATTTTATAAAAATGCGTCTTGATTGGACCTATGAAAGGTCACTTCAAGACGCATTTTTATAGATTTGCTGTGAACTTAATCGATTATGTTATATAATGGATTACATTCCTGCAAACTGATTTTTTACTTTGGTTATTTTCTGCTGCTCTGCCTGTTCTGTGGTGTACCATCCCTTAGCGGACATTTTCTTATAAATGCTGTCCTGAATGCATAAACTGTCATTTAATGCAGTATCAAATGCCTGGTGTACATTCATAGTAGGGGATTCAATGGTTCCATGCATATACAAGTCACAGACTCCCTTGGCTGTGTTGAGCAGGTTTTCCATAATAATTCTGTCATCCATATACGGTTCCTCCTTACACTAAGTTATAAAAGCTATCAAAGATTTGCTGATGCTTTTGAATGATTTCCTGTGCGCAGGCCTTTAATTCTGGGTCCTGCAGGTTCTGTGCTGCTTCCTGGCATTGTGTCTTTAAAAATTTTTCATGTCCGAGAGCATCTTCAATATAGATTAATTCTTTTGGGCTCATGCTTTATCACCTCCAATCTTAGTATGGAGTTTTTCTCTTAAACCATTCATTTTGTTTCAAATTCTCATTAAGAAACAAAAAGCGTCCTAAATGGAATGTTTTCCATCAGGACGCTTTTTATTTAAGCTTATAAATTATTTTTATGAATTAATTTTTCTTTTCACATAAGTGGTATGCAGGAGATGGTGAGCTTTCTCGCTTCCCGGCTCTCCCAAATAGGTGCTGTAAAGCTCTTTGATTGCGGGGTTTTCATGAGATTTACGAATCTTACTTCCGGCATCGCAATCGTATAATACCTTTGCACGAAGACCACGGATATCTGTGGTGTTACGGACATAACCTGGCTGTTGAGGCTGGCCGCCTCCGCCAATACAACCACCAAGACAACCCATAATCTCAATGAAGTGGTAGTCTGCTTCCCCTGATTTTACGCGATTTAATAAATCTCTGGCATTGATAAGACCGGATGCAACAGCTACGTTGACTTTCAAATCACCGATCTCATAGGAGGCTTCTTTGATTCCCTCCATACCGCGTACATCGGTAAATTCAAGTTTTTGTAACTCCTCTCCAGTTAGAGTTTCCACAGCAGTTCGAAGAGCAGCTTCCATAACTCCGCCAGTGGCACCAAAGATAACGCCGGCACCTGTACCAATTCCCAGTGGGATGTCAAAGGATTCATCTGGAAGATTTTCAAAGCGGAGACCAGCCTGCTTAATCATTCGGGCTAACTCTCTGGTTGTGATGGTGTAATCCACATCAGGACTGCCATTGGCAGCTTGATTGTCTCTTCCAATCTCAAACTTCTTAGCGGTACAAGGCATAACGCTTACAGATATAATGTCCTCTGGATTTAATCCCATCTTCTCTGCGTAATAAGACTTGGCAATGGCGCCAAACATCTGCTGAGGAGATTTACAGGAAGACAAGTTCTCTGTCATCTCAGGGAAGTAGTGCTCACAGTATTTAATCCAGCCTGGAGAACAGGAGGTGATCATAGGAAGAACACCGCCATGCTGCACCCGATGAATGAATTCATGGGCCTCCTCCAAAATTGTAAGATCCGCACCAAAGTTGGTATCAAAAACGTTGTCAAAGCCAAGTCTTCTTAAAGCGGCAACCATCTTTCCTTCTACATTGGTACCAATTGGGAAACCAAATTCCTCGCCAAGCGACGCACGTACGGCAGGAGCGGTCTGAACTAGTACATGCTTACCAGGATCAGCAATAGCAGCGGCAACCTCTTGAATGCTGCTCTTTTCATATAATGCACCGGTTGGGCAGACAGCGATACACTGACCGCAGGAAACACAACTTGTTTCTCCAAGGCCCATCTCAAATGGAGAGCCAATAAAGGTGGCAAATCCTCTTTGGTTTGGTCCGATTACGCCGATTCCCTGAACCTTTTCGCAGATAGAGGAGCAGCGGCGGCATAAGATACACTTGCTGTTATCACGAACCATGTGAGTTGCACTTTCATCCAGAGTGGAAGGTGTCTTATCTCCATCATAGAGGTTTTCAGAATCCACCCCTAATTCTTTACACAGGGTCTGAAGCTCACAGTCTCCACTTCTTACACAAGATAAGCAGGAGCGATCATGGTTTGATAAGATGAGCTGCAGGGTTTTCTTTCGGTAGTCACGAACCTTAGGTGTATTGGTCCATATTTCCATTCCCGCATTGATTGGGTATACGCAGGAAGCTGCAAGCTTACCGCCGCCAACTTCTACGGTACAGATGCGGCATGCAGCGATTTCATTGATTTCTTTTAAAAAACATAACGTAGGTATCTCAATATGAGCAAGTCTGGCAGCCTCAAGGATGGTGGAGCCTGCCGGAGCGCTTACGTCAATACCGTTGATTTTAATTGTAATATTCTCCATGTTGCGGTCTCCCTCCATTATCTTTTATATACAGCGTCGAATTTGCATTTCTCCATACATACCCCGCACTTAATACATTTATCAAGGTCGATGATGTGAGGGTTCTTCACAGAACCGGAGATAGCCTGAACTGGACAGTTTCTAGCGCAAATGGTACAACCTCTGCACTTTTCGGAATCAATATAATAGGAGAGAAGTGCTTTACACACACCGGCTGGACAAGTTTTGTCTATGATATGGGCATTGTATTCGTCCCGGAAAAACTTCAAGGTTGACAGAACCGGATTGGGAGCTGTCTGGCCTAAACCGCATGCAGAGTTTGCCTTAATATAATCACAAAGCTCTTCCAGACGATCTACGTCCTCAAGAGTAGCCTGGCCTTTTGTGATCTTATCAAGAATTTCCAGCATACGCTTGGTGCCGATTCGGCACGGGGTACATTTGCCGCAGGATTCTTCTACGGTAAACTCCAAAAAGAATTTAGCAATGTCCACCATACAGTCCGTCTCATCCATAACAATCAGACCGCCTGAGCCCATCATAGAACCAATTGCAATCAGATTGTCGTAGTCAATTGGAATGTCATAATGTTCCATAGGGATACAACCGCCGGAAGGTCCGCCGGTCTGAGCTGCCTTAAATTTCTTTCCATTTGGAATGCCGCCGCCTACTTCTTCGATGATTTCCCGTAAAGTGGTTCCCATTGGAACTTCAACAAGTCCTGTATTCTTAATCTTTCCTCCAAGTGCAAATACCTTGGTACCCTTTGAACGTTCGGTACCCATAGATGCAAACCACTTGGAACCATTTAAAATAATTTGAGGAATGTTAGCATAGGTTTCCACGTTATTTAAAATCGTAGGCTTGCCAAAAAGACCCTTCTGGGCTGGGAATGGAGGGCGTGGTCTTGGTTCTCCGCGGTTGCCTTCAATGGAAACCATAAGTGCAGTTTCTTCTCCGCATACAAATGCACCTGCTCCAAGACGAAGGTCAATATCAAAAGAAAATCCGCTTCCAAAGATATCATCACCTAAAAGACCCATCTCTCTAGACTGTTTGATGGCAATTCTAAGACGATCCACGGCAATGGGATATTCCGCACGAACGTATATGTAACCTTGAGATGCGCCAATGGCGTAACCTGCAATGGTCATGGACTCTAAAAGAGCATGGGGATCACCTTCTAAAACGGAACGGTCCATAAATGCACCGGGGTCTCCTTCATCCGCGTTGCAGCATACATATTTCTGATCCGCATCATTCTGCTTTGCAAGCTTCCATTTTAAACCGGTAGGGAAACCAGCGCCGCCTCTACCTCTTAATCCACTGTCTAAAAGTTCCTGGATTACATCATCAGGAGTCATCTCAGTGAGCACTTTTCCAAGTGCCTGATAACCACCGGTACCAATGTATTCCTCAATGACCTCCGGATTGATGACGCCACAGTTTCTAAGGGCAATCCGGTGCTGTTTTTTATAGAAATCCGTATCACTTAATGCTTTGATACCGGAGGGAGTTACAGTCTCTTCATAGAGCAGCCTTTTTACGGGCCGTCCCTTTAATAAGTGTTCATTGACTATTTCCGGAATGTCTTCTTCTTTTACCATAGCATAAAAGGATGCATCCGGATAAACGATCATAATAGGTCCTAATGCGCAAAGACCGTGACATCCGGTCTGTACAACGGATACTTCCTCAGAAAGTTCCTGCTTTCCCAGTTCTTCCTTTAATTTAGCCATTATCTGCTGGCTGCCCGAAGAGGTGCACCCTGTGCCGCCGCAAACCAATACATGTGAACGATACATCTCCTGATTCCTCCTTATTGTACGTCAGCAGAAGCCAACGTATAGTGTTCTAGAACCTGACCCTTTACAAAATGCTCCTGAAATACTTCATCCGCTTTTTCGGGAGTCATCTTAACGTAAGTGATCTTTTCTTTTCCGGGTTCCAAAATCTCTACAATGGGTTCGTACTGGCATAAGCCATTGCAGCCGGTCTGTATTACGGTAAACCGGTCTGTCATATGGTGTTCCTGAACCAGGTTTGATAGTGTTTGTAGAACAGGTCTTGCTCCGCTTGCGATACCGCATGTGGCCATACCCACCAGAATGCGTGTGCGTGCATGATCTTCTTTCCTCATGCTGACCTGACTCTGCATGTTATCTCGGATTTCTTTTAATTCCTCAAGAGTCTTCATGTTATTCCTCCAATAAAACGACCCTAAATGGCCGCATCTCCATCTATTTCCGATTTGTTCTCCCGTAAGTATTCCTTTATAAAACTAGATATCCTTGGCTCATAAAGAGGGATATCCAAAAGAATGCTGCGAAAGCTTCTTGTATCCAATTCAAATGATGATTCATTATAACGGTAGGTATAGAAAAAGTCCTTGTCTGGATGGCATAGAATCAATGTCTCAATGGTGCTGTTCATGTCGCCAAGAGGCATCCGGTCGATGTGGGAGAGTGAAAAGACAGCTTCCACTTTCGTTCCCTTCCCCGCTTCTGAAAAAATGGAGAAGCTTCCCCCTGTTAGTTCCGCCGCATATTGAAAAAACGGAATGCCAAGCCCCACCTCTCTGGTAGTTCGAGTGGTGAAAAACGGGTCTGTGACCCTAAGTAAAACTTCTTCTTTCATTCCCTCCCCATCATCGGTAATGATGGTAGTCAGACGATCATGTATCTCATCCACCCAAACCAGAATGGTGATCAAGGAAGCGCCTGCCCGTAGGGAGTTTTCTGCCGCATCCAGAATATGGTAAGAAATCTCTTTCATCATATACCGTTTGGATTACTCATATTTGGCCAGAATGTCAGGAACATCATCAGCCGCCAGCCTTCCATAAACTTCTCCATTGACCATAAGGACAGGAGCGAGACCACAGGCACCTACACAGCGGCAGGAATCAAGAGAAAATTTACCATCAGGGGTGCATTCCCCATTGGTGATTCCTAAAATATCTTCCAGTTTGTGAAAGATATCACCAGAGCCTTTTACGTAGCAGGCAGTGCCAAGGCAGACAGATACTTGATATTTACCCTTTGGCTGAAGCGCAAATTGAGAATAAAAAGTAGCCACCCCATAGATTTTTTCCAGTGGGATGTCTGTTTCATCGGAAATCATGGTTTGAACTTCGATTGGAAGATAACCGTAAATCTCTTGTGCCTTCTGCATGATAGGCATAAGAGATCCTTTTGCGTCCTTAAGCAGGAAGATTGCTTCTTTTAAAGCAGCTTCCTGCTCTGCAGTCCCTAAAAAAGGGACACCTTGCTTTATACAAGTCATAAATAACCTCCTTAAAATTGTTGTGCAATGTACCTGATATTTTACCATGTTATTGATAAAAAATCTATAGTTTTGTACCACATTCGACAAAAAAATAACAAAGATTACGTGTAATGTTCCTATGATATTGCCTTGATTTGTGCTATAATTATCATAAATGCTTTTATTTTTATGAATAAAGAGAAAAAGGGGGCTAAAATGACGATAGGACAGTTGATTGAGAGCGGTTTATTTGAATTAATGAATGAAGGAGACTGCAAAGATCAAGAGATTTCCACCCCCTTTTGCTGTGATCTTTTAAGCCTTGCCATGGGCAGGGCACCAAGGGGATGCGCCTGGGTAACGGTCATTGCAAACAGGAATACTTTGGCTGTTGCTTCCTTGGTGAAAGCTGCCTGTGTCATTTTGGCAGAAGGGGTTGGTATAGAGGAGGAGGTAATTGAGAAAGCAAAAGAACATGGAATAACAGTGTTTAGGACAGAGATGCCTGTGTTTGAGGCGGCTATGACTCTCTTTCATAAGACAGAGAATTTCTTAAAAAAGAGATAGAGAGCAGAAGTTTTAAACCTGGGAAAAGCGCATTTCTTCTATATTATAAGTAAGGGTAAATCTGACAACAAAAAGCAGTCAAACATGTAATTTAGGAGTTGGACCATTATGTTATTAAGCTTTGCATTGGCATTGTATGTGAAGTGATTCATTCGTGTATTTTGAAGTGAGTAAGAGTCTTGAAGGGATGATGCTTAAACTTCCTTTAAGACTCTATTATTTTTCAGGTAATATTCTTCCAATTCTTTCTTCTTTCCTGTATAGTAATAGTTAGTAACTGTTAAAGGAGAGATGGCACATGAAAAAATTTCTACAATGGATTAGTATTTTAATGGCTATAGCACTTGTTATAACCTTTGTACCAGCCGCACCATTTTCATCTATGGCAGATGAGACTGCTCCGGCTCCAGACAGGACGGATGTAAGACTTGGCTGGATAGATGAAAACCAGGGGCCTGGCGTTGCAAGATGGGTGGATGAGAACGGAAATATATCAAAGCAGCCTGGAAAAGCTAAGGCTGAATCACAAGGAAACTCCACTCAGGAAACACAAGAAGGGAAAGCAGGAGAGAGCAGTCAGGGAAGCGGTACTTCCCAGTCGGCAACAGGAGAAAGTGGACAAGCAGAAACAAAAGCGGAGACACAACCAGAGACACAACCAGAGACACAGCCAGCAACACAGCCGGAAACACAACCAGCAGAAACTGGAAGACAGATTGATCCAGCACGGCCTATGGTAGCCCTTACGTTTGATGATGGCCCTTACGCTCCGGTGGGAAATCAGATTATGGATTCTCTTGCTCAGTACGGTGGAAAAGCAACGTTTTTTGTGGTAGGAAGCAGAGCCGCAGCCTATCAGACAGAGCTGAAACGTATGGTGGCGGAAGGACATGAAATCGGGAACCATACCTTTGACCATAAGTATCTGACTAAACTAAATGGCGCTCAGATACAAAGTGAGATCAACCGCTGTAATGATGCAGTCTTTGCAGCCAGCGGAGTAAGACCTGCACTTGTAAGGCTGCCGGGTGGACTAAAAAACCATACAGTTCTCGCTAATGTTAATGCACCAATTATTATGTGGAGCATTGATACCCTGGATTGGAAAACAAGAAATACAAGTAAAACAGTTAATTCTGTGTTAAGTCAGGTGAAGGATGGGGATATCGTCCTCATGCATGAATTATATTCCCAGACAGGAGCGGCAGCTCTAGAAATCATTCCAAAGCTTGCGGCAGCAGGATATCAAATGGTTACAGTTAGTGAGATGGCACAATACCGGGGTGGATTGGTTCCAGGTGGAGTATATTCTCAGTTTCACCGGTAATTAATTTTTTTAGGGGGAAGTATATGAAGGAAATCGTTACAGAGCGTCTGGTCATACGCAGATTTCAGCCAGAAGACTGGCAAGATCTTTATGAGTATTTATCTGATGAAGAAGTGGTCAAGTATGAGCCTTATGAGGTCCATACCATGGAACAAGCCAGGGAAACAGCAGTAAAAAGAGCGGGGAATGACTCGTTTTATGCGGTCTGCTTAAAGGAAAATCAAAAGCTGATTGGAAACCTTTATCTTGGAAAAGCTGATTTTGATACCTGGGAGATTGGTTACGTCTTTAATAGAAGCTATCAAGGCCAGGGATTTGCATATGAGAGTGCAAAGGCACTTCTTAAACATGCTTTTGATCACCTAGGGGCAAGGCGTATTGTTGCAATGTGCAATCCGGACAATCATCGTTCCTGGAAACTGATGGAACGCTTATCCATGAGACGGGAAGGTTTGCTGATACAAAATATATATTTTAAAAAGAATCAAAATGGGGAACCCATTTGGCTCAATACTTATGAATATGGCATTTTAAAAGATGAGTGGAGTAATGGTTTAAACATATAAAATTTATAAATCGAAAAACAGGTTCCGAGTCCTACGCTAAGGATTCGGAACCTGTTCTCTATTTATTCTATTCATTTGTTAATTCCAAAAGGGAATTAGCAACCAGGTCCAGTTGTGCGGACCAGGAGTAGATATCATTCAGATACATATATGGCTCAGAAAGTATAATAATATTACCCTTTTGAACAGCGGGTAAGGAGTTCCAGACGGGATTGTCTTTAATCAGGTCATAATTATCCGATTCTGTGACAAGGATATAATCCCCCATATATTTTGGAAGGGCTTCAAAAGAAAGAGTTGCGCCCCAATCCACCCCTAATTTAACTTCTTCTAGTGCAGCTTCTGTCTGAGGAAGTTCCAGGGAACCAAATAGAATCTGTCCGCCTAGATTATTGCTCCATCGAACCCCGATTTCATTTGATCCCTGAACTCTTATTACGCTAAAGGTTTTATCGTATAAACCTGCTTCTTTTAGCTTTTCTTTATAATTAGCAACTTTTTCGTTATACGAGTCCAAAATCTTTTTTCCTTCAGCAGAATCTTTACCTAATGCTTCTGAGATAAAGGATAGTCTTTCTTCTGTTTTATATCCTACGATTGGTACATAAACAGTAGGTGCTATTTTTGATAATGTTTCATAGTTTTCTTCGTCCATAGTAATAATTAGATCTGGCTTTTCTGCCATAATATACTCCGGCTCCCATTTTTCTAAGACTTTTGTATCTTTGATTAAATCCTTATAAGACACATCCTTTGAACCATAATCTTCAATGGCTACAGGAGTCACCCCAAGAGCTAACACATCCCCTAAGATTCGGCTATCTGTCACCAGACGTTTCGGGTTGACTGGGATTTCAATGTCCCCTTTTTGAGTACTGAATATCCGTGTTTCAGAAGTTAAAGTCCCATTGGTACTTTCATTCTGGGCTTTTGTTGAGTCTGAACTATTTGTTTTCGCTGGAGATGAGCAGGCTGAAAGAATTGCCATTAATAAAAATGCGGCTGCAATTACTGGTGTTTTGATTTTGAATTTTTTTAACATGGAATAAGCTCCTTCTAAAGTTGGTTCGTCATAACTAACCAGACATGGTTCATTATAGAGAGGGGTGTTTGAAATATCCATGTAAGCATATTCCTTATTCCATGTAAGATTTTTCCTTAAGGAGGTTGGAGATTTGCCTGTAAACTTTTTAAAAGAACTGCTTAGATGAAATTCATCGTAAAAACCGGTGAATTTAGCAATTTCACTAAGCGAGAAGTTACTTTCAAGTATGTATTTTCTGGCTTTCTCCAATCGAACGTTTAATAAATATCTCTGAAATGAACTGCCGGTCTCTTTTTTTATCAGCCGGTTAAAATGGCTGTAGCTGATGCCAAATCTCTGGCAGATATCTTGAACGGTTATGGGGGACCCGTAATTAGTTTGGATATACCGGATTGCCATTTTTGCAATATCGCAATCAAACGTTAAAACATGATCATGCGATAGCTCCTGAAAGAGTTCATGTGTGAATTGATAAAATAATGTTTTTACATAGAACTTTTTCATTGGATCAGAATGAAGCCAGTGTTCATACATGGACCGCAAGGTTTCTGTGAATAAAACTGGATTTTGAGGGGAAAAGCCATATTGTTTTTCATAGGGATTAATACGCTTGAGTAACTTTTTTAATTGCTCTTTGTTAAACGGAGTTTCTCCAGTTTTATAAAAAACCATGTAATATTCAAGCCAATCCGAGTAAGGCATAATAGAGAGCTGATTACCTTTGATGCCATGAAACAGGCTAAAATGATTGATCAGATAAGATTTCTCTCCTAATAAAATCTCTGCCTTAGTCCCATTGGTAAAAAGTAAGGCATTGCAAGGCAGCCGATAATCATATATGGCTTCTTTTGGAGAGATTAAATGATGTCTCACATCAATGATGGAAAATGAGGAATAATCCAGAATACGAAAAATATCATTTATTTCTTCTGCTGTAAAGATAATATCCTTACGAAAAGTATCGTTCATAAAGTCTCCTTTCTGGGCGTTTTAAGCTTGCCACAACATTTTATGGTGTTAGACGAGACTAACCCACCCCTAGTTTTCCACCTGTGGCGGTGGAAGAACTGGGTAATTACGATCAATGTATAATAAAATGGGAATAAAGTATTCATTACAGTTGGATTTGCTAGATGTGGTTATAAAATTCTCTTTTTTATTTCTCGTCACAAACCTGGAAGATATAAAACTTTAAATAATAGGAAGTATCATCTCCAGACCACAAGATTGGATGATCAGCTGCCTGAGTGCGGTATTCTACCTGTCTAAGGCGTTTGTGGACATTAGAAGCAGCTTCCCTAATCGTTTTCGTAAATAGTTCAGGTGTCATAAAATGAGAGCAGGAACAGGTGGCTAAGTAGCCGCCGTCTTTTACCAGCTTCATACCTCTTAGATTAATTTCACGATATCCCTTAACTGCATTCTTTACGGAGTTTTTCGATTTTGTAAAGGCAGGAGGGTCTAAAATAACCACGTCAAACTTTTCTCCGTTTTTCTCCAGCTCTGGAAGAAGTTCAAAAACATCGGCACACTGGAAGGTTACACGGTCGGATAAATTGTTTAAGCGTGCATTTTCCGTAGCCTGAGCCACACCAAGTTCAGAAGCATCCACGCCTAAAACTTCAGTTGCTCCTGCAATTCCTGCATTTAAGGCGAAGGAGCCAGTGTGTGTAAAGCAGTCCAATACTCGCTTGCCTTTGCAGATGGGATGCATGGCAAGACGATTGTATTTCTGATCCAGGAAAAATCCTGTTTTCTGTCCGTCCTCTACATCCACCAGATATTTTACGCCATTTTCCACGATTTCTACCTTAGTATCAAAAGGTTCTCCGATGAAGCCTTTTACTCGCTCCATACCTTCCTGAAGGCGGACCTTGGCATCGCTGCGCTCATAGATGCCTCGAATTTCAATTCCATCTTCCTTTAAGACACGCTTTAAGGTTTCTAAAATAAGTGGCTTTAACCGGTCAATGCCAAGTGCCAGAGATTCTACCACCAATACATCAGAAAACTTGTCTACAACGATACCAGGAAGAAAATCTGCTTCTCCAAAGATCAGACGGCAGCTATGAGTATCTGATGTGGTTTTTCTGTATTCCCAGGCATTTCGAACTCTCATTTCAATAAATTCTTCGTTGATTTCTACTTCCTTCTTCCGAGTCATCATACGAACGGTGATTTTTGAGTTGGTGTTGATAAAGCCCCGGCCAAGAACATAGCCGTCAAAATCTTCTACGGTAACAATGTCTCCATTGGTGAAGTCTCCGTTAATGGTGTCGATCTCATTATCAAAGATCCACATACCTCCAGCTTTTAAGGCACGGGCCTCGCCTTTTTTAATTTTAACAATTGCTGATTCCATAAGCAATTACTCCTTTTCATTGTTTAGATTCGATTTAATTTAGTAAGAAGCTGATATAACGGCGAAAACAGGATAAGGGACAGAATAAAATTCCCCACTCCATGAATGATATCAAAGGGAATTCCCGCAGTCCACCAGACAAAAGCAGCGCCAGGGCCTGCTAAAACCAGGTAGGATAAGGCGCAAAGAAAACCAAAAAGCATACCAAAGATTCCAGATAGAATGGATATAGCCAATGGCTTTGGTGGGGTTGCCCTCACAAAAAGAAAAACTGCGGCAGGAAGAATGGGCCATACATATAGGTAGGAAAACCACCACAATCCAAACCCATAAACAAGTCCCTCCAATACAATAAACACGTACAGGATCAGCCATACGTGTTTTTTAAATACCAGAGTATATAAAATCAGCAGAAGGGATACCAACTCCACGTTGCTGATCCAGGCAAGACTCACCTGGCTGACAAATAAAATTGCTGCGAGTAGAGCATCCCGAACCAATTCCTTAGTCGTCAGTTTAGGAACGGTTTTCATGGCTTTGCAGCCTCCTCTTTTGCGGGGGTATACGCAAACGTATATGTTTCTTTGTCCTTTATGGGTTGCTGGCTTACTCCGTAACTGCAAGGCTCCCCATCCAAAAGAATGGCCCAATAGGCATGGTCCTTTTGATAATCAGCACTGATTCCATTAATGGTAGTTACCATAAGTCCAAACTCGTCGCTTGTGTTTCCTTCGATCTTAAGATCAGGAATGGAATGAATGGCCTCCAGCAGATATTGTGCCTCTGTGGTGGTCTCATAATGCTCTTTTATTCCATTTTCGTAAACGACATTAATGGAGATGTTCTTTGTCCCCACCATAGGAACTGGTCGTGTAAGACTGTATATAACAAGCAGCAGTGCTAATACTGCAATCGCAGCAATGCCTCCCAGCAAGGGAGAAAGCTTTATGTGTTTATTCATAGATGGCTTACTTCCTTTGTTATGTTTTATGCTTGGATTAGTATAGCATAGATACATGGACTGTAGCAAGGTCAGAATTTCCATCTTTTCTTAAGATTCTCATTGATGTATAATAGATGGGTACTTCTAACAAAAGGTGGATAACTATAATGAAAAAAGAAATGTTCGTTGAGAAAATAAAAAAATGTGAAAAACTATTAATTGGAATCGGTGAAGAGTGGAAATCTCAGGAAGCCGAGGATATACAGGTTCTTTATGAAAAGCTTGGGGATTTGATACGAGATAAAGATTATTTTATTGTAACCACCGTAACCGATGGAGAGATACGAAAATCAACCCTGGATCAAAAGAGAATCGTAGCGCCTTGTGGCAATGTAACCTGGAGACAGTGCTCCAAATCCTGCACCAAGGATATCTGGGAGCAAGGAGAAATCCCAGATGACATTTGTCCCCACTGCAAAGAGCCGCTTACTGGCAATACCATACTTGCAGAGGATTACATAGAGGAAGGATATCTTCCCCAGTGGAATGCGTATACCAATTGGCTTTCTGCTACATTAAATAGAAGCGTTATGATTTTGGAACTGGGTGTGGGATTTCAAACACCTACTGTTATTCGGTGGCCTTTTGAAAAAACAGCTTCTATTAATAATAAGGCATATTTATATCGAATTCATGGCTCCTTTTCTCAGTTGTCCGAGACTGTAAAAGGGAAAGCGGAATCCATTCCTGAGAATTCTTTAGAATTTCTTCGCAATTTATAGTTCCTTTTTTCATTGTGCATTACAGGGGACTGTGCTAAAATGTTGAAAAAAGGCGTAAAGAGGTGGCTGCCATGATTGCGATTATTGACTACGATGCCGGAAATTTAAAAAGTGTGGAAAAAGCCCTGGTTTCTTTGGGAGAGAGCCCTGTAATATCAAGAGATAGAGAAATCCTTCTTTCTGCGGATAAAGTGATTCTTCCGGGAGTGGGGGCATTTGGAGAAGCTATGGATAAACTTCATCAGTACGGACTGGTGGAAGTGATTCAAAAGGTAGCAGCGAAGGGAACTCCCCTTCTTGGGATTTGTCTGGGACTTCAGCTCTTTTTTGAAAGCAGCCAGGAGTCAGAAGGGGTCAAGGGCCTTGGGTTATTGCCAGGTAAAATCCTTCGATTTCCTGAAACTCTTGGTTTAAAGGTTCCCCATATGGGCTGGAACTGTCTTGACATAAAGCCAGAAGCGAAACTTTTTAAAGGGATTAAATCTGGGGAATATGTTTATTTTGTCCATTCATATTATTTAGAAGCAGAGCGGCAATCCGATGTGGCAGCAACGGCGGAATATGGTCTAACCTTTGGTGCTTCGGTGGAACGGGGGAATGTATTTGCCTGCCAGTTCCACCCCGAGAAGAGCAGTGATACAGGTCTTAAAATCTTAAAAAACTTCATTGAACTGACCTAAGGAGGAGAGCCCTATGCTGACGAAAAGAATCATACCATGCCTGGACGTGCATAATGGAAGAGTGGTAAAAGGCGTTAATTTCGTGGATTTAAGAGATGCTGGAGATCCAGTAGAAATTGCCGCAGCCTATGATAAAGCAGGAGCAGATGAACTGGTGTTCTTAGATATTACCGCTTCATCGGATAACCGAAACACGGTAGTGGATATGGTGCGCCGGGTGGCGGAGAAGGTGTTCATTCCTTTTACCGTAGGTGGAGGAATCCGAACCGTTGATGATTTTAAGATGCTCTTAAGAGAAGGTGCAGATAAGATCTCCATTAATTCATCAGCGCTTAATAATAAGAGACTCATTTCTGATGCCGCAGACAAGTTTGGGCGTCAATGTGTGGTGGTAGCCATTGATGCCAGAAGGCGAAAAGACGGTAGCGGCTGGAGCGTCTATAAAAATGGCGGAAGAATTGATACTGGACTTGATGCCGTAGAATGGGCAAGAGAAGCAGACCGTCTTGGTGCCGGGGAGATTCTTCTTACCAGCATGGACTGCGACGGTACGAAAGCCGGATATGACAATGAATTAAACCGTATCATTGCAGAGAATGTCTCGGTTCCAGTCATTGCCTCAGGCGGTGCAGGAACGATGGAACATTTTAACCATGCTTTAACCGAAGGGAAGGCAGATGCCGCTCTGGCAGCTTCCCTGTTTCATTACAAAGAACTTGAAATTATGGAATTAAAGGGGTATTTAAAACAATCAGGGATACCCGTAAGGATTTAGATGCAAAGGAGAAAAAATGGGAGCTATTGAAAATGACTGGAAATCCCCCTTAAGTGAGGAGTTTAAAAAGCCGTATTATAGGGAACTTTATCAGAAGGTGAAGCAAGAATATGAATCAGGAAGGGTTTTTCCGGAACCAGATGATATATTTAATGCGTTTATGTTCACCCCACTATCTAAGGTTAAGGCAGTGATATTAGGTCAGGATCCTTATCATAATCATGGTCAGGCACACGGTCTTTGTTTTTCCGTAAAACCTGATGTTGATATCCCACCATCCCTTGTAAATATTTATAAGGAATTAAGTGAAGATTTAGGCTGTGAGATCCCGAGTCATGGTTATTTAAAGAAATGGTCGGATCAGGGAGTTATGCTTTTAAATACGGTTTTAACCGTTCGTGCTCATGCAGCCAACTCCCATCAGGGAATCGGTTGGGAACAGTTTACCGATGCAGCCATCCGCATTTTAAATGAAGAAGACCGGCCAATGGTATTTCTTCTTTGGGGACGGCCAGCTCAGAATAAGAAAGCAATGCTTACAAACCCCAAACACCTTATTTTAGAAGCCCCCCACCCCAGCCCCCTTTCCGCATACCGAGGGTTTTTCGGCTGTAAGCATTTTAGTAAGGCCAATGACTATTTAATAGCCAATGGAGTTGAGCCAATCGACTGGCAGATTGAAAATATTAAATAAAGCAGAGGAAATGCAATGAATATTTTAGAGATTTTAAAAGTTCTGGTACTGGGAATTGTAGAAGGGTTTACAGAGTGGCTTCCTATCAGCAGCACCGGTCACATGATATTAGTGGATGAAATCATTCATTTTAACCAACCGGCAGCCTTTAAAAACATGTTTTTAGTGGTCATACAGTTAGGAGCCATACTTGCCGTGGTTGTATTATACTTTGATAAGTTAAATCCTTTTTCCTTAAAAAAGAAGCCGGCCCAGACAAAGGCCACTTTGGTTTTATGGAGTAAGATTATTTTAGCCTGTATGCCGGCAGCGATTATTGGATTGTTAGTGGATGACATCCTTGATGAATACTTAATGAATGGCTTTGTAGTAGCGGCCACCTTAATTATCTACGGTGTGTTATTTTTGGTCATTGAAAACAGGAATCAATACAAGAGCTTTGATGTGCAAAAGGTGGGAGATATCTCTTACCAGACAGCCCTTTATGTGGGTCTGTTCCAGCTTCTGGCTCTTATACCAGGAACGTCACGTTCTGGTTCTACCATCCTTGGAGCCATGATCTTAGGATGCTCTAGAGCGGCTTCTGCAGAGTTTTCCTTTTTCCTTGGAATCCCGGTTATGTTTGGAGCAAGTCTTTTAAAGATTGTAAAATACGGTGCCAACTTTAGTGGAGCGCAAGTGTTTTATCTGATCCTCGGAATGGTGGTTGCCTTTGTGGTATCCATTTACGCTATCAAGTTCTTAATGGGGTATATCAGACAACATGACTTTAAATTCTTTGGATATTACAGAATTGTGCTTGGAACTGTGGTGATTTTATACTTTGGTATATCCGCAGCCATTGGTCTATAAAAAAAGAGTGAATGAAGGAGGTTGATACTCCAGTCATTCACTCTTTTTTATTGGATAGGAAGGTTCTATAAACTTCCTTATACTAATTCAGCAATCTCATAAAGCAGGCGTTCAGAAGCTTCCCAGCCAAGACAAGGATCGGTGATGGATTTTCCGTAGCAGCCATCCCCTACCTTTTGGGCACCTGGCTCGATGTAGCTTTCAATCATCAGTCCCTTAACAAGAGCATTAATCTCACTTGCATGTCTGCGGCTATGAAGTACTTCTTTGGAGATACGGATTTGCTCCATATATTTTTTGTTGGAATTGGAATGGTTGGCATCTACAATACAGGCTGGATTAGCCAGGCTGCGCCTTCCATACATCTCATGAAGCAGGAAAAGGTCTTCAAAATGATAGTTGGGAATGCATTGACCATGTTTGTTGACAGCACCTCTTAAGATGGTATGAGCAAGAGGGTTTCCGCTGCTTTTTACCTCAAAGCCGCGATATGTGAAATCATGAGCCTGTTGGGCTGCTACCACAGAGTTTAACATAACAGATAAGTCTCCGCTGGTAGGGTTTTTCATGCCAACTGGAACATCACAGGCGCTGGAGGTGAGACGATGCTGCTGATTTTCCACAGAGCGGGCACCAATGGCGATATAGGACATAACGTCATCAAGATAAGTTAAGTTTTCTGGATAAAGCATCTCATCGGCTGTGGATAAGCCTGTTTCTGTTAATACTTTCATATGCAATTTACGAATGGCAATCAGACCCTCCAGCATGTCCGGTTTTTTCTCTGGATCAGGCTGATGCAGCATGCCTTTGTATCCTTCTCCGGTGGTGCGGGGTTTGTTGGTGTAAATTCTTGGAATGAGAATTAACCTGTCTTTTGTCTTTTCCTGTACCTTTGCAAGACGGTTTACATAATCGATTACAGAATCTTCGTTGTCAGCAGAACAGGGTCCAATGATAACAAGAAACTTATCGCTTGCCCCGGTAAATACGTTGCTGATGGTCTGATCTCGTTCTACTTTAAGGGCTCTAAATTCAGTCGGAAGTGGAAAGCTTTCCTTGATTTCTTCCGGGCTTGGCAAATGATTGATATAATGAAATCCCATAATGTCCTCCTGTGCATGTTTCGTTCTGTATTTTGCAGTATTATATAACAGATTAAAAGAAAAATCCAGTGTAGGTTTAAAATTTATCAATGTCTTATGGTAGGAGTGTTTCTTTTTCACAAAGAATGGTGTATGATATTTAATAAAAATAGGAAAGGTGTTGAAAGAATGGTTAGATACTGGAGTTGGGAAGGCAACTACGTTGGTGTCCGGCAAAAAGACTATCTGGTTGCATGTGACGGAACCATCCTGGGCAAATTCTATGGAACAGAGATCTATAATCAGAACGGGGATTACATAGGAGAGTTTCTAAAGGGCCAAAGGCTGATAAAAAACTTAAATAAGATCAATAATCGCCGTCCGGCCTTTAGCTTTTATGTAAAAGGTACCATAACTGCTCCATTAAAAAACAGTGCTTCTTATCCCATGATTTCAGGCTTCGTGGATTTTTCCAGATCCCAGTCTTTATAAGCACATGAAAAACTTAACAAAAGGAAATCCAGCTAAAATAATGTTAACGTTTGCCGTGCCGGTGGCTCTTGGCAATGTCTTTCAGCTTTTTTACAGCTTGGCAGATACCAGAATTGTAGGAAGTATTCTTGGGGAAAGGGCCCTGGCAGCAGTAGGGGCCACCACATCAATCAGTACCTTGTTTATAGGGTTTTTATCCGGACTCACAGGTGGTTTTGCACTTTTGACTGCAAAAAGCTTTGGGGCAGGAGATGAAGAGGGGATCAGACGCTACTCCGCAGGCAGTCTGTTATTGGGGACTCTGACCTCTCTTTTTCTGACCCTAATTTGCGTGGGAGGACTCCCATTTTTCTTAGGTTTATTAAATGTACCCGGTGAACTTCTTGCAGATGCAAAAGGCTATATCAGGATTATGTTACTTGGTATGCTTATGACGATGTTATACAACGCATGTGCCAATATTTTAAGATCTGTAGGAGATACGGTGGCTCCCCTTTTGTTTCTTATGGGTTCCAGCCTTTTAAATATATTTCTTGCGATTTTATTTGTGTATTATCTAAAATTTGGAGTATCAGGTGCTGCAATTGCCACCGTGATTGCCCAGTCAGTCTCTGCATTTTTATGTCTGTTTTATATGATAAGGCGATACCCCGTGTTTCGGTTTCGATTAAAGGATTTTAAGATCACCCTGGTGGAAATAAAGGAACTGTATTCCTCTGGTCTTTCCATGGCGCTTATGATGTCACTTGTATTTTTTGGTACCCTGTCCCTTCAACGGGTCATCAATACGTTTGGCATGGACATTATCGTCGCTCATACAGCAGCTCGTAAGATAACTGAATTTTTCATGCTGCCATTTTCAGTCATGGGAGTTACTATGGCTAACTTCTGCGGACAAAATATGGGGGCAGGGAAAAAAGACAGAATCCATCTGGGACTTAAGTGTGCCCTGACCATTACCTGGATCTGGTCCGGTGGAATGATTTTGTTAAGCTATACCGTAGCTCCTATATTAATAAAATTAGTAACAGGTACTGTAAATGTAGACGTTATACATACCGCTTCCTTATATTTAAGAATCAATTCTCTTTTTTATGTAGTAGCTGCCTCCATATCTATTTTAAGGAATGCCCTTCAGGGAACTGGAGACCATAAGACACCGGTAGTATCAAGCTTTATAGAGCTTTTAGGAAAAGTGGCCATAGCCATGTTCCTGGCTCCTGTTCTTAGTTATATGGGAATCATCGTAGCGGAACCCATCGTATGGGTCTTGATGGTAATTCCATTAGTGGTGAAAATTAAAATAATTGGAAAGGAAGTAGAAGATGAAAGGCGAACAAGAGCTTGTGACCTTAGAAGAGATGCTCAGCTTCCGTGAAGAAAAAGTAAGGTTGCAAGAAGCGTTAAAAAGTGCACACAAAGATTCTGTGATTGTAGCTTTGGGTATGAACATCCCCGGACCAAAAAAAACATCTCCTCATATTATCAAAGCATTTCAAGCTGGTGGACAAGCCATCTGCAACTCCTTACAGGCGCAGAAGGTTTTGGTAGAAGAAGAACAGGAAATAATAAAAAAAGAGGGTTGTTTAAAAATCTTTGCAGTAAAAAATGATGATCCTTTATTCATTAAAAAAATTATGATTGATATAGAAGAAATTCATCCATTAGGAAGACTTTTTGATATTGATGTCTATGACCGGGCTGGAAATGGCATGAGCAGAGAACAGCTCCATGTAACTGCTCGCAGATGTCTGCTCTGCGGTCAGGATGCAAAAGCGTGTGGTCGCAGCAGGAACCATACAATAGAAGAATTATATAAGCGTGTCGAGGACATAATAATTTTATGGTTGGAAGAGGCACGTTGAATAAATTGTCAGAATATTCCTGGAATATAGGGCTGTAAATTCAATGTTGTCAGAATAAAACATTGGGTTTACAGCACTTTCTGTCTTAATAAATTTTAAGAATCCTTTTTCCCCTAATTAAGATTTCAACTTTATAATGAAAGCATACGAAAATAAAAGGGAGGCTTTAAGCAAAATGGAGATAACAAAACCAGCCCTGGCAGGTACATTAGAATCAAGTGACTGTCAGGTAACCGTAGAACCGGGCGATGGTAAGATCGACTTTGCTCTGGAAAGTGCAGTAATAAACCAGTACGGAAACCAAATCCGTAAAGTGGTTATGGAGACTCTTAATAATTTAGGCATTAACAATGTAAAAATTGCTATTGTTGACAAAGGAGCCCTGGATTGCACCATTAAGGCACGTGTTGAAGGTGCGGTAAGTCGTGCCACAGATCATTTTGAGAATAATCTTTGGGGAGGCACAGGAAAGTAATGAATCCGAATAAGAAACGGCTTAGAAGAACCATGATGTTTTTAAATGCCCAGAAACCAGGCCTTGTAAAGGATCCTTATATCTACAAACCAGATTCTATTATGCTGGATTTAGAGGATGCAGTTGCAGAGAACCAGAAGGACGTGGCAAGATTTTCTTTGTATCATGCATTAAAGGAAATTGATTATAGAGGATGCGAGCGTGTCGTACGTATCAATGGTTTAGATACCCCTTATTGGAAAGAAGATATTCGCTGTGCAGTTGCAGGTGGCTGTGATGCGATCCGTATTCCAAAGACAGAGACACCAGAAGAAGTTCGTGCAGTAGAAGCAGAGATTGCTATGGCAGAGAAAGATTTTAATATTCCTGCTGGAAGAACTCTTATTATGGCAGCAATCGAGTCCGCAAGAGGCGTTATGAAGGCACTTGATGTCTGCGAATCTTCTGAAAGACTTTTTGGTATTGCATTGTCCGGTGGAGATTATACCAAGGACTTACAGACCCGTATTACTGGAACCGGAGTTGAATTAATGGGAGCCAGACAGAACATGATCATTGCAGCAAGAGCAGCAAAGGTTCAGTGTTTTGATACCGTATTTACCAATCTTGATGATATGGACGGATTCCGTAAAGAAGTAGAAACCATTCATTTAATGGGCTTTGATGGAAAATCAATCGTCAACCCACGTCAGATCCCAGTTGTACATGATATTTTCACCCCAACCCAGAAGGACATCATTTTTGCAGAAAAAGTTGTAAAAGAGATCGAAGACAAGAGGGAAAAGGGCATAGGCGTATTTACCGTAGATGGAAAGATGATAGACATTGCATTCTATGACGGGGCTAAGAGAACCATAGAGCTGGCCAAGGCCTCCGGTGTGTATAAAGGAGAGTTATAAGATGATTAATGCAGTAGGCAGAGATATTCCAGATGAGATCTTAAAGCAAACAGGAAAACAGCCCTTTATGGGAAACCATCATTTTGATGGATATGAATATAAAAAAGATGGCCCTGTTACAAAGTGTGTCATTAATAATACAGGCAGCAAGATGGTTGATTCCATTCGTGAAGTACTGTTAAAGTGCGAAATCAAGGATGGTATGACCCTTGGCTTCCATCATCACTTCAGAGAAGGTGATTACATTGTAAACATGGTTATGGAGCAGGTTCATAAATTAGGTATCAAAGATATCACTATTTGTGCAAGTTCTCTTGGAAAGGCTCATGATCCACTTTTAGAATACATTGAGGATGGCACCATTGTTGGAATCCAGTCTTCCGGTGTAAGAGGTAAAATTGGTCAGGCTATTTCTGAGGGTAGATTAAAAGGACTTGCAATCATGCGTTCTCACGGTGGAAGAGTTCGTGCGATTGAATCTGGTGAAGTAAGAATTGATATTGCATTTATCGGCGCTCCAACCAGCGATGATTATGGTAACTTACGTGGTATCGGCGGAAAATCTAACTGTGGTGTTCTTTCTTATTCCATGGTAGATGCTGATTATGCAGATAAAGTAGTTGCTATTACTGACTGTCTGGTTTCATTTCCAAACTTCCCAGCTCATATTTCCATGACAAAAGTGGATTATGTAGTAGTAGTAGACGAGATTGGTAATCCAGATAAGATTGCAACTGGAGCAGCAAAACCAACCAGCGATATGCGTAAGCTTATGATGGCTGATTACTGTACAGAGTTCGTTGTAAATGCACCATACTTTAAAGATGGATTTTCCTATCAGACAGGTGTCGGCGGTGCTTCCATTGCATCTACTGTTTCTCTTGCCAAGGTTATGAAGGAAAGAAATATCCGTATGCGTTTCGGCGTGGGCGGTCTGACAAAACCTATGTGTGATCTGTTAGAGAATGGTCAGGTTGATGCACTTTTAGATACTCAGGATTTCGATTTAAGTGCAGTAGAATCCGTTATCAATACAAAGCATTTCCGTATCAGCGCAGGCGAATACGCAGATCCTTTTAATAAAGGAGCTGTTGTTAATAAGCTGGATTACGTTATCCTTGCTGCCTTAGAGGTAGATGTTAACTTTAACTGTAACGTAGTAGTAGGTTCTGATGGTGTTGTTACCGGAGCTCAGGGTGGACACCCAGATACAGCAGCCGGTGCAAAATGTACCATCGTAATCTCTCCTCTGATTCAGGGAAGAATCCCTGCAATCTGTACCAATGTAACAACGGTTACAACACCTGGTGAATCCATTGACGTAGTTATTACTGATTATGGTATTGCCATCAACCCTAAGAGACAAGATCTGATTGAGTGCATGAAAGACGTTGATCTTCCATTCAAGACCATTGAAGAGTTAAGAGATATTGCTTACTCCATCGTTGGAGAGCCAGAGCGCGTACAGTTTGATGATAAGGTAGTGGGTATCATCGAAGGCCGTGACGGTACCATCATGGACGTTGTGCGCAAGATCAAGAAGTTCGAATTTTCAGAGGATTAAACATGCAGTTCTGTTCAGGAACAGCTATGGAAAAAAACTGTAAAAGTGCCGAAAGAATCGGAACTATAGCATACCGGGCCTTATTGGAGGAGGTTTATACCTCCCCCAAGCCTGGCCTGGTAGATTTATATTCCAATGGTGCTCATAAGGATATGGATGTATCCACTTTTGAGCGAAGTGCGGACGCTCTAAAACCGTATTTTTCAGCCATGGCTTTGGAAGGCATAAAGCATAAAGAAAACCCCCAATTGATATTTTCCAGTATCAGAGGGATTGGGCTGGATGCAGAAAAAGCGATGTACCGTGCAACTGCTGGTGTAAATACTCATAAGGGACTGATTTTTAATATGGGAATACTTTGTGCGGCTGTGGGGGCTTGCATGGAGGAAGATAATACCTTAACCATAGATTCTCTGATGGAAGTAGAGCAAGCTATGGTAAGGGATACCTTATTAAAAGAAGTTTATGGGATGCGTGACTTTACCAGCAACGGGGAAAAGAATCTGAAAAAATACGGCACAATGGGTGCCAGAGGAGAGGCTATAAACGGCTACCAATCCATACGCATGATTTCCCTTCCTGTGATGGCTCAGGGGCTATCGGAGGGAAGAGAATGGAACC
Source organism: uncultured Eubacteriales bacterium (assembly GCA_963528005.1). Classification (GTDB taxonomy): domain Bacteria; phylum Bacillota; class Clostridia; order Lachnospirales; family Lachnospiraceae; genus Lacrimispora. The sequence goes on from CAURSM010000008.1 coordinate 69,320, forward strand.
TGATAAAGCTTCAAACCTTATTTGCTCTCATGAGTCAGGTAGACGATTCCAACATCATAGCAAGGCATGATCCTAATGTATTAAAAGAGGTTCAGGAAATTGCAAAGGATTTCATCTTAGCCGGCGGAGCGTATCAGGAAGATGCGATATCAAACTTAAAATGTATGGACAAGGATTTTATAGAAAAGAATATCAGTGCAGGAGGATGTGCGGATCTTCTTGCGGTCACCATATTCCTGGCAGAACTGATACAAGATTTTGTTTTCTAACTAAAAAATGCCAGAGGCCTATGGGATAAACCGGTATCCTAGACCTCTGACTGTTACAATATGGGCCGGCTTTTGCCGGTCTTTTTCGATTTTACTGCGCAGGCGGTTAATGTATACCATGATAGCGTTATCATCAATGGCAATGCTGTTTCCCCATACGTGTTCGTAAATCATATCTTTGGTAAAAACCTGATTGGGGCGTTTGATAAAAAGAAGCATCAAACTGCTTTCCTTAGATGATAATACAATCTCTTCCCCGTTCTTATAAAAACGCATGGTAGAGGTGTTGTAAGAGAAAGGCCCGCATTCGATCAGCTCAGAGCTGTCAAGTATCTGGTTTTTGTTCCTTCGGATTAAGGCTTTGACTTTAGCGCCAAGAACTAGAGGGCGAAAAGGTTTTGTTATATAGTCGTCAGCACCAAGTGAAAGTCCATAGAGAGAATCGTAATCCTCGTTCCTTCCACTGACGATCATGACAGGGGTCTGGTCTCCCTGGCCGCGGATTCGCTTAATAACTTCAAAGCCTTCCATATCTCCCAGCATAACATCCATAAGGATGATATCGTAGGAATGGTTTTTTAATAAATTAAGTGCAGCGAGGCCACTGTCTGCGACTGTGGTTTCCAGATCGTTGCTGTGCATGACTTTCTCAAGCAGCTTATAAACTGCCGGATCATCATCCACAATTAATACTTTGTCAGACATAGATTCCCCCAAAATTAAATTTTTTGTAGAAATATATCGAAATTACTCTAAAAATATTATAATATTAACCTGGAGACAAGTCAATGATGAAAAGACAAACGAAGGGAATATTGATGAAGATTTTAATGGAAATTAAAAAATACAGAGCAATCCTCATGTCTTTGGCTATGGCTATTGTGCTGGGTGTCTTTTCCTGTCTGGTGTTTAGCATATGGAAAGAATACAAAGAGGCGATCATAGACAATCAAAAAAAACAGATGCTTTTGACAACCCAAAGTATGGGAGATAATCTAAAAGCATTCATTGAGGGATATCAAGCTGATATAAATTCGCTCTGTGCCATGGAGGAGGAAAATTACAAAAGAACAGGTTTTAAAACATGGGCTGTTCTGGAGGAGTATGTAAATTATCATACCCGATATGTTTACGATGCAATCCTGGAGGATAAAAATGGAAAGTTATTAAAAAGTATCCATGGATTTGCTGTAAAAGAGACTTATTCAGTCACAAACATTGATAATGATATGAGCTTCCGTCAGTGTAAACTGGAAAACGGGGAAATGTATCTCTTAATTAAAAAGAATTTAGACGATGGAACTTCTGTTTCTATTCTAATAGACAACAAAAGTTATAATGATACACTGGTTTCCAATATCCGTCTGGGCACCAATGGCTATGTGCTTTTAAAGGATTCCATAGGTACCATACTGACACACCCTCAGAAAAGTCAGTGGGGAATCAATGTTATTAGTGGAAGAGAAGTGATGTTCCCCAATGCAGATCTGACTAGCTTACAGCAGATGATTGATCGGCAAAACAGAGGAGAGACCGGAGTCGCAGAGTATTATTCCTATTGGTGGGAAGACCCTGGCGTACCAAAAGTTAAGAAGATCAGTGCATTTTGTCCTGTGTATATCGGGGAAGGCTTTCTGGTCATGAGTGCTGTCATTGATTATAATGATATTTATGTTCCGGTTGCCACAGGATTTTTTAAGCTTGGACTTGTGTCTGTTGGAATTGTAGCAGTTGTTCTTGGTATGGTATTTTACATTGGAGCCTTATGGCTTCAAAAAAGAAAGGACCGGGAAGAGATTGACTACCTCATAGAGCTTAACAACATTCTGGAGGAGATGCACCAGAGTGAAGAGACCATCGCTCATCAGCAAAGGCTTCAGATCATGGGAACCATGACGGGAGGAATTGCTCACGAGTTTAATAACCTGCTGACACCGATTATGGGTTACGCAGAGCTTTTAATGTTGGAATTGGAAGATAACACAGACAGCTATGACAATGCAATGGAAATATACGATGCTTCTGCAAAAGCAAAGGAAATCATTCAGCAGATTTCCTCTTTAAGTAGAAAAAATATGGAGACGGCATACAAATCTGTGGAAGCTGGCAAAGTCCTTCGCAGGGCAGCTAAAATGGTAACTTCTGTTTGTCCTCCTAATGTTAGGGTTGAGGAAGCCATTTATCTAGAAGAAGAACGTTTCCTTGGAAATGAAACACAGATGAACCAGGTGATTTTAAATATTTGTGTAAATGCCATTCATGCCATTGGTCACAGAGAAGGAAAGATTCATATCAAAGCTTGCCGTGTTATGCCTTTTGAATTAGAGCAGTACAAACAATCTTCTGTATCTGGCGAATGGGATTCTTATATTAGAATCGATATTTCCGATAATGGAGAAGGTATGAGTGAAGAAGTATTAAAGCAGATCTTTGATCCATTCTTTACAACAAAGAAAAATGGAGTGGGAACAGGACTTGGTTTATCTTTGGTGGAACAGATTATACATTCCCACAAAGGCCATATCTTTGCAGAAAGTACTGCTGGTATTGGCAGTGTGTTCCATATTTTCTTACCAGTGAATGAACATAAAGCCCAGGAAGCCAGTCAGTCTATGGAGACAGAACGGGATGGTGCTTTAAGGCTTCTTATTATCGATGACAATCCAAAAGTCCTCAAACTTTTGGAAAAAAGCTTTAGCAAGCTTAAAGTAACCATATTCTCATGTATGAATTTTGAAGAAGCCAGGAAAACTTTAAAAGAACAAGAGGTTGATGCTGTCATCAGTGAGCAATACGTTGCAGGAAAGAGCGGTGCAAATTTCTGCATGTCACTAAAAGGAGCTTATCCCAGACTGATCCGTATTATTATGGCAGATCGGGTGACAAAGGAAATTGTAGAAGCAAAGCAGCGTAAGATTATTGACGAATATATTGACAAGCCGGTATCGGACTCAGCCATATTAAAAGCAGTGAAAAACTGTATTGAGAAACCATAAACAGAATAAATTATAAAAAAGCAAGGTGCAAAGATAACAAAATTCTTGCAGATTAGTTGGTATTTATTGACAATAACCCAGTCGGCACGGTATATTAAAAAGAAGCAAATCATACCGGCACCTTTCCATTAGGAAAATGGTTTCGGGAAAGAAAGCTGGATTAGCATTAAATCAAAAAAAGTTCCAATAGGAGAAACAGATGCAGAAAGAATATTTAATGGAATCCGATGATGTACTAGCAAAGTTAGAGACATCACACCAGGGGCTAACAGACACCCAGGTCGCGGAAAGACAGTCAAAGTACGGAATGAACAAGTTAACAGAAGGAAAGAAGGAAAGTCTCTTTCGTAAGTTTTTAAAAGAGCTTACGAACTTTATGACCATTATCCTGATTGTAGCTGCTTTTATTTCAGGTGCAACTTCCCTTTATGTAGGCGAAAGTATGATCGATACGTTCATTATTTTGCTGGTGGTCATTATCAATGCAGTGCTTGGAGTATATCAGGAGTCCAAAGCAGAATCAGCCATTGAATCCTTACAAGAGATGGCAGCCGCAACCACAAAAGTGATTCGTCATGACAGACTTCTTGTGGAACGGTCCGAAGAACTGGTACCAGGTGATATCATTTTATTAGAAGCAGGAGACTCCGTTCCAGCAGATGCAAGAATTTTGGAATGTGCCAGCTTAAAAGTGGAGGAAGCAGCACTGACTGGTGAATCCTTATCCGTATCTAAAACGGAATCAGTCGTGGGTGGCGGCTCATCAGAAGTTGCACTTGGCGACAGAAAGAACATGGTCTATACCGGTTCTACTGTAGTTTACGGCAGAGCAAAAGCAGTGGTATGCCATACTGGTATGGAAACAGAGATCGGCCATATTGCAGATGCCTTAAACACAGCAAAGGACGAAGAGACTCCTCTGCAGATTAAGCTGAACCAATTGTCAAAAATTTTATCCATTCTGGTGCTAGCTATTTGTGCACTTATGTTTGCAGTTAACTTAACCAGACTTGGACTTTCCGGTAAAGGAATTCATTTACGGGAACTTATTGATACCTTTATGATTGCTGTATCATTGGCAGTTGCTGCAATTCCAGAGGGACTAGCAGCCGTAGTTACCATTCTTTTGTCTATTGGTGTAACCAAGATGTCAAAGAAACGGGCTATTATCAGAAAGCTGACCGCTGTAGAGACTCTAGGGTGTACACAGATTATTTGTTCCGATAAGACAGGAACTCTTACTCAGAATAAGATGACCGTTGTGGAGCATGCGACTGATGATGAAACCATGCTGATGACAGCTATGGCTCTTTGTTCCGATGCAGAGTTAGACCCAGATACCAAAGATGCCGTGGGAGAGCCAACAGAATGTGCTCTTGTTAACGATGGTTATAAGAATGGCCTTAATAAAGCAGAACTTAAAAAGACATACGTTCGTATCGGGGAAGCTCCCTTTGATTCTGTGAGAAAGATGATGTCCACGGTTCATAAAAAAGAGGACAATACCATCATACAGTTTACAAAAGGTGCTCCTGATGAAGTGTTAAAGCGTTGTACCAAGGCTTTTATTGGCGGCGTAGAAGTGGAGATGACAGATGAGATCCGAATGGATATTCTTCACTCCAACAAATCCATGGCAGACAAGGCACTCCGTGTTCTCTGTGGTGCGATGAAGGTTTGGGATGGCCAGCCAGCTTCCTATGAGCCAGAGACATTAGAAAGTGACCTTGTGTATTTAGGACTTTCTGGTATGATCGATCCAGTACGTCCAGAAGTAAAAGAGGCCATTAAGGAATGTCAGGCAGCCGGAATTCGCCCAATCATGATTACCGGTGACCATAAGGATACTGCGGTAGCAATCGCAAAAGAACTTGGAATTCTTGAGAGCGAGGAAATGGCAATCACAGGTGCCGAGCTATCTAAAATATCCGATGAAGACCTATTAAAGACAATTCAAAACTATTCCGTTTATGCCAGAGTACAGCCTGAGCATAAGGTTCGTATCGTTAAGACTTGGAAAAAGCTATCAAAAGTAACTGCTATGACTGGCGATGGTGTCAATGATGCACCTTCTATTAAAGAAGCCGATATCGGTGTTGGTATGGGTATCACCGGAACCGATGTAACAAAAGATGTTGCTGATATGGTTCTTGCAGATGATAATTTTGCTACCATCGTTTCAGCAGTAGCAGAGGGACGTCGTATCTATGATAACATCAGAAAAGCCATTCAGTTTTTATTATCCTCCAACTTGGCAGAGGTTATCGCAGTATTCGTAGCAAGCTTGTTAGGCTTTACCATTTTAAAACCGGTTCATTTATTATGGATCAACTTAATTACAGACTGTTTCCCAGCAATCGGACTTGGAATGGAAGCAGAAGAAGCTGACATTATGAAGAGAGCACCTAGAAATCCAAAAGATGGTATTTTCTCTGACGGAGTTGGTGGCGAAACTTTATTCCAGGGTATTGTAATTGCACTTCTTACTTTGCTGGCATACTTTGTAGGCCATTATATGGAAAGCGGAGTGTGGGAGGTTGCAGAAAGTGCGGATGGTATGACAATGGCATTCTTATCCCTCTCCTTGCTTGAGATGTTCCACTCCTTTAATATGCGTTCCAGAACCGATTCTGTATTTAAACTGAAGACAAAAAATGTATTTTTAAGTGTGTCTCTTTGCGCTTCCTTTATCTTAACAACAGCAGTCATTTATGTACCATTTTTAAGAGAAGCATTTTCCTTTGAGCATATTTCATTCAAAGAATATGTAGCTGCAATAATTATTTCTGTATCAATCATTCCAATTATGGAAATAGTAAAGATAGTTAAACGGAGATAATTATAATAGCGTAATTAATAATTATTACAGAAATCTAAAAATAATATTAAATCTTACAAAATTTTAAGTAAGTTTTTATTACTCTTTAAGAATCCCCGTTTAATATGGAAACATGATACTTATGAATCAATATTAAAAGGGGGATCATTTAAGATGATTACTATTTTAGCATGGCTTATGATAATCGTATTCTTAGGATTAGTCATGACCAAAAGGTTACACCCATTTACGGCATTGATCAGTGTGCCACTAGTATTTTCCCTTATCGGTGTATTCACCGGAGTAATGAAGGAACCTATTGCCAAATTCCTTGAAAAGGACGCTGCTGGTTTATCTATTGGTGACCAGATTGTCGCTCTTGGCAAGATGTCTCAGGACGGATTGGTAAAGAGTTCCAAAACAGCATTCATGTTACTTTTCGCAATTCTTTTCTTTTCCGTTATGTTGAATGCTGGTCTGTTTGATCCGATCGTAAACACGGTTATCCGCATTGCAGGTGGTGACCCAGTTAAGGTTTTAGTCGGAACTGCAATCGTAGCTGCTGCTGTTTCCTTAAATGGTGATGGTACAACTACAACACTTATTTGCTGTACAGCGTTTATCCCGATTTACAAAAAGCTCAATTTAAAGATGCTTTATCTTGGCGTTTTGATAATCCTGATGAACACAATCATGAACTTACTCCCATGGGGAGGCCCAACGGCTCGTGCTATGTCAGTTATGGAAGTAGAAGGCGGTCCTGTACTTGCTGCTCTTGCTCCAGGTATGGCTGTGTCTATTATCTACATGTTGGGTGTTGCTTTTTATCTTGGTTTGAAAGAGAGAAAAAGAGTAGGTATTCAGAAATTTACAGCAGCTGAGTTGGCTCAGACCACTAAGGCTGATCCAGAAGTAGAAGCTTTAAAACGTCCAAAACTGATCTGGTTCAACGCCATTTTAACAATTGGTACTGTTGCACTTTTAGTTATGGATAAACTTCCATCTTCTTTCCTTTTCTTAGTTGCATTAGTAATTGGACTTATGGTAAACTATAGTAAGATTAAGGACCAGAAAGATCGTATTCAGGACAATGCTGGTGATGCGTTACAGGTAGTTATTCTTGTTATCGGCGCAGGTATGTTCTCTGGTTTATTTTCAAACACAGGTATGAGTGATGCATTGGCTCATAGTATGGTTAGTGCCCTTCCAACCTCTCTTGGAAGATGGTGGGGACTTGTAACTGCTGTTGTTTCTGCACCTGGTACATTCTTCTTATCAAATGATGCTTACTATTATGGTATCTTACCAGTATTTGCAGAAGCAGGAGTTAAGTATGGCTACTCTGCACTTAACATGACTGTAGCATCCCTTTTAGGCCAGGCATTCCACTTATTAAGCCCACTGGTAGCATTTATCTACCTTCTGTTAAATATGACAGGGCTTGAAATGGGCGAATGGCAGAAGGAATCCGCTAAATGGGCATGCGGCATTTTCATTATTTTCATCGCTGTTGCTGCTATTACCGGAGCTTGTCCATTATTTATTTAAAGTTATTACAGGCAGAGATTTAGATTGGAGACAAAAATGAGCATATTATTAGAAGGGCTACTCGCTTTTACCTGGCAGCAGGCTGTTATGATGTTAATCGGCTGTGCCTTGATGTATCTGGGTATCAAAAAAGAGTATGAGCCGACACTTTTAGTTCCTATGGGACTAGGCACGATTTTAGTTAACTTCCCGATGTCCGGTATTATTACACAACCAAGTACTGGAGTGGAAGGTGTTCTGAACGTGTTATTTGATGCCGGAATTTCAACAGAACTGTTCCCACTTCTGATTTTTATCGGAATCGGAGCGATGATTGATTTTGGCCCACTACTACAGAACCCTTTTATGATGTTGTTTGGTGCTGCCGCACAGTTCGGTATCTTCGCAACCGTAGTATTAATTGTAGCGGTTACAGGATTAACTCTTCCAGAGGCTGCTTCTATGGGTATCATTGCAGCGGCTGATGGCCCGACCAGTATCTTTGTAGCTGGTAAATTGGCTCCTAACTTATTAGGACCGATTACGGTGGCGGCGTATTCATACATGGCTCTTGTGCCAATCATACAGCCACCTGTTATCAATGCGCTGACAACAAAAAAAGAGCGTATGATTCATATGAAATATGAGCCAAAAGACGTTTCTAAGACAGCGAAAATTTTATTCCCATTACTTATTACATTTGTTGCTGGTTTTACAGCTCCTATGTCCCTCCCGCTGATCGGATTCCTTATGTTTGGAAACCTTCTTCGTGAGTGTGGCGTGTTAGACCGCTTAAGTGCATCTGCACAGAATGAGTTAGTAAATATTATTAGTATTTTACTTGGACTTACAATTGCTTTAAAGATGACAGCAGGCGAGTTCTTAAACGTTAAGACTCTGTTAATCATCGCATTTGGTCTGTTAGGTTTCGTATTTGATACTGCAGGCGGTGTAATCTTTGCAAAGGTTTTAAATATCTTCCGCAAAGAGAAGATCAACCCAATGGTTGGTGCTGCCGGTATTTCCGCATTCCCTATGAGCAGCCGTGTTATTCAGAAGATGGCAACAAAGGAAGACCCTACAAACTTTATCTTGATGCATGCTGCCGGTGCTAACGTATCCGGACAGATCGCATCAGTAGTAGCTGGTGGACTTCTGCTTTCCTTCTTTATGTAATTTAATGTAACTTTATTAAAGTATATTGAGCTGTCCCTTAAGGGGGAACGGAGGTAATAATGACAGAAATCATGGAACAGGCACTGGAATTAATGGGTATAGGCATGGGCGGTATCTTCGTCGTAATGATCTTACTCTATGGAATCTCTCAGTTGCTTTTAAAATTAACTGCACCAAAAAAAGAGAATTAATTTATATTAGCTTACTATCTATTTATTAGAATCCTAAAAATAAAATGTTGGAAAAGACGACGGAAGAGATTCCGTCGTCTTTTCTATTTAATCATATGGATAACTGTGTTCTTAAATAATTTTTAGGTGTGATTCCCATACGTTTCTTAAACACCTTAAAGAAATAAGCATAATCCTGAAACCCACACTTTTTTGCAATCTGATGAAAGTCTCGTTCTCCAAGCTCCAGCAAATGTATGGCAGAAGAGATTCTTAGGCTATTTAAATAATCGGCGAAGCCCTGTCCAGTCTCAGTCTTAAAGATGGTACTTAAATATCCCATACTAATTCCAATTTCATCGGCTACGCTTTGAAGGGAGATGGATTTTGAATAATCCCGATTCATGTACGCGATTGCAGATTTTACATAACTGGAATCACCAGGTATTTGCAGGCGCATTTCCTTACACATATTAGAAAAGCAGTGGAGGAACCACTCACAAAGCTGTACCAACGTGGTGAGCTGAGTAAAGATCTGGTCCGGAGATACTTTATTCTCAATGATTCGATTCAGATCCAAATGATATTTTTTAGAGATTCTAGTAATGATACTAAGCAAGTCTGCGCATTTCATCTGAACATTGGACCTGGTTTCTTTCTGGTCGATCATATCCTGAAATAACTTCTTTATAATCCCCTCCGTTTTTTCATACTCTCCTTTTAAAACAAGATCTAAAAGAATCTTTTCCATGGTGTAGTCAAGTCCTGATAAGGTGTCTGAAGCGTTAATGACCGTACTGGAACGCAGGATGGATTGTTTGCCTGAATAGAAGGTCATGCGCATCGTTTCCAGAGCTTTTGTATAGGAGTGGCTGATATCTATGATATGGTTGGTATGTTCTCCAACGCAAAAGCTTACGGATACATTTAAAAAATTTTTGTAATTGGTTGAGAGCTGGTTTAAGAGTCTGCTAATGGTTTCTTCTATCTTTGCCTGACTTGCTTCATGGGCAAAAGATAGAAGGATACAATACGTCTCTCTTTCTATATGAGCCAGGATTCCTGAGGGGTAGCTGCTTAACAATTCATTTCCGATATTGCATATGGAAAAGCTTAATATATTGCGCTGATAAAAGCTGTTTTGATGCTCGATCTTGCCGTAATCGTCGATGGAGAGAATGATTGGCAATACATGAGTAAGTGACAGAGAGATGCCAAGGGCCCGTATATTTGTTTCGATATCCTTTTTTGATAGAAAAGCCTGGCCTAATAGATCAGTAACGAATTTTTCTCTTAGGGCAGAAATTGTGCGATCTGGAAAAGCCTTTGAGTTATTGTGTGTTTTCAGACTTTTTTTCAGTTCCTTTAATAAGGAGAGAAGGTAGTCCTCACTCAGCTTATGTTTTAAGACGTAATCCATGGCTCCGTTCTTAAGCGCTCCCCGGACATAGTTATAATCATCGTAATTGCTTAGAGCAATAAATAATATGTCTGGATACATTTCGGTTACCTTTTGGCACAACTCCAGCCCATCCATATTTGGCATTCGCATGTCGGAAAATATGATGTGTGGCTGAGTGAGTGGAATCTTTTCCAGTGCAGTGATTCCATCGCTAGCTTCCCCACAGACCGTAAATTCCTGAGTTGAATTTTGAAGCAGTAATTTTATGTTGGTTCGAACCAGTAATTCATCATCTACAATTAATATGTTATACATAATGGGTCACCTCATTTTCAAGAATCATGGGAAGGGAAAGTTCAAACCGGGTAAAGATTCCGGGCTGGCTAATGATTTCCATATCAAAGTCAGAAGAGAAGTACATGTGCAGACGCTCCTGAATGTTGTGAATGCCAATGTGCCCTGCGCTTTCGTTTTGATTGTGATGTAAGATATCTTGAATTCGCTCTTCCTCCATTCCGCAGCCATTGTCCTCTACTATAATTTTCAAACAGTGGTCATCAATAAAATAATCCACCAAAAGGACTCCATCTGAAACCTTTTCCTTTAAACCGTGTTTTAATGCATTTTCCACCAGTGGCTGGACCAACAGCTTTGGAATCATATAGTGACCAGCTTCCTCTGAAACGTGAATGCGGTATTGATAGGAGTTGGTATAACGGTAATTTTGAATCTCCAAATAGGATATTAAAAAGTCCCTGTCCTCATTAATTTGAATAAAAGATCTGCCATCCATATTGGTATGCATCAAAGAAGAGAGAGCTTCAGCCACCTTTCCAATATTGTCAGCTCCTTGGAGTGCAGACAGAAATTTAATGGTATTTAATGTGTTGTATAGAAAATGTGGATTCATCTGAAATTGAAGGGCTGCTATTTCAGCTCGATGTTTTTGTTCCTCTTCGGTTTTTACTTGAAGTAGAAGATTGCGAATTCGATCCAGCATTGCCTTAAATTGTTTGGTCAAAGCGCCTATTTCGTCTTCTGAATGTATTTCAATGGGGAGGTCCAGACAATCCCCGTCAATGCGTCTTACTGCATTTGCAAGAAGGCGTATTTTCTTTGTAAGCAAAGAGGTAATGATGAATACGCAGGTTATAATCAGTGCTACAAGAAGCAGTGTAATTAAAATGATGTTGTGCAGCGTATTGGTAAAGGCGGATACGATTTCTTTTTCCGGGATTACATTTAAGGTAGTCCAGTTGGTAAGGTTTGAGGTGTGGTATACCACAAGCATCTTTTCGTGATTGTGGTTGGTGAGAAAAAAGTGACCGGATTGATTGGTTATGCTATTAATAATTTCTGAACGTGCTGGTGCGTTCTCTTTTGTGTTCAATGGATTAATTGTTGGCTGGAACAAGATGCCCCCGTCCTCCCCATTGATCACATACAAAGAGGAAGATGAGGTGGAGCTGGTATTAAAACACTCTTGAAACAGGTTTGTACTGATGTCCGCATTCACAAATCCTATCTTTTGATTGTCAAAGCCATAAACCGGCTTTAATATGGAAAATACCATGTCATTTTTCGTATTGTACCATTTATCAGGATAATGAGGAGGAAGAAATACAAGCTTTTTATCACTGTCTTTCATGATAGCAATCCAGTTATTTTCTCTCATGGTCTCAAACGATGTAGGGAGACCATATGTAAGGGTATTTCCATTAAAGTCGCTCAGCATTAGACCGTTTAAGTTGCTTTTAAAGCTGCAAAGGCTAATTAAGTAGTCAGAGGCGGTCCGCCTATAATTTACAATATCAGAATCGTTTAAGTCATCTCTTGACAATATGGTAATGATGTTTGTAGATAGGGAGTTGCTGGATCGAACCGAAGTAAGAGCCGCCACATTCATAATATCTTGTACCTGATTTTCAAAAATGGTATTGGATACCTGTAATAGATGTTCGGAGTTGCGTATGGCAGTGGAGGCAGCCTCCTTTTTTAACGCTTTATACCAGATTCCAAGGACCAAAGCCGCAAATAAAAGAAAGATCATAGTCATGGAGAAAATAAACTTATAACGGATGCTGGTAAAGTGCTTTTTCATTTCTCCTCCTTTGGTAATGTGTTATAAAAGTATCATAGAATTTAAGGGATTATATGTCAAGTTGTACATGAAAAAGTGTGAAAAAATCCTATGAAGTGAAAAAAAGTGCAATGCATTCTTATGGAAATTAATGGTATGATTGGTATAAGAAATAACCGGTTAATTCAAGTGCAGAGTAAAGGAAGGATATGAATCATGAAAAAAAGTAGAAAATGGCTGGCCATGGGTCTGGCTCTCTCCATGATGGCTGGTCTTACTGGTTGTGGGGGAAGCAGTACTGCTGCCAAGTCAGGCAATTCAGGTTCAAAAGGGGAAGAGGTTAAGACATTTCGCGTTTTAATGTATACAGATTGGTATAAGGCAGGCTGGCAGGCATTGGAGCAGCATATCAATGAAAATTCCAAAGAGCTGGGATTTAAGCTTGAAATATCAAAAATACAAGGCGGTTCCCAGGGAGATCAGGTTCTTCAGACAAAGTTTGCGACAGACGATCTTCCGGACATCATTCAGGTTTACAAGCCTCAATGGGTGGAGTCTTATGCCAATGGTCTTGACAAATTGGTTGATTTGACCGGGCTGGAATGCGTTTCTGAATATGATGAGAAGGCATTAGACGGCACATTTAAGTATCAAGGTAAGTTATATGCGGTGCCAATTGATTCCGTGGTTTTATCCGGTGTGTTCTATAATAAAAAGGTCTTTGAAAAGGCAGGAGTTAAGATCCCCCAGACCTGGGATGAGTTTTTAGAGGTTTGTGAAAAAATCAAGGCACAGGGGGTAACTCCAGTTTATTATTCCGGAAAGGATGCCTGGAGCGTGCAGCCACCTACCATCAGTGGTTTACTAAATGATGCCAAAGAAAAAGGAACGGATACCTTTGGTCTTATGGATCAGATTAATACAAATAAACTAAAATATGCAGATTGTACCAATTTCGTAGGTTCAATTGAAAAAACCAAAGATCTGATTGACCTTGGCTATGTGAATGAGACGTATTTATCAGATACAGTAGACAATGCACATCAAGCTCTGGCAAATGGAGAGTGTGCTATGTATATCAACGGTACCTGGTGTGCAGATAACATCAATAAGAAGTTCCCAGATAAGATTGATGACATCGGTGCCTTTGCAATCCCTACCACAAGCGGAGATAATTACATCAATATGTTTACCCCGTATTCTCTGGCGCTGACCACCAGTTGTAAGGATCCAGAGCTTGGGAAAAAGGTGCTGAACTTTATTGCGTCCAAAGAAGCTCAGCAGATATATGCCGATGCACAGCCAGGAGTTTATTTAAATAAAAATGTCACCAGTGACATTCCAAAGGCAACGGAAGATTTAAAGAAAATCATGGATAGCGGAAAGTCCATGACAGACTGGGAGGAAATCAACAAATATGCTTACGGTAACTTAAGCGAACCTTTGTTAAATTACTATACCGGCATGTTAAAGGATGCCAAAGAAGTAGCCCAGGCACTTGATCAGGAAACCGAGCGCAATGCAAAAGCGCAAGGCGATTCTAACTGGAAATAAAATATTGGAAGCGGTATAAAGAGAAATACCAGATATTCGTATTAGTAAAACGATACTTTTACCCTATCTGGTATTTCTGCTATCACCGTTACATCTAAGGAGCAGATTATGCATTCACGTACATCAAAAAGATATTCATACACCTTGGCAATTCCAGGACTTTTGCTTTATATCTTGTTTTTTATGATTCCCGCCGTGGGAGGCCTAGCCCTGTCTTTTGTTAAAATTCTTGGATTCAATTTATCCTCTGCCCGTTTTGGCGGACTGCAAAATTATGTAGACGTGTTCACTCAGCCCAATATGAGACGGGCCATTGGTAATTCTTTTATCTTCGCTTTGATCACAACTATTTTTAAAATGGGAATTGGACTGTCCCTGGCGGTTGCATTAAACCGAAAGATGGCACTGACCAATGCTTTGCGGACCATATTCTTTCTGCCAGCGGTAATTAATACGGTGGCGGTTGGACTTATATTTTCATCTCTTTTGCACCCTTCAAACGGACTGGTCAATGGATTACTGCGGGCAGTGGGGCTAGGGGGACTTGCTCAGTCCTGGCTTGTAGATACCAATCTTGCTATCTTCTCCGTATGCGCCATTGAAATATGGAAATGGTCCGGCTTTACCATGGTAATTCTGCTTTCAGGAATGCAAACCATTGGAAGGGACTATTATGAAGCAGCGGAAATCGATGGAGCCGATGGGGCCACGAAATTTAAGTACATTACCTTTCCCCTTCTTTTGCCTGCATTTAACAATGCACTTATATTAAGTATCATTGGAGGGCTTAAAGTGTTTGATTTAATCCAGGCGACCACCCAGGGAGGACCAGGATCGGCGACAGAGGTTTTTGGAACCCTGATCTATAAATCCTTTGGGGCTGGAAGACTAGGAGAAGGCTGTGCGGCAAGCATTATCTTAGCCGTAGTAATTGCTGGAATTGCCCTGCCAGCTTATAAATACATTGCAAACAGGGAGGTGGAGATGTGAGAAGAAGAAAACGATATGAAATGATTTTAAATGCAGCGCTGTGTTTTTGTGCCTTAATCATACTAATCCCTGTATTTATGGTAATCATCAATTCTTTCAAAAATCAAACAGAAGCAGCGAGAATGAATTTAAAGCTTCCTACCACATGGCATATTGCCACAAATTACAAAGTGATGATACGAGAGGGAGGAATCTTCCGAGGATTTTTAAACAGTACGGTCATTACTGTAATTTGCGTCCTGCTGCTGATTGTATTATGTTCCACCATGGCCTTTGTCTTGGAGAGAAGAAAAACGTTTTTTTCAAAGATGATTAATATGACCGTTATATTTGGACTTGTGCTGCCTCTTCAGATTATACCTACTTACTTTGTCTGTAATTTCCTGCATCTGACACATGAGATAGCTGCTGTTTTTGTCCTGATTGTTGCAAACATGTCCTTTACGGTCTTTTTATATACTGGTTTTATAAAGAGTATACCGATTGAAATTGATGAATCCGCATGGATTGACGGAGCCAGCCATTCCCAATTGTTTTTTCAGATTATCTTTCCTCTGTTACAGCCTGTAACGGTAACGGCGGTCATTATCAATTTTATGGCAGTCTGGAATGATTTTGGAATCTCCATTTACTTTTTGAACAGTGCCAGAAATTATACCCTTCCTTTGACGGTTTATAATTTCTTTGGAAATCATAATTCAGACTGGCAACTGGTATTTGCAAATGTGGTATTATCCACTCTTCCCGTAGCAATTGTTTATCTGATTCTGCAAAGACATATCATATCCGGCATGACTTCAGGTGCAGTGAAAGGCTAAAGGCAGGAGTGAACATTTTAAAAGGAGAGGAGGAAGAGATAGAAAAAGGTAGTATACAGTGAGAGGGTACCTTATATTCAAGAACAAATGTAAAGTTTGGAGGGGCAAATGAAAAAGGTATTAATGTTGTTATCCGCAGTATGTATGAGCATCATATTGGCTGGGGGCCATGTGTATGCAGAGGAATCACAAAATACGAAGTGGCAGCGATTGGCTACGGTTACTTACTATGTGGACGATGTAAATGGAAATGATAAGGCAAGCGGTACGTCTGAGCAAACAGCATGGAAAACTCTGAATAAAGTAAATGAAACTACATTTCTGCCAGGAAATAAAATATGTTTTAAAGCAGGTGGGAAGTGGAGTGGAATGCTTCACCCTCTGGGGTCAGGAAGCAGCGGGGCCCCTATAATCCTGGATCAATACGGAGCGGGCAATAAGCCTTTGATTGAAGGCAATGGAGCGGAAGCTGCAATTAAGCTTGAATCTCAGGAATACTGGACCATAAGGAATTTTGAGGTTACCAATAAGGCAGCCCAAAGAGGAATCCGCCAAGGAATTTTTATCAATGGAAAGACTGATGGAATCACCCATGGGATTACCATTGAAGATTGTGAGGTCCATGATGTAACAGGAGAGAACAGAAGGGATTTGCAGACCTATAAGAGCATGTACTGGAATTCTGGTATTTACGTCAGCATGCCTGGAAGGTCTACCAGCTCCGTTCATTATGACGGGGTGTCCATTAAGGGAAATTACGTTCATGATGTATTGACTAGCGGTATTCGGATAAACCAAAGAGAAGATTTTATTGTAGATCAGTACCATACCAATGTGGTAATTGAAGGCAATACAATAAGCAGAACCGGGTCAGACGGAATGATAGTGGCAAATTGTATCTCACCTTTGATTCAGTATAATCTGTGCTACGATGCAGGTGCTCTTGGAAATTCCTCAGATACTAAGATTATCGCCGGCCTGTGGACCTGTGGAACAGATGATGCCTTATTCCAGTACAATGAGGTGGCAAGGACGGTATTGTTTGAAAGTGATGGAACCGCATTTGACACGGATTGGGGAACAGGAGGAGTCACAACCTTCCAGTATAATTACACCCATGGTAATCAGGGCGGATTCTGGCTTGATTGTGCGGGGATTAATAAGGATCCTGAGCATATAAAGACGGTACTTCGTTATAATGTCAGCGTAGATGATGAAAGGTATATTGTAAGGGCAGGAGATATGCCAACAGAATTATATAATAATACGTTTTATAAATCTCAGGGAAAGCTTGATGCGTGCTTTGGGAATGCGGGAAAGAATCATAAGTTTTATAATAATATATTCTACTTTAATTCTTCCCCGGATTGGGCGTCCTCTGTATATGAAAACAATCTGTATTATCCGTGCGATGCAAACCAGGCAGATCTGTATGCGGTTGCAGCAGATCCTCAATTTGTAAGCCCTGGGCCAGCAGAGGATGGAATGGCATTTGCAGACCATTTTAAACTTAAAAATACGTCTCCTGGAATTGGAAAAGGGGTTTACCTTCCGGATAATGGGGGCAAAGATTTCTTTGGAAATGTCCTAAATAAAGGTTCCTATGACATTGGAGCTCATCAGACTGCGGTGACAGGACTTGTTGATGAAGATACCTATGTATTTACCAGGGATTTTGCAACTGCTCAGGGAAACCGGGGCTGGTATTACATGGAGGCGGTTAACGGCTCTTATCAAAACATGTCATGGGACGATACTCAGAAGAAATGGAAAGGAAGCGGTGTTTATAATCTCATTTGGGCACCTGGAAATATGCATCCTGACGGCAATGATACGGTGCTTGCCTGGAAGGCCCAAAAAGCAGGTACCATTCAAGTAATAGGAAATCCCAAAAAGGTTAGCTTAGGAAATGATGGGGTAAATGTTAAGATTCTAAAAGGTACCACCCAGGTTTGGCCAGGAAGCGGCTGGCAGTTCATTGGTGGGTCAGATGCAGCTGGAATATCCCATAACTTTACGGTGGATGTGAAAAAGGATGAGATGCTTTACTTTGTCTTAAATAAAAATGGAACGAACTACAGTGACGGCACATATTGGAATCCTCTTATCACCTATAAAGTAGTGGAAAAATATAGTTTATCTGCGGATTTTTCCAATGTACAAGGAAGTCGTGGCTGGTATTATCTGGAGACTGCTAACACTGGTTATGAGCAAATGACGTGGGACAGCAGCGTGAGCCGGTGGAAAGGGAAAAAACAGTATAGTTTAATCTGGTCGCCAGCTCAGCTTCATCCGGATACTTCAGATACGGTAGTTGCATGGAAAGCCCCTCGTTCTGGGAATATCACCATAAAAGGAAATCCCAAAAAGGTAAGTGCAGGTTACGATGGAGTTAAGGTCAAAGTACTTAAAAATTCACAAAACCTCTGGCCAGAAAATGGCTGGCAGTCCATTGGAGGATCGGATACCACAGGAATGACTCATCAACTGACCACCCGTGTGGCAGCAGGAGATTTTATTTACTTTTTGGTAAATCAAAACGGCTCTAATGCAGGGGATGAAATCAGTTGGAACCCTGTTATCTCCTTTGATTAAATGGAAAAATGTTAAAGGGTGGATGGAGGCTGACATGAAGAAGAGAACATATATGATGGGTGCTGTTTTTATTCTCTGCGTAGCTGCCTGTTTTCTAACTGCATTTCAAAGTAAACCTGTAATAACAGTAAATGGTGACAAGATATATGATTCTGAGTACTCCTTTTTATCTCATGTTTTTACCGGTGGTGTTCCGGCAGGAGAACAGGAGCCTGAGGATAGAGTGATCTTTGCTAAGGTTGAGCAGCAGATGCTGAAAGAGAATGCAGTCATAGCGGATATTTCCTATTCCGCATTCTGCAAAATGCTAGAGAAAGAAAATGAAGCAAGAAAGCAAGCCATTGTTGCAGGTGAAAAAATCTATGGCCCCAAAGAATATGATGCCAGGATCTATTATGATTATATTTATAGTGAGGCTAAGGAACGGATGATAAAAGAGGTTTTAATGAATGAGATTTCAGAAGATCAGATAATGCGCGTTGCAAAAATAAATGGCATTGAATTAAAAGAGGAGGAAGAAAAACGTCATATCCGCTACCAGATAGCCAAAGATTGTTATATGGCTGAATTAAAGGAGAGAGTTTCTAAAGCTGTAGTAAAAGGATAAAAGAAAGGCTCAATTATCATATGATAATTGGGCCTTTCGTATTTAAGAGACAGAGGATAACCTGCCGCAGGATATGTCCATAATAAAGCCCCGAATGATTACATTGGAGGGCATAAGTGGGTGAGTCTTAAGTAGAGTAACGGATTGTTTTACTGCAGTTTTAACATTATCCATTCCCTGAAGCCATGAATCTAAATCAAACCCTTCTTCTTTTAACTTCTGAATGGTATCCCGTTCAATCCCCCGTTGAACCAGATGGGTAATAATGGTTTCAGAGGAAATGGTAGCAGATAGGCAGTCCGTATGACCAATGACCATAACTTCCTCCACACCATATTCAAGTACAGCGATTAAGAGACTTCTGATGGTGCTGTCATAGGGATTTATAATCATGCTTCCGGCTGTTTTAATCAGCTTTACATCACCGCTTCGGACACCCAATGCAGCGGGAAGAAGCTCCACCAGTCTGGTATCCATACATGTAATTAAGGCCAACCTTTTTTTGGGGTATTTGTTGGTATTAAAGTGTTTGTAAAAACCGCTGTTAACAAAGGTATCATTATACTTTAAAATTTCCTCAATCATAGTCTTCCTCCATTGTACTCAAATTGATTTCATTATAAAGGATGAATCTTAATGCGGAATGGACCTAAGCCTTAAAGATTGTTTAGCTGATTTCTTTTTAAAAAGATGCTCCACGGTGAAATGTAAGCGCTTAACAGTGAAAAAATGAATATTTTTAAACTAAAATTAAAAGGAAAATATAGTTATATTTCAAGAATAAGAAAAAAGATTATCAAAATATATGGTAAAAACTACTAATCAAATCTATAGATTATTGACGAAAATTATTCTTATTGCAAACATCGGTTGAATAATTAGATAGTTGCGGTTAAAATGAGGTGTGTAAGCGCTTTCACTATTATTATGGAGGATAATTAGTATGAATGTTTTAATGAAACGATGCAAAAAAGCATTGGCACTGGTCTTAACGGCAGCTTTGTTGATGCCATTTACAGTGTCTGGAGGGGGAATTGCTTATGCGGACCGTTTTTTTGAGCAGGACGAGGAGAGTCCTGCCACTCCATCAGAAGCTGGTCGAATGCAGGTCCAGATTACGGACTTAGAGGCGACACCTTCTGAGGCATTTGAATCCATTTCAGACAGCATAGCAACGCCGTCTGAAGCTTTGATATCATTTGCTGAGACTGCGACACCATCTGAAGCGTTTTCTCTGATGAGTACACAGAGCCGTTTCACAAGGTCAGAAGGGAGTCAGGATGTGACAGATTTAAGAGTTCCTACTTTGGCTTATGATGATACGTCTATTACTCTTGTTTGGGACAAACCGGAGAATTATGCCAATGTGGATAATTACAATGTGTATCTAAATGAAAGGTTTATCGGGGATGCCAGAAGTAACTTTGCGCAGCATTCGGACTGGGCAGATACTTACATGAAGGCATTTTATGATCACTATGAAACTGTAGGTATTAACATGGTAAAGGTTGATATTCATTCCTTTCGCCTTACTGGATTGGCTCCGGATACCAGCTACAATGTTTCTGTGGTAGCAACGGATGCCGATAAGAATGAGTTAGGTCATGCGGCAACCATTACCTGTTCCACTACAAGTACACCAGAGATATTTGATATTAGAAATTACGGGGCTGAACCGGTAGAAAAAGGCTTTACCTCACTGGATGAAGAGTCTTCCGCGTTTGTTGTGAAGAACACCAAAGCCATTCAAGCAGCCATTGATGATTGCAGCGAAGGTGGAAAAGTGGTGATTCCAGAAGGAATCTATATGTCTGGTGCTCTTTATCTTAAGAGCAATATGACCCTTGAACTGAAGGAAGGAGCGATTTTATTCGGTTCTCCAGATGTGGCACATTATGACCAGAACTATCTTCTCTATCCATATTCCACGGATACCAGATCCTGGGCGCTGATTAACACCTACAGTGCAGATGAGAATGGTGGATTTGAGAATATTCGTATCGTAGGCAAGGGTACGGTTTACGGAAACGGCTGGAAGTATGGTGCAAAACAGGCTGTCAATGAAGACGGATATAAAACGTATTACCAGAAGCGTCAGACTGCTGATCCTGACTGGAGTTTGGACAGTCTTAAGAAATACGCTCTTAAGGGGTGGGTGGCACAACCTAAGGACAAGGGTGATTTAAGTCTTGGAGTTCTTGCAAAAAGTGCGTATAACAATGCAAAAAATAATAAGGGTTATGAAGAATCCGCTGCTTATTCTACAAGACCTAACTTAGTGGTTTTAAGAAATGTAAACGGTGTTTATCTGGAAGGAATTACAGCAGAAAACCCAGCGTTTCACACGATCGCGGTGCTTGACAGTGAGAATGTGGTTTCTGAAAATGTAAAGTACATTACATACGATGCAAACAATGCAGATGGGATTGAGCTTGGAAATACCCAGAATGCTATGGTTTTTAATAACTTCTTCGATACAGGAGATGACGGTATCAACTTTGCAACGGGTATGGGAAAAGGTGTTCAGGATACGGAACAGAAGCCTTCCAGCGGCATATGGACCTTTAACAATTTCCTTCGGGAATGTCATGGTGGTGCAATTGCAGCAGGCAGCCATACTGGCGCTGGAATCCAGGATATGCTGGTTGAAGATAATGTAATGAATCATAGTGATACACCATTCCGGTTTAAAAGCGCTCCGGTAAATGGTGGTGGAATCAACAATGTAAGGATTCGTGATTGCGCAGTAGGAGATGCGGATCAGGTGTTTAGCTTTAACACCACCTACAGTGATGCCAATCAGGCTACTACGGTAGAGCCAGCAGATAAGCCGGCAGAGTTTTACGATATCAGTGCTTATAACATTACGGCTGATACCATTAACAAGTTAACCATAGATATTATGGCAGACGTTGATTACGATATGCCATATAAAACATGGCATAACCACAACAATCTGTATTTCCAGGATATTGTTATTACTAACATAAAGCCGACCAAAAATACAGAACGAATTATAGGAGCCACCAATGTAACCTTTGACAACGTAGGGCTTAGCTGGACAAAGGATGCACCAACTGAAACCGATGAGAGAGCCTGGGGGAACATTAAGTTTAGCAATGATTTGACCTTCACGGGTACCACGACTCTGTCTAAAAATGCCTATGATGCCATGGCAAAACCAGTTTGGCCAGACGATACGGCAACCTTAGCCAGCGCTTCTGAGGCTGTAAAACCCAGCGGAGAACATGAAGTGAACTTAAAATGGCCTGCTGCCAAAGATGGTGAACAGGTATCCGGTACTGGAAAAGTAACTGGATACATTGTGGAAACCTATGTAGGTGATGAGCTTGTAGATATCGCACGTCCGGTAACAACGACTTTCGCTGATATTACTGGACTATCTTCCGATACTGGATATGTTTTTGTAGTGTATGCCGTTGATGGACCAGGGAATAAGATACCAGGACCACGATTTGAGATTACCACATCAACGGGAACGGAAAAGAAGCTAAAAGAGCCGGAAAACAAAAAAGTAGAGTTTTCCAATATGGGCTATACTTGGGGAACTGCAAAGTTAAGCTCAGCCAAGGCAGCCGATGCCAGAGTCCGGGGCTACCGTGCTTTTGTAGATGGTGATCTTGTGGCGACAATCTATAATTATCAGCTTGCACAACCAGATAAAGATACAATCACCATGACCGTTGGTCGAATGATGGAAAATGAGAATGAGGTAACCATTGAGGCATTTTGTGACAACGGAGAAAGCTATGAATATGGTGATGCTACGGTTAAGACCATAAAAAATTATGATTACCATGCACCTGAATGGGAAGCCAATGCGTTAAAGGCAAGTGTGGTTGGTGAAACCATCAAGCTTACCTGGAAGGAAGCAAAAGATGAATCTGGAATTTATGGCTACCGGGTATATGTAGATGGAAAACCGGTTTACACAAAGGACGGAGATTACTTTAATCATGTAAATGGATCGTTTACCACAAAGGAAACAGCCTACACGGTAACCGGACTTGATATGAAGATACCTCATACCTTCCGAGTAGAGGCCTCTGATGCATGGGGGAAAGCCTTAACAGGAACCGGACCATTCCACTGGACCAACAGCGGACCTGAGATTACTTGGGATGGCTCAGAAAGTGAGCAGTTATGGAGGTCCTCTGCATTTGGACAGTCTACGGATATGGATTTTAAATCCAACATGTTGCCGAATAAGGTGGGAACTAATTATACCTGGCCAATTAATTCTAAAACTCCCCTTAACCAAGAGGGAAAACCGGTTCAGGATGTGGTCATTGAATCCAGAGGAGGAAAGCTGCAAACAGGGCACGATGGATTGACCTTTTATTACACCGAGGTGCCTACCAGCAAAAATTTCTCCTTAACAGCAGATGTTACTGTTGAGCAATTAGGTCCAGAGGAAGGATCAAAGCCTAACCAGCAGGAAGGAGCAGGCTTGATGGTTAGGGACGTAAATGGAAGTCCTAGAAAAGAACCTTTAGAGGAAGGATACGAGGAGTATCCGGCGGCTTCCAATATGGTTATGTTAAGTCTCCAGTCAGCAGGGAAAACCCTGAATGCAGATATTAATTTACTTGCAGCAGCCCGTTATGGGGTAAATAGCCCTGCTGGTAACTTAAAATCATTTAAGTTTTCAGAAGCCTTTGAAAAATCAGTTTCGAAAGCAGATAAAAAATATGCACCAGCAGATGCTCCATTTACATCAAACTTTTATGGCACAGAAACTAAGCTTAGATTGGAACGGACAGATGAAGGATTTTTTGTCTACCATCTTGACGAGCAGGGGAATATTCTTACTTCTTATACCTTTAAGGATAAAAATATTACCCCAAATATCGTATCTCATCTGGATAAGGAGACTATGTATGTAGGCTTTTTCGCCTCCAGAAATGCCAGAATGTCAGTGAGAAATATCTCTCTGGATCTAAGCGACGTAGTAAAACCAGATGAATCTCCAGCTTACGTGGCACCAGATAATGATACAGCTTCCTTGTATATCGCTTCTGCGGCATACACCAACAGCTCGGATTATACCGTGCAGGCGCTGACCAACCAGTCAGGAACCATGACTGTCAGCCAGAACGGTACCGTACTTGCTTCCAAGGCGCCGGTTACCGGAGGCGTACAGTTTACCTGCCCTGCCACAATTTCTGGACAGGATGCAGAATTTAAACTGAGCTTTGTACCTTCGGAAGGAGCAGATGCAGGGAAAGAAAAGACTGCTACTTTTAAGGTGAAAAAGGATGACTACGGTAAGGAATTATATGTATCTCCAGAAGGAACCGATGAGGCTGCGGGAACAAAGGAAAACCCAATGTCAATAAAAGAAGCAATAAATCGTCTGGTACCGGGAGGAACTATCTACATGGCAGAAGGAACCTATGGCTCTTTCACCATACCAATGACCTCTTCTGGTAATAAAGAGGAAAGAAAAGCCTTAACCGCACAGGGTGCTGTAAAAGTGACAGGCAGCAGCAAGATATTTGTGCTTGATGCAGATTACTGGGATGTAACCGGACTTGATGTGGATGGGCAGAAGATCGAAGGAAGCAGAGGCGTTATGATTCACGGAAGCTATAATGT
This sequence comes from uncultured Eubacteriales bacterium, assembly GCA_963528005.1. Classification (GTDB taxonomy): domain Bacteria; phylum Bacillota; class Clostridia; order Lachnospirales; family Lachnospiraceae; genus Lacrimispora. Next base: position 93,941 of record CAURSM010000008.1, read on the forward strand.
ATTAAAGGATTCCTTAATTCATAATACATCAAGCGACGCTGGTCTTACCATAACAAAGAGCAGAGGAAGCAGAAGCTTATGGCCTTCCTATAACCTGGTAGAAAACTGTGAAGCCTTTGAAAATGTGGATGGTTCCAGAATCAATGCAGACGGATTTGCATCAAAATCCGGCTCCGGAGATGACAATAGGTTCTTAAACTGTGTTTCTCACGACAATGCAGATGATGGCTGGGACACCTACAATACAGTTGGAGACGGCCCCAACGGAAGAACCATTATTGAAAACTGCGTGGCTTATAACAACGGAAACAATGGATTTAAGCTGGGCGGAGAGGGCCGTGAGGTGCCTCATATATTAAGAAACAGCGTTGCATTTCATAACAACCTGGACGGAATTACGGATAATTTTAATCCTGGTGAATTAACGATTGAAAATAACACATCCTTTGATAACGTCCGATTTAATTACATCATGCGTCCGAGTCCTTATAAGAAGGGAGCAAATGGGGAACTGACCGCTGACGGTACCGTTAGAAATAACGTATCCTTCCGCACCGCAGCATTCAGTGCTTCCTTAAACAAGGTTTACGACGATAAGATATCTGCAAAGGTGATAGAGAATAATTATCTCTACCAGAACGGAACCAATGCAGTAGGACAAGAGAATTTTAGATCTTTAAATACGGCAGATTGCTTCTACCGTCAGGATGGAAGAATTCAATTCGGTGATTTCTTACGTCCTGTAAAGGGCAGCAAGATTGACAAAGCAGGTGCCGGAGCAAAACTACCAGGAAACGTTGTGGACCCAGTAGATCCTGTGGATCCAGAGCCAACTCCAACTCCTGTAAAACCAGATAGAGACAGGGATTCTGACTCTAACCGAGATTACGGAATCAAGACGTCTTCCAATGAAACAAAGGGAGACTGGGAGATGGATCAATCTGGCTGGCGTCTGAAAAAAGCAGACGGTACCTATCCAAAGGAAGAGTGGGCAAAAGTAAATGGTGCTTGGTACTATTTCGGGCAATCCGGATATATGTCAACTGGCTGGAATCAGGTTCAGGGAGTCTGGTATTATATGGAGACCAGCGGAGCCATGAAGACAGACTGGGTATTAACCGATGGAAAATGGTATTATATGAACCAGAATGGATCCATGGCAACGGGTTGGGTTCATGTAAATAACAAATGGTATTATTTAAACCAAACTGGAGAATGTTATATTAATACAGTTACACCGGACGGATACCAGGTGAATGAAGATGGTGCCTGGGTAAAGGGCTAAATAGGGTGGAATTCCTTCGCTGCATGATATGGCGAGGGAATTCCCCTTTTTTTATCTTGAATATTTAGAAAATTAATAAATTTTTACATAAATGAAAGATTATTGAATTGTCAAAATTGAAATAAAGTGCTACGATGGAGGTATGTTTAAATCTATCATTAGGGAGGATGTTATGTTTTTGGATGCACTGCAATCATATTATGCCCCTGCTGTTGCTCTGGTATTTTTTTCGGCAATGGTGATTACAGACAAGCTTTTTTCAAAACGTATAAAAAGGCTGTTCCTTTTGGAAATCAGTCTGATCTTTCTGGTGATTATAGATACCTGGGCGGATTATTGCTTTGGTGGTATACCAACTTTGGAAGGTTCAAGGTTAAGAACCCTAACCACCTTTATTAATTTTGCCATAAGCCCCTGCCTTCCTATGATTCTTGTGTTCATATATGAGACAGAGGACTCCAAGCGCTTCTCCCGGTGGTTTTATCTGCCTCTGATTTTGAATGCGTTCATGTCTCTTTTAAGCATTTGGCTTGGCCTGATCTTTAACGTAAGCGTAGAAAATGTATATACAAGAGGTCCTCTTTTTGTCCTTCCTTTTCTCGCCTCTGGTTTTTATCTCTTGTCCCTGGTATTTTACTCTGCGAGGCAAAGGGGAAAACCTAACCGTAAGTCTGAGACAGGATTTTTGCTGTTGTTTTTGTTTGTAATTGGTCTTGCCATTGTGATTGAAATTCTCTTCCATGTCCACTTTATGGTATGGAGTGTTGCGGAAGCTTTCGTAATTCTTTACTACTTGTTTCTTACGACTCAAAAGATTCTATACGATCCCCTTACGGGCACCTATAACCGGATCGCATACGAAAAACAATTGGAAAAAATCAATTTGCATTCGGAATGCACCATTGCAATGATTGATTTGGATAATTTGAAACATATCAACGATCAGTTTGGACATTCCAGCGGAGATGCGGCTATTTGCAGCGTTGCTTCTTCCATTTTGAATACAAAATGCAAACACATGTGGTTGTATCGGTATGGAGGCGATGAATTCGTTCTCTTAAGCAATCGGTTAAATGCCGATGAAATGAAGAAAATTTTAAAAGCATCTCAGGCACGGTGTGAAGAAATTAAAGGAATTCGTCCTTGCTTTTCCTATGGAGTGGCGGAATACCGCATGGGAGATGATTTACATAATACAATATTAAATGCTGACATAGACATGTATCGTCACAAAAAGAGCTTAAGAGATGTTTGAAGGCAAATGCCCTTGACAAACAGATAAAAAGCCCATATACTAGTCATTAACTTCATAAATAAGTAAAAGCATTGAAAAGAACAAGTAGCACTACGATGGACCATACAGAGAGTAGCCGGGAGATGAGAGGCGCATGGGAAGCGGGTTGTGAATACATCTTTGAGCTTCACACCAAACGGCAGATTGCTTAGTAGGCTGTGACGGATTCCTGCACCCGTTATCGTGCTAGAGTATCGATTCAGGTACTTAAAGAGATAAGCAGTGTGAGCTGCTTATGAACTTAAGGTGGTAACGCGAGATTTTAACCTCGTCCTTTTGATAGGACGGGGTTTATTTTTATTGTATCGGAAAGTTCTACGAACTCCCCGATACAATAAAAAGCACTCTGTGCAGGATGCGCATGACGCTTAAGAGGAAGATGTCACTGAAGTGACAGCACGTCAGCGCCAGAGTCTGGTGAGCCAGACTCTTATATAAATGATAAAGGAGAATAACTATGACAATTTACGAAGAACTCAAAGCCAGGGGATTGATTGCCCAGGTGACGAATGAGGAAGAGATCAGCAAGATGGTCAACCAGGGAAAGGCAATCTTTTATATAGGTTTTGATCCAACTGCTGATAGTCTTCACGTAGGACACTTCATGGCATTGTGCTTGATGAAACGTCTTCAGGAGGCAGGAAACAAGCCTATCGCATTACTTGGCGGGGGAACTGGAATGATTGGTGATCCATCTGGAAGAAGTGATATGCGCCAGATGATGACCGTGGAAATGATACAGCACAATTGCGATTGTTTTAAAAAGCAGATGAGCCGTTTTATTGATTTCTCAGAAGGAAAAGCCATTATGGTGAACAACGCAGACTGGCTGACAGAGCTTAACTACATTGAGATGTTACGGGAAGTAGGTCCTCATTTTTCCGTGAACCGTATGCTTTCTGCTGAGTGCTATAAACAGCGTATGGAAAAAGGACTCAGTTTCCTGGAGTTTAACTATATGATCATGCAGAGCTATGATTTCTATGAGTTATTTAACCGCTACGGATGCAATATGCAATTTGGTGGTGATGATCAGTGGAGTAACATGCTTGGTGGTACAGAGTTAATTCGCCGTAAATTAGGTAAAGATGCTCATGCCATGACCATCACTCTGCTTTTGAATTCCGAAGGCAAAAAGATGGGTAAAACTCAGTCAGGTGCTGTATGGCTTGATCCAGAAAAGACCTCACCGTTTGACTTCTTCCAGTACTGGAGAAATGTAGCGGATGATGACGTATTAAAATGTCTTCGCATGCTCACCTTTTTACCAATCGAACAGATCAATGAGATGGACGCTTGGGAAGGAAGTCAGTTAAATCAGGCTAAGGAAATTCTTGCTTATGAACTGACAAAGCTGGTTCATGGAGAAGAGGAAGCTGAAAAGTCTCTAAAGAGTGCCAAAGAGCTGTTTGCTGGTGGCAATGCGGCTGATATGCCTTTGTATGAGATGGAAGAGGCTGATTTTACCGATGGAAGCGTAGATATTCTAACCATCGTTCAGAAATCTGGTCTTGCACCTACCCGTTCTGAAGCTAGACGCAACGTAGAACAGGGCGGTGTAACCGTTGAGGGAGAAGTTGTCACAGATGTGAAGACTCTTTTCTCAAAGGAGCAGTTATCTGGAGAAGGAATCGTTGTAAAGCGTGGAAAGAAGAAATTTGTAAGAGTCGTAGTTAAATAATAGATCTAAATAGTATTTAGAACGGCCGGTACAGGCAGGGAATCCCCCGCTGGTACCGGCCGTTTTGCTACGGCCAGAGGATAGGGGATACTGGCTCCTGAATGGAAAGAGCAAATTGAATTTTCTCATGACTGGATTTCAGTTCTAAGAATGTATCGTATTCCTTCCAAAGTCTTTCATAGATGCTTAACACCGGGCGGCATCTTATCTTTGTCATTTCAAGAATCTGGTCCAGATTCCATACCGCCATATCAACAATATCGGAATCTAATAATCCTTCCCGTTTCATGTTTATGAGAATGGTGCGTATGCGGTCGGTAGGGAAAGCTTCTTTATAACTTCTGGTACCTGTAAGAGCGCTTATAATATCTGCGATAGCGACCAGTCGTTCCTCTTTGGTCAAATCCTTTGCAGTCAAACCCTTTGGGTATCCAGAGCCGTTTAGTTTCTCATGATGACGCAGGGCGATGCGGACAATGGATTCGTCGATCATGCCTCCAAATATCTCCTCCGTCCGTTCTACATGGGTCCTCATGATGGTCATGGCCTGTCCGTCTAATTTACCAGGGAATTCTAAGATCTCAACCGGAATCGATATCTTTCCAAGGTCATGGAGAAGGGAACCGCATAAAACCCGGTTTAACTGCTCTTCACTTAAGGATTCCAGTTTTCCAAGCTCATAGCTTATGCTGGTGGTGGTGATGGTATGGGTGACAGTGTAATGACTTCTAAAATCAATGATAAATACCAGCATTTTCAAGTATCCAGTAATCTCATCATCGGATAAGGGAATCTGAGTTAAGAAGTCCGTGTATCCTTCATCCTTTCGCCATTCCTCATCAATAGAGCCTTTAAAATCAAGGCTTTTTGCCAGCTTAAGTATATGAGGGGCAAAGATAATATCCACTCCACGATCAAGGATTGTCATGGTTTCTTCCCAGGTCATCTCTTCCAAGGACATGGAAACATCAATGCGGTCTGCAAGGTGAATCAGTTGTGCCAAATCCTTTAGTTTATCACTTAAGTGATCCTGTTTTTTAAGCAGACTCCAGCCAATATGATGAAGCAGTACGGCTGGCGCAAGTTCTCTTAGAGGGGAAAAGTAATGAACAAAGAGAAATCCGTAAAAGGAATGATTCCATACGTCCTTTGTCTCAAATTGAAGCATTCTTGTTACTTCCTCAGTCTTAAATGCTCCAATGTCATGAATCTGGGCTGCAAAGCAGATATCTCTCAGTTCTTCCTTAGAATATTGGCCCGTTTCCTTAATCATTCGGAACACGATATAAGCAACGTGAGTGCCATGTTCAGTCAGTCTATTATCTATGTAACTGCAAAAGCGTCTTATGATTCCCAGGACGCTTTGATTATTAACATTTTGGGTGTATTGCATTTGCATGCAGCTTCCTCCTCTTGGTAAATATCTTTCCTTAGTCTACCATAAGAAGCAATGATTGGAAAGGAAAAAGATGGCATTTGGACGGTTGAGAATAATACCCAGTAGAGGTATAATTATACTGTTATGGTAAAAAAAACCAATGGTTGGAGGGATCATTACGATGAAAGAAACAGCAGGTTACATCAAACTAGTGGAAGAGACATTGATCTATGACAATCCTCTTTCTAAGGAAGAGGACATCAAAGGGTTTATACTGGAGGGGAAGGCAGGAATCAGCTTTGAACATGAGGCCATGTGCCTTAAAAATGAATTGGATTGTGATATGGGGCAGCAGGCTAATTATGTACTTTGGTGTCCAGAGGATTTTCCAGAAGATATAAAAATTACATGGGAGTTTAAGCCTATAACCGATGAGGGGCTTTGTATCCTGTTTTTCGCAGCATCGGGCATAGATGGAAAGGATTTATTTAATCCGTCTCTGGGAAGGAGAACCGGGGAATATCCTCAGTATCACAGTGGGGATATCAATGCTTTTCACATCTCTTATTTTAGGAGAAAGGAACCAGATGAAAGGGCTTTTCACACTTGCAATCTAAGAAAAAGCAAAGGGTTTCATCTGGTGGCTAATGGGGCGGATCCCATACCTGGAGCAGGTGACTGCAACGAATTTTACCAACTGGAGGTTCGTAAATACAAGAGTAATATTCGTTTTACCATAAATGATCTTACCATCTTTGAGTTTGATGACGATGGAAGTTTATTTGGAGAAGTACTTACCAGTGGAAAAATCGGCTTTCGTCAGCTAGCACCATTGACAGCCGAATATCGGAATCTAAAGGTGTATGAGCTATGTTGATGGACTTGTCAGGAATATGGGATTTATGGATTAGGCCACAGGAGAAGGGACAGGAATTAGTTCCCCAATCCTTTATGGAAGGTAATGATTTAGCCCCAGAAAGGCCAAGACGAGAGGCCGATGGACCAATTTCTCTTCCTGGTATCTTACAGGGCCAGGGATATGGGGAGGAGATTCAAAAAGACACCCCATGGGTCAGTGGACTTCATGACCCTTTTTGGTATGAGAGAGAAGAGTATCAGTTTTCTCAGGAGAAGGAAGTTTTAGTTCCTTTTCTTAGTCAGCCGCCAAGACATTTTATTGGTCTTGCCTGGTATGAACGGGAGATTATAATCCAAGAGGATACAGAGGAAGAGATTTATCTACATATAGAATTGACACGCTGGAGGTCTCACGTCTGGGTGGATGGTGAGTATCAGGGAAGTGACTGTTCTCTTTGCACGGCCCATGAGATTAACTTGGGAAGATTAAAAAAAGGAAATCATCGCCTCACGGTTTTAATTGATAGCCGGTTTCAGTATCCTTACCGGCCGGATGGTCATGGAGTTTCTGATGCCTTGGGCGCATCCTGGAATGGAATGGCAGGAAAGATTGTACTGTTGAGTGGAGCTGAGGTGAAAAAACGGGAAAGAGATCATAAGGAATATGCAGCATCTCATCAAAGAACCATGGAAGTGGCAGATGGGATGATTTTGGCAGACGGACGCCCGGAATACTTTCGAGGGACTCATTTTGGTGGAGATTATCCTCTGACTGGCTACCCCTATACGGATATAGAATGGTGGAGAAACCTTATGAAGAAGGTGAAAGACTGGGGATTTAACTTTATCCGTTGTCATTCCCTGTGTCCACCAGAAGCCGCTTTTTGGGCAGCCGATGAAGAAGGAATCTATCTACAGCCAGAGTGTGGGATGTGGAATGTATTTAATGAAGGGATTCCTATGCTTGAAGTGCTGATGGAGGAGACAAGGCGGATTCTAAGGCAGTTTGGGCACCACCCGTCATTTGCACTGTTTTCGCCCACCAATGAGCCATCTGGACAGTGGTACGGTCCTTTGAGGCAATGGGTTAAGGATACCAGAAGCTTTGATGAAAGTCTGGGTTATGGGGGAAGACGGCTTTATACGGCACAGTCTGGCTGGTTTTATGATGTGCCTCCAAAGGATATTACTGGAACGGATTATATCTATTTCCACCGGTCTGCCTATGGTCCTATATTAGGAGGGAATATTAGAAATCACGAAGGTTTTAAAGGAAAGGATTATGGGCCGTCTCTGGAAGGTGCAACCCTTCCTGTAATCAGTCATGAGATGGGGCAGTGGTGTGCTTATCCGGATTTTTCTGTAATTGATAAGTTTACCGGGTATTTAAAGCCAGGGAATTATCAGGTATTTCAAGAGAATGCAAGGGCAAAAGGTCTCTTAGAGCGAAACCAGGCATTTGTAAGGTGTTCTGGGAAAAATCAAGTCATGATGTATAAAGAAGAGTTTGAGGCCAACTTAAGGACTCCTCATTTGTATGGATATGAGATGTTAGATCTTCACGATTATATGGGACAAGGAACTGCTTTGGTAGGGGTGCTGGATCCGTTTTGGGAAAACAAAGGATATGCTACCCCAGAAGAATTCCGGAAATTTAATAGTGAAACGGTGATTCTTGCGCGGATCTCTTCTTATATTATTAAGAGTGCAGAGCCAGTCACCATTCCTGTGGAGCTGTGCCATTTTGGTAAGGAAGATATTACAGAGGAAATTGTGGGTTGGAAATTAGAAAAAGAGGGAATGGAACGTGGCTGTGAAGTAATGGAACAAGGAGGATTCCAGGAAATCACGGTTTCTGCTGGAAAGAACCTTACCGTTGGAACTCTAAGCCTGGACCTCTCCTACATAACAGAGAATTCAAAGCTAAAGCTTACCATTTTCCTGGGTGAGATTGAAAATAGCTGGCCTCTTTATGTATACGTTAAGAAAGAGAAAACACCCAAGCAAGCTGTGTTATATACCAGGAAGTGGGAGGAGGCAAAGGAAGCGCTTCTTTCTGGGGGCAGAGTGGTATATTCTCCTTATCTTTCTGATTTGGATTTTGATTGTCCGCCTCTTTCTATTCGTCCCGTATTCTGGAACAGCCAGATGGGACCTGGGTGGTGCCGAAGTCTTGGGCTAATGATGAATCCCAATCATCCTATATTTCGTTTGTTCCCCACAGAGGAACATGGTGGCTGGCAGTGGGAGGATATTTTAAGCAATGCCAGAGGCTTTTTGCTTGATGGAATGCCAGAAGGCTTTGAGCCTATCATCCGTGGGATTGATGATTGGAACCGGAATCTTTCCCTGGGCCTTTTAATGGAAGGAAAAGTTGGGAATGGAACGTTACTACTTGTGACCGCCTGCCTGGAAGGAAGTTTTGAGAAACGTCCGGAGGCCTACAGCCTGAAAGAAGCTCTTTTATCCTATGCGGCTTCCCATGAGTTTCAACCACAGACACAACTGTCTCTTTCCAGTATAGAAAAGCACCTGTTTCCCAATCATCGTATGAAGACATTGCATGGGAACTATATACCGGAGCAAGGAGCAATGGTACATGGACTTGACGCATTGAAGGAAGAAAATCCCAACACATCTGTGTGGATAGAGAAAGAGAATTATCCTATTTCACTGGATATCTGCGTTGAGGAGTCAGTGCTAATTACCGGGCTTCTTATGGTGCCAGATCAGAAAGACCGGATGCATCAGGGGTGCGTGAAAGAATACACCATTGAGGTGGAACAAGACGGTGTCTTTGAGGAAATTGCAAGGGGACAATTTATGTCCTCCTTTATGACTCAGAAAGTAGAATTTAATAAAGGGGTTACAACTAAAACTCTTCGTTTCACTGCCTTAAGTGGTTATGGTGCAGGAGAAAGAATGGAGTGGGAAGAGAGAGAAGACGGCTGGTATCAAAAGAAAGGAGAGGGAAAGGCAGCGATTCAGGCAGCAGGTTTCCATCTTATCTTAGATCAGCAGTTAGAGGGCAATGATATCACCTACTGGAATGAGAACAGGAAGAGCAGGACAAAAGAAATTGAAGAATAATGTAAAATACGAAAACCGCCTGTTTTTGCAGTTCCTTTTGCTGGTAACCGTTCCTCTTATTATTATGGGGATTGTATCCTACAATATCTATGTAAAGGGGGAAAACTCAAAGAGCGGTCAAGCTCTTGACTCCTACTGCAACAGTGTGGCAAACGAATATGAAAATGTATTCTCCTCTATTCGCGAATATTACTTAGACAGCACCAGCAGCACCTCTGTGAAGTGGCTGGTGAACCAGCAGGAGGTTCCATACTCTAATTACAAGGAATTAAGGCAGGCTCAAAACATGCTGCAGGGAAATTATTTTCTCTCCAAATATATCAGCTTTTATAACTTTATTAATGTAAAAGAAGGCTGGGTTCTTAACAAATATGGAATGTATCCCCTTGAGAACTTAAAGAATTTAGAAGAGGTAAAGACATTTTTGGCAGAACAAAAAGAGATTCCTTTGTCCTTATACTGGCTCAACCGGATGGACGCAGCCAGCCCGTATGAGGGCATGGTAAAGGAATCTGGATTTGTAGATACAGCGGGGGAGCTCCTGGTTGTAAAAGAAGAGTACAGCAGTGTGGGAACGGTTTATGTGTTAACGGTACGACTGGATACGGAACGGCTGGAAAACTTATCACAGCCTTATGAAAAGATGGGATACGATGTAACGGTATTAAGCAATGGGAAAGTGCTTATGGAGACCAATCCATCTCTTACAAAGGCGTATCGTGCCAGGGCAGAAGATGGAAAGGCAAAAAGCGGAATCTATTCTTCTTTTGGCGGAAAGAAATTCAGGCTTAGCGTCATAGAGTCAGGGGGGAATGGACTCACCTATATCACAGGGATGGATATGGCGAAGATGAACCGGGGAGGTATCCCCTTTGTGTTAGCCTCCATTGCTATTATTGCTATCTTTGGTGTGATTCTTATTGGCCTTAGAGTGACTGCTGCCGCTTTTTCCAAGCCTATCTTATTGCTTCAAAAGTTTGTAGATGACCAAAATGCCCAGATTAGAGAACTTTTCTTATCCAATCTCTTAAAGGGGGAATTAAGCAAGGAAACCATTCAGGAAACCATGAAAAAGTATGGAATGGAATCCTGGAATTCTTACAGATTGATTTCCATATCCTGTAAGTTTGAGGAAAAGCAGCCTCCTGTAACCAGGGAAGAGATGGATAAAATCAACCGGGAAATATTATTAAATCTCCCGGAAGGAGTGACCGAAGCTTTTTTTGCATCTCCAGTAATATATGGAAATATGGCTCTTTTTATCATTGGTGAAAACGATGACCTAATGGTAGATAATAAAACCGCCCATGTTTACAAACAGATCAAGGACCATGTGATGGAGCTTTATGGATATCCAATTGCCTTTGGCATCAGCAGGACCTTTCATCAGCTCACCCATACCGGTCGGGCGTATGAAGAATGTTCCGAGGCTCTTCACAGTAAAAACCATGACCGAAATGAAAATGGATCTTCTTTGGTGCTTTATGATGACTATTCCCTTATGGATCCGGCAGGCAACGTATATGATATGATTATGGAAGATGAGTTGATCCATTCTGTGGACAGCTTAAATGAGGAAGAATCCAAGCGGCTTTTGGAGCTGATTGTTGGAAGAATGGAGATGAAGGGTGCCACTGGTATGGAGCGTACGTTTTATATCACCAGATTGCTGACTTCGGTGCTGGATATCCCGGCAAGAACCTCTATTTCCCTTACAGATTTGTTTGGAAGTGATCAGTATAATGTACTTACCAGGGCCGCTAATGTATATGGTCAAAAGGAACTGGTATTATTTATTATGGAAGAGATATTTAAGCCTGTGATAGCAGCTCTTACCGAAACAAGACAGGCTGGCTCTTCTGATATTGTAAAAGAAGTGACCAGAATGATAAAGGAAGCCAATGGGAACCTGAGCCTCAATGATTGTGCGGATACCTTAAGTTATCACCCCAACTATATCAGCCGGGTGTTAAAGAAAGAAAGGGGAGTATCATTTACGGATATGGTAAATGAAGAAAAGCTAAAGATTGCGAAATACATGCTTCTCACCACTACAGACTCCATTGCTGATATTTCTGCTCGGTTAAATTATAACAATGTCCAGAATTTCATTCGCTTTTTTAAAAACCAGGTAGGGACAACCCCTTCCGCATATCGGAAAGAACATAAAGAATAGGATAAGCTCTGGGTATAAAATGATAATTTGATTGGACAAGCCCCGATAAAACCTTGTGATTCACAGGGGATCGGGGCTCTTTTTCTATATAAAAACAGGTTTGATAATGATTATTTACAAAAGATGGAAGCATGATGTACGATAGCCTCACCAAGGGGGATTGAAAAATTAGATTCCCAAGTTATGGAGGAGGAAAGAGAATGAGTCAGAACGCATCACCTTCTAAAGTAAGTACGAAGGCAGGAACCTTTAAACATGCAATGTATGCTCATAAGTGGCTGTATATCATGATAATCCCTGGAGTTATCTATATGCTCGTTTTCAGTTATTTACCAATGGGTGGACTGATTATGGCATTTCAGGATTTCAGCCCTTACAACGGAGACACCATGTTGGGGGCATTTGTTCACAGTCCATTTGCAGGTCTATCTATATTTAAGAAGTTTTTCACTGGACCAGACTTTATTCAGGTTTTAACAAATACATTATCAATTTCCATTGCCAATCTGATTTTTTATTTTCCAGCACCCATTATTTTGGCGCTTCTGTTAAATGAAATCAAGAATGTGGCGTTTAAGAAAACGGCTCAGACCATGGTCTACATACCACACTTTATTTCCATGGTTATCGTAGCGGCTTTAACCGCACAGCTATTTAGCACCACTGATGGCCTTGTATACCACTGGCTGGTAGGATTATTTGGCAGGAATCATGCGCCGGACATTATGTCAAATCCCAAGCTTTTTGTTTCCATGATTGTTGGTCAGAGCATGTGGAAAGAGACCGGCTACGGCACCATTATCTTCCTGGCTGCCCTCTCTGGCGTTGATGTCCAGCTTTATGAGGCGGCAGAAGTAGATGGAGCAAACCGCTGGCAAAAGATGTGGCATATCACCCTTCCAGCAATCCGGTCCACCATTGTGATTATGCTTATCTTACGGGTAGGTACCATCTTAAACACGGGATACGAGCAGATATTCTTAATGCAAAACTCCATGAACCGAGGCGTATCCGACGTTTTTGATACTTATATCTATACCAAAGGTGTAGTAAATGGAAACTACTCCTTAGCAACGGCAGCAGGTTTGTTTAAATCCGTAGTCAGCATGATTATGGTGCTGGGAGCCAACAAGCTGGCTAAGATGTTTGGAGAATCTGGATTTTATTAAAGAGGAGGGATGCAAAATGGCTAAAACGAAACAATTAAAGATTAAAAGAAGTCCTGGAGATCAGTTTGTACAGATACTAATTTATCTGTTTGTAGGCAGCTTTGCACTGATTACCATGCTTCCATTTGTATACATCGTGGCAGGTTCCTTTGCCACAGAGCGTGAGCTTACGGAGCGGGCATTTTTTCTCTTTCCCCGTACCATTTCCATGAATGCATATCAGTATATTTTTAAGACAGGTGATGCTGTGAAAGGATTGCTTAACTCCGCTTTTGTTACCACGGTGGGCGTTATGATCAATATGACCCTTTCCGCCACCCTGGCGTATCCGTTATCAAGACCTTACTTTAGAGGGAGAAAGTTCTTTACCAACATGGTTATCGTTACCATGCTCTTCACCGGAGGTATGGTTCCAGCTTACATGCTGGTGGCAAATGTCCTGCATTTGAAAAACACCTTTTGGGCACTGTGGCTTCCAGGAGCCATCAACCCGTTTAATATGATTATTATAAAGAACTACTTCCAGGGGCTTCCCGTAGAACTAGAGGAAGCGGCCAGAATTGATGGGTGCAATGATGCTCAAACCTTTATTAAAATCATTTTGCCCCTTTCCAAACCGGTTCTTGCAAGTGTTGCATTATTTTACGCAGTTACCCACTGGAATTCTTATTTTAATGCTATGATGTATATCTCGGACAGTTCCAAAGAGGTAATTCAGATTGTATTAAGAAGAATTATATTCCTCACTTCCAGTGTGGCAAATGACAGCGGTTTTGATTGGGGAGCCTTTGGTATGCCGCCTCAAAAAGCAGTCAAGATGGCAACAACAGTAGTTGCTACGGTTCCAATTCTGCTGATTTACCCATTTGTTCAGAAGTACTTTACACAGGGCGTTATGGTTGGCTCTGTAAAAGGATAAATAAAATGTTAAAAGGAGAAGTGTTATGATGAAAAAAGTATGGAAAAAAGCAATGGCAGTCACGTTAGCCGGTTCCATGGTATTACTTGCGGGGTGTGGAAGTAAGACAACCGGACAGTCCCAGGGAACGGACTCAGGTCAGACAACGAGTGGGGAATCACAGGCAGGGGCAGAGGGTGGCATGGCAACGATCTCCGTTATGGCTCCTCAGTTTTATGGAACAGAATTAAAGAATGACCATTCCGATGAGGTTATTAAGAAATACGAAGAATATACCAATACCAAGGTGGAATGGAGAAGAGAAGCCAATGATACCTATAAGGAGAAGCTTGGACTTGTTCTTATGGATAAGGATAATATGCCTATGATCGTTACTGGCAGTGGCGATTTAACAGCCAATGTGGTAGATGCAGCAAAAAGAGGTGCTTTTTGGGATTTATCTGAGTTTTTAAAAGATACAGAAAGCTATCCAAACCTTTCAAAGGCTGATGCAAATGTATTAAAATCTGTGACAGTAGATGGAAAAGTAATTGCTTTATACCGTGCAAGAGAAATCGGCCGCTACGGATTTTCCTACCGTACCGACTGGGCAGAAAAGGTAGGTATTACAGAGGCTCCAAAAACTCCAGAAGATGTTTACAACATGCTATATAAATTCACCTATGAAGATCCAGATGGAAATGGCAAGGATGACACCTACGGACTTGAGATGACCAAATACGTTGGTCCAGTGGATATCATGCAGACCTGGTTTGGAACTGGAAATAAATGGGTGGAAGAGGATGGAAAGCTGGTTCCCGTTCATCAGACAAAAGAATACAGAGAAGCTCTAAAATGGATCAAGAAAATTTATGACGACGGTCTAATCCGTAAGGACTGGGCAACTGTAGATTCTGGTACCTTTGGAGATGCATGTAAAAAGGGAGAGGCTGGCGCATTTGTAGATGTAATGGATGGTGCAAAGAGAATCTGGAACTACTATATCCAAAATGATATCAAATCAGTGGTAGACCCTACAAAAACAGCAACCATGACCTTAGTTGGACCAGTGAATGATAAGACTCTTGCAACCAGCGGATTTAATGGCTTTTACTTAATTACAAAGGCTGGAGCAAAAACAGAAGATGATGTAAAGAAATGCCTTCACTTTTTAGATAAGATGTGTGACGATGAGATGATGGTTCTTGCTGATTACGGTCTGGAAGGAATTACATACGATAAAAATGATGCTGGTAAGGTGGTAATGAGAAATAAGCTGGAAGTGCAGCAGACACCAAACGTAGGCTTAAATTCCGTGATTGCTTATATTCCAAATCTGACTCCTACCAATCCTTCTCTTGAAAAGCAGGAAAGCACCATTGCTCAGGAAGAAGCAATTGCAAGAAACAAAAAGGTTGCTATCTATAACCCAGCCCTTGGATATCTGGCAAACTCCGGAGTCAATGCAGAAGTTGGTACTGACATCGAACAAATCATTGATGATGCCAGAACTCAGTACATCTGCGGACAGATTGATGATGCTGGCTTTGATGCAGCAGCAAAACAGTGGTTAGACCGTGGCGGCGACCGATTGGTAAAAGAAATCAATGAATTATATCAGCAGGATACTGCGAAGTAGTTAAAAAGTGGCGGTGCGGACTCTTTGCAGGGACCGTACCGCCTATTTTGTGAAGAGAAACAAAGGGATGGAAGCGTTATTAAGGCGCAGATGGAGGAAAAGGTGAAGCTTCATAATCTAGCAAACAGGCAGAAAACAGGTTATACCACATGGGGCTGTATGTGGCAGCAGGGGGAATGTAAAAAGGAGAGCAAGTATCTCCTTAAAAATGAGGAGGGAAAAACAGTTTCCATGCAGTCCAGAATCACGGCATTCTGGCCAGATGGTACGGTAAAATGGACCGCCCACACCGCATGTGCCGATGAATTAACAAATGAGATCCAGGTGCTGGTAGACGAAACGTATAAAATAGAATTAGAAGATTCTAAGCCTGCTCTTCATATAAATAAGGCTGGAGATGGCTATCTTGTAGAGGCCGGAGCCATGCAGATTCATATTCCGGGAGCTGGAGACTGTCTCTTTGATGAGATTTGTATAAATGGGATAATAAGGGCTGCAAAAGCCTGCCCAGTTTTACAATTGGAAAAACCCATAACCATAGGTGAGGAAAAGGGAACCCTGGAAATTAATTATGGGGGAATGGTGGAAGAGGTTACTTTAGAGGAACAAGGACCTTTAAGGGCGGTAATAAAATTCCGGGGCATCCATGTCTCTTCTGATGGAGATAAAAAGATCCCCTTTTTAATCCGTATGAACGTGGGGCTTAACAGCCAGGAACTTACCTTTACCCATACCTTTTTATATGATGGGGAAGAAGAAACAGACTTCTTAAAGGGAATTGGCCTAAAACTTCTGGTGCCTATGACAGGCCCCTTGTATAACCGCCATGTGATGTTTGAAGGAGATCATGGAGTTTTCCATGAAACCATGGCAGAGCTTCTTACCTGGCGTCCTAGGGTTCCGGCAGAAATCTATAAGGCACAGATGATGGGAGAGAAGCTGGAATTAGAAGGTGAAAATCTAGAAGTTGTAGAGCGGGTATTACAGGATATGCCTTTTTGGGATGAGTATGACCTGTGTCAGGACAGTCCCAGCCATTTTCAGATCAAGAAGAAAACCTCCACAGCTAACTGCTGTTATCTGGAGGGCCTTCATGGTCAAAAGACCATGGGAGGTGCTGCCTTTGGAGGGGAGAATGGAAGTCTTCTATGTTCAATCCGGGATTTCTGGCAGACGTATCCATCCGGGTATACGCTGAAAGGATTGACCACAGAGGAAGCAGAAGCCACCATCTGGCTATATAGTCCTAGTGCAAAAGCCATGGATTTTAGACATTACACGGATCGTGGATTTAATCAGGTTTACTATGAAGGCTATGATTATAAAGGCGCAACTCCATATGGAATTGCTTCCACCAGTGAATATTCCATTGCATTTCATGACAGTCTCATTCCAACAGAAGATGAATTAACCAGTTTTTCAAAGGCAGTTACTTATCCCGCCCAGTATGTGGGGGAGCCAGAATATTACCATGAACTAAGGGCCTTTGGATATTGGTCCTTGCCAGAAAGGAAGTCGGAGATGGAGGTCTGGCTGGAAGATCAGCTAGACCGGGCTGTGGAGTTTTACCAAAATGAGGTGGAGCAAAGAAACTGGTTTGGGCTTTTTAATTACGGAGACTTTATGCACACCTATGACCCGGAACGACATCAGTGGCGTTATGATATGGGTGGTTATGCCTGGGACAACACGGAGCTGGTTCCTACGTTGTGGCTGTGGCTTTCCTTTCTTCGCACCGGAAAGCCAGAGGTGTTTACTCTGGCAGAAAAACTGACCCGCCATGCTTCGGAGGTAGATGTATATCATATGGGAAAATACAAGGGACTTGGCTCCCGTCACAACGTACGCCACTGGGGCTGCCCCTGCAAAGAAGCCCGCATTGCCATGGCAGCCCACCATCGGTATTATTACTATATGACAGGTGATTATCGCCTGGAAGATATCTTTGAAGAGTTAAAAGACAATGAACTTACCTTTCTTACCAAGGACCCGTTGGCAGATTTTTATGACAAAGAAGAAATGGTTTACAAAAGTCATGCCAGAAGCGGACCAGACTGGTCCTCCCTTTGTGCCAATTGGCTGACCCAGTGGGAACGGTTTTTAGAGGAACCGTATTTAAAGAAAATACAGGTTGGTATGGAGGATATTAAAAAGGCACCTCTAAAGCTGGTATCAGGCCCTGATTTTGAATTTGATCCAGAAACCGTTCATCTTAGGTATATTGGAGAAAAGGCTGCGGGAGGAACCCATCTGCAAATCTGTATGGGCGCACCCCAGATTTTTATGGAAATGGCTGATTTAATAGGGGATGAAGAGTGGAAACGTATGATGGCGGATTATGGAAGATTTTATTATCTTCCAAGAGAGCAACAGCAAATTGAGTCAAACGGCTTAATTGGGAACAGAGAGTTCTCTCTCCCCTTTATGGCAGCCACCATGGGAGCTTACGGCGCATGGTATTTAAAGGATAAGAAGCTCGCAAAAACCACCTGGCTCCATCTGCTTCATGCCATGATTTGTGAAGAAAATCACAATGGATTTCAGACCATAAATCTTAGGAATCAAGGAAACCATGAGAACTTGATAGAGATTCCATGGATTAGTACAAACTTTTCCGCACAGTGGTGTCTTAATGTAATTTGCTCCTTAGAATTTATTCGAAATGAGCTTCCTCATACATTAATGGAAGCAGATCAACTGGTATCGGCTATGCCTAAGGATAGTTTTCGAAAAGCATAAAGAAAGAGGGGAGAATCATGATACATATAACCGCCATTTCAAAGGAATCCGTGACCATCGCCTGGGACATAAAAAAGGATACTAAAAAGACCAGAATCTATTGGTCGGATCGTGAAACAGAGAATGAAAATTATCGTTTCATGGCTGAAGTAACGGCAGAAGAAATTCAGCAGTATACGCTTAAGCGGGTCACCAGTATTCCTCATTATTTCCTGGTAATTACGGAAAATCAAAAAGGGGTGAAACAGGAAGAAACGTTCATGACTCCGGTCCATTACTATCAGGAGGAACAGTTGGAAATCCTGAACCGGGGACTTGTAGCAGTAAAGGTAAGAGAAGGAATCTTCTTAAGCTGGCGCTTCCTGTTACAAGAGGTTACAGGATATGATGAGACGAAAGAAGGGCTTACCGGAGTGGAATTTATCCTATACCGGGAAGGGAAAGCCCTGGCAAGAGTGTCGGACAGTACCAATTATCTGGATCGGAAAGGAAGCCAGTCCAACCAATATCAGGTTGCACCTGTATTAAATGGAAAGGAATACAAAGCTTGTGATCCTGTAAGAGCATGGGATCAGGAATATTTAGACATTCCTATAAGAAAGCCTGCTTTCGGGGTCACACCAAAGGGAGAAACCTACACCTATTCTGCCAATGACATGTCCATAGGAGATGTAGACGGAGATGGAGAATACGAATATCTTGTAAAATGGGATCCGTCAAATTCCCAGGACGTTTCCATCAAAGGTTATACCGGACCTTGTTACATCGATTGCTATAAGATTGACGGAACCCTTTTATGGCGCCTTGATATGGGACCAAATATCAGGGCAGGTGCCCATTACACCCAGTTTATGTGCTATGATTTTAATGGAGATGGTAAGGCAGAGCTGGCGTTGAAGACTGCCCCCGGGACTCGTATGACCTTATTTCAAAAAGATGGGAAAGAGTTAGAGTCCTTTTATATCACCATGCCAGAAGAGGATGTGAAAAAAGGATTCAGCCACCAGGATTCCTATGTATGCAGCTCCTCCGATTATAAGGACCATCTTATTCAGACCTTTTGTAAATGGCAGGATCACCCGGAGGTAAAGAGCGGACGCTGGCCTAAAACTTTGGAAGAATGCTTTCATATTCCTCCTATGGCTTCTTATCCTCTAAATGAGGAAGATGGAGCTCGTCTGGTGGATTACTTCCTGGATGAGTATGCTCCCACAAGAAGTCCTAAAAACAAGCTTCGGGAATTTGAGGGATTTATCTATGAAGGCCCAGAGTATCTTACCATGTTTTCTGGAGAGGGTAGAGAGATAGAAACCATACCATTTCCCTTTGAGCGGGTAGATGATGGACTCTTATGGGGAGATTATTCTGGTAAGCGAATTGAGCCTTGCAACCGGGTAGATCGGTTTTTATCAGGAGTGGCTTACCTTGATGGGAAGCGGCCATACTTAATCATTTGTCGGGGATATTACACCAGAGCCACCATTGCGGCTTATGAGTTCTTTGATAATCAATTTCGTGGCGTATGGTCCATTGACAGCGGATTTGTACCAATGGATAATCCATTTTGCGATGATCCCCACGGGGGAGTAGGAACCAATCCTGTTTACGGAACCCTTGCTGGACAGGGCAATCATTCCTTATCTGTCTGTGATGTGGACGGAGATGGCTGTATGGAAATCATCTACGGAGCAGCATGTATTGATCATGACGGAAGTCTGCTTTACAGCTCCAGGGATAAGCTGCCAGATAACAGAGAAGCAAAGCTTGGGCATGGAGATGCGATGCACGTAGCAGATATTGATCCAGATCGTCCAGGCTTTGAGATATTTAATGTATTTGAAGGAGCGGAGCAGGCGCCTTATGGTTACGCCCTTAGAGATGCAGAAAGCGGAAACGTGATATTTGGTGAATTTGCCAATAAGGATCTAGGACGGTGTATGGTGGGAGATGTGATCCCAGAGGCTAGAGGACTCCAGTGCTGGGTCAATGGAATCGGAACCTATGACTGCCATGGGAAGCTGTTAAAAAAGGAGACCCTTGGTACCAATATGTCCATTCGATGGGCCTCTGATTTAAGTACCCAGATTACAGACGGAGAAGATTACTTAAAGCAGACTCCTACTGGAGTAATCAATGACTTTACTCATAAGGTCATGTTAAATCCCTTACATACGTTAACCAATAATGGAACCAAGGGAAACCCTTGTTTAGTGGCTGATATCTTTGGAGACTTTCGAGAAGAAATTCTATTGCGGACAGAAGATAGCAGTGCCATACGAATCTATACCAACACCCAAGTTACGGAGCATAAGCTCTTTACCTTAATGCATGATACCCAGTACCGCTGTGGTGTGGCGTGGCAGAACAACTGCTATAACCAACCTTGTTATCCTAAGTTTTACTATGGGTCGGATATGGATTTTGGCAGAGTGCTCCCTTACATGAAGCGCAAGCCCACGTTTTTTATTGCCGGGGATTCCACCAATCAGACTTATTGGAGTAAGGATAAGAAAACCACTGGAATAGGGGAAATGCTCCTGTCTCATCTGGATCCTGTTAACGTTTATGAGATTCATAAACAAAAGACCTCCAGTTTTTCCAATGAAACCTGGTATGAAAGCAGACATCTGATTGTAGATAACTGTGCGATGGCAGGTCGTTCCTCCAAAAGCTTTCTAAAGGAAGGACGTCTCGATGATATAAAGACCAGAATAAAGGAAGGAGACTATCTACTGATTCAGTTTGGACATAACGATGCCTCAGCAAGTAAACCAGAGCGTTACGTTCCTTTGACCGAATTTTCTAGCTTTCTAAACATCTATGTAACAGCAGCAAGGGAACTGGGAGCAAACCCTATATTAATCTCTCCAGTTTGCATCTGCCCTACCAGAGAGACCAAAGAAGGAGAACGAGGGGAGATTGAAAAAGTTCTGCCTGAGTATGGAAAGGAGATGGAACTTTTTGCAAAACGGGAGAAGCTTCTCTTTGTGGATT
The DNA here is from genome assembly GCA_963528005.1 of uncultured Eubacteriales bacterium. Lineage (GTDB taxonomy): Bacteria > Bacillota > Clostridia > Lachnospirales > Lachnospiraceae > Lacrimispora. The sequence goes on from CAURSM010000008.1 coordinate 115,142, forward strand.
TATATTCCAAGACCCTTTCCCATTGTAGAAAAATAGGGGAGAAAAATGCCCTGGAGCTTTACATCGAAGATCAGGTTCATCTATCTGAAAAAGGAGCCGACTGCTACGCAGAGTTATTGGCAGATCATATAAAATCATTTATAATGGAAACAAATATGGAGGGATAAATTATGGGGAAATTAAATTTTGACAAAGCTGTCATTGCAGAGACCATGGACCGGATCGTGGACCGGACAAAACGTATGGATATGTCCTGGGACTGGCCTTGTGGTGTGGCTTATTATGGAATTGCAGAAGCATATGAAATTACAAAAAAAGAGGAGTATCTGGATTTTTTAAAGGAGCGTGTGGATGAACTCATTGAACTTGGGCTTCCCGTGTGGACTGTGAATACTTGTGCCATGGGGCACTGCCTGATTACTCTTTATGAAACGACGAAAGAAGAAGCTTATCTGGACATCATACGTTCTAAAGTAGCGTATCTAAGAACAGATGCCCTTCGCTTTGGAGATCAGGTGCTCCAGCATACGGTATCCGCATCCAATGACTTTCCGGAACAGTGCTGGGCAGATACTCTTTTTATGGCGGCCTTCTTCCTTTTAAGGGTAGGAGTGATGACAAAGGATGAGGAGCTGATCACTGATGCCCTGAATCAATATTACTGGCACATTCAGTATCTGCAGGACGAAAAAACCGGGTTATGGTATCATGGCTACAATAATATTACAAAAGATCATATGTCAGGCTTTTACTGGGGCAGAGCAAACTGCTGGGCAGCTTATACCATGAGTAAGGTAGGTCTGATTCTGCCAGAATGTTATCTGTATCCTCAGTTCCTGGAAATCGTTGGCAGTCTAAATGAGCAATTATCAGCGCTTAAGTTGTTACAAACGGAGCATGGCCTATGGAGAACCTTACTAAATGATGAAGACTCCTATGAAGAGTTATCTGCTTCTGCGGGAATTGCCGCAGCCATGACTCTAAAGGGAAACCCCTTACATATTAAGTATATCGATAAAGCCATAAAAGGAGTGCTCACCCACGTGGCACCGGACGGCAGACTGACTGACGTATCTGGTGGAACCGCAGTGATGAAGGACCGGGATGGATACCGGAATATATCCAAAAAGTGGATACAGGGCTGGGGCCAGGGAATGGCACTTGCTTTCTTTGCTGCCGTTTTAAATTATGAAAATATTGCAGGGGACGGTGCGTTATAATGGGAGCATTGAAAAATATATATACTTGTTTTCCAGGAGGAAAGCACAAAGTTCTTACCATGAGCTATGACGATGGGCGAATCGAGGATAAACGTCTGGTGGAGATTTTTAACGCCAATGGAATCAAAGCAACGTTTCATGTAAATTCAGGTCTTACAGACCTGGAAAACCGCTTAAAACCGGAAGAGTGGAGTGAAGTATACAAAGGCCATGAGATCTCCTGTCATACGGTGCTACACCCAACCATAGCCAGATGTCCTCTTCCCCAGGTGGCACTTCAGGTTCTGGAAGATAGAAGAGCGTTGGAACAAAAAGCTGGGTATCCAGTTCGTGGCATGTCCTATCCAAACGGTTCCTATACGGAGGAAATTGTAGATATGCTCCCTGGGCTTGGCATTGAATATTGCAGAGTGGTGGGGAGCACGGATGACTTTGGAATGCCGGAAAATTATCTGAAATGGAAATCAACCTGTCATCACAATCACAATCTTTTGGAAAACGGAGCGCGTTTTGTTGAGCTTTTTAAAACACAGTATCTATACATGATGTACGTGTGGGGACACAGCTTTGAATTCCCAAGAGACAATAACTGGGAGCTGATGGAGGATTTCTGCCGCATGGTGGGAGGCAGAGATGATATTTGGTATGCCACCAATATTGAAATTGTTGATTATATGAATGCTGCATCTTCTTTAAAATACAGCATGGATGGGGATCTGGTTTATAATCCTTCTGCGACCAGCGTCTGGATCAGCGTGGAAGCAAAACTGATCCAGATTCCTGGTGGCCAGCAGATAAGTATCTAGGGGGGGCTGAATTAAAATCCAAAAAGCTGGTCGATTAAAATCTCACCGCCCATGAAGATAAGGATAAGTCCCCCGGCAAATTCAGCCTTTGACTTAAATCTTGCGCCAAATACATTTCCTGCCTTTACCCCAAGGACAGAAAAAACAAAGGCAGTGAATCCAATAAAAGAAACTGCCGGCAAGATATTCACTCTTAAAAATGCAAATGTAACCCCCAGGGCCAGTGCATCAATGCTGGTAGCTAGTGCCAGTAAAAGCATGGGCCCTGGGTGAAGAGAAAAATCCCCGCAGTCCCCCATCTCTTGGGAGAAGGATTCTTTTATCATATTAAGGCCAATGCTACCAAGCAAAATAAATGCAATCCAATGGTCAAAGGATATAATAACATCCTTAAACTGGGATCCTAGAAGATAGCCGAGAAACGGCATGAGACACTGAAAGCCTCCAAAATAGAGGCCAACGATAAATGCATGTTTCCAGTTCATTCGGGGGAGCGTTAATCCTTTGCATATGGCAACGGCGAAGGCATCCATGGACACCCCGGTTGCTACGAGAAACAGTTCAATGAACGACATGATGATTCCTCCTAAGACGGCTAAATTAATATATGCCGAGAGAAATGGAGGGTAGAACGGTTCCGTTAATCTTTCTTATTCAGACGTATTTTTTCCAGGTATTCAAACAGCTCGGGATCCACATTGTCAAAGAGTCGGTTTTTCTTAGAAGGAATCCGTTCTAAGTGTTCCTTTTTGATTTCTGTATTGGTTTCCTCAATCTCTTTTTTTAAGTCCCTTGCAGACAATCTGGTACACCCTGTTCCAAGAATAATGATCTGCTCCATCTTATCCGAGGTAGCAACTCTCACCTGATACTGCTTTCCAATCTGCTGGCTGACTTTTTCAATGTATTGATCTGCTGTTTCTGCTTCCTTTGTAAAAATTACGTTAATGTTATGGTATTGCAAAACGGTTCCTGGATTTCCTTTGACCTTATAGCCGTCAAAAACAAGAATCACATTGCATTTTTTATATCCTTGATAATTGCAGAGAATGTCCTGGAGCTTCGTTCTGGCGGAGTCCATGTTGGTTTCTGTAAGCTCCTTTAATTCGGGCCATGCAAATATGATGTTGTAGCCGTCTACCAATAGATACTCAGAACTCATTTTTTGTCACCTCTCTGCTGTAGTAAAATAAAAAAAGCCTTTTTGAAACCTTAGAAAGACTGGTCCTAATTGTACCCTTTCCCATAGGAAAAGTCAACATGACAGAGGTTTTTGAAATAACTGGAATTAAATTGTTAAAAATAAATATTGCATGATAAAAAAGATTGTGATATTATTAGTGAAATTCATTGTGATGAAGTGATGAACTGTTATAAAATACTTAAAAACAGGGAACCTTATAGAACAGGAATGGAAAAAGATATAGAAAAAGGCAGAGATGGAGACTCTGGCCTATGAACCTCAACAGGAAGAGGGCGTCACCGACTGAGAGCGCCGTCATGTGGGACTTGGCTATGGGAACACTCCGGAGCTGATAAGCCGAAGCAGCTAAAGATCCTTGGGATTTTTGGTGCATGAGTAGGTTTATCCGTATGCATGCGTTAAATGCTTGAGTGGAGATTATTACAGATCAGTCTGTTTTTATACGGGTGAATTTTAATAAGTCTCAATGCGGGTGGTACCGCGGGAATTTATCGAATATAAATCCCGTCCCGGAATATGTAACTGTATTCCGGGGCGGGATATTTTATTGTCAAAATATCCTTACCGGGATCAAAGCAATTACATTTAGGTAAGGAGAATGCTAAGATGGAATTCATCAAAGGTGTAAGAGAAAAAGAAACAGTAGGAATTGTAAAAGGTTTAGTAGGAGAACATGTAGGAAAGACCATTCGCATGGAAGGTAGCGTCCATACCATTCGGGATATGGGAGATGTGGCATTTGTCATTCTTCGTAAATCAGAAGGGCTGGTACAGTGTGTATTTGAAGAAGGTAAGACCGCATTTGATCTTGCTCTTTTAAAAGAAGAATCCGCCATCCGTGTGACAGGAGTGGTATCAGAAGAAAGCCGGGCACCTCATGGATTTGAGCTGCGCTTAAGAGAAATTGAAGTATTATCCCAGCCAGCAGAAGTGCTTCCCATTGCCATCAGTAAATGGAAGTTAAACACTTCCCTTGAGACAAAGCTTTCCCTGCGTCCCATCACCTTAAGAAATCCGATGGAGAGAGCGAAGTTTCGCATTCAGGAAGGCATTGTAAGAGGGTTTCGTGATTTTCTTCATTTAAACGAATTTACTGAAATCCGTACCCCAAAGCTTGTTGCCCGCGGCGCAGAAGGCGGATCAAACGTATTTAAACTGGACTATTTTAATAAAAAGGCAGAGCTTGCTCAAAGTCCTCAGTTCTATAAGCAGACTATGGTAGGCGTATATGACCGTGTCTTTGAAGTGGCTCCAGTCTTCCGTGCAGAAAAGCACAATACCACCAGACATCTAAACGAATATACCAGTATGGATTTTGAGATGGGATATATCGATAGCTTTGAAGAGATCATGGAAATGGAAACAGGTTTCCTTCAGTACACCTTTGATCTTTTGAAAAAAGAGTACGCACAGGAATTAAAGATGTTAAAAATCGAACTTCCAGATGTATCAAACATTCCAACCGTCCGTTTTTCTGAGGCGAAAGAATTGGTATCTGAAAAGTACGATCGGAAAATTAAGAACCCATACGATTTGGAGCCGGAAGAAGAAGTACTCATTGGTCGTTATTTTAAAGAAGAGTGTGGCAGTGATTTTGTATTTGTGACTCATTACCCATCAAAGAAACGTCCCTTCTATGCCATGGATGATCCCGCAGATAGTCGTTATACCTTAAGTTTTGATTTACTTTTCCGTGGACTTGAGATTACAACTGGAGGACAGAGAATTCACGATTATGAGACCATATTAAAAAAGATGGAAGACAGAGGCATGAACCCGGAAGACATTTCTTCCTATCTGATGATTTTCCAGTATGGCATGCCACCACACGGTGGACTGGGGATTGGTCTTGAACGTCTTACCATGCGTCTTCTTGATGAGGCCAATGTAAGAGAAACCACCCTGTTCCCAAGAGATGTAACAAGACTGGAACCATAAAAGGAGGAAAATATGGCACACTTAATCGATGATGATATGATCGAATACGTAGGAATCTTAGCAAAGCTTGAGTTAGATGAAAAAGAGCGGGAAGAAGCAAAAAAGGATATGGGCCGCATGCTTGATTATATCGATACCTTAAACGAACTGGATACGGACGAAGTAGAACCAATGTCTCATGTATTTCCAATTCATAACGTATTTCGTGAAGACGTGGTAACCAATGGCGATGACAGAGACAACATCTTAAAGAATGCTCCTGAGAAAAAAGACGGAGCCTTTAAGGTACCAAAAACAGTGGAATAGAAGGCAGGCAGATGACAGAACGAGAAATATTGTCCCTAACCGCGGTAGGGCTTGGAAAAAAGATAAAAGAAAAAGAAGTCACCGTCTTAGAAGCGGTAAAAGCAGTTATGGACCAGATAAAAGATATGGAACCTGTGCTGAACAGCTTTGTAACTGTTGAGGAAGAATACGCTTTTACTCAGGCAGAAGCAGTGCAAAAAAGAATCGATGCTGGTGAGCTTACCGGTCCACTGGCAGGAGTTCCAGTTGCCATCAAAGACAATATCTGCATCAAGGATATGAAAACCACCTGCAGCTCAAACATTCTGGCTGATTTTGTTCCTACTTATACGGCAACGGCAGTGGAGAACTTAATAAAAGCAGGAGCCATTATAATAGGAAAGACAAATATGGATGAGTTCGCCATGGGGAGCACCACGGAGACTTCTGCATTTGGGCCTACGAAAAATCCATGGAATATAGAACATGTGCCAGGAGGTTCTTCTGGAGGTTCTTGTACCGCAGTTTCCGCCTCAGAAAGCTATTATGCCCTTGGCTCCGATACTGGTGGTTCCATCAGGCAGCCTGCTTCCTATTGTGGAGTTACAGGTTTAAAGCCCACTTACGGAACGATTTCACGATACGGTCTTATTGCATATGGTTCTTCTTTGGATCAAATTGGACCGATCGCAAAAGACGTGACAGACTGCGCTGCCATCTTAGAGGTTCTCGCTTCTCACGATCCCAAAGACAGTACCTCTGTAAAACGTGAAGATTACTCCTTTTTAGAGGCTCTGACCGGAGAAGTAAAAGGGCTTAAAGTTGGAATACCAGCGGATTACCTAGGCGAGGGGCTCAACGAGGAAGTAAAGGAAGCAGTTTTAAAGGCTGCAAAGATTCTTGAGGAAAAAGGTGCAGTGGTTGAAACCTTTGACCTTGGAAGGGTAAAATATGCAATCCCGGCTTATTATATCATTGCCTCCGCTGAAGCAAGCTCCAACTTATCCCGTTTTGACGGTGTAAAGTATGGTTTTCGGGCAAAGGAATACAACGGCCTTCACGGAATGTATAAAAAGAGCCGTTCCCAGGGATTTGGGGCAGAAGTAAAGCGCCGTATCATGCTTGGCTCCTTTGTTTTAAGCTCTGGTTATTATGATGCATATTATATAAAGGCACTTAAAACCAAAGCGCTGATTAAAAAGTCCTTTGACGATGCTTTTGCAAAGTATGATGTGATTTTAGGACCAACTGCTCCTACCACAGCGCCAAAGCTTAACGAGAGCCTAAGTGATTCCTTAAAGATGTACCTTGGAGATATTTATACCATAGCCGTAAATCTGGCAGGACTTCCAGGACTGAGCATTCCATTTGGAAGGGATCAAAAGGGGCTTCCTGTGGGACTTCAGCTTATTGGTGATTGTTTTCAGGAGAAAAACATTCTCCGCGCAGGCTTTGCCCTGGAAGGGGAGCACGGATATATGATGCCAGAAACAGCGAAACGAGCCATATCAGGAAGGGAGGAGAAGTAGATGAGCAAGCAGTATGAGACCGTCATTGGACTTGAAGTTCATGTGGAACTAGCCACCAAAACAAAGATTTTCTGCTCCTGCTCTACGGAATTTGGAGGAGCGCCCAATACCCATACCTGCCCTGTGTGCACTGGTATGCCAGGATCGTTACCTGTATTAAACAAACAGGTAGTAGAATACGCCATGGCAGTTGGTCTTGCAGCCAACTGTAAGATCAATCAGGATTCTAAATTTGACCGTAAAAACTACTTTTACCCGGATAATCCCCAAAACTATCAGATCTCTCAGCTCTATCTTCCCATCTGCCATGACGGATATGTGGAAATTGACACTTCAGCAGGGAAGAAGAAAATCGGCATCCATGAGATTCATATGGAAGAGGATGCTGGTAAATTAATTCATGACGAGTGGGATGATTGTTCTTTGGTGGATTTTAACAGAAGTGGTGTACCTCTGATCGAGATTGTTTCCGAACCGGATATGAGAAGTGGAGAAGAAGTCAACGCTTATTTAGAGAAGCTGAGACTTATCATCCAGTATCTTGGGGCATCGGATTGTAAGTTACAGGAAGGTTCTATGAGAGCCGATGTAAACTTATCTATTCGGGAAGTCGGTGCAAAGGAATTTGGAACCAGAACGGAAATGAAGAATCTAAACTCCTTTAAGGCCATCTTAAGAGCCATAGAAGGAGAGAGAAAACGACAGATCGAGCTCATTGAAGAAGGAAAAACGATCACTCAGGAGACTAGAAGATGGGATGACAACAAGGAATCTTCCTATGCGATGCGTTCCAAGGAAGATGCCAAGGATTATCGGTATTTCCCAGACCCAGATCTTCCTCCAATTGTAATCAGCGATGAGTGGATCAAATCCATTGTAGATCGGCAACCAGAGCTTCGTACGGAAAAGATGGCAAGGTATCAGGAAGTATTCAATCTTTCCGAATACGATGCGGATATTATCACTGGTTCCAAGCATATCGCAGATATTTTTGAAGCGGTTACAGAACTCTGTGGAAAGCCGAAGGAAGTGGCTAACTGGCTTATGGTGGAAGCCATGCGTTTGTTAAAAGAGCATGAGATGGAACCGGAAAAAATGTCTTTTTCACCGGAAAACCTTGCAAAATTAATTCAGTTAGTAGATAATGGTACCATTAACCGTACGGTTGCAAAAGAAGTTTTTGAACGAATCTTTGCGGAAAATGTTGATCCAGAGCAATATGTGGAAGAAAAAGGATTAAAAGTCGTAAACGATGAAGGACAGCTTCGGGAAACAATCCAGGGAATTATTGACGCAAATCCCCAGTCTGTTGCTGACTACCATAGTGGTAAGGAAAAGGCCATGGGATTTTTAGTAGGTCAGACCATGAAAGCTATGAAAGGAAAGGCTGGCCCGGCTTTGGTCAACCAGATTGTAAAGGAACTGCTAGGTTAATGGAGTCTAAATGAGGAGGAGTAAGGAATCTATGAAGCCGTATATGGAAATGACAAAGGAAGAGTTACTGGCACTTAAAAAAGAACTATCTGCACAGTACAAGGAGTTTCAGACAAAGGACTTAAGACTTGATATGTCAAGAGGAAAGCCCAGTACAGAACAGTTAGATATATCCATGGGAATGATGGATGTATTAAGCGGCAATGTGGATCTTACTTGTGAGGATGGCACGGATTGCCGGAATTACGGGGTTCTTGACGGGATTAAGGAGGCAAAAGAGCTTCTTGCAGATATGATGGAGGTAGCTCCTGACTACATCCTTATTTATGGAAACTCCAGCTTAAATGTCATGTATGATACGGTTTCCCGCTCCATGACTCAGGGAGTGATGGGAAGTACGCCTTGGTGCAAGCTGGATAAAGTGAAATTTTTATGCCCTGTTCCAGGCTATGACAGACATTTTGCTATCACGGAGTACTTTGGCATCGAGATGATCAATGTGCCCATGACACCCAATGGACCTGATATGGACATGGTAGAAGAGCTGGTAGCAAGTGATGAGGCGATCAAGGGAATCTGGTGCGTACCAAAGTATTCCAATCCTCAGGGAATCTCCTATTCCGATGAAACAGTACGAAGATTTGCCCGTTTAAAACCAGCGGCTAAGGATTTCCGCATTTACTGGGACAATGCTTACAGCATCCATCACTTATACGACCATGACCAGGATCATTTGATTGAGATTCTTGCAGAGTGCAAGAGAGCAGGCAATTCAGACCTTGTGTATAAATTTGCCTCCACCTCAAAGGTAAGCTTTCCAGGCTCAGGTCTTGCAGCCATTGCGGCCAGCCAGAACAATCTAGTGGATATAAAAAGGCAGTTAAAGATTCAGACCATTGGACACGATAAGGTAAATCAGCTTCGTCATGTACGGTATTTTGGAGATATCCATGGTATGATCGAGCACATGAGAAAACATGCCGATATCATCAGACCCAAATTTGAGGCAGTTATAAACTCTTTAGAGCAGGAATTAGGCGGGCTGTCCATCGCGGATTGGACTAACCCTAAAGGAGGGTACTTTATTTCCTTTAATTCTTTAAATGGCTGTGCAAAGGCCATTGTTACCAAATGTAAAAAAGCTGGACTTATTATGACGGGTGCTGGAGCCACCTATCCTTATGGAAAGGACCCAAATGACAGCAATATTCGTATCGCTCCGTCTTATCCGACCTTAAGCGATCTGGTGCTGGCAATGGAGTTATTTACATTATGTGTGAAGATAGTCAGCATTGACAAGATATTGGCGGAAATGAACACAAAGGAACAAACTAAGGAACAAACAAAGGAAAATGCATAAAAATATGGGCCCGGAATGGAAGAAAAACCATTCCGGGCCCATGTTTTATGTAATCCTTTTTTATTCGAACAAGACTAAATTTATAAATGCCTGAAAGGATTCCGTCTGGAATTTATCCTTTTGGAATACCAGATGATTCATGCAGCTTATATTAAAGTCCTTAATTTCAATTTCAACGATGTCGCCATGCTGGATGGATTCGTCGGCAAATATTCTTGGAACCACACCGATACCGATGTTTTCTTTCACAGCCTGCAAAATAACGTCAGAATTGGTGCTTGTCCAAAGCGGCTCTGAGGATAAATTATTAAGTGCCAAAGCGTAATCAAAGGTATCACGAATGGTACAGCCTGTTTCTCTTAAAAGAAGAGGTGCCTTAATAAGCTCTTCTAAAGTCACGGGCTGGTCTCCTGATTTAGCCAGGGGATGACTGGGGGCGCATATCACCGCCAGGGGATAGGAAGAGAAGGGGATCTTTTCTAACTGATCATCGGTAATTACACCTTCAATAAGGCCGATATCCAGTTCGTTTTTCATAAGCTTACCAGTGATATCCTGTGAATTTGCTACGGAAACCTTAATCTGAGTATCTGGATTAGAAAGAGTAAAGCGGGAAACAACTCCTGGAAGTAAATAGCTACCAAGAGTTACGCAGGAGCCAATTCTTAAAGGCGCATTCAGGTGCAGCGTTCCAGAGTAGTTTTCAAGATCTTGGTAAAGCTCCAGAAGGGGGTTGACCTTAGACAAATAGAATTTACCATTCTCGTTGATTACCACCCTTCTGGACACCCGGTCAAATAAGGGAGAGCCAACGGATTCCTCCAGCTCATTAATGGCGTGAGAAACGGCAGGCTGGGTCATGGACAATGCCTTAGCTGCTCCTGTAATACTGCCTTTTTCACACACCATTTTAAAGATCGTAAGATGTCTTAAGTTCATGTTCGTATTCCTTCCATTACCAACGTGTTATATGATAGTTTACATTATATCATTTTGATAATGGTATGAACAGAGTTTTGGAAAAAAATGTCGAAAAAAATTTATAGTTTCAGCATCATTAAGTATTCTGTCGCATAAGTGCCATCCCGGTATTTAAATGCGTGATCTCTTGTTCCATAAATTTCAAACCCATACTTGCGGTAGAGAGCCAGCCCACGTTCGTTTCCACTGACCACTTCTAACTCAAGCTGTTCAAATCCCATCTCATGGGCACTGCTAATAACGGCTGAAATGAGGTGAGAACCAATTCCAAGCCCCCAATACTTATGGAGAATGGAAATACCAAAAGTAGCCCTGTGAGCATAACGCTGATGAGGAGCAATTGACGTAATACCAGCATTGGCCACCATATTCCCTTGTATCTGAGCGCATAGCATTAAATCTTTTTTACTTTTAAGATAGTTATGTAAAAATTGCTGTTCCTGAGAAACCGTAATATCTATTTCATCAGAATATCTTGCTAGAAAGTCTGTTTCATCGGAAACGGTACGCATTAATTGAAGCATAGGAATGGCATCCTCAGGTCCAGGACTTTTAATAATACAGGAAAGTCCGTTCTTAAGCAAAATCTCTTTTTGTTTATATCTCATGGCATTTCCTCCTGAAAGGGAAAGAGAAAGCGGCGATCATGCAGCTTTCTCTTTTTCTATTCCAATTCCAATTCAAAGCATGTAAGCACCTATAGACGTGTTGCAACAGCCTTGATAAACTCTTCACTATTTAAAACAGTTGGGTTTGCTATGGTGGTAATCAGTGCAAGATCCTTTGTCATCTCACCAGCTTCAATGGTATCAATGGTAGCTTTCTCCAGCTTATCAGCAAATGCCATGAGTTCACTGTTTCCGTCAAGCTCACCACGTTTTCTTAAAGCACCAGTCCAGGCAAAGATGGTTGCAACTGAGTTTGTTGAAGTCTCCTGACCTTTTAAGTGATTGTAGTAGTGGCGCTGAACCGTTCCATGTGCTGCCTCATATTCAAAGTCTCCATTAGGAGAAACAAGAACAGAGGTCATCATGGCAAGAGAGCCAAAAGCAGAAGAAATCATATCGCTCATAACATCGCCGTCATAGTTTTTGCAGGCCCAGATATAACCGCCCTCAGATTTCATGACACGGGCTACTGCGTCATCGATTAAGGTATAGAAATATGTAATGCCAGCTTCTTTAAATTTATCCTCATATTCTGCCTGAAAGATCTCCTGAAAGATATCCTTAAAGGTATGGTCATACTTTTTGGAAATGGTATCCTTCGTGGAGAACCATAAGTCCTGCTTGATATCGAGAGCATAATTAAAGCAGCTTCTTGCAAAGCTTTCGATAGAATCGTTTAAGTTATGCATACCCTGGGTGATGCCTTCACCCTTAAAGTTATGTATGATTTCTCTGATCTCGGTGCCGTCCTCTGCGGTATAAACAAGCTCTACTTTACCAGCTCCTGGGATCTTCATCTCAGTTCCCTTATAAACATCTCCATAAGCGTGTCTTGCAATGGTGATTGGCTTTTTCCAGTTTTTTACACATGGATCGATTCCTTTGACAACGATAGGAGCGCGGAATACAGTTCCGTCTAAGATTGCACGGATAGTGCCATTAGGGCTCTTCCACATTTCTTTCAGGCTATATTCCTTCACACGGTCCGCGTTAGGAGTGATGGTGGCGCATTTAACGGCAACCTTATATTTCTTTGTTGCATTTGCAGAATCTACGGTTACCTGATCGTTTGTTTCTTCTCTGTAGGCAAGTCCTAAATCATAATACTCCGTATTTAAATCAATGTAAGGGAGTAACAGATTGTCCTTGATCATCTGCCAGAGAATGCGGGTCATCTCATCTCCATCCATTTCAACAATGGGGGTCGTCATTTTAATCTTATCCATGTGTTTGTCCTCCTAAGAAATGTTCATATTTTGCTATAGTATACGACATAAATTTAATTCGCACAAGACTGCTATGTAAATTTATTCATCCACTTTTGTATATTATACACTGTTTGGGGGTTCATGAAATGCTCTACTTTCTCAACTTGTTCCAATTCATCCGTCTTTTGGTTGATGTAGCAGAAAAAACGGTGAAGGACTTCATGACGAAACAGAAGGTATTCCCCTAACTGCATTCCATCCTCTGTTAACGTGACGGTTCCGTATTTTTCAAACTCCACCAATCCTTGACTCTTTAGGTTGCTTGCCATTTTGGAGGCAGAGGAGGGTTTCACATGAAGGCATTCGGCAAGTTCCTTGATTCGGACAGGTTGTTCGTCATGTTGCAGCCTGCAAATCATTTCTAGATAATCTTCCATAGAGGAGGTGATTTTTGTCTGTTCTAAAAGGGAATAGCCTTTTAGGGTATAGAAATTATCAGCTTGGTTCATGCCGGTGTCTCCTTTTCCTTATGATCATAGTTCATATCTATTCCTACTGGGACAGTTGTATGAATCCAAAAGCCCAGGAAACCGTGTTATAGGCGTTGGAACCACTTCTTCCCATTTCGCATATGTTAGGATATGGAAACATTGCTGGCTGTTTAAAAATGATTTGCGGAGGTAAGAGAAGATGAAGGAAAAGGCATGTCTGACAGATTTAAAAAGAGGCCAAAAGGGCGTTATTGTGAAATTGTCTGCTTACGATGATATGAGAAGACGTTTGCAGGATATTGGACTGATTGAAGGCACGGTTGTGGAGTGTCTTGGGAAAAGTCCACTAGGAGACCCTACGGCATTCTTAATTCGAGGTGCAGTCATTGCCCTGCGCAGTGAAGATGCAAGGCGGGCTATGGTATGGCTGGATCATGAAGATAGCGGAAGGCGCCGTTTTGAACAAGAAGTCGCAGCCGCGGCGGTCTCCCAGGAGGATGAAACATGGGATTAAGCAGAGACTCTGTTGGTATCAAATCGGTGGATCTGGGGCTTGAAATTAAAAAACGTAAGGAAAGCGATAAGGTGATCGCCCTGGCCGGAAATCCAAATGTTGGAAAGAGTACGGTGTTTAATCAGCTTACGGGGATGAATCAGCACACGGGTAAGATGCGTTAGGGGTAAAAAAATATTATATAAATACGACAGTATATTCACGGTGTCTATCTTTGCTTTTGCTAACCCGTATCTCTTTGATAATGGAGCGCCAGAACAGGCGCTTTTGCTCATTATCAAGCTGTAAATACATACCTTCGAAGTCGGTATCCAGTATGTTTCTTAAGGCCATAAAGTCTTGGTTTGGTTCTATAATATCTGGTAATTCAGCTAACTGCGCTTCAAACTTAATCCGATCTGTTTTAAATTCCTCGATGGTAATTGCTTCATTGAGATACAGATCTTTTAATCGATCAATTTTTTTTCTGATTTGATTTTTTTTCGCTCGATTGTCAATGATGCTTTTACTATTGGTTTCGAAGTCGGATATGTAAGAATTGAACTGCTCACGTACATTTTTTAGTAGGTATTCTTCAATGCGTACTTCTCTGATTTCCCCACCATTATCACATTCTTTATAAGCACGATATTGCTTGCATTCATAGGCTGGATATTTATATCGTATGGAATCCCCATTTTTTCTTTTGGATAGAACATTGATTTGTCCACCGCCCATTTTATAACCGCACTCATTACAAATGAGTAAGCCAGAGAAAATATAAGGGTATTTTTGATTGGATTTTATATTGCTATTGTGGCCTAGTATCCGTTGTATTTCCAGAAATTCCTCATCTGATATGAGGCGAGGACAATAGTTTTCATTTCCCCGGTAACGACCAATGAGCTTTTCATTCTTAAGTAAAGTCTGTCGAAAATTTTGTAAGGTCATAACAATACCATATTTATCCTTCATATAAAGAACTGTTTGATTCATGGAGTGATGTTTTAGAAAGTGCTTGATACAATCGTGAATGGCTGGAGCTTCTTCTGAGAGTACCATCTTTTTGTTCTGTATCTTATAACCCCTTGGTACCTTTCCAGTGATCACTTCGCCATGGGCCACTTTGGAGCGGAATACATCAGACACTCTTACCCCGCCGTTCTGTGCCTCTAGCTCGGCCCATGTCATAGATTGAGCAACAAATGCTCTGCCGTAAGGGGTGGAGGTATCGAAATATGGCTGGTCAATCGCAGTCCAGGCAGCATTATATTTTTCCAGGATAGCCTGGGTATTAAGATAATGCCGCAGACTACGAAACCAGCGGTCCAGTTTTGTAAAAATGATTAAATCAATATGGCTATCTTTTACATTCGTAATGAGACGTGTAAAATCATCACGATCTATCTTTTGACCGGATACGCCGTCATCAAGGTAAACGTCTTGTAGAATCATATTTTTATGATTATTAATATAATTAATGCCACGTTCCCTTTGGTCACGGATGGAATCTCCACGTTCAGCTTGTTCGTCAGAGGAAACACGGATGTAAACTGCTACGTGAAGCAGTTTTGTGTTAGATTCTTGCATCTTATCATCTCCTAAAGATAATGTATAAAAGATAAGCTTGGTTTATCATTGTAATTTATAGAATGTTGCCAAATAAATACAAAGAACGCACGGTCTGTTTTATTTCTCTTTGCATTTTCTAAATGAAACATGTTATATGATGCATCTGTCTTAAATTTATTAAGCGTACCGTTCTTATAAGCGAACGCAAAGACTATTAACACAATTAATAATCTACAGGTATTATTGGTATATTGCTGAATAATAGAAAATATATCTATGAAATAAATGTGGTAAAGAAATTATAATCTCACTATGGCAAAATCCACCTAGGAATACAAAAAAGTAGGAAAAGGGGCGGTTATGTATGCTAAATGAGAATAATGATTCTGGTAAAAGAGCAATAGAAAAACAGCGTATCGCATTACAAGTATTATAAAGATGTTGCAGTCTGCTACTCTGGAACAATTAGAAGATTTTACTAAATCACATATTACATAGAAGAAACGCGACTAGTGATTTACTGGCCGCGTTTCGTGTTATCAATAATTTTCATGCTATGTTTTAAGTGTTTTTTACTGGAATCATCTAATTGTTCATATGTAACTTTAAAATTTTTATTGTATCAGCTAGTACTGAATTAGTATCCTTTAAAAGCCTAATAAAAAAGAATATGGAAACAAGTACAATCCGTGTCTCATACATTCTAACAGAAAGAGGGGGTGTTATCTTGGCTGACACAATTAAAACAGTTAACGAACCTAATGCTTTAAGGGCGTTTCAGGCACTTGCAAGAATTATTGGTGAAAAGGAAGGGGTAGAAATTACTCTTAAAAGCCTGAAAAAGAAAGATGAAGGCACCAAACCAGGAACCGGCTGATGCCGGTGTTGGTGGACAAGCAATCCCAAAAGGAAGAGGAGAAAGTAGGGGGAAGTACTTTGAGAACTTAAATGATTTAGAGGACAACAGCAGTCCTCTGGCAGTTGATGGGGGTGAATGGTTGAATAATTAATAGGATATTTTTGCCAAGGCGTGATTAGTTATGATGGGGGATGCCATTTTTCTTTTAATAAAAGCTTAAATCTTATGCAATTCAGATAGTAGCAGGGGTACCTGCCTTTCTCTTCTCAAAAAAAAGAGGAACCAGAGAAATCGCTTTACACTATTGAGATTCAAATCGAAAGTATTTTCAATACCGAGGAAAGTATAATAAATATCAGACGCCGAATGAAAAGAAATTCATTGCTCAGTTTAAGAAAGATATTGAGTAGCATAAGGAGCTGTCTATAAGAATATCAGTTTAAGGGATAAATTCAATAAATAAAGTAATGAATTATCAAAGTAGAAAAGAAGAGATCTGGAAAAACTCTGGAAAACGGTAGAGAACTCTGTATACATGGGGTACCAGCTTAAGCATGTACAGGAGAGCTGGGAATATGAGCAGGACGGGTATGCGGATATGAATATAATTTGGAGCTGTTGTTAGAGTATAATCTGATATTCTGCTTAACTTATGTAAAGAAGATTCAATATTGCTAAGCTACAGCTTGGCTATTATAAAGGGAGGAGCCGACAAGATCGGGGAATCCTGCCGGCTGAGTATGAAAAAGTTTATATTAAAAGGTTGTTTGACTCTTTGTATTAATTAATATACATTAAGAATGTGAAGGAAATTTGATAAATATGTGAAGCGTTTGTGAATGGAACTTTACATTGAAAACTTAATATTGATAGTTGGTAAAACATGTATTAATATTAATTGAGGTTAGATATTGAAAAATTTTTTATAAACAAAAGAATGATTTAATATAAACATATAAGATTCATGAAAGAAGGAAAAGATTTATGACAACTACAATGTTAAAAATATTAGCACTCATCTTTATGTTTTTAGATCATTTTGCGGAATTTATTCCTGGAGCCCCAATCTGGTTAAATTGGATTGGTAGAATATCAGCACCCATTTTCTTTTTTTGTATGGTCTGGGGATTTAAATATACGTCTAATAGGAAAGTCTATTTATTCAGAATGTATATGTTTGGCGTTATAATGGCTATAATAGATTTCATTTGTAATAATGTATATCAGGATCCATATTGTTTCATATCAAATAATATATTTGTTACTTTGTTTCTAATAGGCGTGGTTTCATGGATATTTGAAATTTGGAAGAAAGATAAAAAGAGAGGAAACCAGTATATAGTCTTCTTTTGTTCCTATCAGGTTTTGAGTACCTTAATCTGCATCATTTCAAAAAAATTAATACATGGTTATGGAATTTATGAACTAGTGGGTGCGTTCATGGGAAATTTGCTTTTTGCTGAAGGAAGTATTTTGTTTGTATTTCTGGGTGTATTAATGTATTTTACTAAAGAAAATAAAAAATGTATAGTAAGTGCTTACACCATATTCTGTTCGATTTTTTTTGTACTGATATCAATTAATAACTTTAGCGTTAGACGGTTGCTCTACGAAAATTATCAATGGATGATGATTGGAGCTCTTCCGTTCCTGTCCCTATACAATGGAAAAAAAGGAAAGGGTTTTAAATACCTGTTCTATTTATTCTATCCATTACATATAGTTGCTTTATTTTGGATAGGAAATTTATGTTTTTAGAAAATGGAAATTGGCATAACGATTAAGTAGCAATAGGTTCGGGTGTGTAAGCTTCTTTGATCCATATATGAATATAATAATAAAGTAATTACTACCAACTACCAATATTCTGTAGTTGGTTTTTTATTGTCTAAAAGGAGGAATAGTTTTGAACAGTAAAGAAGTACATTCAGCCATGAGTTCTATATAGCTGGACAATGGCAATTATATAGATATTATTGTATTGGTGAAGGTGGAGAAGACAAGAATTATACTAAATAACAAGACATCTCTGCATTGTGAGAAAATAAATTCTCCTAATACAGATCAGAAAAGGTGTACTTGTGAATATAACTGCTGGCTTCTTGCAGTAGGAACATGGCACAAACCGAAGGCTGGTGGCGGTACAGATGCCACGAATAAAACTGTATCAGGTTTTTGACAGCGGGGAGATGACAGTTTGGACATAGAAATACTAGTCCAGTATTGCGAGATTAAGGGAGATATTAAGGATATTCGGTGTCGCAAAGAAAAACTGTAAAAGGAGATTAAAAACATAAGTATTGTTTTGGATTCCGTTAAAAGTTACCAGGAAAGACGGGACTTATGGGGGCGTTAAAATAACTGGATATCCAACTCCTATATACAATGGGAAGAAGCCAGCTATTGAAAAACTCCATATATGCTTGAAATCAAGGAAGCGGAGCTACTGGAGTTTTATGACGCGGTCCGAGGGATATATTGAGTCTGTTCCTAAGAGCGAGGTTAGAACTATGTTCCGATTATATTACATAGACGGTCTTCCCTGGTGAAAGATAGCACAGGTTATAAACAAAATGTTTCTAAAGCGGCGGATACAGTTTATTGAGGATAGCTTTCTCTGCTAAGACATGAACTGACAAACCGCATCCTATTCGTGTCCTGTTAATGCTTTCATAGTTGACTTAGAATAATGTTATCCAGTAGTAATAGTTCTGGAAAATAAATAGAGGAGGATTTATTTATGACAGACAAAAAATATTGTATCCAGCTTGCAGAATGTGATGGAAGTTCTAAGGAAGTATATTCTTTTGATGAGGTTGAGATTGGTACTTGGGTAGATGGTAAACCAATTTACAGAAAGGTGATTCCTGGAAAGCTCGCTAAAGATAGTGGTGCAGCGCTCGTATTTGCAAATATTTCTAAACTTATGATTGATAGGGTGATTAATTTATCCGGAAACATGATTGGCTACAATGATACACATCATATTACGTTGCAGACATCCTATGATGCGCCAACCGGATTGAAAAGTGCAGTAAATATGTATTACAATTATAAGACTGGTGATATTCTTTACCATTTCTTAGACTTATTAAAATATTATTCAGAGCAGACAGCTTATGTAATTGTTGAATATACAAAGAAATGATACTGTCCTATAAGAATTTATTAAAATCAAACGAAAGTGAGGAATTATTCATGGATGAAAAGAAATGTTGTACTGTAGTTAATCAGTATTATGGGTGTTGTGGTAAAGGTACAGATAGTGGTACGGGTAATGATAGTATACCAGTTGGAACAGTAATCTCATATATGGGAATGAAGGCCCCCAAGCATTACTTGGCATGTGATGGAGCTATTTACAATATTGCCGAATATAAAGTATTTTCTGATTTTATAAAAGAGGAATATGGAGTATTTGATTTCTTTGGAGGTGATGGTACTACAACCTTTGCTGTACCTGATTTAAGAAATGAATTTTTACGTGGTTACCACGGTGATAAAGAAGAAAGATTATCCGGTGATATAGGTGTACATCAAAACGCAACTAACCATGTTGGGTTTGATTCTTATAATGGTGCACAGCAATTACTTCAATCTAGAGGAGAATCTTCTACTAAAATATTTTCTCAATCAAATTTTGATAGTAGAATTATTGGTACAAACTGGAGGAATTATGCCCAAAGTAGTACCGGAAATGATATTGGTGGTACGTCTACATATACATCTAGACCAACCAATGTGGCTGTTCTTTATTGTATTAAATACGAATAAGACATTAAAGCAACGGTTGCCGGGGGGAGAACAGACCATTAACTGATTTAATCCTGATATTTTCCTTTTTAAAACACCTGTCATGAAATAACCTTGATGGGTGTTTTTGAGTCTAAAAATTAGCCAAACAGCATCCTATTCGTGTCATGTTAAAGACTTCATAGTTGATAAAGAATAATTTTATCCAAGATCCTACGAATCTTGTAAAACAAACAGAGGAGGAACTATTTATGGAAGAATGTATGAATGAAAAGAAAGGCTGTACTGTGGTTAATCATTATTATGAGTGTTGCGGAGGTAGCAGTAATGTAGCCCCTGTAGGTGAAAATGATTATTCTACGGAAGAGACTGTATGCGGTAAGTGGATTGACGGTAAGCCAATTTATAGAAAGGTGATTACTGGCACACTTGCTAAGGATAGTGGCAATGGCATTATCTTTGGAAATATTTCTGATCTTAAAGTAGATCAACTAATCAAGTTGTATGGAAATATGCCTTTTAAAGACAATTCATATCAGATAGCATTTCCAATATCTTATAATGAACCCAAAGGTGTCTCCGCTGCAATTAATATGTATTATGATGTTCATACTGGCAATATATGTTATTACTTTTTGAACCATAGCGGATTTTATTCTGGTTGTACTGCTTATGTAGTCATCGAATACACAAAACAGTAATGAAATTGCAGTTGCCAGATGTAATAGCTTGGTGGCTGATTAAGCTGACGTTTTTATGTCATCTTCATGGCTTTTCAAATCGGATAGAAAGCAGTGATGAGACCAGTACGTATCAAAGAAGTCGACAACCGCATTGTCCAGATTGATGCAAACAAAGCAGATAAGTCCACCATAAATACCTTGGTTAAAGATGTAATGGTTGATACAGATACCGGAATACTCTCCATCACACTCCAAAATGGTACAGTAAAGACTTACGATCTTGATATTGAAAAAGTAGTTACGAATTTTGATATCAATGATAAAAATTAATTGATCCTTACTTTGGCAGATGACACACAGAAAGTCATTGACTTAACCCGGTTCGTCTACTTCGTAGTTAGTATTGCCACGGTAGCAATGCGGATCCAGGACCGCACGATAACCGCCACAATCGTGGACGGCTCCGTCATAATGAATAAGTTGGACGCTACCATGCAGATTGAATTCAGGCAATATATGCTTGATGCGCAGCCGGCCCGCGATGCGGCTCTCCAGTATCAGACGTTTGCAAAACGGTACACCTTAGGAGATCAGGAGTTCCCAGGGAGCAAAACAGATAATGCCAAGTATTCTTACGAGCAGGTTAAAGCCTATGTAGAAACCTCTGTCCACAATGTTCAGGCAGCAGGAACCAGTGAGCAGGTGGCAAGGGATAAGGCCACCGAGGCAGAGGCTAGCAGGTTGGCTGCAGATCAGAGCGCAACAGCAGCACAAGCCAGCGCAAAGCTTTCTAAGCGATTTGCGGTAGGCGGTGAGGTACCCGAGGATGCGCAGGACAATGCAAAGTGGTACTGTGAACAGGCTAAGAGTTTAAAAGAGCAGGTGGATCAAATGGCAAAAATATTAGTCCCCCGTTTCTATGTAGACCCTGTCACTATGAAATTTATGAGTGAAACGGAAGCAACAGGCATTAGATTCTGGTATGAAAACGGAAAATTTTATGGAGAGGAGATAATCGCATAATTGCAGTTACAGAAAATGAAACAATCGGAATACGCCCTATGGGACCTATGATCCTGATACAAAGTATGACCTGCTTAATTTGGTGGAGTTTGACGGCAGCAGCTATGTAGCACACACACATCCACCTTTGGGATCTTTGCCAACAAATACAGCCTATTGGCAGGTATCAGCCCAGGGGACAGGTAAGCCACAACAAATAGCGTGGGAACGATTAAACCAGACGGCACAACAACAGAGGTCAGCACTGACGGCAGTATTAGTGTAAAGAAAGCCACGCAAGAGGTTATAGGGCTTGTAAAAGGCAGTAATGGGATTAAGGTAGAAGCTGATGGCAACATTGATGTAAATACACTATTTACCCAGGCTACTGAGTTGGCCAGCATCATAGCGGAGGAAGCCGTTGCTTCAGTACTTGGAAAAATATCCAAGTCTATAGCAGTTACTATGGGGTTGAACGAAAATGCCTTACTTAAATCAATGATCACTAATATGGATGTCAATGACACCACAAAGCTTAATTCTGCGGCTTACGTACATAAATTGACGGAACGCATCGGCATGGGTGATGAACTGACAGCAGGAACAAATTTGACGACAGCACTTAATACGTTAAATAGCAATTTAACCACTGTAAGCAATAATTTGAATAATAAAACCATAACATCATCTGGTATAACATTAACTTGGGGTACTGTTGCAATTGGAGGATATACTCTTATTGGGAATCTTGTCGTATTAGATATTCGAATAACTACAAGCGCAACCTTAAACGCAAATCAATCATATAGCATTGATGGATTCCCCCTGCCCGTGACAAGCGGAGGCAACTATGTACCCGCAACAAGCAATATTATATCTCAAACAAGAGATGCGTATGTCAACTCATCTGGCAGTGTTGTTTTTACTCCTAGCGCTCAAATATCAAGTGGCGCAGGAATTATGTTGCACGCTTGTTATATAAAACAATAAATGATCATTTAAACGCCCACAATTAGTGCCCTAGAAGATATAGCAGTATTTGTTACAGCTGCATTGTCATTTTTGTTTCTTACCATAATAACAATTGTTGTGTTGGTGCGATCTTGAACTGTCAACATATTGTTTGCCGCAAGTGCTCCAGATATATTAGATATAATATAAGGTGTTAGTGTAAATGAGTTTGTAATATTTATTGTTAATAACCCGGAACCATCAGTTGTTCCAGATATTGCCGTTTCTATCACTTTTAGCCCTGCTAAATTGCTATTTGCATAATTAAATGGTTTAAGAATATTAACTATATGTTAGTAACTATAAAGAAATATATATGACTTCTTAACGGCCATTAAGTTGCAAAATTAAGATTGTTAAGTATAATTGTCTGTGTACATAAGAAAGGGGAATTAGTATGAAAAAAATAACAAAAAGTATTTTTTTAATCGCATTATTAGTAATGATGTCAGCCTTTGCAATTACGTCATATGCTGAGCCGGGAGAGGATAAAGATGTAAGACTAGATTATCAAATTGTAGTTAATGAAAATTTTAAATATTTTATTAGCGAATCTGATAACGAGGTCGGTGAACTAATATTAGATGGACCTGAAAAGTATAAAATATATTCTGGTAGCAAAAATCTAAAGCCAGAGAAAACTTACTATTTGCATATACAAGCGGAAGGATCATCTAGTTACGGCGGATTTGCAGGGAAATTTGTATTAAACGGAGAGCAGCTTCAATTTGGTAATAATAACAATGTTTTATTATCATCAAATATAAAAGATTTTAAAGTGAGTATAACAGGTTTTGGAGTATATAACGATAAATTAAAATTGAGTGGCAATGTTTATTTCGATAGCCAATCTAATTTTAAATCAATAGCAAAGAGTTTTTGGACGAATGCAGAACCAGGTAGGGTTAGGTATATTTCAGCTAAAATTAGTCCAACATCTCAGGTTCTGATTGCACAGGCTGATGATAACCCCAATAGTGTAAACCTTTCATGGAACTCCATTACCGGCGCAACCAGTTACAGTGTAGAACGTTCTGCGACCGCAGGAGGCCCGTACACTCAGATTGCTACCGATTTAACAGAAACTAGCTACACAGATATGAGTGTAGTCGCAAATACAACCTACTATTATATAGTAAAAGCGAAGCTGTCAGACACAGAGACAGTTACCTCTTCCGAAGTATCAGGTACACCTACGACTGAAACACCAACAGTAGATTCTAAGCTTAAAGTAGTACTAGAGCCAACAGAATCTCTTCAATTAAGCATAGATGATAATTTAGCCATAAATGCAAATATGACCTGGACATCATCAGACAACACTGTTGCTACAGTAAATGAGAAAGGTGTGGTAACAGCATTAGCACCTGGAAATACTGTAATAACAGTAAAAAGTCCAGACAATACCTATACGGACTACATTAACGTATTAGTTGTTGAAGACGCCAGCGATTACAGATTAGCAATCGATTTAAAAGTTGGCCAGTCAGCTAGACTTACCGTTGATGATTTAACAAATACAGTGAATGCTACATGGGAACCAATGGATTCAGCAATCGCTAATGTAACTAGCAAAGGAAAGGTTACAGCATTGAAAAAAGGCTTAGTCCTATTTACTGCGAAAGGTGAAGAAGGAAATGTCATTGGTAAGGTATATGTGAGAGTAAGAGAATAAGTATAAGTAGTACATATCAGGAGGGGCGATATTCGCCTCTCTTTTTCTATTACTAAAACAACAAGGAGCCAATAGGCTCTTATTTTATTGTCCCAAAGGACGGAAAGGAATTAATATGAGCAATATTGAAAAAGTTAAATTTGGAGATCAGGTCTTTGATCTGATTGCTGCAGGTGTGAACCTTGGAGAATCTGGAGAAACGATATCCTTCCAGAAAGGCGCAGTCTCCTTTGATTCTATCGAAGCAATTTTAAAAGCCAGCGGCAGCATCACACAGATTGGAGTATCCGGAGAAACAGACTGGAGCCGGGCAGATCTGGTGTATGCTGGCAGGCTTACTAACCTATCAGATCAGGTTATTGGTACGGAGCAGGTAAAAGTTGGCACCAACAAAGAAACCAGGGAACCAATCTATGAAAATAAGGATATTAAAGGGGAGGTCATGATTGCCTATTTTAAAGCCCCGGATTTAACTGAGCGTGTGGCAGTTTTAGAAACAGAGAATGAAGCTTTAAAAGCAACCGTTGACAAATTAGTCTTAGCCGGACTGGAGGCGTAAATATGTTTACAACATTAATGAGATTGTATGCAGCTGGCAAAGGACCTCTGACGGTAACCATGCTTGCAAATGCAGTTATAAAAGGCTGGATTACAGAGGAAGAAAATAAAGAGATTTTAGCAACTAAAAAATAAAAAGAATGAGGAAAATGATAATGAAAATGTTTTATGTACAACCGCAGGAGTGGTGGGAGGCTTTATAGCATCATTATTCGGGGGCTGGGATATGGGTATAGCAACATTAGTACTCTTCATGTCTATTGATTTTATTACTGGTCTTGTTGTTGCTGGAGTGTTTAAAAGTAGCACTAAAACCGAAACAGAGGCATTGGAATCCAAAGCAGGATTTAAATGCTTGTGTCGTAAGGGGATGATACTTTTCTTTGTTTTGATTGCCTACCGCCTAGATTTGGTCATTGGTACCAATTACATAAGAGATGCTATAATAATTTGGATTCATAGCCAATGAGTTAATTTCTATCACAGAGAATGCCTGGCTTATAGGATTGCCGCTTCCAGGGGTTCTGACCAAAGCTATTGATGTTCTGAAAAAGAAAGCTGTTACTGAATAATTTGTTGCGACCGCTGCAACTTACGGGCTCGGGATTATCCTGGGCCTTTTCTTATTTGAAAGGAGATTATATGCAAATCAATAAATTACTTACACCTTATAACTATAATGTCGGTATTGCGGACCGTATTAAATGGATTGTGATTCATTATGTGGGAGCTTTGGGCGGAGCAGAAGCGAATTGTAAATGGTATGCTGGCGCTGATTGGGGAGCCAGTGGCATTATTATACTGATTTTGATGGATCAATCTGGCAGTCCGTTGAGGATAAAGACATTGCCTGACATTGTGGGGCGATGCATCCTGAATGTCGTAACGGCAACAAACTGGGGGTTGAACTGGTGTCCGAAAAAAGGGAAGTCAGGCGGCAGATTCCAAGGACTGGTACTTCGAGGACGTTACTGTACAGGCTGCCATTGCATTGACTAGGGATCTGATAGCAAGATACAACATACCTGCTGACCGAGTAATACGTCACCATGATGTTACAGGAAAAATCTGTCCCAATCCTTATGTCTATAATCATACACGGCGCACCTGGGACGCGTTTATAGCCGCTCTAATATTAGAGCCTGAAAAGAAATCTGGCTGGAAAGAAGAAGACGGCGGCTGGAGATTCTACAATGGGGATACCGGTCTATGCGTAAGAAATGCATGGCATAAGGATACAGAAAAAAAACTCTGGTACTGGTTTAATGGTGCTGGGATTATGGTTACAAACAAGTGGTATGAATATAATGGTAATTGGTATTACCTTGGGCTTGATGGTGTTATGTGTTCTTCGCAGTTGATTGAAAATTCTGGTAAAATATATGCTGTGGACAGCAATGGCAAGATGACCACCCACCCCGTACTCTTAACACCAGATGATAACGGAGCGTTACAGTATCCTGGTCTGGTGAAATAAGACTAAACAGTATGATATATTTAAATGAGGAGTTTTTGATATGATTACTTATGACAAGCTTTGGAAGACAATGCATCAGAAGGGAGTATCACAATACAAATTAATTAAGGAGTACAATATTAGCGCGGCACAGATTGGGAGACTTAGGAAGAATACTCACTACTCTACGCGTACTTTAGAAAGGTTGTGTGAGATACTAAATTGTAGCATTGAAGATATTGTTGAGTTTAAAGAATAGGATTTATGGCAGGTATCCGATTTTCCGGGCCTGCCTTTTTATGCCTATATAGTCAAACTTTTCTAAATAGGTGTAGTCAAAATGTAGTCAATAACCTCTTAAATACTTATAAAATATAGGTGGATATAACACCATTGGCATCATACTCACTAATACTTCGTATTACATAACCAAGGCTGACATTACCTTGGGTCAGATAGTGCAAGAGTTAAGTTGAAAATAACAGTAAGTAAAGGCAACAGATGACTTAAGATTAGAAAGATTTTCATAGGAATAGTGGTATGAAAAAAGGCTATATGATATAATTTTATTAGTTTTTTTTCGTGTATCATACCATGTTTTAATTTGACTTTCTTCTAATTATATATCCTGTCTTATGTGGAATAAGGAAAGAAGTACAAACTACAGGGAATACATATGGTTTAGAAAGAAAGTGGCGGTATTATAGCAGACAAGGTTCATGTTGTCATTTGTGTTGATCCGGTAAAGGCTTTTGAAGCTCTGGCAAAAATCATTGGGATAAAAAAGGGATAGAGATCACTTTAAAAAGCCTTAAAAAAGGAGTAAAGAAAACAAGGAAGAAACCGGTTAGGAGGGACAAGCCAATGGAACCATCTTTAACAGGAGCAGATCAAACGCAGTTTAGAGTTATCTCATTACCCCCATTTCGTGCCGCGTCATCAGGCGTAGACAAAGTGTGTGATTTTTCTAATGATAGTATTTTGGGAAAATTTGATGCATACTTTTCAGCAATTCAAGTATCGAATAGAGATTCATTTATGCCCAGAGATTTCTTATATTATGATGAAGAGAAGAGTGGGCTGGTATGGGTATGGGCGCTTACAGAAGATATGGGTGATGGTGGAAATGAAGTAGTATCTTTTGATGGAGGTTATTATCTAACTTATGTGTACGTGGATGGGGATGATGAAACCGGTGGGAAACGGTACAAAGAGGCAATCTCTTATGTTGAAAATTCAGATGTATTTGAACTGGATATACGTCCAGGGCATTATATTATGGGACACATTATAACACCATCTGAAATCATAAAAGCTCAGGGATTTGCACAGATGGAGAATTTTGTTCCTATTAAATTAAAGGAGAAATAGTGGATTATTTTAAAGATATAATAAAAGATTTTCAAGGTTGCATCTCGATTAAAAAGAATGGGATTACCATATTTGAACAAGCTTATGGATACTCTGATTATTCAAATAAGGTGTTAAATACCTTGGATACCAAGTTTGCCACGGCATCTGCTGGCAAGGTCTTTGTTGCTGTAGCAATACTTAAACTAATTGAAGAAGGAAGATTAAGCTTTCATGATACCATTGGTAATTTGCTTAATTTTGACCTGAATCAAATAGATTCAAAGATAACTGTAGAGCAATTACTCAATCATACCTCTGGTATTCCTGATTATTGTGATGAAAGTGTCATAGAGGATTATTCCGATCTTTGGCGGGACTATCCTAATTATAAGATACGCACGTCTAGTGATCTTTTGCCTTTGTTTATCCATAAACCAATGATGTATCAAAGGGGAGAGAAGTTTCAATACAATAATTCAGGCTATGTAATATTAGGATTGATTATAGAATCTATTACAAAAGTACCTTTTGATACATATCTGGGTGAATCTATTTTTAAATCATGCAATATGTTAAATACCGGATATTATGAGCTTGACCGGCTTCCTGCCAAATGTGCCAACGCCTATATTTTTGACCAGGAACGGAACGATTATTATACGAACATCTATAGCGTGGATGTGAAGGGGACAGGCGCAGGCGGAGCCTATACCACCGTGGGTGATGTGGAGCTCTTTTGGAAGATGCTGCTTCAAAATAAATTATTATCAAAAGAGATGACGGACAACATGCTAAGCCTTCAAAGTACTAATTTTGAGAACGAGTATTATGGATATGGAATCTGGCTAAATAAATCAGATGCTGGATATATCCCGTATTTTCAAGGCTGTGATCCTGGCGTTAGTTTTTTATCCAGTTACGATCGAGAAAAAGATACATTAATAACTCTCATAAGTAATTTTGGAAACAATGTCTGGAAACTGATGAGAGAAATAAAAACTCAGGATTTTTAAAGTTAGGGAATATTAAAAAATGGACCTGCTAATAAAAGTTATATATTACACTTTTTCAACAGGTCCAAACTTGTCCATATCTGACTAACTAAACATGTTACGTTTTTGTATCCTATGTATTGTTTTTATTAATTTGAGGTCTTTTTAGTCTCGGTTACAGCTGCTGGTTTTTCATCTGTAGCACCTGCTTTTACTTTGCTATCGCCTGCTTTTGTTGTAGTGCTTTCCTTTATGGTATCATCTTTCTTGGACTCTGCAGCAGAAGTGCTTTCTTTAACTTCTTTTGTAGTTTCCTTCTCAGCTTTTGTAGCAGCTTCAGTTGTAACAGCTTCTTTTGTAGCTGCCTCAGTAGTAACTGCTTCTGTCGTAATATCGGCTTTTGTAGCTGCGGTTGTTTCTGAAGTTTTGGTGCTACCACAAGCAGAGATAGCTGCCATTGTCAAAATTGCTACACCTGTCAAAAATAATTTCTTTGTTGTTAACTTCATAATAAATTTCCTCCTCAAGACTGTATTGGTATCATCAATATGTTCTGACCTTCAGTTATCTTATTTTTCTGAAGTCAAAAGCTATTTTAGCACCAGAATATAACAGAATCAATGGGGTATTAGTTGCTTTTTTCTTAATAAAAAGTGAATTAAATATTAAAAAAAGATAAGTGTAAAAAATGTGTCTGAATTCACACAAAATTCACGAAAAAAACACAGATTAAGCAAACTTCGATCACAATTACGGTTTCTGATTTTTGATAGCGCGACTTTTTTATCACTAACACATGTAACACACGGGCAACTGGCCAGGTAAAACTGTGGCCAATGCCCAGGGCTACTGCAGTGATGGCAGTCAGGGATATGTCATGGTTGACATTCCGGGCTGCTATTCTCTGATGGCTCATTCCGCTGAAGAAGAGGTCGCCAGGGACTTTATCTGCTTTGAACATCCAGATGCCGTCGTGGTCGTCTGTGACGCTACCTGTTTGGAACGGAATTTAAACCTGGTCTTACAGGTATTAGAAGCTACATCAAATGCTGTAGTTTGTGTGAATCTCATGGATGAGGCAAAAAAGAAGCGGATTGAAATACGACTTGATCTGTTGGAAGAACGTCTTTCTGTGCCTGTAGCAGGAACTGCAGCAAGAAGTAAAAAAGGTCTGGATCAGATTTATACTTGTTTAAGACGCTGTCTTGGTGAAGATGGGGAGAAAACAAAAGAAGTGGTAGATGCAGATGAAGTGGTAAAAGCAACAGATGAAGAAGTTGAAAGGGTGGAAGAAGTAGAAGCAGTAGAAAAAGTGGAGGAAGCAGCGGAAGAGCAGAAAGAGGAAAAGACACAAGAAGCTGAAGAAATGGAAAAGCTGGAAGAGGTAAAGGCCGTAGAAGAGATTGAAACGGCAGAAAAAACAACAGAAATTGAATTAGAAGAAGCGGAAGAAGCAGAAGAAGTGGAAGATACAGAAGAAGCGAAAGAAGCGAAAGAAGCAGAAGAAGTAGAAGAGACAGAAGAACTAAAAAAAGCAGAAGAAGCAAAAGTAACAGAAGAAACAGAAAATGCAAAAGAAGTAGAAAATGCAAAAGAAGTAGAAAAAGCAAATGAAGTAGAAGAAGCAAAAAAAAAGGAAGAAGCAGAAGAAACAAATAAACCAGTAGAAGCAGAAGAAACAGAAAAATCAGAAAACCCAAAACAAACAAAAAATCTAAAAAAAGAAACAGAAGCAAATCCCCCACAAAATCCAGAAGAAGCAAATCATAAAAACCACCCCCAAAAACCACCCAAAGAAAACCCCCAGAGCCGTATACTAATCCGCTACCCTCAATACATCGAAGATGCCATTAGCACCCTGACTCCTGTTGTAGAAAATATAACAGATGGAAAAGTAAATGTTCGCTGGCTATGTGCCAGATTGTTGGATTCCAATGAAAACCTGATGCAGGCAGTTAAAACATATTTAAAGCCAGTGGCAGAATCAAAGGAAGTGGCAGAGTGTCTAAAACATATTCGAAGTGAGTGGAAGGCCAGAGGAATTCAACAGGAAAAAGTAAGTGATGATATGGCTTCTGTATTTGTAAAGAAGGCAGAATATTTATGCCGGGGAGTCGTAGTTTATGAGAACCAGACCTATAACCGGAAAGACCGAAAACTTGATTGGCTTTTCACAAGCAAATCCACCGGATTTCCTATTATGTTCCTGGTTCTTCTTGGGATTTTCTGGTTAACCATAACCGGAGCAAACTATCCTTCCAGGTTGTTAAGCAATATACTGTTCGGAGTGGAAGACTGGCTCTCTCAAATGGCCACATGGATAGGAGCACCCTCCATCATATCCAATCTTTTAATCCATGGCGTATACCGAAGTCTTGCCTGGGTGGTATCCGTTATGCTGCCACCAATGGCGATCTTTTTCCCGCTATTTACCCTTTTGGAAGATTTTGGATATTTACCCAGAGTGGCATTTAACTTAGACCGTTGCTTTAAGCGCTGTTCTGCTTGTGGGAAGCAGGCGCTGACCATGTGTCAGAGGAAATTTATGCTCTTTTCAAATGGAAAAAGAGGCTATAATTACTTGACACATTTTCCCCGAAATGGTATAGTTACAACATCAAACTGTAACTAAAAATAGTACAGAAATTAAAGAAAAACATTGTGTAAACTGGCTTTTGCAGGTGAAATAAGGAGGTACTTTTATTGGGTTTTTCAATTGATGTGAGCATCCCTGTTCTTACTGTATTTCTCCAGGGAATTATTAGCTTTTTTTCTCCCTGTGTTCTGCCCCTGATTCCACTTTATATCGGATATTTATCTGGTGGAACCGGGGTTACGAAAGAGGATGGCCAGATAGAATATGATCGTAGGAAGGTCATGATTCACACCGTTTGTTTTGTAATCGGAATCAGCTTTACATTCTTTTTATTAGGACTGGGTGTTTCCGCTCTTGGAACCTTTTTTAAATCAAACCAGCTTTTATTTGCCAGGGTTGGCGGACTCATGGTTTTCTTCTTTGGTTTGTATCAGACAGGAATCCTTGGAACTTCCTCTATGATAGAAAAGGATAGAAGGCTTTCATTTTCCTTTGATAAGCTAGCCATGTCACCTTTCACAGCTCTCTTGATGGGATTTACTTTTAGCTTTGCGTGGACCCCTTGTGTAGGTACTGCTCTTGCCAGTGTCTTAATTATGGCAGCATCTGCTTCCACAAAATCTTTTGGTTTTATCTTAATTGGAGTTTATACCTTAGGATTTGTTCTTCCATTTTTAGCAGTAGGATTTTTCACCACTACAGTGCTTGCATTCTTTAAGTCACATAGGAATGTGACAAGAGTTGCAGTGAAAGTGGGAGGCATCCTCATGATTGTAATGGGAGTTTTAATGTTCACCGGTAAGATGAATGCTATGACTGGGTATCTGTCCACTCTGCCTTCTCCTTCTATTACAAGTGAAAAGGAAACGAAGGAAAAGCCAAAAGAAACCGTAGAAGAAACGCCAAAACAAAATGAAAGCACTTCTGCCAGTGATGAAACCAGTGAAGAACAAAAACCTCTTCCAGCCATTGACTTTACATTAAAGGATCAGTTTGGAAAGACGCATTCCCTTTCTGATTATAAAGGAAAAACAATTTTTCTGAATTTTTGGGGAACCTGGTGTCCTCCTTGCCGTGCCGAGATGCCGGATATCCAAAGTCTTTATGAGACGCAGAAAACGGAAGGTGAGAATGGTGTCATTGTTCTGGGAGTAGCTGCCCCTAATTATAGCGGGGAAAAGGATGAACAGGGAATTAAAGATTTTCTAGAAAAAAACGGTTATACCTATCCAGTATTAATGGATACCCATGCAGAATTATTTGAAGCATATGGCATATATTCCTTCCCAACCACCTATATGATTGACCGTGATGGGAATGTGTTTGGATATGCCAGCGGACAATTGTCAAAAGATATGATGCAAAGCATCATTAAACAGACGCTGAAAGGAGAGAAGAATTAATTTGATAGATAAAAACAGGGCAAGAAAAAGTCGGGCAAGAAAAAGAAATAGAAAGTTTGGTTATGGTGTTTTACTATTAACCGCCCTGTCTGCAGTTTGGTTGCTTTACTCTAATGTTAGTAAAGGAAGCCAGGCAAATTCCGGAAACCCAACAGAAGAGACAAAACCGGGATCAAGTGAACAGGTGTTGGATTTGAGAAAAAAGTTAAAGTCAGCCAGGATCGGCGGTACCGACTTATCAGGGCTGACTATCCAGGAAGCAGAAGATACCATTGAAGAACGGTATCAATGGGAGCTTATGGTAAGTGCTGGCGAAGATACAGTCCTTCTGGATAATTTAATCGATAGTCAGATTAAGGCAATTAGAAAAAAACTGGAGGAAACCTCTCCTGAAGAAACCCAGCAGTATGAGATTGATTACGAAGCTATGAGAGAGCCTTTTACCAAACAGGCCGCTGAGCTTGCAAATAAATGGAATCAGAGTCCCGTCGGCGCGCAATTGGAATCCTTTAATAAAGAGACAGGGGCGTACAAGTATACATCTGGAAAGAACGGTCGGACCCTTGATCAGAAAAAACTAGTTGATCAGCTTATGGAGGCTGTGAAGTCAGAAAATTACCTGGCAGATGTCAAGGCAGAATTTGCTCAGACACCACCTGAGAGGAACGAAGCTCAGGCAAAGAATCTATATAAGGTAATTGGAAGCTTTGAAACAACCACGACTGATAATAAAAACCGAAACAAGAACATTAGCCTGGCAGTCAATGCCCTTAACGGATTGGTCTTAAAGCCAGGGGAAGAATTCTCTTTTAATAATACCACTGGAAACAGAACAAAAGAAAAAGGATATCAGCCTGCAGGTGCATACCGCAACGGAATACTGATTGAAGAACCCGGTGGCGGCGTTTGCCAGGTATCCACCACATTGTATCATTCTATTATAGAAAGTGGATTTAAGACAACCGAGCGTAATTCCCACAGCTTTGCTCCTTCCTATGTTGAAAAAGGACAAGATGCCATGGTAAGCTTTGATGGATACGCAGGTCCGGATCTTAAATTTAAAAATACAAGCAAAGACTCTGTAGTTATTCGTGCCTCATTGGAAGGAAAAAAACTAAAAATTTCCATAGTAGGAATCCCATTTCTTGAAGATGGAGAAAAGATTACGATCCGTTCTGAGAAAGTCAGAGATCTGGCTCCAGTAGCCCCTACTTATGAAGAAAATGCAGCCATTCCATTTGGAACAGAAAAGATTGTTGATAATGGAAGTATTGGTAGTGTATATAAGAGCTATCGAGTCATTAAAAAAGGGGATGCAGTCGTTAAAGAAGAACCCCTTCATAACAGCAGCTATAAGGGAAAACCTGCTGTCATCCAGAGAAATACCACTCATAAGCCAGAAGAAACAGCACCACAAACTACTCCTGAGACTCATCCAGAAACGCAACCGGAGACAACCGAGATTCCTCATGGACCTGGAGCTAATTTATCAGGAACAGAGGAACAGACACAACCATAAGAATCTCAAAAAAGACCATTTCAAGTTTTCTGAAATGGTCTTTTTTTGTACAGCACTGGTTTAATCTTAATAGGGAAATATTTATTGATGCTTCAATAAATTTAGAATGTTTTTATCACTAGTGAAACAGCACAATACGCTAACAATAGTGCTAATATAACATTTATGATCTTTGCGTGGGCTATAATTAGTTTTTGAAAAACTACACCAAACATAGTCCAGCATACGGTACAAAAAAAGGAAGCCAAAGAGAGAAAAATGCAGAATATGATAAGAATAACAGGTGATTGAAATTGCGGTAGAATAAAGGATGAAAAGACCGTGATTCCATATAAAATTGTATTGGGATTTGCAAATTGTAAAAGAACTCCTTGTAAGAATAAATTCCCCTTATGTTTCCTTTCCTTATTTTGGGTGTCCGGCTTGCTTTTAAGTGTATGAAAAGCTAACCACAATATATATGTGGCACCAACCCAGACCATAAACCGCTGAACGTCAGGAAAAATATCAAATAGGACCCAACTAAAAAGGCTGCACAGGAGTAATACGATGAATGCCCCTATGGATACACCTATATTAAACAAAACACTTTTCTTAAATCCAAACATTCCCGCATTGGACATTGATATAATTGCATTGGGTCCTGGGGAAATATTTGATATAAAAGCATAGGATAAAAACTCCAAAAGATTTAACATGAAATCATTACCTCCCTTTACTCTATAATTGATATATGATATACTGCACATAATATATAGTATGATGAATGTGCAGTATAATAATAACATGAGTGCACTATACTGTCAATCATGGGAGGTGTGTTTGTGGATAATCTTAGTCGTGTAATTTCTGAAAACTTAAAAAGAGTAAGAGAAGAAAAAAAACTTAGTCTAGATAGCGTAGCAAGGCTTTCAGGCGTGAGTAAAAGTATGCTGGGGCAGATTGAACGTTGTGAAGTAAATCCTACTGTTTCAACAATGTGGAAGATTGCAAATGGTTTAAAAGTATCCTTTACGCAATTTATCAATCATACGGAAACAAGTGTTGAGTTCATTGATAGGAAAGAACTTTCCCCATTGCTTGAAGATGAAGGACGGGTAAGAATTTACCCCACCTTTTCTTTTGACAGCTCTCGGCGCTTTGAAATATACTCCGTTGAATTTGAAACGAATGGGTATTTATCCACTGAGCCGCATTTACAAGGCACCCAAGAGTTTATAACCGTTTTTAGCGGAGAAGTAACCATAACCCTGGGCGAGAAAAGTCATGTTGTAACGACAGGAAATGCAATACGTTTTAAAGCCGATGAGACTCATAGTTATAAAAATACAGGAGATACCAACTGTTTGCTTAATAT
Organism: uncultured Eubacteriales bacterium; assembly: GCA_963528005.1. Classification (GTDB taxonomy): domain Bacteria; phylum Bacillota; class Clostridia; order Lachnospirales; family Lachnospiraceae; genus Lacrimispora. Next base: position 150,548 of record CAURSM010000008.1, read on the forward strand.
GGTTATTTTCTATCCAGAATAATTCGTCGAATGACATGATATCTTATATTGGTATTCAACCTGCGAACGTATAACGTACAAGCATCTTGGAATAGGTTTTCTCAGGAGGTGCTTTGGATGAATTCAGAAGGAATGTCAATTCAAAGAGACAGACAGACGGAAGTTAGAGTGGAACGAATTTATGTGGGAAGCAAGACACCCCAAGAGCTATTGGTTACACTAATAAAGAAACGCAGAGAACCAAGAGGCTTGTTTCCATGACAGCCAAGTATCATGCAGCTCTTTATATGAGGCTGTCAAAAGATGACGACCGAGTCTTAGAAAGTGCCAGTATCAGTACTCAGAGAAAAATGCTTCAAACTTATGCCAGAGAACAAGGATTTGAAGTATACGGTGAATATGTGGATGACGGCTACAGCGGAACAAATTTCAACCGTCCCGCATGGGAACGGCTTATAAAAGACATTGAGGCAAAGCATGTGAACCTGGTCATTACTAAGGATTTGTCCCGACTGGGAAGAGATTATATTATGACTGGGCAATTTACGGAACTATATTTCCCATCAAAAAAAGTACGTTTTGTGGCAATCAATGACGGCTACGATTCTGACAGCCCTCTTAATGATATTGCCCCATTTAAAAATATGGTCAATGAAATGTATGCCAGAGACACCTCAAAAAAGATTCGCAGTGCATTTCAGACAAAGATAAAAGAGGGAGCCTTTATTGGGAATTTTGCGCCTTATGGTTATGAGAAAGATCCAAAAGATAAAAATCACCTTGTAATAGATCCGGTGACAGCCCCCATTGTTCATGAAATATTTGACCGTGCAGAACATGGGGAAGCTCCATTTACTATAGCAAAACGCCTAAATGAAAGAAATGTGGAGACTCCCTATCAATACCGATGTATGACCCACCCTTATTTAATAAAAGAAGAATCTAAAAAGGTCCCCAAGTGGACATCTGGAACTATCTGTAAAATGCTCTCCAACGAAGTATACCTAGGCCACGTAGTCCAGGGAAAGACAGTAAAGTTATCCTTTAAAAGTGATATCACCCTATCCCAGCCAAGAAAAGAGTGGGTGGTAGTAAAGGATAAACATGAACCCATTGTCACTCAGGAGGTATTTGACCGGGTGAGAAAACGTAGCGTGCCTCGAAAAAAAACTAAAAACATAGAGTTCCATAATATCTTTTCTGGCCTTGCGGTTTGCGGAGACTGTAAAAGAAGTATGTCCATCACAGGAAAAACGGGAGACCAAAAGAACTTTCATTTGGTATGCAGCGGATACAAACAATATGGTAATAAGGTTTGTTCCAGCCACAAGATCAGCTACAAATTGCTGTATCAGATCGTGTCAGAGGAAATCAAGAATCAACTTGACCAGACAGAGCAATGGCAAAAGGAATTACTAGAAACCTCAAAAAAAGCCAGAAGTACCCGTCGGAAAACAGAGCCAGTCCATGCACTGGATGCATTAAAAAAACGCGATAAAGAGATTTTTCGTATCATAGGCCAGCTTTACGAGGATAAGGTGAATCAAAGAATTTCAGAAGAACGTTTTTACGATATGCTATCATCATTGGAACGTGAGCAAAAGGAAATTGATCATAAGCTAAAAAAGGCGCAGCAAGAAAATTTGTTACATAATAATCAAAGCCATGTAGAAAAGAACAATGAGGAGCTTGACCAACTAATAAAGGAAATATTAGGAGAGATAGATATGACGCCAGAACTTGTTTTAACATTAATAGAGAAAATAGAAATAGGTCAAAAAATTGAGGATGAACTCCAAACAATTAAAATTTATTTTCAATCTAAAAGTCCATTAAAAAATGAACCTGAAGCATAAATTTCTGCTGACATGTGCATGGGCTTTGGATGCAATGCAGCAGGTATTGTTGGCTGCCGAATCATCGACTCTCCAAGAGAACGCTTAATTGCTATGATTACAAACAACTTTGTACCCTGCAACGGCAGATTCCCGCAACCACACAAAGGGCAACTATGAAATAATTCCATTCTTCTCTCGAATTTTTAGCTGTTGAGATATCTGATTCACTACAGCAACCTTTTCTTCCATACTAAAATCTGAGTTCCTCAACTTCTGTTCGATCAGGTTCACATGAAAGCCATTTATTTTATCTGAAAGGGCATTAAAATCCATATCACCTGAGATGTGAAATACAATTGCCTCTATGGAATTACGTTTCATTCACTTCCCCTTCGTAACCATAATTTTATTCCATAGTATGAGATATGCAGGATGTCCTATTACGCAGAGTGTTCCAAATGCCTGCTTGCATATTTGAATCAGTAGTTATAAAATAATCATAACGAAGACATGGTATGAGGATTATCATACGTAAGGCAAAGGAGCATTTGATGATAACAATAAAGAAGATGGCAGAGCTGCTTGAGACCAGTACCACCACAGTGTCCAATGTAATTCATGGCAAGACGGGTGAGGTCTCCCCAGCCATGGTGGAGAAGGTACAGCAGTTGCTTGAAGAATATGATTATGTCCCCAATATCAATGCCAGAAATTTAGCAAAGAATAAATCCGGTATCATCGGTCTGGCGATGAAAGCTTGCCGGGATAAATATGAGAATTTTATTAAAGATCCCTTTGCCGGAGAGCTGACCGGTGCTGTTGAGAGCTGTGTAAGAGCAGGGGGATACTTCACCATGCTTTATATCTCTGACGACATCACGGAGATTATTAGCTCTGTTGCAAGCTGGAATGTAGATGGGTTGATATTACATGGAATACAGGCAGAGGATGGGTTGATGATCACCGATAAAATTAAAAAGCCTATGGTATTTATCGACTGTTACCTGGAGGAAACCGTTCCTCAATATGTGAATGTAGGAAGTGAAGACAGAATTGGCTGTTACAAAATCACGAAATATTTAATTGAACATGGGCATGAAAAAATTGCCTTCCTAGCGGATAATCGCTTTGGTGTTGATTTTGAACGTTTAAAGGGATATCAGGATGCCCTAAAGGAAGCGGATATTGCTTTTACAGAAGATCATTTTATCATGCTTCAGCCCAATGGTGATGATTTAACGAAGGCTCTGGATGATGTATACAAAAGGATAGGAGATTTCACAGGATTGGTGTGTGCTTCTGATTACTATGCTGCTCATATCATGAATGATCTAAAAGATCGAGGGGTAAAAATACCAGACGATATCTCCATCGTGGGCTTTGATGATAATGTTTACAGTCAGATCATAAGACCAGCCCTTACAACGGTTCATCAAGACGTAACGGAAAAAGGCAGCTTGGCGGTTGATAAATTACTTCAAATGATCGGTCATCAGGAGATTGGAGAGCGAGTTATTCGACTCCCGGTTCATATTGTTGAACGAAATTCAGTAAAAAGAATCAAGGGAACACATGTGTAATTAGGCATGTGTTCCCTTGATTCTTTTTATTTTAGTTATAGTCGTATTTTGTGGAGAAAAAAGAAAAAGAAATTCTTGCCATAGAGTACTGAAAGTGCTAATATGATATTTAAGATAACTTATGCGCATAAGTTACAATAAAATATTTAAAATAATCAATAATAACAGCAATATGTAGAAAGGGGAGCGTTATGAAGAAAAAAGGAATGGTTATGGCAATGTTAGGAGTGATGGCTCTGACTCTTTTGACTGGTTGTGGGGAAAAGAAGGCATCCACTCAAACAGGGACCGGGGAGACACAAGCTCAGACGGAGGCAAAGAGCAGCGGGCAGGCAATTCGTATTGTAAATGGTAAGATTGAGATTGATGAACCGTTAAAGGCATTTGCTAAGAAGTATCAGGAGAAAACAGGGCAGGAAGTCATCATTGAATCCTTAGGCGGAGGTGCTGACATTAATGGTACGCTCAAAGGATATCTGGCGGCAGGTAACATGCCCGATCTCTTTGTCTTTGGCGGGGAAGGTGATTATAAGACCTGGAAGGATTACATGACGGATCTTAGCGGAGAAGAGTGGGCTTCCAAGACAGATTTTAGTTTTAAGGACGGAGATGGGAAGGTAGTAGGATTTCCTTATGCAGTAGAAGGCTTTGGAATTACATATAACAAAGATATATTAGAGAAAGCAGGCGTTGATCCAGCCTCTCTTACATCCTATGATGCTTATAAAAAAGCATTTGAAACCATTGACAGCAAAAAAGATGAATTGGGAATTACGGCTGTCTGCTCCGTTGCAGCAGAATCCGGACAGATGTATTGGTCAACAGGAAATCATCTCTTTGGTTATTACCTCTCTGGAGGGCTAAAAAGAGGAGATACCACTTATATTGATATGCTAAAAGAAGGGAAGATTGACTCAACACGTATGGGCCAGTTTGCTGACTATATGAAGCTCTTGTTTGACTATTCCGATCCTTCTACACTCATATCAGGTACCTATGACGATCAGCTTGCTTTATGGGCTCAGGGAAAGACTGCCTTTGTTACACAGGGCAACTGGATTGATCCGTCTTTACCTGGCTATCAGGTAACCTTTGACTGCGGAATTGCCCCTCTTGCCTTTACCAAAGAAGAGATGAAGGGAATTCTTGCTGATTGCCCATCCTGGTGGGCTGTTTATAACAAGGGAAGCCAGATTGATGCATGCAAAGCATTTTTAAAGGAACTTGCCTTATCAGAAGATGGTCAGAAATGTCTCGTGACGGATTGTGGTATGATTTCTCCTTACACTTCTAACAAGTTAAGTCCTAAGACACCTCTTGCTATGAATTTAAAAACCTATGTTGATTCTGGAAATTCCTATTCCTGGGAATGGACCAAGATGCCAGAGGGTATAGCCATGAATGCCACTGGAGCCATATTTGAGCTTTATGCCAAAGGCGAAATCGACAGAGATGGATTTGTAACCATGATGAGTACGGCAATTGCAGATTATGTAAAATAATTCAGGCAGGGCGGCAGATACACTGCCGCCCACCAATATAGGCTGCAATCGGGGAAGAGGGGAGAATAATGGTAGAGGAGAAAAATAGAAAATTAATTTCTGCTTTGGTTTTATTGTCTGGTATTTTAGGAGTTATGTATGCCCTTTATTTAGATTTATTTTACCGGGAATCACCCATTCGGGGTGTCCTGCTGGGAGTCGGGCTTCTTTTGATACTGTTTGGAGTTTACTTTTATCCAGTGAAGAAGCGCCAAAGAATGGTAAATGTATTGTTTTTGCTGCCCTTACTGGCTGCATTTTTCATTACGGTTCTCATTCCATTCGTCTTTGGAATCTTTTATTCCTTTACCAATTGGAACGGAATTAAATTCACACAGTTTGTGGGATTTGATAATTACATACGGATGTTTCAGGCACCCGATTATCTCTACTCCCTTCTGATTACATTTATTTTCACAGTATTAAATATGACTTCGGTCAATATCATGGCATTTGCCCTGGCTCTATTATGCACCTCTGGGGCAAAGGGGAAGAACTTTTACCGGGCATCCTTTTTTCTTCCAAATCTCATTGGTGGAATTGTACTAGGTTATGTGTGGCAGTTTATTTTCAATAAAGTATTTCCTGCTGTGGTAGAAGGAAGCCTTTCCATGCTGACAGATCCAAATCTTGCTCTGTTTGCCATCTTAATCGTTAGTACTTGGCAATATGCCGGTTATATTATGATGATCTACGTGACCGGGCTGCAAAGCGTTCCAAAAGATATTTTAGAGGCGGCTGGGGTGGATGGAGCTGGGCGCTTAAAGACGCTCATCTATATGAAGCTTCCTATGATAGCAAATACCTTTACGGTTTGTATCTTCTTGACTTTGGTAAACTCCTTTAAGCAATTTGATTTAAACTTTGCCATTACCAATGGTGCACCAAGCAGAATCCTGGGATCAAAGGCCATTGCTTCCACAGAATTTTTGGCACTAAACATCTATAACACAGCAATTGCCAAGAACCAGTATGCAATCGGTCAGACCAAGGCTGTTGTATTTTTTGTTATCTTAGCTATGGTATCCTTAACCCAGGTTTATTTTAGCAAAAAGAAGGAGGTGGAGCTGTAATGAGTCGACGGAAAATAACAGGAGTTGTTATGGAGCTGTTTGCAATTTTTCTTTCCATGATTGTACTATCTCCCTTTCTTTTGGTTCTCTTTAATTCAGCAAAGAAAAGCGCAGATATTGTAATCAGTCCCATTGCCCTTCCAAAGCACTGGGGGCAGCTTTTTACCAATCTTTCTAATGTAATACATAACCAAAATTTCAGCTATTTTAAGTCCTTTCAAAGCTCTTTGTTTATAACAGCGGTCAGCCTGGTTCTTTTGATTTTGTTATCCAGCATGTCTGCGTGGGTGCTGGTGCGGAATAAAACCAGGTGGTCAGATGTTATCTTCATGGTTTTTGTAGCCGCTATGGTAATTCCCTTTCAGGTGGTCATGCTCCCGCTATTGTCTACCTTTCGAGGGTTATCAGATTTTTTGGGAATCCGGCTCTTAAGCAGTTATACAGGAATTATAATCGCCTATCTTGGGTTTGGAGGTTCCATGTCCGTCTTTATTCTTCACGGGTTTATAAAGGGAATTCCAAGAGAGCTTGAGGAAGCGGCATGGATTGACGGATGCAGCCCGGAGGGAACGTTTTTCCGAGTGGTATTTCCTCTGTTAAAACCGGTTCAGATGACGGTGCTTATCTTAAATGGAATATGGATTTGGAATGATTATCTGCTTCCATCTCTTATGCTTGGGTTAAACGGCAGAATCAAGACCCTGCCAGTGGCAGTCAGCAGCTTTGTAGGTTCTTATGTGAAGCAATGGGATTTGATTCTGGCAGCAGCGTTTCTTGCTATGATCCCAATTGTCATCTTGTTCTTATGTGCACAAAAGCAGATCATTCAGGGGCTGGTAGAAGGTGCTATTAAATAAAGGAGTACAATATATGAATAAAACATGGTGGAAAGAAGCTGTGGTATATCAGATATATCCCAGAAGCTTTCAAGACAGCAATGGCGACGGAATTGGGGATTTAAACGGAATCAGGCAGAGATTAGATTATTTAAAGCATTTGGGAATTGATGTTATCTGGATTTCCCCAGTGTGTCAATCTCCAAACGATGACAATGGATACGATATCAGCAATTATCAGGATATTATGAATGAATTTGGGAGCATGAAGGATTTTGATGATCTTTTAAGGGAGGCTCATGAAAAGGGCATCAAAATCTTACTTGATTTGGTGGTCAATCATACCTCCGACGAACACCCCTGGTTTTTAGAGAGCAGAAAAAGCAGGGAAAATCCATACCGGGATTATTATATCTGGAGGGAAGGGAAGGAAGACGGTGGCTGCCCTAATAACTGGGGGTCTTGTTTTAGCGGCTCTGCCTGGGAATATGATGACAAAACGGGGGTGTATTACCTCCACTTATTCTCTAAGAAACAGCCGGACTTAAACTGGGAGAATCCTAAAGTAAGAGATGAAGTATTTCAGATGATGGATTGGTGGTGTGAGAAGGGCATCGATGGCTTTCGAATGGATGTCATAAGCATGATTTCCAAGGATCAGGCATTTCCGGACGGAGAAGTCAGGGACGGTCTTTATGGAGATGTTACCCCCTATAGCATTCACGGCCCAAGGGTTCATGAGTATCTAAAGGAGATGAACCGAAGGGTCTTATCAAAATACGATTTGATGACAGTAGGAGAGACGGCTGGTGTGACAATAGAGGAAGCCAAACGATATGCGGGAGAGGCGGAAGAAGAGCTTAACATGGTGTTCCACTTTGAACATGTGGAAGGCGATGGTGAGCTTGGAAAATGGACCGATCAAAGGCCAGATTTTCTAAAATTGAAACAAATCTTATCCAAATGGCAGGTTGAACTTGAAAACAGTGCCTGGAACAGCCTTTACTGGGATAATCACGATCAGCCAAGAGCCGTATCGAGATTTGGCAATGACAGCAGTGAATTTCGTGAGCGGTCAGCAAAGATGCTTGCCACCTGCCTTCATATGATGAAGGGGACCCCCTATATTTATCAAGGAGAGGAACTTGGAATGACCAATTATCCTTTTTCTGATATCTCCCAGTTTCAGGACATTGAAAGCAAGAATGCCTACGAGGAACTGGTCTTAGGCGGACACATCTCCCATGAGCGCATGATGGACTATCTACGGTGTAAAAGCCGGGACAATGCAAGAACTCCCATGCAGTGGAATGATAAAGAACAAGCTGGATTTACAAATGGAACTCCCTGGCTGGCAGTTAATCCAAACTTTAAAGAGATCAATGCAGATCAGCAGATAGAAAACCCTGATTCCGTGTTTTCTTATTATAAGAAGCTGATTGCTCTTAGAAAAAAATATGATGTAATCGTATACGGTGATTATGAGTTGGTCTTGCCTGAGGATTCCAGAGTCTTTGCGTATAAAAGAAGTCTTGATAAGGAACAAATATTGGTTATCTGTAATTTTACGGATCAGGAAGTAGATGTAACCATACCAGAAATTGACAGAATTGAAGAAAAAGAATACCTAATACACAATTATAAAAACACATCCTCCATGCATACGGGGATTTTAAGGCCCTATGAAGCGGTTGCTATCTATTGGAAGGAAAAATAAAGTGAGGATTGGACGGGAAGCAAAATGAATAAAAAATGGTGGCATGATAAGGTGGCATATCAGATTTATCCAAAGAGTTTTAAGGACACAAATGGTGATGGAATCGGTGATATCAGAGGAATCATAGATAAGCTTGATTATCTAAAGGAACTGGGAATTGATCTTATCTGGCTTTCCCCTATCTATTGTTCTCCTCTTGCGGATCAGGGGTATGACATCTCCGATTATTATAACATTGATCCTAAGTTTGGAACCATGGAAGAGATGGATGAGCTAATTGCTGAAACAAAAAAAAGAGAGATCAAACTAATCATGGACCTGGTGGTCAATCACTGTTCCGATGAGCACGAATGGTTTCAAAAGGCGTTAAAAGATCCGAAAGGAGAGTACGGCGATTATTTCTATATCCAGGAGGGGAAAGACGGAAAAAGTCCCAATAATTTAAGATCGTATTTTGGCGGAAGTGCTTGGGAACGAATCGAAGATAGTGACCTGTATTATCTTCACCTGTTTCACAAAAAGCAGCCAGATCTTAACTGGGAAAATCCGGTTCTTCGGGATAAGATTTATAAGATGATCAACTGGTGGCTGGAAAAAGGAATTGCAGGTTTTCGTATTGATGCCATTATAAATATAAAAAAGGTTCTTCCATTTCATGATTATGAGCCTGACCGGGATGACGGACTGGCTTCCACTGAAAAGATGGTGGATGAAGCAGAAGGTGTCCTTGACCTGTTACATGAGATGAGGGAAGCTACATTTCAACCATACGATGCTTTTACGGTGGGAGAGGTCTTTCGGGAAAAGAAAGAGGATTTAGAGGCTTTTATTGGAGAAAAGGGATGCTTTTCTTCTATGTTTGACTTTAATGAGACTGTGTTTGGAATCAGTGAAAAAGGCTGGTATGACTATCAACAAGTTACGCCAGACGATTATAGAGATTGCTGCTTTGCCAGCCAGCTTCGTTCTGATGGCGTTGGATTCTTATCAAACATCATAGAAAACCACGATGAACCGCGAGGCGTCAGTCATTATATTCCAGATGGAGAGTGCTCCGACCAGTCGAAGAAAATGCTGGCAACGGTTTATTTTATGCTTAAGGGCCTTCCTTTTATCTATCAGGGACAGGAGATTGGCATGGAGAATGTACCATTTTCCTCCATTGACGAGATCAATGACATATCCACACTGGACCAGTACCAGGTGGCATTAAACCAGGGATTTTCAGAAGAAGAAGCGTTTTCCATCGCTTGTCGTTACAGCAGAGACAATGCGAGAGTCCCATTTCAGTGGGATGACGGAGTAAATGCTGGATTTAGCCAGGGAAAACCATGGCTAAAGGTAAATCCCAATTACAAGGATTTAAATCTAAAGCAGCAGATGGAAGAGGAAGATTCCGTATTCCATTATTATAAAAAGCTGATTGCCCTAAGAAAAGGTGAGGCCCATAAAGAAACCCTGGTATACGGGAATTTTGAGCCGGCTTATACGGAGCTAAACCGGGTTATGGCCTATTACCGGGTTGGCGAAGATGAGAAATTATTAATTATCGGTAATTTCAAGACCCAGCCTCAGGAACTTATTTTAGAAGAGGAAGAATATGAGGTACTACTTAATAATGAGAAGGAATTAGCGTCAGAAGGAAGAAAGATGATGCTAAATGGATATCAGGCAGTGATTCTACGATTTAAGAAATAGAAACAGAGAATAAAAAAGGTCAGGGAAGACGATTTTATGCCGCTTCTTTGACCTTCTTTTTTTATTTATTCCGGCACACACGAAGCCCCATATCGGCTCCTTTGCCATTTGCTTCAAACTTGCCGCGGTAAGATATCTGGCAGCTGGTTTTATCCCCAACCCAACCTCCGCCTTTCCAGACGCGGTAAGTTCCACTTCCAATTGCAAGGTCCTGATACCAGTTATAGCACCATTCCCGGACATTTCCAGACATATCATATAATCCAAGCTCATTGGGCTTTTTCGATCCCACAGGATGAGTCTTATTCTTATTGCTTTCAATGCTGGACCATACCCAATCACCGGATATAAATTGATTCCCGGCATTTCTAAAATACCATGTGGTTTCTTCCACATCATTGCTGCCGCTAAAGGTAAAGTCTTTACTCTCTAACCCTCCCTTTGCAGCATACTCCCATTCTTTTTCTGTTGGCAAGCGGTAGCCATTTGCACCATCATTTACAGAAACGATCCATTTCATATCATCAAATTCACTGGTATTATCAGGATCTTTATTGCTCTTGTCTATGGAGTAATAGGGTGCCAATCCTTCTTTCTCACTTCTCTTATTGCAATATTCTATGGAATCATACCAGCTCACCATTTCAACTGGAAGATCATCCCCTGGAAAGCCAGAAGGGTTACTACCCATAACATCAGTCCATTCCTTTTGGGTTACCTCGTATTTGCCTATGTAGAAGTCAGAGATTGATTCAGCTTCTGTAGAACCATTGCCTTTTACCAACACCAGATCTTCCTGTTCAACTTTCGAACAACCGCAGGAAAATACGGCTACTAAAATCAAAAGCAAGATCAGTTTTTTCCCCATAGTTATAGTCCTTTCTGTATCTTTTTACCTGCCTGTAAACATATAAATATATAGTTGTAACAATAAATGTTATAGATTTTTTAAACTGCAATATTCAAATAGTATGTAGGTAAGTACAGTGTTAATTAGATAATTACACCTTCTATCAGGTGCTTATAAAAAATTACCAAACTGTTACATTAGCAGAACCGCTACTCTGATAGCCTTCTACACAAAGTGCCTGATAAGACCAGGAATTACCTAAATTCATACCTTTGTTTTTCCATGCATTTGCGTGGTTTGCAAAATTAATCTGTACATTGCTTCCGGTTGGACGTTTGGACTGTCTTACACTCCAGTACTGTGGGAATGTCTGATACCCATCAATAGAGGGAGCATTGTAACGCATGGTTGTGTAGATATCGTAGTTGGCTCCGTCACTGTTCACGGTTCCTTTATAGGTACCGGTTGGTCTGTAGGAACCCCAACTATCAACTACATAATACTCAATCAGTGAATTTCTTGTCCAGCCATAGAAGGTCAGATAACTGTTTCCAGACGGAGCAAAAGAACCTGCGTTATAATTTACGACTCTATTAGGTGTTCCGTAAGTCCACCCTTTACCAACTACAAAGTTACCGCAGTTTGTCCAGTTTACACTGAAGTTTCCACCGGAGCCATTGACCATATTTACGGTTCCGCCTCCATCGGTATAATCCTGCCAGTAATCAGTAGCTGCATATGTAGTGCCTGCAAAGATACTTGAAAAACCCATCGCAAATATAAATAGAAATGATAAGACCTTTTTACTTACTTTGTTCATATAATACCCCTCCTGTTTAAAAAACATGATACTTATACTTACCTACATACGATATAAATATTACGAAGTGATACCCCTCCTCCCTTGTATAGCCAGCTTTTTACTGGTAACGGCGATACTTAATTTCATGTGATAAATCATAGAATGGTACCAGTAAAATGAATGTGGATTTTAATTATGACCAAGAATTAGTCTAACAAAACAAAGAAGTTTAAAGATTAGTCTGAATTTAAGCGCAATAAAAAAGAAATATTTCTATTACGCACATATTATCAGCACTAGGCATGTTTGTAAATGGTTTGTACGAAAATATATTTTTTTTGGTTAATGTTACCAATACTTTTGTGGACTTTCGAAACATAAAAAATATTTTTTGTGTATTTTTATTTTTCTTTTGATATGTTTTAAGCTTGTTCTATTTTGATTATTCTTTGTAACCTATCATTGAATTTTGTATGTCTGAATATGGGGAAGGAAAGGATGGTGGCAGGATTTGAAAATTTTTATTTATAGCCGAAAATCCGTTTATACCGGTAAGGGAGAAAGTGTAGAAAATCAGGTTGAGATGTGTAAAAGTTATATTTCTGATAAGCTTATAAAGAATAATAAGGCAGAAATAAGTATCTATGAAGATGAAGGATTTTCTGCTAAAAATACAAACAGGCCTCAGTTTCAGCAAATGCTCCGAGATATCAAGCAAATGAAACCACAGTACGTCGTCTGCTATCGACTAGATCGTATCAGCCGTAATGTAAGCGATTTTTCTTCCCTCATTGAAGAATTAAACCACCATAACATATCCTTTGTCTGCATCAGGGAAGAGTTTGACACCTCAAAGCCAATGGGAAAGGCAATGATGTATATAGCTTCTGTGTTTGCCCAATTAGAACGGGAGACCATTGCAGAACGAGTGCGTGACAATATGCTGCTGCTTGCACGTACTGGGCGATGGTTAGGAGGGACCACTCCTATGGGGTACACGTCTGAGAAGATTCAGGAGGTTGTCATAGATGGAAAGTTAAAGATAGCCTGTAAACTAAAGGACAATCCAGGTGAACTAATGGTGGTGGATTGTATCTATGAGAAGTTCTTGGAGCTTCGCAGTGTTTCCGGTGTTAGTAAATATTTGATTAAACAGGGAATGAAAACGAGAAATGAAAACATGTTTTCTCTTCCAGGAATCAAAGAGATTTTGCAAAATCCCGTATATTGCATGGCAGATGAAGACGCATGGGAATATTTTACGGCACATCAGTCGGACGTTTGTTTTGAGAAGTCGGATTGTTCTAATAAGTACGCATTGCTGGCATATAACAAACGAGATTACCGAAAAAAAAGCGCCCCAAGGCAGGATATGGACAAATGGATTGTTGCCATGGGAAAGCATAAAGGCCGTATATCTGGTAGGAGATGGGTGGAGATACAAGACATTCTAAAGAATAACATCCCTACCGGAAAAAAGCCGGCTCTTATGCATAATGGCTATTCCATGCTTTCTGGCATGATCTATTGTGATACATGCAACAGCCGTATGTTTGCAAAGCAGCGAAGCGGGAAAAGTGGAAGCCGGCCCTACGATTATATCTGTAACAGTAAGCTGCGTGGTGGCCTTAAACTGTGTAACTGTCAAAATATCAATGGGCAGCAGACAGATGAAATGATTTATGAATCATTAATCCAATATATGAATGAAAACTCTGGCATTTTTCCACTTCTCGAAAAACTAAAACGTGAGTTCCAGAGGCAGGTATCTAAAAATCCTTCTGCAGTTATTGAGGATAAGATTAAAAAATGCACTGGAGAAATTGATAATCTTATTCATACATTGTCTCATGAAGAGCTAGGAGCCGCTTTTATCAGGCGGGTAAATGAAAGAATTAGGGAGCTTGACGTTGAAATTACTTCTTTAATGGAAGAAAGAGACTTAATTGAAGATAAAAAAGGTGATAAAGAGTTCTCTATGGAGTTATGGAATCTCAAAGAAAGTTCTAATATTTTGTCCATGGAAGACAAACGGACTTTGGTTAAATTAATGGTCAAAAAGATTGTTTGGGATGGAAAGAGACTTCATGTTTATATGGCTCGTTAGCCCGAAGAGTTTTGCCCTTACCATGGTGGCGCATTCCCAACCATGATTGCAATTATTACCATGTTCTTTATTGGGGGAGCAACTGGTCTTTCTTCTTCCGTACTATCGGCCGCGATTTTATCTAGTGTCATTGTACTTGGAATCTTTATGACGCTTGTAATATCAAAGATTTTATCAGTGACCATATTAAAAGGAATTCCTTCCTCCTTTACCCTTGAGCTTCCGCCTTACAGAAGGCCTCAAATTGGAAAGGTAATTGTTCGATCTATATTTGACCGCACCTTGTTTGTACTAGGCCGCGCAGTGGTGATAGCAGCACCGGCTGGTATGGTTATCTGGCTTATGGCGAATCTAACCATAGGGGATACCACCATACTTTCCCTTTGCTCTGGTTTCCTTGATCCGTTTGCAAGAGCCATAGGACTTGATGGAGTAATTCTTCTTGCCTTTATACTTGGGTTCCCTGCCAATGAAATCGTGGTGCCCATTATTATCATGGCTTATATGGCAGAAGGAAAGCTTTTGCAGATTGATGATCTCTCGGTATTAAAAGATCTTCTGGTGAACAATGGCTGGACCTGGATCACCGCTGTGAGCACCCTTCTTTTCTCCTTGATGCACTGGCCCTGTTCTACCACCTGCCTGACCATACGAAAGGAAACCCAGAGTATAAAATGGACCCTGGTATCCTGGTTAGTGCCCACTATAACCGGATTTGTGGTATGTTTTCTTTTCACCACCATTGCCCGTGTTTTCCTTTGATGTTTAAACCTTCTCTCATCTGTCCACAATTGGAGTAGAACACCTAGTGGAAAGGAGGGAGAAGCGTGAACCGGAGTTACTACGTTTGCGCCCTGTCAGACCAGAAAAAAGCCAGGAACATCGAGACGGAGATTTCTAAGGTAGATGGAGTGCAAAATATTAAGATTTCAAAAGATTTAAAAGAAATGCAGATCAAAATGGAAAATGAAAAAACATCCGCTGTCATGGAGCGAGTGGTAAATATCTGCAATCGCATCTCTAACGGCTGTGAAGTGAAGTATAAGTTCATTTAATCACAGCAACCTCTACAAAAACCGGAAGCAGCCCCGCAAAGAAATATGTGAGGCTGCTTCCGGTTTTACATCCTGTTTTCTGGATTGTAAAATTAAAATATAGTTTGTAAAGCTTTGGAAAAGCCACTTGAATGATGGTACGGTTGGATTTATTCTTGGATGGTGAGAAGCGCTTCTATACATAAGTCAAAAAAGCAATCACGCAGAAAAAGGCGTGGTAACAAGGAGGAAGGATGTATGAACGGCAAAAAGAAGTATGGAGCTGCGGTTATTTTAGCTACTTTAACACTGGTACTGGCCGGAGGTTATGCTTATGCGGCAACTCAGCATTATGCGGATTCCACGACTGATAAGGATTGGGCTGGCTGGGTGCAGAAGTGGGAAAGCCAGGTGAGCACAGATTATGAAAAGATTGCCTTAACACCAGGCGCAGATGAAACCAGGATGAACTTTGCCTGGTATACAAAGGAAGACAGTGGAGCAACACCTAAGATTGAGCTTTCCACAAGCAGCAATATGAGTGGAGCAAAGACTTATGAGGGCGGAACCAGCCAGGCAATTGACGGATACAGGAGCAATAAAGTAACAGCCACCGAGTTAAAAGAGAATACCACCTACTATTACCGATATTATAAAAATGGGGTGCCCAGCCAGACGGCTTCCTTTAAGACCCACAACTTTAATAGCTATACCATGCTGTATGTAGGTGACCCCCAGATCGGTGCTTCCAAGGGGCAGACCACGTCGAAAGGGGATAAGCTGGAGAATGCGTCTGCGCTAAATACGGCAGCCAGAAATGACTCTTTCAGTTGGAATAAGACATTAAACACCGCCATGGCAGCCAATCCTAATATCAGCTTTGTGCTTTCAGCCGGAGATCAGATTAACAAGAATGTGGAAGGAAGAAGTGCAGGAAATGAAGTGGAATACTCCGGCTTTTTAAGTGCAGACTGGATGAAGTCACTGCCGGTAGCAACTACCATCGGCAATCATGATTCCACCAATGAAAGCTACAGCTACCATTTCAATAACCCAAATGATACTCAGCTTGGAAAGACAACCGCAGGTGGTGATTATTATTATAAATACGGACCTGCGCTGTATATCATCTTAAATACCAATAACTATAACTGTGCAGAACACGAACAGGTTATGAGGCAGGCAGTGTCCGCTTATCCCAATACTTCATGGAGAATTGTAATGATTCATCAGGATATCTATGGCAGTGGTCTGGATCACTCTGATTCTGATGGTATCGTTTTGAGAAGCCAGCTTACGCCTCTGATGGACAAATACGATGTGGATGTGGTATTACAGGGACATGACCATACATATTCCAGAAGCTACCTTCTGAAATCCGATTCAAAGACCCATGCCAAATATGATTTCTATGACTGGGATAATGTAACGGACGAAGCAGGAAATGCGTTCCCTTATAACAATAGTGTTTATCAGGATGAAAATAACTGCTATGCCATTGCAAATACCATGTCTGGCAGCGTGACCAATGCGGATGGAACTCTTTACATGGAGGCCAATTCCTCCACGGGAAGCAAGTTTTATGAGCTGATTCCTACAAAACAGGATTATATAGCAGCAAGAAACCAGAACTGGAATCCTACCTATTCTGTGATCAATGTGAACCAGAATACTTTTTCCATTAACACCTACGAAATCGCAGGCGGGAAGATTCAAAGCATTGATGAAACCTTTACTTTAAAAAAGACAAGCACATCAAGAAGATAGGAATCTGTTATTCTGTATTTCAAGGGGCGTATGATTCTGTCAGTACGCCCTCATGCTTCTCATGGGAAATATGGGCAATAAGTATTGGCCTGTTTTGTTATAGTAAGAAAAGAGAGGATGTAAAACCATGGAGCAGAACCAGAAGTTTAAAATGCATTTGGAGAGCAATGGGGGTAAGAAGATTCAGTGGGTGGTGTTTGCCGCACTCATGGTCGCCTTTGCCCTTTTTTTAATCCGGTTTAATCAGGTTGATATCGCAAGTCTTGTGTCTACGGAGGGAAGGACATTGGAGCGGGCAAGAGTCGTAGAGATTCTTAAAGACAATGTGCAGGAAGATGGAAACCGGGTCGGGCAGCAAAATGTTGTCATTGAGATACTTACAGGTTCGAAAAAAGGCCAGCTGGCAGAAGCCACCAGCAACAATGGCTATTTATTCGGAGCTGTCTGCCGTCCTGGGATGGGAGTAATTGCCATACAAAGCTTGTCTGGGGATATCTCCCTTCATACCGTATACAGTTTTGACCGGGAATGGGCAATTTGGGGATTCCTTTTTATATTCCTGGGGGTAATCTGCCTGATCGGTGGAAAAAAGGGGGTGCTGACCTGCATCGGTCTGATCTTTACCTTTGTCTGTATCATCTGGCTCTATCTCCCCATGATTTATAAGGGGTATTCTCCAATTTTTGCAGCTGTGGTAATTGCGGCTGTTACAACCTTTGTAACCATGTATCTTCTCGGCGGCT
This sequence comes from uncultured Eubacteriales bacterium, assembly GCA_963528005.1. Lineage (GTDB taxonomy): Bacteria > Bacillota > Clostridia > Lachnospirales > Lachnospiraceae > Lacrimispora. Next base: position 168,134 of record CAURSM010000008.1, read on the forward strand.
GGTCAGGAAAAACAGCCTGTGCCGTTATGGGAACTGTGGGCGGAGTTGTGATAGCCGGGATATCGGCGGTTCTTTTTGGAAAGGCAGCCCATCTCACCGGATACAATATACCGGAAATAGAGTCCCTGTTGGTGCTGGAAAATATTCGGGGAATCCAGGTAGGAGAGCTGTTATTTTCCGGCCTGCTGATCTCTGCCCTGGGAGCCGTTATGGATGTGGCGATGGCCATTTCCTCCACTGTATTTGAAATCCATGAGCAGATGCCTGAACTTGACCGGAAAGGGTTGTTTCGCTCCGGAATGAATGTGGGCCGGGATGCCATGGGAACAATGGTCAATACCCTGATTCTGGCCTATGTAGGAAGCGGAGCAAGCACCTTGCTTCTGACCTACGCCTATCAACTTCCTTATCTTCAGATTATTAACTCCAATAACATTGTAATTGAGATTATGCAAGGGATATCCGGAAGTATGGGCGTGATTCTGACGGTTCCCATCGTATCTCTGATTGCATCTTCTGTAGCGGTGGGAAGAAAATCACAAGTACTGGCTACCTCTCCCAGTCTCACAGAGCAGTTTTAGTGCAATCGTATTAAAAAAAGAACGGTCCTCAGATGAAATGATCTGTCGGTCCGTTCTTTCGTATTTAATTAATGAGGTTTTTTTGAAAATTCTCCAATTTTCTTGTCCATATTTGAGATGTGCTTTGTAAGCCAGTCAAGGATCATCTGATTGGCATTAAGAATCACCAATAAATTTCCACCTGAGGTGTTATAATCACTTTTTATCTTATTAAGCTGTGCAATAAATGCAGTGTGAGCTGCTTTTTGTTCCTGGTATCCTGGATACTGGATGCTCAGCATATATTTTTCTTCGTCAGCGAAATGCTTTTTGGTATAATCATCAAGAAAATCCAGAAGCTCTCCTACGTATTCTTTTGCCCGGTTATTCTTACCTGCTTCAAAAAGGGCCTCCGCTTTCTGAAACCACATCTTATGCTGATCGTCGATCATAGAGATTCCAACGGATAAATTTGGTGTCCATGGCATAACTATTTCCTCCTGATTGTATTGTTTTAATCTTCATTAATTATATACCCAATATATGGAAAAAGCAATGGATAAAACTGAAAATAGAAACTATTATCGATATTTCTCTTGTTATAGGTAAAACCTAAGCCCAAAAGAAGCGGATAAAATTGACGTACCCTCTCAGCAATGCTATAATTTTTATTTAGTATATAGTAAGGGAGAATTATTATGGAGGCAGAGGGAATCCGTCTGAATAAATTTTTAAGTGAAGCAGGGATCTGTTCCCGAAGAGAGGCGGACCGTCTCATAGAGAATGGAAAGGTGCGGATCAATGGACAAGCCGTAACCGCAGGTCAAAAGGTTTTACCCGGTCAATCGGTATCGGTCAATGGACGAGTCATTAATGCGTCAGGAAAAAAAGAAGGCCATAAAGAAAAGCCGGTTTTGATTGCAGTCTATAAACCCAAAGGCATCGTGTGCACCACTTCCAAAAAGGACCGTGCCCCAAATATCGTAGATATGTTAGAGTATCCCGTACGTATTTATCCAATCGGACGCTTGGACAAGGACTCCGAAGGCTTAATTCTTATGACCAACCAGGGCGACCTGGTGAATAAAATGATGCGCAGCGGAAATGCTCATGAAAAGGAATACCTTGTAAAGGTAAATCGTACAGTGACCGACGATTTTATCCGAAAGATGAAAAAAGGAGTTCATTTATCCGATTTGGATGTAACAACAAAGCCCTGCTTTGTCGCTAAAACAGGAGAAAAAGCATTTCGAATTATCTTGACTCAGGGCTTGAACCGCCAGATTCGCCGAATGTGTGAAGAACTGAATTTTGAGGTAAGGCTTTTAAAACGAATGCGAATTATGAACATTGAACTAGGTGATTTAAAGCCAGGGGCATACAGAGAACTTTCAAAGAAAGAATACCACCAGATGAAGGAGGCCATAAAAGGCTCAACCAGTCTTTCCTATAAAGATCAAAAAAAGGAGTTATCTGATGGACGACGCTAAACGAAGCAGAATGAAAGAACTCATCCATCTTCTGAATGAAGCCGGAAAAGCTTATTATCAGGAGAGCCGTGAGATCATGAGCAATTTTGAATACGACAAGCTATATGACGAGCTTATAGACCTTGAAAAAGAGACGGGAGTAATCTTATCGAAAAGTCCCACCCAGAACGTAGGATTCCAGGTGTTGAGTGAACTTCCAAAGGAAGCACATGACAGCCCCATGCTCTCCCTTGATAAAACAAAAAGTGTGGAAGCACTGGCTGATTGGCTGGGAAGTCAGGAAGGTCTTCTTTCCTGGAAGCTTGACGGATTGACCGTTGTTCTTAACTACAATCACGGTACCCTTCAAAAAGCAGTCACAAGAGGAAATGGTGAGATTGGAGAAGTCATAACCAATAATGCCAAAGTATTTTCAAACATCCCCTTAAACATCTCTCACCAGGGAGAGCTTGTATTAAGAGGGGAAGCGATTATAAAATATTCGGATTTCAACCGGATCAATGAGCAAATAGAAGATGTAGCAGCCAAATACAAAAACCCCAGAAACCTATGCAGCGGTTCTGTCAGACAGTTAAACAATGAAATCACTGCAAAGAGAAATGTGAATTTCAAAGCCTTTGCCTTGGTATCTGCAGAAGGTGTTGATTTTAACAATTCCAGACAGGCCCAGTTTGAATGGCTAAAGAAACAGGGATTTGGTGTGGTTGATTATAAAATGGTAACAAAAGAGACCTTGCCAGATTCTGTTGAGGACTTTGCAAAGAGAGTGTCCAGCTACGACATCCCGTCGGATGGTCTGGTGTTATTATATGATGATATCGCTTACGGCGAGTCTCTCGGTCGTACTGCCAAATTCCCACGTTCTGCTATCGCCTTTAAATGGGCCGATGAGATCGCGGAAACAAAGCTTACTAAGATATTATGGAGTCCATCAAGAACGGGTCTCATTAACCCGGTGGCTATCTTTGAGCCAGTAGAATTAGAGGGAACCACCGTAAGCCGAGCCAGCGTCCACAATCTAAGCATTATGGAGGCTCTGCAATTAGGAGAAGGGGATGAAATTACCGTATATAAGGCGAATATGATCATTCCTCAGATTGCAGACAATCTCACAAGAAGCGGTACTATAATCATTCCAGAGGAATGTCCCGTGTGCGAAGGTAAGACTGAGATACGAAGGGTCAATGATGTAAAGAGTTTATATTGCATCAATCCAGATTGTCAGGCCAAACGAATTAAAAGCTTTTCTCTGTTTGTAAGCCGTGACGCACTCAATATCGAAGGACTTTCAGAAGCGACTCTTGAAAAATTCATCGGAGCCGGATATATCCGGGAGTTCGCTGATATTTTTCATTTGGAGCAGTATGAGGAATCCATTACCCAGATGGAGGGCTTTGGTAGAAAATCATATGACAATTTGATTAAGGCGATAAAAACAGCCTCCAACACCACACTGCCAAGGTTAATCTATGGACTAGGAATCGCTGGTATCGGGCTTTCCAATGCTAAGATGCTTTGCAACGAATTTCAGTTTGATTTCACCGCGATGCGAAATGCAGGGGAAGAGCAGTTGATTTCAGTATCTGGAATTGGAAAGGTACTTGCTGATGCTTGGATGAATTATTTCAGTCAGGAGAAGAACAACGAGATGGTGGACCGACTGCTTATGGAGCTTACCATAAAACAGGAGGCAAAAGCAGAGGGCAGTAAAAAGCTTGAGGGCATGGTATTTGTTATCACAGGGTCTGTGGAGCATTTTGAAAACCGGAAAGCACTTCAGGAGGCGATTGAGGCTCAGGGTGGTAAAGCCACCGGTTCTGTCACCTCTAACACCACTTATTTAATAAACAATGATACTACGTCCAATTCCTCCAAAAATAAAAAGGCCAAGGAACTGGGAGTGCCCATTATTTCGGAGGAAGATTTCATAAAATTACTGGAGGAATAAAATATGCCGATTAAAGTACAAAAGGATTTGCCAGCAAAAGCCGTATTGGAAAAAGAGAACATATTTACCATGGACGAGGATCGTGCCTCAAGCCAGGACATACGTCCCCTTGAGATTCTGATTGTAAACCTCATGCCGATTAAGGAAGATACGGAAACTCAGCTTCTTCGGGCTCTGTCTAACACACCCCTCCAGGTGGATTGCTCCTTTTTAATGCTAGAGAGCCATATCTCTAAGAATACCTCAGCCAGTCATTTGAATAAATTTTACAACTACTTTGAAGAAGTAAAAAATAAAAAATTCGATGGAATGATCATTACTGGTGCTCCCGTGGAGCATATGGAATTTGAAGAGGTAAATTATTGGGATGAACTGGTAAACATCATGGAATGGAGCAAGACCCATGTGACCAGCACTCTCCACATCTGCTGGGGCGCTCAGGCAGGACTTTATTATCATTATGGGATTAATAAATATAAGATTGATAGCAAGTTATCTGGTATTTATAATCACAAGGTTCTGGACCGGAAGGTTCCTTTGGTACGGAGCATGGATGATTATATCATGGCACCCCATTCCAGATATACAGAGTTTCGGAAAGCGGATATTGAAAAGAATCCAGGACTTAAGATTCTTGTGGAGTCTAAGGACGCAGGAGTGTTTCTTGTTATGAATGAGGATGGGAAGCAGATCTTTGTTCAGGGGCATCCGGAGTATGATCGAATGACATTAGATGGAGAGTATCACAGGGATTTGGATAAAGGTCTGGATCCGGAGATACCTTGTAATTATTATGAAAACGATGATCCTAGTACGGTTCCTATGCTTAATTGGAGAAATGCGGCAAATACGTTGTATGCCAATTGGTTGAATTATTATGTTTATCAGGTTACGCCGTTTGATCTTGAGGATGAAGAGGCGGATTATCAGATTTAGTGGAGATATAAGGATTTCTATGGATTGGTAGTGTTTTATCAAATTATCGTAAAGTATCGTGAAATAACATGCTTTATCGTGAAAATGGGGTATGAATGGGGTACGACATAGTGCATTTTGGGGTACGGTCACTGTTGATTAAAAGACCTATATAATATATAAATTAGACATCTGAATAAGTCTATAATCCTTTTGCTTACAGAGGGATTGTAGGCTTATTTTAGTGCCTTAATGTTCACAGGTGTTATTATCAAACGCAGCATTTAAACCCATCACAGGGCAAATACGACGCTTACAGAGGGTACAAATAGAATACTGATTTGACGGACATATCTGAGGAAATGGAACAAAGTGTTTCCCCAACAATCTGGGGAACAGGAAACTAGCAACTATAAAATGAAATAGATGGAGGTTATGATTTATGGGACTGAAAGAAAAAGTAATCATTATCAGCGAAAGAAATATGAATGCACTTTCTCAACTTTATGGGAAAATCACCACAAATGAATTAGAACTTATTGTAAATAGGCACTTGGCTATTGTAATTGATGAAATTATGGAAGAGATAAGTAAGCCCTGCCGCCACTTAAACCAATTATAAGATTGTTTATTTCCCAATCATCAGGAAGTAAAAGAAAGGTGGTACTAGGATTCAAGAGTATTTCTAATTTATTTCTATGTGCAAGATGGCTCCCAGATCGGGGAACAGCATTATTAAAGGGGTTACGGTGAATCGTAGTATCCCTCATTTCAGCACGACTAATCCATGTGATAAAGACATTGAAAAGTAAATATAGAATAAATGGATATATAAAGTTTCAGAATCGCGTATTCTGGGCTTATTTGCTATGGACTGAATTAACGAAGAATGGCGGTTTTATGCACGCATAAATTCGTAAGAATGGCTTAAATAAGGGGGGTGTACATACGGACCATAAAACGCTATTTGGGAATAATCCTCCCATTTGGAGAGCATAGCAGTTTTCTTGAATCTCTGGGTAATAAAAAGGAGGTTCAATGAATGACAATAAGATTAACAATAATGAAAACAATGGGGTATCCTGCAACGTAAGTACTAAAGTATGCAGCAAGTGCAATAGAGAATTATCAATAGATAAATTTAGATATATACATAGCAAACAATCATTAAAACCTAGAATGTGTGGTGTTGGAAATCTTTTTTGAAAGTTTTTTATCTATCTTGATTGAACGAAGTAACAAATTGAGTCAGCTCACAGATCCTTTGGCATATGCAACTTACTTTGAAATGATTCTAATTCAAATAAGAGCTATTGCTATTGAATCTGCCAGATATAAAAATAATATAACAATATATAATTATCTACTTAAAAAACTTGGAGGATCAGGTGTTGATTCATTAAATCAATACCTATCTCAACCCATAGACGAACAAAGATTGGAAGGGTCAATGACTCTAAGGGAAGCATTAAAAATAGTGGTTGACAAAAGTATTGCTCATTATGACGAACCAAACTCCGACGATATTTTTACTATTGATTATTTGAAAATGCTATTGGCTGATTCATCGCATCGATTTTATATCTGTAATATAGTAGATAGTTTAGAAGAAATTATCCGTCACAATATAAACTTGAGGGACAAAGAAATATGGAATATACATATAAAATGTGGAATGGATCATTTTGGAAATCTGAATGAATCACAAAAATAAAAATTGAAACAAAAAAATCAAGTTTGAAACAACCCATTGGGTTGTTTTTTGTATGAAAGAGATATTTTAAATGTAAAGGGGTTCCAATATTACAATAGGATTAACCGAAGAAGATGTTAAAATGTTTAAACATGAATTTGGATCTATTAGATGTATGTATTGGGAATGTAAACTTTCAATTAGTTTTCCAAATTATTATTGCGACGGTAATTGTCACCAATGTAAAAAGAAGTTTAAGTTGGTAATTAGTTAAAAGCACGAGAGGTTAAATGAAAACAAGATTTGATCTACTATTGATTAATTATCACCTATATCTTATTATAATTAATAATGATATATCAAATTAGGAGGATTAATTATGAGTATGAAAGCTTTGTGTGTACATGACGAAAGTTTAGGAAGTTTAATTGTTTTAGAGGTAGATCAAATGAGATATGTAGATAACGTTAAAAGCGCAAAATATGGCACTTATTCTGCGCTCGCGCTTTACAAAGAAAGAACAAAGTACTATATAAGAAATTTATCGTTGGAAACTTGCAATGAAATATGTAGGACGATGTTGGTTCAAGGATACGTAGATCTCAGTCAATATGGGGAATATGAAATATGGTAAGATATTTAAGGAGGCGGGAAGTTATACGCCTCTTTTTTGTACTTAAAAACAATATTATATAAGGAGGAGAATAGGAGTGGAAGAATTAATAAATAAAATTCAAGATGTATATGCAGATTGCACTACATGCCAGGAGGTGGCAGAGGTATACGCTAAGATAATGATGGAGAATCAAAAGCAGATGGGTTGTCTAGTTGATTCGGATGTGGAGTAAGCAGATGACCAAGTGAACCACAATTTGGTTGTAAATGAAATGTAATAGTGATAGACTTAGTACATACGAAAGGGGAGATAATATGGCATTTGAACATGATGGAGTTAATATTAAGAAGGAACTTGAGAAAAGGGGAGCCGAGGTTGTTTTGGTTGAAGAATTGAGTTGGTTAATTGTAAATCGTAAGTACGTATATTGCTACACTAATGCAAAATTCTTCTCTTTAGGTAAAGGTTTAGGTAGAACAATACAAGATTTTTGCACATTAATTGAAAACGATAAATAATATTTTCAGATTAATAAGCAATCAGTGATCGTATACCTAGTTGCTTTTTAATTGCCATAAATGCAGTCTTTTATATAGTTGAAAATCATATAAATATTATTTTCTCATACAATATAATAAGAGGAGGTGTTTAAATGGATATTGTAATTAAATTAAAAGAATTTTGTGAATCAGGCAAAGATGAAATTTACCTATGTGATAGGTATGATGGGTTCGCCAAAGTAGCTATAGGCAATAACAATTATATTGATATATATCTTTCTGATAAGAGATATGATTTTATTAGCCAAGATGAATCTACAGAAAGTATACTTACTAGATATGATACGATATTTAAATATGAAAAACGGTTTAATTAGAGGTGGCGACTAAAACATTATATTAGTTTTAAATAAAAGGAGACTAAACGTCTTCTTTTTTATTTCAATAAAATCAGGATTTGAAAGGAGAAGAATAAAAAATGAATAGATGTACGCTTGAGAATATAAAGACTGATTTACTAGTAAAGAAGGACAGATTAAAAGATGCTGAATTATAAGCAATCAAGGAAAAGCGAATTCCTTCACAAATTGAAATGTATCACGATATGAGTGAGCTGTATGGAAAATTGTTAGAGTCTTTGAAATAAATGGCTCAAAGGCATATAGTTTTTATGTTATCTGTATTAGACGAACCATTGATAAAACATATTTCTTAATATATAATATTAAGTATTAATATAATTGGAGGATATGGATTATGGTAATGAGTTTTGGAAAATATAAAGGTAGGCACGTTGGTTGGGTTATACGATATGATTATTCTTATTTCACGTGGATGAAGAAAGAAAAAATGACTGATAGAAAGGAATTTCAGGAAGCCATAAAATACGTAAACATTCTTAATAATATTCCATTTGAATGTACCTGTTGGGAAAAATGTAAACCGGGAAAAATAGCAACAAAGTATAGTATGTATATAAATAATCCAAATCTCCAATATTATTGTGATGACTGTAATCCATATAGTTCTGGAGCCATTAGCGGAAAGTTGTATGTTGGATATAAAATTGAAGACCTTGCGAGAGTAAGTGTTGATTGTAACGAGTCAATTAAGCAATTTACAACAAATAAGGGTTTAAAGAATGGTATGCGAGTACAAGGTTTTGATAGTTTTTTTGCTAAGTATAAATAGTAAAAAATATGATTACGCCAGATTACATATGATTATTTTTTTTGTAAAGTCTGTGGTCGTAAAAACTTAGAAGAGATAAAAAATGATGAAAAGTAAAACACATGGTCAGTAGCAGTCAAATGTTGCTGGCTATTTTCTTAATCAAAGTTATATTTGATGAACAGGAGGAGGAACATATGAATAACCTTACAGAACAGATCCCGGAGCACAGTCAGAGAAAAGTGTAACAATTAGTGGCGTTGCTCTAATGCAGCATGATATAATAAGAAGAAAACGAAAAGGACGGTTTGCAATATGCCATTACTAATAATTTTTATTGGCGCTGTAATTTATATGGCCTGGGACGGAGATCAGAGAAACCGCAAGTCATCAAAAAGGAATCGTGATTTTGTCAAGTCTCACAATGAATTGTACAAAGATATGCCTGATATGCAGATTAAGTAAATGTTAGATTTGATAAAAATAATGGAGGACAAAAATATGCATATTGGTATTAATGTACGCCCAGGAAAATATGGATTAAAACTAAATAGGGACAGTTACGCAACAATCAATACTAAATCATCGTTGCCAAAAATGAACGATGCAAATTATACAGATGATACTTATAAATTTTATACCGACGAATGGGCTGAAACCTATCAAAAGGCAATCTTGGAAAACTATGATTTGAATATGAAATATTATTCATTGCTTGATAAGAGTAAATTTATTAATGAAGTTGAGCGCTTTGTTGAAGAGTTTAACTTTATAGAGGTATGTGATTTGAATAACCACAAAGAACAATCAGGATATTACTTAATGGTACTCGATGAATATTGTCAAGTGTATATTGGTACATGTAAAGATATATATGATAGAGTCAAAAATCATTGGAAAAGAGCCAAGGCATTTGATAGACTTTTGTTTCCAATGTGGAATGTTAAAAAATCTCGACTTAGTATTGATAGCTTTAGATCTCTCGACACTACAAGATTGTATATTCTGAACAGCGACAACACCTTCAATGAAGAAGATAAATTTATTCGTTATTTTTCAGATGAATTTATATGCAATAGAGTCGGAGGTGGCGCTATGAAAAATTTTTTCCAGCTTGTTGGAACTATAAAAGAAAGAGAACTACAATAAATACTATATTTAACAGGGGGAACTTAATTATGGAGTATATTGAATATAGAAGTATAAATAAAGAGCTTTTAGATTCTGTAAAACCTGGAGACTTAATTAGGATCAATGATATAAATAAAAGCCTCACTGTAATTTCGGTTTCTGAAAATTATTTTGTAATGGGCAGGAAGATGCTTGATAAGTGGGAATATTTGGTTTGTGAGAAAAGACAGTGGAAAGGAGTGAGAAAGAAATTAATGGTTTGTGGTAAATTTCATGTTGGAACAGATGGGTGGGTGTTTGGCTCTCCAGTATGGGAAAGATTTGACTGCGAATATTATGATTTTGATAATTTGGAAGCTTCTCAAGCGTACATAGATTCCTTTGAATTGCCAGAGGAAGACGAAAATCGTTCTTATATTTCTATACAAAATTCGGTGCCAATATCTAAGTTATATATCGGATCAGATGTTGAAGGAGAGCGTGAACACTGGCATCATATTAATCTCAAAAAAAAGGAATTAGACTTGCCTGATGTTGAGAAAGTGGTGCTGTTTGCAAAATATAACAGTGACTTAAAAGTGTTCTTTAAGTTCGTAGGATTTGTTAATAAAGACGGATATATAGAATATCAGAGTGGAACATGGAAAAAGATTTCCGAAACAAAGAGCAGGTTTTACTGGAGAGAACTTCCAGAAGATCCGGTAGTGGAATAAATGTGGGTAGAATGATTATTTTATAAAGGAGAAAAGTATGTGGGATAATAAGGCATTTGTAACATTGGGCATTGAATACCAAGAACACCTGTTTAATAAGGCGAAGAATATGGCAATTTATAGTGATTATAATTTTCCTCCAACAAAGCCGATTAAAGGTGGGTTATGGGGGTCTCCATTATGGAATGAGGAAAAATACAAGTCACCTTGGGAAAGGTACATCTATGGAAAATTAAATAAAGATATGTTTGAACATAAACTTAATAAAAAATCAACGAAATTCGTCTTAAAAGACAATGCAAATGTGTTGTCGTTGAGGTCGTTTCAAGATATATGGATTGAGTGGGAACCCAAAATACAAACTAATTTGCCAATTAGATATATTCCGATTGCAAATGGCATATCTAAGCAATTTGCTAAGCATCTATATTTGAATTTTGAGGATAAATATTATGATGCTATTTATGTTAGTCAAGAATTTATTGATACTGTAGAGTACGTACTGTCGGAATTTGAGCGAAGAACGATTGCGGGTGAGGATTTTGACGAGGATTTTTGCACAGCATTATATTTTGCAGAAATGTTTGAAGATTGGAGTGTTGAATCTGTGCTTGTGTTAAATAAAGACATAATTAGTATTTTAATATGAAAGAATGAAATAATAGTTTCAAGTATAAATAGTAAAATTATTTTGTCAACATGATCGAAAGGAGATAATTGTGGAACATAACGAAAAAGTAGTTAAAATTCCTATAACATATAAACAAAGAAAACTAAACGTATTAGGAGATGGGCATGTTCCGTGTGAAGTGTCCGAAAGATGGTTACAATTTCCAGATACAGCAGAAGATCCTAGATGGTTGCCAGTAGATGTAATGACCATGGGCAGTGACGATTTGCCAAGAAAGATATGTGAGTTGGTTTTGAATAAAGAAGATTTGCTGAGAGCTGTTAACGCTATTAAATATGAGAATAATTAAAATTAAATTTGAGTTTTAAAGCAATAAGACGGAGTATGAGAAGGGTGGAACAGTATGGATGTTGATGATAATAAACTAAACAAAGATTATGATATTGATATAAAAGGAGCTATTGCTGCGATATCGCAATTCGTACAAGCGTTGCGCGAAACGTATAATAAAATACCTAAAGTAGAAATTAATCCTGAAAAGCTGTTGGACACGAGTTACATAATGGCTTTGCGAGAATTAAAGTATCCATTATTTTTTGAAACCAATAAGAATTTTAAAAGAGAAGTAGTTGAGTATCGGAATAGTAGAAAAGATATTCAAAATGTAATTAATGATTATTTAAACGATGATTACTTAAACAATATGCTTGAACAGTGGTATAGATCTAGTTGCATTAATAAAGCTAGACTCCCCATATTTGAAGAAGCGATTGAATTACATAGAAAAAAATATTATTATGCATGTACTTCTATGATGATGTGTCAAGTGTGTGGCGTGATAGTAGATATTTATAGATACATTGATAAAAGTGATATCGTAATTGATGATGAATTTAAAGAAAAATTAGCTAAACTATATAAGGTGAAAAACATTGATAGTGAAAAGGGTAAATTTATTCAAATGGCCTTTTTAACAGATTTAGGATATATGTTTCAAGAAGTTATTGTGGAATACATTAAAGAAGACATGTTGTCATCGTCGGATAATAAAGAACGATGGGAACATCAGCCTTTAAGGAATAAGATTTGCCACGGGGATCAACTAAATTATGGGACCAGCGAGCATTCTTTAAAAGCTCTTTTATGTATTAATTTACTGGTGAAATTTGGTGAATGTATAAAGCGTGTCGTAGATAGCCTTGGTAAAAACGAAAATTAAATGAGTGTTGCAATATTTTTTAGATAAAATCTAAGATTTATCTGAAAGGAGTCGATTATATGCTAGAACAATATAGGCTTATCAAAGACTTGCGTACAGAAGAAACGTGGGAATACGATAAGGAAAATACATTCTTTAAAGAAGGTGTTATCTGTTACGTTCAGAATTGGCACAGGTTACCAACTATTATGTTTGAAGGTAAGGCAATATGCGATCTTGACAGTAGAATGGCAAAGGATTATTTTGAAAAAGTGAGTTAAAATCATCGCTACATAAGAAAGGAAGATATAATGGAATTTTATTTTAAGACAGAGGGGGCCAAGCTGCACCTATATAGAGAAAATGGATTTTTTGACGTGGATTTAGGAGAACTTACAGAGACGTTTACCGGAAAACTTAAAACCAATAATTTCTTAGGAGAAAATTTTGAGCTGGAGGATATTTCTGGTTTCTTTTCAAAAGGTGAGAAATATTCAATCAAGAGTTCAGAGGGAATTGATGGTATTATTGAAAAAAGAGGACTCAGTGATAGGTATGTATTAAAACAAGAATAAACTAAATATGTGGTCAAAGCCCTCTAGAAAGGGTTAAATCTTATAGATAGTCAGAAGGCATTGGAGAATAATATTCCGATGCCTTTTATAGTGTCTTTAAAATAAGTCATACCAAGAAAGGAAGATTATGCAAACACAGCCAGTAGAAAAAATAAAGAATAACGTGGTTCAATTAGATGTGGTAAAAAAGGCAAAGCAGTATCCTAAATTGAAAACAGATGGAGTAGAAAAACAAACTCCTAATAATAACTCTGTAGATCGTTGGGGGCATCCTATTAGAGAAAAGTCTGATGTTAAAAAATGTATTAATTATCTGTTTGAGAAAGCATTATCAGCAACCAGATTAGATACACAAAGAGCTGCATATCTTAATTGGTTTCTTTTTGTAGTAGGTATTAATATTGGGCTTAGGGTTTCTGACTTGACACAGCTTAAATGGGATAATATTTTTGAAGCTGATATGAAGACATTTGTTGATGGTCGGAATAAAGAGGAGCAAAAGACCGGTAAGATGAAACTGATATGTCCAAACGAATATATGAAAAAAGTGGTTAAGGAATATCTGTATTTTTCTGATGTTGATCCGAAAGCAGATGAGTACGTATTCCTGTCCGGGAGAAAGAACCAAGGTGGTGGATATTCGTCAATCTCAGATGCAGCCGTAGAGAAAATGATTAAAGAAGTAACAGGATTATGTGGCATCACAGGCAATTACAATACGCATAGTCTAAGAAAAACCTACGCTTCCATAAGTATATGATGTATGTAAAGAACAATGATTCTATGGCTTTGGTAAAAGTTCAGGAGGACTTGAACCACAGGAATAGTAGTGATACTTCTAGGTATCTTGGTATCACAAGAGAGGATCAGATAAAGAGTAGTATGGAACTTGGAGTATATTGGGATTTATAGTAGAGCAAACGATTATATTGTGGTAAAATGAATTAAAATATTATTATAAGGAGAAAGCTATGAATATTTATGAAATGATTGGTTCTATAGATAATAAAAACTTAATAATTACTGTTAGCACTTGGGAACTTGATAAAAATATAGATGGATCTTTGCATCTTTCTTTATGCGGGTGTCCTGATAATCAAACAAAGATTATTAATAAGGAAATGTTGAATCCTACTGATTTGGATAATATAAAAGGAGATATTGAATCTGTGACGATCTTCTTTAATGACGATAGTAAAAATGATTTTTACAAAAATATGTTAGCAGAATACTTTTCTGTTATAACTGGTATATTTCCTATGAGAATATTATATTAAGATATAAAAAGTTAAATCAATAATTATGAAAGAATTGTTTCAACATCATTAAATATTTTGTAAGTTGTTAATATCTTGTACATCTAATTAGGTGCATTGGTATCATGCCCACCAATGGGAACTTATATCCTTATCCATTGAATATATGTAGAGTCTCCGAATAATTCGGTAACTCTAATTTTGTTGTAATTGACTGACCATAATTTTATGGTGGTTGACAAAAGGGTATCTACAATGTAGCCACCGTAATATATTTACAATGGATATATTTTTAAAATATACCCCTATTCGTCATATTTAACGGGTAGGTTCCCCGTGGGTAACTGGGGGCAAATTCGCCATACTCCTGATTGAAATTTCAAGGGCTATCGTGAAATGCGATAACCACTTTTCATAGAACAGAATTATAAACTCTTCTTTATGCTGAAGATAAGTGAAACATGATGTTGTGACGAGATAATTTATATCATGACACATAATTGCACAGTAATACTCGCAGAAAACGCTTATGGCTTGGAATGGTGCATCTCAGCAAGCAACATCTGCTTATTATGCAACAATGAAAGAGTTCATGGATTTAAGCACTCAACAGATACAGAGCAATGCGACCAATCAAGAGGTAACAATTGATAGTACTGGTATTTTACTAAGGAAGTATCTGCCAGATGAAAACAAATTTGCACCGGAAAAGTTATGGATTACCAATAGACAGATATTAATGTTTGAAGAACCAGATGGAACTAATCTTAAAGATCCTAAAGTTGCAATAGGAAAAGTTTATGTAGATAAAAATGGAGTAGTGACATCATATTATGGAATTGCAGCCGAGTACTGCTACGGAAAATTAATATTCGGTGAGTCTCTCACTATCCAAAATAAGAACAACACTATGACCGTAGATGAAAATGGACTTGTGTTAAACGCCACTAATGGATTCAGAATCCAGATGAACCCCGATGATCCTGCTAATATCTTGAACATTTCTAAAAATGGCGCAAAGTTATTTTACATAGATGCCAACACAGGGAAACTTGTATTCAAAGGTAGATCAGAGATTGACGAGGGTTATATTGCTAACTGGACGATATCAACAAACAGATTATATTCTGGCAATGTAGGTATGAGTTCTGACGCTACTGCGGGAGCAATTGCATATTGGGCGGGAAACGCTATATCTACAAGCGCGCCATTTTGGGTTAAATTGGCCTCTGTTTGTACATGTGCATTTCACAACAGACATCTTAATATGAGCGAAAAAGCTACTGCTCAAAGCGTAATAGACACAAAAAAAGGCGGTTCATATAACCGCCTTTTAAGTTGAAAAATTATATTTTTATATTTCATGAAATCAAGTGGTTAATGGATTCTAGTTCATAAAGCATGAACGGATCGAGGTCTATACATTCGCTTGCGTTCCTATGCCCCGATATGTCCCAAGCAAGAGTATCATTTAAGACAGTGCAGGTGTCTTTGAATAAGTGAATATTTTGTAATGGCTTAAAAACTTCGCCTTGTAAAAGACTTGATGCGTCATACTCAACGATTTTTCCGTTATCAAAAAATATTTGTACATGATAATCATCCAGGGGAATCACTTTTACGACTACAGGAAAATATTCTTGCATATTTACACCTCCTACACTAAAGGATTAATTCTGTTCAATGGCTTTTGAACTTTTGACAGTTCCCAGTTTTGCATTAATTCGTCTTGATGAATTGTACACCATGAAAGTATTAAACGTAATTGTTTATTAGGCAATGACCCTTTTATAACTTGAATGTTAATCATGTCGACCAATGCTTTATTACCGTTGTACTCAGCATGGAAATGTGGTGGCGTATGGTCATTATAATACATAGTTTAGCGGTACCATTCATTTTTTAAATTATCCTGTTATCAAACTGGCTCGTACGCCAAAGCTTCTTGCATCCTTCGTCTATACAATATACAGATTTCCTGCGTTATCCATGTAGTTACTAGAGGATTATCTGTTTGAGGATTCTAAATCTGATAACAGTTTTAAATTTGCCTGTTCATTATTATTAAAGAGATTATCGTTAAAGTTTTCTGGAGAAATTAACGGTTTATACCATATTTGTCCCTTAAAGTAATTGTTTAGATCTTCATTAGCAAATATATATCCATGTCTAGCATAAATCTCATTTTTGGCTAGATGTATGATTAATGGAGGAACCTGATCGAAATCCTGTTTTTGATAGACCTTAATATCCGTGTAATACAAAGGTTCTACAAGAGATGAAATATCCGTTACTTCTCTTACGGTCTCTAAATATTCAGCGACTTCAGGATAGAAAGAACAAGCCTCACGATATTGTTTACGTTCTTCTATTGCTTTGACCATTTCGCTATCAGTCCATTGTGAGTAATATTTTTCATGTATTGCATCAAGCAATTCCTCTTCAGACGTTGGGTCCTCTGATGTTTTATTTTCGGAATCCTTTGATTCGTTTTTTTCAGATCGCTTCAGTTGATATGAGCCGGATATTCCGTAGCCTGACATATTAGTATCATCTATTTTATAGTTCTCTACCTCAATTTGAATCGCATCGCTGCGAAACGTAATGTGAAGTAAACCGGAACCACCCCAGCCGTCATCATCAAATCTATAATTTAATTCCCCATTTATTATTTTACCAGTAATATTATCGATTTCTGCTAAGCGTTCACTGGTGCCTTGCTGCGTGAAAAAATACCCGTTCAAATTGTTTGTGTCTGTGACCTGGAAGGAAAACTCTGCCCCTCCATTTGAAATTATGGCATCATGACTGAGACCATTTATGGACCAATGGCCGGAATAACCTTCATAATTATCTTTTTCGGTCTCTTTTTCATTTTCTGTTTTTATGGTTTGAGCTGTCTCAATGTTCACCGATTTATGGGAAATAGATTTTGCACATCCAGACAGGAGGAGACAACTGCAAACGATTATTATTATAGTTTCACATTTCATAAATATCACCTCTCGGATCAAACACTTCTTTTATAGTCATAACATTTCTTTATAAAATGCCTTTAAGTATATGGAATATAATGGTATATATAATGATATTGTACCAAATCACTGGTACTATAGCTAGCTATTGCATATGTTTTAATGGATTTAACTTAAATAGAAAAGTAATTGGTACACTGTTGTTTTAACATTTAAGAGATTTAGGCGGAATTTGACAGGAACTACAAATCGTTGTATCTGATACTATGGTAAACATGAACTTGCAGGTTATGTTGACTGGTTTAAAGTGTATTGCTGTATCAAAAAGCACCAAGAAATTTGCAATATAATGTATGAACAGAATAGGGTAGCATACATATAGAATGAATAAAACCATTTAAAGGGGACACATGACCATACACGTTGTTCAATCTGGTGAAACAATTAAATCAATATCAGAGCAATACAAGATCCCCGTTGACAGATTAATTCTAGAGAACGGAATCACAAACCCAGATAACCTGGCGATTGGCCAAACCATTGTGATCGTTCAGCCTGAAATACTCTATACCGTCCAAGCTGGTGATACATTGGTGAGTATTGCCGAGCAGTATAATGTTTCACCTATGGAAATTTTAAGAAATAATCCCTATCTCTCTGATAGAGAATATATATACGCTGGTGAGGTAATTGTAATACAATATCAAACAAATAAAACAAGAACAATTGCCACAAGTGGTTATATTTTCCCTTATGTAGATAAATCTGATTTAATAAAAACCCTTCCTTTCTTATCCTATTTAACAATATTTAATTACAGGGCTACGGAGACAGGGGAAATTCTTGTCAATTATAATGATGAAACGGAACTTGTCCAGTTGGCGATTTCATATGGTGTCGCACCTATGATGTTCGTTTCTACCATTACAAAAGAGGGCGTGATGAATCGAGAAGTGAATTATAAAATATTAAATGATCCATCCCTACAGGATCGTCTGATTGAAGGCTCTCTTCAGATGCTAAAAAAGAAAGGGTACTATGGTATAAACATATACATTGAAGACATTAGCTTTGATAATATAGATAATATTTCAAATTATTTGAAAAAAGCCTCTGAAATATTTCATTCAGAAGGTTATAGAATCGTAGTTACCATTACCCCTGTTAAGAATATTGATAACGTCAACGTCGGATTTGAAAGATTAGATTATTCCAAGTTAGCGGATTATGTAGATGGAATCATATTTGCTGCATATGATTGGGCCAGGACTTTCGGTTATCCAAGCTCCATATTCCCTGCGAATGTGTTAAAAGAATTGTTAGATTATGCTGTGAATACGATTCCGTCTGAAAAGATTTTTTTAGGATTGACCACCGTTGGTTATGACTGGAAGGTTCCTTATGTTCCTGGTGTTACAGAAGCTACAGTAATAACCAATAATCGTGCAATAGAAATTGCCGCAAATAATAATATTCCAATACAATTTAATGAAGAATCTCAATCACCTTATCTCTACTATTCAAATGGTGATGGGAATGTACATATAATATGGTTTAAAGATGCAAGAAGCTTTAACGCACGAGCGGTGCTGGTAGAAGAATATGATCTTCAGGGGTTATCTCTTTGGACGATTATGATATTCGATGCTCAATTGTGGCTTATTATTAATAATAAATATTATATAGAGAAGCGCATAGTAGGTTGACATGGAAGGTGATGTTTGTCATAGCGGATTGCAAAGGAATTTACGATATTATGTATGAACAAAGCAGGGCAGCATACATATAGAATAAATAAAATCATTTTAGGGGATCAATGACCATACACGTTGTTCAATCTGGCGATACAATTAATTCAATATCAGAGAAATACAAGATCCCCGTTGCTAGATTAATCTTAGATAACGGAATTGAAAATCCAGATAAATTAGCAATTGGTCAAACCATTGTAATTATCCTTCCAGAGACCACCTATACAGTTCAGGCCGGAGACACAGTAGAGAGTATAGCAAAACAGCACAATGTTTCCCCAATGGACATATTAAGAAACAATCCCTATCTCTCTGACAGAGGGTATCTATACGCTGGTGAAACAATTGTCATAAAATATCAAAGCAATAAAACAAGAACGATTGCTACCAGTGGTTATATCTTTCCTTATATTAATCGATCTGTTTTAATGAAAACCCTTCCTTTTTTATCTTACCTGACAATATTCAATTATAGAGCAACAGGCGAAGGGGAGATCATCACTTCAGCTGATGACACGGAACTTGTCCAGCTTGCCATATCCTATGGTGTAGCACCCATGATGTTTGTCTCCACCATTACAGAAGAGGGAGTGGCTGATCGTAAAATTAATTACATTATTTTAAATAACCCTTCTGTACAGAAGAGGCTTGTTGAAGGCTCCCTTCAAATATTGAAAAATAAGGGGTATTATGGGATAAATTTATATATTGAAACTATCAGTTATGATAACATAGATAAAATAGCAGATTATTTAAAGGAAATATCTGAGATATATCATTCAGAAGGTTATAGAATTGTAATTACAATTACACCAGTTACAAGTATAGACACCACTGGCATCAACTTTGATAAATTAGACTATTATAGATTAGCGCAATACGTAGATGGAATCATATTTGCTTCCTATGAGTGGTCGAGGACATTCAGTTTTCCAAGCTCCATTTTTCCGGTTAATTTAATCTTAGAATTACTTGATTATGCTGTGGATCATATTCCCCATGAAAAGATTTATCTAGGGGTTACCACGGTTGGTTATGACTGGACACTCCCTTATATTCCCGGGGCAACAGGGGCAGATATAATAACCAATAATAGTGCTATCCAGTTTGCAGCAAATACGAATACACCAATCCAATATAACGTGCCAGCCCAATCTCCTTATTTCTACTATACTGATAGAGATGGGATTTTGCATGTAGTATGGTTTAAAGACGCAAGAAGTTATGAAGCAAGAGCAGTGCTGGTAGATGAATATAATCTTAAGGGGTTATCTTTATGGACGATCATGATATTTGATCATCAGATGTGGCTTATTATCAACAATCAATATGAGATAGAGAAACCGATGTTAGTAAACTAAGTGATCAATCTGTTTAATTAGCCTTTATATTCCTTGTAACAAGAATATATAGGCTTTTTATAATGCTTGATTTGTATAATAAATAAAGCTTTTTTATTATAAAAGGTATTTGTTTAGCTGTTAATATTTGTGGCTAGAGAAACACTAAAGGCTATTTGGAAAAAGCTAAAATTGAAATTCAAATTCTTGACAGAGAGCTGGCGATACTTTACCATGATAATAATGAAAATAAAATATTAATTATAAAAAACTAAATTTAGGGAGAAAACAGATGGAGATTCGTCCGCAGACAGTTATTAAAATGACAGTAGTAAAAAAGAATAATTATTGCCCTATCTTTGAAGAAGGGGATGAGATAATCATTAAAAAGCACTGCCTGGATGTAGATTCCAATAAATTAGACAAGTTTTGTTATGCTACCCTGGCAGATATATATCCTAAGTGTAACGAATTAAGAAAGCAGCCCATAGGGGCAAAGGACACCTTCCACTGCCGCGACAATGGAATTATTGAGATTGAATTAGAAAGAATGGAAGATGAGCTGTATGATTTTGAGAGAAAGAATTTATAGAATCTTCTTAAAACACATAAAGTCTCTGTCTTATTGTAAAATCAATCCTTGTAATCTATAATATAACTTATATAGATACAATGATTCTATGGGGGCATACATAAGAAAGGAAGGTATGAAAAAGTGATAAAATACAATAAGCTAGTGAGAGACAAGATACCAGATATAATTAAGGAGGAGGGTGGTAACGCAGCATACCATACCTTATCCGAAAAAAAATACATCACTGAGTTGGATAAAAAATTAAATGAAGAAGTCAAAGAATATCAGGCGGACAAGAGTCTTGAGGAAATGGCAGATGTTTTAGAAGTGCTGTATGCAATTTGTAAAGCAAGAGGTTATACCACTCAGGAGCTTGAAGCAAAACGAAAAGAAAAAGCAGAGATAAATGGTTCATTTGATGAAAGAATCTTTTTGGAATATGTGGAGAATGGAGATACTACCAACTCCGATACAGTTTCTGATATGAAAGCATTAAAAAAATGGGGACAACTTCCGGATTATGCGAGGGACATAATTCTTAGTAATGTCTACTGTTCAAAATGCGGAAATACAACTGTAGTCGATTATAGCATGCATAGTGACCGTCTTGGGATCGTAATCAGTGGAAAATGTGTAAGTTGTGGATCTAAGGTAGTAAGAGTGGTGGAAGATTAAATTTTGACAATTTATTATCCGCTACAGAAAGTGAAGAGGTTCGGTTTTCATGTATGAAATGATAGATCTTTTTCAAGAATCAGATGATTATTACTATATTGATTTTATTCCATACGAAGCAAGTGACGTAACGTTTTTAGAATTAGAAGAGTATTTTGAACGCACTTATCTTCGTTCCTTTGCAAAAAAGATTACTCGTATCGCATTAAAGATGATTTATCGATACCCATGTGAGATTATTTTTACTGAGTCTGCAATACCAGTTAAACTAAAATATGAAATGCCCTTTTATGAAGACATTCGAGACAGCAAACCTGATAAGCTGGCGTATTTTATAAATAAAATTATTACAAAAGATTTTTCGTCCATGCAAATATTATTTTCAGAACCACAATTTCTTTTTAGTATCCAGGGAGGATTTTCTATTGCTCTATATCAACCAACCGATGAGGTCTTACAGATATTAAAAATGTTGATTGTACAGGAGGGATTGTTTTTGAAATATAAAAATTCAGAGGATGAAAGAACGCTTGTATAAAAATATCATGTAATCACAATAATCAACTAATACCATTTTTAAGCTCCGATACTTGTAGAAATATAAGTGTTGGAGCTATTTTTTTCATAGAAGATAGCATTTTATTGCAAAAGCATTTTAGAGAAGAAAGATACAATTCTATTTTAAACAAGAGAGCGATATTTTCATTTGCAATAATATAAGTATAAAACATACACTTACTTACAAACCAATTTATACATAAAAGCTGACATTTTCAACATGTCTATGTTTTTTTCGTAATTATGATATATATTATGTTTATGCCTTATGTTTGCAATAAATAATTCATCTTTGTGACGTGAAATTATTGCAAAATACTAAAGTATATAAGCAATATCTATTGTTTATCTATCAGAAATAGAAGTTTGGTAGAGTTAAGGAATAGCCATAGTCATATGATGTAAATGTCCACAGTCAACATCACAAGCAGAGATGAAACCTCAAAAAACATAAACTAAAATGACTTAAGTGATGAAAGACTTGACATATAAAAGAATTGGTGTGATGAGCAGCCCAATGAGATAAAGGAGGTTTAATTCATTGTATTATTTGTTATAACATTTTAATCAATTGCTCAACGTTTGAAGTGAGGGTACAATGCCTTATTTCACTTATATCATGAAACCAAATAAAATACGAATGATAGAACCAGGAGGGTGTAATTATGAAAAAGCTATTTTTAATGTCCTTGACCTTAACAATGTTATTGTCAACTAGCATGGTTTCCTTTGCAAACGAGGGAAACTCCAAAAAAGATATGATTGAAGCGAAAATGGTATATGTGGGAGGGGAAAGCCGTCCCTTAAGTTTAAAATCCACTCAGGCACCAAAAGGTGCGCTCCCAGCAAGATCTCAGGATAAATCAGGCTTTAAGAAGGAAGATACAATTTCTGAAAGTAAAGCCCTGAAAGCAGTATCCTGGAATTATCTTTCTGGGTATAACGTATACAATCAGTTAACAAGCTATAATTGCGGGCCTGCAACGGTTCAGGCAGCGTTAAATTATCTGGGCTACAATCCTAGTCAAGCGGACATAGCAAGAGGATGCAAGACCACCACCAACGGTTCTTATATTAATGATATGGTATCCTATATCAACAAGCAGCAATCAAAGTATCGATACACTGGAAGATTTAATGAATCTTCTTCTGAGATGAGTCGTTACTTATACAGCGGCGTAACAAACTCAAATATAGCTCCTATTATTGGGATGACTTTCTCAACAAGTGATGGTTGGCTCTATTCAACAAACGGACACTTTATGTCAGTTTACGGAGCTAAGAGCGATCGTTCGTCCTTTGCATTGGCTGATCCATGGATCGGATATTCTGGCTCAGGATTAAATGGACAATCTTGGACCTACACCAAATCTACTTCCACTATTTATAAAGCCTATAATAAAGTAAATATTGGATTGATGTATTAAGATTTTATTATATTAGCAATCTTGAAAAGACTAATGGAAACGTTTCCTTTAGTCTTTTCAAAGGATAAAGAGGGAGTTTTGAATCTATGACCAAGAAAATCAGAGGCCTTTTCTTGCCTTTCATCTTATTATGCATCATGTTTCTATCCGGTTGTTATATTCAATCAGATAAAGGAATATCCGACAACAGCTCAGTAAATAAGGTACAGGCATATCATGTGACCTTTGATAGTACTGCTTTGAGAACCTATATTGATGTTTATGAAACCAAATTATTGTATATGGACATAAGCGATTCCAATGCAGATTTTTATATTTATAATTTTGTAGATGGCACCAATAAGAAGATTTTATCTTTGGATAATTTTGTTTTAAAAGGAATAAGCAATGCATTTATAAACGATACCCTATACTTTTATGTAAGCTTAGATAATGGATTAGACCTGGAGAATAATTTATATGCTGTGAATTTCTCAGAAGATACAATGAATGTAGAATCAAAAAACTTATATTCACAAAAACTCATTCCTTTAACAAGCCTAGATGATAAGTTAATATCTCTTCAAGGTAATTATTTAGAAACAGGGTCTTTCCGTTCATTTATGGAAACCTTTGATGATGAAAAAAATACGAGACAAGTTGCTCTATCTCCAGGAGCTGGTTCACAAGGCCTGAGGGCAGAGAATGAGTCACGTCAAATCATATATATTACGAGTGATGATACTTATTTATATGCCATAGAAAAAGATAATTCTGATTCTAATATGAATTGCTTTATTGCAAAGTATGACAAGAATTTCACTTTCCTTAGTGAAATAAATATTACGGATATATTGAAGAAGTATGAGATAACCAGTGGTGTGGGTTCTTTCTCTGTATTTCATAATTATTTTTCCATAACGGATTACTCAAACAATACCATTGTATGCAGCTTTGAGGAAGGTGATAACCGAGTTGCTTTATATGAAAATGATGTTGAATATGTTCGAGATGACACGAATTCCAGCCCAGATAAATTCTTATATAAAAGAAATACAAATGAGATCTATCGATTGGATCCAAGTACAGGAAAAGTTCAGATTCAAAAACTTGATTTAGGAAATGATACATCCAATATCCGTGTAGTACTTTCATATGGAGAGAACCTTTTGGTTGTGAAGCAACCTAAATTAGATGATGATAATAAGAAGGAAGATATATATTTGATTCCAAAAAACTATGAATTAGAGAAATAGTGTCATGCTAGGAGGCTGCACAATCACTCCACAAACTCCCCCACAGCCTCCGCAGTTTTCTCCTGCTGAACCTCTCTGCTAATATCTGCCTCCTGGTCCCCCTTTTGCTCGCCGTAATTACCAAAGTTGGCGTGATTGCCTCCCACTAATGGTAGCTGGAGGTCAGAGTCCTTTATTTTCTCCGTATCCAACACTCCGTCTTTGGTTCCATAAATAGTCAAAGCCTTAGACGATGGAACATCACCATAAGCGTAAGCTCCAAGCAAAATGAGTCCCTTTAATTTCCCGGGATTTTCAGACATGTATTTGCTTGCCATGGCGCCGCCCAGGGAATGGCCGCCGATAAACCAGTTCTTAATTTCAGGGAGAGTATCAAAGACTCTATCTGCCGCAGAAGGGTCAAAGACAGCAAGATGAAATGGCATCTTAACCAGAACACAAGTGATCCCATTGTCTGCAAATTTGGAAAGAAGAGGGTAGTAGGCGGTTGCCTCCACTTTCCCACCGGGGTAGAAAATCAGAGCAGAGTCGGACTTGGTTTTAGAAGGTATAATAATCAGGTCATCCTTAAGAATTGCATTATTTTCCTTCAAGTCCTTATTTAATGCCTCAATAGCAGATTCATCTGCTTTATAATAATCAGAAACGTAGAGGAAAAAGACTAAGACAAATAATAGGAGTAGACCTGAAAGAAATAAAAGTACCCTTTTCAACCACTTTTTCATAAAAATCATTCCTTTCTAATACGGATTAAACGTCATATTCCGATTATCTCATATTTCTATTCATCTTATCACAGGATAAGAAAATATCCCATAACAAGAGTTATATTAATAACAAAACCTGCTAAAATATTCTAACACAATTAAGACATTTCCACCTCATAAAAGGTAGTCAGATAAAATGTAAAATTTTAGGAAAAAAACATGGATTTATATGTTAATTATATAAATAATATGGTATGATTTTAATAGGAGAAAAGAGGTGGGGGGCTTAGAAAATTATATTCATTTCGTTTTATAACACACAAAAGACAGATGGAATATAGGGGTGGGAGATATGACTAATATTGTGGGAATTACAGCTTATGGAATCATATATATTATTATTATGATTCTATTATTTGTCTTATTCTTTATAGGAAAAGAATGGGTGATGTTAACGGGGTTATTTGGCTTTCTTGCCATGGGACTTATTTTATCCGTTACAGTTACCAGGTATAACTATGTTAATATGGTGAGTAACAAAAACATGATGGAAATAAGCAGGACAGAGGAAATACCTGAGATAACAAAGGTTGGGAATGTTTATCGAAGCAATTGGAGAACCGTACAAATCGTTTATGGTTTGACACATGGGGAACAGGAATATTACTCCGTCATGAGAAGTAAGAATGGACTTTTCATTATTGAAGGCGGCGTGCTGCATACAAGAAACATGGCAGATGCAAGTGTGTCGGAATAAAATTTTTTTAGATTTACAGAAAGAATATAAATCATTATGCCAGGCCAGTGCACAAAAGCCAGGCAAATGATAGGAAATAGAAAAAAGAAGCCATTGGATTATGATTAAAAAGTCCATTGGCTTCTTTTCTGTATTTATATAGAGATTCCTTCTAAGAACCCTTGAAACTCAGTGAAGTTATTTTCCTCAGCTTTTTTCATCCAGACTGTTATATTCTCCATAGAAAACTGTAGCATAATATGAATGGAACCTACGGATTCCCCAACAACCTGTACGGGAAGATAAAGTAAGTGACTGTCTAACCACACGGCTTTTACGGCTATCTTTTCCTCGTATCTTTGTAAGGTGCTGCCCATAAATTCTTGAAAAGAAAATGGAAAAGTAAAACTGTTTTCCTCTCCGGAAAGAATGACCATACCCTCTGCATCACCATAAGAAAGAGTAAGGGTGTGAAAGCCTGTTTCATTTTCTAAAAGCTGGTAAGATCTGTTCCATTCCTTGGGGGAAACAAAGATTTTTTTTGCCTCCTCCTGATCCAGTGATGGATCCACGTTATGTGTCATTGGTTCCAAATGATCTACGCATTCTCCAATGATATCTAGTATCTCCTGGTTTCCGCCCCTTCTGTTTTGAGTATCAGCGGTTACCGCAAACACCAGGTTCTGTTCTGGATAAAAGAGAACATACTGGCCGCCCAGGCCGTACATGGCAAAGCCCTTTCGGATGCGCCAGAACTGATAGCCATACCCTAGCTGTTCCTCCAAGGTTTGACCAAAGTGGAGAGTAGGAACTTGATAAGAAACTGCCTCCCGTAGATAATCTGCAAAAACACCTTCTCCCTTATGAATCATATCCATACAGTAACGCCCAAGCTTTATTAAATCGGAGGGCAGGGCCATAAGGCCGGAGCCGCCGATATCCCAGCCAAAGGGATCTTTTATGATATAAGCCTCTTTTGAAAATCCAATTTGATCCAGACATTTCTCCCTTAAGTACTCTAAAAGGTCTTTACCAGTCTGTTTTTTTACCAAAGCAGCTAGGGTATGGCTGGCTGAGGTGTCGTAAACGAAAATCTGTCCGCTGCGATGGGAGGGAGGGGTTAGAAAAAAGCTTTCCACCCAGTGCTTTTGTCTGTCACGTTTATAAGTAGTGGAGGAGTGGCAGGTTTCCATGGTGAGCATGTGGCGTATGGTCATATCCAAAAGCCAGGGGTGAGTGATACCTGTAGGACAATATTCTGGGAAATAGCTTGTTATCTTATCCTCTAACGTGATCATTTCATCAGCGAGGAGAAATCCCACTGCAATGGAACAAAGGCTTTTTGTAATGGAGAACATACGGTGTAAGTCCGTTTTCTCATAAGGAGCACCATAGGCTTCTTTGATTAGCTGTCCGTTCCAGTCCATTAAAAAGCTGTGTATGGGCAGGCCAGTTTTTAAAAGGTGGGTCCATGCATCCTCAGATGCTTTTATCAGATAGGTTTCCATGTTGTCTTGCATTGACTTTATCCCTCATTTCCTTTGGTGATACACCAAAATTTTTCTTAAAGGCCCGACGAAAGGAGGCCGCGTTGTTATAGCCGATATACTGATATAAAGTAGAGAGACCGGCATCGGATTCTGTGATGATTTCCTTTGCTTTTGCCATTCGTAACCGCTCCAAATAGATGGAGAAGTTCTCAGATACTTCTTTTTTAAACAAATAGCTGAAATAATTCTCTGAGATTTTAAATTCATCGGAAATCTTTGTCAGGCACAGGTCTGGATCCTGGTAATTGTTGTTGATGTATTCCTGTATTTTTAGAATCAGTTCATTGCCTTCAGAACCGCATACATCGCATAGCTCCAGAGCGATGGTCTCAAGAATGCTTAAGCTCATCTCTCCTTCAAACTGCTTATCGATGATATCCAATAACCCAAGCTTTTCCAAAGAAAGCCCGTCAGTAAGAAGATTATGTCTCTTTTTAAATACAGTTGCCCGCACATCGGATACCAGCCAGCCCTTTTGCGTGTAGGATAAGTTTTTCTTTTTCGTATTCTCATTGCGAATCAGCTTAAAAAGTTCCTGAACCTGATCTTTGTTCCCGCTTGAGATAAATCCACTAAGCTGGACAGAGAGGCTTTCCGGGTAGTAATACACATCGTTTGATTGGTTGATATCGCTGCTTAGGATATATTGCTCAATGGTGGTGATGGATTTGGCTTCCTTTGCCTGTTGATAGGATTTCCAGGTGTAGGAAATCATGGTGTTCCGATCTCCAAACCCTCCCCGGATCCAGATGCCGTATTTTTCTAAAAGTTCGTTGTGAAGCTCGGTAAAAGTTGCTTTATTTTTAGCAATAACCGTTTCAAAGGGATCTGTCTTATTGGAAGAGATCAGTACCGCAAACACCCGGTCAGAGGGCTTATAGATATATCCGGTGTCAGGGTAGTGACGGCGGAGCGCTTCCCGTACCAAAGTGTTGTAATTTTGAATTAACAGCTCCATATCACTGGAATGAATGTGTTCGGACTGGGAAGGGGATACCTCTGTATACAGCACGTGGTATTTTACGTCCGGCTGATCCAAACAGAGTTCATTGATGATGTATTCCTTTTCCTCGTTTGTGGTTATGCTTCCCTCCATAATTCTTCTTAGATAAGATTCAATTACCATTGGTTTTTGCTTTTCCACAATAAGGTTTAAGGAAGAAGCCACCGATTCCTTAATAACCAGCTCATCATTAATCTTGGTCAACCACCGATTTCCTTTCAATGAAAATATGATGGAAACTACCCCACCAAGCACTAAGGATAAGATGGTGATGATGGTGAAGAAACGCTGGGAGGAGGTAATGGAATAATAAGCTTTGTCCTCTGGCTGAACCAGGTAATAGGTCCATCCATTATAAGAGGAAGAAACCATAGTTACCAACATCTCTTCCCTGGTTTCACTGGATTTGATATGGGCGATCTGGTCCTCATATTGGAGGTTTTCCAGTAGTTTAAAGGAATCTGCCGGACTGCCGTCAGATAAAAAGAACATTTGGGTGCCGCTTTTATTAAATGCGGTTAAATATCCGTCACCATAAAGGTTGATGCCGGAAAAAAACTCTGTAATGAGATCGTAGTCAAATAAATAGCATAACACGGACAATGGTTTGTTCTCAGAACGAAGAGGATTTAAAAGGGGATACACGTACAGATAATTCTTTGAATCTCCCTTGAAATCCGACATTGGAATAAAACGATTCCACGATGTTTCATTTAATAGTGCTTTGGAGAAGGTCTCTGGATCTAACCGGTATTTGGCATTGTTGAGGGCAAAGAACCGAAAATCAGAAAACAAGGTAGAGGATACCACGTATCCGTTTTTCTCCATGAAAATAAAAGAGTTGCTGATTGGCAGCAGCACCTCCACTGGAGTGATGGCTTTTAAGCTTAGCTGAGTTTGATAACCCAAGTAATAAAAATCATTTTCTTCCTCTCCAGAGAGGTGAGACAGGTTATTGAAAAAACGGTTGGAGGAGACCTGCTTCACCGCCGCATTCATCAATTCCATGGTACTGTCTAACTGTGTGACCGAGGCGGACAAGGTGAGACGGTTTTGTTGGCTGATTCCCTTTTTTACCTGTCCGGAAGATATGTAATAAAGCACGATCCCAATAATTAAAATAATTCCAAGAAAAATAGTGTAAGAGAGCATAAGCTGATTTTTAAATGGTACATCCTGTTTTTGCCTGCTGTGATTTTTCATAAGCACCGTTCCTTATTTCATATGAAGGAATTATAGTATGAAACGAATATAAAATCAATAAAACGGCGTAATGTTTAAAAACTGTACACTGAACGTAAATAATGTACGCAGGAAAATGGGGATTTTTATGTGTTTTTAAGTGAAACAACAAAGGGGATAGAAACGCCATGTGTATATTGCATAATAAAAAAAGGATATCAAAAACCAAACAGATAAAATTGAACAATGAAAGGAAAAAGTGTCCGTTGATATAATTACAATCCAATGATATGATTGCGTAGCGTCAAAGACGCACTAGAAAAATAAATATGGGAGGTTTCAAATGAGAGTAAAAAAAATGCTTGCAGCCGGAATGGCAATGACGATGGCAGCTTCCATGGTATTAAGTGGATGTTCGTCCGGTTCTAAAACAAACGGTAGTGCAGCAAATGCAGAATCCAGTACTGCAACAGGGGAAACAACTGGAAAAAATGAGATTAAGAAGCCAGAGAAAATTACAATTATGGTAAATGGCACGGTAACCACCAAGCCAAATAACAGGGAAGCCTTTGAAAAGAGATGGGAAGAACTGACCGGAATTGACCTTGAGATCATTCAGCCAGACCATGATGCTTACTTTGATGTTTTGGGGCAAACCTTTGCCTCTGGTCCTGAGAACTGGCCGGATTTAATTATTCTTAATGGAAGCTATTATACTGGATATGCAGAAGAAGGTGCACTCTGGGATATGACAGATGCCTGGAATAACTCTGAGCTGAAAGCTTCCGGACGTGTAACTGGAGAAGAAGTTATTGATAATACAAAGATTAATGGAAAGCTTTTTGGATTTCCTGTAGCCAGAAGAGGTGGCTGTCTTACTTATGTAAAAAAAGCCTGGCTTGATCGGTGTGAGTTAAAAGCACCAGAAACATATGACGAATACTTAAACATGTTAAAAGCATTTACCGAAGGTGATCCTGATGGCAATGGCATTAATGGGGACACTTATGGTGTTTCTGCAGCAGGATTTGTGGGCCAGGGAGATCCTTCTTCCAATTACCTTCCTGAATTTTACCAGGATGCAAAGCCTAACTTTGAAAAGGGTGAGGATGGCCTCTGGTATGACGGATTTACCCAGGAAAACTTCAAGGGTGCTTTAACTCGTTTAAGAGATGCTTATGCAGCGGGATATATTGATAAAGAGACATTAACCAATGGAACCAAGGATTGCCGTAATAAGTTTTATGAGGATAAATTTGGTGTATTTACCTATTGGGCTGGTACCTGGGCTAGCAACTTAAAGAACAACCTGGAAGCCAATGGAAAAGATGGAGAGTTGGTTCCATTAAAGCCAATTAAGGAAATTGGGGCTTACGAAGAAGGTACAGCACCAGTATGGGCAATCACTTCTTCCTGTGAAAATCCAGAAGGCGTGTTTAAATACTTCATTGAAACCATGTTAGATGGCGGAGATACCCAGTTATTATGGAGTTATGGTGTAGAAGATGTTCATTGGTCTAAAAAAGCAGAAACTATTTTAGACAATACATATGCAGAAGGTCAGTTCCATACAAAAGAAAGTTTGGAGCAGCCTGGTACACAGTATACAAAACAGCACCTGGATCCTATGCTTTCCATCGTTAAATGGGATGAAGATCCTGGTAAGGATACGGTAAAGGAAGAAGCAAAGGTATCTCAGGAATTATTTAATCAAAACTGCCGTCAGGCTTCCATTATTCCGTCTACTGATGTAATGGCAACCTATAACGGTGACTTAACCACTCTTAAAAACTCCATAGTCGCTGATGTTGTGGTACAGGGAATCTCCATTGAGGAAGCTTATGCACGTTTTGAAAAAGAAGGCGGAGCAGAGTGGTCCAAAAAAATCGTAGACTCACTCAATGAACAGGAATCTGCAAAATAGAGTTAGAAAGGTTCATATATGAATACAAAGAAGAAAGGGCCTGCAGCGGTTGCTGCAGGCAATCAAAAACGGCCGCTGCTGGTTTCGCTTCGGTACTATAAGGGATTTTATCTGATGTTTTTGCCGGTGCTTATTTTTGCAATCGTGTTTCATTATCTTCCCATGTTTGGAATCCGATATGCCTTTTACACGTATAAGGGCATCAAGGAACCGGTCTTTATCGGTCTTGCACATTTTGAAAAAATGATGAAGATGTCAGGATTTTGGAACGCCTTTGGCAATACCATCACATTAAGCGTGGTTAAGCTTCTATTAAATACGTTTATGGCTGTTGTGCTTTCTCTTATGCTGAATGAGCTGCGCTCAGCAACTTTTAAAAAGGTAACCCAGACCATTGTCTATCTGCCTCATTTTATGTCATGGGTAGTTACTGCCTCTGTATTTACCTTAATTTTATCTCCTAGTGATGCAGGTTTAATCAATGCACTCTTGGTGAAATTTGGGATAGCAAAGGAAGGAATCTATTTCCTTGGGGATAAGAACTGGTGGCGTCCCATGTTTTATATCATCAATGTCTGGAAGGATACAGGGTGGGGGACGATCATTTTCATAGCAACTCTTTCTGGAATCAATCCAGAGCTTTATGAAGCTGCTTCCATGGATGGAGCGGGCCGGTTTAATAAGCTTCGGTTTATCACTATGCCAGCGCTTTCCAATACCATTATTACCGTACTTATTTTGAATCTTGCAAAAGTTATGAACTTATTTGAGTCTGTTTTCGTTATGCAAAATGACGCTGTCACCCAAAAATCAGACGTTCTTCATACTTACATCTATACACAAACATTTAACTCGGGCGCTCTTCCTGATTATGGCTATACCACAGCAGTGGGGCTTACGGCTTCCCTGGTGGGCTGTGCACTTGTATTAATCTGCAATAAGGCAAGCCAAAAAGTCAGGGGAAGAGGGATCGTGTAGGGGGAGAGAACATGAAAAAGAAAGCAACCGCATTTGATTATGCGCTGGTGGTTATATTCATTTTAATTAGTTTCATCATGATTGTCCCCATCTACAAGGTACTCATTGACTCCGTGGATTTAAAAACTGCTTACGGCATGAAGCTGTTTCCAGAACGGTTTGGTATGGCAGGTTATGTTTCTGTATTTACGAATCCGACTCTTTACAAGCCATTTTTAGTATCTTGTTTTACAACGGTAATAGGAACTGTAACCGGGCTTACCATTGCCACTTTAGGCGCTTATGTCTTAATTCAGTGGAAGATGCCTGGAAGAACTTTATTTGCCAATTTAATGTTATTTACAATGATTTTTAGCGGGGGTATGATTCCGACTTATTTGGTCATGAAGACGTTACATCTGACCAATACCTTATTGGTGGTCATTTTGATGCCTGCAATCAATGTTTATAATATGGTGCTGATGAGAAACTTTTTTGAGGGAATCCCCTCCAGTCTTTTTGAATCGGCAGAGATTGACGGCTGCTCTCCCATGGGGATATTCTTAAAAATCGTATTGCCTTTATCCAAAGCGGCTCTGACTGCCATTGGACTTATGTATGCAGTATCTTATTGGAATGATTACACCCATTATAAGCTTTATATTACAAATGATAATTTATATAACTTTCAGATGAAGTTAAGATCAGTTATAATGGGAAGTGACTTACCTCACGCCATTGGAGGTGCCACCGAAAATACCGTAAAGAATGCAGCGGTTATTGTGGCAATCCTTCCATTTATGATTATTTATCCATTCTGTCAGAAATATTTTATCCAGGGGGTAAATATAGGAGCTGTAAAGGAATAAAAAATTGGTGAGAGAGGGAGCAGAAAGTCTGCTCCTTTTTCTCAATCTATGATAAAATAAAAGGAGCCATAAGATGTATCAAAATCCCATTTTGTATGCAGATTATTCAGATCCGGATGTCATCCGGGTAGGAGAAGATTACTATATGGTAGCTTCTTCCTTTACTTATTTACCAGGGGTTCCCCTGCTTCATTCCAGGGATCTGGTTCACTGGGAGTTAATTAATTATTGTGTAAGATCTCTTCCATTTGAGAAGTATGACCGCCCGTCCCATGGCTCAGGTACCTGGGCACCCTCCATTCGTTATCACGAAGGAACCTATTATGTGTTTATTCCGCTTCCGGATGAAGGCATTTATGTGGCTTCCAGTAAAGATCCTTATGGAGAATTTACTCTTAGCTGTCTCCATAAGGCAAAGGGTTGGATTGATCCATGTCCGTTCTGGGATTTGGATGGAAAGGCGTATATGGTCTTTGCTTATGCCAACAGCCGGTGCGGGATTAAGCATCGTTTGGACCTTGTGGAGATTGATCCAACGTGCACCAAGGTCCTTTCAGAGCCTGTTGTTATCTTTGACGGAGAACAGCTAGGACCAACCACGGAAGGGCCAAAGCTTTATCATTATCAAGGATATTATTACATTTTAATGCCTTCTGGCGGAGTGGCAACTGGTTGGCAGTCGGTACTTCGGGCAAAATCCATTGATGGACCTTATGAGTACCGGATCATCATGCATCAAGGGAACACTGATGTCAATGGACCTCATCAGGGAGGTTGGGTCATTGCTCCTGATGGAAGGCATTGGTTCCTGCATTTTCAGGATGTCCATGAACTTGGAAGAATTCTTCATTTACAGCCCATGTGTTTTAACAATGGCTGGCCGTTTATTGGAGTGGAACAAAATGGAGATGGCATTGGAGAGCCGGTGAAGGAGTGGAAACTTCCTGTAGAGGGACAGCCTAGATACCAGATTTTGAAGTCGGATAATTTTACAGGGGATAACCTGGGACTTCAATGGCAGTGGCAAGCAAATCCCAAGGACTTTTATTATTCCTTGGCTGGTCATAAGGGGTTGCGCCTCTTTTGTTTGGCAAATGAAAAAAGAGAAAATCTATTATGGTATGCGCCTAATGCCCTCACTCAGATTCCACAGCACCCGGCATGTTCTATGACAACGAAGGTTCGGTTAATAGGCAAAGAGATAGGAGATATGGCAGCAATGGGAGTGATTGGTCATGCTTATGCCTATCTTGGCATTCAGTTGACGAAAAACGGTCACGTGCTTTGTCTCTACTCCGGGTCAGTGACGGAGAAAACTCTTGAGGGAGAGGCTGTTGAGTCGTTAACTCAGACCTGCTCCTATGATATGGATACCGTTTACTTAAGGATGGAATTGTATCATAATAAGACCTATCGGTTTGCCTGGTCTACAGATGGAATCCGCTATACGTTTATGGGGGAAGAATTCCCCCTTCGCAGGGCTACTTGGACTGGAGCAAAACTGTGTCTTTGGAGTGCGAACAAGGAAAATGGTTCATCAGAAGGGTATGGGGAATATGAATTTATACACATCGAAGACAGAAGCGACGGCAAAGCAGGCCTTTGAAGCAGCAAGGGAAGGAAATGAATCCTTGGTAATCCACTTGATTGATCACACCTTTAATATAGAAGATTGTGATGTGGAGGGAAACAGCATTCTTCATTATGCAGTAAAGGGAAAGAGTCTAAGCCTTGTAACATATCTGGTAGAGAGATGTGGACTTAATCCAACCTGGGCCAATCAAAATATGGTAACGCCCTTTGATCTTTCAAAAGGAACTCTAATCGAGGAGTATTTTAAAAATGTCTGTGGCTTTTCGTTGGAGAAGGGCTACCGAAATCCTGTTTTAAGAGGAATGCATCCAGATCCCAGTGTGGTAAGGGTGGGAGAGGACTATTATATGGTCCATTCCAGCTTTTTGTATTTCCCCGCCATTCCCATTTCCCATTCAAAGGACTTGGTTCACTGGGAAGTGATTGGTTATGGTGTGACCGATTCTTTATGGGCGGAGGAACATCTGGGAGGTTTGGAAGGTGGACGTGGTTTTTGGGCACCAGATATCAGCTATCATAATGGACGGTTTTATATCTGCGCTACTTTAAGATTAAATGATGATGCACCATGTATCCAGACGCAGATGATTACCAGCTCAAGTTATCCTCAGGGACCTTATGATACGCCGGTGATTCATGAGGTGCTTGGAATCGATCCTTCTTTGTTTACCGATGATGACGGCAAACGATATATGCTCATAAACCGTGGAGCCAGAATTATGGAAATTTCAGAGGAAGGGAAAAAAGTATTATCGGAGCCCTCTCTTATTTGGTACGGACATTCAGGACATGCGCCAGAAGGGCCTCATTTGATTAAAAAAGACGGATATTATTACTGCTTTCTGGCAGAGGGAGGAACTGGAAAAGGTCACATGATCACAGTTTCCAGGTCTAAAAACCTATACGGTCCCTATGAATCCTGTCCGTTTAACCCTATCATGCATCAAAAGGATGGAATGGCTGCGATTCAGTGCTGCGGTCATGGTAAACCAGTTCAGACACAGGACGGTCGTTGGTTTATGGTATATCTTTGTTCTCGATTCTTAAAGGGACAGTGGGGGATGCTAGGACGAGAGACTTGCCTGGACGAGATTAAGTGGACTCTGGACGGCTGGCCTTTAATGAACCAGGGCAAAGGTCCTTCCTATATAGCTCCTCTTCCATATCTGCAGCAGGAATATAAAAAAGCGGAGCAGACAGCAGAAACTTGGTTAGCACCGAGAGCTAAGAATGAAAGCCATATCAAGGAAGAGAAAGACGGAACCGTCTGGATTCGTGGAGACGGAAAAGACCTATGGGAAAAGACTTGTAGGAGTCTTCTAGTAAAAAGTCAACCGGACTTTCGATTTACCATGGAATTTACCATGGAGTTTATGGAAGAAGAAACAGAGTTTTCTTCCAATGCAGGTGTGACTCTTTACTATGATGAGAACACCTACATAAAATTTGGAGTGACAAAGGATACTGTTTTTGTATCGGAATATGTGGATCAAACTTACATTAGAACGGAACAACAGCCCTTTTCTTTTCAGAAAACTGTAACGTTCCGGGTGGAAACTAATGGGCTACAAAGAACATTTTTATTAAATAACAGCTACCTGTGGCAATGGCCGGATGTGACATCAATCTGTTCCGAAGGTCTTAAAAAAGGCAAACGCTTTACAGGAGCGATGTATGGAGTGTACGTAAATGGCAGCAATCTTTTACGCTGGAGACAGCACAGTGAAATTCAATAAAATAGCAACCTATCCTCAGACTGGCATTTCCCAAGCCATGCTCTGGTATCTTAAGGATTCTGTGGAGATGAAAAGCTTTGCCCAAAATGGCCGCAGCACAAAATCCTTTTTGGATGAAGGAAGACTTTCTTCTATAGAAAAGGAAATGAAGCAAGGTGATTTTTTATTTATTCAGTTTGGACACAACGACGAAAAGGATGACCTGGAGCGTCATACCGATCCGGAGACCACATTTCCAGAAAATCTACTTCGTTTTATAGAAGCAGCGAGAAGGAAAGGTGCTTACCCTGTTTTAATTACGCCAATTGCCAGAAGACTTTTTAATGAACAGGGCGTTTTTCTGCCAGGGAGTCATGGGGCTTATCCTGAGGCAGTAATAAGAACTGGAAAAACCGCCCAGGTTCCAGTCATAGATTTAACAGCTATAACAGAAAAATATCTTGCATTTGTAGGTGATTTGGCGTCCAAAGCTTATTTTATGTGGCCTGGAGATAACACTCACTTAAAGCCAGAGGGGGCAGTGCTTATGGCAGGATTTCTTTGCCAAGAACTTAAAAAGCTTGGCTCTCCCTATAGTAATCTTTTGGAAGATGGGATAGCGTTAATAGAAAATGTGGGGCTTGATGTATCTTAAGGGAGAAGCGAGGTGCTACCTTAACAATTCATATTAATAATTTATGATAAAGCGGTTTTTTGCCATTGAAATAATTTTCTATGGTAGAAAACTGCTTTTTTAATTTTATTTTGAATATGCACAGGACTCTATTATTAGAATTGCGGTGTTAGAATAATATCTTATCTTAGAATTTTCGGGAAAGGATATTTATTATTTATATACTATTTATATAATGTTTAATACGGAAGAAGCTAGTAAAAGAAACAATATTACTCCCCTATTATTTAGACTGAAAAAATGAAGGAATGGTACTCATTCTCTGTTGTAAATGAGATTTTATTATGCTAATATAGCAGTATTCTTGCTACATCTAACAGGTTAAGGGCCTGAAATACTGATTTTGAAAGCATTATTAATTATAATAGGAGGAACTGCATGCAGCTTTCACACAAACCAGATTTCAAGGAATTGGAACATAATATAATCGAAGTTATAAAAGAAGAGCAAATTAAACTTGGCTATGCCAGTGAGACAATAAGACTGTATTACCCATTAGAATCAATTTGTAATCTGTTAGGGGCAGACGGTACGATCAAGGAAATGTGTAACACGTTAAACCAATTTTGTGAATTTGTAAAATCCAGGTTAGGTGAAATGGAATTCTTTCATACAGGAACAAGATTTTGTTTTATAATACCACCAGAAGGAATGGATTATGTTCATGAGAGTATTGAGGAAAACTATTTTTTAAGGGACTTTATAGAAAAAATTAGCAGTCATAAATGTACGTTTGATGAATTGTTAAATGTATTTAATAAATATTCCAATGATGTTATATGTGAGGAAATGAACAACGGTGAATTTGATTACCTGATTTATTTTAAAGATCAAATTCCAGATGCTTACAAGTATTGCATTAAATTTGAAAATTGCCATGCAATCTATCATAGGTTTACCAGAGCAGATTACGAAAAATTTGGTTTTTAAATTCCATAGCACCAAATCAAAGTATAAAGCAAAGGCTTTTCGTTGATGATAAACCTGTATTTGTCTATCTATAATTAATTCCGTCATACAACCGGTAAATTTACGTAATAATAATCGGCCATAAGGGAGATAAAACTATGAATCCAATCATTCAAGTTAAAAACTTTACAAAGAAATATGGCGACTTTGTCGCAGTCAATAATATATCATTTGATGTAGAAGAAGGCAGTGTGTTTGCATTTCTAGGTCCCAACGGTGCGGGCAAAAGTACGACGATTAATACGTTGTGTACCATCTTTGAAAAAACCTCAGGCAGTTTATTGATTGATGGTAAAGATGTGAGCCGCCAAAAAGGGGAAGTACGATCTGCAATTGGAGTCGTGTTTCAGGATTCCACTCTTGATGCGAAAATGACCATAGAAGAAAATCTAAAAATGCATTGTGTATTTTATAACATACCAAACAAAGAAGTAGAAGAGCGCATTAAGTTCGTTCTAAATCTGGTGGATTTGACTGGTGAGAGAAAGAAGATGGTTTCCGCATTATCCGGAGGTATGAAACGTAGAGTGGAAATTGCCAGAGGTCTGATTCATTATCCAAAGGTCTTATTCCTTGATGAGCCAACAACCGGACTTGATCCCCAGACCAGGGCACATATTTGGGAATATATTATAAAGCTTCAAAAGGAAAGAAATATCACCATATTTCTAACGACTCATTATATGGAAGAAGCCGAAATCTGCAATAAAATTGCAATTATGGACGGTGGAGAAATTGTAGCACATGATACTCCTTATGCACTTAAGAAAAAGTATACCAAAGATAAGGCTTATATCAATACCAATAAGGAGGAGGCTTTAGAACAACTTCTTTCAGAATATCACTTAGACTATACAAAAAAAGATGGCTATTATAAGGTGGAGGCAGAGCATTTGGATCGTCTGCTGGAGGTATTAAGCGTTCATAAGGAACATATTACCAACATTGAAATCAAAAAAGGTACCTTTAATGATGTGTTTTTAGAGATTACAGGTAAGAAGATTAGAGAGGAGGCCTAATATGAATACAGTATTTGCATTATGGAAAAGAGGCCTTAAAGCATTTGTACGAAACAAAACCGGACTTGTATTTTCCTTGATATTCCCATTTTTCTTTGTTTACGTGTTCGGTGCCATATTTAAAACTGATTTTATTGAAAATCCCATTGCCTATATGCTTTCCGGTGTCATTATCACCACTGTATTTGAAAGTGCGTTGAACCTGGCCTCTTCCACGGTAGACGATATGGTTAGTGGGTTTATGAAAGAGGTATTGGTTTCACCGGCAAAAAGAGTCTACGTTGCTTTGGGACAACTATTGTCTGCAGCAACGGTTTCTACCCTGCAAGGAATTTTAATATTGGTCATTGGCTTATTTATTGGTATTAAGTTTACAGACTGGAAGACCCCTTTCTTGGTGCTTTTATCCATGATATTCATTGGGATTGTGTTTTCTGGTGTTGGCTTATTTCTGGCTACCAAAGTTCGAAACGGTCAAACATTCCAGATTGTTAAAACAGCGGTGACAATGCCCTTGACCTTCCTTTCCGGTGCATATATTCCAATCGCAATGTTACCAGGTTCTTTAAGGTTTGTGGCTTATTTCAATCCAATGACTTATGCTACAGCATTCTTTCGAATGATCGTTTTAGAAAAGACGAATTTACCTATTTCTGACTTGATAAAAGAGGGTTTGGTGATTGAAATTAATGGCTTTGCTATTACTCCATTTATGACGTTTGCCATCATTTTGGTGATTGGATTGGTGTTTTTGTTACTGTCAACCATATCCTTTGTTAAGACAGATTTTTCCCGTCTGAATCGAAGTGCAACGGATGCCAATGCCCTTTGGGGGTAAATCATATAAAACACGACTTGATATGGCTTTTATAAGCTGAGAAAGCCGTGTTTTTTTGTGCTCTGTTTTCCCGCAATCGGCGAAAAAGCACGAAGGTATATGAAATTATATTGTATAGATAAATAGAGAGTGATTGAAAGAAAAGTAAAATAATACTTGAATTAACCATATAATAACTGTAAAATATAGATAAAAAAGGAGGTGAAATAACAAATAATATATAAAAAATACATAAAATAAGAATCTCATATTTGGAAAAATTAATCTTTCCAGTACTAACTGTATTTTCTGTTTCAAAACTTTCAAAATATTAATAGAAGGTATGGCAGTTAAAACTGCCAAGGGGTGAAGTGCTTATGAGTAGAGTGGTTAAAAGTAAAACTTTTATAATGATTCTAACAACCGGGTTCCTTGCTGTTTTTGTAATCGCTTTCTTTTTTCATGCAGGTGGAGCGGAGATGAAAAAGGATATCCAGAACAATCAGGAAACACCAAAACGTGTTTCCGTTCATGACCCGTCTATCATTAAGGCCCAAAATGGGGAGTATTATATCTTTGGTTCCCATCTGGCTGGGGCAAAATCAAAGGATCTTGTCAATTGGACCTCTTTAGGAGGAGATTATGATAATGTAGCCAATAACTGGCTCTTTGGAAATGTAAGAAACAACTTAAAACAATCATTCTTATGGGCGGGTTATGATGATGGAGATTCTTCTGGAGGAAAGTATGCCGTCTGGGCGCCAGATGTTATTTGGAATCCTTATTATTTAAATAAGGATGGGAGCAAGGGAGCTTATATGATTTATTACAGCGCCTCCTCCACTTGGCGTAGGTCCTGCATTGGTTACGGGGTTTCAAAAGAGATAGGAGGTCCTTATACCTATGTGGATACCATTATTTATTCCGGATTCACAAAAGACGGTAAGCCAGACGGAAAAAGCACCAGGAATACCAGGTGGGATAATTCGTATCTCAATCTAAAAAAATTGACGGATTCCGGTGTGTTAAAAAATGGCATCAGCGACAAGTGGTTTAAGGGGAATGAATGGAATCATAATTACGGGCCCAATGCCATTGATCCCACTCTGTTTTTTGACCAATCCGGGAAAAAACTTTACATGGTTTATGGTTCCTGGTCCGGTGGAATTTACCTGAATGAACTTAACTTAGAGACAGGAGCGGTGAAATATCCAGGAACGGATTCTGTTGATGGAACCAGTGGAAATTATGTAGACCGTTACTTTGGTGTCCATCTGGCAGGAGGCAATCATCAGTCAGGAGAAGGTCCCTACATCACATATGATAAGGAAAGTGGGTATTATTATCTGTACGAAACCTACGGTGGTTTGACTGCCAATGGCGGTTACAATATGCGATTGTTTCGCTCTAAGAATGTAACCGGACCTTATCTGGATGCGTCAGGTAAGAATGCAGCAGACAACAAACAAAATAATGAGCAATACGGAATAAAACTCATTGGTAATTATCTGTTAAGCGGAAGCAGTACCGGATATAAGGCAGCAGGTCATAATAGTGCGCTTATCGATGGAGATGGAAACCGCTATCTGGTTTATCATCAAAGATTTGATAAGGGAACAGAAAACCATGAGGTTCGTGTCCACCAACAATTTTTAAATCAGAAGGGCTGGCCCGTAACTGCTGTATTTGAAAATAAAAACGATACCATCAGTCATTATGATACCAGGGAAGTTTTAGGCAAATACGATTTATACGATCATGGTCAGAAAACAAACTCTGATATGACAAAAAAAGAAACCATTACTTTGCTTGAAAATGGAAAAATTCAAGGAGATAGGGCTGGAACCTGGAAAAAAACAAATGGAAACAAGTATGACTATATCACATTGGTTATGAATGGAACGGAATATCAGGGAGTATTTTTCAAACAGCATGATGAAAATAGAACCTCAGAGCCTATCATGACATTTACCACAGTAGGAAATAATAATACTTGTATATGGGGCAGCAAGGCAAAGTAATTGTTCCTGTAGATATTGTGATATAACGAAACATCTATATTAAGATAGGTCAGTGAATGTTTGAGAACAGAGTGTGAACAAATGCATACTCTGTTCTTTTTTTAGTAGAAAAAGTTTGGGGATCCAAATGGAAGAAGAATATATAAAAGAAAGCATGTATATGTTTACCATAAAGAGAAGAAAAGACAGACATGCCATGTATGGCCAGCTTAAGATAGAACATTATGATAGAAGCTGATAATAAATCATATTCTATGTGGATATGTCGATTACGCCTGAAGATAGTTCATATTGAACTTAACATATGTCATTGTTTCTGGAAAAATATTATTTTATAATAAAACTGTTAAGCATATTGAACTAAAAAATAGAAAAATAATTATAAAAAATTTGGATTATGTACAAAATCAAAAGGGTTGAATTTATTTTTATCATTGCGTTTCATTTGTAAGGATAGGAACGGGGGTAACATGGATCAGGATATGATTTTACCCAATGGCCAATGTTTTAAGGTGTGGGAAAAAGAACAGAGATATGATAGAGAAATTCACGTAGATGGGAATCACCCCTGTGCATCGGATCAAAATGACGGTACTTCAGACAACCCATTAAAAACAATCAATGCAGCCGCCCAAATTGCAATGCCAGGAACCTGTGTGTTGATTCATGGTGGTGTTTACAGAGAATGTGTTCACCCCGCAAGAGGGGGCACCGGAACTGACCGGATGATTGGATACGAAGCGTTTGGTGATGGGGAAGTAGTGATTAAAGCTTCTTATGAAACAAAGGATTTTAAAAAGAGTGAAGGGTGGAATTTCAACCGGTATGAATTAGGAAAGGAACCAGTAAAAAGTAACCCGAAGATATGGGAAGTAAAACTGGATCCCGATGAATTTCGAGGATACAATCCATTTTGCGCAGTGAATATTTTACATGACAGGTTATTCATTGAGTATGACAAAACAGATATGACCACCTATTTAAATCGGCGAGGTATGGTTTTTTGTGATGGAAAGCCATTGAAACAGGTGGCGCTGTATCCTCAGCTTTCGGAAGAGGAAGGCTCGTATTGGGTAGAAGCCAATGGCCAGAAGGTTCATTTTAGGCTGCCACACGATGAGGAACCTTGGGAGCATACCATAGAGCTGACTTGCAGAGAACAGTGTTTTGCACCGGAAATTCCATTTTTGAATTATATCAAAGTAAAAGGGTTAATCTGTGCCCACGCAGCAACCGGAGCGCCCGTGCCCCAAAGAGGTGCCATATCTTGTTATCGGGGGCATCATTGGATCATAGAAGACTGTACCATTGATTGGGCCAATGGAGTAGGCATTGATATTGGAAACGAATGCTGGCATCATACCCTGGAAGAAAACCAAATCATCGGCTATACCGTGATCCGCAGGTGCAAGATTTTAGATGTTGGAGTTTGCGGAATCGCCGGGATGTTTGCAAAACATATTTTAATAGAAGACAATCTCATACAGGGAACTGGCTGGCAGAAGATGGAGTTATCCTGGGAGGCAGGAGGCATTAAAGTACATGACTGCACAAATAGCCTCATCCGCCGCAATATATTCAAAGGAACCATTCGTGCCGATCATCTTTGGATGGATATGTGCAATGAGAACAACCGAATTACAAGGAATCTTTTTCTAGATGGAATCAATCAGAGAGAGGCTATCTTTATAGAATGCAGTCGGGATGATGTAAATCTTATTGATAATAACATCTTCTGGAATGTGGAGGGACGTTTTGATCCGGCAGAAGTGCCAAAAGAACCGGGTTCTTCTGGCTGGTACAAGATGGAAGATACCGGAGTGGTCAATGGATACGCTGTTTATGGAGAAGGAACGGATCATTTACATATTGTAAATAACTTTATAGGGAAATGCAGAAGCTCAGGCTATTATGCAAAGACTGTCGCCTTTCGCATTACCTGGGACAGCAGAGGTGGTACATCACGAGATGCCAGACTCTTTAACAACGTATTTTATGATTGCAGGGAAGCAGCAATTAAGATGCCCACTGAGCACAATGAGGCAGAAGGAAATTTATATTTAAATATGCCGGGAGGTTATTTGAGGATTCTCTATCCTGCTCCAGCCGTTTGTCTTGATTTACAGGCTTGGAGGGAGTTTTACGGATTTGATATGGAAGGACAGGAAGGTTTATTTGATATCGATATTGATACCGAGAACTTTACAATGGAAATAAAGAAGTCCCGTGAGACCAGGGAGTTTTCTTTCCTTCATATGCAGGCAGGCCGTTATATTCGAAA
Organism: uncultured Eubacteriales bacterium; assembly: GCA_963528005.1. Lineage (GTDB taxonomy): Bacteria > Bacillota > Clostridia > Lachnospirales > Lachnospiraceae > Lacrimispora. The sequence continues at coordinate 213,102 of CAURSM010000008.1, forward strand.
GGTAGAGGATATTAGTGAAGTACCAGTAAAACCTGAGGTAACCAATGACTTTTTCGGCAATGAGGTAACGGAAGGACGCAGACTTCCAGGTCCGTTTCTGACGTTGTTGGAAGATCAGGTCATATCCATTGATCCTCGCAAGTGTTTATGATTCCCCAGTTGTTTATGCCTTGGTCTTATAAAGGAGAGATATAATGAATCTATTTCGGAATAAAAAAAAGTTACGTTCGTTTAAGGAATTCCTTTATATTCTCCCGTTTATATTGCTTGTGGGAGTATTTTGTTACTATCCGCTGTATGGTTGGATGTATGCGTTTTTTGATTACAGGCCGCCTCAGCCGTTGACCATGAGCAATTTTGTTGGGCTAAAATGGTTTCAATCTCTGGTTTCCAACCCGGTAAAGACGAAACAGATTATGAGCGTTATGGTCAATACCCTGGTTATGAGTGGGATTACGGTGGGAACTTCCTGGCTCCCCATGTTTTTTGCAGTATTTCTAAATGAGATTAAGTGTGTACCGTTTCGAAAAGCGGTTCAGACCGTAACTACGGTTCCTAACTTCATTAGCTGGGTATTGGTATATTCCGTAGCGTTTAATATATTCAACAATACGGGTGTGGTTAACCATGTACTGGTAGCCTGGGGAATCTTAGAGGAACCGGTTCAGTTTCTGCAAAAGTCAGATCATGTATGGATTACTCAGTGGTTATGGCTTACCTGGAAAAACTTAGGGTGGGCTGCCATTATGTACATTGCAGCAATCACAGGAATTGATGAGCAGATGTTTGAAGCGGCAAAGGTTGATGGAGCCACTAGAATGCAGCGGATTCGATACATCACCATTCCAAGTATACTGCCTACGTATTTTGTATTATTGATGCTTGCAATTGCCAGTTTTCTTACCAATGGTATGGAACAGTATTACGTATTCCAGAATGCCTTTAACAAAGAACATATTCAGGTTTTGGATTTGTATGTATTTAATCTGGCTATGGGAAGCGGCAGCTATTCGGTGGCAACTGCGTTAAGTATTTTAAAAAGTATCATCAGTTTGATTTTGCTTACCATTGCAAATGGAATTTCAAAACTGGTAAGAGGAGAAAGCTTTTTATAATGCAGAAAGGGGAGAGACTATGGGAAGCGCCAAAAAGAAAAAACGTCAGCAGCAAAGCGTTGGAGATGCACTCATTAGTGTGGCCATCTATGTATTTTACGCCGCATTTGCCTTTATCTGTGTGTATCCATTTTACTACATATTTATCAATACTATCAGTAACAATGATCTAAGCCAGAAGGGTATGATTATTTTCCTGCCACATGGAATTCATTTTGAGAATTATATCAAGGCGGTAAAAATACCAGGATTAGTAAACGCTGCTTTTATATCTGTAAGCAGAACTGTAATTGGAACTCTTTTGACAACCATGACAACTGCTTTTTTAGGCTATATGTTTACCAGAGAGCACTTATGGCACAGGAAATTTTGGTATCGGTTCGTCATCATAACCATGTATTTTAATGCTGGAATCATTCCCTGGTTTTTAACCATGCGAAATCTGCATCTGACAAATAACTTCTGGGGATATATTTTACCTACCATTGTTTCTCCCTTCTATATTATTCTGGCTAAGACCTTTGTGGAGTCCATACCAAAGGAATTGCAGCAGGCGGCTGAAATTGACGGAGCAGGAACCATGACCTTGTTTTACCGTGTAATTCTTCCGGTAATTAAGCCGATTTTGGCAACGGTAGCCATATTTGCGGCGGTGGCACAGTGGAATGCATTTCAGGACACTCTACTTTTAATGACGGATAATAAGCTGTACAGTTTACAGTTTATCTTGTATCAGTATATCAATCAGGCCAGTTCCTTAAAGCAGCTAGTAAACTCTTCCAGCGGTTCGGCGGTGGCACAGAGCGTTGCAACGGTACAGACGGCTACTTCCATACGAATGACAGTTACAATTATCGTTGTGGCTCCGATTTTACTCATTTATCCCATTTTTCAACGGTATTTTGTAAGGGGAATTATGATTGGAGCTGTGAAAGGTTAAATATGGGAAGAGGATACTCTCTTTTTATAAATTATCAAAGAATGGAGGATTTATTTGTGAGAAAAAGAAGGTTTCTTTCATCAATGCTGGCAGTCATTTGTACGTTTTCACTGGTGTTATCCGGATGCTCCGGTTCCAAAAAAGTAGATGCCAATGGAACTGGTCAGAAGGATTCCGGTGGGGCGGGCACCACAAGTGCTTCTGGAGATGCTACGTCAGAAATTGACCACACCAGTCCGCTTACTCTGGAGGTTTATGATGTTGCAGCTAACTATCAGGGCGTACAAAGTGGGTGGTTTGGTAAGGTTATAAAGGATAAGTTTAATCTGGAGTTAAATATTATTGCGCCGCAAGCTTCGGGAGATGGGGAGGCGCTTTATCAAACCCGTTCCGCCTCAGGAAAACTTGGAGATATCATTTTGCTGGATAATTCTCCTTTGCAGGATTGTATTAAGGCCGGATTGATTGCTGATATCAGCGAGGATGTAAAAAACAGCAAGAATTTAAACCAGTATTTTGACCAGTATAAGACATTTAATGCAGGGCTGGAAGACAATAGTGAAGGCAAGATTTTTGGATTGCCTTGTCAGATCACCAATACCTCTCCAACGGTTTATTCCGAGGATACCCTTTATATCAGTCCCTTACTTCCTTGGGATTATTATACTGAAATCGGTGCTCCCGAGATGAAGAACCTGGATGATTTAATCGATGTTTTGGGGCAGATGCAGAAAGCTTATCCAAAGAATTCGAAGGGGGATGCAAACTATGCCATCTCTTTATGGCGGGACTGGGATAAGGGTGGAACCCAGGTGACCATGGAGAATGCAGCCCAGCTTACTAAAATGTATGGTTATGAAGTAAATGGTGCTGTTATGGTTGGTACTACCGGTGACATGAAAGAAGTCACAGATGACGATGGTGCTTATTATAAGATGCTTCATTTTCTCTTCCAGGCAAACCAAAAGGGTCTGATTGATCCGGATTCCGGAACTCAAAACTGGGATAATGCCTGCAATAAGATGAAAAACAAACAGGTATTGATGTTTTGGTATAATTGGCAGAGGGGATTTTGGAACACACCTGACCGTGCGGAGGAACGAAATGCCTATATTTATGCGCCTGTTAAGGATATGAACTTTTTCCAGGATGCGGATAAATACTTTGGAGACGGAAGAGCCATTGCCCTGGGAAGCCACATGGAAGGCAATGACAGAAAAAGAGCAATAGAATTCATAGACTGGTTGGTTAGTCCAGAAGGAGCAGAGTTTTTACACGACGGAATCCCTGGATGGAGTTATACAAAAGGGGACGATGGAAAATACACCCTTACAGAAAATGGTCTCTATGGTCTTATGGAGAATCGTCCCGTACCCGAGGAATGGGGCGGCGGTGGATTTGATGATGGTAACAGTAAGATCAATCAATGGCCATTAGGCAGTGTATCCATCAATCCAAATACAAAGGAGCCGTATCATAATAACTATTGGTCTTCCTATCTGGAAGCAAACAAAACCACGATGACCAAAGAGTGGAGTGAAAAATACGGGGAAGCCAACCAAGTGGCTTATCTATTGAAAACGGGACAGTTAAAGCCAGTACCAAGCGTAAATATTATCCTTCCAAGTGATACCACAGATGTAGCATTGATTCGCAGCCAGTGCGCTACTTTAATCTGTGATACCTCATGGAGAATGGTATTTGCAAAGAGTGAAGAAGAATTTAAGAGCATGTGGGATGGAATGAAGACTCAGCTTGATGGGTTTGAATGGTCGCAGCTTGTGGAGTTTGATAAAGCAAAATTCCAGAAAGTAATTGACGCCAGATCTGCAGTAGTGAAATAAGAAGGAAAGATCCCATGTATGATTTCATTCTGTCATACATGGGATCTTTTACCCTGATTTCGTGGACATTAGAATACATCAATGAATCGGTAGGATATGTCATTGTAAGAGGTGATGCTGTATTTTATAATTTATCGTGTAAGGAAACAAACTGATGTAAGCCAATCTTTATTGTTGAAAGATTAGGCCTGCCATATTAAAAATGGGGATAAAGGAGATAGGATGAAGCGATCAGATATGAATCAAGATTCTTATTATTTACTTTGCTACACCAGGGTACCAGTTGATGAAACTACATATGCACCTAAACTGGCATACAGTATGCACGTTGCATACAGTGAAAACAAACGTGATTTTCAGCCACTCAATCACAATTCCGGAATTTTGTTTGCCAAAGCCACGGATAACTCAGATGGTACTTTAAATGCGAAAAGTTTAAAAAATCCATATCTTTTCTATCGAAAGGATGGCAGCTTTGGGGTGCTGGCCGTCTCAGTTTTAGGAGATGGAAGTGAAGATATAAGCAGTAAGGGGAGCGTGCTTTTCTTTACCTCCACCGATCTTTTGCATTATAAAGAAGAAGGCTTGATTGATCTAAAAGGAGATACTTTCGTGCAGGATATCACCTGCCATTACGATATGTCACAAATGAAATACATCATTAGGTGGAGTGATACCGAGGGAAATTACTATCAGAACAAAACCAACGATTTAGGCTCTCAGTCTGAACTATCTGCTCCAAAGAAAACAGAGCCATTCTCCATAGAACCTGTTACAACTGACATAGAAGGGGCCGTGCCACGCAATGTAATCTCAATTTCCAAGGAAATAGCTTGCAAACTGGTAGGAAAGCTTATGGTTGCTGAAAATATATCAATGGAAGTCCCAAAAGAGTGTAAGGCAGCTTGTGAGGAGGACTTAAAGAAGATAAAAGCAATTGCAGGTTATTCCGATGGAACCACAGCAGTAAAAAACATAGACTGGGATGGGTCCGAAATCGATTGGAAAAAACCAGGAACGTATCACATCAAAGGCAGGGTGCATCAGGACCATTTTGAAAACCCAATTGCAATTAACCGTGCCGATCCATGTATTGGAAGGTGGAATGGGAAGTATTACTTTATCGCAACCAACGATGCGGATAACAACCATTCCCTCTACATACGTGAAGCGGATAATATTCCAGATTTGTTGCAGGCACAAGAACATAAAATCCTGGATACTACCATGTATGAGCACCTTGGAAATCTGCTTTGGGCACCTGAGTTTCATATTGTAAGAGGTGAACTTTACATCTTCCACGCAGGTACTCCAGGTGAATTTGTCAAGGAGCAATCCCATGTTATGAAGTTGAAAAAAGGTGGAAATCCAATCAAAGCAGAGGATTGGACCATGCCTCTTCGAGTCTTAAAAAAAGATGGAAGCTACTTATACGATGCGGGAATCACTCTTGATATGACCTGCTTTGAACATGGAGAGGATGTTTTTGTGGTTTGGGCACAGAGGCAGTTTACTCCAGTGGACCAAGGATCATGGTTATATATTGCCAAAGTATCTCCAGAAGAGCCATGGAAGCTGATTACAGACCCCGTATTGTTATCTAAGCCAGATTATGGCTGGGCAAACAATCACGTATTTGTAGATGAAGGGCCATTTCCTTTGATTACAGAGAAAAAGGTATTTCTCACCTTTGCGAGCGCATTGATTGATGAAACTTATACCGTAGGTCTTTTAAGTGCCGATTTAGATGTTGATTTATTAAATCTGGCCAGCTGGACAAAGGAAAATTATCCTCTTTTGACTTCCAGAAGTGTGCCAGGAGAATACGGCCCTGGTCACAATTCCTATGTTACCGATGAAGATGGAACCGTTTGGAATGCATATCATGCACGGTTTGGAATCGGGGAACCAAGAAGTTCAGGAATCCGGCGGGTGCACTTTGATATGGAGGGATATCCAGTTTTGGATCTGGTGGAAGAGAAGGATCTAAACAAGGAGCTGGCAGAGGTACATACTACGGTATACGTTTCCTAAAGAGATATCATTTAGAAAGGAGATCTATGGAAGAGAAGCTGCAATACAAGATTAATCTTACCGACAAAGTACCTTTTCACAACAACGCATTGTTCTGTGTTGGCACTGGTCGAATGAATCTTGCTCTAAGAAAGGAATATCACGATCAGCTAAAGAAGGTTCAGGAAGAAATTCATTTCTCCTATATTAGAGGACACGGCTTGCTGTGTGATGATATGGCTGTTTATCATACCTATGAAGAAGATGGGGAAATAAAAGTAGAGTATAACTTTACATATATTGATTTGGTCTTTGATGATTATCTATCTATGGGTCTAAAGCCGTTTGTAGAATTAGGTTTTATGCCGGAGGCATTGGCATCTGGAACCCAGACCGTGTTCTATTGGAAGGGAAATGTGACCCCACCATCTGATTATAAGAAATGGGCGGATTTAATAAAAGGGTTGGTTCATCATCTCATGGACCGATATGGAAGAGAAGAAGTGGTTACCTGGCCTTTTGAAGTATGGAATGAACCAAATCTTCCAGGCTTCTGGAAGGGTGCCGACATGGAAGAATATTTTCATCTGTATGAGGTGACCGCCAAGGCATTAAAGGAATGTGACTCCCGCATACGGGCAGGTGGGCCAGCCATCTGCGGCGTGGATGATAAGAGATGGCTTACTTGTTTTTTAAAGCATTGTTTCGAGAACAAAGTCCCTTTGGATTTTGTAACCAGGCACGCATATGCCACAGATGCACCAGACAGGGATGGCCATTATGAATATCAGTCATTAAGAGAGCCAAAAGACTTTATGGATGAATTAAGGGAAAGTAGAAGGATCATAGACAGCTTTCCGGAGTATGAAGGCATGGAAATGCACATTACGGAATTTAATACCTCCTATACGCCCCGTAACCCCATTCACGATACCAATTTGAATGCTGCTTATACAGCACGGCTGCTCAGTGAGATGGGAGACGTCTGTGCGTCATATTCCTATTGGACCTTTGGAGATGTTTTTGAAGAGACAGGGGTGGCTTATACTCCGTTTTCTGGCTGCTTTGGATTGTTGACAAACGGTATGATACCAAAACCTACTTATTATGCCTTTTCCTTCTTTAAAAATCTAAAGGAAACGGCAATAGCAAGAAGAGAACATTTTGTCATGACCATGGATGAGAAAGGGGGTATCTCTGGTACCTGCTGGAACCCGGTGGAGGGGAATGAGGATAAGGAGATTACCCTGGAATTTTCCCTAGATCTCCCCAAGGGAGAATACATGCTGGTCACAAAAGTGGTGGATGAAAACACCTGCAATCCTCTTAGGGCATGGACAAAGATGGGGACCCCGGCATACCTTAACAAAGAGCAATTGGATTTGCTCTTAGAATGTGCCAGACCCCAAGTTAACATAAGACAATTAGGGGTGATGGACGATGCTGCCGTGTTTGAGATTCCTTTATCATCCAATGGGTTGTGTTACTTTGAGATACAGCAAATTGATCCGAAGGCAGACAGAGGTTTTCGGCCAGAGCGTATCAGGGGGGCAATCTAATAAAAGAATTTTTATGTTAGAGGAGAGATAAAGTATGAATAACAGCAATGTGACAATGTTACCTTATGAATACAAACGGGCAGTGGAAACGGGACGGCAGGGGACATTAATTGAGACTACCTATCATGTCAGAAACTATATTAACCGGTCTCGTCAGCTTGTGAACAATCAAAATATTAGTAAGAGTGAAGCAGGAAGAGATACTGTAAGCGGAGAAGCAATTCGGAAAACATGCAATGTATATCTGCCTGCTGGTTACGATAAAAATCGTAAAGACAAGAAATATGATGTCTTATACTTACTCCATGGAGTAGGTGGCAGTTCTTATGAATGGCTGTCGGATAACGGGAAAACAGACAATCAATTTAATATTTGCAATATGCTTGACAATCTCATTGCAAAAGGAGATATAAATCCTCTTATCGTTGTATTTCCAGAGGGCAGAAGCTCCCACGACTGGCAGGATCGTTCCTTTAATGCCAATGGAACCAATATGCTGGGCTTTTATTACTTTGATTACGAGATGAGATGGGATCTCATTCCGTTTATTGAATCCGAATTTAATACCAACGCTAATATTATGGATAAATCTCAAGATGGTATTTCTTATAATCGCCTGCACCGGGCGATTGCAGGTCTTTCCATGGGCGGCATGCAAACTCTTAATATGGCAATTGGAGGATACCGTTGTGATTCCTCTGCCATTACAGGCAAAGAGAGTGAGTGGAATAACGGACTGAGTGCAACGGTAAAGGCTCCTGGTATGTTGGATTTATTTGCGTATGCCGGTGGATTTTCCAATGCTCCCACCTCCAGCGACGGAAAAACCCTGGGAGGAAGTATTGCAAAAAGCGGACAAACGCTGAACGTACTCTATTTAACCTGTGGCGATGCGGACTCCATCGCTTACCGGGATGGCTATCTAAGAGCGGTAGAAGATCTTTCCAATACGGCAGGAACCAATCTTAAGGATGATTACAGAGTGCTGGTAAAAGGTGGGGATCATGACTTTAATGTATGGAATCATGGAGCATTTAACTTTTTGCGGTTGACCTTTGATCATGTAAAGCCTCATTCAGAACCATATAAAATCAGCACAACGGTTAATGGTAGAAACTGGTAAACAGGCAGTTCCTAAAAAGGAGATTAAACGTTATGATTCGGACAGTGATAACAGAACATGGTGCAGTAAAAGGATTGCCGGCAGCCGATCCTAGAATTACAAGCTTTAAGGGAATTCCTTTTGCCGCACCCCCTACCGGTGATAATCGTTTTCGTGCTCCTCAGCCTGCAAAGGGCTGGGAGGGCGTTCAAAATGCTTTTGAATATGCCCCTATCTCCATGCAAGCGCCAGTGGGAGTCAATAAAGAAGATCTCTATACCAGAGAATGGGCCGTGGACCCTGACGTCCCTATGGATGAGGATTGCTTATACCTAAACGTATGGACCCCTGCCAAAAGGATTGATGAGAAGCTTCCTGTATTTGTGTGGTATTTTGGCGGTGGTTTTCAAGTTGGAAATACGGCTGAGATGGAATTTGACGGTGAGAGAATCGCACGAAGGGGGATTGTGGTAGTAAGCGTCAATTACCGCCTGAATGTGTTCGGATTCCTATGCCATCCGGAAATCACAAAAGAAGCACCGGAGGCACCTGCTAATTTTGGACTGTTAGATCAGCAGGCTGGTACCAGGTGGGTGAAACGAAATATCGCTTCCTTTGGCGGAGATCCAGATAACATCACCATAGGGGGGCAGTCGGCTGGAGGCGGTAGCGTGCTAAGACAGCTGACTTCCATGCAAAATCAGGGGCTTTTTCAAAAGGCAATCATTGAAAGCGGTATGTTCACCGATATTTATCCCGGAAACTTAATGTTTAATGATCGATTAACTCTTTCGGAAGCGGAGGATGAAGGGGTAAAATTCTTTGATTATTTAGGAGTTTCTTCCCTGTCAGAAGCCCGTAACCTGGACGCAGAATATGTTAATGCCAAGGCAGTGGAATACAATAAATTCTGGGTACCTGCTGTGGATCACGTGTTTTGCATGGATTATGCCTTTGATTTGCTGGCTCAAAATAAGCGTATCATGGTTCCGTTGTTGTTAGGTCATACCTCAACTGAATTCTACAACATTCCAAAAACCTCAACTCCAGAAGAATTTTATAACCTGGCTGTAGAGATGTTTGGAAGCGATGCAAAGGAGTTCCTTTCCATCTGCAATGCAGGTTCCGGGAACATAGAAGAAATGAAACAGAAAGCCAAGGTAAGAATGATAGAACATGCAAACCGCATTGTGGCTCAGGCTAATTCCGATTTGGGCAATGAAACCCCAATCTATTATTATAACTTTGATGCTGAGATACCCGGCTGGGATAATCCAGGAACCTTCCATTCCGTGGATTTGTGGTTCTTCTTTGAAACACTTGCAAAATGTTGGAGGCCATTTGTAGGAAAGCATTATGATCTGGCCCGCCAGATGTGTAACTACTGGGCAAACTTCATCCGTTCGGGAGATCCAAACGGCAAGGATGCCAACGGGGAAGAGATGCCAAAGTGGGAACCATATGAAACGGATGCTCCCTATGGAATGTACTTTGGAGATAAGGTGGAGTTTCTAAAAGAAGAACCGGATGAGATGATTAAATTTTTACTGAAGGAGTATTTTAAGAAAGAAAATTAGATCGAGGTAATTCAATGAGGAAAGAAGAATCTCAAAGCAGCATATTAATTTATACCAGAAAACCTATGAATGATTATACCGAGTCAATAAGCAACAGCATTCATTTTGCTTACAAAGAGGGAACGGATGATTTTAAACCCCTAAATAATAACTACGGCATTTTATTTACTGAGGCAACTATAAATCAAGATGATGTCATACAAGAAAAAGGATTAAAAAACCCCTATTTATTTCACAAGGCAGATGGTGGCTTTGGCATTATAGCGGTCAGGACGGATGCCCATGGGAGAGCAGATGAGGAAAGCAAAGGACAGATTCTTCTTTGGACCTCAGAAGATCTTATAACGTTTCAGTGCCTTGGACTGTTAAGATTACATAAGGATTTATTGGTGAGTGAAGTAAAATGTGATTATAATGAGGAAAGCAAGACATATGAAATACATTGGTTAAGTGAGGCTGGGGATTCTTATTGTAACCAATTGAGTAGCTTACAGGAGCTTTCGAAAGTATCACTTGCAAAACCGACGGAATCTTACTCCTTTATTCCACCTGAAGTATCGATCTCAAATATCGTACCTGGAAACATACTTGCTGTTGATGAACGGATTGGTAAGAAATTTAAAACCAATTGGACCCCTCTTTATCATATAGAGACTCATATACCAGACATCGTATATGCGACCTCTAAAAAGCAGGTAGAAGAGGTAAAAGCTCTTGCAATTTACTCCGATGGCTCATCAATGGAAAAGGAAGTCTCTTGGGACGTCAGTCATATTGATGGTTCCAAACCTGGAACGTACCAAGTAAAAGGAAAGGTAATTCAGGAAGAGTACCAGTTTCCCCTGGCAATCGGTTATGCAGATCCTGTCATCTTACCTTGGAACCATAAATATTATTACGTTGCCACCAATGACAATAAAAATGATATTGGAATATTCGTAAGGGAATCCCATACCATTAAAGGCTTGTTTGCACCGGGCTTTCAAGAAAGTATCATATTGGATCTAAATGAAGAGAAAGGATACGTCCAGACATTTTGGGCACCTGAATTTCATGTAATTGGGAAAGACTTGTATTTATTATTTGCAGTCAGCTCTAAGATATGGGGGCCTCAGTGTCATATGATGAAGCTGAAAACCGGAGGAGAGATTGGTAAGGCGGAAGATTGGGAGGAGCCTGTTCGGGTAAAGAAATCCGATGGAAGCTTTCTTACTACAATCGGAATCACTCTTGATATGACTTATTTCAGAGCCGATGGAGTTTCGTGTCTTGTTTGGTCTTACCGAAAAGCAATCGGAACACCACTTGATACTGGTTCCATGCTCTACATTGCAACCGTAGAAGAAGATAATCCCACGGTATTAACCAGCGAACCGGTGCTTCTTTCCAGACCATTGTATGGTTGGGAGAACATTCAAGGCACCATTAATAATGAAGGTCCTTACTCTTTGGTTATGGATGACGCCGTATACATTACTTATTCTGGAGGAGCAGCCTGCGGATATACCTATGCCCTGGGACTTCTTACCATACCAAGGGGCAGAGATTTTCTGGATGCGAATGCATGGAAGAAGTCAAGTAGTCCAGTGCTGTCTTATTATTCTACGAAACCTGTCTATGGTCCTGGTCACAATTCCTTCTTTCGGGATTATAACGGCAATCTTATGATTATGTATCATGGAGAACAGGAGCTTGTACCCTTTGGAACGAGATGCAGTGCTATGCACCGGGT